>NZ_CP010271.1:1200000-2400000 GCF_001456355.1 Mycobacteroides saopaulense
GATACCCGATTGCTCATCCTTGGCCAGCTTCACGATCGCCGAGACCACATACGCGGTTGCCGCGATGGCGAGCACCTGATTGAAGGTGGCGAAGATGCTATCGAGTCCGTGGGCCTGGAATGCACGAGCCAACAGTGGGTTGGTGTCGATCGAATCGCGCAGGCTCTTGGCCATCGATCCGAATGCCATACCGGCCAGAAAGATTCCGGTCCCCCAACCGGTGAGCAGTCCGCGCTGCAGCTGCAGGTTGAGGCCGAACACGGACTTGATCTCGGGTGCGTTCGCATTCTCGCCGCGCGAGGGCAGTACCCCGGCGTCGTATTGTCGATGCCCTTCGAGCATGTGTGCGGTCAGCATCAGCGCAACGGCGGCGCCCACCAGGAGCAGGAAGGGCCACCAGCGCAGGTCGACGAACGGCCGCATCTGCTGGGCCCATGCCAGGGGCGAGAACCAGCTCAGCGCGCTGCCCTTGTTGTCGATGATGTCGCCCACTCCTCGAACCAGGACCGCTGCTGCGAGCGCCGCCATCGCGACGCCGCTGGCTGCCCTGGCGGTGCGCCACAATTGCGACGTGACGGCCGCCACCCCGGCGAAAACCATGGAGGCGCCGGTGATTCCGAGGCTGATTGCAAGGCTGTCGGCAATATCGAATCCCGCCGCGGACAAGGCGATGGTCATCGCACCGGCGAGGACGGCATTCATCAGTCCGACCACGACGAGCGCCGCATAGGTGCGGGCCTGGTGGCCGATCACGGCCGACATCACCAGCTCGGCACTGCCGGACTCTTCCTCGGCGCGGGTGTGGCGGATGACGGTCAGGATGGACATGATGGCCGCGGCGGCGATCATGACCGTCATCAGTTCGTTGGCGACCATGACGCCCACATCGGTCTCGTTGACGCCGAAATTGGGCCCACCCATGATGATTCCAGCCGGGGTCTTCATCATGGTGACCCGTGCCATGCGATCGGCCGTTGTCGGGTAGATCGACGTGAACGCCAGCGGCGTATAGGTCATCAAGAGCGTCAACCAGCCCACCCACATACAGATCCGGAATCTGTCACGACGCAACGCCAACGCGATCAGCGTGCCGATGCCGGTCAGTGGCTGTCGAGGGCTGCCATCCGAAATGGGATGGCGGATGGGCAGGGTCGCGAATTCGGTAGTCACCGCGGGACACCCTGGTACTCGCGCATGAACAGCTCTTCGAGCGACGCGGGAGCCACGGTGAGGTCGACGATGCCGAGGCTTGCGAGTTGCTCCATGGTGCGGTCGAGGTCGCTGCGATCCACGGTGAATGAGGCTCGGTTGCCGCCGATGGCGACGTCGTGCAATTGCGGGATGGATTTGAGCCCAGAGGGGTTGGCCAGGGTGCGCACCGTGACGGACGTCCGCATGAAGTGTCGCAGTTCTGCCAGGGAGCCGGAGAGCACCGTGCGCCCGGCACGCACGATGGTCACCCGATGGCATAGCTTCTCCACCTCGGCCAGGATGTGGCTGGAAAGCAGGACCGCGCAGCCACGAGAGGCCACCTCGGCCACACACTCTTGGAAGACGGTCTCCATCAGCGGGTCGAGGCCAGATGTCGGCTCGTCCAGGATGAACAGCTCGGCGTCGGAGCAGAACGCGGCGATCAGCGCCACCTTCTGCCGGTTGCCCTTAGAGTAGGTCCGGGCCTTCTTGGAGGGGTCGAGCTCGAAACGCTCGATGAGTTCGTTGCGCCTGTGCAGGGAAACATGTTCGGCGCCGCGCATTCTGGTGAGGAAGTCGATGGCCTGCCCGCCGGTGAGGTTGGGCCACAAGGTGACATCCCCTGGTACGTAGCCGATGAGTCGATGCAGTTCCACCGCGTTGACCCAGGGGTCGCCCCCGAAGAGTTGCACCGTGCCGGCCTCGGCGCGCAGGAGGCCGAGTAGTACCCGGATGGTGGTGGACTTGCCGGCGCCGTTGGGTCCCAAGAATCCCGCCACCTCACCGTGCGCCACCGATAGGTCGAGCCCGTCGAGTGCCCTGTTCTTGCCGAAAGACTTGGTCAGTCCCCGTATTTCGACCGCAAGATGGGGGTAAGTCACTTCGAATCTCCTCCGTTGTGAGAGCTATCCTGTTGTGCGGCAAAGGCATCGAGCATGGTGGAGTCGGTCATCAGGCCCTCTGTGTAGATCTCGATGGCCGGGAACATCAGCTCCTCGGAGTACCGGCGCAAGATGGTGCGCAGGTCGTCGTTCGGAAACATCTGTACGTAGACGGTCAGTGCGCCGACGCCGGTCAGTGATACCCACAAGGCCCGCCCCTTGGGATCGCGGCTGGGTTTGATGGTGCCCGCGTTCACACCGTCGTCCAGATACTTTTCGGCATCGTCGATGGAGCGCTGCAGAAATGCGCGGCCGGGTTCTCCGCCCGACTGCACGCTGTGTAGCAGGTACCTGACCATCGGTGCGAAGGTCTCGATCTCGTCGATGGCGTCGAGCCAGACCTTGGGGTCATTTGAGGTGATGGTGCGGGACTTCTCCGAGCGGATGTACTCCAGCAGGTAGTCGTCCACGGACTGCCGAAGCCCGTCCTTGGATCCGTAGTGGTGAATGACCAGCGCGGGGCTGACTCCTGCCGCATCGGCGATGGCGCGGACGCTGGCGCCGAATCCCTGCTCGCCCCACAGCTTGATGGCGGCCTCTCGGATCCGGGCGACGGCGGTGAGGTCATCGACTGAACGCATGTTTAGGACACTAAACATGCGTTCAGTAGAAAGTCAAGCATCTACCACCTGAGCGCGAGAGCGAGCACAAAACACCGGGTGTGAGCAGCAGCGTGCTCACACCCGGTGGGAGAGTGGACTATCTAGTCGCGGGTGGCCGCCAGCAAGCCATCGCCCAGTGGGATCAGCACCGCGGTGAACCGGCCGTCGTCGGCGATGATGCGTGCCGCTTCGCGCGCGCCGACCACATCGGGATCGTTGGCACTCGGATCACCTGCGCGCCCACCGGCCGACACCCCGTGGATCACCACGGCGCCGCCCGGCCGCAGCAGCCGAATGCCCCCGGCCAGGAAGTCGGGTTGATCTGCCGGTGCGGCATCGATGACGAGCAGGTCGTAGGACTCGTCGGCCAGTCGGGGCAGGACTTCTTGGGCCCGGCCACCGATCAGCCGGGTGCGCGACGGCGCGATGGCAGCCTCCGAGAAGGCCTGCTTGGCGCTGCGCTGGTGCTCGGGTTCCAGGTCGATGGTGGTCAGTACGCCGTCCTCGCGCATACCTGAGAGCAGCCACAAACCGCTGACCCCCGCACCCGTACCCACTTCGACGACGGCCTTACCGCCGGATAGACGTGCGAAGACACTCAGGAGAGCGCCCACCGCGGGCGTCACCGGGCCAGCACCCAGGTCAACGGCACGTTCCCGCGCGGCGGCGACTATGTCGTCTTCGGAGATGGCGCCCTCGGCATGGCTCACCATCGCCTCGACGCGGGATCGATCTGCGCTGCTGGTCACGGTTCGATCCTGTCGAGCGGGAGTGAATCTGTCCTGCGACACGCCGAACTCCGAGACGATCGAGCGGGTTTCTTGTGCGGATATCCCCGGTGAGACCGGATCGAGACCGCATTCTCAGGAAGAGTTAAGTTAGCTCATAAGAGACCCACACCTCGGTGGTAGAGGGTCAATGCATGTCGCGATCCATCCTGAACCAGAGCCTGAGTGCCCCGCGTCTTTCCGGGAATAACACCGATGGCATCTGGGTTGACCAGGCTGACAGTCTCCCCATCGGGGGTGAGGCCGCCACAACCGAACAGGAGGAACACGCGATTTCGCTTACGCGTATCAGCGAGCCCGAGTACACAGACTTCGTCGAGGCCGTCAACCCTGACGAGCTATCCGGGACCGCAGTATTCGACGCCACCGGAGACCAGGCGGCCATGCCGTCCTGGGACGAATTGGTTCGTGAGCATGCCGACCGCGTGTACCGCCTGGCTTACCGCCTTTCCGGCAACCAGCAGGACGCCGAGGACCTGACTCAGGAAACCTTCATCAGGGTGTTCCGGTCGCTGCAGAACTACCAGCCCGGCACCTTCGAGGGTTGGCTGCACCGCATCACCACCAATCTGTTCCTGGACATGGTCCGTCGCCGCGGACGCATCCGCATGGAGGCCCTGCCCGAGGATTACGACCGCGTGCCTGCGACCGACCCTGATCCGGAGCAGATCTACCACGATGCTCAGCTGGGCGCCGACCTGCAGGCCGCGCTGGACTCGCTGGCACCGGAGTTCCGTGCCGCCGTGGTGCTGTGCGACATCGAAGGTCTGTCCTACGAGGAAATCGGTGCCACTCTCGATGTGAAGCTCGGCACCGTGCGTAGCCGTATTCACCGTGGCCGGCAGGCCATCCGTGAGTACCTGGCCGCACACTCCTCGACGTCCGCACTCGCGGCCGCCGAGTAGCGCGCGACACCATTGGTGCAGGTTGGTACGCAATGAGTACATTCGCGCGCTATCTTCGAGTTAGGTCGGCACGTGTCCGCCGGCCGTTCCGGATCGAAGGGAGCGTCGCCGTGGTGGATAGCGGCTCGTTCCGGCGGGCGTTCTCGAGTTTCTCGTCGTTCTCGCGGCTGCCCTCCCCGTTCGCCTCGCAGAGTGAGGCGCCGGTGGGCGCTCCGCGCCAGTTCGGATCGACCGAGCATCTGTCCACCGAGGCGATAGCGGCGTTCGTGGATGGCGAACTACGGATGAGCGCGCACCTGCGTGCGGCACACCACCTGTCGATGTGCGCCGAATGCGCACTGGAGATCGACGCTCAGCGCCAAGCACGCAGTGCACTGCGCGATTCCGGGGCTATCCGGGTGCCGGGCTCGTTGCTCGGGTTGCTCAGCCAGATTCCGCACATTCCGCATGAGGCCGCACCGCCGCAACCGTCAGCACACGATGGCGACTTGCCGCCCGCACTAGGAAATGACGCGGTGCGGCCAGATAGCCGAGTACGTCGTAAGCGCCGGTAGGGTGGGCCGGTGACCGCAAATCAGGACACCGCCCCCCGGTTGGCGCCGCGCCCGGTTGACCGGCCGCCCGTCGATCCGGCTTCGCAACGGGCTTTCGGCCGTCCTTCGGGGGTATCCGGTTCGTTCCAGGGGGCAGACAAGTACCGAGATCAGGGGGAGTACACACCGCGGGTCGGTCCTCCCGACCCGGTGCTGGCCCAGGCCTTCGGACGGCCCGACAACACCACCACGTCCTTGCAGCGCCACCCCGCTGACGCAGGCAAGCTCAATGCCGTCGACGAGGGGTCCGACGCCGCCGAAGATCCGTGGCGCGACCCCACGGCGCAGGTTGAGCTGGGCAGGCCCGCGGTCACCAAGGCCCCACTCGCCGTATCCGGTGCCCCGGCGCCGAAGTTGGGCGTTCGCGACGTTCTGTTCGGCGGCCGGGTGTCCATCCCGGCGCTGGCCATCCTTGCCGCCGTCGCCCTGCTGATCGGCTTGGTCGGTGGCATCATCGGCCGCAAGACGGCCGAGGTGGTGCAGGCTTTCACCACCTCGAAGGTCACCTTGACCACCGATGACAGCACCCAACCCGACGAGTCCCGCTTCACCGCTGTCGCCAACGCGGTCAAGAGTGCGGTGGTGACCATCGAGGCCAGCTCCGATGACGAGGTGGCACAGGGCTCGGGCGTCGTCATCGACCCCAAGGGCTACGTCATCACCAACAATCACGTGATCTCCGACGCCGCGAAGAACCCCGGAAAGTTCAAGATCGAAGTCATCTTCAACGACAGCAAGAAGGTGCCCGCCAATCTCGTGGGGCGCGACCCGAAGACGGATATCGCGGTGTTGAAGGTGGACAACGTCGACAACCTGACGGTGGCGCGTCTCGGTGACTCCGACAAGGTCGCGGTGGGCGCCGAGGTCATCGCCTTCGGTTCTCCGCTGGGTCTGCGCAGCACGGTGACCAGCGGCATCATCAGCGCGCTGCATCGCCCGGTGCCTCTCTCCGGTGAGGGCAGTGACACCGACACCGTGATCGACGCACTGCAGACGGACGCCGCCATCAACCACGGCAACTCCGGTGGTCCGCTGATCGACATGAAGTCTCAGGTGATCGGGATCAATACCGCTGGAAAGTCGTTGAGCGACAGTTCCAGTGGCCTGGGGTTCGCCATTCCGATCAACGAGGCTGCCGAGGTCGCGCAGACGTTGATCCGCGACGGCAAGATTGTGCACGCGACGCTGGGCATCAGCAGCCGCACGGTCAGCAATGCGACCGCCACCGGTGCCGAGGTGGCCAACGTCAAGGCCGGCAGCCCCGCCGAAAAGGGTGGCATGCTGGAGAACGATGTCGTCGTGAAGGTAGGCAACCGGACGGTGGCCGATGCCGACGAGTTCGTGGTCGCGGTGCGGCAGTTGAAGATCGGGCAGGAAGCCACCATCACGGTGCTGCGTCAGGGTCGTCCCGTCGAGCTCAAAGTTACTCCCGGTCCAGACGGCTCCTGATGTTCGGCAGTGTCGGCTGGGGCGAGCTGTTAGTCCTGTTGGTGGTGGGGCTGGTGGTCTTGGGGCCGGAGCGGCTTCCCGGGGCGATTCGGTGGACCACCGAGTCCCTGCGCAAGGTCCGCGATTACGCCAGCGGCGCGACGGCCTCCCTGCGGGAAGAGCTGGGGCCGGAATTCGACGATGTGCGCAAGCCGCTTGCCGAGCTGCAGAAGCTGCGCGGTATGACTCCTCGCGCCGTCATCACCAAACATCTTCTGGACGGCGATGATTCGGTGCTCGATTCATTGACCAGGCCGCTGGACGACGTGAAGAAGGCGGTCACCGAGCCGGTGACTTCGCCGGTCGCCAATCCTGAGCTCACCAAGCCGGCGGAGCCCGGTCCGACGCGTTACGACGCCGACGCGACCTGACGCTCCCGTTGCCCCCGGGTAGGTGGGGCTAGTTCCGGCGGGCGGTATCGATGTTCAGCGACATGCCCGCGAGCCCGCGGCTGCGCGTGGAGAGCTTGTCTGCGACCGCGCGAAGGGTCTGGCCTGCAGCCGAATCCGGCTGGCTGAGCACGATCGGCAAACCGTCGTCGCCGCCCTCGCGCACCGCGGGATCGAGCGGGATCTGGCCCAGCAGCGGCACTTTGGTGCCCACCACTCGGGTCAGGCTTTCGGCGACGGTGTCGCCACCGCCGGACCCGAACACCTCCATGCGGGTGCCGTCGGGCAGCACCAGCCAGGACATGTTCTCGACCACGCCGACGATGCGCTGACGGGTTTGGGTTGCGATCGCCCCCGCACGCTCGGCGACCTCGGCCGCGGCCTGCTGCGGTGTGGTGACCACCAGAATCTCGGCACCCGGGATGAGCTGGGCCACCGAGATCGCGACGTCACCGGTGCCGGGCGGCAGGTCCAGCAGCAGCACGTCCAAATCGCCCCAGAACACGTCGGCCAGGAACTGCTGCAGGGCACGGTGCAGCATCGGCCCGCGCCACACCACCGGGGTGTTGCCCTGGGTGAACTGGGCGATCGAGATGACCTTCACGTCATGGGCCACCGGGGGCAGGATCATCCGCTCCACCTGGGTGGGGCGATCCGAGGTACCCATCATGCGTGGTACCGAATGGCCGTAGATATCGGCGTCCAGCAGCCCGACCGAGAGTCCCTTCGCCGCCATCGCGGCCGCGAGGTTGACTGTGACGCTTGATTTTCCGACGCCGCCCTTACCCGATGCGACTGCGTACACACGAGTGAGTGAGCCGGGCTGGGCGAAGGGGATGACCGGTTCGGGGCTGTCGCCGCGCAACTGCTTGCGCAGCTCGGTGCGCTGCTCGTCGTTCATGACGTCGAGCTGCACCCGCACGGTGCCCACGCCGTCGACATCGGCGGCGGCCTGCGTTACCCGCTCGGCGATCTCAGCCTTCTTCGGACACCCGGAGGTGGTGAGGTAGATCCCGATCTCGACGTTGTGGGCGTCGTCGAACGTGATGTCCTTGACCATCCCCAATTCGGTGATGGGACGGCGAAGTTCGGGGTCGATTACCCCGGCGAGTGCGCTGCGCACGGCCGTGGTGAGCTCGGATGTCACTACCCGAGTCTAGGACGTGCCGTTTAGGGCTTTGGCGCTGCCGGTGCAGGCGCAGGTCCAGGGGCCGGTCCCAACTCCACCGGGGGCGGGGGCGGGGCAAACGGGTTGAACGGCTGCGGTGTCGGATTCGGTGCGAACGGATTGAACGGTTCGGCCGGGGGCGGCGGTGGCGCGAACGGGTTGAACGGCTCGGCGGCGGGGGGAGGCGGCGGTGCACAGAAGAACATGCACGGTGCCTGCGGAGCCTCGGGTGCCGGTTGTATTGCTCCGGGAGGGCCCACGACCCCGACCCGGTCGGGCGTCAGGGGGGTGACGATCGGCAGCTGGGCCAGCGGGTCATTAGGTGACAGGCTGGCGACGTCGGTGACCGAACCCGGGCCCAGCCCGCGGGACTCGCCCCCGCCCAGGTGGGCCTTGCGTTCGGGGGCCACATCGGCGGCGGTCAGCGGCGGCAGATTGAGGGGAATCACGCCGGTGGCGTAGCCGGCGGCCCAGGCGAGCACGTTCTGCGCGTAGGCCACCGAGTTGTTGTAGCGCAGGATGGCCGACATCGTTTGCGCGCGATCCCGCAAATTCAATCCACCGCTGCACAAATAGCGGGCGGCGGCCAGGCTGGCATCGAAAACGTTCTGTGGGTCGGCCTTGCCGTCGCCGTCGCCATCGGAGGCGTAGTGGTTCCAGGTGCTCGGCAGGAACTGCATGGGTCCCATGGCCCGGACGTACACCCGCGAACCCTGAGACAGGCTCTGCTCATGGTCGACGATGACCTCGTTACCCGGCAGGGAGCCGTCCAGGCTCGGGCCGTAGATGGGGCGAACCACGCGGCCCTTCACATCGGTCGCACCGTTGTTGGCGTGGCCCGATTCGATCCGCCCGATGCCCGCCAGCAGATTCCAGCTCACACCGCAGCCCGGTGCGGCCTTGGCCATCATGCGCTCGGCGTTCTGATAGGCGTCGAGCGCGATCTTCGGAATGCCAAGTCCCCCGGGAGCCATCACGATTCCCGGCGGCGGAGGAGCGATCGCGGCGCTCGGCGCGACGCGGTATTGGGTCGGCGGACGCACCACGGTGACCAGGTTCAGCTGACCCGTTTCGGCCTGTGCAGAGGCGGCGGCCGCCATCGGAATCGGAACGGGCACCACCGCCTGACCACTGACCTCGGCACTGCTTGCCGCCACCGCGGAGCCAACGATCACCAGGGCGCTGAGCCCACCAACCCGTATCCAGGGCACCGAGGTGGCTTTGACGCGCCGCGCCGCGCCGCGGGCATGGTTCACCGACGTCGCAACCCAACCCGGAAGCTCCACTCGGTCCCTCTCTTTGGGCCCCGTTTCTCGGGCCCCGGCCGTACTCCTGGGTCCCATCTGTCGGCACCCATTCTGACCTATGTAGTCGTGACGGATGTGACCGATGTGAACCGGAGCAACCATACCGGCGAGATGTCGGTCCGGTTGCAAAATGGGCAAACCCCAGTCAGCTTCGGGCCACCGACGAATCCGGCGTGAGCACGCCGCGTTCGTCCGGGTGCGCGGCGAAAAATGGGCGGGTGGCTATCTCGAGCCGCGCGAAGCCCTCGTGATCTGACTTACAGTCAGTATCTAGACGTAAACATAATCAATTGATAGCGTTACAGCATGACCGCATCACCGGACGTCGCCGTCCACTGGGAACTTGGTTCGGATCGCCCTCGCGAGGACCACGGCTTTTTCGGCCCCGGTTCGCCGACGTGGAAGGTGTGGACCAGCCCCACCGCGCTGATCGGGTTCCAGCGCTCGGTGGTACTGGAGCACTTCGAGCCTCATCTGGCCGCCGCGGTGGCCGATGCGGCCGGCATCTATCGGGATCCGCGCGGACGGATGGACGGGACTCTCGCCTACTTCCTGATCGTGGCGACCGCCGATTCGCGGACCGCCGTCGAGGCCTCTGAGCATCTGCAAAAGGTGCACGCGCGGTCCAAGGGCGTCGACCCGGTCACCGGAACGCGGTACAGCGCCAATGACCCGGCCTCGCAGCTGTGGATCCACGTCACCGGTTGGCATTCGGTGCTCAAGTGCTACGAGGTGTTCGGCCCCGGGCCGCTGAGCCCGGCGGAGGAAGACCGGTACTGGTCGGAGTGTGTGATCGCCGCCGAACTGCAGACCGTCAACCCGGCCGACGTCCCGCGCTCGCGCGACGAGGTGCGGGAGTACTTCACTCAGATGCGTCCCAAGCTGTGCACCTCGGAACGCGCGCAGCAGGCCATGCACTATCTGCTGCGCACCCCACGGTCGGGCAACAGCAATCTGCAGTTCTGGGCGATCAGCCGACTGCTGGCGCCGGCGACCATCGCGACCCTGCCGCGCTGGATGCGGGAGCTGGGTCAGTTCGACCAGCCGGGGATCGTCGACGCCGCCTACCGCCCGCTGGTGTCCGCGGGGATGCGCATCGCCAGTGTGCCGAAGGTGGAGACATCGATTCTGCGGCAGAGTCTTCCGATGACCCACACCGCGCTGCGTGACTTCTACAAGGCCAAGACACCCCTGCGTCCGATCACGCTCACACCGGTGGAGGCCAAGGAGAGATACGGGAGGCGCGCCACCGCGTAGAGCGGCGCTTTACGCTGGCTAGCTGTGGCAGCTCCCTTGCATCGTCCGTACCGTCCACGTCGGACCACCCTTGCCGTTCCCGGCAGCAGTCAGAAGATGATCGACAAGGCGAAAACCCTTGCCGCGGACGAGATCTTCCTGGACCTTGAGGACGCCGTGGCGGCTCCCGCCAAGGTGGAGGCTCGTCAGCGGATCGCCGACGCCCTGAACGCGCCCGGCTGGTCCGGGCAGCTGAGATCGGTGCGCGTCAACGACTGGACCACCGAGTGGACCTACGCCGATGTGGTGGAGGTTGTTTCGCGGGCCGGCGCCAATATCGACAACATCCTGCTGCCCAAGGTCACCGGCGCCTCACACGTGACGGCATTGGATCTGCTGTTGACCCAGATCGAGCGATCGCACGGGCTTGAGGTGGGCGCGATCGGCATCCAGGCACAGATCGAGAATGCCGAGGGGCTCGCCAACATCGACGCGATCGCCTCGGCCAGCCCACGCGTGCAGTCGTTGGTCTTCGGGCCCGCGGATTTCATGGCCAGTCTCGGCATGCGCACGCTGGTGGTCGGGGAACAGCCGCCCGGGTATGACGGCGAGGCGTATCACCACGTGCTGATGACCATCCTGGTTGCCGCGCGTGCCCAGGGAATCGATGCGATCGACGGCCCCTATCTGAAGGTGCGCGACGTCGATGCCTTCCGGGTCGCCGCGGGCCGCTCGGCCGCACTGGGTTTCGACGGGAAGTGGGTGCTGCATCCCGCGCAGGTTGAGGCGGGCAATGAGATCTTCAGCCCGCGCCAGGAGGACTACGACAGGGCGGAGCTGATCCTGGACGCCTATGAGTGGCATACCTCGGTTGCGGGCGGTGCGCGCGGTGCGGTGATGCTCGGGGACGAGATGATCGACGAGGCCAGCCGCAAGATGGCGCTGGTGATCGCGGGCAAGGGCCGGGCCGCGGGTATGACGCGGCAGGCGCCCCCTTACGCGCCGCAGACGGGCTAGTAGGACCCCGAGCTGCCGCTACCGCCGGAGGCGATGCCGATGACGATGATCAGCAGCCAGAACGCGATGACGGCGCCACCGATGATGATCCCGGCGATGGCCACACCCTTGCCGTCCTGCTGTGAGGTCTTGAGCTGGTTGAGCGCGATGATGCCCATGATGACGCCGGCGATCGATCCGACGCCGCAGAAGACGCCAGCGATCGAGGCGATCAGAGATCCGATGGCCAGTCCGTTGGTACCGCCGGTCTGCCCGTATGCGCCGTACCCGTAGGGGTCGGCGTAGCCGGGCGGCGGGTATCCGGGGTATCCGCCGGTGGCCGGATACCCCGCTGGCGGATACGCGCCCGGTTGCTGTCCCGACTGATACGGGGGATAGCCCTGGCCGTACTGCGGATAGGCGGGCGGCGCCGTCGGATACGGCGGTGGAGCCGTGGGGTACGCGGGCGGAGCGCTCGGGTAGGCGGGGTAGGCCGGAGGAGCTCCGGGGGTCTCCCAGGCCGGTGGAACGCTCGGAGGTACCGGGTTGGCGGCGGAAGTGGGATCGACCGGCGGGCTGGACTTCTCCAGGGACGGGTATTCGTACCCGGACGAGGCGTCAGGGCTGGTGCCGGAGGGTTCGTTGCCCGGGGTAGTCATGGCGCAAACCTAGCGTATCGAGGGCGTTCCCGGCCGCGCTGCGGCCGGGAAGTCGCAGGTAGCGGTCAAAGGGGCACCAACCGGTACCGTCGGGCGTTAAATGAGAGCTAGCTAGAGCGCCACCGTCCATCATCGACTCTCCAGGAGGACCCAACTCGTGGGACAACCGCTCACCCCCGGGCAATCGCAGCGCTCGACGTCACCGCGTTCCCCGTTGTCGTTGCCGACACCGCCGCAAGGCTGGCCCATCGGTTCGTACCCGACCTACGCCGAGGCTCAGCGTGCCGTCGACTACCTGTCCGATCAGCAGTTCCCGGTCGAAAACGTGACCATCGTCGGAGTGAATCTGATGCAGGTCGAGCGAGTGACCGGCCGACTGTCGTGGCCCAAGGTTCTCGGCGGCGGCATGCTCAGTGGGGCATGGCTGGGCTTGTTCATCGGTCTGGTGCTCGGAATGTTCAGCACAAACCTGGCCGGTTCGCTCATCGTGGGGCTCACCGTCGGGCTGGTGTTCGGATTGGTCACGGCCGCGGTTCCCTATGCGATGACAAGGGGCACAAGAGATTTCGCGTCGACGATGCAGCTGGTCGCGGGACGTTATGACGTGTTGTGCGAGCCGGGGCAGGCCGAGGCCGCGCGCGACATGCTGGCCAAACTAGCCATCTAGACCCCATCGGTTCTGCGCCGTACGGCGCTGGCCTGCGGCGTTGCCGGTGCCCCCGAGAATGGGACGCGCGCACCGAACATGTTGCATGTCACCTGGTTTTCGCTCTACGGTTGCCGCGCGGGACGGGTGTGCCCGCCGTGCCGGCACGCGGAGGTGCCGAGCCACGTCAACGGACCAGGAGGCGGTCGTGCTGGAGTCGTCGGCCGGATGGTTCCGACGGAAGGGCGTGGCGCTGGGCGTCGCCTGCCTGACACTGGCCGCGCTGACGGGATGCGCCCGCTCCGACGACGAGATCGTCATCCGCTTCTATACCCCTGCCAGCGAGGCAGCCACCTTCACCGCCGCGGCGCAGCGATGCAACAAAGAGCTCGGTGGCCGGTTCACCATTCGACAGGTCAGCCTCCCGAAGCGAGCCGACGAACAACGGCTGCAGCTGGCCCGCCGGTTGACCGGCAACGACCGCACCCTGGACCTGATGGGCATGGACGTGGTCTGGACCGCGGAGTTCGCCGAAGCGGGTTGGGCACTACCGCTTTCCGATGACCCGGCGGGCGTCACCGAGGCCAACGCGCAGCGCGACACCCTGGCCGGCCCGTTGGCCAGCGCCCGCTGGAAGGACAAGCTGTACGCGGCCCCGCTGAGCACCAACACCCAGCTGCTCTGGTACCGCAAGGACCTGCTCCCCGAACCGCCCGCCACCTGGGATCAGACGGTCCGGGAGGCCGAGGGGTTCGCGCGCTCCGGCGGTCCCAGCTGGATTGCGTTACAGGGCAAGCAGTACGAGGGCCTCGTGGTGCTGTTCAACACCCTGCTGGTCAGTGCCGGCGGCTCCGTGCTGGCCGACGACGGCAAGACGGTCACCCTCAGCGACACCCCCGAGCATCGCGCCGCGACGGTCACCGCGTTGCGGATCATCAAGTCGATCGCCACGGCCGACGGCGCCGATCCATCGATCACCCAGACCGATGAGGGGACAGCGCGATTGGCCTTCGAGCAGGGCAAGGCCGCATTCGAGATCAATTGGCCGTTCGTCATGGCCAGCATGATGGAGAACGCCATCAAGGGCGGGGTGCCGTTCCTGCGTCTGGACCGGCGGCCGGATTTGACCGGCGCGATCGGCGACGCGGGTCGCTTCGATCCGAGCGATGAGCAGTTCACCGCCGCGTACGAGGCGGCCAGTGCGGCGCTCGGTTTCGCTCCGTTTCCCGCCGCGGTCGAAGGACAGCCCGCCAGGGTCACGATCGGCGGGCTGAACATCGCGGTCGCCAGGACGACTCGATACAAGGCTCAGGCATTCGAGGCGCTGAACTGCTTGCGCAACCGGGAGAATCAGAAGGCGACGGCGATCGAGGGCGGCTTGCCCGCGGTGGACTCCTCGCTCTATGACGATCCCGAATTCCAGGCCAAGTATCCGGCCTACGCGATCATCCGCGAGCAACTCGCCAATGCCGCGGTACGACCCGCCTCACCGTATTACCAAGCCATCTCGACACGAGTCTCGGCGGCACTGTCCCCGATCACCGGGATCGATCCCGAGCGCACCGCCGACCTGCTCACCGATCAGGTGCAAAAGGCCGTTGACGGCCGGGGGCTGATTCCATGACCTCAAAGACGGACTCCGAGGGAAAGAAGGCCGAGCGTCGGCTCGGTCTGCTGCTCATCGCGCCCGCCGCCATCCTGATGCTCGCGGTCACCGCGTATCCCATCTGCTACGCCGTATGGCTCAGCCTGCAGAGGTACAACTTCGCCAGCCCGCAGGATCGCAAGTTCGTGTGGTTCGACAACTACATCACCGTGTTGTCCGACAGATATTGGTGGAGCGCGCTTCTCGTGACCCTTGCGATCACCGTGATTTCGGTGATCATCGAGCTCGCGCTCGGACTGACCCTCGCGCTGGTGATGCACCGGACCATCTTCGGTAGGGGGGTGGTGCGCACCGCCGTGCTGATCCCGTACGGAATCGTCACCGTGGCAGCGTCATACAGCTGGTACTACGCATGGACGCCGGGCACGGGATACCTTGCCAATCTGCTCCCGACAGGGAGTGCGCCGTTGACGCAACAGATTCCATCGCTTGCGGTGGTGATCCTGGCCGAGGTGTGGAAGACCACACCGTTCATGGCGCTGCTGCTACTGGCAGGTTTGGCGTTGGTGCCCGACGATCTGTTGAAGGCCGCTCAGGTCGACGGTGCCAACGGCTGGAGCCGGTTGATCCGCGTCACTATCCCGATCATGAAGCCCGCGATTCTGGTCGCTCTGTTGTTCCGCACCCTGGATGCGTTCCGGATCTTCGACAACATCTATGTACTCACCGGTGGCAGCAACAACACGGGATCGGTGTCGATATTGGGCTACGACAATCTGTTCAAGGCGTTCAACGTCGGACTCGGCTCGGCGATCAGTGTCCTGATCTTCCTGTGTGTGGCCGTCATCGCCTTCATCTTCATCAAGGGTTTCGGGGCCTCGGCACCGACCGCGGACGACGAGGACGCACGGTGAGCGCGCGCGATTCGCGCCGGGCCCGGCAGCTTTCGGGATGGGTGATCGCCGATGTGCTGGTGCTGTGTTACGCGCTGGTGCCGGTGCTGTGGGTGTTGAGCCTGTCGCTCAAGCCCACGTCGTCGGTCAAGGACGGCAAGTTCTTACCCTGGCCGGTGACCCTCGACAACTACCGCGGCATCTTCAGCGGCAACGTCTTCACCTCGGCGCTGGTCAATTCCATCGGCATCGGACTGATCGCGACGGTGATTGCCGTCGGTGTGGGCACCATGGCCGCTTACGCGGTGGCGCGACTGGACTTCCCCGGCAAGAAGGCGCTCATCGGGGCCGCCCTGCTCATCGCGATGTTCCCGCAGATCTCCCTGGTGACGCCGATTTTCAACATCGAGCGGTCCATCGGCCTGTTCGACACCTGGCCCGGTCTGATCATTCCGTACATCACGTTCGCGCTGCCCCTGGCCATCTACACGCTGTCGGCGTTCTTCCGTGAGATCCCTTGGGAGCTGGAGAAGGCAGCCAAGATGGATGGCGCCACTCCGGCACAGGCGTTCCGGAAGGTCATCGCCCCGTTGGCCACACCCGGCATCGTCACCTCCGCGATCCTGGTGTTCATCTTCGCGTGGAACGACCTCCTGTTGGCGATCTCGCTGACCGCCACCGACCGGTCCATCACCGCCCCGGTGGCAATCGCCAACTTCACCGGCAGTTCGCAATTCGAGGAGCCCACCGGATCGATCGCGGCCGGCGCCATCGTCATCACGGTGCCGATCATCATCTTCGTGCTCATATTCCAACGACGGATCGTCGCCGGATTGACCTCCGGCGCAGTGAAGGGTTAGCGATGGCTGAGATAGTGCTCGATCGGGTGTCCAAGACGTACGCGGATGGTTCGGCCGCGGTCCAGGACGTCAGCCTGAACATCGCCGACGGCGAGTTCATCATCCTGGTCGGTCCGTCGGGGTGCGGTAAGTCCACCACGTTGAACATGATTGCCGGACTTGAAGACATCTCCTCTGGTGAGCTGACCATCGCGGGCCAGCGGGTCAACGAGAAGGCTCCCAAGGATCGCGATATCGCGATGGTCTTCCAGTCGTACGCGTTGTATCCGCATATGACGGTGCGCCAGAACATCGCGTTTCCGCTGACCTTGGCCAAGATGAGCAAGGCCGATGTCAACGCCAAGGTCGAAGAGGCCGCCAAGATCCTGGATCTCACCGACTATCTGGACCGCAAGCCCGCCAACCTTTCTGGCGGTCAGCGGCAGCGGGTGGCGATGGGTCGTGCGATCGTGCGTAGCCCCAAGGCATTCCTGATGGACGAGCCGTTGTCCAATCTGGACGCCAAGCTGCGAGTGCAGATGCGTACCGAGATCGCGCGCCTGCAAAAGCGTTTGGGTACCACCACCGTCTACGTCACGCACGACCAGACCGAGGCGATGACGCTGGGGGATCGGGTGGTGGTGCTGCGCGCGGGAAAGGTCCAGCAGGTCGGTGCGCCCCAGGAGCTGTACGACACTCCGGCCAACCTGTTCGTCGCCGGCTTCATCGGTTCTCCGGCCATGAACTTCTTTCCGGCCACGCTCACCGATGTGGGTGTGCAGCTGCCCTTCGGTGAGGTGACGCTCGATGCCGGTGTGTATGCCGGCATCACGGCCAAGAAGCCTTCCGGTGACGTGATCGTGGGTATTCGCCCCGAACAGTTCGAGGACGCCGCCCTGGTCGACACGTACAAGCGGATCACCGGCCTGACGCTCACGGTCAATGCCGACGTGGTGGAGTCGCTGGGCTCGGACAAGTACGTGCACTTCACCACCGAGGGTGGTGCGGCCAAGTCCGCCGAGCTGACCGAGCTCGCGCAGGAATCCGAGGTCGGCGAGAACGAATTCGTGGCGCGGCTGGCCGCGGCGTCCAAGGTCGTGGAGGGCCAGCCCATCGAGCTGATCATCGACACAGGCAAGCTGGTGATCTTCGACGCGGCCTCGGGTGAGAATCTTTCTCTGGCCGCCGTCGGCGAGTGAACAGTGCAGGTATGAATTCGGACGAGATCGTCCGCCGGGTACTCGCGCATTTGGCCGGCTACTTCGCCGGGCGCGGTGCGGGCGAGCCGGATTCGGCATCCGTCACGTTCCTGGGATCCGAGCCCTACGAGCTGCTGCGTTACGGGCCCGACGATGCCGGGCTGACACATTTCGTGTCCGTGGGCGCCGCGCGCTACCCGATGTCCGATCCGGGGGAGATGTTGACATCCGATGAACGCGGCCCGCGCGCTGAGGTGCTGATCAGTCTGCGCGGCAACGTCTTTCCCGGTCTGGCCCGGTCCCTTGCGGTGCTGGCCGCCTCGCCTGCGGTGGAGGGGCTGGTGCTCACCGACGATGCGCTTGTCGACCTGGGACAGCCGCTCTGGGACGATCCGGACCGGCAGGCGTTCACCGCGGTACTGCTGCAAGCCAGCGAGGTGCCGGACCTCGTATTGCCCGAACCGCTCTCGCCCGTGCGGTTTTTGGCGGCGGTGCCCATCACCGCCAACGAGGCTGCTTGGGTGCGGCTCAAGGGTGCCGATGCGCTCCGGGACGCGTGGCGGCAGGCCGATATCGATGTGATGGACCCGTCACGGGCGCACGCGCAGCCATCCTGACGCATCGACAGTAACCACACGCACGAGAATCAGCGTTCGCGCGTGCATGTGGTTACGTTCGCGGAGGATTACAGCCAGCGGTTGCGCCGCAAGGTGCGGTACACGAAGGTGCAAGCGCTGACCATGACCAGCAGCACCGCCGGGTAACCCCAGGGCTGGTGCAGTTCGGGCATGAAATCGAAGTTCATGCCGTAGATCCCGGCGATCATGGTGGGCACCGACACGATGGCGACCCAGGCACTGATCTTGCGCATATCAGTGTTCTGCTGCATCGCCACCTTGCCGACCGCGGCGTTGACCAGAGAGGTGAGCATCTCGTCGTAGCTTCCGATCTGGTCGGCGGCATGGGTCTGGTGATCCAGGACGTCGCGCAGATAGCGGCGGACTTCCTTGGCGATGAGGTCGTTGTGGTCCTGGGTCAGCTTGCTCAGCGCGACCGAGAGCGGGCTGATCGCGCGGCGCAGTTCCACCACTTCGCGTTTGAGCATGTAGATGTGCTCGATGTCGGTGGCGGACCGTGGAGAGAACACGTTCTCCTCCATCGAGTCGATATCGTCCTCCACCAGATCGGAGACCTCGAGGTAGGAGTCGACGACACGGTCGGCGATCGCATGCATGACGGCGTAGGGGCCCAGCCGCATGTGGTCGGGGTCGGCGTCCATCTGTGCACGCACCTTCGCCAGGCCGCTGTGGTCGCCGTGGCGCACCGTCACCACGAAGTCGCCACCCACGAAGATCATGATCTCGCCGGTCTCCACGATTTCGCGGGCGGTTGAAATTGATTCGTGTTCAACATAATTGACGGTCTTGAGCACCAGGAAGAGGGTGTCGTCATAGCGTTCGAGTTTCGGCCGGTTGTGTGCGTGCACCGCGTCTTCGACGGCCAGCCGGTGTAATCCGAACGGACCCGCGACGGCTTCCATCTGATGTTCGTCGGGTTCATGCAGGCCCACCCAGACGAATCCGCGATCCAGCGAGCGCACCTTCTCCAGCGCGGCGGTGGGGGTGTACTTGCCCGGCAGACGTACTCCGTCGACGTAGACGCCGCAGTCCACGATGGCGCGGGCGAGGGGAACCGGGATGCGTTTGGCGTCGGTTTCCGGTTCACGGCCGCGGATGGGCGAACGCAACGACGACGGATTGACCGACGGAAATCGCGCCATGATGTGGGCTCCCTGCTCGCAAACCAATTCTGCGGAACCGTGCTGCGCGATGGTAACCCGCGAACCTGAAGGATCGCCTGGGACACTGATGTCGTGACATTCGATATCGCGGTGTTCACCTCGGTGTTCATCACTCTGGTGGTCATCATGGATCCGCCCGGTGCGGTACCGGTGTTTTTGTCGCTGACGGGACGGGCGCCGGCTTCCGAGCGTCATCGCGCCGCGTGGCAGGCCCCCGCGGTCTCGTTGACGGTCATCTCGATGTTCGCGATCGGTGGGCAGGCGATCCTGACGTACCTACATATAGGAGTGCCCGCGCTGCAGGGTGCCGGTGGCCTGCTGCTGCTCATCACCGGTCTGTCACTGCTGATGGGGGGTGCCACCAGCCAGAACGCCGACAGCGGTGTGAATGTGGCGCTCGTTCCGCTGGGCACGCCCCTCATGGCGGGGCCCGGCGCCATCGCGGCGACGATCATCGCGGTCCGTCAGGCGCAGGGACAGGTGGGCACCTATCTGGCCATAGCCGCCGCGATCCTGTGTGTGCACCTGGTGCTGTATCTCACGCTGAGGTTCTCGACGGTGCTGATCAGGGTGTTGCGGGAGGGCGGAATCATGCTGCTGGCGCGCGTCGCGGGCCTGCTCCTGGCCGCGATCGCGGTGCAGATGATCGCCGAGTCGGTGCGCGGATTCGTGGCGGGCTCGTAACGGGCTGCTCACAGTTCCTGAGTCGCCAGAAGTGACCTCCACGGGGGCCAGTAGTCTCACGCTGTGACCGCATCCGACGTTGTCGTGACAGATGAAGAGATTTTCGAAGCACATATCGATGGGAAGCTGTCGGTAGAGCTCAAGTCGCCGCTGGATACCCAGCGCGCACTCTCGATTGCCTACACCCCGGGTGTCGCACAGGTGTCGCGGGCCATCGCGGCCGACGCCAGCCTGGCTAAGAAGTACACCTGGGCGCATCGTCTGGTTGCGGTCGTGAGCGACGGCAGCGCCGTGCTCGGTCTCGGCGATATCGGTCCGTCGGCCTCGCTGCCCGTCATGGAGGGCAAGAGCGCGCTGTTCAAGACCTTCGCGGGCCTCAACTCCATCCCGATCGTGCTCGACACCAAGGATCCCGACGAGATCGTCGAGACGCTGATCCGTCTGCGTCCCACCTTCGGCGCGGTCAACCTGGAGGACATCTCCGCGCCGCGATGTTTCGAAATCGAGCGTCGCGTGATCGAGGCGCTGGACTGCCCGGTGATGCACGACGACCAGCATGGCACCGCCATCGTGGTGCTGGCCGCGCTCATGGGTGCGTCGCGGGTACTGGGCCGCGACCAGAAGTCTCTCAAGGTGGTGATTTCCGGCGCGGGCGCGGCCGGTGTCGCCTGCGCCAACATCCTGCTGGCAGACGGCATCACCGATGTCACGGTGCTGGACTCCAAGGGCATCGTGCATTCCAGCCGCGATGACCTCAACGAGTTCAAGGCAGACCTTGCGGCGCGCACCAACCCGCGTGGCCTCACCGGCGGACAGGCCGAGGCGCTCGCGGGTGCCGATGTCTTCCTGGGCGTTTCGGCCGGAAAGGTCGACGAGTCGCTCATCGCGACCATGGCGGACGACAGCATTGTCTTCGCCTGCTCCAACCCCGATCCTGAGATCCACCCGCATATTGCGGCCAAGTACGCCGCGATCGTGGCGACCGGACGCAGCGATTTCCCGAATCAGATCAACAACGTGCTGGCCTTCCCCGGTGTGTTCCGTGGCGCGCTCGACGCTGAGGCGACCAGGATCACCGAGCGGATGAAAGTGGCGGCAGCCGAGGCGATCTTCTCGGTTGTCGAGCCCGATCTGGCCCCGAACAAGATCGTGCCCAGCCCGCTGGATCCACGCGTCGGACCCGCGGTGGCGGCGGCTGTTCAAGCTGTCGCGCACGAGAGCGACTGATCCCGTTTGATTTTTCGTGCGTGGGCGGTGGGGCTGCTGATCGCAGTGGCCATGCTGGCTGGTTGTTCGGAGAATGGCGGCCCCGCGCCGTATTTGACGGTGGTCACCACGAAGGAACCGCAGTACCGAGTGCTCGCGCGCATCTACGCGGCGGTGGTGAGGGCGACCGGTATCGACACCAAGGTGCGTGAGAGTGCCGACCCGGTAGCAGAATTGGATACCGGTATCGCGAGCGTCGCGCCGGGATTCACGGGAAGGTTGTTGCGACAGTTCGCCCCGCAGCAGCGGGCCAGCGGAGACGAGGAAGTCACGTATAAGGCCATGATCGCCGCGCTGCCCGCAGGCGTCGCGGCCGCCGACTACGGGACGGCAGAGGATCGTCCGGCCATTGCGGTTCCGTCCGGAACGACGAGTGTCTCGGCCAAACCCACGCTTGCCGGGTTAGCGCGGCATTGCGATGAACTGGCGCGTGCCGGGCAGGTGGGGCCGGGGCCCGTTCCCGTCGCGCGCATAGGTTCTTGCTCGACGGGTAATCCGCGTCAATTTCCCAGTACCGGTGAACTTTTCGCGGCGCTCAAGCGCGCAGAGGTGGCAGTGGCCTGGACGTCCACCGCCAGCCCGGCCCTTCCGGCCGATGGGGTCACCTTGGTGGACGACGAAAAAAGCTGGCTGCCGGCCAACAACGTCGTTCCGCTGTACCGGCGCAATGAACTGTCCGAACCGCAGGTTTTGTCGCTCAATAAGGTGGCCGGCGAGCTGACCACCGGTGACCTGGCGGCGATGACCCGCGAAGTATCCGGTGGCGCGGATCCACAGCGAGTAGTGGACACCTGGCTTAACGATCATCAGATTCTGCTGCGCGGCTGACCCAAGCTCGCTGACCTGGGGTGACGCCGTCGGCAATCAGATTGTGACTTGACCCGATTATTTGACACGTGGTACCTAAATGTTCATTATGGCGATCCCTCTGGGCCCCAATGTTGCGGCCACAGCACCTGCACGCGGCGATGAGTTCTATTCGGGGGATCAGCCCGGGTTGCGGCTGCCCAACGGAGTAGAGGGGTGGGCGCGCCCCGAGCTCTCCTCCGTCGTCCGAACCTTCGACTGGATGTTCACCAAGTATCGGCTCGGTGGCGGTGGGCTCTGCGTCTACGTGGACGGTGAACCCGCCCTGGACATCTGGGCCGGTGCGGCCGCTGCCGGGCAGGGCTGGACACGCGATACCGGCGCGCTGGTGTTTTCGGCGTCCAAGGGTGTGGCCGCCACGGTCATTCATCGCCTGGTAGACCGCGGACTGCTTGCCTATGACGCTCCGGTGGCGCGCTACTGGCCGGAGTTCGGGGCCAACGGCAAGTCGTCGATCACGGTCCGCCAGGTTCTCGATCACCGCGCGGGTCTTTCCCGACTGGACGGGATCGCTTACCACGCAGAGGAAATCGCCGATCACGAGTTGATGGAGCAGCGCCTGGCCGCGGCCCCCGTCGACAAGTTCTACGGTAAGCGTGCCTATCACGCACTTACCTTCGGGTGGCTGCTCGCGGGGCTGGCCCGTGCGGTCACCGGGAAGGACATGCGCGAGCTGTTCCAGACCGAGATCGCCGAGCCGCTGGGGGTTGACGGGATTCACCTGGGCCGCCCACCGCGCACCTCGTCGACCAAGGCCGCCTCGATGTATCCCTTCCTGGACCCGGTGGCGAACCGGCCTGTGGTGGGGCGGGTACTGCCGACGGTCATCCGTGCCATCGACCGCATTCCCGGTTTCGAGGGCGCCATCGCCACGATGTACGAGCCGGGAATGGAGCGGATTCTCGCCGACGACGGAACGCTGAATTCGGCCTTGTACGACATGCAGGCCCCGGCTGCCAATGCGGTGGCGACAGCGCCCGCGCTGGCCAAGATGTACGCCGCCCTGGCCGGTGGTGGCAGTGTTGACGGTCGCGAGTTCCTCTCGCCGGAAATTGTTGCCGGGCTTGGCCGTAAGACCAATCTGACCATCGACCGGACCATCTTGTTCCCCATGGGCATGCACTTGGGCTACATGTCGCTTCCCATGAACGGATTCCGCGGCGGGTTCGGCCACATCGGCCTTGGCGGCTCGATGGGGTGGGCCGACCCCAAGCGCAAGATTGCCGTCGGCTTCGCACACAACCGGCTTCCGCTGACCATGGCCCTTGACCAGATCTCCTTCGCATTCTTGTGGCCTCAGATCGTCAAGGCGGTCGGCTAAAGCGCCGGGGTCGTGAAGCGCCCCCAATCGGTGCGCCCCGATTGGGTATCTGTCCGACATCTCACCGTCGCCCTTGCCTAGATGTTGAGTACCTGGTACTCACTGTTACTTATGGCACAACCTCACGGCCTCGACGACGCGGCTACGGAACCATCGCGACCTGCATCCATTCCCCTGGCTTATCCGCCGCTGGAACGCGGCATGGAGCTGCCGCCGGGGGTGAACGGTTGGGCGCGCCCCGAGTTCCGAGGGGTGGTCCGTGTCTTCTCGTTCGCCTTCACCCGGTATCGCGTCGGCGGCGGCGCCATCTGCGTGTACGTGGACGGCGAGCCCGTGCTGGATCTGTGGGCAGGGTTGGCGCAGAAGGGCGAGCAGTGGACGCGTGATACCGCTCCGGTGATCTTCTCGGCGTCCAAGGGCGTGACCGCGACGATCATCCACCGGCTGGTGGACCGCGGGCTGTTGGAGTACCGCGCGCCGGTCTCTCGTTACTGGCCGGAGTTCGCCGCCAACGGCAAGGAAGCGATCACGGTCGACGAGGTCCTCTCGCATACGGCCGGTCTGTCGCGGCTGACGGGGATCGCGCACAACTACGAGGAGATGTTCGATCCGGATCTGATGGCCGACAGGTTGGCCGCGGCCCCGGTGGACCGCTACTTTGGCCGGCCGGCGTACCACGCGCTGTCGATCGGCTGGCTGATGGGACGGCTGGCCAAGGTGGTCACCGGTAAGGATTTGGAAGAGCTGTACCGTACCGAGCTGGCCGAGCCGCTGGGTGTCGACGGCATCTACATGGGACGCCCGCCTGTCGGCGCTCCGTCGCAATCTGCCGCGCTCACACCATATTTGGACCGGGTCGCACGGTCTGGGTTCATCCGTCGCACGGCCCCTCCGGTGATGGGTGTGCTCGACAAGATGCCGGGCGCCAAGGGTGCCGCCTCGACGCTGTACCAGCCGGGTGCTGAAATGCTGCTCGCCGACGACGGGCACGCCAGCGCGCCCGTGATGGATTTGCGTTGCGGGGCAGGCAGCGCTTGCTGCACCGCGCCTGCGTTGGCCAAGCTCTATTCCGCGCTCGCGGGTGACGGCAGCGTGGACGGTGTGCGGCTGCTGTCACCGGAGATCACCCGTGGACTGGGTCGCAAGAACAGCTATCAGATCGACCACACGCTCGGGCTACCGATGGGCTGGCACCGGGGGTATCACTCGTTGACGGTCCCCGTGATCGGTGGCGGCTTCGGGCACATCGGCGCCGGCGGATCCTTCGGATGGGCCGACCAGAAACGCAGGATCTCGGTGGCGATCGTGCACAACCGGCTTCCCAGCACGATGGTGTTCGATCAAACCGTCATCGGTACCTTCTTGCCGTCGATCATTCGCGCCGCGCGGTAGTACGGCGCGCATGATCGATGCCGGGGTTACTTCCCCGGGCGGGGCAGGATGAAGCGGGTGACCAGCGAGAAGATGTCCTGGTAGCGGGCGCCGGTCAGTCGAACGATGACGTCCAGGATCTTGGCGTCGGGACCGACCAGCACGCGCGGCTTCTTCTTGCGCACCGCGGTGAGGATGATGCGGGCGGCAGCCTCCGGGCTGGTGTTCGCCAGGTACTTGTCGAACATCGCGGCCATCGCCTGCTGGTCGTAGCCCTCGGCGGTGGTGGAGTTGCGTGCGATGGCGGTTTTGATGCCGCCGGGGTGCACGCAGGTGACCGCGACCGGCTTCTTGCCGATGATCATTTCCTGGCGCAGCGATTCGGTGAAGCCGCGTACCGCGAACTTGGCGGAGTTGTAAGCACTTTGGCCGGGCATGGAGAGCACGCCGAACAGGCTGGACACGTTGACGACGTGGCCGTCGCCGGAGGCGATCAGATGCGGCAGGAAGGCTTTGGTGCCGTTGACGACGCCCCAGAAGTCGACTTCGATGATGCGCTCGATGTCTTTGAACTGGCTTTCCTCTACCTCGCCCTGGTAGGCGATGCCGGCGTTGTTGTAGATCTGGTTGACCTTGCCGAAGTGCTCCTTGATGGAGTCGGCGTAGAGCAGGAAGGCTTCGCGCTCAACAACATTGAGGCGATCGGAGCGAACCTCGGCGCCCAGCGCCTTTACCTGGCGCTCGGTTTCTGCCAGCCCCTCGGCATCCACGTCGCTGATGGCGACCTTGGCGCCCGAACGCGCCAGTTCGACGGCCAGTGCGCGTCCGATACCCGAACCCGCGCCGGTCACCACGGCGACCTTGCCGCTGAAGCCTTCCATAAGTGTCTCCTTGTTAGACGACTGTCAAATAGTCAGAGTAGTGGGTCAGTGGGAACGTTTGGGCATCAGGAACCGCTCGCCCAGCACGAACAGATCCTGGTACCGCGCACCCGTCAGCCGGACCAAGACGTCGATCACCTTCGCATCCGGCCCGACGAGCACGCGGGGCTTCTTCTTGCGCACGGCGGTGAGAATGATCCGTGCGGCGGCCTGGGGGCTGGTGCGCGCGAGCAGGTCGAACAACTTCGCGAACTCGGCGTGGTCATAGCCCTCGGCCATGGTGGCGTTGCGGGCCACATTGGTCTTGATGCCGCCGGGGTGCACGCAGGTGACGGCGACGGGCAACTTGGCGACGATCATCTCCTGCCGCAGCGACTCGGTGAAGCCGCGCACCGCGAATTTCGCTGCGTTGTAGGCACTCTGGCCCGGGCACGCCATCACTCCGAATATGGACGAGACGTTGACGACGTGGCCGTCGCCGGAGGCGATGAGGTGCGGCAGGAAGGCTTTGGTGCCGTTGACGACGCCCCAGAAGTCGACGTCGATGATGCGCTCGATGTCCTTGAACTGACTCGCTTCGACGTCGCCGTGGAAGTCGATGCCCGCGTTGTTGTAGATCTGGTTGACCTTGCCGAAATGTTCTTTGACGACATCGGCGTAGAGCAGGAAAGCCTCGCGTTCGGCGACATTGAGGCGGTCCGAGCGTACGTCGGCACCGAGAGCCTTGATCTGGCGTTCGGTCTCGGCCAGGCCCTCGTTGTCGATGTCGCTGATGGCGACCTTGGCGCCCGAACGCGCCAGTTCGACGGCCAGTGCACGGCCGATTCCCGAACCGGCACCGGTGACCACGGCGACCTTGCCGCTGAAACCCTCCATGGGGCACTCCTGACAGATTTACGTTGCGAGGCGGACGTCAATCAGTGAGGGTAATGGATGGCCGAACGGCTTGGTCAGGCTGCCGGGCAGGTAGTAGTCAGGTCTTGAGGCCCACACAGATCCAGTCGACGGAGACCAGCGGTGGTGTGACAGGGCGGGCCACCGGGCGGTGCACCACGACGTCAAAACCGGCACCCGCGAACAGCCGCTCCATTTCGCCCGCCGTCGGGAAATGCGCCGGGCCGCGTTCCCCGGTTCTGTTGCGCATCCAGCGGCGCTCCTTCGGGCAGATCGTGGCGACCGAGGCCATGCCGCCCGGGGCCAGCACGCGGTGGAACTCCGACAGCGCGGCGGGCTGATCGAAGAAGTGGAACGCGGAGGTGGTCACCACGGCGTCGAGGGCGCCATCCGCGAATGGGAGCTGCTCCGCGGGTGCCTTCTGCCACTGCACGTCGGCAGAGCGGGCCCGTGCCTTGGCAAGCATGCCATCGGACATGTCCACGCCGAAGACGGTCGCCGACGGCAGTTCACTCTGGATCCGTGATGCCAATATTCCGGTGCCACAAGCGATATCGGCGATGCGACGGGCGTCGTGCTCGCGCAACTGCCTGATGGTGTCCGTTTGTGCCGGGCTATAGATGTGACGCTGCACGAGCGGGAAGTTGTACACCCGCGACATCAGGGTCCAGTACCGGGTGACCAGCTCGTTGAATGAACGCCGTGGGGCGATGGCCGTCATCACTGAAATGTAGGAGGGGGTCTAGCCAGAAGTGTGTGACTCCGGGCGAACTTGGTGGATGACACGAGGCTCAGGGGTGAAAGCTATGACCGGTCCCAATAACCCCGGGCGTCCTGCGATGAACCTTCGAGCAAACCTCCGAACTCGTGTGCGGGCCGGTAGGGTGCGCAGTGGCCTCACGGATGTCATCCGTGGGGATACGGGTATTCCACGACGCGGTGGGAGAGGGTTGGAGTCCGCTGATGACGGCGTCACTCAGTGATCGGTTCATGCGTCGGCTGCCGGAGACGGCACGCCGCGCGGTGGACTGCTTCGCCGCGGAGGTGCCGTACTACGGAATGCTGCCACGTGAGGTTCTGGACGGTGAGATCACCGAGTTCACCAAGCAGCATTTCCGGATCTTCGCCCGGGTGATGCTGGAGTCGCGGGCGCCCACCGAAGAGGAGTTCGCGGTGTCGATCCTGGCCGCATCCCGGCGGGCACAGGAGGACATTCCGCTGCCCGCGGTGTTGGCCGTCTACAACGTCGCCGCGCGGGTCGGTATCGAGACCCTCCGGGAGCTGGCAACCGCCGATGAGGTCGACGAGGTGTTGGCGATCAGCGTGCAGCTCCAGCGTTACCTCCAGGTCATGCTGCCCGCGGTCACCGCAGCATATCTCGAAGAGCGCCAAGGTGTTTACGGCGCGGCGGCGGATGCCCGGCGTGATCTGTTCGACGCCTTGGTCAAGGGAACGCCGTGGGAGGAGGCGGCGGAGCGGGCGAGCGTCACGTTGGCGCTGTCGTACCACGTGCTGTTCCTCTACATGCCGGAGCCGGCCAACAACACCGTGGTGGCGCGGCGCCGTGCGCACCGGGTGCAGGACATCGTCGACGGGTATGCGCGCGAGCCCGTGCTCGCGGCGCTGGATGGCCGCGGCGGCACCATCTTGTTGCCCGCGACGGGCGCGGTGGAATCACTGTTGCCGATGTTCTCCGAAGTGGCCGGTGGGCCGGTCACGGTCGGGGTATCCCACGCGGCCGACCCCGCCGAGATTGCCGCCGCAGCCGACGAGGCGCGTGAATTGGCCTTGCTTGCATTGAGACTCGGTCGGGGGCCGGGGGCCTACCGGCTCTCCGATCTGCTTCTGGAATACCAGATCACCCGTCCGGGAAGGGCCCGCGATCTGCTCGCCGCGACGGTTCAGCCACTGGCGGCGCACCCGCACTTGCAGCAGGCGCTCAGTGCGTATTTGCAGCACGAGCATGGTCGACAGCTGGCCGCCAAATCGCTGCATGTGCATCCCAATACGCTCGACTACAGATTGCGGCGGGTCGCCGAGCTCACCGGCCTGGATCCCGCTCAACCCTCCTCGGCGCGGACACTGGCCGCCGCGCTCCTAGCCGTCAAGGCGCGCTGAGCCCCGTTCAGAGCCGTCCTGCGAAGAGCTTCGCAACCGCCACGATTTGCCGGGCGTACATGATCAGAGCGCGCGGTGATAGGACGGTCGAGAGCACTGTCCGGACATCGGGGTGCGTTGGCAATGCCTTGCCGCGCATGCGTTCATCAAGCCAGCCGAGTGCATCATGACCTCCTGAGAGGGCAAGTGAGATGCGCTCGCTGGCACGGTTGCGTCGGTACGTGACGTGTGCGCCGCCGGCCACGTAGTCCTCGGCGAGTTGGTCTGTACTGGAAATGGGCAGTAGCTCATCGTAGATCGAGTGGTACAGATAAATGGGTGCGGTGGGGGTACGTAGCCCCAGCGTCATCGAATCGGTGAGAGCGGCTATCTCCGGTTGGTCCATCACCTCTTCGAGGGGGCGGTCGAAGATCCTGTTGAAGTTGAGAAAGGGCCAGCGCAACACTGCCTCGAGCAGAGTCAGCCGCTCCGCCCTTTCGATCATTCGGAGACCTCGCTTGGTGAGGTGTTTCTCGAGGAAGTCTCGAATGGATGGGCTTACGCGCATCACCGCGGCGAGCAAGATGATGACGAGCCCTGACGTATATCGGCCGCTGAGTTGGTGCAAGAGAGGACCGGGTTGGGGTGCGGGTGCGCCGATCATCGCCCCGACCAGGTTGAGTTCGGGCGCGTATTCGCCCGCGAGCTCGGCGGCCCACGCGGTTGCGTTACCACCCGCGGAGTGTCCCCATGCTGCCGTGGGCGTGCGAGTCGTCAGTTGGGGAATGCCCTCCTCGCCCGATGCGCCGATAGTGGCGCGCAGCGCGTCCAGCACGTGGTACCCGGGTTGCTTCGGCGCCATCCAGAGGCCCTTGGGCCCCTCGTGGTCGCTCACGGTGACTATCCATCCGCGTTGGAGCGCGGCGACCGCCAGCAGGAACTCGTTCTGCGACTGGTTGATACCGAACGTGCGGTGCTGCAGGTAGTACGAGGGGAACCTCTTGGGGGTGACGGCGTCGATCGCGCTTTGGAAGGCCAGCAAGGGCGCCTTCTCCGTCGCGGTCTTGGGGACGAGCACCGTCGTCACGGTTGTTTCCGGTGCTCCGTGTAGATCCGTGCTGCGGTAGAGCACCTGCCAGGCACGCAGTTTCAGGGGGAGGATCCCGAACAGCCCGATGCGAACGCGCCTGCGCCGCAGGGGTGTACCGGGTGCTTCTTTTTCCCAGCCGTCAGGAGGGAGGAAGAAGGGGTCATCCGGGGATGGCAATGGCTTGCCGAGTTGCATGGGCCAGGCCTCGATCGGCCGAGTTGCCGGGGTCGACGCGGGCGCGGTGCCGGCTGTCATCGGGCTCCTGTCCATGTTCTGGTCTTCCCGTCCGGATTGAATGACATCGATAGTAGGAAACCGCGGATTCGCGCAGCGTATTCAACGGAAATGCTCCGTGGCAACGAATCGTCGGTGAATCGGGGTAACCCCCCAAGGCGTTCATAGGACCTTGTAGCTCGTCACCGATTAAGCAAACGGCCGAAGTCAATGTTTGGAGTATCGGCAATTCTACAGGCATCGTAATCGTCGCTGACCAGCGGGTTTCCGGCGAGTGGTCCAGTAGTAGAAATGAAATACAATTCTATTTCGTGGTTAAGTTGTGATGCCGGAGAAGTTGCGGTGCGGTGTAGCGGCTACAGGCGGCCGATGAGCAGCTTTGCGATGCCCCACTGCCAGCGCAGCTGACTCCACACCGCGCGAAGGGTAAGGGACGTCGAGAGCACCGTCCGGACGTCGGAATGCGGAGGCAAGGGCTTGCCGGCGATCCGTGCCGCCAACCAGCCGAGGGCATCACTGCCGCCGAGTACGGCCAGCAGGATGTGTTCGGTACTCCGGTCGCGCCGGTAGGTGACGTGTGTACCGGCGGCGATGTAGTCCCGCGCCAGCCTGTCGGAGGCTGCGATCGGAAGCAGCTGGTCGTGTACGGCGTGGTAGAGGTACACCGGCGCATGGGGTCCGCGTTGCCCCAGGCGCATTTCGTCGGTGATGCTGCTGATTTCGGGTGCCGCCATGATGCTGTCGAGCGGGCGGTCGACGAGTTTGTCGAAGTCCTTGCGGGGCCACCGGGCGACGGACTCCACCAGGCTGACACGCTTGGCCTTGTCGATGATGCGCCTGCCCTCGGGGGTCAGGTGCGCACTCAAGTAATCGCGCGCGGCGGGATTAGCCATCATGAATGCCGCCAGTACCGGCGGAATCAATCCCGAGGCGAACCTGCCGCTGTGGAATTGGACCAGTGGGCCGGGCAATGCGGCGGGACCGCCGACAAGTGCACCCACGAGGTTGAGGTCGGGCGCGTACTCCGGCGCCATCTCCGCTGCCCATGCGCTCGCGGTGCCGCCGCCGGAAAACCCCCATACGGCAACGGGGTTACTGGGACGCAGGGCGGGGATTCCCTCTTTTCCCGCGGAGGCCAGGGTGGCGCGCAGGGCGTCGAGAATGTGATAGCCCGGCTGTCGTGCGGCCATCCAGAGCCCTTGCGGCCCTTCATGATCGGGGATGGTGACAATCCAGCCGCGGGCCAGCGCGGCCACCGAGAGCATGATCTCGTTCTGTGTCTGACTCAGTCCGAGTGTGCGTGGCTGCAGGTAATACGAGGGGAACCGGCGGGAGGTGACCGCATCGATGGGGGCGTTGTGCGCGACCACCGGTGCCTGCGCTGTGGCATGGCGCGGAACCACCACCGTGGTGACTGTGGTCTCGGGACGGCCGTGCAGATCGGTGCTGCGGTACAGCACCTGCCAGGCACGCAACCTGGTGGGGATCATGCCGAACAGCGCGATGCGAACGTGCCTGCGCCGCAGAGGCGTCCCCGGTGCCGTGTCCTCCCATCCGACGGGCGGGAGATAGAACGGGTCCTCGGGACACGGGCGTGGCTTTCCGGAGGGCGGCGGCCATGTGTCCACCAACAGTTCGGTAACGGCTGGTACCGGCTCTGCGCTCGCAGTCATCAGCGCAGAGTACGAACCTCCGGGCACCCGGATCGGGCATCCGGCGCGAATACAGGGTGACCCCCTAAGGAGCCGCCCTCACCTTGTGACCACTCACTCCTACGGTGACGTGGGCGTGAAGGCCTCGTCGATGATCTCCTGCTGCTCGACGGCGTGCACCTTGGAGGAGCCGGATGACGGTGCCGACATGGCTCGCCGGGAGATCTTGGTCAGGCCGGTCAGGCGCGGTACCACCTCCGGCAGGTTCAGGCCGAAGGTCGGCCAGGCGCCCTGGTTGGCAGGCTCTTCCTGGACCCAGATGTACTGCGTGCCATCCGGATACCGCCCAAGGGTCTCCTCCAGGCGGTAGCGCGGGATCGGGTAGAGCTGCTCGATGCGCACGATCGCGACGTCCTCGCGCTTGTCGGCGTTCTTACGCGCCAACAGGTCGTAGTACAGCTTGCCGCTGGTCAGCAGGATTCTCTTGACCTTGCTGCGATCTCCGACGCCGTCCTCGTAGGTGGCCTCTTCAAGTACCGAACGGAACTTGCGATCGGTGAAGTCCTTGATATCGCTGACCGCCGCCTTGTTGCGCAGCATGGACTTTGGCGTGAACACCACCATGGGCCGGGTGATGCCGTCCAGGGCATGCCGACGCAATAGGTGGAAGTAGTTGGCGGGCGTCGACGGCATCGCCACCGTCATAGATCCCTCGGCGCACAACTGCAGGAACCGCTCGATGCGGCCGGAGGTGTGATCGGGGCCCTGTCCCTCATGGCCGTGGGGGAGTAGCAGCACCACTTCGGAGAGCTGGCCCCACTTGGCCTCACCGGATGAGATGAACTCGTCGATGATGGACTGTGCGCCGTTGACGAAGTCGCCGAACTGGGCCTCCCACAACACCATTGCATCGGGATTGCCGACGGAATAGCCATACTCGAAACCCAGTGCCGCGTACTCCGACAGCGCCGAGTCATGCACCACGAGACGTCCGCCGGTGGGGTTGCCCTCGGCGTCGACCCCGACCAGTTGTAGCGGGCTGAACTCGTTGCCGTTGTGTCGGTCGATGATCATCGCGTGGCGCTGGGTGAAGGTGCCGCGCTTGGAGTCCTGGCCGGACAACCGCACGACCTTGCCCTCGGCAACCAGCGTGCCGAAGGCCAGCAGTTCGCCGAAGGCCCAGTCGACCTTGCCTTCGTACGCCATCTCGCGGCGCTTCTCGAGCACCGGCTTGACGCGCGGATGCACGCTGAAGTCCTCGGGTACCGCCAGGAAGGCGTCACCGATGCGCTGCAGCAGTGCCTTGTCGACGGCGGTGACCAGCTTCTGCGGCAGCTGCTGATCCTCTTCCACCGACTCGCTGGGGCGCTGCTGGTACTTCTCCAGATCTCGTACCTCGTTGAACACCCGCTCCAGTTGGCCCTGGTAGTCGCGCAGGGCGTCCTCGGCTTCCTTCATCGAGATGTCGCCGCGGCCGATCAGGGCCTCGGTGTAGGTCTTACGCACACCGCGCTTGGTGTCGATGACCTCGTACATCTGCGGGTTGGTCATCGAGGGATCGTCACCCTCGTTGTGGCCGCGCCGGCGGTAGCAGACGAGGTCGATGACGACGTCCTTGTTGAACTTCTGCCGGAAGTCGACCGCCAGTCGCGACACCCAGACGCATGCCTCCGGGTCGTCCCCGTTGACGTGGAAGATCGGTGCGCCAATCATTTTGGCGACATCGGTGCAGTACTCGGTGGATCGGGAATGCTCCGGTGCCGTGGTGAAACCGATCTGGTTGTTGACCACGATGTGGATGGTGCCGCCGGTGCGATACCCGGGCAGGTTGGCCAGGTTCAGGGTTTCGGCGACCACGCCCTGGCCCGCGAACGCTGCGTCACCGTGCAGCATCAGCGGGACGACAGTGAAGCGGCCGCCGTCGGTGCCCACGTCGAGGACATCTTGCTTGGCGCGTACCAACCCTTCCAGCACCGGGTCGACGGCCTCGAGGTGTGACGGGTTGGCCGTAAGAGAGACCTCGATGTCGTTGTCGCCGAACATCTGGATGTAGGTGCCGGAGGCCCCGAGGTGGTACTTGACGTCTCCGGAGCCGTGGGCGAGCGCCGGATTCAGGTTGCCCTCGAACTCGGTGAAGATCTGCGAGTACGGCTTGCCGACGATGTTGGCGAGAACGTTGAGGCGGCCGCGGTGCGGCATGCCGATGACCACCTCGTCGAGTCCGTGCTCTGCGCTCTGGTCGATGACGGCATCCATCATCGGAATGACGCCCTCGGCGCCCTCCAGTGAGAAGCGCTTCTGCCCAACGTATTTGGTGGCAAGGAAGGTCTCGAATGCCTCGGCCGCGTTGAGCTTGGACAGGATGTACTTCTGCTCGGCGACGGTGGGCTTGTCGTGCTTGACCTCGATGCGTTCCTGCAGCCACTTCTGCTGCTCGGGCTCAAGGATGTGGGTGTATTCCACCGCGGCGTGCCGGCAGTACGCGTCGCGCAGCACCGAGAGCACGTCGCGCAGCTTCATGTACTCCTGGCCCTTGAACCCGGAGACCTTGAACTCGCGGTCCAGGTCCCACAGCGTCAGGCCGTGGCTGAGTACATCCAGGTCGGGATGGCTACGGAAGCGCGTCTTGTCCAGGCGCAGCGGGTCGGTATCGGCCATGAGGTGGCCCCGGTTGCGGTATGCCGCAATCAGTTCCAGCACGCGGGCGTTCTTGTCGACGATCGAGTCCGGGTTGTCGATGCGCCAGCGCACCGGCTCATACGGGATGCCCAGCTCGCGGAAGATGTCGTCGAAGAAGTCGTCGGAAAGCAGCAGCTGATGCACCGTGCGTAGGAAGTCGCCCGATTCGGCGCCCTGGATTATCCGGTGGTCGTAGGTGGACGTCAGCGTCATGTGCTTGCCGATGCCCAGATCGGAGATGCGTTCCTCGCTGGCGCCCTGGAACTCTGCGGGGTACTCCAGCGCACCGGCGCCGATGATGGCGCCCTGGCCGCGCATGAGGCGCGGCACCGAATGCACGGTGCCGATGGTGCCGGGGTTGGTCAGCGAGATGGTGACCCCGGAGAAGTCCTCGGCGGTCAGCTTGCCGTCCCTGGCCCGGCGCACGATGTCCTCGTAGGCGGCGATGAATTGGCCGAAACCCAGTTCTTCGCAACCCTTGATGGCGGCCACCACCAAGGTGCGGTTGCCGTCCTTGCCGGGTAGATCGATGGCCAGGCCGAGGTTCACATGTGCCGGGGTGATGGCGACCGGCTTGCCGTCCACTTCGGCGAAGTGCCGATTCATGTTCGGGAAGTCCTTGATGGCCTGGACGATGGCGTAACCCAGCAGATGGGTGAAGGAGATCTTGCCGCCGCGGGTGCGCTTGAGGTGGTTGTTGATGACGATGCGGTTGTCGATCATCAGCTTGGCGGGAATGGCCCGGACGCTGGTGGCCGTCGGGATTTCCAGTGAGGCCGACATGTTCTTGACGACGGCGGCCGCAGCGCCCCGCAGCACCTGGGTTTCGTCACCCTCGGCAGTCGGTATGGGAGCCGCGGCGGGTTTCGGCGTCGCCGGGGCCGGGCTCGGCGCGGCGGCGGCCTTGGGAGCTGGTGCGGGGGCGGCCGGTGCCGTTGGCGTTGGTGCCGGAGCGGGCGTGGGTGCGGGTGCGGCGGTCTGGCCGTTGGAAACATCGGTCGCCGGCTCGGCCACGTAGTCGGCCAGGAATTCGTGCCAGCTGGAGTCCACCGAGGACGGGTCTTCCTTGAATCGCCGGTACATTTCTTCGACCAGCCATTCGTTCTGCCCGAATTGTGGATTTGAACCGTTCACGGCAGTCTTCGCCTCGCTCCGTCTCGTTCGATATTCAGTCCGTGTAGCGACCGGTACCAGGCTAACGCGTCGCCATTTGGGCTGAGGTGTCACGGTGATATGACAGAGGCGACATCTTCGGCGCCACTGATGGCCCGGGGGTGGCTGCTCGGTGAACAGCCGCTGCCCGGCCTGGCTAGCTGTTGGGTGCCACCAACCGCAGCTGCACCGGCCATGCCGTGGGGGGCCGGCCAAAGGCATTGCGTGCATTGGTGATTATTCGTTTGCCGATAAATCGGTTGCCACCCGCGCCGATGACGGCCCCGATGCCGGCCGGCAACAGCTTGCCGGCGGCCATGGCGCCCCGCTTCAGCGCGAACTTCTTGGTGAACCGTTTGAGCAGGGTTGCATTCAAGTGGCTCAGGGCGGGCATCGGCAGCGTCGAGGTGGCTTCGGCGAGCCAGCCACCGCCGATGGTGCGCTCCTTGCCGAGCACGTCCGAGACCGTCGTCTCGCCGTCTTCGCCCAATAGGACCGCCAGCACGAGAGTGTGCCGGTGCTCGATCTTGGCGAGCTCGATGTCGTGAACTGCCGCGAGTGCCAGAGTGAACAGCGACGTCGCCTCCAGGAACAGCACCGCCTCGCCGGCGGTGGCAGACAGCGCGGCCAGAGTGCCCACGCCGGGGAAGGCGGCGGCGGCACCGACCGCCGCGCCGCTGCCCATCACGGTCGCCAGGTATCGTTTCTCCAACATCGTGATGATGTCGCCGGGCGTCGCGCCGGGATGGGAGGCCCGCAGCTTTTGCACGTACGCGCGAACCGCGGGCTCCTGCACTTTGGTGCTCTGATCCAGGATGAGCGAGAGCAGCTTGCCCGAGGCTCCGAGCTTGGGTTCCTTGCCCTTGCCTCCCAGCGCTAGCTGTCGCTGCGGTTCGGTGATGCGAGTGCTCATCGGTGTGTTCCTTCAGTGCGGTGGGCTGGGTTGGTCCACTGGTTGTGAGCGAAGTTTCATCCTCACAGTAATGAAGACGAATGGCCCCCGTGTTTCGTTCCTTCTGACCGGACAAACGAGGGTGTTTTGCGCAACGTTTTGAGTGCTCGACATACTTATTCGCGCGGCGACATGGCTGGTTGGCAGGTCGACACCCGCGCATGCGGCGAGCAAAGGCGAGCAGCCGCATCGGATGCCGTTGGGTGAGATGCAGCTCACATTTGTTAGGAAAGGGAAGGTTTTGCGGCGTGCGCGTGCTGAGCACTGAGATGACTGCTGCCCGGAGTGAGACGACGACGGATGAACCGACGGACGCCCCCGCGCCAGTCGGTTCGGTGTCTCCCCCTGACACCCGGCTGGGCAAGGCATGGCTGATCACCGTGTTGGGGGCCATGGTCGCCCTGGGGCCGCTCACCATCGACATGTACCTGCCGGCCCTGCCCGACATCGGGTCGGATCTGCACGTCAACTCCACGCTTACGCAGCTGACGCTCACCGGAACGCTCGTGGGGCTGGGCTTGGGCCAGCTCCTCGTCGGCCCGCTGTCGGATTCACTCGGTAGGCGACTGCCGCTGATCGCCGGCGCGGTTCTGCACGTCCTGGCGTCGCTGGCGATCACCGTTGCCCCGAACATCGTGGTGCTGGGCGTGCTGCGGGCAATCGAAGGTATAGGTGCCGCGGCGGCCATGGTGGTGGCGATGGCCGTGGTCCGTGACCTCTATGCCGATAAGGCTGCCGCCACCGTGATTTCGCGGCTCACGCTGGTAATCGGTATCGCGCCCATTCTGGCGCCGTCCCTGGGCGCGGCCGTGCTGGTGCACGGCTCGTGGCATCACGTCTTCGCGGCGCTGTCGGGATTGGGTGTTCTGCTTTTGATCCTTGCCGTCGTGGCACTGCCGGAGACGCTGCCCCCGGTCGCGCGGCGTCCGCTACGGGTGGGGGCCATTCTGCGCACCTACCGCGATCTGCTGCGCGACAAGGTGTTCGTGGTCCTGGTGCTGGTTGCCGGGCTCTCGCTGTCCGGCCTGTTCGCTTACATCTCGGGCGCTTCGTTTGTGCTGCAAGGTCAATACGGCATGAACCAGCAGGTGTTCGCGATCGCATTCGGTGCGGGTGCGATCGCCTTTGTAGCGGCCTCGCAGCTGAACGTGGTGCTGCTCAAACGATTCGAACCGCAGCAGATCGTGCAGTGGTGCCTGTTGTCCGCGCTCATCCCGGCGGTGGTGCTGCTGGTGCTGTCCTGGCTCGGAATCGGCGGTTTGGTCGGCTTCGTGGCCCCGGTGTGGACATTGATGGCGCTGATGGGATTTGTCATCCCGAACGCGCCTGCGCTGGCCTTGTCCCGTCACGGTGAGGCGGCAGGCACCTCGGCGGCGGTGCTGGGTGCCGCTCAGTTCGGGGTGGGAGCGTTGATCGCTCCACTCGTCGGAGCCCTGGGTAACAACGCGCTCGCCGTGGCCGTCGTCATGATGATCGGGGTGGTACTGGCTCTCGTGGGGCTGGCCGTCGTGAGAAATCGTGTCTCTGCCTGACCGACCGCTAGATTCCGTAGCCGTGCAGGCCGAATACCCGCGACCGTGGACGACGTTGTGGGTGGTGCTGTTCGGACTGTTCATGATCTTGCTCGATTCGACGATCGTGTCGGTCGCCAATCCGGCGATCAAGGCCGGTTTCGACGCCGACTATACGGCGACGGTGTGGGTGACGAGCGCTTATCTGCTGGGTTATGTGGTGCCGCTGCTGGTCACCGGGCGACTCGGCGATCAATTCGGCCCGAGGTCCATGTACCTGGCGGGGCTGGCGGTCTTCACCGGGGCCTCACTGTGGTGCGGGTTGGCCGGATCGATCGGCTGGCTGATCGCGGCACGGGTGGTGCAGGGGATCGGGGCTGCGATGCTGACCCCGCAGACGTTGACGGTGGTGCAGCGGGTGTTCCCGCCGGAGCGGCGCGGGACCGCCATGGGGGTGTGGGGCGCGGTCGCCGGGATCGCCACGCTGGTGGGCCCGGTCGCCGGTGGTGTGTTGGTCGACGGGTGGGGTTGGCAGTGGATCTTCTACGTCAATGTCCCGGTGGGTGTACTGGGAATGATTCTGGGCGCCATCTACATTCCACGCATGCCGACGCATCCGCATCGGCTGGATCTGCTGGGCATGGCGTTCTCGGCGGTGGGCATGTTCGCATTCGTCTTCGCGCTACAAGAGGGCGAGAGCTTTCACTGGGCGCCGGGGGTGTGGGCGATGATGGCCGCAGGCCTGGCGGTGCTGGGTGTGTTCGTGTGGTGGCAGTCTGCCAACAAAGGTGAGCCGCTGATTCCGTTGCGGTTGTTCGCGGATCGCAACTTCTCACTCGCCGGTGTCGGCATCGCGTCGATGAGCTTTTGCGTGATCTCCACCGGGCTGCCGATGATGTTCTATACCCAATTGGCGCTGGGCTTTTCGCCGACAAAGGCGGCGCTGACGCAGGCCCCGACGGCGATCGTGAGTGGAGTTCTGGCGCCTCTGTCCGGTTGGCTCGTCGACCGGGTGCGTCCGTCGGTTCTGATCGGCGGCGGCATCTCGTTGATGATCGTCTCGACGGTGTGGTGGACCGCGCTGATGAGGCCCGATACGCAGATGTGGCAGCTCATGCTGCCCGCGGTGGGCATCGGTGCGGCCATGGCGTTCATCTGGGGCCCGCTGGCCACCACCGCCACCCGGAACCTGCCGCCGGCGGTGGCCGGCGCCGGCTCGGGTGTCTACAACACGCTGCGGCAGGTTGGTGGCGTGGTGGGCAGCTCGGCGATGGGTGCGGTGATGACGGCGCGACTGGCCGCCACGATGCCGGCGGCGCCGTCCGGTTCCCTTCCCAGTGGCGTGCTGCCTGCCGCATTACGCGCGCCGTTCGCCGCGGCGATGTCCGAGTCGATGCTGCTGGGCATCGCCGCGTTGGGCATCGGTTTGGTGGCTGCACTGTTCATGCGGCCTACCGGTTCACAGGTAGGTGCCGTGCCCCTCCACCACGTGGTCTCCGTCGAAGATTAGGACCTCGTTGACGAGGCCGCCCTTGTGGTTTCGGTAGTTGATGACGATCGCCGTGGCTCCCACGTAGGTGCCGACGGGCTCGAAATGCAGATCCGGATTGCGGGTCAGCGCATCGGCCCAATAGCTGCGGATGGCGTCCTTGCCCGTGAAGACGCCCCCGGTTTCCGGGGCGATCTGGGCGCCGTAGGCGGAGGTGAAGACCGCGTCCTGATGAAAGTGCGCCAGTACGGCGTCGATATCGTGCGCGTTCCACGCGGCGAACCAGTCTCTGCTGAACTTCTCGGGGTCGACGGTGAGTGTCATGCCGGTGCGCCGAACAGCACGGCGGGATTCAGGAATCCGGTGGGGTCGAAGGCCTCTTTGACGGCACGCATGGCCGCGATGTCACCAGGTGTGCGCGCCATGCCGAGGTAGTCGCGTTTGAGAGTGCCGACGCCGTGCTCGGAGCTGACATTGCCGCCCAGCTCGGCGATGAGCGTCATCATGGGCTGATACAACGCGGTGGAGTCGGGGCAGCGCAACACGTTTAAATGCAGGTTGCCCTCGCCGACGTGGCCGAATAGTACCGGTATCGCCTCGGGCACCTTGTCCGCGATCAGTGCGGTGGCGCGCTTTTCGAATTCGTCGATGTGCGTCAGCGGCAGTGCCACATCGAATTTCAACGGCGGGCCGTAGGTGCCGAGTGCCTCGGCGATGGATTCGCGTACCTGCCATAGGCGTTCACGTGAGGTGACGTCCAGGCCGACGGCAGCCTGCTCGGCCACACCGGCGGCTTCGAGTGCCTCGGCCAGATCTTCGGTGGGGTCGTTATCTCGGGCCAGTTCGATGAGCAGCTGCCATGGGCCGTCGACCGGGCTGGGTATCCCCAAGCGGGCGTCCATCAGCTCCAGTGCGGCGATGCCGTTGAGATCGCGGAAGATCCGGCTGGCCTGTACCAGCTCGTCCAGATCGGCGAACCCGGTGATCGCGGCGACGCTCTGTTTCGGGACCGGGTGCAAGCCCAGTTCGAGCGCGGTGATGACGCCGAGGGTGCCTTCGGCGCCGACGAACAGGCTGGTGAGGTCGTAGCCCGTGTTGTCGGCGCGGACATCGCTGTGGCGCTCCATGATTGAGCCATCCGGCAGAACGACCTCGAGTCCGATGACCTGTTCGCGCATGTTGCCGTACTGCACGGTGCGTAGGCCGCCTGCGTTGGTGGATGCCATGCCGCCGAGGGTGGCTGAATCGCGTGATCCGATGTCGACCCCGAATTGCAGATTCTCTTTGGCCGCGGCCTGTTGCAGTGCGGCCAGGGTGACGCCGGAGCCGACGCGGACGCGTCGGTCGACGGTGTCGATGGGTCCGATCTCGGCGAGGCGTTCGGTGGACAGCAGCACGTCGTTGCGCTCTGGCACGGTTCCGGCGACCATCGAGGTACGTCCGCCTTGAGTGGTGACGGCTTGTCCCTGTTCCTTGCAGACCATCAAGATCGCGGCAACTTCCACGGCCGATCCGGGGCGCGCCAGTACGCTGGCCGCGCCGCTGTATCGGCCGGTGTGGTCGACGACCCGTCCGGCCAGCACGTCGGAATCTGTGCTCACATATCGTTCACCGACGATCTGGACGAGGGCTTCGACGAGCGCGGACATGGACCTCAGTGTGGCACGGCGTCATTGGTCGGGGCCGGACTTAGCGCCAAGAACGCCCCCAACTCCACCAGTCCGTCGGGCGTGGCGGGCAGATACTCGGTCAGCGCCGGGGAGCGCACGATCACCGCCTGAAACTTCGCACGACTGATCGCGACGTTCAACCGGTTCCTGTTCAGCAGAAAGGACATCCCGCGCGGTACGTCGTCGACGGCCGAGGCGGTCATCGAGACGAACACCACGGGCGCCTGCCTGCCCTGGAACTTGTCGACTGTTCCCACCAGTACCTCACCCAAACCGGCGGCGGCGAGGGCGGCCCGCACGGTCAACACCTGTGCGTTGTACGGCGCAACCACCAACACATCGGACTGCGCCAGCGGCCGCGTGCCGGATTCGTCGGTCCAATCCGAGCCGATCAGCGACGCGATCTCCGCGGCGATGGCCTCGGCTTCCTGGGGGCTGCTGGTGGCATTCCCCTCGTGATCGACCAGCAGCGTGCGCACTCCGGGCGCCTGCCCGGTCAGGGCGCGCTCGGGTGCCGCGGACTCGAGCTCTCCGTCGTAGGAAAGTCGCGAAACATGTTGGCAAAGTGCGGGGTGCATCCGGTATGAGCGTTCCAGGAAGTATCCGCGCTCGGCAGGGAGCGCGCCATGGCCCTCGACGAGCCAGCCCAGCGCGGAGGTGTCTACCGGCTCGGGATGCACGCCCTGCGACACCTGCGGCAGCTGCTGTGGATCTCCGAGCAACAGCAGGTTCTGCGCCCCCCGTGCGACTGCCAGGGTGTTGGCCAAACTGAACTGTCCGGCCTCGTCGACGACCAAGAGGCGTAGCATGCCGTCGGCCACCCGGGTCGTGTTCGCGAAATCCCATGCGGTACCGCCGATGACAGCGCCCTCACCTGCATGAGAGACAAGGAATCCTGCATAGTCGCTATCGCGAATCTGGGTCCACGCGGCATCGCCGCTGTACGGTGACGCCTTCTTGGCGACGCGCTCGCACGGTACGCCCGCCGCGACAATCTGGTCGAGAAGGTGTTCCACGACCGCATGAGACTGGGCCACCACACCGACAAGCCAGCCGTCTCGCGTCACAAGCTCGGCGATCACCCGCGCCGCGGTGGAGGTCTTGCCGGTCCCAGGGGGGCCGTGCACGGCAAGGTAGGACGAGTCCAGGCTCCGCAAGGCTGAGGTGATGGCGCCCGCATAACCGTCCTCGCCCACAGGGGGCAGCGGGCCACCACGCGGGTTGCGGCGCAACAGGATATCGAGGGAGGCGGTCCGCGGCATCTCGGGAAGTCCGTGGGCGACCTCGGCGGCGACTTCTTCGATGGCGGCCTCGAGCGCCTTGGTCATCACCGGCGCCCCGGGTGCCAGCGCCATGGGCATTTCCGAGAACACCTCGCCGTTTTTGGGAGTGAGCTCCTGAATGGTCACATCCACCGGGACACCACCGGATTCGGTGACTTCCACCACGGTGGCCGACCCGGATGCCCGGCGGTCGGGATCTCCGTCACCGAGCCCGCTGGGCGCGGGCGGTTCGTAGAGTGCGTAGACGCTGTCGTCGAGTACGCCCCCGGCGAGATCGCCCGTCACCTTCACGTGTCGTCGGAGCTTGCGCTGGCTGCCCGATTTGTGCCAGTCCTGGACCAGCTCGGCACCCTCGACGATGAAAACTCCGGCGGTATCCGCCCATTCGTCGACGGGATTGTTCAGACGGTCGAAATGGCTCCACCAGAATGGCTTTCGTTCTCTGGTGTGATACCCGCGTGCCGCCGACACCATTGCCGCCGCGGTTTGCTCTGGGGTTCGATCGGCAGGCGAGGCGTCCCCGGCGAACCCGGCGAGCGCCAGTCCCACCTCATCGGTTTGCGCCTCTTCCACATCACCGGTGGCGGCATGCGAGGACAGATGGGTGATGCCGTGCTCGAAGGCCCGGACCAACAGCCAATCCCGGAGCTTGCGCGTCGAGGCGCAGTCGTATCGGTTGTATTCGGCGATGGAGTCCAGCACCTCTTGTGCGGTGGGGTCGCCGTTGTCGCGCAGTGTGCAATAGCGCGCGTATTCGTTGATGGAGTCCACCGCGGTGGTGACCTCGCCGGAACGCTTGCCGGATTCGATGAACAGCGGTTCCAGGGCCTTGAGTCCATAGCCGCTGGAACCGGAGCGAATGCTCTTGCGTACCAATGGATAAAGATCGACAAGGACGTTGTCGCGCAATAGGTCGTCTATCTGATCCTCGCCGACGCCGTATCGGCCGGCAAGGCGTAGCAGTGCGGTCTTCTCGTAGGCTGCGTAGTGATAGACGTGCATTCCCGGATGCCGCCGACGGCGCTTGGCCACCAAATCGAGGAAGGCGATCAGCGCCTTGCGTTCGGTGCGGCGATCATGAGCCCAGATCGGCCGGAATTTCTCATGTCCTGACCGGTCGTACTCGAGCACGCCGAACAGATACTCCAGCCCCCATTGCACACCGTCCTCGGTCCACAGCGGATCGCCTTCGAAGTCGAAAAAGATGTCACCGGGATTCGGCGCGGGCAGTGTGCCCAGCGGAATCGGGTCGGCCACTTCGAACTGCGGTGTGCCGCTATCGCGTTGGCGTACCTGCAGCTCGGCCTGCGCGGCCAACTGTCTCAAGCTACGTGCCGAGAGATCCGCGACGGGCTCACGGTGCCCCGCCAGTTGCTCCACGGTGCCGACCCCAGCGTCCAACAGGGCCGCACGTTGACTGACCCGCATGCCCGCGACAAGAAGCAAGTCGTCTGTGCGTTCGACCTCGGGCTCGCAAGCCGGACAGCGGAAACAGGCACGCACATGGTCATCGGACCACTGGACGGGTACTCCACCGGCCATGTGGCGATCGAGTAAGTCCTGCAACTGGATTCGCCGTTGTCGGTACACGCCGACAAGATCGGCCACCGGGTAGTCGACGACCGACCGGTCGCCCAGTATCAACCGAACGTCCGGGGACACCGGGACACCCGTTGCCGCCAAACTGTCGGCGTAGGCCGCCAATTGCAACAACGCGGTCACCTTGGCGCTGCGGGCCAGTTTGGTGTCACACACCCGGTACGTCTGCCCCTCCCGAACCACGAAGTCCGCGAAACCGACGAATCGGCCGTCGAACATGGCGGCCTGATACACCACCGGGTGTCCTTCTTCGAAAGCCCGTGTGGTGGCGGTGGCGACAGCGTGCAGGCCATCGAGGGTAAACATCGGGGGGAACGGAATGCTGGCCACTCCGGAACCGAAACGCGCCTGTAGCTCCGCAAGATGATGTGCCTCATGCGCATCGCCCAAAGTCGCGGTGCGCGCCAGCAGTTCATCATCGCGCGGTGCCGCTGGCCCCCAGCCGAGCTTGGCGTCAAAGGCCCTCAGCAGGGCGTATTCACAGCGTGCCGCGGACGCGAGATCCGAAGCGCTGTAGACCACCCGGTCGTCGAGGACGAACACTCGATCACTGTAGGTGTTGGCACCGACGAACGGGCCCTACTGCCCGGCCTGTTGCACCTTTTCCACGCCAGTTCCGTTCCAGCGGAACGACACCACGCTCTCCAGCCCAGGAATGCCGTTGGAGAAGTTCAGTACCACGGTGTCCAGGGTGCTCGCCGACAAGTCGATGGCGTTGTAGCCATACGTGTCGGGTACGCCGTGCGAGATCACACCGCCGAGGTGGAAGAACACCGCGCGGGTGGGAGGCTGGGGTTCGTGCGTATCCGCCGCGACGATGATGGCCGAGAGCGGTGCGCACTTGTTGTAATTGCCCGCCACCGGCACCGAGTTCCACTTGGCCTCGCTGTTGGGCCCGGGGGGCAGCAGGGCGATGGCCGACACGACGGCCGGGTCCTTCAAGTTCACCGCGCAGTCGTCCGTGGTCGACGGAGGCGGTTTGGGCTTGGTGGTCGATCCCGGTAGCACGGGAGACGGTGACGGGGACGCGATGGTGTTGGTGGGGGTCTTGGACACCGTGCTGTCGCCGCCGGTGCACGCGCAGGCGAGCATCAGCACAGTCGCCGAGGCCGACAGTGTTCTCGCCAGAACCATCCTTCGCACGGCCCAGCACACTACCGATATTTATGCGCTGCGCCATGGAGGCGGGAGTCCTGCCTATATGCGCCTACACTTCATACCGTCATGACCTCTACAGATGCTTCGCCGAACAACACAGCGCCGGACACGGACGAGTCGCCCGTGCAAACAGCCGACACCACGGTCACCTTCGCCGACCTGCAGATCGCCCCGGCGGTGCTGCGTGCGGTGTCCGATGTCGGGTACGAGACGCCCTCGGCGATCCAGGCTGCCACCATCCCACCGCTGCTGGCGGGCTCGGATGTGGTGGGTCTCGCTCAGACCGGAACCGGAAAGACCGCGGCGTTCGCCATCCCGGTGCTGTCGAAAATCGATCTGACCTCTAAGAACACCCAGGCGTTGGTGCTGGCTCCGACGCGCGAGCTGGCCCTGCAGGTAGCCGAGGCGTTCGGTCGGTACGGGGCACACATGCCCAAACTGAACGTGCTGCCGATCTACGGCGGCCAGTCCTACGTGGTGCAGCTGGCCGGCCTCAAGCGCGGCGCGCAGGTGGTGGTCGGCACGCCGGGGCGCGTCATCGACCACCTGGAGCGCGGGACCCTCGACCTGTCACACCTGGATTACCTGGTTCTGGACGAGGCCGACGAGATGCTCACCATGGGGTTCGCCGAGGATGTCGAGCGCATCCTGGCCGACACCCCCGAGTACAAGCAGGTCGCGCTGTTCTCGGCCACCATGCCCACCACCATCCGGCGGCTCACCAAGAAGTATCTGCACGATCCCGTCGAGATCGCCGTGGAGGCCAAAACCAAGACGGCCGAGAATATTTCGCAGCGATTCATCCAGGTCGCCGGTCCACGCAAGATGGACGCGCTGACCCGGATCCTGGAGGTCGAGCCCTTCGAGGCGATGATCGTGTTCGTCAGGACCAAGCAGGCCACCGAGGAGGTGGCCGAAAAACTCAAGGCGCGAGGGTTCGCGGCGGCCGCCATCAACGGCGACATCAATCAGTCGGTGCGTGAGCGCACGGTCAACGCCCTCAAGTCCGGCACCATCGACATCCTGGTGGCCACGGACGTGGCGGCACGCGGTCTGGATGTGGAACGCATCTCCCATGTGCTCAATTACGACATCCCGCACGACACCGAGTCCTACGTGCACCGCATCGGCCGGACGGGTCGCGCGGGACGGTCGGGTACCGCGGTGTTGTTCGTTTCTCCGCGTGAACGGCATCTGCTCAAGGCCATCGAGAAGGCCACCGGAGCCAAGCTCGCCGAGGAGCCGCTGCCGTCGGTCGAGGACGTCAACGCCCAGCGTGTGACGAAGTTCCGTGATGCGATCACCGCGGCGCTGTCGGCGCCCGAGATCGACGTGTTCCGCGGGATCGTCGCGGACTACGAACGCGAGAATGACGTGCCCATGGCCGATATCGCGGCCGCGCTGGCGGTGCAGTCGCGTGACGGCGAACAGTTCTTGTTGCAGCCCGATCCGCCGCGTGAACCGCGTCAGGAGCGCGGTGAGCGTCCTGAGCGGGGGCCCCGCGAGGCGCGACCCCGGACCCCTGGGTTGGCGACGTATCGCATCGCCGTCGGCAAGCGGCACAAGGTGGGACCGGGTGCCATCGTGGGAGCGATCGCCAACGAGGGCGGCTTGCACCGCAGTGATTTCGGGCACATCACCATCCGCCCCGATCACTCGCTTGTCGAGTTGCCCGCCAAGCTGTCGCCCAAGACGCTCAAGGCGCTGGAGAGCACGCGAATTTCGGGTGTACTCATCGAGCTGCGCCCCGCGGGCAGGCCCGATGGTGCGCGCCCCGAGCGCAAGTACCCGGACCGCAAGCGTCCCCATAAGGCAAACACCGAGTACAAACATACGGACCACAAACGTTCGGAGGCGAAGCGTCCCAAGCGGTCCCCGAAGAAGCCATGACGGCTGTCTCCCCAGCTGAAAGTGCCCCTGTCGTACACGCTTCCGGGCGGGTGGCTGCGCTCACCGGAGTGAGGGCGGTCGCCGCGACCCTGGTGGTGGCCACCCATGCGGCCTACAGCACGGGGAACTACGTGGTGGACGGGGTTTCTCCCTGGAAGGCCTATCTCCACTTGTTGCAGTCCCGCCTGGAGATCGGCGTGCCGATCTTCTTCGTGCTGTCCGGGTTTCTGCTGTTCCTGCCGTGGGTGCGGGCGGCCGCCGACGGCACCGCCTCACCCTCGGTGAAACGTTATGCCTGGCATAGGTTTCGGCGCATCATGCCTGCCTACTGGATTCTGGTCGCCATCGCGTACATCTGGTATCACATCCGTGACCAGTACCCGAACCCCGGACACACCTGGTTGGGGCTGCTACGTAACCTCACGCTCACCCAGATCTACACCTCCAATTACGGATATCGCTACATCCACCAGGGCATGACCCAGATCTGGAGCCTTGCCGTGGAAGCGGCGTTCTACGTGGCGCTGCCGGTGCTGGCGTGGCTGCTCGTCCAGAAACTGTGTGGTGGGCAGTGGCATCCGGTGCGGCTGCTGGTCGGCCTGGGTGGCCTGGCGTTGGTGACCCCGGTGTGGATGACGTTGGTGTACACCATCAGCGCTTTTCCGGACGGCGCGAAGCTGTGGCTTCCCGCCTACCTGTCGTGGTTCGTGGGCGGCATGATTCTGTCGGTGTTGGCCGTCATGGGTGTGCGCTGCTACGCGTTGGTGACGGTGCCGCTGGCGACCATCTGCTACTTGATCGTGTCGACGCGGATTGCGGGAGACCCCACGACCTCACCGTGGGCGCTGCCGCAGGCACTGACAAAGTCGATTTTCTATGTGGTGATCGCGACGCTGCTGGTAGCTCCCGCCGGACTGGGTGACACCGGTTGGTATGTCCGGTTTCTGTCTTCGCGGCCCATGGTGTGGTTGGGCGAGATCTCCTACGAGCTGTTCCTCATCCACATGATCCTGATGGAGATCGTGATGGTCGATCTGCTGCACTACCACGTCTACACGGGGTCGGTGGTGATCGTGTTCCTAGTGACGATGGTGGTCAGTGTGCCGGCCTCGTGGCTGATCCACCGGACTGTGCAGGTGCTGCTGGCGTGGGGCTCACGTCTGCGGAAATCATGGGCGCCACGAACTCGGTGATCAGCGTCCGCTCATCCTCGGGATTGTCCTCGGGGTAAGACAGGAGCGAGATGATCACCCGGACATACCATTTGGCCCGCAGCTGAGTGAGCGCGGTGACGTCGTCCGCGGCCACGAACGCCGACACCATGGCGTTGAGGACCTCTGAATGCAGCGCGAGTGAGCCACCGACGTACTCCCCGGGCCGGAACCACGCCGACAACGCGGGATTGTCGCGGACCAGTCTGAGGCTGGTGAGCACGGCGCTCACCAGACGCTCCGCAGGATCGTCGATGCCGGCGACCGCCGCGGTGACCTGTCCGGTGATGGTTCTGGCCTCGCGGTGCACATAGGCGATATGCAGCGCCTCGCGATTCTCGAAGTACCGGTACAGGGTTGCCCGGGAACAGCCGGCGGCCTTGGCGATTTCATTCATGCCGACGGCGGCGACACCGTCACGCACGAACAGCTCGGCGGCCGCGTCGAGGATCTTCTCCGCGGCTACCGATGTCCGAGCGTCGGCCAACCAACTCATGCTGGTTCACGCTCTTCGCGCTGGCGCCTCATCGCAAGATCATCCCACGCTGATGGGCACCGTCAGGGGCCTTCGCACATACGAGCCGTCCGCCCAGGTGACCCCGTCGAGGTCGACCTCGAAATTCGGTATGCGGGTGAGCAGTTCCTCAAGTGCGACCCGCGATTGCATGCGTGCCGCTGCGGCTCCCAGGCAGTGGTGATTGCCATGGCTGAAGGTGAGAATGTTGCGCGGTTGCCGAAGGACATCCAATTCGCCTGCGTCATCTCCGTATTCGCGCTCGTCCCGGTTCGCGCTGCCGTACATCAATAGTGCACGGCGGCCGGCGGGGATGGTGGTGTCGCCGATGGTCACGTCTCGGGTCGCGGTGCGCGCCAATCCCTGCACGGGAGAGGTGAGGCGCAAGAATTCCTCCACGGCGCCGGTGAGCAGTGATGGATCGTCAAGGAGCCGCTGTCGCTGATCGGGGTTGGAGTGGAGCAGTTGAACTGCACCGCCCAGCAACCCGGTACTGGTGTCATTGCCGCCCGCGACCATGGTGAATGCGAAGCCGAGAATCTGGAGTGTCCCGCTGATGTCGCCGTCGGCGCCGACTCCGGCGGCGACCAGATGGGAAATGGTGTCGTCCTCCGGTTCCACGCGCCGGCGCTCGATGAGCTGGGTGAAATACATCATCAGTTCGCCGATGGTTTGGGCGATATCGGCGCTCACGCTCGTAAGGTCGATGGCGCCACCGGATGCGGAGGCGACGATGCTGTCGGTCCACGTGTCGAACTGGGCCCGATCCTGCTCTGGCACACCCAGATAATGCGCGACCACCATCGACGGCAAGGGCTTGAACAGTTCGATCACGATGTCGCCTTCGCCGCGTTCCTTGAGGCGTTCAAGACGCTCTACGACGAACTCACGCACCTTCGGTTCGACGGCGGTGACTTGCCGTGGTGTGAAGCCTCTGGACACCAGCTTGCGGAAGTCGATATGGCTCGGCGGATCCTGCATCACGAAGGGCGGGTTATCGGCCATGCCGGTTTTTTCCAAGTCACCGTAGGTGACGGTGAGGCCCTTCGCCGAGGAGAACGTCTCCCAGTCGCGGGCGGCGGCGTACACATCGGCGTGCCGGGTCAGCACGTAGTAGTCGTCGTGAGGTGCCCCCTCCGGCACCACATGGTGCACCGGGTCGTGGTCCCGAAGTGCCGTGTACATCGGCCATGGATTGATCCAGTTGTCCGAGGCGCCGGGGATGTAGCGGGGCACAACAGGAGTGTGAGACACATCAACTGACATGTCTTATGTGTAAGGCATGTCAGTTGATGTGTCAATATCTGGTGCTAAGCCGACGGAATCAGATCAGCGTGCCCGGGTTCAGGATGCCGTCGGGGTCGAGAGCCAGCTTGATCCGCCGATTCACCTCGAGCACCTCAGGTCCGACCTGATCACCCAGCCATGGCTTCTTGAGACGCCCCACCCCATGCTCGCCGGTGATGGTGCCGCCGAGAGAGATCGCCAGATCCATGATTTCGCCGAACGCCGTGTGGGCGCGCTGCGATTCATCGGGGTTGTTGGGGTCATGCACGATGAGCGGATGGGTATTGCCGTCGCCCGCGTGCGCGATTACCGAGATCAGCAAGCGGTGCCGTACGGCAATGGCTTCGACTCCTTCCACCAGCTGGGCCAGCTGCGGCAGTGCAACGCCCACGTCTTCGAGCAGCAGTGGGCCCTTTGCCTCCACTGCGGGGATCGCGAACCTTCGTGCCGCGACGAACGCCTCACCCTCCTCCTGGTTATCGGTGGAAAAGACTTCGGCGGCATGGTGATCGGTGAAGATGCGAGAGATGAGCTCGGCGTCCTCCGCGGAGGTTGAGCCGCGTTCGTCCGACCGGGCCACCAGCATGGCGGCGGCCTTGCGGTCCAACCCCATCCGAAGCTTGTCCTCCACGGCGTTGATCGCCACCGAGTCCATGAACTCCAGCATCGAGGGCCGGATCTGCGCGGTGATCGCGAGGACGGCATTGGTCGCATCGTGCACCGATGAGAAGCTCGCCACCACGGTGCACGGAGGCGGCTGCGCGGGGAGCAGCCGCAGGGTGACTTCGGTGATCACGCCCAGGGTGCCCTCGCTGCCGATGAAGAGCTTGGTAAGACTCAGTCCGGCAACATCTTTGAGACGCGGTCCACCCAGCCTGAGGATGGTGCCGTCGGCCAGGACTACGTGCATTCCCAGCACGTAGTCGGTGGTCACGCCGTATTTGACACAGCACAACCCGCCGGCATTGGTGGCGATGTTGCCGCCGATGCTGCAGATCTCGAAGGACGACGGGTCTGGTGGGTACCAGAGGCCGTGTTCGGACGCGGCTGCCTTCACCTCCGCGTTGAGGACGCCGGGCTGAGTGATCGCGACGCGCGTGGCGGTGTCGATAGTGATGGCGCGCATCCGTTCGGTCGACAGCACGATGGCGCCGTCCTGGGCGGTGGATCCACCGGACAGGCCGGTGCCCGCGCCACGGGGCACCACGGGAATGCGATGTGCACTGGCCCATGTGAGGGCGGTGGACACCTCTTCGGTGCTGTTGGGCCGCACCACCGCCAGTGGTGTTCCGGCGTCCGGATCGAAGGCCCGGTCTTGTCGATACGAGGCGGTGATGTCGGGGTCGGTGATGACCGCGCCGTCGCCGAGGGCGGCGACCAATTCAGAAAGCACCGCGAGGGCGTCCTGGCTCATATCATTCGTGCCGTCGCACCGGCGTCGATCGGCAGTACGGTCCCGGTGATGTGCGAGCTGGCCTCGTGGACCAGGAACAACACCGCGCGGGTGACTTCTTCGGGCTTGAGGAAGGGGGCGTACTGCAGGTGCAGGGAGGCGAAGACGGATTCGACGTCCTTGAGTGTCGGCTTCTCCAGGTCGGGGCGCATGGTGCCGAAAACGAAATCGTTTTGGGTCATGGGCGTTTCGATGTTGCCCGGAGCAACGGCGTTCACGGTGATGCCGTAGCCGACGAGGTCGTGGGCGGCACATTTGGTCAATCCGATGACGCCCCACTTCGACGAGACATAAGAGGCTTGAGCGAAGTTCGCGCTGTGTCCGAGCATCGACGACACGGTGACGATGCGGCCGTAGTTCCGCTTGATCATGCCCGGTGCCACTGCCGAAATGGTGTTGAAGGTCCCGGTGAGGTTGGTGCCGATGACCTCGTCCCACTGCGCGGACTCGACCTCGGGCAGCATTGCGATGGTGCTGATGCCGGCGTTGGTGATGGCGATGTCGATTCCGCCGAGCAAGTCCTCGGTTTCGGCGACAAACGATTCCAGTGCGGCCCTGTCCTTCACGTCCACCTTGGCCGAGATGCATCGGCGGCCGGTCTTTTCGACCAGGGCGACTGTCTCGGCGAGGTCATCCTCGGTCGCCAGCGGATATCCCACGACGTCGCTGTTCTCGCAGCGATCGCAGATCGCGACGTCGGCGCCCGCCTCGGCCAGCGCCAGGGCGTGTGAACGGCCCATGCCGCGCGCGCCGCCGGTGATCAGTGCAGTTTTTCCCTCGAAGTCAGCCACGGAGCCGACCCTACCGATTTGGATCCTCGTGAGGCTGAGGATCGTCCCGGTCCAACTCACGCAGCACGGGCATCCGGGTGCTCGCGATCGCGATCAGGAGCATGGGCACACCGATGATCGTCAACGTCACGGCGACGCCGAACTTATCGGCGATGGGACCGGCAAGCATAAAGCCAAGGGGTCCGGCGCAGTATGCGGTGGATGTCATGACGCCGACTACCCGGCCGCGCAGGTGCTCGGGGGAGCGGGTCTGCATGACGTAGTTGGCGATGGGTGCCACCGGTCCGTAGATGAAGCCCAGGCATGCGGCCAGCACCAGCAGCACCCCGATGGGCGGCAGCAGCGACATACCGAGTGTGGTGATGCCGGCTGTGAAGCTGGCGCACAGCATGATGGTGCGGCGCTTGACGTAACGAACCATGGTGGCGTAGCCGAGGGCGCCGAGTAGCCCACCGACGGAGATCGCCATGAGCATCCAGCCCAGCTGTTGCGGGGCTCCGGTGTCGCTGAAATGCTTAGGCAGCAACACACTTTCGATCGGCAAGTACAGCGCAGTGATGGCCATGTCGACCAGTGCCAGGGTCCGCAGGATCTTGACGTTCCAGACGAATTTCAGCCCCTCGAGCACGCCGCTGACGACACCGGTGGGCCTGGTTTCGGCCGCGGGCTTCCCGGCGCCGTCGACCGTGAGGAAAGTGATGGCCCCGATCGAGATGAGGAACGTCGTCGCGGTGGCCCACATGGTGTTGACGCCGCCGACGGTGGCGATCAAGAGTCCGCCCAGACCGGGTCCCACGATGTATGCGACGTTGAAGGTGGCCTCGTAGACGCTGTTCATCCGGTCGAGTGACCAGCCCGCAGCCTTCGCGGCGGCCGGGAGCATCGATTCTCGGGCGGTGATGCCGGCCGGGTCGAAGACGGCGCCGAGTGCAGCGAGGGCAGCGAGCAGGGGGACGCTGAGTCCGGTGGTCATCGCGAGAATCGGTATGGCAGAGACCGATAGCAGCGAGAGGACATCGGAGATGATCGACATCTTGCGGCGGCCGAAGAAGTCGACCGCGGTTCCCGAGATCAATGTCGAGAACACCAGCGGGAGCGTGCCGGCGGCGGCGACCACCGCGGCATCCGCCGCGGAGCCGGTCCGCTGCAGTACGAGCCAGGGCAGTGCGACGATCGACACGCCGTTGCCGATGGCGGCGACGACGGATGCGAAGAGCAGCAGGAGAACCGGCCGGCGATTCACCTGATCGATTGTCGGCGAATCCGCCGTCGGAGTGGACATGTCGCCCGAAAACGTAGCAGCGGGTTACGTGAGCGGGCGACTGATTTTTCGGCTAGGTGGCCTGCACCGCTTCTCGGATGATGCAGGCGGTCGCCTCCAGGTTGGGGTCGCGACGGACGACGAATCCCTTTGCGAAGGCAAGCTTGTCCCCGCCGCGGCGGGGGACCACATGGAGGTGCGCGTGCATGACGGTTTGGAATGCGACACGGCCATCGTTGAGCGCCAAGTTAGTGCCGTCGCTGTGCAGTTCCGAATCGCGCATGGCGTTGGCGATGCGCTGGCCCACCGTCATGATGGCCGCGGCGTCATCGGGCTTCAGGTCCGTGAGATCCTGCGCGTGGGCCTTCGGAATGACCAGTGTGTGTCCGCGGGTGATGGGGCGGATGTCGAGGAAGGCGAGCGTTGTCTCGTCCTCGTAGACGCGGAAGGACGGTGACTCGCCGGCGACGATGGCGCAGAAGACACAGGGCATGTGGACACCGTAATCGCAGATAAGGTCTTGCCTACTTGTCGGTGGGGGTCGTTAGTATTCGAACATGGGTTCGATCGAGGTGTTGGAGGCGGCGGTTGATGCCTTCTGCGCGGGGTCTTTTGACGAACTCACCGCCGCCGAGGCGTTGGCGGTTTTGGCGCGTTTGGAGGTGGGGCAGCGGCGGTTAGCTTCGCGGGGGCTGGGTTTGATCCCCGCCGTGACCGGGCAAGCATCGCCGGTGCAGTTAGGTGGCACCTCGTATGCGGACGTGGTCTCCCGGCGGCTGCATATCAGCAAGGGTGCGGCGCGACGGCGGATCACCGATGCCGAACTGTTGGCGCCGCGCCGGGCGTTGACCGGCGAGGTGTTGGCGCCGGTATTGCCGAACGTGGCTGGCGCCCTTGAACGCGGTGATGCCGGCGAGGAACACGTGCGGATCATCCGGCAGTTCTTCGACCGGCTCCCGGCAGTGGTCGATACCCCCACTCGCGAGGCGGCCGAGGCACAACTTGCCGTCATGGCCACCCAGTTTCGGCCTGAGCAACTACGCACCGGCGCCGAACGCTTGATGGCGCTATTGAACCCCGACGGGCAGTTTTCTGATGCCGATCGGGCCCGGCGCCGCGGAATAGTGATCGGGCAGCAAGGCTTTGACGGCATGTCGGCGATCTCGGGACTACTCGACCCACAGACGCGTGCCTATCTGGATGCCGTGTTCTCGAAACTGGCCGCACCCGGCATGTGCAACCCGACCGATCACACCCCACTCGTGGACGGCGAACCGGCAGACGATGCCGCTGAGCGCGATACCCGCACCGTGGCGCAGCGCCACCATGACGCCCTACGCGCCGCCCTGCGCGCCACCCTGGCCTGCGCAGAGCTGGGCTCACACCACGGACTACCGGTCACCGTCATCGTCACCACCACATTGACCGAATTGGAGGACACCGCAGGCATCGCCACCACCGACCAGCGAATCGTGCTGCACGCCAAAGACCGCGGCTGCACTCACCCCGGCTACCCAGTACCCGGATATCTGTGCGAAGTCCACCACATCGACGAATGGACCCACGACGGCCCCACCGACATCGACAACCTCACCTTCGCCTGCGGACCACACCACCGCCTCCTCAACCAAGGCTGGGTTACTTGAAAACATAAGGACGGCACCAGCGAATGGATACCCCCACCACAACAAGAGATGGGCGAGGTGCCCGCGGAGATCTGCCGACAATCGGACGCGTACCTTTCGCCGCATTGAGTTCCGCACGGGGCAAATAGTTTTCGGGCGGCACGGGGGTAGCGCGGTGTCTTTGCCGCTCGCGAGACTGCCGCCAATGGGTACCCTCGGGGTGGTGTCTGACTTAGCAATCCAACTGTCCGAGTCCGGCCGGGATTGGCTGATCCATAAGCCGGTCGACATCGCGATCTACCTGATCCTGGGGCTCGCGGTGAGATTCCTGTTTCACCGGGCTATCGATCGCCTGGTCCAAGGCGCGAAGCGGACCGACCAGGCGGAGAGTCGCCGCCGGTCCTTCTTCCTGCGCCGTACACCGGATCCGGTGGAGACCGAGGACGGCCTTGGCGAGAGAGAGCGACGATCCTCGGCCGTGCGCACGCTGCGGGGGCGCGCTCAGGACCCGGCCCGTGACGCGCGCAGGCGTAAGCGTAGGGCTCAGCGGGCGCAGACCCTCGGCTCCGTCCTCAAGTCCCCTGTCTCTTTTCTCGTGCTTGTCTGGGTGGCCCTGCAGTCGCTCGCAATCCTGGGAGTGAACGTAGCGCCCTTCATCGCCTCCGCAGGAATAGTCGGGGTGGCGCTCGGTTTCGGTGCGCAGAACCTGGTGCGGGACTTCATCACGGGCATCTTCATGTTGTTTGAAGACCAATATGGCGTGGGCGACGTAGTCGACGTCGGAGATGCGGTCGGCACCGTCGAGAGCGTCGGTCTGCGGATCACCACAGTGCGTGACCTGCAAGGCACGCTCTGGTATGTGCGCAACGGGGGGATAGCCAGGGTCGGCAACTTCAGCCAGGATTATGCGGTCGCGTTTCTACAGATCCCGGTGGCCTATAGCGCCGATGTTGATCTGGCCTGCCGGGTGGCGCTGGAGGCCGCGCAAGAGACGGTGGCTGACGACGCACTGCGCAACGAGATCATCGGAGCACCCGAGATGCTAGGAGTGGACGGCATCACCGCGGATGCCATCAGCCTGCGGTTGACGGTGGCGGTTCGTGCCAACGCGCAGTGGGCCGTCGAGCGCGAGTTGCGGCGCCGCATCATCATCGCGTTCGACGAGAACGGCATCCGCCCGCTCTACCTGGATGGACTGTCGTGTCCGGCCGACGAGCTTCTCGAGAAGTCGAGCCGGTGATCGCCGCTGATGCGCAGTACGCTGGTGAGATGGCTGGTAAGGAAATCGACAAGCAGCGAGCAAATGCCGCACTGGCGGTGATCCGTCAGCATCCCGGGATGGCGCTGTTCCTGGCCGCGCCGGTACTGGCTGCCCTCGGAGCCGTATGGTGGCTCGCCGGTTTGGGATGGGCGCTGGTTCTCGCGGTGGTCATCGTGCTTGCCGGCGGTGCCGCAATCGTCATGCGTCGGAGCTGACGCCTCTTTTCGATGCTCCCTGGTTGTTCGCTGTAGGCGAACACCCTTCGCTTTTTAACCATGTAATTTTGTAATCATGAAGCGAGATCAACAATCCGACGCCTCCGACGCCGCGGATTGGTTCGCCGGGCGCCTGCCCGACGGCTGGTTCAGTGGCGATCCTGAAGTCGTCGTCGACCGTGAAGAGATCACCGTCATCGGCCGGCTGTCCGCCGACGACGCAGACAAGGACAGCGAGGCGCGTGCGGCAGGCCGAGCCTCTCGCTTCCGGGAAGAGACGCGCTCCCACCGGATGCACATCGCCGACGAGGCGCAGGCCCGGTACGGGCGCAAGGTTTCCTGGGGAGTGGACGTCGGCACTGCCGAATCCTCCGAGCGAATCTTGTTCACGCACATCGCTGTTCCGGTGATGACCCGGCTGCGTCAGCCGGAGCGCCAGGTGCTGGACACCTTGGTCGAGGCCGGCGTGGCCCGATCACGCTCGGACGCACTGGCGTGGGCAGTCCGGCTGGTCGGCGAACACACGGAGGACTGGCTGGAGCAGCTACGCGCCGCGATGGCCGAAGTTCGCGATCTACGGACGCAGGGGCCTCGGCTCTAGGTCTGCGTCATCGCGAAGTAGGCGCCGCGACGGGCCAGCAGCTCGGCATGAGTGCCGCTCTCGACGACGCTGCCGCCGTCCATCACCACGATGCGGTCCGCATCGCGAATGGTGGAAAGCCGGTGGGCGATAATGAAACTCGTCCGGTCCCGGCGCAGCTCGGCCATGGCTCGCTGAATTCGTAGCTCGGTGCGGGTGTCCACCGAACTTGTCGCCTCGTCGAGTATCAGCAGCTGCGGGCGTGCCAGGAAAGCGCGTGCGATGGTGATCAACTGCTTTTCGCCGGCGCTGATGTTCCCGCCGTCGTCGGCGATCCTGGTGTCGTATCCGTCGGGAAGCGTGCGCACGAATCGGTCGACATACGCCGCGCGTGCTGCCTCCCGAACCTGCTCTTCGGATGCCCCGGGCCTTCCGTAGGCGATGTTCTCGGCGATGGTGCCGCCGAACAGCCACGTGTCCTGGAGCACCATTCCTATCCGGGATCGCAGATCGCGCCGGCTCATCGTCGAGATATCAACGCCGTCAAGCAGTATTCGTCCGGAGTCGACGTCGTAGAAGCGCATCAACAGATTTACCAGGGTGGTCTTTCCCGCACCGGTCGGACCGACGATCGCCACCGTGTGTCCCGGCTCGACGCTGAGTGACAGGCCCTCGATCACCGGCGCCTCGGGGGAGTACCCGAAGTGGATGTCCTCGAAGTCGACGCGCGCGGACCCATCGGGCACAGTCGCCGGCGATACCGGATCCGGCGTTTCCTCATCGGCATCCAGCAGCTCGAAAACCCTTTCGGCGCTGGCGAGCCCGGATTGCAGGGTGTTGTACATCGCGGCCACCTGCGTCAGCGGCTGGTTGAACTGCCGCACGTATTGGGTGAATGCCTGGATGCCGCCCAACGTCAGGTCGCCCGAGGCAACTTTGAGGCCGCCCACCACTGCCACCGCCACGTAGCTCAGATTTCCGATGAATGCCGTCGCCGGTGAGACCAGGCCCGAGAAGAACTGGGCGCCAAATGCGCTGCCGTAGACCTTGGCATTTCGGTCCGCGAAGATCGCTTCTGCCTCCGCCCGATGCCCGTACGTCTTGACGATGGTGAAACCGCTGTAGGTCTCTTCGATGTGCGCGTTCAGCTTCCCCGTGTTGGCCCACTGCGCCACGAACAGTCTTTGTGACCGACGGGCGATCGCGCGCGTCACCCACAGTGACAGGGGCACTGTCGTGAGTGTGATCACCGCCAGCAGGGGCGAGATGCTGAGCATCATCGCGAGTACGGCCGCCAGGGTCAGCATCGAGCTCAGTAGTTGGTTGATGCTCATCTGCAGGGACGTCTGGATATTGTCCACGTCGTTGGTTACGCGGCTGAGAATCTCCCCGCGCTGACGGGAGTCGAAGTATGACAACGGAAGTCGATGCAGTTTGTCTTCCACGTCCGTGCGCAGGGTCACCACGGTGCGCTGCACCGTCACGTTGAGAAGTCGCGCCTGCACCCATGCCAGCAGCCCGGCGGCCAGGTACAGGCCCAGCGCCAAAGCCAATGTCATGCCGATTGCCCGGAAGTCGACACCAACCCCGGGAGTGACGTTCATGCCCGAAAGCATCTGGGCGAACTGCCCGTCCCCGCGAGCGTGAGCGGCATCGACGGCCTGCTGCTTGCTCAGCCCGGCAGGAAGCTCCCGGCCGATCACTCCGTTGAACAACAGGTCGGTGGCGTGGCCGAGAATCCGTGGCCCGATCACCCCGATCGCAATGCCGGTCATCGACAGGATGATGACCATTGCGGTCAGGAAACGTTGTGGGGCAAGACGCCTGACCACGCGCACCGCCGTGCCACGGAAATCCCGGGAGCGCTCCGCAGGCCCTTGCTGCACTCCCCGAAAGCCAATCGCCCGCGTCATGCCGAGAACACCGCCTGTGAATCGCAGATCTCCCGGTACATCCCGCAGCATTCCGCGAGTTCGGCATGGGTGCCCGCCGCGGCCACGCGGCCGTCCTCCAGCACCACGATCTGGTCGGCATCGATCACCGTCGAGATCCGTTGGGCCACGACAATCACCGTGGCGTCCGCGGCCACCTCGCGCAGGGCCTCCCGTAGCCGGGCATCGGTGTGCACGTCGAGCGCCGAGAAGGCGTCATCGAACAGGTAGATGCTCGGGCGCCGAATCGCCGCGCGCGCAATGGCAAGACGCTGACGCTGGCCACCCGAAAAGTTGATACCACCCTGAGACACCGGCATCAGTAATCCTGCGGCATGCGCCTGGACGAAATCCGCCGCCTGCGCCACCCGTAGCGCCTCCCACATCTCGTCCTCGGTGGCGTCGGACTTGCCGTAGCGCAGGTTGCTTTCCACAGTGCCGGAGAACAGGTACCCCCGCTGCGGAACCAACCCCATGACCGTCCACAGGTCCTCGGGGTCGTATCGCCGTACGTCGTTGCCGCCCACCCGTACCGAGCCGGCTGTCACGTCGTGCAAGCGGGGGATCAAGTTCAACAGCGTGCTCTTGCCGCATCCGGTGGCTCCGACCACGGCGGTGACGGTCCCGGGCCGGGCGGTGAACGAGATCCCCTCCAACACAGCACGTTCAGCACCGGGGTAGCGGAATCCGGCGTCGGCGAACTCCACGGTTGGCCCCGTCGGCTCGACGCGGACGGGATCGGGTGGTGCGGTGATGGATCCCTGGGTCTCGAACACCTCGGTGATGCGTTCTGCACAGGCCGAGGCGCGCGGCACCATGACGGCCAACATCGTGAGCATCATCATCGACATGAGGATCTGTAGAAAGTAGGACAGAAAGGCGATCAGTGATCCCACCTGCATCTGTCCCTGGTCGATGCGCAGCCCGCCGAACCAGATCAGCGCGACACTGGAGGTGTTGATGACCAGCGAGGTGGTGGGCAGCATGAGGGCCTGCCAGCGGCCTGCGGCCAGCGCTGCCTCCGATACTTCGGTAACGGCCACTCCGAAGCGGATGCGTTCCACGGCTTCCCGGGTGAAAGCGCGAATGACCCGGATACCCGACAGCTGTTCGCGCATCACCCGGTTGATGCCGTCGATGAGTCGTTGCATGCGGCGGAAGATCGGCAACATCGATCGGACGATGTACCAATTCACCGCTGCGAGCGCAGGCATGCTGACCATCAGCAGCCAGGACAACCCCGCGTTCTGGTGGACCGCCATGGCGATTCCGCCGATGCACATGATGGGCGCCGTCACCAGCATGGTGCAGGTCACTTGAACCAGCAGTTGTAGCTGTTGCACGTCGTTGGTGGTGCGCGTCAACAATGTCGGTGCCCCGAATCGGGCCGACTCTTCGGCGGAGAACCCGGTGATGTGATGAAACAGTGCCGACCGCATGTCGCGACCGAAGCCCATTCCGGTTCTGGAACCGAAGTACACCGCACCGATCGAGCAGACGATCTGCAGCAGCGTCACGGCGAGCATCACCGTGCCCAGCCGCATGATGGTGTCGGTATCGCCTTGTGCCACTCCGTCGTCGATGATCGCCGCGTTCACCGTCGGCAGGTAAAGCGAAGCCAGCGTGCTGATGATCTGCAGCGTGACCACCGTCGCGACGAGGTCGCGGTACGGGCGGACGTACCGCCGTAGGAGGGCCGGCAACTGACCCTGAGGCATGGGCACCACTGTCGCACACGCAGTCCGCAACAAAGCCGCAGCTCAGTGGTTGACTCCCGTTTGTGCCGCTACAGTGCACATGTGAGGTTGGGCTTGGATTCGCGCAACGTGTTGAGCAAGTGTGCCGTCGTACTGGCGATGGTCGCGCTCGTGTTGGCTGGCTGTTCGGGTGGTGACAAGTCCGATCAACCGGGCGGCACCGCACCGAACGCGACGGCACCGGAGCAGACGAAGTCCAAAGGCGTCGAAGGTCCGATGTTCACCGAATGCGGTGGCGTCAGTGATCAGGCGATGATGCAGATGACCAAGGTCGTGGGGCTGGTGGGCACCGCGAAGAACTCCGTCGGTTGTGTCTGGCTTCGCGGTGGAAGCATCGTGGGGCCGCACTTCTCCTTCAACTGGTATCGGGGCAGTCCGATCGGCCGTGAACGGGCGACGGAAGAACGGACGCGGCCGAGTGTCGAGGACATCGAGATTGCCGGGTACAAGGGATTCATCGCCACCAACGGGTACCCGGGTACCGTGACGACGCTGTGCGAGATCGGTATGGACTTCGGAAACGACTTCATCGAGTGGTCCATCAACTTCGAGCCCGGATCGGGCACTCCCGACTCCTGTGACGTGGCCAAACAGCTGACTGAGACGTCCATCAAGGCGGCCAAGAAATGACGCATCGGAAAACGAAGTCGCTGCTCGCGGCGGCATGTATCGCACTCGTCGCATTCGGCTCCGCCGGCTGCGGGGGCACGGTCGACGGCGAGGCCGTGATGCCCGGCAAGGGAGATCTCGGTGACGGAACACCCGCCGAGCAGAAGTACCCCAACCTGCTCAAGGAATGCGACGTCCTCACCACGGATGTGCTGGCCAAGGCCGTCGACGCGGACCCACGGGACATTCAGAGCACGTTCGTGGGGGCGCTGTGCCGCTGGCAGGCGATGAGCAAGAGCGGCGGCCTGGTCGATATCACCCGGTTCTGGTTCGAGACCGGCAGCCTTGAGGCCGAAAAGGCCACAGCGAACAGTCTGAAGTACAGCGTCCAGGAGCGGGCGATCCAGGGCATCCCGTCGATCGTGATGAAGCCACCGGACCAGCCGGGTGCGTGTGGAGTTGCCAGCGATGCCGCAGGTGTTGTTGGATGGTGGGTCAACCCGCAGGGCCAAGGCGGAGACTCATGCACTCAGGCAATCAAATTGATGGAGATGACGCTGTCGGTGAACATCTGACGCGTCGCGTTCGCTCGTCCCGTATCGCCGGGGCACTCCTGTGTGCAGTGCTGTCCGCAGGAATTCTGCTCACCGCGGGCTGCGCTGGACACCATGGTGAACTACACGGACATGACGTGGCGTCCGAGCATGATGTCCGGGTCGGCCCCGCCTATTCCGAGTGTGGCAGTCTCACCACTCCCGATGTCGCCGCAGTGGTGCACCGGACCGACCTCAAGCTGATCGCGAAGACCCCTGCGGGATGCACCTGGTCGCCGAACGGGTACTGGAGCGTGCTGCCCAACGTCACCCTCTCCTGGTATCGCGGTAGCCCGATCGGTCGCGAACGTGAGGGCGAGGAACGCACGCGTGACGAGGTGAGGGACTTTTCTGCCGGGGGCAAGAGCGGTTTCATCAGTTCGACCTACGGGATGTGCGTCACCGCGCTGGAGTACGGCGACGATCAGTTCTTCGAACTGGCGGTCACCCTGCTCGGCGCGGGTCACGGCACGTCATCGGATGCGTGTCACTGCGCGATGAAGCTCTCCACCCAGGTGGCGGAGAAGGTCTGAGACGAGTCGCTAGCGCGGCACGTGAAATGTGGTGAGTGACGCACCGCCCAGTTCGAGTGCCGACCACGGCGCGCGAGTGGTCAGTACCGCGATAGCCGACGTCGGAAACTTCGTGGAGATGCGGTTCGCGGCCTCGGCGCTGCTGGTGCCGGTGTCGGCCAGTGCCAGCGCCAACTGCGATGTGGTGGGCTCGTGTCCCACGACGAGCACGGTGATCGCGGAGTTCGGTACCGCGTTGATCTCGCCGAGGGTGATCCCAGGTGTCGAGTCGTAGAGCTTGTCGCTGAACCTGACGAGTTGACTGTGTACGCCGGTTTGCGTGAGCGTCGCGCGGGTCCGGGTGGCGGTCGAGCACAGCACCGCGTCGATTCGATTGAAGTTGTCTTGTAGCCACGTGCCGGCCTGGGTGGCCTGCCGGGTGCCGCGCAGGTTCAGCGGGCGCTCGTGGTCGTCGACCCCGGGAGGATAGGCCGACTTCGCGTGGCGCATCAGGATCAGGCTGCGCTTGGCGTCATCCGACATGACTCGTACCGTAGCGGGGCTACAGGACGAGTGTCGGGCAAATGCCAGACCTGTGGATGGACCGCGGGGCCGGGCGTTGCTTCCCGGAGGTTGTCGGTCAACGGCCATAGACTCCGCTTGTGAAGTTCCTGCACACCGCCGACTGGCAACTCGGCATGACACGGCATTTCCTTGCCGGTGAGGCGCAGCCCCGGTACTCGGCCGCACGTCGGGAGGCGATCGCCTCTCTGGGTGAGGTTGCTGTGGCGCAGGGTTGCGACTTCATGGTGGTGTGTGGAGACGTCTTCGAGTCCAATCAGCTGGCGCCGCGCGTCATCAGCCAGGCACTGGAGGTCATGCGGGGCGTCGGTGTGGACATTTACCTACTTCCTGGCAACCATGATCCGCTGGATGCCGCCTCCGTGTACACCAGTGAATTGTTCCTGGCGGAAAAGCCCGCGAACGTCCATGTGCTTGACACCGCCGGTGTGCACCAGGTGGCCGCCGGCGTCGAGCTGGTGGCGGTCCCCTGGAGATCGAAGGCCCCTACGCATGATCTGGTGGCCGAGCAGCTGGAAGGTCTGCCCGCCGACGGGACCCGGCGCGTCGTGGTGGCACACGGCGGCGTCGACGTCCTCGATCCCGATCCGACGAAACCGGCGCTGATCGCGCTGAAGGCCGTCGAGGATGCCCTGGACCGGGGCGCTGTCCATTACGTGGCCCTGGGAGACAAGCATTCGCGTACCCAGGTGGGTGCCAGTGGGCGGGTCTGGTACTCGGGGGCGCCCGAGGTCACCAACTACGACGATGTCGAATCCGATCCGGGCCACGCCCTCGTGGTGGACCTGGACCAGTCGGGTGCCGTGCGGGTGGATGCGCACCATGTGGGACGGTGGCGGTTCGTCACGCTGCGGCGCTCGGTGGACAACGCGCGCGATATCGCCGATCTGGGTTTGAACCTCGAGCTGCTGCCCGATAAGGAGCGCACGGTGGTGCGCCTGGCACTGACCGGCACGCTCAGCGTGACCGACAACGCCGTGCTCGAGGAGTGCCTGGACAAGTACGCCCGGCTTTTCGCGAGCGTGCGGACGTGGGAGCGGCACACCGATATCGCGGTGGTGCCCGCCGACGGAGAGTTCAGCGACCTTGGTGTCGGCGGTTTCGCCGAATCGGCGATCGCCGAGCTGAAGGAGATGGCGGCCGCCGGGGGAGCAGCGTCCGCTGACGCGCAGGGCGCGTTGTCGCTGCTGTTGCGCCTCACATCCGGCGCTCGACAGGCCAGTGCGACATCGGGCCACGCCGTGAGACGAGGGTCGGCGGCGTGAAGCTGCACCGGCTCTCGGTCACCAACTACCGCGGGATCGCGCATCGCGACATCACTTTTCCCGATCGTGGCGTTGTAGTGGTCAGTGGTGCGAACGAGGTCGGCAAGACCTCCATGATCGAGGCGCTGGACCTGCTGATCGAATCCAAGGACCGCTCCACCAAGAAGGACGTCAAGCAGGTCAAGCCCACCTTTGCCGACGTCGGCTCCGAGATCGAGGCCGAAATCAGTTGCGGACCGTATAGGTTCGTGTATCGCAAGCGGTTCCACAAGCGCGCCGAGACCCACCTGACGGTCATCGAACCGCGACGCGAACAACTCTCCGGCGACGAGGCGCATCAGCGTGTGCTGGACATGCTCGATCAGTCCATCGACATGAATCTCTGGAAGGCGCAACGGGTCCTGCAGTCGGCGGGGGCAGGGGTGCTCGACCTGTCATCGAGCGATGCGCTCACCCGTGCTCTGGATTTGGCTGCCGGGCAATCGGTTGCGCTCTCGGGCAGCGAGCCGGATCTGGTGGAGCGGATCGACGCCGAGTACGCCCTGTACTTCACCGGGACCGGGCGCCCGACCGGTGAATGGGCCAAGGCCGCCGCGCGTCTGACCGCTGCCGAGGATGCTCTGGCCGTCGCCACCGCGGCCGTGGCCGAGGTCGATCAGCAGGTCCGCGAGCATGATGCGCTCACCCGGGAGCTGGCCGCCATCATCACCGATCGCGCCGAGGTCGGCCGCCGACTGGCTCCGTTGGAGCACGCGGCCCAAGCGATTTCGATGCTTGTGCAGCAGCGTGACAACGCCGTCGTCGTGGCCGAGGCCGCGCAGGCGGCGGCGGTCGCGGCCCAGACAAAACGTGATGAACGGGCTCAGCTGGTCGCCGATATCCAGGCCCGGCGGGCTTCCATCGACGGGCTCGCGGATCAGGTTTCCGCCACTGCCGAAGCGCATGCCACCGCACAACAGGTATCCGAGGCGGCCGTGGCCGCGGCCGCCCGCACCACAGAAGCGGTCGACGGCGCCCGCGCCCAGCTCGAGGCGGCGCGCGGCACGTTGGAGCGCGTGTTGGCCCGGGACGAGGTCGACGGTTTGGCGGCCAGGGTGTCGCGCATCGACCTCACGACCCGACAGCTGGCATCAGTGGGCTCGGAACACTCGGCCTTGGCGATCACCGCACAGCGCCTGAGCGCGATCGAGACCGCGGCGCGTGCTGTCGGGATGGCGGAGGTAGCGCTGGAAACCGCGTCGGCGCAGGTCGAGGTCGGAGCGCTCGCCGATGTGGAGATCACCGTCAACGGTGAGCAGGTGCGGGTAGGGGCGGGGCAGCAGTGGACGGGCGCCGCCACGGACACCATCGAGATCACCGCCCCCGGCGTGGCGGTCGCTCGAATTATTCCGGGGGCCAACGCCTCTCAGCTGCGTGAGAACCTCGAGAGCGCCCGCGAGACGTTGACCGGCGCACTGGCCGATGCCGGTGTCGTCGATCTAGGACAGGCCCAGAAGCAGTATGAACGGCGTACCGAACTGAATGCCGAACGTGACCGGTTGACCGCACTGCTCGATGGCCTCATGGGCGTGGACAACCTCGAAGCATTGCGCGAGAAGCTGACCAGGTTGCGCGAGTTGGCCCCAGAGGCCACCGGCCTGTGGGACGCGATCGATCCGGCGCAAGCACGCGCCGAGGTCGCCCGATTGGTGGGCGAGGTGGAGCGCTTGCAGGCCGAGGAGCTCACCCACCGTCAGGCGGTCCAGGTGGCTGCTCAGCGGCTCACCGAGAAGGCCGCCGAAGCAATGGCATTGCGGGAGAAGCGGGCAGCGCGCGCCGAGGAGTTGACCGCCGCCGAGCTGCGTCTTACTCATGCGCGGTCTTCGGCCTCCGACGAGTTGCTGGCCGAGCGTCACGACCAGGCGGTGCAGGCGGCCGATCTGACCACGCGCCGTGTCACCGACCTCGTGGAGCAGTTGGCGGCGCTGGACGCCGATCGGGTGCGTGCCGAGCTCGATGAAGTCTCGGCGCAGGCACAGGCTCTGGATCAGCGACACGAGGCGCTGCGTCATCAGCTGCGCGATATCTCAGTGCGGCTGGAGGTGTTCGGCAGGCAGGGGCGCAAGGATCAACTGGACGCAGCCGCCTCCGAGCGGGAATATGCGGCAACGGAATTCGCGCGGATCGGCGCGAAGGCGCGGGCCGTCGACACACTCCGATCGGTGATGATGCGTCATCGGGACGGCATGCGATTGCGATATGTCGATCCCTTCCGTGCGGAGCTGGAACGCCTGGGCCGCATGGTCTTCGGCCCCACCTTCGAGGTGGACGTCGACACAGACCTGACCATCCGCAGCAGGACTCTGGAGGGCAGGACGGTGCCCTACGAGTCGCTCTCGGGTGGCGCCAAGGAGCAGCTGGGCATCGTGGCCCGGTTGGCCAGTGCGGCGTTGGTGGCACCTCAGGACGCGGTGCCCGTCATCATCGACGACGCGTTGGGGTTCACCGACAACGACAGGCTGGAACGCATGGGGGAGGTGTTCGGGGCGGTGGGCACCGAGGCCCAGGTGATCGTGCTGACCTGCAGCCCCGATCGATACCGTTCGGTGACCGCGGCACAGCGGATCAGCTTGTCGGCCTGAGCGACTCGGCAGGCCCCTGCCAGTCCGTCAGAAGTAGGCGTTCGCGGGAACCGGCGTGCCGTGCAGCAGGTTCTGGCCGATCACGCGGGCCTTGTAGTGCACCGGATTGTGCAGGCTGATGGTGCGGATATTGCGCCAATGCCGATCCAGGTTGCGGCTCCGGCTGGAGGCGCTGGCTCCGCCCAGGTCCAGCAGTTTGGTGGCGGCATCGAGGGCGACGGCGTCGATGTGCACCTTGGCCTTGGCGACCGCCAGCTGAGCGTCCTCGGCCAGCTGGGCATCGGGGATTCCGTCGCGTACGGATTCGGTGGCGAGGCCAATGACATCGGCGGCGGCGAGAACGGCCGCCTCCGCGGCGAACGCTGTCGCGCTCAACTCGCCGAGGGTGCGTTGCAGCAGAGGGTCGTCGACCGGCCGCTCGGTCAGAGCGTGGCTGAAGTTGCGGTGACGGGATCGCAGCAGCGCAGCACCGTCGTCCACGACCGACCGCAGCACGCCCGCCACGATCGCCAGAATGTAAAGCTGCAGCGACGCATATTGCGTGGTGGGGACGGGGGCCGCGTCATATGGTGTGTCGGAGAGGATTTCATCGGCGCCGACGTCCACTTGGGTGAATATCGTGGTGCCAGTGCCGGTGCGTCGCTGACCGAAGCCATCCCAGTCGTCGACCAGCCGCACCCCTTCGCGGTCACCGGGAACGATCACCGATGCTACCGAGTCACGGTCGGTGGTGGCGGTAACCGTCAGGTAGTCCGCGAACAGTGTTCCGGTGCTGTAGAACTTCTCGCCGTTCAATCGATAGCCGTCGCCCACCGGCAGCAGCCGTGTGTTGAACACCAGACTCCCGACGGCCAACGTGCCCTTCTCGCTGAACGCGTTGGCGAAGAGATTGCCCTCGTTCACCTTGGTCAGCCAGGCGGCCGAGGTGGGATCGGAGAGTGTGCGCAGTCGCTCCTCGACGAACCAGAAATGAGTGCGGAAGATATGCGCGACGATCGGGTCCGCCTGGGCGAGGTCAATGATGACGGAAAAGAGTTGTCGTACAGAAAGTCCCGCACCACCGAGCTCGACGGGGATGCGCAGTCGGCCGAGCCCCGCCTGCTTGAGCAGCTGGACCTGGTCGAAGGGATTCTCGTCATCCAGATCGCGATCCCGGGCGCCAGCGGCGACCTGGGTGAGTAGATTCCGGTAGGTCTCGGTGCCGGGCAGGGCGCGAATGTCCGGGACTGACGGGGCGGAAGTCATGTCTTCGTTCTACGCAGCATGCCCCTCGGCGGCATCGCTTTGAATCACCCAGAACCGAAGCGGCAATATGGGTCACGATGATTCGCATGGTTCAGTCCTGGTCTGCGTGCTTTCGCTGGCTCACTCTCCTGTGCGCCCTCGCGATCGCCTGCCTGCTGCTGTTCACCCCAGGTGGCACCGTTCCGTCCGGCCCTCCGGGGGCGGACAAGGTGGTGCACATTCTGATTTTCGCGATGCTGGCCGCGTCCTCGCGCTTCGCAAGGATTGGCGAGAAACCGACGCTGGCTTGGGTTCTGGTATTCGCGGCGTGTTCAGAGGTCATTCAGGCACTGTGGGTTCCGCATCGTGATGGCAGTCTGTTGGACCTGGTGGCCGATGCGGTCGGCCTGCTCACGGGGATGTTTTTGTGGCGGACGATTCGTGCGAAGTCTTGCCGGGCTCGGCCATGACGACCGTGACGGTGCGGGTGTGAGCCAGCCCGCTGGTGACCAGGTCTAACTGTCGCAGCGCACGATTCAGGGCGGTGTGCGCGTCGGCGTCGGTCGGGTGGTCGGTGTCTACCAACATGCCGATCGTGTTGAGAATCGACCCGGCGATGAGATCTGCCGCGATCTCGAGGTCTTCGGTGGTGTGATGGTTTGTCGCCGGATTACGTGCGAGTTCGACCACCACGTCGTTGGTGAGCATGCGCATTTCGTTGTTGATGGCACGCCGGATTTGAGGTGAGCCACCGTGACGTTCACGAACCAGAAACCGGAAGTTGTTCGCATGCTCGCTGACTCGATCGACCATGAGGCCGAGAATCTTGGCGGGATTGTCACTGCCCGCCTCGCGTCGGGCCTGACGGAAGGTGTCACGTAGCGCGCGAACACTCTCCTCGGCCAGGACGGTGCCCAGATCCTCCATTGATTCGAAGTGCCGATAGAACGCGGTCGGTACCAGGCCCGCGGATTTGGCCACCTCGCGCAGGCTCACGGCGGCGAAACCGCGCACCTTGAGTAGATCCAGGGTGCCGTCGAGCAATGCGCGGCGGGTGTGCAGTTTCTTCTCGGCACGACTGTGTCGCATGCTTCTCAGTGTACGTACGTACTCTTACTGTTTGACCTTGTTTCGTTCTAAACCGCGTTGATGTCTGGTATTGACAGGTTCATCTACGTTGCGCACACTAAATCCAGTGCACGATTGTTCACTATTTGGTTACTGAATCCGGAAGGACAGTGCAGCATGGTGGGACCTGTTGAACGCAACGTCAACGTCGTCCAGGAAGTCGTGGAGTCGGTGGGGTCTCGTACCGGCCGGATAATTCGCATCATCACGCGGACCGTGGGGGAAGTGGCGCGCGAGATCAGCGGTGTTGTGGCCGACGGTTTCGAAATCGCAGAGGCCAACAAGAGGGCGCGTGCTGATCACAACCGATGGGATGCCCAAGACCTGGCCGAGGATGTCGAAGACGAGGATCTTGCCGACGTCGACGAGGGCCCCGAGGCTGATGACGACGACAATAACGACGACGAGATCGAGGCCGTGGTGGAAGAGGTGACTTCCGGATCAGAGGTTGACGAGGCGCACGACGCCTCTCAGCAGGAAAGGGTCTGATCATGTCGGCTCCAGCGTTGCAGCCGGAACCCCTTTCCGCACCAACCGCGCCGGAGGCCGGCGGATGTCCGGTCAACCACGACCTGTACCCGGGTGGCCCCACTTTCCTGCGGTGGCACAACACCCGCGTCGGCTATCTCAAGTCATGGCGGTTGGCCCTCGGCGCGGTCTGGTCCACCTATCGGCACACCATCTCCGAGTACCTTGCGGATCTTCCGGGACAAGACGATGTCATCGTCGCCCGCGCACCTATGCGCAAGGCGGTGATCGTTCGCAACCCCGAACTGGCCCGCCATGTGCTGATCGCCAATCAGGACAACTACATCAAGAGCGCCGAATATGACCTGTTGGCAGTCGGTTTCGGTCGCGGGCTGGTCACAGATTTGAACGAAGGGCTGTGGAACCGGAACCGCCGGCTGGTGCAGCCCATCTTTGCCAAACGTCAGGTCGACTTGTTCGCGCCACAAATGGCCGAGGCCAGCGCGCGCACCCTGACTCGCTGGGATGCCCTGCACGAGCAAGGCAAGCCGGTGGATGTGACCGCCGAGATGAACTACCTGACCATGGATATCGTCGCGCAGACGATGTTCGGCATCGACCTGTCCGGCGACATGGCCGAGCGCATGCGGATCAACTTCGCGCGGCTGCTCAAATTGTTCGGCGTCGGCTTCATCGTGGGGGCGGCACCGCCGCTGCGTTGGGTGGTGGACAAGCTTGCCACGCATGGGCCAGATGAATTGTCTTCGCACACCCCGCGATTGGCCATCAGGGTGCTGCGCGTCGGGGCATCGGTAGTTGCCTGGCGCACTATGAAGGGGCTGCGCTGGGTGGAGCGCACCATTGATCAGCTCATCGCCGACCACCGCAGCGGCCGGATCACGCGCCAGGACAATCTGCTGGCTTTGTTGATGGCCGCCGAAGATCCGGAAACGGGCGCCAAGTACACGGATCTGGAGATCCGGGACGAGCTGATGACCTTCCTGGGCGCCGGATTCGAGACCACCGCCGCCGCCCTTGCGTGGACCTGGTATCTGTTGTCCCGCAACCCCGATGCGCGCGCCAAGCTCGGTGAAGAGGTCGATCGCGTGCTGGATGGGCGTCTTCCGACGGCCGCGGATGTCGACAATCTCCCGTGGACCGCCGCGGTGCTCAACGAGGCCATGCGGGTGTACCCGCCAATCCTAGGTCTGGCTCGCGCGGCGAAGGCCGATGATGTGCTGGGGGACTACCCGATTCCCGCAGGGACGACGGTCATGGTGCTCATCGACAGCATCCATCACAACGAGCGGGTGTGGGAGGATGCCAGGACCTTCGACCCCTCTCGATTCCTCAAGGAGAACCTGCAACCCGAGCAACGCAAGGCGCACATGCCCTTTGGTGCCGGCAAGCGGATGTGCATAGCCTCGGGCTTTGCGAACCTGGAGGCCATCATCGGGATCGCCGCGCTGGCGCAGAAGTATGAGTTGGATCTGCTGCCTGGGCAGAACCCGCGCCGCGAGGTGACATTCACCGGCGGTCCTGAGGGGGAGATTCTCATGCGGCTGCGTAAACGGCATCCGTGAGCTGTGACCTGTTGGCGCGCGATGGTGCGGTTTTCGATCGTGATGCCGTAGAACTGGCGGCGTGGTTCCACGACGCGAGGCGGAGTTGCGCAGGCTTGGCTGACGGTGTCAGCGCCGCCGCACTGTGATGAGCCCGTTGTCCTTGGGGCAGGAGGCAACCCCGCGCGAGTGCCACTTTTCGTTGGGTGCCGTCGTGTTTTCAATGACGAAGTGCCGCAACACGGTCCGCAGCACGATGTCCATCTCCATGTTGGCGAAGGCCGCTCCGACGCAGCGCCGGGTACCGCCACCATAGGGAACCCACGAGTTGCCGGGTTTGGCGCTTGTGAAGCGTTCGGGGTCGAATCGTTCCGGGTTGGGGAATGCGTCCGGGTCGTCGTGCATGAGGTTGATGCTCACCACCACGGAGTGGCCACGTGGGATGCGGTAGGGCCCGATGTCCACGTAAGGGGCCAGCACATGCCGGCCCGCGAAGTCGATGACAGGCCGACTGCGTTGTACCTCAAGGATTGTCGCCTGACGGTATTCGCCGCTCTCGGTCTGAGCTTCCTCGCTCAGGCGCGAGAGCACCTGGGGGTGCCGGGTGATCCGCTCGAAGGCCCACGCCAGGGTGGTGGCGGTGGTCTCGTGGCCGGCCGCCAGCAGGGTGAGCAGTTCGTCGGAGACATCGCTGCGCGACATGGTGGTGCCGTCGTCGTAGGTGGAACGCAGGAGCAGGGCCAGGATGTCTGTGCGGTCTTCGAAATCCGGTGCGGCGAGGGCCTTGTCGATGAGTAGCGCGATCACCTCGTCGTAGCGTGCGCGGTAGGTCTTCAGTCGGCCCCACGGGCTGAAACGTCCATAGTCGCGTTTGGGCTGTGGCACCCGGGTTGTCAGCGAGGCCAGCACTACCCACGGCGGGATCAGCGTGCGCAGCTCGTCCAGCTCAGCGCCGTCGGCGCCGAAGACCGCGCGCAGGATCGCGTTGAGCGTGATCCGCATCATCGGTTCCATGGTCTCGAACTCCTGGCCTTCCGGCCAGGATGCGCACTCGCGCAGCGTCTCTTCTTCGATGATCTGCTCGTACTGAACCATGGCCTTGCCGTGGAATTTCGGTGCGAGCAACTTGCGGCGATGCCGGTGTTCGTTGCGTTCCAGCGCGAAGACCGATCCGGGTCCGAGCTGCTGGCTCAGATTGGGCTGGATATTGCCCAGAATTTCGGTGCTGGTGGTGAATACCTGCCGGGCCAGGTCCGGGTCCGCCACCACGACCGTGTACCCGAACTTGGGGATGTTGATCGTGTAGATCTTCCCGTACCTCTTCGCCAGCCGGGTGGTGGTCCAGCGGCGCGAGGCCACGAAGGCGATGCCCTGGGCCAGTTTGGGAAGCGCCACGACCGGGGGAGCGATGGGCTCGGGAGTGCCGGCTGCCCGGTCGATGGTTGAGGTCTGTGTCACGTCACCCTCCACGGCGTTGTGGTGTTAGTAGACATGTGTCTGATAACACAGCCTACATCTGTCAGGTCGGTCACACCAGGGGAAACCGCGAGAGATTTGACCGGCGGGTCGACTTGACAGGGGTAACTCTGGCACCATGTATCTCGTCCGTCTCAGAAGTCACGCGGGTCTTGGAGGACGCATTGATCACTCGATGGACGACCGCCGTGGTCGTCAGTGCCGTCCTCATGCTGTGTGCCCCTGCCACCACGAGCGCCGAGCCCATGGCGATGGGCAAGGATTTCTCGAAGCCGGCAGTCGTCATCCTCGGGTACGGCCTCAAGCCTGACGGTTCGATGCGCGACAAGCTCTATCAACGCGTGGCGACCGGTAGGGCTATCGCCAACATGTTTCCGAATTCGTTCATCATCGTGACCGGTGGCAACCCCCAGAACGGTGTGTCCGAGGCCGAGCAGATGCGCAATATGCTTGTCGGCCTTGGGTATCCGTCCGACCGGATCATCGTGGAGCCGCGGGCCAACAGCACGGTGCAGAACGCGCAGTTCTCGGTGCCGCTCGCCAAGCAGGCCGGTGCCTCGGGAATCATCCTGGTGACCAACTCGACCCACCAGCAGCGCGCCGACCGGAACTTCGCCGACGCGGGCGGCAACGTGCTGGCCACCGCGAGCTTCCCCGATGGGGACATGCCCACCAACATCGGTCAGTTCATGCGCGACGTCATCAGTCCGTTCCGCTGACGACTGTTCGCAACTGCGAGACGACCACGGTTCGCCTGGAGGGAATGAACCCGGCAGAATTGTCGGTTGACCCACCAAGGCGCTCATCGGTGTGCGCCGCCGCGTGCGTTCGGCCCGTGGCATCCCACCGCATACCGCACAGGAGCCCACTTCATGACCGCCGTTGTCGACTCACGCGCGCAGCCCGCGCCCCCGGTGTCGCCGCGCGCACGCCGCGGCGCGATTCTTGCGCTGGCCATCGGTGGATTCGGGATCGGTACAACTGAATTCGTCGCGATGGGGCTGTTGCCCAATATCGCCCATGGCCTGCACGTCACCGAACCGCAAGCTGGGCACGTCATCAGTGCCTACGCGCTGGGTGTGGTTGTCGGAGCACCGGTCATCGCGGCGCTCACCGCCCGTGCCTCGCGTCGGACGCTGCTCATTGCGCTGATGATTGCGTTCACCATCGGCAATGCGGCCACCGTCTTCGCACCGGGCTACGTGGCGCTCATCGCGTCCAGATTCGTCGCCGGATTGCCGCACGGCGCCTACTTCGGCGTGGCGGCCCTGGTCGCTGCCCACCTGGCCGGGCCGGGCCAGCGTGCCAAGGCGGTGGGGCAGACCATGCTGGGCCTATCGGTGGCCAATGTCCTGGGGGTCCCGGTGGCCACCTGGCTGGGCAATACCGTGGGCTGGCGTTCTGCTTTCGCGGTCGTCGCGGTGATCGGTCTGATCACCGTTGCGGCACTGCTGCGCTACCTGCCGGGGCTGACGGATATGACGATTACCAATCCCCTGACCGAGCTCGGAGCGCTGCGCCGGGTGCAGGTGTGGTTCACCCTGCTCATCGGCATCGTGGGATTCGGCGGCATGTTCGCGTTCTACACCTACATCAGCACCACGCTCACCAGCGTCTCAGGACTGTCCAGGGCGCTTGTCCCGCTCGCGCTGGCGGTCTACGGAATCGGCATGGTCACCGGAAATGTGCTGGGCGGCTGGATGGCAGACCGCAGCGTGGTTCGGGCCATCGCCATCGGGCTGGTGCTGGTGGCCGTGATGCTGGTGATCTTCGCGGTGGTATCCAGAAACCCCTGGGCCGCATTGGTGTTGGTATTCGCGGTTGGGGTCTCCGGTACGTCCCTGGTGCCGGCGCTCCAAACCCGGCTCATGGACGTCGCCGATGACGCGCAGACGCTGGCCGCCGCGCTGAATCACTCGGCCCTCAACATCGCCAATGCCGGTGGGGCCTGGCTGGGTGGTTTGGTCATCACCGCCGGATATGGCTATCGCGCGCCGTCTGTCGTCGGTGCGGTGCTCGCGGTGGCGGGCCTGGGTGTGCTGGGGCTGTCGCTGCTGTACGCGCGGTGGAAGCCCACGCCCTGCGTCAACTGATTGCCGCCGTCTGACGCACGAAAGCATTTCTCGTGGAATAGCCTTTTCGTATGGCTGGGAGCGGCGAAGCAAGGCCTGCGGGCAAGGACTCCTTCTGGGTGAGATGGCGCGGGCGCGTGATCGGGGGCATCGCACTGCTGCTTGCGCTGGTGGCCGTGTACTTCGCGTTGTCCGCCTTCATCCCGCGCTGGTGGGCGCAACGCATCGCCGACATGTCCGGCCACGGCAGTTTCACAAAGGGGATCGGCAGCGGGCTCACGCTCGGGCTGCTGTGCACCGGAATTCCCCTGTTGCTGGCGATGTGGGCCTTTTTGATGCGAGGGCGGCGCGGTGGGACGTTCTTCGCCGGGGTATTGACGTTGCTTGCGGTCATCATCGCGGTGCCCAACCTGATGACCCTGACGATTGTGCTCGGGACCAGCAATTCCGCCCACGCCGGCGAGCGGGTACTCGATGTCGAGGCGCCTGGATTCCGGGGAGCCACGGCGATCGGGGCGGTTGTCGCGTTGTTGATTGTCCTGCTCGTCACGTTCTTCGTCGTCCGCAACTGGCGCCGACGTGTCAAGACGGAGAAGCAGCTCACCCGTGAGGCCGCAGCCGCCGCGGCCGAAAGTCCTACTACCGAATAATTATAATTGTGTGCCCTCGGCAGGAATCGAACCTGCGGCCTTCTGCTCCGGAGGCAGACGCTCTATCCCCTGAGCTACGAGGGCATCAGGGCCCTGACAGCGTAGCGCATGATGGCGCACACCCCGACCACCGTTTCGGTCGCGGGTAAAGGATTCGGGGCCTGGATACCCCAGCCCATAGGATGATCGCCGTGACTCCCGCCGACCTTGCCGACCTGCTACGTTCCACCGCTACCACGGTGCTGGACGAGCGAGGCCTGGACACGTCGGCCCTGCCCGCCGATGTGACCGTCGAACGGCCCCGCAATCCGGAGCATGGCGACTACGCCACCAACGTGGCCTTGCAGGTCGCCAAGAAGGTGGGTGTCGCCCCGCGTGACCTGGCCACCTGGCTGGTGGAGGCGCTCGTCTCCAACGATGCGATCGCGGCCGCCGAGATCGCCGGACCCGGGTTCGTCAACCTGCGGATCGCCGCCGACGCGCAGGGCACCATCGTCGCGAACATCCTGGATGCGGGCGACACCTACGGCAACTCCGAGTCGCAGGGCACCCACACCATCAACCTGGAATTCGTCTCGGCCAACCCGACGGGACCGATCCACATCGGCGGCACCCGCTGGGCCGCAGTCGGCGATGCCCTGGGCCGTCTGCTGACTCGCCAGGGCGCCAAGGTCACCCGCGAGTACTACTTCAACGATCACGGCGCGCAGATCGACCGGTTCGTCCGTTCGCTGATCGCCTCGGCCGAAGGCCGGGAAGCTCCCGAGGACGGGTACGCGGGCGACTACATCGCCGATATCGCCAAGCAGGTTCTCACCCAGCGCCCCGATGCGCTCGAGTTGGCGGACGCCGAGAGGTCCGAGGTGTTCCGGGAGATTGGCGTGGACTTGATGTTCACCCATATCAAGAAGTCGTTGCACGAGTTCGGAACGGACTTCGACGTTTTCACCCACGAAGACTCGATGCACACCTCGGGCCGGGTGCAGGAGGCCATCGCGCAGCTGCGCAAGACCGGCAACATCTACGAGAAGGATGGCGCGTCTTGGTTGCGTGCGAGCAACTTCGGCGACGACAAGGACCGCGTGGTCATCAAGAGCGACGGCAACCCCGCCTACATCGCCGGTGACATCGCCTACTACCTCGACAAGCGCGAGCGTGGCTTCGACCTGTGCATCTACATGCTGGGCGCCGATCACCACGGGTACATCGCGCGGCTGAAAGCCGTTGCGGCTGCCCTGGGTTACGACGCAGACAGCGTCGAGGTGCTGATCGGCCAAATGGTCAACCTGGTGCGCGACGGCCAACCGGTCCGGATGTCCAAGCGTGCCGGGACGGTCATCACCCTCGATGATCTGGTCGACGCGATCGGAGTCGACGCGGCGCGTTATGCCTTGATCCGATCCTCGGTGGACACTTCGATCGACATCGACCTGGAGCTGTGGGCCTCCGCGTCGAGCGAGAACCCCGTCTACTACGTCCAATACGCGCACGCACGGCTCTGCGCGCTGTCTCGCAACGCCGCCGACCTGGGCCTTCAGCACTCGACCGATCATCTTGAGCTGCTCACCCACGAGAAGGAGGGTGCGCTGATCCGCGGACTCGGCGAGTTCGGCCGAATCCTGCAGAACGCCGCGGTGCTGCGTGAACCGCACCGTGTCGCACGCTATTTGGAAGACATTGCCGGCGACTATCACCGGTTCTACGATTCGTGCCGGGTGCTCCCGCAAGGGGATGAGGCTCCTGGACCGCTACACCAGGCGCGGCTCGCGCTGTGCCTGGCCACTCGCCAAGTCATCGCCAACGGCCTGGACATTCTCGGCGTGAGCGCACCGGAGCGGATGTGAGCGCACACCCGGCAGGCCCCCGCCACGCAGAAGGGGAACAGCACACCGTCATGACCAGTGCACCACCGGCCAATCCGACTGAATTGGCGCCGAATGTATGGCCCCGTAACGCCTCTCGCGGTGCGAACGGCGAGGTTACCCTCGCGGGCCTTACCGTCTCGGAGCTGGCCGAGCGGTATGGCACTCCGCTGTTCGTCATCGACGAGGACGACTTCCGGTCACGCTGCCAGGACATGGCCACGGCCTTTGGTGGCGCCGCCCGCGTGCACTACGCCTCGAAGGCGTTCCTGTGCACCGAGATCGCGCGCTGGATCAAGGACGAGGGGCTGGGCCTGGACGTCTGTTCGGCGGGGGAGTTGGCCATCGCGCTGCGGGCCGAGTTCCCGCCGGAGCGAATCGCACTGCACGGCAACAACAAATCCGAGACCGAACTTGCGCAGGCGGTTCAGGCCGGTGTCGGGCACATCGTCGTCGACTCGATGATCGAGATCGACCGGCTCGACGCCATCGCGGGCAAAGCCGGGGTGGTGCAGGACGTGTTGGTGCGCGTCACCGTCGGTGTCGAGGCACACACCCACGAGTTCATCTCCACCGCACACGAGGACCAGAAGTTCGGGCTGTCGCTCGCAGGCGGGCAGGCACTGGAGGCCGTGCGGCGCGTCTTCGCCACCGACAACCTGCGACTGGTCGGGCTGCACAGCCACATCGGCTCGCAGATCTTCGATGTCGATGGATTCGAGGTCGCCGCACACCGGGTCATCGGACTGCTGCGCGACGTGGTGGCCGAGTTCGGAACCGAGAAGACCGCGCAGCTCAACATCATCGACCTGGGTGGCGGCCTGGGCATCAGCTATGTGCCCTCCGACGACCCGCCCCCCATCGAGGATCTGGCCGCCAAGCTCGGCGTCATCGTGCGCACCGAGTCGGCGCTGGTGGGTCTGCCCGAGCCGCGTCTGGTGATCGAGCCGGGCCGGGCCATCGCCGGTCCCGGCACCGTCACCCTGTATCGGGTGGGTACCACCAAAGACGTGATTCTCTCGAACGGGCAGCGCCGCTACGTGAGCGTCGACGGCGGAATGAGCGACAACATCCGCACCTCGCTGTATCAGGCCGAGTATCACCCGCAGCTGGTTTCGCGTGACAGCGATGTCGCTCCGGTGCTGTCTCGGGTGGTCGGAAAGCATTGTGAAAGCGGCGATATCGTGGTCAGGGACGCGTGGCTGCCGGAGGATGTGGCTCCCGGCGACCTGCTGGCCGTCGCCGCGACCGGTGCGTACTGCTACTCGATGTCCAGCCGGTACAACCTGCTTACCCGTCCGGCGGTCATCGCCGTCAAGGATGGCAAGGCGCGACTGATCCTGCGGCGCGAGACCGTCGAGGATTTGGTGAGTTTGGAGGAGGAAAGGTGAGCGACTCCGGTCGTCCAATAGGCGTAGCGATCCTGGGCCTGGGCAACGTCGGTAGTGAAGTTGCGCGCATCATCGAAAGCAGCGCAAGTGATCTCGCTGCCCGTATCGGCGCCCCGCTGGAGATTCGGGGCATCGGCGTGCGCCGCGTCGCCGACGACCGCGGCGTACCGGTGGATCTCCTGACCGACGATATCGACACCCTGGTCGCGCGCGATGACGTCGACATCGTCGTCGAGCTGATGGGCCCGGTCGAACCGGCACGGCGCGGCATTCTGGCCGCGCTCAACGCGGGTAAGTCGGTGGTCACCGCCAACAAGGCACTCCTGGCGCAATCGGCCGGAGAACTCGCCGAGGCCGCCGAAAAGGCAAAGGTCGACCTTTATTTCGAGGCCGCCGTGGCCGGCGCCATTCCGGTGATCCGCCCGTTGACGCAGTCACTGGCCGGTGACTCCGTGATCCGGGTATCCGGAATCGTGAACGGCACTACCAACTACATCCTGTCCGCCATGGACAACACCGGGGCCGGTTATGCCACGGCGCTGGCCGAAGCCGGGGAACTCGGATACGCAGAGGCTGATCCGACCGCCGATGTCGAGGGCTATGACGCCGCGGCGAAGGCGGCCATCCTGGCATCCATCGCCTTCCACACCCGGGTCAGCGCCGAGGACGTGTACCGCGAGGGCATCACCAACATCGGTGCCGAGGACTTCGAGTCCGCGCGAGCCCTGCAGTGCACCATCAAGCTGCTGTCCATCTGCGAGCGTCTCGCCGATGCCGAGGGACGCCAACGTGTTTCGGCACGTGTCTACCCGGCGCTGGTGCCGCTCACCCATCCATTGGCGAGCGTCAGCGGCGCGTTCAACGCCGTCTTCGTGGAGGCCGAGGCTGCCGGACAGCTCATGTTCTACGGTCAGGGAGCCGGTGGCGCCCCTACCGCGTCCGCGGTACTAGGAGATCTGGTGATGGCAGCGCGCAACCGTGTCCAGGGCGGTCGTGGGCCGCTGGAGTCCAGGTATGCCCAGCTGCCGATCGCGCCGATCGGCCTGATCCCCACGCGTTACTACGTGCGCATGCGGGTGGCCGACAAGCCGGGTGTGCTCGCCACCGTCGCCACCGAGTTCGCCAAGCGTGAGGTGAGCATCGCCACGGTTCGGCAGGAGGGCGAGGTGGACGATACGGGTGCCCGGTTGGTGGTGCTCACACATAAGGCAACCGACGCCGCACTTTCGGAAACCGTTGCCGCCCTAGCCGATCTTGATGTGGTGTTGGGTGTCGCGAGCGTCATCCGGCTGGAAGGAACACAAGAGTGACCGTTCACACCCCTTGGCCCGGCCTCATCGCCGCATACCGGGATCGCCTCCCGATCGGCGAGAACTGGCAGCCCGTGACGCTGCGCGAAGGCGGCACGCCGCTGCTGCCCGCGGCGCGCCTGTCCGAGCTCACCGGCTGCACGGTGCACTTGAAGGTCGAAGGCCTCAACCCCACCGGCTCCTTCAAGGACCGCGGCATGACCATGGCCGTGACCGATGCCCTGGCCCGCGGTCAGCGCGCGGTGCTGTGCGCCTCGACCGGAAACACCTCGGCCTCGGCCGCGGCGTATGCGGCCAAGGCCGGCATCACCTGTGCGGTGTTGATCCCCCAGGGCAAGATCGCCATGGGCAAGCTGGCCCAGGCCGTCATTCACGGCGCGCGGATCATCCAGGTGGACGGCAACTTTGACGATTGTCTGGAGTTGGCGCGCAAGACCACGGCTGACTATCCGACCATCGCGCTGGTGAACTCCGTCAACCCGGTGCGCATCGAGGGTCAGAAGACCGCAGCCTTCGAGATCATGGACGCCCTGGGTACCGCCCCCGATATTCATGCGCTGCCGGTCGGTAACGCGGGGAACATCACCGCGTACTGGCGCGGCTACACCGAGTACCACCGTGACGGTCTTTCGGATCGGCTGCCCAAGATGCTGGGCGCTCAGGCCGCCGGTGCCGCGCCGTTGGTGAACGGGGCCCCCGTCGCCAATCCGGAGACCATCGCCACCGCCATCCGAATCGGATCTCCGGCATCGTGGTCGGGCGCCGTTGCCGCGCAACAAGAATCGGGCGGAAAATTCCTGGCGGTCACCGACGAGGAGATCCTCAATGCCTATCGGCTGGTTGCCTCCAGCGAGGGCGTTTTCGTGGAGCCCGCCTCGGCGGCCAGCATCGCGGGTCTGTTGAAATCCGTCGCCGACGGTTGGGTTCCGAAGGGTTCCACCGTGGTGTGCACCGTGACGGGCAACGGCCTCAAGGACCCCGACAACGCGCTGAGTGGAATGCCCGAGGTGACCCCCATCCCGGTGCAGGCGAGTGCGGTCGCCGAGGCGCTGGAACTCGCGTGACCGATCTGCTGCCCGCGGGGCTGTCGGCCACCGTGGTGGTGCCCGCATCGAGTGCGAACCTGGGTCCGGGCTTCGACAGCCTCGGCATCGCGCTGTCCCTGTATGACGAGATCGAGGTCAACACAACCGAATCGGGCCTCAAGGTGGCCGTCGAAGGTCAGGGCGCCGGTGAGGTTCCACTTGACGGCAGCCATCTCGTGGTGCGTGCGATCGAGCGCGGGCTGGCGGCCGGAGGCGCTGCCGCTCCAGGTCTGATCGTCCAGTGTCACAACAAGATTCCGCATTCACGCGGGTTGGGATCATCGGCGGCTGCCGCAGTGGCGGGCCTGGGCGTTGCGAACGGACTGCTCGCCAAGGCCGGGCGCCCGGTGCTCGCCGACGATGTGCTGGTGCAGCTGGCCTCGGAGTTCGAGGGGCATCCCGACAATGCGGCAGCCAGTGTGCTCGGGGGAGCGGTGGTGTCCTGGTCGCAGACCTCGGGTGCGGCCCCGGTCTACGCGGCCACCCGCCTCGACGTGCACCCCGATATCAGGATTGTCGCCGCCATTCCGGAGGAACAGTCGTCCACCGCGCACACTAGAATTTTGCTTCCTGAATCAGTTACGCATGTAGACGCGCGATTCAATATTAGCCGAGCGGCTCTGCTGACCGTCGCCCTGACCGCGCGTCCGGATCTGCTGATGACGGCTACCGAGGATCGGTTGCATCAGTCGCAGCGTGCGCCGGCCATGCCGGCCTCGGCGCAGGTCCTCGGATATCTGCGCGCCCAAGGGGTTGCCGCGGTTCTTTCCGGCGCCGGACCTGCGGTGTTGGCGCTGACCACGGGTGATCTACCCGATTCGGCGGTGAAATACGCTGAAGATCAAGGTTTCTCACTTGTGGCGATGACGGTGTCGGGGGGCGTCTCCGTTCGATAGTCGACGTTATGGCTGGTGAGCCGGGGGACTCGCCGGGGGGTGCTGGTTGCTTGATGCCGACCTGGGGGTTATCCTCGGTATCAGTCCCAGCAATTGCAGCTTCTGCGCACCTGCGCCGAGAACGAGGACGATCACAAATTCTTCCTGGTGTTTCAGTCGTCGCCGACAGGCGGCGATATTGGGCAAGGTCGATGGTGAGCTGCCATTTCTCCGGACCTCGCGCGGCCCTATCTGTGTGGGCCCGCAGCATGAACTTCGCGGCCAGCAACCTAACTGGCCGAAGTGAGACCCCTCGCCCCATGTTCGGCGGGGGAAGGAAAGGAAATCCGTGACCGATACGGACCTCATCGCGACCGAAGCCGCCCCGGTAACTCCGGAGGCGCCGACCGCAGCCTCATCCGATCGCCCTGCCAAGGAGCGTCGGGGTGACGGACTGGGTGCGCTGTCGACGATGGTGTTGCCGGAGTTGCGTGCGCTGGCCAGCCAGGTAGGCGTCAAGGGCACCTCCGGAATGCGTAAGGGCGACTTGATCGCCGCCATCCGCGAGCATCAGGGCGCGCTGGGCGCGCCCAAGAACAACAATCAGGCGACGCAGGCCCAGCAGCCGCAGGCCTCCTCGGCGCCGGCAGAAGCCGCCCAGAAAGAATCGGCCCAGAAGGAATCGGCCCAGAAGGAGCCCGCGCAGACCGAGTCGGCTCAGACCGCGCTCGATCTGCCCACCGAGGCGCCCAAGTCTGCGCCGTCGTCGGACTCGGCCCAGGACTCGGAGGGCAGGGACGCCGAGAACGGCGGCGCGCCCCGCGAGGGCCGTGGTGAACGGCGTCGCAATCAGAACCAGCACAGCCAGAACGCCGAGGGTGAGCGCAAGCAGCAGAACGGCGCCCGCGACAACCGCGACAACGGCGACAACACCGAGAACTCGGGTCGCGATGGCGGCTCGGGAGGCCAGAACTCGGACAACCAGGACAACCAGAACCAGGGCAACCGCGGCGACGACGGCGAGGGCCGCAGTCGTCGTGGCCGTCGTACTCGTGAACGCCGTCGTGGTCGCGATCGCAACAACAGCGGCAACGAGGGTGGCGAGACCGAGCTGCGCGAGGACGACGTCGTCCAGCCGGTGGCCGGAATTCTCGACGTGCTGGACAACTACGCGTTCGTCCGCACGTCCGGCTACCTGGCCGGCCCCAACGACGTCTACGTGTCGATGAACCTCGTGCGCAAGAACGGGCTGCGTCGCGGTGACGCGATCACCGGCGCCGTGCGGGTGCCCCGCGATCCGGACGCCGGGAACCAGAACCAGCGGCAGAAGTTCAACCCGCTGGTGCGCCTGGACTCCGTCAACGGCGGCCCGGTCGAGGACGCCCGGAAGCGCCCCGAGTTCGGCAAGCTGACCCCGCTGTACCCGAACCAGCGCCTGCGGTTGGAGACCACCACCGAGAAGCTGACCACGCGCGTGATCGACCTGATCATGCCCATCGGTAAGGGGCAGCGCGCCCTGATCGTGTCCCCGCCCAAGGCGGGTAAGACCATGATCCTGCAGAACATCGCCAACGCGATTTCGGTGAACAACCCGGAGTGCCACCTCATGGTGGTGCTTATCGACGAACGGCCCGAAGAGGTCACCGACATGCAGCGCTCGGTCAAGGGTGAGGTCATCGCCTCGACCTTCGATCGGCCGCCGTCAGATCACACCGCCGTGGCCGAGCTGGCCATCGAACGGGCCAAGCGTCTGGTGGAGCAGGGCAAGGATGTGGTGGTGCTGCTCGATTCGATCACCCGTCTGGGCCGTGCGTACAACAACGCCTCCCCGGCATCGGGCCGCATTCTGTCCGGTGGTGTCGACTCGACCGCGCTGTATCCGCCCAAGCGCTTCCTGGGCGCCGCACGCAACATCGAGCACGGCGGTTCGCTGACGATCATCGCCACGGCGATGGTCGAGACCGGCTCCACCGGTGACACGGTCATCTTCGAGGAGTTCAAGGGCACCGGTAACGCCGAGCTCAAGCTCGACCGCAAGATCGCCGAACGACGGGTGTTCCCGGCCGTCGACGTCAACCCGTCCAGCACGCGTAAGGACGAACTGCTGCTGTCCTCGGACGAGTTCGCCATCGTGCACAAGCTGCGCCGACTGCTCTCGGGCCTGGATTCACATCAGGCCATCGATCTGCTGATGAGTCAGCTGCGTAAGACCAAGAACAACTACGAGTTCCTGGTTCAGGTTTCCAAGAACACCCCGGGTGCCGCAAACGTCGAGGAGCCGCAGTACAGCTAATGCGGAGAGATCACCGGTACGGATCGGTGATCTCTCGTAGCCTCGTCAGGCTGTCGACCATCTGGTCGTAGGCCTTGGCGCCCAGGTGTTTTCGCCATTGCGCATGCACCTGGGCGACCACCGCGTTTGCGGCATCTGCCAACTCCTTGCCGCGTGCCGTCAGTGTCACCCGGCGGGCTCTGCCGTCGGATGGGTCCGGCACGCGAGTCACGTACCCGCCTCGCTGTAGCTGGTCCACGAGAGCACCGGCGGTCTGTTTTGTCACGTCCGCCTGCTCGGCGAGATCGGTGAGGCGAGAGCCGTGCTCATGATCTAGCCGTGCCATCAGCCGCGCCTGTGCCTGGGTGATATCGGCCCCGGTGGCAGCGACGGCCTCCATGGTCTGGCGCTCGGCCGCCCGTAGCGCCACGAACATCAACAACGCTGGATTCGGTGCCATCACCCCATTGACTTTAGTCAGATTTCCTGACTATTTTGGTCGGTATCGCTGACCAAAGGGAGGCAATGTGGACGACGACGTCATGTGGGGGCACATCGATGCGGGACGCGCCGGTGTCGCGGACATGCTCAGCTCCCTGTCTCCGGAGCAATGGTCGACACCGTCGCTCTGCGATGGCTGGACCGTGCGCGACGTGGCGGTGCACCTCACGCAGGCTCATATGGGGTTGGGGCAGTTCCTGTCCGTCGCGGTTCGGTCGGGATTCCGGTTCAACACGATGATTCGCCGCGCGGCGCAGGATGAGGCCATGGGGCCCGAGCAGATCGTCGGCGCCCTGCGGGCGATGGTCGGATCACGGCGCAAAGCCCCCGGTGCGTTCCCGCTTCTCGATGTCATCGTCCATACCCAGGACATCGCCGTCCCCCTCGGGATTGATCGGCCCATGCCGCCGGATGCCGCCGTCGACTCCGCGCAGCGGCTGTGGGGCATGCGTTTTCCGTTGCACCTTGCGCGTGCGTCGCGCGGCCTTTCCTTCCGGGCCACCGACTGTGAGTTCACGATCGGTCAGGGACCTGAGGTGAGCGGACCCATGCGCGACATCGTGTTGGTGCTGTCCGGCCGACAAGCCGGACTCGCCGGCTTGTCGGGTGCCGCGGACAGAATTCGACTGGGTGCGTAGCTAGCCGACGGCGACCAACGGGATCCACATGCCGAAGAGCCAGAACCCCCAGGTCCGGAATCCGTCATCCCACACCGGCTGCACCCGGTACCCCCAGTAGTCGAAGGCCTGCGGGGGCGGTCCCCAGCGGTCGGGGAGCGGCCCGCGCCATTCGGCGCGCGGCGGCGGCGCCCAGCCCCACGGCGGGCGCTGGTCGTAGTGCCATGGGTTGTCTCGCCATTCGCGGCGGTCGTCTTGCCAGTCCCGGTCGCGGTCTCGCCGGTTGTCGTGGCCGCGCCAGTTGCCGTTATTGCGCCAACCGTCATGGTCGCCCCAGTCGTCATCGTCGTCATGCGGACGATTCGGATGATCCTGGAGGTAACCGTGCTGACCTGCCGGCTGTGCGTAGGCCGGAACGGCGCCCATTCCCAGCGCGCCGGCCGTCAATGCTCCGACGATGATGCCCTGGGATACAAGACTTTTCAGATTCATGTGCGACTCCTGTCCGATTATCTCGGCGGTTCGCCCCGACTCAACCGAAGGTATAGATCTTCAACAGCGGTACCGCGTTCGTTATGCCGCGGCTGCCGTCTTGGATATCGGCTGGATGTCAACACCCGTTACATGCCCGAGGTCGGGCGCGGATCAAGGCTGCGGGATGGCAGGAATCTGAGGAATCGGCGGAGCCTGCGGAACGGGGGGTACGCCCGTTCCCTGAGGAATCGGCGGAGCCTGGGGGATGGGCGGTGGCGGCGGGGGCGTGATGGGGTCGGCATTGGCCACACCCTGTGCGCCCGCGAACGTGGCCAGCCCCATCGCCGCGGCAGATGCGGCTGTCACGATCAATCTCTTGATGTTCATGCTCTTGATGTTCATGCGGGTCCTTTCCGAATCGGATTTCCTAATCGGCATTCCGGATCGGCACTGATTCGCAATTCACGCGCCACCATCCAAGGTACGCGTCCCGGGCGGGTATTGCGGGGGCCGGACGCGGTGGCATCCGGTGTCCCCGCATGGAAACGGCACGTCAGACTTGGTATCCAGGCGCCGGGAACCAGAATGCCCGCTGCTTGAATCCGGGGTCCTCGTTGGTGTCACCCCAGTGGTCGAACGGCGCGGGTGGTGGGCCGTCGGGCGGCGGCGCACCCCAGTCCTGCGGCGTGAGAGCCGTGTCGCCGGGTTGGAATACCACGCAGGTCGCCGCCGTTTAGGTTATGCGTAACTGAGCTGGCATAATGGCATCTCAGCCTTTTGAAGGGTTCCGGTTCACGCCCACAAAGCGACCCGGCGGCCACAACAAGCAGAGGAAAAGCAATGAAATCGGGTATCCACCCCACCTACGTCGAGACCAACGTGGTCTGCGGCTGCGGTAACACCTTCACCACCCGCAGCACCAAGGACAGCGGCCACATCGTGGTCGAGGTCTGCTCGCAGTGCCACCCGTTCTACACCGGCAAGCAGAAGATCCTGGACAGCGGCGGCCGCGTCGCCCGGTTCGAAGCCCGGTACGGCAAGCGCAAGGCCGCAGCCGACAAATAGCTTCCTTGCCGACGCCCGGATCTGCCGTATGTGCAGTCCGGGCGTCGGTCTTTTTGTATGACGACTGTGCACGACGACTGCGCGTATGAACATTGGGAGGAGGGTGCATGAGCGAGACGTCACTGATCGACGCGATGCTGGCCGAGCACGCCGAGCTGGAGAAGCAACTGGCCGACCCGGCGCTGCACGCCGATGCGGGCGCCGCACGTAAGGCCGGTCGCCGGTTCGCGATGCTGTCGCCGATCGTCGCCACCCACCGCAAGCTCGTCAGCGCCCGTGACGATTTGGCCACTGCCCGTGAGCTGTCCGCGGACGATCCCTCCTTCGCCGACGAGGTGACGGAGTTGGAGTCGTCGATCGCCGAGCTGGAAACCCAGCTTTCGGACATGCTGGCTCCGCGCGATCCCCACGACGGCGATGACATCCTGCTGGAAGTGAAATCCGGCGAGGGCGGCGAGGAATCGGCGCTGTTCGCGGCCGATCTGGCCCGCATGTACATCCGCTACGCCGAGCGGCATGGCTGGAAGGTCACGGTTCTCGACGAGACCGAGTCCGATCTCGGTGGGTACAAGGACGCCACCCTTGCGATCGCCAGCAAGGGCGATAGCGCCGACGGCGTCTGGTCACGGCTGAAGTTCGAGGGTGGAGTGCACCGCGTCCAGCGTGTTCCCGTCACCGAATCTCAAGGGCGCGTGCATACCTCGGCCGCCGGTGTGTTGGTCTACCCCGAACCCGAAGAGGTCGAGGAAATTCAGATCGACGAATCGGATCTGCGCATCGACGTGTACCGCTCCTCCGGCAAGGGCGGACAGGGCGTCAACACCACCGACTCGGCGGTCCGTATCACGCACCTGCCGACCGGTATTGTCGTGACCTGCCAGAACGAGCGTTCCCAGCTGCAAAACAAGGCGCGTGCCATGCAGGTTCTGGCGGCACGGCTGCAGGCGCTCGCCGAGGAGCAGGCGCAGGCCGATGCCTCGGCCGGTCGCGCCAGCCAGATCCGCACCGTGGACCGCAGCGAGCGGATTCGTACCTACAATTTCCCGGAGAACCGCATTACCGATCACCGCGTCGGGTTCAAGGCGCACAACCTGGACCAGGTGCTCGACGGTGACTTGGATGCGCTGTTCGACGCGTTGGCCGTCGCCGACCGGAAGGCCCGTCTGCAGGAGGCCTGATGTTGCGTCAGCTGATCGCGGAGGCGGTTGAGTCACTTTCCCGGGCAGGGGTTTCCAGCCCGCAGGTGGATGCAGAAGAGCTTGCGGCGCACCTGCTCGGGATCCCGCGGTCGCGGCTGCGCTTCGCCGAGGTACCCGCGGAATTCTCTGAGGGTTACCGCGATCTGGTTGCTCGGCGGGTGCGACGGATTCCCTTGCAGCACTTGATTGGAAGTGCCGCGTTCGGCCCCATCGAGGTGCGCGTTGGTCCTGGCGTGTTCATTCCGCGTCCCGAGACGGAATCTCTTTATGTTTGGGCGGCAGGTGAATTGGCTCCTGGCGTGACGGTCGTCGAGCTGTGTGCAGGGACGGCGGCACTCGCTATCGCCTTGTCGCGTGACGAGCCCACCGCCCGTGTCATCGCCGTCGAACTCGACGAGGGCGCGCTGAGCTACACGCGGCAGAACGCCGCGGGCACCATGGTCGAGGTGATCCAGGCCGACGTGACCGCGCCGTCGCTGCTGGCCGAGTTTGACGGCACGGTCGATCTGATCGTCACCAACCCGCCCTACATCCCCGACGGTGTCGAACTGGAGCCCGAAGTGGCGCAGCATGATCCGCCGCTTGCGCTCTTCGCGGGGGTCGATGGGCTCGCCGTCATCGCGCCCATCGTGACCGCCGCCGGCCGCTTGCTGGCGCCGGGAGGGGTCATCGGTGTGGAACACGATGACACCAATGGCGGCCAGACGTGCGAGTTGTTCACGGCCAGTGGCCTGTTCGACGAGGTTGTACAGCGATACGACCTGGCGGGGCGGCCGAGATTCGTCACCGCTCGCCGGAAATCCTCGGCGTCATAGACTGGGCTGGTGACCGTCGTCTACGACTGCCAAGACGCTGCGACCCGCCAGGAGGGTATCGACGCGGCGGCGAGCGCGCTCAAGGCCGGTGAACTGGTCGTCATGCCTACCGACACTGTTTACGGATTGGGTTGTGACGCATTTGATTCCAATGCCGTCACGGCGTTGCTGGCCGCCAAGGGGCGCGGCCGGGACATGCCCGTCGGCGTGCTCGTCGGATCGTGGCACACCATCGACGGACTGGTGTTCGCGGTTCCGTCGGCAGCCCGCGAGCTCATCGAGGCATTCTGGCCGGGGCCGCTGAGCATCATCGTGCGGCATGCGCCGTCGCTGTCCTGGGACCTTGGGGACGCTCAGGGCAGTGTCATGTTGCGCATGCCCTTGCATCCGGTGGCCATCGACCTGCTGCGTGCAGTCGGTCCGATGGCCGTCTCCAGCGCCAACGTGTCGGGGCAACCCCCGGCGCTCACGGCCGCACAGGCCCGCGATCAATTGGACGACAAGGTCGCGGTGTACCTGGACGGCGGCACGGCCGAGCTGGGCGCGGCATCGACCATCGTCGACCTCACCGGGCCGGTGCCGCTGATCGTGCGCGAGGGGCCGATCACCCGGGAGCAGATCGTCGATGTGATCGGCGGCGACGTCGGGCCGGGCGAGTCGGGGGAGCCCACAGGATCTTGAAGTACGGTCGGATGCGTGAGTGAGCTGCTGGCCCTTGCCGATCGCGGTGCGGGCGTACCTCTGCGTGAGCTTGCCCTGGTCGGGCTGACGGCGGCCATCACGACGTTCTTCTGCACCGGCGGCGTGCGGATGTTCGCGACCCGGGTGGGTGCGGTGGCCTATCCGCGCGAACGTGATGTGCACCTGCAGCCGACTCCCCGAATGGGTGGTCTCGGGATGTATCTGGGTGTTTGTGCAGCGATCTTCCTGGCCTCGCAACTACCCGCCCTGACAAGGGGTTTCGTCTACTCCTCGGGTATGCCCGCCGTCGTCGTGGCGGGAGGCATCATCATGGTGGTCGGTCTTATCGACGACAAATGGGGCCTGGACGCGCTGACCAAGTTCGCCGGTCAGGTCACCGCCGCCAGCGTGTTGGTCACGATGGGTGTCGCGTGGAGCATGATCTACATCCCGTTCGGCGGGGTGGGGACGATCGTGCTGGACCAGATGTCGTCGATCCTGGTGACGCTCGCGTTGACGGTGTCGATCGTCAACGCGATGAATTTCGTCGACGGTCTCGATGGTCTGGCCGCGGGCCTGGGGCTCATCACCGCCGCTGCCATCTGCGTCTTCTCGGTAGGACTGCTGCGCAGCCACGGGGGCGACGTCTTGTACTACCCACCCGCGGTGATCTCGGTGGTACTGGCCGGGGCCTGCCTGGGCTTCCTTCCGCACAACTTCCACCGGGCCCGCATCTTCATGGGGGACTCGGGCTCCATGCTCATCGGTCTGATGCTGGCCGCGGCGTCGACAACGGCGGCGGGCCCCATCTCGCAGAGCTCGTACGGCGCCAAGGACATGTTCGTCCTGCTGTCACCGTTCCTGTTGGTGATCGCGGTGATGCTGGTGCCGGCGCTGGACGCGTTGTTGGCGATCATCCGTCGTACCCGTGCCGGGCGCAGCCCGTTCAGTCCCGACAAGATGCATCTGCACCACCGGCTGCTGCAGATCGGTCATTCGCATCGCAAGGCGGTGCTGATCATCTACCTATGGGTCGCGATCATCGCGTTCGGTGCGGCCAGCACCATCTTCTTCGAGCCCCGCTATGCCGGAGCGGTCGTGGTGGGAGCGATCGGTATTGCCATTGTCGCAACGGTCATCCCCTTGCTGCGCCGCGAAGAAGCCAATCGGGTCTTGGAGACCGAATCGGACCCGACTCCGTCGGCGTAACGGGCCGTGTACGACGAAAAGTAGTAGGGGTGCAGAACCGTCTCTACCATGTGATACGGTTCTGCCATACCCGAAAACTCACGGGTGCCGGCCACACCGGATCGGCGGAGATTTTGGAAGGTCTTTCCAGGCATTCCGGGCTCCACCGGACGGATCAACTGACCGACAGGGAGCTGCCCTTTGAGGTGAGTTCAGCGAGCCCTCAGACCTCCTATAAGGTCTGGAACCGACGAACGCAGTTTTTGTTCCGCCACCCCGACAAAGATGTGAGGTGACACCCCAGGTGACAACGCCCGACGCCCCGCTGGTTCTTCCGGCATTGGCGTTTCGTCCGTTGCGTTTGGCGGTTTTGTGTGGCGTTCTCGGTGCTCTGGCTCTGCTGGCCGCCGCTCTGCTGGGGCAATGGCAGCTCGGCGCCTTCTTCGTCTTCGGGCTTGGACTCGGCCTGGTGAACGCTCTCCTCGTTCGCCAATCCGCGGAAGTGATTACCGCACAAGACAATCCAAGCAAGCAGAAAATGGCCATCAATTCCGCGGCGCGGTTGATGATCATTACCGTTATCGCCCTGGTGATCGCCTTCGTTTTCCGCCCCGCTGGTCTTGGGGTGTTCTTCGGAGTCGCGTTGTTCCAGGTGCTGCTGGTGTTGACCACCGCCGTGCCGGTGTGGAAAGGGATCCGTTCAGTGAGCAGTGAGCAGGGCGCGGCATGATTACGACATTCCAGGCTGAAGCCGCCATCGAGGTTGGCCATCACAAGCACGCACACTGGGGCTTCCTCGGTGAGGTCAACGTCGACACCATTGTCGCCACCGCGCTCGCCGCGGTCGTGGTGATTGCACTGGCGCTGTTCCTGCGGGCCAAGGTCACCTCGACCGGTGTGCCGAACGGTGTGCAGCTGTTCTTCGAGGCGGTCACCGTCCAGTTCCGCAATCAGGTCGAGTCGGCCATCGGAATGCGGATCGCGCCGTTCGTGCTGCCGCTGGCGGTGACGATCTTCGTCTTCATCCTCGTGTCCAACTGGATCTCGGTGCTGCCCGTGCAGTACACCGACGAGTCGGGCAAGACGGCCGAACTGCTGGCCCCGCCGGCCTCGGACATCAACTACGTGCTGGCCTTGGCGCTGTTCGTCTTCGTCTGCTACCACATCGCCGGCTTCGCGCGCCGCGGCCTCATCGGTCACCCGATCAAGCTGCTCAAGGGCCACACCTGGGTCACCGCGTTCATCAATCCGATCGAGGAGTTGGCCAAGCCGATCTCGCTGTCGCTGCGACTGTTCGGCAACATGTTCGCCGGCGGCATCATGGTCGCGCTGATCGCGATGTTCCCGGCATGGATCATGTGGGCGCCCAACGCCATCTGGAAATCGTTCGACCTGTTCGTCGGCCTGATCCAGGCCTTCATCTTCGCGCTGCTGACAGTCCTGTACTTCAGCCAGTCGATGGAACTGGACGACGAGCACCACTAATTACTACAGACCACATTGAATAGACCCTGGTAGCACAGCTACCACTTAATAAGGAGGAAGAAAATGGCGGACCCGACAATTGTTGCTGGTGCCCTCATTGGCGGTGGGTTGATCATGGCCGGCGGCGCGATCGGTGCCGGTATCGGTGACGGTATCGCCGGTAACGCCCTGATCTCGGGTGTGGCCCGTCAGCCCGAGGCGCAGAGCCGGCTGTTCACCCCGTTCTTCATCACCGTCGGTCTGGTTGAGGCTGCATACTTCATCAACCTGGCCTTCATGGCGCTGTTCGTCTTCGCGACTCCCGGCGCCAGCTAATCGGCATGGGTGAATTGCACAGTGTCGCTTCTGCCATAACGGCAGTCGCGGCGGAAGCCGCCGAAGAGGGTGGGAAGCAGAACAACTTCCTCATCCCCAACGGCACCTTCTTTGTCGTCCTGGCGATCTTCCTGATCGTCCTGGCGGTCATCGGAACCTTCGTGGTGCCGCCGATCCAGAAGGTGCTCAAGGCACGCGAGGACACGGTCGCCAAGACGGCCGAGGACAACCGGAACGCCGCTGAGCAATTCACCGCCGCCGAGGCTGACTACAAGGACGAGCTGGCCAAGGCGCGCGGTGCCGCAACCGCAGTGCGCGACGAGGCCAGAGCCGAGGGACGCGGAATTCTCGAGGACATGCGTCAGCGGGCCAACACCGAAGCGACTGCCGTGAATGCGAAGGCTGCCGAGGAGTTGGCCCGTCAGGGTGAGGCAACATCCGGAGAGCTGTCGGCAAGCGTCGAGAGCCTGTCCCGGACGCTCGCCGAACGCGTTCTCGGCGTGAGCCTTTCGGAACCAGCGAACGCAGGGCGAGGCTAAACAAAGATGTCGACATTTATCGGACAGCTCATCGGTTTCGCTGTCATCGTGTTCCTGGTGGTCAAGTTCGTGGTGCCGCCGGTACGCACCTTGATGGCCAAGCAGCAGGAGGCGGTGCGTCAGCAGCTCGCCGACAGCAAGGCTGCGGCGGACAAGCTGGTCGAGGCCGAGGGTGCACACGCCAAGGCCATCGCGGATGCCAAGGCCGATGCCGCCCACATCGCGGAAGAAGCCAAGGCCGATGCGGTGCAGATCTCGAAGCAGTTGCGCGAGCAGGCCGATGCCGAGGTCGAGCGGATCAAGGTGCACGGGCAGGAGCAGATCGTGCTCCAGCGCCAGCAGCTGATCCGTCAGCTCCGCGGCGACCTGGGAGCCGAATCAGTCCGTCGCGCCGGTGATTTGGTGCGCGCGCACGTAGGCGACGCGGCGGCTCAGTCCGCCACCGTCGACCGGTTCCTGGACGAGCTGTCCCAGATGGCCGGCAGCGTCAACACCGAACGTCGGCCGCTGGCCGCCGGTGGTGCTGGTCTGCACGCCGCCAGCCGCGAATCGCTCGCCGAGCAGGTGAAGGCTTTCCAGGCCAATGCCGTCTCGCTCGACAGCCTCACGCTCAACGCACTCGCCGATGATCTGACTGCGGTCGCCGAGCTCCTCATCAAGGAGCTGGTGCTGCGCAAGCATCTCTCCGAGCCGGTCGATGCCAGCGAGCAGGCCGCCAAGGTCGCCTTGGTCGACTCGGTGTTCTCCTCGAAGATCGGACGCCCGGCACTTGAGGTCGTGCGTGCCGCCGCGACCGCACGCTGGTCCGCCTCCGGCGACCTGATCACCGCGATCGAGCACATCGCCCGTCTGGCTCTGCTGGAGCGCGCCGAGCGCGACGGCCAGATCGATGATGTGGAAGACCAGCTGTTCCGCGTCAGCCGCATCCTGGACGGGGAGCCGCAGCTGAGCGCGCTGCTGGGCAACACCACCTCGCCTGCCGCCGATCGTGTGGCACTGCTGAAGAACGTGCTGGGCGGTCGGTCCAACCTGATCGTGACAAGCCTGCTCGCGCAGACCGTGCGTCTGCTGCGTGGCAAGCGCGCCGATGTCGCCGTGCTCGAGGTCGCCGAACTTGCGGTTGCCCGGCGCGACGAGTCGGTGGCACACGTGAAGTCGGCCGCCCCGATCAGCGATGCACAGAGCACCCGGCTTGCCCAGGTGCTCGGGCAGATTTACGGCCGCACCATCGCGGTGCAGCTGGATGTGGATCCGGAATTGCTGGGCGGACTCGTCGTCAACATCGGTGACGAAGAGATCGACGGCAGCCTGTCCAGCCGGCTCTCGGCCGCCGCGCTGCATCTGCCCAACTGACCACTATTTAGACCTACCCCGATAGACGAGCAGGAAGACGAAAAGCCATGACAGAGTTGACGATCTCCTCGGCGGATATCTCCGGCGCGATCGAGCAGTACGTCGCGACGTTCTCTGCCGACCCCACCCGTGAAGAAATCGGCATCGTCTCCGACACCGGTGACGGCATCGCCCACGTCGAGGGTCTGCCCTCGGTCATGACCCAGGAACTCCTCGAGTTCCCCGGCGGGGTGCTGGGTGTGGCGTTGAACCTTGACGAGCGCAGCGTCGGCACCGTTATCCTCGGTGACTTCCACGGCATCGAAGAGGGCCAGCAGGTCAAGCGCACCGGCGAGGTGCTGTCCGTACCGGTGGGCGACGCCTTCCTGGGCCGCGTCATCAACCCGCTGGGCCAGCCGATCGACGGCCGCGGCGACATCGAGGCCGAGACCAACCGCGCCCTCGAGCTGCAGGCCGCCTCGGTGGTGCAGCGTCAAAGTGTTTCCGAGCCTCTGCAGACCGGCATCAAGGCCATCGACTCGCAGACCCCGATCGGCCGCGGACAGCGCCAGCTGATCATCGGCGACCGCAAGACGGGTAAGACCGCTGTCTGCGTCGACACCATCCTGAACCAGAAGCAGGCCTGGGAGACCGGTGACCCGGCGCAGCAGGTGCGTTGCATCTACGTCGCCGTCGGTCAGAAGGGCTCGACCGTCGCCGCGGTGCGCCGCACCCTGGACGAGGCCGGCGCCCTGGAGTACACGACCATCATCGCCGCCCCGGCCTCCGACGCGGCCGGCTTCAAGTGGCTTGCGCCGTACACCGGTTCGGCTCTCGGCCAGCACTGGATGTACCAGGGCAAGCACGTCCTCATCGTGTTCGACGACCTGACCAAGCAGGCCGAGGCCTACCGTGCCATCTCGCTGCTGCTGCGTCGCCCGCCGGGCCGCGAGGCATACCCGGGTGACGTCTTCTACCTGCACTCGCGTCTGCTGGAGCGTTGCGCGAAGCTCTCTGACGAGCTCGGTGCCGGTTCGCTGACGGGTCTGCCGATCATCGAGACCAAGGCCAACGACATCTCGGCCTACATCCCCACCAACGTCATCTCGATCACCGACGGACAGTGCTTCCTGCAGACCGACCTGTTCAACCAGGGTGTGCGCCCGGCCATCAACGTCGGTGTGTCGGTGTCCCGCGTGGGTGGTGCCGCACAGATCAAGGCCATGAAGGAGGTGGCCGGCTCGCTGCGTCTGGAGCTCTCGCAGTACCGCGAGCTGGAGGCCTTCGCGGCCTTCGCCTCCGATCTGGATGCCACCTCGAAGGCTCAGCTGGAGCGCGGTGCTCGTCTGGTCGAGCTGCTCAAGCAGCCGCAGAACTCGCCGTACCCGGTCGAGGAGCAGGTTGTCGCGATTTACCTGGGCACCGGTGGACACCTGGACTCGGTGCCGGTCGGCGACGTGATCCGCTTCGAGCAGGAGTTCCTTGACCACGTGCGCGGCTCACACGCCGATATCTTGGCCGACATCAAGGAGACCAAGAAGTTCTCCGAGGACACCGAGACCAAGCTGACCGACGCCGTGAACGACTTCAAGAAGAGCTTTGCCGCCACCGACGGCAGCTCGGTCGAGGTCAACGGGAACGACTCGGCGGCGGCTCCTTTGGACGCGTCCGAGGTCGGTCAGGAGACCGTCCAGGTCCGCAAGCCGGCTCCGGCGAAAAAGTAGAGCAGTAAGGCCTCCAGGAAATGGCTGCACAAATCCGAGAATTGCGTCGGCGGATCAAATCCGCCGGGTCGATCAAGAAGATCACCAAGGCGCAAGAGCTGATCGCGACATCGCGCATCTCCAAGGCGCAGGCTCGCGTGGTGGCTGCCCGGCCGTACGCGACCGAGATCACCAACGTGCTCACCGCGCTCGCCGATGACGCGGCGCTGGACCACCCGCTGTTGGTGGAACGGGCCGAGCCCAAGCGTGCCGGCGTGCTCATCGTGTCCTCGGACCGCGGACTCTGCGGTGGCTACAACGCCAACGTGCTCCGCGTCGCCGAGGAGCTCTTCGCGCTGCTGCGCGAGCAGGGCAAGACCCCGGTGATCTACGTGATCGGCCGTAAGGCACTGAACTTCTACAAGTTCCGGGGCCGCAAGGTCACCGAATCTTGGACGGGGTTCTCCGAGCGGCCTGAGTACGCACATGCCCAGCAGATCGCGGGCGTGCTCGTCGACGCGTTCCTGTCGGGTGCCGATGACGACGGCGACGACCCGGGCGCTGACGGAATTCTGGGTGTGGACGAGCTTCATATCGTCTACACCGAATTCAAGTCGATGCTGACCCAGTCGGCCGTGGCCAAGCGGATCGCCCCGATGGAGGTCGAGTACATCGGCGAGGCCGCGGGCCCCACCACTCAGTATTCGTTCGAGCCTGACGCCACGACGCTTTTCGCGTCGCTGCTGCCTCGTTACCTGGCCACCCGGGTGTACGCGGCGCTGTTGGAGGCGGCAGCCTCGGAGTCGGCGTCCCGCCGGCGCGCCATGAAGGCCGCCACGGACAATGCCGATGAGCTCATCAAGGGACTCACCCTGGAAGCCAACCGTGCTCGCCAGGCCCAGATCACCCAGGAAATCAGTGAAATCGTTGGCGGCGTGGACGCGCTTGCCTCGGCCGCCGCAAGCGAACATTAGGAAGAGACGAGTAGATGACCGCACCAACTGCTAACAAGACCGTCGGGCGAGTTGTTCGCGTTACCGGCCCGGTCGTTGACGTGGAGTTCCCGCGCGACGCCGTGCCGCCGCTCTTCTCCGCCCTCAACGCCGAGATCACCTACGAGGCGATGGCCAAGACGCTGACCCTCGAGGTGGCACAGCACCTGGGTGACAACCTGGTGCGCACCGTGTCCATGCAGCCGACCGATGGCCTGGTTCGTGGTGTGGACGTCGTCAACACCGGAAACACCATCGCGGTGCCCGTCGGTGACGGCGTCAAGGGCCATGTGTTCAACGCCCTGGGCAACTGCCTCGATGAGCCGGGCTACGGCAGCGACTTCGAGAAGTGGTCGATCCACCGCAAGCCGCCGGCCTTCGATCAGCTCGAGCCGCGCACCGAGATGCTCGAGACCGGGCTGAAGGTCGTCGACCTGCTGACCCCGTACGTGCGTGGTGGCAAGATCGCGCTGTTCGGTGGTGCCGGTGTGGGTAAGACCGTTCTGATCCAGGAGATGATCAACCGCATCGCCCGGAACTTCGGTGGCACCTCGGTGTTCGCCGGCGTGGGTGAGCGCACCCGTGAAGGTAACGACCTGTGGGTCGAGCTCGCCGACGCCAACGTGCTCAAGGACACCGCCTTGGTGTTCGGTCAGATGGACGAGCCGCCCGGCACCCGTATGCGCGTTGCCCTCTCGGCCCTGACCATGGCCGAGTACTTCCGCGACGAGCAGGGCCAGGACGTGCTGCTGTTCATCGACAACATCTTCCGGTTCACCCAGGCCGGTTCCGAGGTGTCGACCCTGCTGGGCCGCATGCCTTCGGCGGTGGGTTACCAGCCGACGCTGGCCGACGAGATGGGTGAGCTGCAGGAGCGCATCACCTCGACCCGTGGTCGGTCCATCACCTCGATGCAGGCCGTGTACGTGCCCGCCGACGACTACACCGACCCCGCGCCCGCGACCACGTTCGCGCACCTGGATGCCACCACCGAGCTTTCTCGTGCGGTGTTCTCCAAGGGCATCTTCCCGGCCGTGGACCCGCTGGCCTCGTCGTCGACGATTCTGCTGCCGTCCGTGGTGGGCGACGAGCACTACCGCGTCGCGCAGGAAGTCATCCGCATCCTGCAGCGCTACCAGGATCTGCAGGACATCATCGCCATCCTCGGTATCGACGAGCTGTCCGAAGAGGACAAGCAGCTGGTGGGTCGCGCGCGTCGTATCGAGCGCTTCCTGAGCCAGAACATGATGGCTGCCGAGCAGTTCACCGGTCAGCCCGGCTCGACGGTGCCGCTCAAGGAGACCATCGAGGCGTTCGACAAGCTCACCAAGGGCGAGTTCGACCACCTGCCCGAGCAGGCGTTCTTCCTCATCGGTGGCCTGGACGATCTTGCCAAGAAGGCCGAAAGCCTCGGCGCCAAGCTGTAGTTCGTCACTAGCTATCTGAAGGAGGTGCACGCCAATGTCCGAGATTGACGTCGAGATTGTCGCCGTCGAGCGCGAGATCTGGTCGGGTAAAGCCACATTCGTCTTCACCCGCACGACCTCCGGTGAAATCGGTATCCTGCCGCACCACATTCCGTTGGTGGCGCAGCTGGTGGACGATGCAGCGGTGAAGATCGAACGCGAGGGTGATGACGACCTGTGGTGGGCGATCGACGGGGGATTCCTGTCGATCACCGACACCAAGGTGAGCATCCTGGTGGAGTCCGCGCAAGCACGTGTGGACATCGATGAGTCCAAGGCCAAGACCGACTCCGGCTCCGACGATCCACGGGTCGCGGCGCAGGGACGCGCTCGACTGCGTGCTCTCGGCCAGACGGTTTAGCACTACATCACTTCGTATAAGCACTAAGGAAGCCGCTTTTGAGCGTGACGGCGATGATCGAGATATCGGTCATCGCCGTCCTTGCTTTGGCGGTGGCCGCGTTGAGCTTTCGCCTGCTGAAGTTGCGGCACGGCGGGACCGCGGCACTGTTGCGTGATATCCCGGAGGCAGGGGAGGGCCGCTGGCGCCATGGCGTCATGCGCTATCGCGAATCTCAAGCGGAGTTCTATCGGCTCTCCAGCGTGCGGCTCTGGCCCGATCGGCAGTTGTCGCGACGGGACCTGGAGATCATCGACCGCAGGATTCCGCGCGGTGACGAGTACGACATCATGACGGCCGAGATCGTGGTGCTGCAGCTGCGCGATGGTGCTCGCGAATACGAAATGGCGCTGGATCGCGGCGCATTGACCGCGTTCATGTCGTGGGTGGAGTCGCGTCCCTCACCGCGTGCCGAACGGCGGACCCGCTAACCGGTTCCGCAGAGCTGCTAGGCGGGTTGTGCCGGTCCGCCGGGCTTCCAGAGCGTGTCCTTTCCGCCGTTGGCGACCCGGGACAGGATGAACAACAGATCCGAGAGCCGATTCAGATACTTGGCGGTCAGCACGTTGGTGCTGTCCGGATAGGTCTCGATGGCCGCCCAGGCCGAACGCTCCGCCCGTCGCGCAACCGTCCGTGCCACGTGCAATAACGCGGAGAGCGGGGTACCGCCGGGCAGCACAAAGGAATTCAGCTTGGGTAGGTCCGCGTTGTACTCGTCACACCAGGCCTCCAGCCTGTCGATGTAAGGCTGTGTGATCCGCAGTGGTGGGTACTGGGGATCGGGTACCACGGGGGTCGACAGATCTGCGCCGGCGTCGAACAGGTCGTTCTGGATCTGCAGGAGCAGGGCGCTGATCGGCTGGTTGGGGTTCCCGAGCACCACAGCAGCGCCGATGGCGGCATTGGCCTCGTCACAATCCGCGTAGGCAATGAGCCGTGGGTCGTTCTTCGGAACGCGCGAGAAGTCACTCAACCCCGTGGTTCCGTCGTCTCCGGTCCGGGTATAGATGCGAGTGAGATGCACGCCACTGGATGTACTTGGCCCAGCAGACTCATCGGTCATGCATCGTGACGTTACCCGGCTACGCTGTCGGGCGTGAGCGAGCATTTCTTGGTGACCGGCGGCGCCCGGCTGACAGGCAACGTGGCAGTGACCGGCGCCAAGAACAGTGTGCTCAAACTGATGGCGGCCGCACTTCTGGCCGAGGGAACCAGCACCATCACCAACTGCCCGGACATCCTGGACGTACCGCTGATGGCGGAGGTACTGCGCGGGTTGGGTGCGACGGTGGAGCTAGAAGGCGATGTCGTCAGGATCACGTCACCGGATGAACCCAAGTACGACGCCGATTTCGCGGCGGTCCGGCAGTTCCGGGCCTCGGTCTGCGTCCTTGGGCCTCTCGTCGGCCGGTGCCGGCGGGCCAAGGTGGCGCTACCGGGCGGAGATGCCATCGGATCGCGCCCCCTGGACATGCATCAGGCGGGCCTGCGACAGCTCGGCGCGGAGTGCACCATCGAGCACGGATGTGTGGTCGCCGAGGCAAAAGCGTTGCACGGGGCTGACATTCAGCTGGAATTCCCGTCAGTAGGCGCTACCGAGAACATCTTGATGGCGGCGGTGCTCGCCGATGGCGTCACCACCATCCACAACGCGGCGCGTGAACCTGACGTGGTGGATCTGTGCACCATGTTGGTGCAGATGGGTGCCGAGATCGAAGGTGCCGGAACCTCGACACTGACGGTGACCGGCGTGCCCAAGCTGCACCCCACTGAGCATCGCGTTATCGGGGACCGAATCGTCGCTGCCACTTGGGGTCTCGCGGCCGCTATGACGCGTGGCGATGTCACGGTCACCGGAGTGGATCCGGAGCATCTGCAGTTGGTGTTACACAAGCTGCATGATGCCGGTGCCACAGTGACCCAGAACGACAACGGATTTCGTGTGGTTCAGTACGAGCGTCCCAAAGCGATAAATGTGGCGACTCTGCCGTTCCCGGGATTCCCAACTGACTTGCAGCCCATGGCAATTGGGTTGGCGGCGATAGCCGACGGCACCTCCATGATCACCGAGAACGTCTTCGAGGCCCGGTTCCGCTTTGTCGAGGAGATGATGCGACTGGGGGCCGACGCGCGGACCGACGGGCACCACGCGGTGGTCAGGGGCATCCGTCAACTGTCCAGTGCGCCGGTGTGGTCATCCGACATCCGGGCCGGCGCGGGACTCGTGCTGGCGGGGTTGGTGGCGGATGGCGTCACCGAGGTATACGATGTGTTCCATATCGACCGCGGTTACCCGTTGTTCGTGGAGAATCTCCAGAGCTTGGGTGCCGAAGTCGAGCGGGTCGGCTAGCGCTGACCACCCCCAGAACCCGAAGTTGACTCAAGTTCATTGGACTTGGTACAGTGGTCGGGTTGCCCTGAATGAGCGAGGCCGGGACAAGGAAGCGATTCCGAAATTCCGGTCTTAGGTTGGTGCGCAGTTGACCAGCCAAAACCCGGAGTTTGACTCAAGTTCACCGAACTTGATACGGTTCCCGGGCCGCTTGCAAAGGGCGAAAGCCGAAATAGAAGAAGAAATTCAGATATCTCGGCGATAGGATGGCGCGCAAGTGACCAGCCAAAACCGGGAATTTGACTCAAGTTCACCGAACTTGATACGGTTTCCCAGCCGCCCGAAAGAGCGGAAGTCGGAATTCAGGAAGAAATTCCAGAATGTCGGCGATCGGATGGCGCGCAAGTGACCAGCCAAAACCGGGAATTTGACTCAAGTTCACCGAACTTGATACGGTTTCCGAGCCGCCCGAAAAGGCGGAGGCGAGAATAAAGGAAGTAATTCCCGAATTCATAGCCACAACAAATAAATGTGTTGTTTGAGAACTCAATAGTGTGTCAGTGTTTACATAGACATTTTTTATGTCGATAACAATTCTTTTGACAGTTGTTTTGCCGGGATTAAATTTTGTTTGGAGAGTTTGATCCTGGCTCAGGACGAACGCTGGCGGCGTGCTTAACACATGCAAGTCGAACGGAAAGGCCCTTCGGGGTACTCGAGTGGCGAACGGGTGAGTAACACGTGGGTGATCTGCCCTGCACTCTGGGATAAGCCTGGGAAACTGGGTCTAATACCGGATAGGACCACACACTTCATGGTGAGTGGTGCAAAGCTTTTGCGGTGTGGGATGAGCCCGCGGCCTATCAGCTTGTTGGTGGGGTAATGGCCCACCAAGGCGACGACGGGTAGCCGGCCTGAGAGGGTGACCGGCCACACTGGGACTGAGATACGGCCCAGACTCCTACGGGAGGCAGCAGTGGGGAATATTGCACAATGGGCGCAAGCCTGATGCAGCGACGCCGCGTGAGGGATGACGGCCTTCGGGTTGTAAACCTCTTTCAGTAGGGACGAAGCGAAAGTGACGGTACCTACAGAAGAAGGACCGGCCAACTACGTGCCAGCAGCCGCGGTAATACGTAGGGTCCGAGCGTTGTCCGGAATTACTGGGCGTAAAGAGCTCGTAGGTGGTTTGTCGCGTTGTTCGTGAAAACTCACAGCTTAACTGTGGGCGTGCGGGCGATACGGGCAGACTAGAGTACTGCAGGGGAGACTGGAATTCCTGGTGTAGCGGTGGAATGCGCAGATATCAGGAGGAACACCGGTGGCGAAGGCGGGTCTCTGGGCAGTAACTGACGCTGAGGAGCGAAAGCGTGGGTAGCGAACAGGATTAGATACCCTGGTAGTCCACGCCGTAAACGGTGGGTACTAGGTGTGGGTTTCCTTCCTTGGGATCCGTGCCGTAGCTAACGCATTAAGTACCCCGCCTGGGGAGTACGGTCGCAAGACTAAAACTCAAAGGAATTGACGGGGGCCCGCACAAGCGGCGGAGCATGTGGATTAATTCGATGCAACGCGAAGAACCTTACCTGGGTTTGACATGCACAGGACGTACCTAGAGATAGGTATTCCCTTGTGGCCTGTGTGCAGGTGGTGCATGGCTGTCGTCAGCTCGTGTCGTGAGATGTTGGGTTAAGTCCCGCAACGAGCGCAACCCTTGTCCTATGTTGCCAGCGGGTAATGCCGGGGACTCGTAGGAGACTGCCGGGGTCAACTCGGAGGAAGGTGGGGATGACGTCAAGTCATCATGCCCCTTATGTCCAGGGCTTCACACATGCTACAATGGCCAGTACAGAGGGCTGCGAAGCCGCAAGGTGGAGCGAATCCCTTAAAGCTGGTCTCAGTTCGGATTGGGGTCTGCAACTCGACCCCATGAAGTCGGAGTCGCTAGTAATCGCAGATCAGCAACGCTGCGGTGAATACGTTCCCGGGCCTTGTACACACCGCCCGTCACGTCATGAAAGTCGGTAACACCCGAAGCCAGTGGCCTAACCTTTTGGAGGGAGCTGTCGAAGGTGGGATCGGCGATTGGGACGAAGTCGTAACAAGGTAGCCGTACCGGAAGGTGCGGCTGGATCACCTCCTTTCTAAGGAGCACCATTTCCCAGTCGAATGAACTCGGGAACATAAAGTGAGTATCTGTAGTGGATACCTACTTGGTGAATATGTTTTGTAAATCCTGTCCACCCCGTGGATAGGTAGTCGGCAAAACGTCGGACTGTCATAAGAATTGAAACGCTGGCACACTGTTGGGTCCTGAGGCAACACATTGTGTTGTCACCCTGCTTGGTGGTGGGGTGTGGTCTTTGACTTATGGATAGTGGTTGCGAGCATCTAAACATAGCCTCGCTCGTTTTCGAGTGAGGCTGGTTTTTGCAATTTATTAGCTAAGTTCTTAAGGGCGCATGGTGAATGCCTTGGCACTAGAAGCCGAAGAAGGACGTAGGAGGCTGCGATAAGCCTCGGGGAGCTGCCAACCGAGCTTTGATCCGAGGATGTCCGAATGGGGAAACCCAGCACGAGTGATGTCGTGTTACCCACTGCTGAATATATAGGCTTTGGGAGGAAACGCGGGGAAGTGAAACATCTCAGTACCCGTAGGAAGAGAAAACAACCGTGATTCCGTGAGTAGTGGCGAGCGAAAGCGGAAGATGGCTAAACCGCATGCATGTGATACCTGGTAGGGGTTGTGTGTGCGGGGTTGTGGGAGTTGTACTTGCCGGTTCTACCAGGCCGGCGGACAGTAAAAAAGTGTCGCGATTAGCGGAAGTGGTCTGGGACGGCCCGCCGCAGACGGTGAGAGTCCGGTACGCGAAAATCCGACACCTGTCTCGTACTTCATCCCGAGTAGCAGCGGGCTCGTGGAATCTGCTGTGAATCTGCCGGGACCACCCGGTAAGCCTAAATACTCTCTAGTGACCGATAGCGGATTAGTACCGTGAGGGAATGGTGAAAAGTACCCCGGGAGGGGAGTGAAATAGTACCTGAAACCATGTGCCTACAATCCGTCAAAGCCTCCTTGTGGGGTGATGGCGTGCCTTTTGAAGAATGAGCCTGCGAGTCAGGGACACGTCGCGAGGTTAACCCGTGTGGGGTAGCCGTAGCGAAAGCGAGTCTGAATAGGGCGCCCATAGTGGCGTGTTCTGGACCCGAAGCGGAGTGATCTACCCATGGCCAGGGTGAAGCGGCGGTAAGACGCCGTGGAGGCCCGAACCCACTTAGGTTGAAGACTGAGGGGATGAGCTGTGGGTAGGGGTGAAAGGCCAATCAAACTCCGTGATAGCTGGTTCTCCCCGAAATGCATTTAGGTGCAGCGTCGCGCGTTTCTTGTTGGAGGTAGAGCTACTGGATGGCCGATGGGCCCTACTAGGTTACTGACGTCAGCCAAACTCCGAATGCCAATAAGTTAGAGCGCGGCAGTGAGACGGCGGGGGAGAAGCTCCGTACGTCGAGAGGGAAACAGCCCAGATCGCCGGCTAAGGCCCCTAAGCGTGTACTAAGTGGAAAAGGATGTGCAGTCGCGAAGACAACCAGGAGGTTGGCTTAGAAGCAGCCACCCTTGAAAGAGTGCGTAATAGCTCACTGGTCAAGTGATTGTGCGCCGACAATGTAGCGGGGCTCAAGTACACCGCCGAAGCCGCGGCATTCATGCAATACATTCCCTTCGGGGCAGTGGCATGGATGGGTAGGGGAGCGTCCTGCACCCAGCGAAGCTGCGGAGTAATCCAGCAGTGGAGGGTGCGGGAGTGAGAATGCAGGCATGAGTAGCGACAGGCAAGTGAGAAACTTGCCCGCCGAATGACCAAGGGTTCCTGGGCCAGGCTAGTCCTCCCAGGGTAAGTCGGGACCTAAGGCGAGGCCGACAGGCGTAGTCGATGGACAACGGGTTGATATTCCCGTACCCGTGTGTGCGCGCCCATGATGAATCATCGGTACTAACCGCCCAAACGGTTCTAGATCAATCTCTTCGGAGTGCGACGTGAACCCGCTGCGTGGGACCAACGGTGGTAGTAGTCAAGCGATGGGGTGACGCAGGAAGGTAGCTGTACTGGTTAGTGGTTATACCGGAGCAAGCCCGTAGGACGACATCTAGGCAAATCCGGATGTCATATGTCTGAGAGGTGACGCATAGCCGATTGAGGCGAATTCAGTGATCCTATGCTGCCAAGAAAAGCCTCTAGTGAGTTCACACACGGCCCGTACCCCAAACCAACACAGGTGGTCAGGTAGAGAATACTAAGGCGTACGAGATAACTATGGTTAAGGAACTCGGCAAAATACCCCCGTAACTTCGGGAGAAGGGGGACCTCGCTTGGTGACCGGACTTGCTCCGTGAGCTGATCGGGGTCGCAGAGACCAGTGAGAAGCGACTGTTTACTAAAAACACAGGTCCGTGCGAAGTCGCAAGACGATGTATACGGACTGACGCCTGCCCGGTGCTGGAAGGTTAAGAGGACCCGTTAACCCTTGGGTGAAGCGGAGAATTTAAGCCCCAGTAAACGGCGGTGGTAACTATAACCATCCTAAGGTAGCGAAATTCCTTGTCGGGTAAGTTCCGACCTGCACGAATGGCGTAACGACTTCTCAACTGTCTCAACCATAGACTCGGCGAAATTGCACTACGAGTAAAGATGCTCGTTACGCGCGGCAGGACGAAAAGACCCCGGGACCTTCACTATAGCTTGGTATTGGCGTTTGGTTCGGTTTGTGTAGGATAGGTGGGAGACTGTGAAGCAGGCACGCCAGTGTTTGTGGAGTCATCGTTGAAATACCACTCTGATCGTATTGAACCTCTAACCTCGGACCGTATATCCGGTCCAGGGACAGTGCCTGGTGGGTAGTTTAACTGGGGCGGTTGCCTCCCAAAATGTAACGGAGGCGCCCAAAGGTTCCCTCAACCTGGACGGCAATCAGGTGTTGAGTGCAAGTGCACAAGGGAGCTTGACTGCGAGACTTACAAGTCGAGCAGGGACGAAAGTCGGGACTAGTGATCCGGCACCTCTGAGTGGAAGGGGTGTCGCTCAACGGATAAAAGGTACCCCGGGGATAACAGGCTGATCTTCCCCAAGAGTCCATATCGACGGGATGGTTTGGCACCTCGATGTCGGCTCGTCGCATCCTGGGGCTGGAGCAGGTCCCAAGGGTTGGGCTGTTCGCCCATTAAAGCGGCACGCGAGCTGGGTTTAGAACGTCGTGAGACAGTTCGGTCTCTATCCGCCGCGCGCGTCAGAAACTTGAGGAAACCTGTCCCTAGTACGAGAGGACCGGGACGGACGAACCTCTGGTGTACCAGTTGTTCCACCAGGAGCACGGCTGGATAGCTACGTTCGGACAGGATAACCGCTGAAAGCATCTAAGCGGGAAACCTATTCCAAGACCAGGTTTCTTACCCTTTTAGAGGGATAAGGTCACCCACAGACTATGGGTTCAATAGGCCAGACCTGCAAGCGTAGTAATACGTTCAGGGAACTGGCACTAATCGACCGAAAACTTACTAATAAATCGCAACCACTATTCGTCGTCATCAGACGACCACACTCCACCACCAGATAACTTGTGTTGATCACACGAAAGAGTTACGGCGGCCACAGCGAGAGGGAAACGCCCGGTCCCATCCCGAACCCGGAAGCTAAGCCTCTCAGCGCCGATGGTACTGTTCTCGACACGGAACGGAAGAGTAGGACACCGCCGAACATAAATTGGAAATGCCCCCCAGGAAACTGGGGGGCATTTTCATATTCTGACTGCTAGATTTCTGAAATAGCGTCGCGTAGAGATAGGGATCTTGTGCAGGCATTCAAGGGGCGCTTCAAGTTGAAGCCGGCCGCCACCACTGTGGGTGCAGTGGTAGTTGTGCTGGTCATCTACGTGGGCTTCTTGCTCATCTATCGGATGCTGGATCACCATTCAGGTCCCCCGTCGGCTGATCTGGATCTGTCACGGGACAACGAGACTGTGGTGGTCATTGATCTGCAAGACCTGCGGACAGTGAACAACCGGCTCGATGCCGAGGTCGTGGTGCTACCGGCGAAGACGACTCTCGATGCCTTCGGGCTGCTGAATGCGGACATGTCGGTGCGGCTGGTGTCGTCCCTGGATTATGGCGAGCGGCACTTTCCGCGGGGCACTGTTCCCGCGGCCATGGACGACACCCTGGTCGCGACGGGCGATGCGCAGTCGTGGCCATTCGACGAATACTCGACTGGGAATCTGCGCGCAGAAGTCATGGTGGGTAACGGCGATGGCCGTCGACCCGTGCCCGCACGCATCGAAGTGATCGGGAGCCTGGGCGGATGGCGCGTGTCGACGGAGACATCCCCCGCGCCGGCCGGCAAGGGGGATCAGACCACCGTCACGTTGGTACGTGCCCGCGGCACGCTGGCTTTCGATGTGGGTATCTGCCTGGTGTTGATCACGCTTCCGACGATGGCGCTGATCGTGGCGATCGAGACGGTCAAGGGGCGGAAGAAGTTCCACCCGCCACTGACTACCTGGTTCGGCACAATGCTGTTCGCGATTGTTCCGCTGAGAAACATCCTGCCCGGAGCGCCGCCGCCGGGGGCCTGGATAGACCAGGCTTTGGTGTTATGGGTGCTTATCGCACTGGTCGTGGCGATGGTGCTGTACGTCGAAGCCTGGTGGAAACAGTCCGATTAGACCGGCACCGCGAGTTCGGTCGGTTCGGTGCGCCCACGCAGCGTCACGGTGTCGCCCGAGCGCCAATGCAAAGCCTCGCGGTGGTGAGCGCGCAAGACGGTGTCGAGCGAAGCGACCAAATGGCCCGGCACCGTCTTGGACAGCTCGCAAAGCCGGGCAGCCTCATTGACCGGGTCGCCGATCACGGTGTACTCGAAACGATCATGAGCGCCGACGTTTCCGGCTACCGCCTGCCCCGAGGCGACGCCGATGCCTGCCTGACATTCTGGTACCTCGATCCGTAGCCGGCGCGCGATGGCGCGTGCGGCGGCCAGCGCCTGACTCTCGGGACGGTCCTGCCGGACCGGCGCCCCGAACACCGCGAGGGTGGCATCACCCTCGAACTTGTTGACCATGCCCTCGTAGCGGTCGATCTCTTCGACGACGATGGTGAAGAACCGGTTCAGCAGCGCGACCACCTCGATTGCGGGCCGGGTGGCGGCCAGCTGGGTGGATCCGACGATGTCGGCGAAAAGCACTGCGACATGGCGTTCTTCGCCGCCCAGTTCGGGCTGTTGCAATTCGGCGGCCGCGGCGACCTCGCGGCCCACGTGCTTGCCGAACAGGTCTCTGACCCGTTCACGTTCGCGCAGGCCCTCGACCATGGTGTTGAAGCCCGCCTGCAGTTCACCGAGCTCGGTGCCGTCGTACACGACGAGATCGATATCGAGGTCATTTTGGGCAACGCGCTTGATCGCGGTCTGAACCTCCTTCACCGGCGTCGCCATCAGCCATGATGCGATCCAGATCAGAATGAGCCCGAAGGTCGGAATCGCGCCGGCGATAATGATGACCGCCACCGCGAGCTGGCTCACCGTGAGGTTGTGCAGGACCAGGGCCCCGATCCCGGTTATGACGATGCCCGCCGCGGGCACGCCCGATCCCAGCATCCAGGCAAGCACCGTGCGCACCATCACACCCGAAGCCAGCCTGCGTCGGCGATAGCCTGCCTCCAGTGCGCGGGCGGCGACGGGCCGCATCGCGAATTCGGTGAACAGGTAGTTGGCGGCACAGACCACCGCGCCGCTGAAGCCGACCGCGAAGAAGATCTTCGGGATGTACATCGGGTCATAGAGCCCGTAAAGCAGGGTGAACAACCCCACGCCACCGGCCCACAGCACCGACTGTATGACGGTGAGCCGCCACGGTACCGCGAAGGCGTTGCGCTGGTCGGCCTTGGTCGGTGGGCGCTCGTCCAACGCCCACCGCACTGCTTTGAAGATGCGCCGGGTGCCCCAGACGGCACCGATGAGGACGGCGAGGGCGATGTAGACGGGCACTATGACGAAGTTGACCCAGGCGGGTGCGTCGAAGACGTTGGGTGTGGGGAACGCCACCGTCACCAGCAGAATGACGACGCCGATGCCGATGATATTGGCGGCCACCACAAACACGGTCAGGATCAGCTGGATCCGGATCCGCTGGATGAACGTGCTCTCGTCGGCCGTCCCGAGCAGCCAGGAACCGTAGCCATTGCCGGTGTTGATGTTTCCGGTCTGCCCCGTAATCGCGCCCAAGGCACGGCCCACCCGGCGCGACACTGCGCGAATCGACTCGTTTGCCATAGTTGTAGTCAGCCTATCGCCCGATACAGTGGGCCGGTGCGTCTTGTCGTAGCCCAGTGCACTGTTGACTATGTCGGTCGTTTGACCGCCCATCTACCTTCCGCCAAACGCCTCTTGCTAATCAAGGCCGATGGTTCGGTGAGCGTGCACGCCGACGATCGTGCGTATAAGCCGCTCAACTGGATGAGCCCGCCGTGCTGGCTGACCGAAGAGGCGGGCGACACCACCGTGTGGGTGGTGGAGAACAAGACCGGTGAGCAGCTGCGGATCACCATCGAGAACATCGAACACGACTCGGCCCATGAGCTCGGCGTGGACCCTGGGCTGGTCAAGGACGGTGTGGAGGCGCATCTACAGGAGTTGCTCGCCGAGCATGTCGCTCTGCTTGGAGACGGTTACACCCTGGTGCGTCGCGAGTACATGACCCCGATCGGGCCGGTGGATCTGCTCTGCCGCGACGCCGACGGCGCGACGGTGGCCGTGGAGATCAAGCGCCGCGGCGAAATCGACGGCGTCGAGCAGCTGACCCGTTACCTCGAACTGCTCAACCGGGATACCACGCTTGCTCCGGTCGCCGGGGTCTTCGCCGCGCAACAGATCAAACCCCAGGCTCGCACGCTTGCCGAAGACCGTGGAATCCGTTGCCTGACACTCGATTACGACGCAATGCGAGGAATGGACTCGAACGAGTTCAGGCTGTTCTGAGATGGTTCGTCGGGGAAAGCGGCGTCATCCGCACCGCGAGCCCGGCAGTCCGTCGCCGTCGATCGGCGCAGATCGGATCGAGCAGGGCGCCGACGGCTTCGACTATCACGTGCGGCGCATCGCGGAGGCACGAGCGATCAAGGTCTATCGCTGCCCCGGATGCGATCACGAGATCACGATCGGGGTGGCGCACGTGGTGGTGTGGCCCGTCGACGACAGGGCAGGGGAGGACCGTCGGCACTGGCATGCGCCGTGCTGGACTAACCGCGCCAATCGGAGCCCGACGCGGCGCTGGAGCTAGTGCGACTCGGTGGGCTGCACGAGCTCGATGAGCACGCCGCCGGTGTCCTTGGGGTGCAGGAAGTTGATACGCGAGTTAGCGGTGCCGATGCGGGGCTCGTCGTACAGCACCCGCACGCCCGCGGCGCGCAGCTGATCGGTGAGTGCATCGATATCGGTGACGCGGTAGGCGAGCTGCTGCAGGCCGGCTCCCTTGGTGTTCAGGAACTTGGCGATCGGCGAGGACTCGTTCAGCGGAGCCATCAACTGAATCTGCGCGCTGCCGGGCTCGGCGCCGGGGAAGGACAACATCGCCTCGCGGACGCCTTGCCCCTCGTTGATCTCCTCGTGCACCAGGATCATGCCCAGGTGCTCGTGGTACCACTCGATTGCCGCGTCGAGGTCGGGCACGGCGATACCGACGTGGTCGATGGCAGTCACCAGCCCGGTCGATAGGATCGCGGGTACATCAAGAGGAGACGAAGTCGTCATAACGCAACGGTAACCCGTTCCAGAAAACGGCGTCCAATCAAGAAAGTTACGGAAGGACTCCCATGGCCCCGACAAATAGGTCCGTAATAGTTGCCGGAGCGCGCACGCCCGTTGGCCGGTTCCAGGGGTCGCTGAAGGATTTCTCCGGGGCACAGCTCGGCGGCTTCGCCATTGCCGGTGCACTGGCGAAGGCCAAGGTGGCGCCGTCCGCGGTGGACTACGTGATCATGGGGCAGGTACTCACCGCCGGCGCGGGCCAGATCCCGGCACGTCAGGCCGCGGTTGCCGGCGGAATCGGCATGGACGTCCCGGCGCTCACCATCAACAAGGTGTGCCTGTCCGGCGTGGATGCCATTGCGCTGGCCGACCAGTTGATTCGGGCCGGAGAGTTCGAGGTGGTGGTCGCCGGTGGGCAGGAATCCATGACCAACGCCCCCCACCTGCTGCCCAAGAGCCGGTTCGGGTTCAAGTACGGCGACGTGACGCTCGTGGATCACATGGCCTTTGACGGTCTGCACGATGCCTTCACCGATCAGGCCATGGGCGTGCTGACCGAACAACGCAATGTTTCCGACAAGTTCACCCGTGAGCAGCAGGACGAGTTCGCGGCGCGCTCCCACCAGAATGCTGCCCGTGCCTGGAAGGACGGTGTCTTCGCCGACGAGGTGGTCGCCGTGCAGATTCCGCAGCGCAAAGGCGACCCGATCGAATTCGCCGAGGACGAGGGCATCCGCGCCGACACCACCGCTGCCTCGCTGGCTGGTTTGCGTCCGGCGTTCAGCAAGGAGGGCACGATCACCGCGGGATCGTCCTCGCCGATCTCCGACGGTGCCTGTGCCGTGGTGGTGATGAGCAAGGAGCGCGCCGAGCGCGAGGGGCTGGAGTGGTTGGCCGAGGTCGGTGCACACGGTGTTGTCGCCGGCCCCGATTCCAGCCTGCAGCTGCAGCCGGCCAACGCCATTCGCAAGGCTTGTGAGCGGGAAGGGATTTCGCCCGAGCAGCTGGACCTGGTCGAGATCAACGAGGCGTTCGCGCTGGTGGGGCTCGCCTCGGTCAAGGACCTGGGTATCGACCCCGCCAAGGTCAACGTCAACGGTGGTGCCATCGCGATCGGTCACCCCATCGGGATGTCCGGCGCCCGGATCACGCTGCACCTGGCGCAGGAGCTCAAGCGCCGCGGCGGTGGAATCGGCGTGGCGGCATTGTGCGGTGGCGGCGGTCAGGGTGACGCGCTGATCGTGCGAGTGTGATTTACGACGTACTGTAGTAGGCCTGAGGGAGTGTCGGGGTCCCCATCGGGCAGACTGAGGGCATGACACAGCTTTTCGACCTGCGCAGCACTGCCAGCAGGTTCCGCACCGTCGCGTTGCTCGAGGCCGTCAGCTGGGCGGGACTGCTCACTGGGATGTTCTTCAAGTACGTCCCGGACCCGGGTAACGAGATCGGTGTGAAGGTCTTCGGCTGGATCCACGGCATCGTGTTCATCGCGTACTTGGTGATGGGGTTCCTGGCGGGCCGCGAATATCGCTGGAATCCACTGACCTGGTTGCTCGCGCTGTTAGCTGGGATTGCCCCATTGTGCAGTGTGATCTTTGTCATATGGGCTGATAAGGCGGGCAAATTGCCCGTCGCGGGGACGAATGCGACGGGCGACGCGACGCCGTAGTGCGTAGGCCGCGCGCCGTGACAGACTGGAGAGCGTGACCCGACCACGTCCCGCGATGGCTGCTGCCATGTCCGGAGCCGTCGACCTTTCCGCCCTCAAGCAGCGTGCTCAAGAGCCCGCCGCGCCCCGTGAGCCTTCGGCGGGCGGTGAATGGACCGTCGACGTCACCGAGGCGAATCTCGAAACCGAGGTGCTTGCGCAGTCCAACCGCGTCCCGGTCGTCGTGCTGCTGGGCTCGCCGCGTAGCGAGGCCTCGGCGGCACTCGCCGCCACGCTGGGCGACCTGGTCGCCGAGGACCGCGGCAAGTGGTCCCTGGCGCGGGTCAACGTCGACACCAGCCCGCAGATCGCACAGGTCTTCGGGGTGCAGGCGGTGCCGACGGTGGTGGCAGTGGCCGCAGGCAGGCCCATCACCAGCTTCGCGGGTCCCCAACCGGCAGATCAGCTGCGACGGTGGATCGATTCGATCCTCGACGCGGTCGCCGGCAAGCTGCCCGACGCTCCCGAGTCGGAGGGCGGGGACGTCGAGGAGGCCGTCGACCCGGCGCTGGTTGCCGCGCGGGACGCCCTGGATGCCGGCGACTTCGAGGCGGCCAGTGCCGCCTATCAGGCTCTGCTGGACGGCGGCGCCACCGGCGCGGTGGCAGTAGAGGCAACCGCGTCGGTACGCCAGATCGCATTCTTGGTTCGCGCGACGGCTCAGCGCCAGGATGCGGTGCAGGTCGCCGATGCCACACCGCGCGACATCGACGCGGGGTTGGCCGCCGCCGACGTGGAAGTGCTTTCTCAGCAGCCGGATTCGGCTTTCGACAGGTTGGTGGCGCTGGTGCGTGTTACCAGCGACGATGACCGTGCCACGGTGCGCGCCCGACTGCTGGAACTGTTCGAGCTGTTCGATCCCGCCGACCCTGCGGTGATCGCTGGTCGGCGCAAGCTCGCCAACGCCCTGTTCTGACCTTCCCTGTATCCTGCTGGCGCGGAATCGGTTACGGGAAACGCTTGGCGCAGGTCTGGTCGTTGCCCAGCACGCCGATCCGGTAGGCATCGATGCGGGAGAAGCCGGCCGGTGCCGTCTCGCCCTTGACATCGCTGGAAGCCCTGCCGCTGGAAAGCAATTCGGAGACAGCCTCGTCGAGGTCGCCGCCGGAGAGGATCACCGGCGCACGCGGGGTCACGATGCCCCGGCCCGCGGCACGCGCGGTGAAATACCCCGTCAGGCATGCCGTGCGTAGCCCGGTCATGATGCCTTCGGTCTCCAGCCCCGCGGCCTTCTCCGCGGCCAGCGCATAACGCGAGACGATCACGCTGAATGCCGAGTAGTCACCGTTGACTTGCGCCGAGAACAGCGCCCGGTCCGACACGGGCGTTGCCATCTTCTGCAGCGCCTTGGGATCCAGCGCGATCGTGTTGTCCGTGGGGCAGTACGAGGCAGGTGCCGTGCCCGTGCCGTCGGAGCATTTCCCGTCGCCGTAGACGGTCTTGGGCGGGTTGTCCATGGGAAACACCTGCGCGGCTGCGGCCAGCACCACGTCGATGGTGTCTTGCTTGATGGGCCAGTTGTCGCCGTTGGGGCCCACCCCCAGACCCTTCGGCAGCTCGCCCCGGCGCTTGAGGATCTCGCGGGCGTCGATGCGCTTGCAGGCCATGGGCCCGTCGGTGAATCCGAACTGGAAGGCCGACACCCGCTCGAAGGCCGACCCGTGGATCGCCCACTTCTTACTGGTGTCGTTGTCGCGGATGGCGATCATTGCCGCCATCACCTTGTTGAGCCCGTCGGCGGTGTTCAGGGTGAATCGCGGCGAATCGCCCTGGGTGACCCAACGCAGATAGGCCCCGGCGAAGCAGTCGGCCTGCTGCTCCTGGTTGAGATCCATGAGGTACTCGACCTGGTCCTTGCTCATCTTCGGATCGTCGATCGGGTTGATGAGCTGAGCGTGGTACTGGATCGAGTGCCCGTACTCGTGGGCCATGACGGTGTTCATGGCCATATCGCCCATCTGCTTGCGCAGGTAGGGGAAAAGCTGACCGCGATCCCATGCGAACGAGTTGTCCAGCGGGCAGAACGCGGCGTTGATGAAACCGTTCAGGTTGCCTCGGCAGAACTCGAGATCTTCGTTGTCCTCGCGGGAATCGACGGAGATGAGCAGGGACACCGGCCGGAAGTTGGCGAACGAATCGCCGTAGAACTGCGTCCAGAACTCCTCGATATCGGCCAGGGAGACCTTGACGTAATCGTCGATCTGGCCGTTGTCGGTGTTCTCGATCGCGCGTTTGGGGACCTGCACCCCGGGCTTCATGCCCGAGGGACCGTCGACGGCGGGCATGCCGGCCACCCGCAGGGGGTCTGCGTAGATCGATTGGGGTTGGCCACCGAGCGGACGGCCACACGATGTGGTCACGAGCACCAGCCCCACCAGCAGTGCCATCCAGCGTTTGGACATCGAGCCACCCCTTTAGATACGCGATCGTGCGTCTAGCGCATCCTAATGTTTTCTACAGGTCCTCTGACACGGGTTCCAACCAGATCGCCGCGGCGGGCGGCAGCGCCAGCGTGGCCGAGGCGGGACGGCCGTGCCAAGGGTTGGCCGAAGCGTTGACCTCGCCGAGGTTGCCGACTCCGCTGCCCCGGTACTGCACCGCGTCGGTGTTGATGACCTCGCGCCAGCGACCGGTGAGGGGCAGCCCCACCCGGTAGCTGCTGTGCTCGACGCCCGCGAAGTTGAAGATGCATGCCAGCACCGAGCCGTCGTCGCCGAAGCGCAGGAAGCTCAGCACATTGTTGGCCGAGTCGTTGGCGTCGATCCACGAATACCCTTGCGGCGCGGTGTCTTGTGACCACAACGCGCGCCGCCGCTGGTACGCGGAGTTCAGATCGGCCGTCAGCGCTGCGATGCCCGCCGAGTACCCGTCCTCGTCCAGCTGGAACCAGTCGACACCGCGCTCATCGGACCATTCGGCGCGCTGGCCGAATTCCTGCCCCATGAACAGCAGTTGCTTTCCTGGATGTGCCCACATGTATGCCAGCAGGCAGCGCAGTCCGGCGGCCTTGGCGTGGTCGTCGCCCGGGATGCGGGTCCACAGCGTGCCCTTGCCGTGCACCACCTCGTCATGGCTGATGGGCAGCACGAAGTTCTCGCTGAACGCGTACAGCATCGAGAAGGTCATCTCGTGGTGATGGAAGCTGCGGTGGATGGGATCGCGCCCCAGATAGCCCAGGGTGTCATGCATCCACCCCATGTTCCACTTCATGGAAAAGCCAAGGCCGCCAAGATTGGTCGCCCGCGTGACGCCGGGCCAGGATGTGGACTCCTCGGCCACGGTGACGATCCCGGGATGCAGCTTGTGCACCGTGGCGTTCATCTCCTGCAGGAACTGCACGGCCTCGAGGTTTTCGCGACCGCCGTGGACGTTGGGTGTCCATCCACCCTCGGGGCGCGAATAGTCCAGGTAGAGCATCGATGCGACGGCATCCACGCGAAGCCCGTCGATGTGGAATTGGTCGAGCCAGAACAGGGCGTTGGCAACCAGGAAGTTGCGCACCTCGGGACGGCCGAAGTCGAAAACGTATGTGCCCCAGTCCAGCTGTTCGGCGCGGTGGGGATCGGCGTGCTCGTACAGAGGTGTCCCGTCGAAGCGGGCAAGGGCCCACGCGTCTTTGGGGAAATGTGCAGGCACCCAGTCGACGATCACTCCGATACCGGCCCTGTGCAGGGCATCGACCAGGTACCGGAAGTCGTCGGGCGTACCGAGTCGCGAGGTCGGAGCGTAGTAGGACGTCACCTGGTAGCCCCAGGATCCGCCGAAGGGGTGTTCGGCCACCGGCAGCAGCTCGACGTGAGTGAATCCTTGCACCAGAACGTATTCAGTGAGCTCGTGGGCCAGCTCGCGGTAGGTGAGTCCGGGACGCCAGGACGCCAGATGCACCTCGTAGGTGCTCATCGGCTCGAACACCGGGTTGCTCGAGGTGCGCCGTGACATCCATTCGCCGTCTTCCCAGGAATACGACGAGGTGGTGACGCGCGATGCGGTGGCGGGGGGTTTCTCGGTCGCGAAGGCGAAGGGATCGGCACGATCGGTCACCGATCCGTCGGCGCCGTGCACCCGGAACTTGTACAGCGCGCCGAGCACCATGCCGGGCCAGAACAGCTCCCAGACCCCTGACGATCCCAGCGTTCGCATGGGGGCGTCATTTCCGTTCCATCCGTTGAAATCGCCGATCAGCGAGACGCCGCGCGCGTTGGGCGCCCAGACCGCGAAGGAGATGCCGCTGACCTCGCCATCGGCAGTGACGAACGAGCGGGGATGTGCGCCAAGGATTTCCCAGAGCCGCTCGTGCCGACCCTCGTTGAACAGGTGAAGGTCCACCTCGCCGAGGGTGGGCAAGAACCGGTAGGCGTCGGCGATGACAAGCGATGTGCCGCCGTAGTCGACGTCGAGTCGGTAGTCCAGGAGGTTCAGGAAGGGCAGGGCCACGGCGAACAGACCCGACCCGATATCGGCCATCGGATGGGTCTCGTTGCCGACCAGAGCGGCGACGGTGGCTGCTCCCGGCTTGAACGCACGAATGACGGTGTGTCCCTTGCCGCCGGGGATGGGATATTCGTGCGCGCCGAGTATCGAATGCGGATTGTGGTGCGTACCCGCGGCCAGTCTGGCGATATCGGCACGATCCGGTGCCAAGATCGGTGATGCGGCGCTGTTCTTGGTCATGGGCGGTACACCAGGTGCGTGCGGGCGGGTTCGCGAACCTGCGGCAGGTTGAGGATGTGCGCTACTTGTCGAGACGGGTCGAGTCGCACATAGTTGGCTTGGCCCCACCGATATTGCTCACCGGTGAGTTCGTCACGTACCCAGAAGGTTTCGTGCCAGTCGAGACCGAGTGCGGGCAGATCGAGCCAGATGGTGCCGTCCTCGGGGCCGAAGGGGTTCAGATTCACCACAATCAGGACCGCATCACCGGTGACCGGGTCGAACTTGGAGTATGCCAACAGGGCGTCGTTCTCGACGTGATGGAAGGTAATGTTGCGCAGCTGATGCAGGGCCGGGTGCAGCCGGCGGATCTCGTTGAGTCGGGTGATGAACGGTTCCAACGATTCATCGCGGGCAGCGGCGCCTTTGTAGTCGCGAGGGCGCAGTTGGTACTTCTCCGAGTCGAGGTATTCCTCGCTGCCTTCGCGCAGCGGAACATGTTCGTAGAGTTCGTATCCTGAGTACACACCCCAGGTGGGGCTGAGTGTGCCCGCCAGGACGGCGCGGATGGCGAACATGCCCGGCCCGCCGTGCTGCAAGCTGGCGTGCAGGATGTCCGGGGTGTTGACGAAGAGGTTCGGGCGCGCCAGGTCCGCCTGCGCGGCAATCTCCCTGCCGAAGTCGGCGATCTCGGATTTTCCGGTGCGCCAGGTGAAGTAGGTATACGACTGGGTGAAGCCCAGCCGGGCCAGGCCGTACAACCGGGCCGGCCGAGTGAATGCCTCGGAGAGAAACAAGACATCGGGATCGGCCGCCTTGACCTCGCCGATCAGCCACTGCCAGAAGTCGGGCGGCTTGGTGTGGGGGTTGTCCACACGGAATATCTTGACGCCGTGAGCAACCCAGTGTTGAACCACGCGCAGGACCTCGGTGTACAGCCCCGCCGGATCGGCGTCGAAGTTCAGGGGATAGATGTCTTGATATTTCTTCGGCGGGTTCTCGGCGTAGGCGATGGTGCCGTCGGGGAGTTCGGTGAACCACTCGGGATGCGCGCTCACCCAGGGATGATCCGGTGCGCATTGCAAGGCCAGGTCCAGCGCCACCTCCATGCCGAGCTTGCGTGCGGTGGAGACGAATCGGTCGAAATCCTTGAGCGTGCCGAGCTCGGGGTTTATCGCGTCGTGGCCACCGGCGGCGCTACCGATTGCCCACGGTGAGCCCACCTCGCCGGGTTCGGCGACCGGATTGTTGTTACGGCCCTTACGGTTTACCTCGCCGATCGGATGAATCGGTGGCAGGTAGACCACATCGAATCCCATCGCGGCCACGCGCGCGAGATCGGCCGCAGCGGTCGCGAGGGTGCCGTGCATGGGCCGCCCGTCGGGTCCGACTCCACCGGTGGAACGCGGAAACAGCTCGTACCAGGAGCCGTACAGCGCGCGGGTGCGATCGACCCAGATACCGTATTGGGTTCCGCGAGTGAGCAGGTCGCGCAGCGGGAACTCGTCCAGCAACGTCAGCGTTTCCGGGGACAGCGCGTGTTGGAACCGCGCGCCTGGATCATCCTGCGTACGCAGCACTTCCGCGGAATCCACGAGGGGTTGGCGGCGCTTGCGCGGCACTCCGGCCGCGGCCCGCTCGAACAATCGGGCACCGATCTCCAGGTCGTTGGCCAATTCTGCGGCGCCCTGCCCGGCCTCCAGCTTGGCCGCGACATTGTGCCGCCAGGTAGCGACCGGATCGCCCCAGCCGTCGACACGGAAAGTCCACAACCCTTCCCGGTCCGGCACGAAGCTGGCGTGAAAGCGGTCGAGGGCCCCTCCCGGGTGCATCGGGACATGCAGCGGCTTGATACGCGTGGCGTTCTTGTCCTTGTCGCGTGGGGCCGAGATCCGGCGCAGTGGGCCTTCGGAGAGCTGCGGGTAGTGGGGGCCCAGGCAGCGCACCACTAGGGTCGCGGCCACGGCGTCGTGGCCTTCCCGCCAGACGGTTGCGGCCACGGGCACGACCTCACCCACGACGGCCTTGGCCGGATAGCGTCCACCCGCGATCACGGGGGCGACATCGTCGATGCCTATGCGTCCGGTCACCACGTCCACCGTAGTAGAAGGGCTCTTACGGCGCGGTATAGAAGTGGGCACGGAACCGTCACCGACACGCCCGCTTGTGGCGGCAACGTGCGATACGGAACCGCCACAACACGGCGTGTCGGCGCGGACGTGTCGGTGCGGAATTGCCGCCGGGCATGCGGACGAGCGAAATCTCAGTAAAGTTCTGAAGGGTGAAAGCCCTACGTCGATTCACGGTTCGTGCCCATCTTCCGGAGCGGTTGGCGGCGCTGGGCGAGTTGTCGAACAACCTGCGCTGGTCATGGCATCAACCCACCAGGGATCTGTTCGCCGATATCGACCACCAGTTGTGGGAGCAGACCAACCACGATCCGGTTGCGGTCATGGGATCGGTGCCCGCGCAGCGGCTCGACGAACTGGCCGCCGACGATGGCTTTGTCGACAGGGTGGCGGCTCTCGCGGGTGATTTGCACGACTACCTCAATCGGCCGATGTGGTACCAGCGCCAGCTCGAGCGGGGCCAGGAAGACGACGCGGGCGCCCCCGACTTACCGTCCGCGATCGCCTACTTCTCGATGGAGTTCGGTGTCTCCGAAGTGCTGCCGAACTACTCCGGTGGTCTGGGGATTCTGGCCGGCGACCACCTCAAGGCCGCCTCCGATCTGGGGCTGCCGCTTGTCGCGGTGGGGCTGCACTACCGCTCGGGGTACTTCCGTCAATCGTTGACCGCTGATGGTTGGCAGACCGAGCAGTATCCGCTGATCGACCCGGCGGGCCTGCCCCTGCGCTTGTTGGCGCACGAGGATGGCACCCCGATTCTCGTCACGGTGCCGATGCCGCAGGACCGGGTGCTCTCGGCGCGCATCTGGGTTGCCCAGGTGGGCCGGATTCCCTTGCTGCTCTTGGATTCCGATATCGCCGAGAACGATCGGGAGCTGCGGTACGTCACCGACCGGCTGTACGGCGGCGATCAGGATCACCGCATCAAGCAGGAGATCCTGGCCGGAATCGGCGGTGTGCGCGCCATCCGTGCCTATGTGGCCTCGACCGGCTCGCCAGCGCCCGAGGTGTTCCACACCAACGAGGGACATGCCGGATTCCTGGGGCTCGAGCGCATCCGGGAGTACATCGGACAGCATGGCTTGGACGTCGAGACAGCCCTGACGGTGGTTCGGTCCAGCACCGTGTTCACCACCCACACACCGGTTCCCGCCGGTATCGACAGATTCCCGGTCGACCTGGTGCGGCGGTATTTCGGTGAATCCGGCGACTCAACCCTGCTGCCCGGCCTCCCGGTGGACCGCATCATCGCCCTGGGGGCCGAGGACGACCCCTCCACGTTCAACATGGCCCACATGGGGCTGCGGTTGGCCCAGCGCGCCAATGGCGTCTCGTTACTGCACGGCCAGGTGAGCCGGTCCATGTTCAACGGGCTGTGGCCGTCGTTCGACGCCGCGGAGGTGCCCATCGGCTCGATCACCAACGGTGTGCACGCTCCCACGTGGGCAGCCCCGCAATGGCTGGAACTCGGGCAGCAACTGGTGGGTGCCGAGGCATTCAACGACGCCAGTGGATGGGAACGCATCCACGAGGTGGACCCCGGACACATTTGGTGGATTCGCTCGCAGCTGCGTGAGCAGCTGATTCAGGACGTGCGCCGGCGGATCCGCGCATCGTGGCTGCAGCGCGGTGCCGCCGAAGCCGAATTGGGCTGGGTGGACAGTGCCTTCGACCCGGGTGTGCTGACCATCGGGTTCGCCCGCAGAGTCCCGACGTACAAGCGGCTCACGCTGATGCTGCGCAACCCGGAGCGGCTGCGCGAGTTGCTCCTCGACGAGAAACATCCGGTGCAGCTCATCGTGGCCGGTAAGTCGCATCCCGCCGACGACGGCGGCAAGGGGCTCATCCAGCAGATCGTGAGATTCGCCGACCAGGCCGATGTGCGGCACCGGATCACCTTCCTGCCCGATTACGACATGTCGATGGCCCGCTACCTGTATTTCGGCTGCGACGTGTGGCTCAACAATCCGTTGCGCCCGCTGGAGGCATGCGGCACCTCGGGCATGAAGAGCGCCCTCAACGGTGGGCTCAACCTGTCCATCCGCGATGGTTGGTGGGACGAGTGGTACGACGGTGAAAACGGTTGGGAAATACCAACTGCCGACGGGGTAACCGACGACGCCCGGCGCGACGACCTGGAGGCCGCTGCGCTGTACGAGCTGTTGGCGCAGAAGGTGGCGCCCAAGTTCTACGAACGCGATGAGCATGGCACTCCGCAGCGGTGGGTCGAGATGGTGCGTCACACTCTGGAAAAGCTCGGGCCAAAAGTGTTGGCATCCAGAATGGTTCGTGATTACACCGTCGGCTACTACGCCCCGGCGGCTGCCTCGTTGCGTGCCACGGTAGGTGCCGACGAGTCCTTTGCCCCGGCCAAGGAGTTGGCGCGCTATCGCGAACGAGTGCAGCAGGTATGGCCGTCCCTGGTCATCACCGAGGTCGACAGTTCGGGTCTGCCCGACACCCCGTTGCTGGGATCGCCGTTGACGCTCACCGCGTCCGTGCAGCTGTCCGGGCTGGCGCCGTCGGAGGTCGCGGTGCAGGCCGTGATCGGGCGAGTTGACTTGGACGACAAGCTCTCCGACTCGGAGATCGTCCCGATGACTCACACCGGAAGCCGTGGCGGCGGCGTGGAGACCTTCTCCACCACTACGACCCTGCCGGTCTCGGGATCGGTGGGCTACACGGTGCGGGTGCTTCCGCACCATCCGCTGCTGGCCGGCGATAGCGAGCTGGGCCTGGCGGTGCTGGCCGCCAGCGACCTGGAGCACTGACCCGGGGAGTTCAGCCGTAACGCCTGAGGCAGCGATCGGTCGATCCTGCCACTCCGTCGCGGAAAGCATCGATGCGTGAGAAGCCGGCCGGGATGGTGGTTCCGTTGACATCGCTGGCCACCACGCCGTTGGTCAGCAGCCCGGACACCGCCTCGTCGAGGTCTTCGGCGGCGAGCACGAAGGGATTGGGTTCCCGGGTGGGCACGCTGGGGCGGGCCATCGCCGCAGAAGCGACACCCGTCAGGCAGGCGGCGCGCAGGGCGCTCTGCCCGGTGTCGAGGGGAAGATCATGTTGATTCTCGACCGCCAGTGCATAGCGGGATATGACCATCGAGTAGGCAGTGAAATCGCCGGTTATCAGCCCCTTGTCGTGGGTGGGCCGAGCCAGTTCGGTCAGTCGCGGTAGATCCAGGGCCACGGTGTTGGAACCAGGGCAGTACACCGCAGCCGCGCCTTCCACACGGCGCCCGGCCTCGTCGCACGCCGCGCCCGACAACGACAGTCGCGGCGGCTCTGCAGGTGCGTACACCGCTCGCAGGACTGTCATCAGGGCGCGCAGGGTGTCGGCGGAGACGGGTATGTCGCCCGATTCGCCCACGGGCAGGTTCACCGGCAGGCCCCCGTGGCGCTTGGTGATCTCGGCCATGTCGATCCGGGTGCATGGGGCCGCCCCGTCCATGAATCCGCGTTGGAACGCCGATACCCGTTCGAAGGCGGATCCGTGTGAGTCGATGGCGTCGCCGGCCTCGATCGGGTTGTCCCGGAAAGCGATGAGCGCGGAGATGACCGTGTTGAGGCCGTCGCCGGTGCTCAGCGTGAAACGTGGTGAGCTGCCCTGCGCCACCCACCTCAGGTAGGTACCGGCCAGGCAGTCGGCCATCTGCTCGCCGACCAGTGTCTGCGTCTGCGAGTCGACCATCTCCGACAGGTGCGCGACGGCGTGCCCGTACTCGTGGGCCAGTGTCATCGGTACCGCCATGGGCCCGAACATCCGCACCAGCTTGGGCAGCAGCGCTCCTCGGTCCCAGCCGAGGCTGTTCTGGCTGATGCAGTACCCGGCGTTGTCGAAGCCGACCGTGGGGTGGTTGCAGAATTCCGCCGCGGTGGAGCCGCCGCTATCCCATGACATCAGCGATTCCACCGGACGGAAAGTGGCCCAGAAGGTCTTGGGGTAGGCGTCCTGCCAGAAGTCCTCGATGTCGGCGACCGCATTCAATGCGAGACGGTCCGTCTCTCCATCGTCGGTGCCGCGCACCGCCCTGTCGGTCGGTTTGGGGTGTGATCGCAGTCCGGAGGGACCGTCGACAACCGGTAGCCCGGCGACTTGATAGGCGTTGCCCAGTTGTGAAACCGATTCGCCGTCAATGGCATTCGCGCACGCCGAGAGTCCGAGAACGAAGCAGGCCAGGATCGCCGTCGATGTGTGGAACCACCTGACCGGAATCGACATGGCCATCCCTCTGCTGCGGCTATCCCCGGGTGCGGGTGCCCCCTCCAGCATAGGTCGCCTTGTGCTTGGTCATCAGGCGTTGCAGTGCGGCGGTGACCACCGACAAGTCGTGTGTCGACCAGAACGGCGGCAGTGATGCCCGCAGAAATCCGCCGTAGCCCGCCGTTGCCATTCGTGAATCAAGTATCGCGACAACGCCTCTGTCGTGTGCGCTACGCAACAGTCGGCCGGTTCCCTGTGCCAGCAGTAGCGCTGCCTGGGTGCCCGCCACCGCCATGAAGCCATTGCCGCCGCGGGCGCTGATCGCTCGTTGTCGCGCAGCTCGCAACGGGTCATCCGGACGCGGGAACGGAATTCGGTCGATGAGTACCAGCGACAGCGAGGGCCCGGGTACGTCGACGCCCTGCCATAGGGACAGGGTTCCGAACAGTGAGGTCTCGGGGTCCGCGCTGAACTGCTCGACCAGAACCGATGTCGCGTCGTCACCCTGGCACAGCACCGGAGTGTCGAGCCTGGTGCGCATCTCCTCGGAAGCCTCTTTGGCGGCGCGCATCGAGGAGAACAGCCCGAGGGTGCGACCCCCTGCCGCGCGGACCAGCGTCTCGATCTCGTCGAGTGTTGCCGCTCCGAGGCCGTCGCGCCCCGGGGCGGGCAGGTGTCGTGCCAGATAGAGGATGGCGGATTTCTCGTGCTGGAACGGAGATCCGACATCGATGCCATGCCAGGTGGCCTTCGGCTCGGCGGTGGGTTCCGCACCGGGCTCCCGGGCGGGCAGCCCCCAGGAGGCGGCCATCGCGTCGAACTTCCCGCCTAGGGCCAGCGTGGCGGAGGTAAGGACGACGGTGCGTTGCCCGAACAGGCGGGTGCGTAGCAGCCCGGCCACCGAGAGCGGCGCAACGCGCAGTACCGGGCGCACCGAGCCTCGGTTCTCCTCGTGATCCAGCCACACCACATTGGGACGCGCTGTGATGTCCGGTTCGGCCCAGCATGCCAGAGCCGACGAAGCGGCATCGACGATGTCATCTAGTGCGGCAACAGCTTCTGAACGCGCCGAGGCCGTGGCCGGGTCGGTGGACTGGCCCGTGGGAATCTCGGTGCGTGCCGCGGCGGCGGCGTCACGCAATGCGGTCAGGTAGGTGACGGTCTCCTCGTCCGCGCGATCGATGGTGCCCGGCCGGCTGTCGTGGATCAGCGAGGAGAACGTCGCCGAGCTCGCCTCGAACCGGCTTGCCGTCTCCGGTGACACCAGGCGGCCGATACGCCGGATGGTGACGGTGAGTCCGACCGCCGAGAGTTCTTGGGTGGCAACGCTTGTCACCCTGTCAACCAGGTCATGTGCCTCATCGACGATCACCGCGTCATGCTCGGGCAGGATGTTTATGTCGGCGATGGCATCGATGGCCAACAGCGCGTGGTTGGTGACCACCACATCGGACTGGCCGGCGTCGAGCCGGGCCAGCTCGGCGAAGCACTCCGTGCCGAACGGGCATCGCGTGGCGCCGAGGCACTCGCGCGCCGACACGCTGACCTGTGACCAGGAGCGGTCGGGGACGCCGGGCTTGAGCTCATCGCGATCCCCGGTCTTGGTTTCTTCGGCCCACTCGTTGAGCCGCTGCACATCGCGGCCGAGCGCGCTGGCAGCGAAGGGCTCGAACAAGGTGTCCGGTGCCTCCTGATCGGAGGCGGCGCCGTTGTGCAATTTGTTGAGGCACAGGTAGTTTCCGCGGCCCTTGAGAATGGCGAACCTGGGCCTGCGGGCCAGGGACGGCGTCAGGGCATCGGCGAGCCTGGGCAGGTCGCGATCCACAAGCTGGCGTTGCAGCGCGATGGTTGCCGTCGAAACCACGACCGGGGAAGACTCCTGGATGGCGTGAGCGATCGCGGGCACCAGGTACGCCAGGGACTTCCCGGTGCCGGTGCCGGCCTGGACCACCAGGTGCTCACCGCTGTGCAGGGAGTGCTCGACGGCGGTGGCCATGGTGAGCTGCCCTGCGCGTTCTGTGCCGCCGAGTGCTGCGACGGCGGTGGCGAGCAGGCCTGTGGATGCGGTTGCGTCGGTTTCCTTCAGCGGATCACCTCGACGCCGGCGCCTTGGAGCTCCTCCAGGGCGCGGCTGACCGATTCTTGGCCAATGCCAACAGAATACACGGTCAGCACACGGGTATGCAGCCCCTCGCGCACCGCGTCACGGGCAGTAGCGGACACGCAGTAGTCGGTGGCTATTCCCACCACGTCCACGCTGTCCAGATCTCGGGCCTGCAACCAGGTTGCCAGAGTGGTGCCGTCGGTACAGACGCCTTCGAAGCCCGAATATGCGGCGGCATAGGCGCCTTTGGAGAACACCTCGTCGACGGGGGTGAGGTCCAGGTCCGGGTGAAAGTCCGCACCGGGCGTGCCGACCCGGCAGTGCGGCGGCCAACTGGTCTCGAAATCCGGGGTTTCGGAGAAATGACCGCCGGGGTCGACGTGAAAGTCGCGGGTCGCCACCACGGCGTCGTACGTTCCGGACCTGGTGAGGTCGTTCAGCGCCCGGGCGAGTGCGGCACCACCGGATACGGGCAGCGATCCTCCCTCGCAGAAGTCGTTCTGCACGTCGACGACGATAAGCGCCCTGCCCATGGATCGACGGTACCCGGCCGGTGCTCAGTCGAAGATGGCCGACACCTGGCGGCCCATGCGCGAGATGTAGTCGATCAGCTCGTCGCGACTGATCGCCAGATCTCCGCGCAGATAGTCGATGATGGCGCCCGAGGCGGCGCCGACGAGCGATACCGACAGGAACCGGCGGCGGCCCGGGTCGTCGACATCGATCAGTGCCTTCTCGGCCAGCGAGGCGAAGGCCATCGACCCGGCGAACCCCACGCTGCCGAGGGTCGGCTCGGTGAACGGAGCCAGCATCATGATGCGGCCGTACTCGGGGTTGTCGACGGTCGCGCCGATAAAGGTCTCGACCGCGCGGGTCTCCAAATCGTCCCCGTCGGGGGCGAATTCGGTGACAACACGCATCACGGATTCGAGCACGTCCTGGTACACGGCGCGCACGAAGTCGTCCCGGTCGCCGAACTCCTCGTAGAAATTGCGTTCGGAGACACCGGAAGACCGGCACACGGTGCGGATGGTCAGTGCCGGGCCGTCGATGGCACCGAGTGCGGCGATACCCGCGTCGAGCAGTGCGCGTCGACGCGTAGCCCTACGCTCCTCGGGAGTGGTTCCCGCCCATTGCCTTCTGGCTGCCATGTGACCTCCGGACCCGAATTATCCCACCAGCCGGGTGGCAATCGCAGGATCCCCGTGGGAAAGGCCCAACCCTTCCCACGGCAGGCTCAACAATCCCGTCCGCACGCGCTCCCGGGCGTCGTCGAGTGAGTCGGCGGTGACTGGCTCACCGCCGCGTATCAACGCCCCCGTGAGTGTGCGGTGCGGCTCGGCCACCTCCGGCTGCCCGGCGGTGGCGCGGTACACGACTTCCTCGAGGATGGTGCCGGTCGCTTTGGCGATACGCAGGGCACACTTGTGGCCGCCGTGAGATTCCTTGTGGCTGCTGCGTTTAGCTACGGGTATACCGTCGATCTCGACGAGTTTGTAGACCATCCCGGCCGTCGGCATCCCGGAGCCGGTCACCACCGAGGTACCCACCCCGTAGATGTCCACGGGCTCGGCGCGTAGGGCGGCTATGGAGTACTCGTCGAGGTCTCCGGAGACGACGATGCGGGTTCGGTGCGCGCCCAGCGCGTCCAACTGTGCCCGGACTTGCCGGGCCAACATGCCCAGGTCACCCGAATCAATACGCACCGCCCCGAGTTCGGGACCCGCGACCGCGATGGCGTTGTCGACCCCGGTGGTGATGTCGTACGTGTCCACCAGCAAGGTGGTGCCGACGCCGAGGGCCTCCACCTGGGCCCGGAATGCCTCGCGTTCGGCCTCGCTGGGACTCATGCCGTCCTTGGCGTGCAGCAGTGTGAAGGCATGTGCGGCGGTGCCCCGCGCCGGCACGCCGTAGCGGCGCTGCGCCTCAAGGTTGGACGTCGACTCGAATCCCGCCAGATAGGCCGCGCGGGCACAGGCCACCGCCGCGAGCTCGTGAGTGCGCCGCGACCCCATCTCGATGAGCGGGCGGTCTCCCGCCGCCGACACCATGCGGGCGGCGGCAGACGCGACGGCGCTGTCGTGGTTCAGGATCGACAGCGCCAGGGTCTCCAGAATGACGCATTCGGCGAAGGTGCCGCGCACGGTCAGCACGGGAGAACCGGGGAAGTACAGCTCTCCCTCGGGGTAGCCGTCGATATCGCCACCGAATCGGTAGGAGGCCAGGTAGTCGAGGGCATCGCGGTCCAGGAAACTGGATAGCGATGTCAATTCCTCGGATCCGAAGCGGAACTCGGCGATGGCTTCGAGCAACCGTCCGGTCCCTGCGACCACCCCGTATCGGCGGCCGTCGGGGAGCCTCCTGGCGAACACTTCGAAGGTGGCGTGACGTCCCGCGGTGCCATCGCGTAGTGCGGCGGCAAGCATGGTGAGCTCGTATTTGTCGGTGAGCAATGACGTGGACGGGTGCGTCATGTGCGCCACGTTAGCGGGATATCCGGCGATGTGGACGGGCGCCGACCGGCCTCGGGCGGTGGCGGGAAACTCAGAACTTCGTGCTGACATACTCGGCGGTCCCGGTATTCTGGGGCCATGGGTGCGCCGGCGCGAGCCTTGCCAGGGACTACAGCGGAGAGGTCTGTCGAACACGTCGACCAGACCCAGTCGCCGTGGGTCACCATTGTCTGGGACGATCCGGTAAACCTGATGAACTACGTCGCCTACGTGTTTCAGCAGCTGTTCGGCTACAGCGAGACCGAGGCCACCAATCTGATGCTGCAGGTTCATCACGAGGGCAAGGCCGTGGTGTCGTGCGGTGCCCGCGAGTCGATGGAGATCGACGTCAGCAAGCTGCACGCCGCGGGTCTGTGGGCCACTCTGCAGCAGGATCGATGAGCCGCTGATCCGTGCGTAAGTGGAAGCGCGTCAACGCCTCCGATGGGATTCGGCTGCGTTCGGAGATGGAGCCGCACGAGGCGGCGCTGGTGCAGTCGATGGTCACATCCATGCTGGCGATGCTGGACGAGCGCGAATCGTCGGCGCCTAGTGACGAACTGGCGCAGCTGACAGGCATTCGCACCGGCAACACCGAGGCCCCCACCGATGTCACCCTGGGGCGGCTGCTGCCTGACTTTCATCGGCCTGACCAGGACGGCACCAGCAGCATCGAGGCGGTCAGCGGGCTCAACAGTGCACTACGCAGCCTGTATGAGCCGGACATCATCGATGCCAAACGCGAGGCCGGACAGCGGTTGCTGCGGACGATTCCCGCAGACGGCGGGCGATTCGAGTTGTCCGAGGACGATGCGCGATCCTGGTTGACCGCGCTGAATGACGTGCGCCTGGCTCTGGGAGCGATGCTCGGGATCGACAGCGACGGGCCCCAGGAGCTGCCCGCGGACGATCCCATGGCCGGGCATATGGACATCTATCACTGGCTGACGGTGATGCAGGAGCTCTTGGTGCTCGCCTTGATGGGGAAATCGGCGGTATGAGTCTGTTCTCTGGAGCGATCACCGATGTTCCGGGAATACTCGTCGGGCATCACCAGCAGGTAGACCCCGATGCGAGCCTCGGAGCAGGCTGGGCCACCGGGACCACCGTGGTGCTGGCACCGACGGGGACCACCGGCGCCGTCGATGTGCGCGGTGGAGCTCCCGGCACGCGTGAATCCGATCTGCTCGAGCCCGCCAATACGGTGTCGACGGTCGACGCCATCGTGCTCACCGGGGGAAGTGCCTACGGATTGGCCGCCGCCGACGGGGTGATGCGCTGGCTGGAGGAACGGGGCAGGGGAGTGGCGCTGCCCGGTGGCACCGTGCCCATCGTGCCGGGTGCGGTCATCTTCGATCTGCCGGTGGGCGCCTGGAAGAACCGTCCGGATGCTGAATTCGGTTACCGTGCAGCCGAACTCGCCAATGACGCGCCGCAGTGGGGTGCGGTGGGCGCCGGTGTCGGCGCCCGGGCCGGAACGCTCAAGGGTGGAGTCGGGTCGGCCAGCGTGAGTCTTGGCGGCGGCATCGTCGTCGGCGCCGTGATCGTCGCGAATCCGGTTGGATTGGTGATCAATCCGGCGACGGGGCTGCCCTGGACCGCCGACATCGTGCCTGAGCTGAGTGCACCGCCTGTCGGCGAGGTCGAGAACCTGCGCAACCTGCCGGACAAGTCGGTGTCGTTGAACACGACGATCGGCGTGGTGGCGACGAATGCCGCCTTGAGTAAGGCGCAGTGCCGCCGCGTGGCCATCGCCGCCCACGACGGGTTGGCGCGGGCCATCAGGCCTGCGCACACCCCGATGGACGGGGACACGTTGTACGTGCTCGCGACCGGGACTGGCGAGGGTGATGCCGAGGTCCTCACAGCCTCGGTGGGGATCGCCGCCGCCGAGGCAGTCGAGCGGGCCGTGGTGCGCGCAGTGGTGGGCGCCGCGAGCATCGCCGGAATACCCGCATATCGTGACGTGTTGCCAGGAGCGTTTTCGTAGTGCTCCGTCACAGCTGAAGAAGGTAGGAAGGACCGGCAGTGCTTCGTATTCGTGCAGACCTGGTCGACGCCATGGTCAAGCATGCCCGCGCCGACCACCCCGATGAGGCGTGCGGTGTCCTGGCGGGCCCGGAGGGCTCCGATCGTGCCGAACGGCATGTGGCCATGATCAACGCCGAGCGATCTCCGACTTTTTATCGCTTTGATTCCGGTGAGCAGCTTCGAGTTTGGCGCGCGATGGATGACGCCGACGAGGTACCGGTGGTTATCTATCACTCCCACACCGCGACCGAGGCATACCCCAGCCGTACCGACATCAACTTGGCCGCAGAGCCCGATGCCCATTACGTCTTGGTGTCCACCCGCGACCCCGAGCAGCATGAGCTGCGCAGTTACCGGATCGTCGATGGGGTGGTCACCGAAGAGGACATCACCATCGTCGAGCAGTACTAGAGAAAAGGAATTCTCACCGTGTCGATTCAAGTATCGATCCCCACGATCCTGCGCACCCACACCGGTGGCGAGAAGCGCGTCACCGCAACGGGATCCACCCTGCAAGCGGTGATTGCAGATCTGGAGTCCAACTACTCGGGGATTTCCGAGCGACTTGTCGACCCCGCTATTCCGGGCAAGTTGCACCGATTCGTCAACATCTACGTCAACGACGAGGACGTGCGGTTCTCGGGTGGGCTGGACACCGCGATCGCCGACGGCGATTCGGTCACCATCCTGCCTGCCGTGGCCGGTGGCTAGCGGCACATGACCCGATACGACTCGCTGCTGCAGGCCCTGGGGAACACCCCGCTCGTCGGGTTGCAGAGACTGTCTCCGGTCTGGGACGGCGATCCTCATGTGCGGTTGTGGGCCAAGCTGGAAGACCGCAACCCGACCGGCTCCATCAAGGACCGGCCTGCCCTGCGCATGATCGAACAGGCCGAGCGCGACGGATTGCTGGAACCAGGGGCGACGATTCTTGAGCCCACCAGCGGCAATACCGGCATCTCCATGGCGATGGCCGCGCAGCTCAAGGGCTACAAGATGATCTGCGTGATGCCGGAGAACACGTCCATCGAGAGGCGTCAGCTCCTTGAGCTCTACGGTGCCCGGATCATCTTCTCCCCGGCCGAAGGTGGCTCCAACACCGCCGTCGCCACGGCCAAAGAGCTTGCCGCGCAAAACCCCTCGTGGGTGATGCTGTACCAGTACGGCAACCCGGCCAATGCGGATGCGCACTATCACGGCACCGGTCCGGAGATCCTGGCCGATCTGCCCGAGATCACTCATTTCGTCGCCGGGCTCGGCACCACCGGAACCCTGATGGGCACGGGGCGGTTCCTGCGCGAGAACGTTCCGGGGGTACAGATCGTCGCCGCCGAACCTCGCTACGGTGAGGGCGTCTACGCGTTACGCAACATCGACGAGGGATTCGTGCCCGAGTTGTACGACCCGGAGGTACTCACCACCCGCTTCTCGGTGGGGTCGTTCGACGCGGTGCGCCGCACCCGCGAGCTGGTTCAGGTCGAAGGCATCTTCGCGGGCATCTCGACCGGTGCGATTCTGCATGCGGCGCTCGGAATGGCGGCCAAGGCGGTCAAGGCGGGCGAGCGCGCGGACATCGCGTTCGTGGTCGCCGACGCCGGATGGAAGTACCTGTCGACCGGCGCGTACGCCGGTACCGTGGATGACGCAGAGGACGCGCTGGAAGGGCAGTTGTGGGCATGACGGGATATGGCGGTGGCTCCGAGCTTTCGGGTTCCGCTGCCTCCCGTCCCGGGCGCTCTGGACGTCCGCAGTGGGTCACCGGGGGAATTCTGGTGGCCTCGTTCGTGGCCCTGCTGTACGTCGTCGAGGGCATCGATTCGGTCACCGGACACCGCCTCGACGAGAACGGCATCCGGCCGCTGGAGACCGACGGTTTGGACGGCATTCTCTTCGCGCCGCTGCTGCATGCCAACTGGGGTCACTTGGTTGCCAACACCGTGCCCGCACTCGTGTTGGGTTTCCTGGCGGCGGCCGCCGGCATCGGACGTTTTCTCCTGGCAACCGCGATCATCTGGGTCCTCGGCGGTGTGGGGACGTGGCTCATCGGCAATCTCGGCACGCCGTACGAGACCAATCACATCGGGGCGTCGGGGTTGATCTTCGGCTGGCTGACATACGTGATCGTTCGGGGATTCTTCAACCGCAGTGTCGGGCAGATCCTCATCGGGTTGGTGGTGATCGTGCTCTACGGCGGTGTGCTGTGGGGCGTGCTGCCCGGTCAGTTCGGGGTGTCCTGGCAGGGGCATCTGAGCGGTGCCGTCGCCGGCGTACTGGCGGCGTACTGGCTCTCCGGCCGGGAGCGCAAGGCGAAGACCGCGCATGGTTCCGGAATACCGCCCAGGCTCACACCATGAGCGAGGCACCTATCGGGATTTTCGATTCGGGGGTCGGCGGATTGACCGTCGCACGTGCTGTCATCGATCAGCTCCCCGATGAGGACATCATCTACGTCGGGGATACCGGCAACGGACCGTACGGTCCGCTGACCATTCCGGAGATCCGCAAGCACGCGCTGGCCATCGGCGACGATCTCGTCGGACGTGGGGTGAAAGCGCTGGTGATCGCCTGTAACACGGCCTCGGCGGCATGCCTGCGCGACGCCCGTGAACGCTACGCACCGGTGCCGGTCATCGAGGTGGTGTTACCCGCCGTACGGCGAGCCGTGCACACCACGCACAACAACAAGATCGGCGTCATCGGAACGGCGGCGACCATCGCATCGGGTGCGTATCAAGATGCGTTCGCGGCAGCCCGCGATACCGAGATCACCGCAGTGGCGTGTCCGCGTTTCGTGGACTTCGTCGAGCGTGGCATCACCAGCGGACGGCAGGTGCTCCAACTCGCCGAGGGCTATCTGGAGCCGCTGCAGCGGGCGCAGGTGGACACGGTGGTGTTGGGTTGCACCCACTATCCGTTGCTGTCCGGGTTGATCCAGTTGGCTATGGGTGAGGACGTGACGTTGGTGTCGAGCGCCGAGGAAACTGCCAAGGACCTGCTGCGGGTGCTGTCCGAGAAGGATCTGCTGCGGCCGCATGACGCTCCGGTCGCGACGCGGGTATTCGAGGCAACCGGCGACCCGGACGCATTCCGCAGTCTGGCGGCTCGATTCCTTGGCCCGGCTGTGACGGCAGTGCAAACTCGAGCTAGCGGTGTTCCTGGTTACACCGAAATTGCAACACCTCTCTGACCCTGTGCCGAGACGCTTGCCCGGCGTGGCAAGCTAGGGCTGTGCGAGTCACCGTGCTCGGCTGCTCGGGCAGTGTCACCGGACCGGATTCACCGGCATCTGGTTACCTCCTGACGGCACCGGATGCGCCACCGTTGGTCATCGACTTCGGTGGCGGTGTCTTGGGCTCTCTGCAACGTTTCGCCGATCCTGGATCGGTATCCGTTCTGTTGTCGCATCTGCATGCCGATCACTGCCTGGACCTGCCCGGTCTGTTCGTGTGGCGCCGTTATCACCCGAATCCGCCCAAGGGCAAGGCGATCATGTATGGACCGGCCGACACCCTGGTGCGGGTGGGCGCCGCCTCTGCGGAGATCGGGGGCGAGGTGGACGACTTCACGGACATCTTCGACCTGTATGCGTGGAGCGAGGGTGTGCCCGTCGAATTCGGATCGCTTACGGTCACGCCCACACGGGTGGCTCACCCGCCTGAGTCGTATGGGCTGCGGATCGAGGACACCTCGGGCGCCGTGTTGGCCTACAGCGGGGACACAGGCATCTGCGATGCCGTGGTCGAGCTGGCCCGCAATGCCGATGTGTTCCTGTGCGAGGCGTCGTGGACGCACATGCCGGGGCATCGTCCGCCGGACCTTCACCTGTCGGGAACCGAGGCAGGCCAGATCGCGACCCGGGCGGGCGTCAAGGAACTGCTGCTGACGCACATCCCGCCGTGGACCTCGCGCGAGGATGTCATCGCGGAAGCCAAGTCGGCATTCGACGGTCCGGTACGCGCCGTGGTCGCCGGGGAGAGTATCGACCTGTAGCTCTGCCACTCAGACTCGGCACTGTCGCGGAGACGATAAGGTCGAGGGCGTGTCCAGACGAGAAGACGGCAGACAAGACGACGAACTGCGCCCGGTAACCATCACGCGGGGATTCACCTCACATCCAGCGGGTTCGGTGTTGATCGAATTCGGCCAGACGCGGGTGATGTGCACGGCCAGTGCCACCGAGGGGGTGCCGCGCTGGCGCAAGGGTTCTGGACTTGGTTGGCTGACAGCCGAATACGCGATGCTGCCAGCGTCGACGCATACCCGCAGCGACCGTGAGTCGGTCAAGGGGCGGGTAGGCGGCCGTACTCAGGAGATCAGCCGCCTCATCGGACGCTCACTACGTGCCTGTATCGACTTGTCGGCATTGGGGGAGAACACCATTGCCATCGACTGCGATGTGTTGCAGGCCGACGGCGGTACCCGCACCGCTGCGATCACCGGTGCCTATGTGGCGCTGGCCGACGCGGTGACGTATTTGGCCGCGCACGGCAAGCTGGCCGATGACGAGCCGTTGTCGTGTGCGATCGCCGCCGTGAGCGTGGGCGTGGTGGATGGCCGGGTGCGTGTGGACCTTCCGTACGAAGAGGATTCGCGTGCCGAGGTGGATATGAACGTGGTGGCCACCGATACCGGCACCTTGGTCGAGGTGCAGGGCACCGGGGAGGGCGCGACCTTCCCGCGGTCCACACTCGACAAGCTGCTGGATGCCGCCGTGGGTGCTGCCGAACAGCTGTTCGTCCTGCAGAAGGAAGCGCTCGCGTTGCCGTACCCCGGGGTGCTGCCGGATGCGCCGCAGAAAAAGGCGTTCGGTTCATAGTAGGCGGGGGGCCATGAAAATACTTGTCGCAAGCCGAAATCCGAAGAAGCTCGCCGAGCTGTCGCGCGTGCTTGAGTCGTCGGGGATCTCCGGTGTCGAGTTGGTATCGCTGACCGATGTTCCGGGGTACGAAGAAGTGCCCGAGACGGGTGCGAGTTTCGAGGACAACGCGCTCATCAAGGCGCGTGAAGGTGCGCAGCAGACGGGATTGCCCTGCGTAGCTGACGATTCCGGGATCGCCGTGGATGCGCTGAACTGGATGCCGGGGGTGCTTTCGGCCCGCTGGAGCGGACGGCATGGCGACGATGCCGCCAACACCGCACTGTTGCTCGCGCAGCTGTCGGACATACCCGACGAGCGTCGTGGCGCGGCGTTCGTCTCGGCGTGTGCGCTGGTGACGCCGGAGGGTGAAGAGGTGGTCGTCGAGGGACGCTGGAAGGGGTCGATTGCCCGGGAACCCGCAGGGGAGAACGGCTTTGGCTACGACCCGATCTTCGTGCCACGGGGCGGCCTGCGAACCGCCGCGGAGCTGACGCCCGAGGAGAAGGACGCGGTATCGCATCGCGGACGCGCGCTGGCGGCGCTGCTGCCGATGCTGCGCAACCTGGTGAATCTGGGCCGCACCGCTCCCTAGTTCCTCGGTTTCCTTGCTCGCGGGAAGGCGGCTAGGGCAGCAGGATGATCTTCCCGCGGGCGTGGCCGGTCTGCCCGTACTCGTGGGCCTGGCGTGCTTCGGCCAGGGGATAGGTGCGGTCGACGGTGACCTTCAGTTCGCCATTCCCCGCGAGGCGGACCAATTCTGGGCGGGCAGCGAGCCGGATGTCGGTGCCCGGGTCGGCGCCGGGGCCGCCGCCCAGTGCCTTGAACCCATCGCGTGCGGCACGATCGAATCCGGCGATCGTGGCGATGCGGTCCTTGTCGGCGACGAGCGCCAGCGAGACGTCGGCGGCCTCGTCGGTGCCGACAAGGTCGAGTGCTGCATCCACCGGACCGATTGCGCTGACGCGCTCTTGCAGACCCGGGCCGTACTCCACGGGGATGGCACCATAGCCGCGCAACTGATCGTGGCGCGCGGCACTGGCGGTGGCGATCACCGTGGCGCCCCGGGCCTTCGCGAGTTGGGTGGCCAGCAGACCCACGCCACCGGCGGCGCCGTGGATAAGAACGGTGTCGCCCTCGGTGACGTTGGTGGCTTCGAGCAGGTGGACGGCCGTCTGCCCGGTCAGGAGGAATCCGGCGGCCTCGTCGAACGACAAGCCTGCGGGCTTCTTGAACACCTCGTCCGCGCCGGCGATGATCCGGCTGGCGTAGCCGCCGATCTGCCCGGCGGCAATGACACCGTCTCCGGGTACGAGCCCGCCGACACCCGTGCCCACGGCCGCGATGGTCCCGGAAATCTCCAGGCCAAGGCGTATCGGGAGCTTGTCGGGGTCGGTACCGAAGGCGCCCGAGTACAGCTTCCAGTCGATCGGGTTAACGCCCGCGGCCTTGACGTTGATGAGCACCTGTCCCGGGCCGGGGCCGGGGGTCGCGATGTCGTGAAGTTCCAGGACATCTGGACCGCCGTATGTAGTTGCGACAACCGCTTGCGTCATGTTCATACGTGTACGCAAGGTCCGAAACCATGTCAATATTCCTGACATGAAAGATTCTTTTCGCAGAAGCCCTAGAGGCCGAACTGTTCCTTGACCTGCTTGGTGCGATAGTGCTCGACGATGAAACCGAGCAGCGGGATGGTGCCCGCGAGCAGCGTGCCGATGGTGCGTGGCCACGGCCAACGCACCTTGATGGCCAGGTCGGTGGTGAAAATCAGGTACACAAAGTAGATCCAGCCGTGCACGATGCCGATCCAGCTCGGCGGATGCGGAACCTGCTCAACGTATTTGAGCCACATCTCCCAGCACAGCGCGATCAGCCACACACCCGTGGTCCACGCCAGGATGCGGTAGCGCCACAGCGCGCCCCGGATCTTCTCAACCGGTGTGATGACGGCAGGCGTGTCGGGTGTGGCGTCTTGCTCGGTCACGGGGCGGGCTTCCTATCTTCTTCGGCCAGGGCGGCGAGGTACGCGTTGTATTCGGTCAGTGTGCGGTCCGCGGGGTCCGGCGTGGCGGCGGCGGGGCGCTCGGGCAGCAGGCCCTGAGGTATCTCGGTGACCCGATCGGTGGGCGGCGGGGGCGGTCCCTCGTCCTCGTATTGCACGAAGCGGCGATAGGCCCAGATCACGAATGCTGCGAACAGCGGCCATTGCAGTGCGTAGCCCAGGTTCTGGCCATCGCCGGTCACCGACTCGAAGCGCTGGAACTGCCAATAGGCCAGGCCGAGGAACGCGACCACACTGACGCCGACCAGCACGATGAGCGCTGGTCTCCGACGCCGTGTAGTGGACACCTTCTGACGGTACCGCGTGAGCGTGGTGAAGATGCCAACGCCCCTGGTCAGCGCTTCGGCCCGATGAAACTCGTCCAGACGTGCGGTGGCCGCCTCGCGGTAGACGGACACGACGTACCTGTCGATCGTGTCCAGGGAATGTCGAGGTTGTCGAGAGCAGCGCTGAAGAGTCCGAGGATGTCTTCGGAGCGATTGGTGAAGTGATACCGCACGCTGGCCACCCCGCGATCATTCGCGACGACGCGGCAGCCGTCGCTGTGGATGAGGCCTCGAAGGAATTCTTCGGTGGCTAGATCGACGTGTTCTTGCTGCCACGGTTCCAGTGCGATCTTTCGACTGTGCTTGCGGCCCGGGCCGTGCTGAGGAAACAGGCAGGGCCAATGCTTGGACGACAGAGAAACGTCTGTGCAACCGTCCTTGCGGTCGACTATTGCTGCGAGTTGTCCAGGCATCAGCACGTCAATTGCCTCGCGGCATTCGGCGATTATCTCGGCATACTTCGCGTCGCAGGTTATTCGTAGTCGCCATGTTCGAGGAGATCGAGAGATGCAACCGTCGCCCAGATACATTCCGAGGAGGTAGGCGTAACGGCCTGCGGGCAGTGTCGTGAAGTTGTGCTTGGTGCAATCGTTCGCATGCTCGATTCGCATGGGAATCGGGTGACGGCGCCATTGGCACACGGTGCGTCGCGGGATTCCGGTGCGGAGGGAAATCGCGCAGTCGTTTAGTCCGGCCTCGATGAGGAACCGGACACTCTCGAATTCTTCGCGTGATCGCGTCAACATCCCTCCGTGGAATCGAACCTATACAGGCTCACTGACAAGCTGGGCGGTACCATGGCGGAGCCATGCGGGCGTGATGAAATTGGCAGACATGCTGGCTTTAGGTGCCAGTGCTTGAGAGAGCGTGTGGGTTCGAGTCCCTCCGCCCGCACCAATGGGTCAGTGCACCTCGATGTACTTCGGCTGCACTCGCGGCCGCGCCTAGACTGAAAACGTGGTTCGCAGTGACGGTTTGCTTGACATCGAAGATTGCCTGAATTCCGACGGAAACATCGAGCTGCCTCCCGGCACTACGCTGATATCCCTCATCGAGCGCAATATCAGGAACGTCGGAGACACCGTCGCCTATCGGTACCTCGACTTCACCACCTCCGAAGACGGCACCCGCGTCGAGCTCACCTGGTCGCAACTCGGGGTGCGTCTCGACGCCGTGGCCGCGCAGCTACAACGCCATGTCCAGCGCGGTGAACGTGTCGCAATCCTGGCTCCGCAGGGCCTCGATTACATCGTCGGCTTTTTCTCGGCCATCAAGGCGGGCGCGATCGCCGTTCCGTTGTTCGCCCCCGAACTGCCTGGACACGCCGAACGCCTCGACACCGCGTTGACGGATTGTACGCCCTCAGTGGTGTTGACCACTGCCACGGCGCGCGCCGCGGTCGAAGAGTTTCTGAACGGTCGTCCGGAGACGCCACGGATTCTCGTCATCGACGAGATACCCGACGAAGCGGGAGAGTCGTTCGAGTACGTGCACCTCGTGGAGGACGACATCTCGCACCTGCAGTACACCTCGGGCGCCACCCGCGCACCGGTGGGCGTGGAGATCACCCATCGGGCTGTCGGTGTCAACCTGACGCAGATGATCCTGTCCATCGACCTGCTGGATCGAAACACCCACGGCTGCAGCTGGTTACCGCTGTACCACGATATGGGTCTGTCGATGATCGGCTTTCCGACCGTCTACGGTGGGCACTCCACCCTGATGTCACCGACGGCGTTCATCCGCCGGCCGCAGCGCTGGATCAAGGCACTCTCCGACGGGTGCAAGGAGGGCCGCGTGATCACCGCCGCGCCGAACTTCGCCTACGAGTACACGGCGCAACGCGGCGTACCGAAGGACGGCGCGGATATCAACCTCGACAAGGTCGTGATGATCATCGGCTCGGAGCCGGTCAGTATCGATGCCATCCGTGCGGTGGAAAAAGCGTTCGCGCCCTTGGGATTACCGCCGACCGCGTTCAAGCCCTCGTACGGAATCGCCGAGGCCACCCTGTTCATCTCCAATATCGCCCCGGATGCCGAGCCCTCGGTCGTGCACCTCGACCGCAAACAGCTTGCGGCGGGCCGCGCGGTCGAGGTCGCCGTGGACGCTCCCAATGCCACCGCCCACGTGTCCTGCGGTCAACTCGCCCGCAGCCTGCACGGCGTTGTCGTCGACCCCAGCACCGAACACGAGCTTGCCGACGGCCAGGTCGGCGAAATCTGGTTGCAGGGCAACAACGTTGGCCGCGGATACTGGGGCCGCCCCGAAGACACCGAACGGGTGTTCCATGCCCGGCTTGGCCACCCGTTGCCGCAAGGCAGTCACGCGGCGAAGGCCGACGCCGACGGCCACTGGTTGCGCACGGGCGACATGGGCTTTTACCTCGACGGCGGGCTGTATGTCACCGGCCGCCTTGCCGACCACATAACCCTCGGGGGGCACGGTCACTACCCGCAGGACATCGAGGCCACCGTCGCCGACGCCTCGCCCATCGTGCGGCGCGGATACGTCACCGCGTTCACGGTCGACGACGGTCTGGTGATCGTGGCCGAGCGTGCGTCGCGTACCGCCAAGGCCGACCCGCAGGAAGCCGTCGACGCGATCCGGGCCGCCGTCGGCACCGAGTACGGTCTGGAGCCCGCTGACGTGCGATTGCTCCCCGCGGGCGGCATTCCCCGCACCACCAGCGGAAAGCTCGCACGGTTGGCCTGCCGGGGCCAGTACCTGGAAGGCACGCTGGGCGTCCACTGAGGTCCCAGCTAACTCATTTGCCTCATTTGTCCCACGTCAGCGAGCCCATTCGCCACGCCCCGCTCGGCCCGGTAGGTTTTCCGGGCCAGTGGCTATGACGGCTGCGCGGCCGGGGGACAAGCCGCTAGCTATGTGATGGAGGTGTGCGATGGATGACCTGACAGCCGAAGAGCTGTTCGCGCACAACGACGACGTGCAGAAATCCCGCGCGGTTCGGCTGCTGGCCGCTAAGAACCTGGCGCCGTACATCACGCTCATGGAGCGCCACCTGGACCGCAGCGCCAAGGTCTCCGAACCTCAGCTGGTGGCCAGGCTCGACAGAGACCTGGGCGCCGTCGGCCTGGGGGAGCAGTCGGGACTCGCCCTCATCAAGAGTTGGGCCAGCGACGGATGGCTGCACCGGGTATCGGACGGCGCAGGCCCGGATGCCGAGAATGTCTGCTCGCTGACCGAGGACGCTCGCAGTGCACTGGCCTTCGTACGCCGACTGCGCCGCGCCGACACGGTCGCCACGGGTGGATCCATTGCGGGTATCGCCGCTGGACTCAAGCGGGTCGCCACCCAGCTGGACGGTGACCCGTCCCGACTGCGTGCCGATATCGAAGCCCAGATCGCCGAGTTGCAGACCCAGCTGCTTGCCATCGACGACGGATACCGTCCCGAACCGGACATCGTCGACCTCGAGGACGAGACCCGTGCCATCGCCTATCAGATGGAGCAGGTGATCACCGACATCGTGCGCTACGGCAGCATGCAGAACGAGATCACCGCCGGACTGATCGACGCCGCCGAAGACTCGGATTCGGGATTCCGCGACCGCGCGCGCCGGATGTTCGCCGACTACGACGCCCTCTTCGATTCGCGGGAGCGCGCCTCCTATGCCGCGTTCACCCGCACCATCCAGGATCCGGATCAGCGTGCCGTGCTGCGCAGCGATATCGCCTGTGTCGCTGAGGGATTGCCTGAACTAGACCCCGGTCTGCGTGACGTCATGAGGAACTTCTTCAAGCTGGTCTCCCAGCAGATCGCCGAGGTTTCCCGCATCGAGCAGCGCTGCGCACAGCGCATCCGGCGGTTCTTCGCCGCGGGCACGACCGAGCAGGCACGTGGCCGCGCACGACAGCTCAACGACGCGCTGGCCGCCGGGCACGCCCTGCTCAAGGTGTCGACGGCCGATTCGCCGATCGATGCCGAGCTGCCGATGGGACGCTCGGCAGCGGCGGCCATCGGCGCACTCTCGTTCACCATCAAGGACACCGCGCCCCCGGTGCTTGCGCAGGATGCGCCGTCCGGACCGCTGGATCTGAGCGGATTCTCGGCATTGGCCACCCAGGTGGACATGGCCGCATTGGCCGAGACGGTGAACAGCGCTGTTGCCGGTGGCCCAGTTTCCTTGCCCGACATGATTTCTCATGTCGAGGCTCCGTATCTGGGCGATGTGATCGTGCTGTGGTCGCTCGCTCTCAAGCAGGACAACACAGCCGATCGTGGTTCGGTGAAGGTGAAGTTCCGGTCCCTTGACGGACAGGACCGGGTGATGGAGGTACCTCAGTTGATGTTCCGCGAACCGGTGCTGGCCACCCTGGATGAGGGAGTGGCGCTGTGACGACGCAGGCCTCGGGGATGCCCTTGGGAAACATCAACTTTGACGATCTTCCGGGCGTCGAGCCCGACGCTTCGGCGCCGCGAACCGTCAAGGGGCCGCGGTTCGACGGCGATGCCAGTGAGCTCCCCGACAAGGCGTGCTGGGCGCTGCAGAACTTGGTGGCCCGGCGTTATCTGAGCAAGGACGGTCAGCCCGAGTTGTGGGCATCGATGATCGAGCACCGCAAGGTGTTGGCCTCGCGTCTGTCCGAACTGGACCTACGGCTGCGGGTGTTCGACGATCTCGAGGTTGCGTACGCCGAACCGGCCCCCTTGGAGAACCCCAGTGCGTACGGCGCCCGGGTATTGCGACGGGAACCCCTGGGCACCTACGCCTCGATCGTCGCGTTGCACCTGGCCAAGATCGCGCGGACCGCGCATGACGAACATGTCGTGGTCAGCCGTGACGACATCCATGAGCTGTTCGCCAACGTCAGTCACGACATCGACCGCGACGAGGCGATGCTGCGCGACCGTGTCGACGAGGCGATCAAGCGTTTGTCCAAGGCGGAGATCCTGCAACGCACCCGCGATGACGAGCACAGTTACACCATCAGCCCGGTCATCAACGCGCTGATGTCCGCGCAGATGATCGAGGCATTGCAACGCCAGTACGAGCAGTTGCAGCGCGGCGGCGCCGCCCCGGAAGACTCCACCGACGAAGAAGATGGCGATACCGATGACGACGAATGAGACTGCAACCCAGCAGTTCTGGCTGTCCCGACTGCAGGTCATCAACTGGGGTGTCTTCGATGGCTATCACAGCATCGAATTCAGCCGTAATGGCACGCTGATCACCGGTTCCTCGGGCAGTGGAAAATCCTCGCTACTGGACGCGATCTCACTGGCCTTCCTGTCTTCGAACCGGCGCAACTTCAACGCGTCCAGCGACACCACCGCCGCCGGCTCCAATATGGGTAAGCGCACCGTCGACAAGTACGTGCGTGGTCTGTGGGGTGAGCTGAAGAACCCGGGAGAGCGGCCCAAGCAGATGTTCCTGCGCGGTACGGGTGGGGCGTGGTCGGCGATCGCGGTGACCTATTCGGGTACCGACGGCCGCGTGATCACCGGCTTGGTGCTCAAATGGCTTGCGCCTGGTTCTGATTCGGACTCGTCGAGTCGTTACTACCTGATCGATGCCGACGCCGACATCCGCGATCTGTGCAATGCCTGGGCGAGCAAGGGATATGCCGGCTCGGTGTTCGAGGGCGCGGGCTGGCGTGGCCACAAGAGCGAACGCTGGTACCTGGAGCAGCTGTACGCCGCCGTCGGTATCCAGGGTTCGTCGGCCGCGCAGCAGCTGTTGGGCAAGGCGAAGTCGCTCAAGAGCGTGGGCGGCCTGGAGCAGTTCGTGCGGGAGTACATGCTCGACGAGCCTGAGTCCATGGCGGCGATCTCCGAGGCACTGGGACAGATCACCCCGTTGGTCGACGCGCGGGCCGCGCTCGCCATCGCCCAGCGTCAGCGGCAGACGCTGGGCGATATCGAACAGATCCAGCAGACGTACGCCAGTGATGCGGCGCAGCTGGCCACCGTCGATGTCGTGGACCATCACACCGTGCGCGACTACGTAGACCAGCAGCGTTTGGCCCTGGCAGGGCCGGAGATCGACCTACTGGACACCGAGATCACCCGGCTGGGCGGGGAATGCGACGAAATCCAGTCGCGCCAAGACATTCTCACCGGTGAGCGCGACAAGCTGCTGGGTCGCATCGCGGCGGCAGACAGCAATCTGGCACCGCTCAAGAGCGAGTTGGTCCACGCCCGGGCTCGCGCCGAGGAGGTGTCGCGCCGCCGCACCGCCTATGACAGCGCGCTGTGGGATCTCGGCCACGATGAGGACATCGAATCCGCCGAGGAATTCGAAGCCATGCGGGTGGAGAGCCTGCGCGCGGTCACCCGGATCAACGCCGAACTCGAAGCCGGTCATGACGCCTACGTCATGGCTGCCGGTGCCCTGTCGACGGCTCGTGACCAATTGCGGGCCGCCTCTGCGGAACTCAAGCGGGTCGAGCACCTGGGCACCCCGGTGCCTCCGGATGAGGACCGCATGCGCGGGGAAATCGCCGCGGCACTCGGTCTCACCGCCAAGGACCTGCCATACGTCTGCGAGCTGATGGACCTGCGCCCCGGGCAGGAGCGGTGGCGCAAGTCCGTGGAGAAGGTACTGCGCTCCACCGGCCTGTGCCTGTTGGTGCCCGATCAACATCATCGGCAGGTGCTGCGCTATGTCAACGAGAACCCGATGCGCGGTTACCTGCAGATGGAGCGGGTGATCCCGTCCGGCTCGCCGCGGCGCGCGGAGCCGGGCACCCTTGCCGACTGCCTGCGCCTGACCAACCCGAATCACGAATGTGCCGGTGCTGCCATGAGTCTGGTGGCCGGCGTGGGTGACTACGTGCTGGTCGACAGCCCCGACGAGTTCAGCAAGCACCGCCGGGCGGTCACCGATCAAGGTCTGCGCAAGGACGGTGACCGGCGTGCGGTCAAGGACGACCGACGCGAGTTGCGCGCCTCGCAATACATCTACCAGGGCAACGCCGGTGACAAGCGGGCTGCGCTCTCCGACGATGTGGTCGAGGCGCAACAGGCCGTGGGTGATGCCGAGAAGTTCATCGGCGAAATGGATACCAAGCGCGAGGAATTGCGCTCGGAAGTGGTGCGGTGGTCCAAACTGCACAGCCAGTACGAGTATTGGAGTCAGATCGACACCGACTCGGCAGAGGCGGCGGTCTCGCGACTGCAAGATCAGTACGACGCGATGTTGGAGGCCAACCCCGATCTCACCGGCCTGCAGCAACAGGCCGATTCGTATCTCGACGAGATCAAGAAGCTCTCGGAGCGTATCGGTGCGTTGAGAAAGCAAGAGTCCGAGCATGATTCGCGCCGTACGCGGCTGCTGGATCTGATGGACAATCTGAGCCCGCGGGAGGTGGGCGGGCACACTCGCTCCGGCATCGAGGCCTATGTGCCGCAGCTTTCCTCCAGCCTGGACGTGTTGGAACCCGACGCGTACCGGCTGGAGCTGTGGCGTCAGATCGAGAAGGATCAGTCGGTGTTGCGAGAGAGCGTCACCCGCTCACGCAACGAGCTGAACCGGATCCTCAATGCCTACGACCGGGACTTCCCCGATTCGATTCCCAACGACAGCGAGAACTTCGACGAGAAGATCCACGACTACGTCGCGCTGTGCCGCCGGATCGACGAGCGAGACCTGCCCGCCGCCTATGAGCGGATGCTCAGGCTCATCACCGAGCAGGCTCCCACCGCCGTGCTGCGACTGCACCAGCTCGCCGAGGAAGAGGCGCATCGCATCACCGACCAGATCGACCGTGTCAATAGCGGTTTGGGCTCGGTGGAGTTCAATCGGGGCACGCGTCTGACCCTGCGCGCCGAGCCCAAGGCGCTCGAAGCCGTGGGCGAGCTCAACGAACGTGCCCGGCGTATCTCCGCGCGTGCGGTGGCAGTGTCCATGGGCGACGAGAAGGCCATCCACGACCAGTACCAAGACATCTTGCAGCTGCGGAACCTACTGGCCGCCGAGACTCCCGAGGCCCGCCAGTGGACGCGCGACGCATTGGATGTGCGCAATCGCTTCGTGTTGTACTGCGAGGAACGCGATGCCACCACCGGGGAAGCGATTCGTACCTACAGCAATGCGGGTGCGAACTCCGGTGGGGAGCAAGAGAAGCTGATGGCGTTCTGCCTCGCCGGCGCGCTGAGCTTCAACCTGGCCAACCCGGAGACGGGAGACAACCGGCCGGTGTTCGCGCAGCTGATGCTCGATGAGGCATTCTCCAAATCCGATCCACAGTTTGCGCAGCAGGCGCTCTCGGCGTTCCGCAAGTTCGGGTTCCAGCTGGTGATTGTCGCGACCGTGCAGAACACCACCACCATCCAGCCTTACATCGACAGCGTGGTCATGGTGTCCAAGCCCGATGGCCCCGGCGTGCGCCCGGTTGCCTCGACGCGCACCGTGCCCATCGGCGAGCTCGGTGATGTGCGGAAGGCCGTGAGCGCGCGCTAGCGGCCCACGAATTCGGCGGTGGTGCGGGTCAGGAATGCCTGTACGCCCAGTGCGGCGTCTTCGGTGGTGAACAGTTCCCGGATGGTGGGCACCAGCTGGGTCTCGGCGCTCGCCTCGCCCTCGCGTACCGCTTGCCGGGCATTGCGCAACGTGGCCTGTACACCCAGCGGTGCCTGACGGGCGATGGTCTGTGCGATGGCGACGGCCTTGTCCACATGCCGGCCCGCGGCCACGACCTCCTGCACGATTCCGATGCGATGCGCCTCGGCGGCGTCGAAGGTGTCGGCCGTCAGCATCCACCGCATGGCGTTACCCCAACCCGCAGTGCGGGGGAAGCGGATCGTCGCCCCGCCGAAGGGGTATATCCCGCGGTTGATTTCGAGCTGCGCGAAGGTAGCTGTCTCATCGGCGATCACGATGTCGCCGGCGAGCGCTAGCTCGATGCCCAGCGTCAGAACCTTGCCGTGGACCGCGACAATCAGCGGCTTGGACAGATGCGTTCCGTCTACCTGCCACGGATTGATTCCGCCGTCCGGGGTGAGCGATGCGCCTCCCTGAATCTCGGCGGCCACGCTGGCCAGGTCCAGCCCAGCGGTGAACATCGTTCCCTCGCCGTACAGCACCGCGGCTCGTAGGCCCGGGTCGGCATCGAACTCTGCCAGTGCCAGGGACAACTCCTGCAGCATCGTCTTGTCGAAGGCATTGCGCTTGGCGGGCCGATTCAGCCCGATGACCTGGACATATCCATCGCGCCGGATGCTCAGGGTTTCGTACGCGCTCATTGACTTCTCCGTCTCGGTGGGCGATTATGTAGGGCATCATACATAGACCGCCTGCCGGGCCGGAAGGACGAGAATGAGCACCCCGCGCGAACGAATGGTCGCCTCGGCGGCCTTACTGATCCGGGAGCGCGGTGCGCATGCGACGGCCATTTCCGATGTTCTCGAGCACAGCGGCGCACCGCGCGGGTCGGCGTACCACTACTTTCCCGGCGGGCGCACTCAACTGCTCTGCGAGGCAGTGGATCTTGCCGGCGACTACATCGCCGGGATGATCGATGCCAAACCCTCGGTGGTGGACGCACTCGACATGCTCGTCGCCTCCTATCGAAAGCAGCTGACGCGCAGCGATTTTCGGGCAGGATGTCCGGTAGTCGCGGTGACGGTGGAGGCAGGGGACCCGGAAAGCCCGGCCGGCAATCAGCAGCTCATCGAACGCTCGGCAGAGGTCTTTCGGCGCTGGATCGGCCTCATCGCCGACAAGTTGGCTGCCGCCGGTGTTGCCCGGGCGCGCGCCGATGAGCTCGCGATGATGGCGATGACCTCGTTGGAAGGGGCCATCATCGTCGCGCGATCAACCCGTGACATCGCACCGATCGACGTGGTGCACAAGCAGTTGCGCGCTCTTATCGAGGAGGCTCTGTCATGAACACCACCAACTGGCTGCCCACTGCCTGCATTTTGTGTGAGTGCAACTGCGGCATCGTGGTGCAGACGGAGGGGCGCACGCTCGCCAAGATCCGCGGAGACAAGGAGCATCCGGGCTCGAAGGGTTACACCTGCAACAAAGCGCTGCGCCTGAACCACTACCAGAACAACGCCAACCGGCTGATCTCGCCCATGCGCCGCCGGCCCGATGGCACCTATGAGGAAATCGATTGGGACACCGCGATCGTGGAGATCGCCGAGGGTTTCCGGCATATCCGTGACAGCTACGGCGGCGACAAGATCTTCTACTACGGCGGTGGTGGCCAGGGAAACCACCTGGGTGGTGCCTACAGCGGCGCGTTCCTGAAGGCGATCGGCTCCAAATACCGCTCCAATGCGCTGGCCCAAGAGAAGACAGGCGAGGCCTGGATCGACAAGAGCCTGTACGGCGGGCACACCCGTGGCGAGTTCGAACACGCTGAGGTGTCGGTCTTCGTCGGGAAGAACCCGTGGATGTCGCAGAGCTTCCCCCGGGCCCGCGTGGTGCTCAATGAGATCGCCAAGGATCCCGCGCGCTCGATGGTCGTCATCGACCCGGTGATCACCGATACCGCCAAGATGGCCGACTTTCACCTGCGGGTGCGCCCCGGAGCCGACGCCTGGTGCCTGGCCGCTCTTGCCGCGGTGCTGATCCAGGAGAATCTGTGTGACGAAGTCTTTTTGGCTGAGCACGTCAACGGCACCGAGGAAGTTCGTGACGTGCTGCGCGCGGTACCGATCGCCGACTACGCGCTGCGCTGTGGCGTCGATGAGGATCTCATTCGGCGGGCGGCCCGGCGGATCGCCGCGGCCGAGAGCGTGGCGGTCTTCGAAGACCTGGGGGTCCAGCAGGCCCCCAACAGCACGTTGAGCTCGTACCTGAACAAGATGCTCTGGATACTCACCGGCAGCTTCGCCAAGCGCGGTGGCCAGCACCTGCATTCGTGGATGGCCCCGCTCATGGGCGGGTTCTTCGGCAAGACTCCGGTAACCGGAGCACCCATCATCGGTGGGCTGCTGCCGTCCAATGTCGTCCCCGAGGAGATCCTCACGGATCACCCCGACCGATTCCGCGCCATGATCGTCGAGAGCAGCAATCCCGCTCACTCCCTGGCGGATTCGGCGAGATGCAAGGAGGCCTTCGAGTCCTTGGAGCTGCTGGTCGTCGTCGACGTGGCGATGACCGAGACCGCACGCCTCGCACACTACGTGCTGCCCGCCGCCACCCAGTTCGAGAAGGTGGAGGCGACGTTCTTCAATCTGGAGTTCCCACACAACACCTTTCAGCTGAGGCACCCGCTGTTCGAGCCGGCGCCGGGAACCCTGCCCGAGCCCGAGATCTGGGCGCGGTTGGTCCGGGCGCTGGGTGTGGTGGATGACGCGGATCTGCAGCCGTTGCGTGAAGCCGCCGCGCAGGGGCGCGACGCCTATCTCCAGGCATTCTTCGCGGTGCTGGGAAACCCGGTACTGGCCCCGCTGGCTCCCTATGTGCTGTATGAAACCCTCGGCCCGACCTTGCCCGAGGGGCTGGAGGGGGCCGCCGCGCTGTGGGGCTTGGCGCAGAAGGTGATGATGACGTATCCACAGGCGGTGGTGCGGGCGGGCTATCCCGATGGCAACGCGTTGTTCGATGCCATATTGAACAGTCCGTCCGGGGTGGTCTTCACCGTCCACGAGTACGAGGACGACTTCGCGCTCATCACGCACACCGACCGCAAGATCGCGTTGGCGATCCCTGAAATGCTGGACGACATCAGAGGATTGGCATCCCGCCCCGCCCAGCTGACCACGCCCGAGTTCCCGATCGTGCTTTCCGCCGGTGAGCGGCGGGCATACACCGCCAACGACATCATTCGCGACCCCGCCTGGCGTAAGCGGGACCAGCAGGGTGCGCTGAGGGTCAGTGTGGAGGACGCCCAAGCGCTTGGGGTGGCAGATGGGGAGCGGGTGCGTATCGCCACCGCGGCGGGCAGCGCCGAGGCCACCGTCGAGATCAGTGACATGATGCAGCCCGGCCATGCCTCGCTGCCCAACGGGTTTGGGCTCGACTACACCGATGAGTCCGGTGAGATCAGCGTCCCGGGCGTCGCACCGAATGCGCTCACGTCCTCGGCATGGCGTGACGAGTACGCCGGCACGCCATGGCATAAGCATGTGCCCGCGCGCATCGAGCCGTTGGCCGTCCGCGTCTAGCGCACACGAGCGAGGTAGTGGCGCACGGTATTCTCGGATTCGGTGATGACGCCGATGTAGCCATCCGGACGCACCAGGACAAGCGTCGAAGGCTCGACGTCGTAGTCAGCGGAAGGGCCCATCCGCTGGACGCGTATATCGGCGATGTCGGGGGTGTGGTCGCCGAATGTGAGCAGGGTGAAGTGCGTGCCGCGCAGCACATCAAACAGATGAGTGCCTTCCGGCAACCGGGCGTCTGGCGCGCGGTCACCGGCCCCCAGGTTGCCGGGGTGTGCGCGATCATCGACGGCCAATGATCCTCCGCGATAGGTGATGTCCATCTGATGCAACTGAGGCGCGGGCCCGTCGGAGGGCTCGAAGTTACGCCGGTGTAGATCGGTACTGAGCCCGAGCACGGCGGCGGCGACGGGCATCCGCTCTTCCTCGTAAGTGTCCAGCAGCTCGGCTGGAGCGCCTGAGACGACCGCCGCCAGCTTCCAGCCCAAGTTGTAGGCGTCTTGCACGCTGGTGTTCAGGCCCTGTCCGCCCGCCGAGGAGTGCACGTGGGCGGCATCTCCAGCCAGGATCACTCGGCCCTTCCGGAACTTGTCCACCATTCGTGCGTTCACGCGATACAGCGAGATCCACCGAAGGTCATGCAGCGCGATATCTTCGCGTCCCGAACGCTCGACCAGTAGCCGCTGAACCGCCCCGAGGGTGAGCGGGGGAACATCATCAGCGGCCATACTGGCGACAAACTGATAGTGCTGGCTGCCGGGTAGATTCCACAGCGAAAAGCGTTCCGACACCTGACCACCCCGCGTCAACACGTGACAGAACGTTCCCTCCAAACCGTCCGCTCGCACATCGCCGATCAATGTCCGCTCGCGCTCGAATGTCTGTCCGGCGAATCTGACACCGAGAGCCTTGCGGACGGTGCTGCGCCCGCCGTCGGCGCCGATGAGATACGAGGCGCGGCGTGTTTCAGGAAGTCCCTCGCGGGACACCGAAACCGTCACTCCCTCGGTATCCTGCTCGAATCCTGTTACTTCGCAGCCGAACTCCACATCGCCACCGAGTTCACGCAGCCTGGACAACAGGATCTCGTCGGTGCGCCATTGCGGCACCATCCAAAATCCTGCATAGGGCACGCCCGGTCCCGACGGGATGTCAGAACCCAGCATTTCCAGTAGGGAGCGCTCGGCAACGACGTCATGCCCCGAGTAGATGCGAAAGGAGGGCATGGGCATTCCGCTTGCCGTGATGGCCCCTGAGATCCCGAGATCGTCGAACACCTCCTGAGTACGCGGGGAGAGCCCCTTGCCTCGGGAGCCCGGGAACGTGCCGGGTGCCTTGTCCAGTACCCGGCACGCGACACCGCGCCGCGCCAATTCGCACGCCAAGGTCAGCCCGGTGGGTCCGGCGCCCGAGATCAGTACGGTCATCAAACACGTCCTTGCGCAAGGACAATCAAGACGTCGTCGACCAGTCGACCGATGAACTCATCGTCGAGTGTTGCTTTCAGTGTCAACCGGTGCGCGAGCATCGCCTCGGCGACATCGTGGACCAGTTCGCGGTCGACGTCCGGGCGCACCTCACCGCGCGTGACGGCCCGGGAAAGGGGAGCGTCGAACGGGGAGAGGTTCGAGTCGGCTAGGTGGCGAGCGATGGCGTCGGCCAGTTCGGTGTCGTGCTCCATAGCGCGGATGAGGTCGGCATACAGACTCGGGGGCATGGACTTCGCCTTGTGACGCAGCATCTCCAGTGTCGCGAGTAGGTCACCCTGCAGCGAGCCGGTGTCGGGTACCTGCGCGTTGCAGTGCGCGTCATGTGCGTCAAGGGCCGCCTTCACCAGCTCGGCCTTGTTGCTCCACCTGCGGTAGATGGTCGTCTTACTGGCATGTGCCTGTGCAGCAACGGAATCGATGGTAAACCGCTCGTACCCGTCGCGCGCCAGTACCTGCAGGGCGGTGTCGAGTATCGCCGCGGTGCGTGCGTCGCCGCGTGGAACCATGAGTATTAAGTGTACGGCATTCGTACACTTAATACTCATTCCTTGAGTACAGCCTCGAAGGCAACCCGGTCGCCGCGGAAGAGTGAACGCACACGCTCGATCGGCCGTCCTTCGGTATCGAGCGTGCGCCGGTGCATCAGGAGCATGGGCATGGCGGTCGAGGTGTCTAGCAGCGAGGCTTCGCGTGGGGAAGCGAGCACTGTTTCGATGCGCTCGACGGCACTCCCGAACTGAACCCCCATGCCGCGTATCGCCTCGTACAGCGAGGTGCCGGGATCGAAGCCGTTGTGTAGTGCGCCGAACCTCGACTTGGCCAGGTAGGTGCTCTCGAGTCCGAGTTTGGCGCCGTCGGCCAGAAGTACGCGTTCCAGGTGCATCACGGTGGATCCGCTTCGGATGCCGAGATCGCGGCACAGATCCGCATCGCCGGCGATGTCCTCCCAGGTGACCAGCAGTCGTCCCGGGATTCGGCCCTGACTGTGCGCGCCCTCGGTATACGAGCGTAAAGACAATGGCTGCAACAATTTTGGTGCCGACACCACCGTGCCGCGCCCCCGTCGCTCGATGCGGCCCTCCACCAGCAGCTCGTGCAGCGCCTGACGGACCGTTTCGCGCGACACCTCAAATCGTTCGGCGAGATCACGCTCGGGCGGTACCGAATCTCCTTCGTCGAGTGTCGAGAGAATGCGGTCCAGTTCGGTGCGCACCCGGTAGTGCTTGGGTAGCCGCACGTCAGCCGTCATGTCTTGCCACCACCCTTCGTGCCAGTGCGAGCACGTGTGGGATGGAAAGTGTCATGGCGCCAGGGGCTTTCGCGCCATCATCGAATCTGCGTAGCCGTAGTGCGTCGACCCACCATGGGTGCTCGCTCCATCGAGCGTCCGATCCTGCGCCGCCCTGGTGGGCCAGTGAGGCCACGGATGTGGGAGACAGGCGGGCGGCATAGGTCGAATCCGTCAGCGCGAGGTAGCGCTTGGCCGCCACATGTGAGCCCGCGAGCCACCCGACGCGGTTTCCCAGGCGAGGGGTGAGCCAATGTCGTGCGACGGCGTCATGCCGGTGATCGGGGGCTGCGCCGAGGAGCGGGCTGTGTCCGATGTCGTGCAGAACGGACGCGAGCACTAGCTCGTCGTCGGCGCGGTCGGCGTGAGCGAGGTAGCCCGCTTGCAGGGCGTGGTCGAGCTCGTCGACGGCCTCCTCGTCCCATATCCCACGCAAGGAGAGCAGTACCGCTTCGAGTTCGGCGACGGTGTCCACAGGCGTAGCGTACGCCAAATTGGTCTATACCAATTGTTCACTCGGAGTTCGGTCGCGTGTTATTGATTGGTCTAGACCAATACGGGACGCTGGTGGCATGCGAGTGATAGTGATCGGCGGCGGGATTCTCGGAACGGCCCATGCATGGGCGGCGATCGAGCGCGGACAACATGTGGTGCAGTTGGAACGCGAAGCGGAAGCGCGCGGGGCGACGGTCCGGAACTTCGGGTTGGTGTGGGTTTCCGGCAGATCGACCATTGAGCTGCGCGCCGCGCAACGTTCTCGGGATCTGTGGCATGGCATCGCGAAATCAGTCCCGGGTATCGGCTTTAGGGCGATCGGCTCACTGACGTTGCTGCGGACCCAGGAAGAGGTGGCGGTCGCCGAGGAGGTGATGACGCGTTCCGACGCGGACGAGCGGGGGTTCAGTCTTCTTGAGCCCGGAGCGGTTCTGCGGCTCAACCCGGCATTGCGCGGCAAGTTCCTCGCCGGATTGCACTGTGCCCGCGATGCCGCCGTCGAGTCACGGGTGGCTCTGCCGGCCCTGCGACTGCACATGAAGAAGACAGGACGCTACACCTTTGTGGCGAATCGCGAAGCGCGTGCCATAGACACCGCCTCCGAAGGAGTTTCGGTCCGTGTTGACGACGGAGAGGTCTACCGCGGAGATGCGGTTGTGATGTGTGCCGGGGCGGCACACGGCGGACTTACGCGAGAGCTGTTGGGCAACTTCCCGGTCCGTAGAGTGCGATTGCAGATGATGCAGACCGCTCCGCTCGGCGAGGAGCTGACCACGGCGATCGCGGACGGTGACAGCCTGCGCTACTACCCGGCGTTCGCCGGAGAGGCGCTCGATGCCTTGAATGCCGTGCAGCTGCAAGAACCTACGGCCGCCGACCACAAGATGCAGCTCCTCTGCGTGCAACGACTGCACGGTGGCCTCACGATCGGGGACACCCACGAGTACACCGAACCGTTCGCCTTCGATGTCGATGAGGCGCCCTACCGGCATCTCATCAGCGCCGCGGAAGAACTGCTGGGCCACAAACTCCCGCCGGTGGTACGGCGCTGGGCGGGGGTCTATTCACAGTGCACCGACCCGAACCAGATCGTCTACCGGCACCAGCCTGCGCCAGGGATATGGGTGGTCACCGGGCCCGGTGGGCGCGGAATGACGCTCGGTCCAGCCATCGGCGAGGACACCGCAGACCTGATGAATCTCTAGCGGCCACGACCCCGAGAAAGGAAAAACTATGTCCGACATTCCCATTCGACTTGCCGTGCTCGACATGGCCGGCACCACCGTAGCCGACGGTGGATTGGTGCTCCAGGCGTTCGAGACGGCAGCCACCGCGGGGGGCATCGAGGAGGCCGGCCCCGAACGTGATCGCGCTCGCCAGTACGTCATCGACACCATGGGGCAATCGAAGATCGCCGTGTTCCGTCATCTGCTCGGAGACGAGGACAGGGCGCAACACGCGAACCGGACGTTCGAGGACGCCTACGATGCGCTGATCGGGGAAGGTCGCGCCCGGCCGATCGACGGTGCGGTGGAGGCGATCTCGGCATTGCGGGAAGCGGGCGTCAAGGTAGTGCTCACGACGGGATTCAGCGCCCCCACCAAGGAGAAGCTGCTGGCAGCGCTCGGTTGGGCCGAAATCGCCGACCTTACGCTGGCCCCCTCGGAGGCCGGGCGCGGAAGGCCATACCCGGACCTGGTGTTGACGGCGGTGCTTCGCCTGGAGGTCAACGATGTTCGCGAGGTAGCAGTTCTCGGGGATACCGCCAGCGACGTACTGGCCGGCCGTCGCGCGGGAGCGCAGATCGTGGCGGGAACGCTAACCGGTGCTCATGACGCGGCCCAGCTCGGCACCGCCCAGCCCACGCACATAGTGCATTCGGTGGGCGAGTTCGCCGATATCGTCCTGCGGCGAATCTGAATAACCCGATATGAGACATCTCGCATGGGTACGGACGTGGACGGTGGCAGCGGCCCTTGTATTCAGCGTCGTCGTGGGCGCATGTGGAGGGACCGGCGGTGGTACCGGACCCAACTCCGTCACCGTCTACAGCGCCGATGGGCTGGGTCCGTGGTACAAGACGCGATTCGAGGAGTTCACCCAAAGCACCGGAATCTCAGTGAACCTCGTCGAAGCCGGGTCCGCTGAGGTGGTTTCGCGGGTGGCGAAGGAACGGGCCAATCCGCAGGCCGACATGTTGGTGACTTTGCCGCCGTTTGTCCAGAAGGCGGCGAGCAATGGACTGCTGGTAGCCGCCGGTGTCGATGTCTCGGCGGTCGCGGACCACAACAAGGATCGGGACGGCCGGTACGTCGCCATCGTCGACAACTATCTGACGTTCATCGCGAATCCCGCTGCGGCACTGAAGGACGCGCGCTGGGATGACTTGCTGGATCCGCGGTTCAAGGGCAAACTTCAATATTCGACGCCGGGGCAGGCAGGGGACGGGACCGCCATGCTGGTCCTGCTTCAGCGGCTCATGGGAGAGCAGGGTGCCCTCGACTACCTGGGCCGGCTGCAGCACAACAACGTGGGACCATCCAGTTCTACCGGCAAGCTTCAGCCCAAGGTCAGCAATGCCGAACTGTGGGTGGCCAACGGGGACGTTCAGATGAATCTGGCCTCCATCCGTGAGGACCGCTCGAACTTCTCGGTGTTCATCCCTGCGGCTGACGACGGTGTCAGGTCGACCATTTCCCTGCCTTATGTTGCCGGAATTACCAAGGGTGCAACACATGTGGAGAACGCGAAGAAGCTGCTCGACTACCTATTGTCCACGAGGGTTCAGCAGACGGTCTCTCGGGAAGCGTTGGGTATGCCGGTGCGTGCCGACGTGAAAACCGAAATGGGACCCGACACGCCGTCGAACGTAATGGCGGGCGTGAACATCTGGTATCCGGACTGGGACCAGGTGCTCGGCACCCTAGACGCGTCATTGACCGCCTATCAGAAAGCGACCGGGAGCTGACATGAATTGCAGTGCCGAATTCTCTTCACCCGAAAGTTCTGTCGGCGATGTTCTTGCCAGTGCGCCCTCTGGATTTCCCCAGCGTACTGGCGCCGCCACGGACGCTCCGGCCATTGTCTTCGATCACGTGACCGTCGCCTACGGGCGCGGTAGGAAGAGATCGGAAGCGCTGCGGAACTTCAATCTGCGCATCACTCGCGGTGAGACGGTGGCACTTCTCGGACCCAGCGGGTCAGGAAAGTCAACCGCCCTCAAGGTGCTTGCAGGCTTCGTGCGGCCAGCCTTTGGCACGGTTCGGTTGGACGGTCGAGATGTCACAGACCTGCCACCGGCTAAGCGGGGAATCGGAGTGGTGGTGCAGTCCTATGCGCTGTTTCCGCACATGCGGGTGCACGACAACGTCGCCTTCGGGTTGCGTGCGCGGGGCACCAAGTCAGATCACATCGCGGCGCGTGTCGAGGAGACTCTCGCGATGGTGAGCATGTCCGCGTACGCCGACCGCTATCCACGCGAGCTGTCCGGTGGTCAGCAGCAGCGCGTGGCCATCGCGCGTGCGCTGGCCGTCCGGCCTCGGGTACTGCTCCTGGATGAACCGCTTGCCGCGCTGGATGCGCAACTGCGCCAGTCGATGGTCGCGGAACTGCAACAACTGCAGCAGACTCTCTCGGATACCGCGATGCTGTATGTCACCCACGACCAAAGCGAGGCGCTGGCGTTGGCCGACCGGATCGCGGTCATGCGCAACGCGGAGCTGGTCGACATCGATACCGTGCACAACCTGTGGACCAGGCCCCCAACTGATTTCACCGCCAGTTTCCTTGGTGGTGCCAACCTGATCCCGTGCACGGTGGGCCGGGTTTCGGGTGAGTCAGCACTCGTCTCGGTGGGAGACAAGATGCTCAGTGTGACGGCGCCTAAGGCCGAATTCGGCCGCGATCCCTGGGCACCGGGTGTGAATGCCCTGGTGTGTGTGCGTCCGCACACGCTCTCGGTGGTCGCCGTCACCGAACCCGGCGCACTGCGGGCACGCGTCGCACGTCAGGTGTGGCGAGGGGCCTCGACCAGGCTTTCGCTGGCGGTGAATGGATTCCCGGACCAGCTGATCGAGGCGGATGTACCAGGGCGCGGCGACTTTGCGCCAGATTCGGTTGTCGGAGTGAAGTTTCCGGAACCGGCCGGAGTGCTCGTCACCGCTCCGGGTGCCGGGGGATGACCACGGTGCTGGAGCGCCCCGGCCCGCCTGACGCGCAAGCCCGCCCGCAGCCCCGATCCGCAGCGCCCGTTCTCTGGGCGTTGCCGCCACTTTTCGTCGTACTCGTCATCATCGTGTACCCGCTGCTGAGAGTGCTGTCGAATTCCGCTGAAGGAAAGGGGAATAGCGCTTGGTCCGCGGTGCTGACCTCCACCATGTTTCAGCGCGCGTTGGTGACCACCGCACAGGTTGCCGTCCTCACCACCATCGGGTGTCTGATGTTAGGTACTTTCCTTGCCGTCGTGTTGTCCTTCGTGCCATTTCCCGGGTCGGAATTGGTTGGCCGTCTCATCGATACCGTGCTCGCGCTTCCGTCCTTTCTGATCACCCTGGCCTTCACGTTCTTGTACGGCACCGCGGGCGCGGTCAACGCGGTCATCGCGAGTCTCTTCGGAAGCTCACGGACACTCGATTTCCTGTCCACCCCCACCGGCGTGGTCCTGGCCGAGATCACGTTCTTCACGCCGTTTGTGGTGCGTCCCTTGCTGGCCGCCTTCGCGACAGTTCCACGTGAACAGCTCGATGTCGCGGCCAGCCTCGGTGCTTCTCCATGGCGGGTGTTGCGTCAGGTGGTGATGCCGGAGGCGTGGCCCGCACTGATGGCAGGTGGAAGCCTGGTGCTGCTTTTGGCGCTCAACGAGTTCGGCATCGTGCTGTTCACCGGCGCCAAGGAGGTCGTGACCCTGCCGGTGCTCATCTACACCAGGGGAATCGTCACGTTCGATTTGCCGGGGGCCGCTGTCATCGCGACCGTTCAGGTGGTGGTTTCGCTGGCCCTGTACGGCCTGTACCGGATCATCTTCTCGCGCATGGTGTCTGGCCGGACCGCCGAGTACCCGAAGGAGGTCTGACATGCTGTTGTGGACAAGGCGGAGCAGAATGGTCCTCTGGGCAGTCTTCGCCGCCGCTGTCACTGCAATCTTCGTGGCGCCGATAGCGACCGTGGTGCTGGCAGGATTTTCGGGAGAGTGGACGGGCCCGCTGCCTTCGCAGCTTGGGGTCGGGCGATTTGAGAAGGTCCTGGGCGGTGACGATCTGGCCAGTTTGGCGGTCAGTCTGCAGACCGCCCTCATCGCGAGCGCGTTCGCACTGGTCCTCGGAACCTGGGCGGCGTTGAGTGTGCGTGAAGTGGCCCCGTGGTTTCGCCGAGCCGTCGACATCCTTTTCCACCTGCCGATCGCGATTCCTTCGGTGGCGATCGGGTTGGGATTGTTGATCGCCTTCAACGAACGCCCCTTTCTGCTGGGAGGGACGAAATGGATTGTGATCGTTGCCCATACCGCGCTTGTCCTGGCCTTCGCGTTCAGCTCCGTATCGGCTGCGCTGGCACGTCTGGACCCGGCTTACCGGCAGGTGGCCGAGTCATTGGGCGCCGGGCGCGGCCGAGTTCTGAGCAGGGTGACGTTGCCGCTGTTGATGCCGTCGTTGGGAGCGGCGGCCGGATTGGCTATCGCATTGTCGATGGGAGAATTGGGCGCGACGGTAATGGTGTACCCGGCCACATGGCGAACCCTGCCGGTGACCATCTTCGGCCTCTCGGACCGTGGACAAGTCTTCTCGGCGGCAGCGTCCACCACGCTGCTGCTCCTGGTGACACTGCTCGCGTTGCTCGTGGTCGGCCGGATCCGCGGGAAACCTGCCTGGCCGTGACTACTGGTATAGGTACACGCTTTCGGCGGCACAGGGCGGCCGATCCTTGCCCTCGATCTCGTACTTGATCCCGTACGTCGCCTCCACGGTGCCTTTGTCGCGCTGCTTGGCCGACAGCAGCGTGACGTGCCCGCGCACGCGCGCGCCCACGTGCAGCGGCGCGGGGAATCTCACCTTGTTGACTCCGTAGTTGAGCACCGCGTCGTACGACGCGATCTCAAGTACCTCGTCGAGGAATGCCGGGGCCAGAGCGAGCGTGAGGTATCCATGCACGATAGTCCCGCCGAAAGGGCCGGACTTGGCACGTTCGGTGTCGATGTGAATCCACTGCCGGTCGCCGGTCGCGTCCGCGAACTCATTGACCTGTTCCTGGGTGATCTGAACCCAACTGCTGGTACCCAATTCGACTCTGCCCAGGGACAGCAGCTCCTGTGGTGTCGCCAGCTTGGTGGACATACCGCGCACTCCTTCTCGGGTCGTGGTGCCTTTTCGCATTACCGACCGGTCATGTCGGCTGGACTCTTCTTACCCGAGATCGCATGCCTGCCACGGGACAATGCCCAAATCCGGGAGAGCACCGTATGCGGGTAAAGTTTGCCGACATGAGGTGGTCAGTACCGCTGGTGCTCGCGCTGCTGCTCGCCGCGACGGGCTGCCAAAAGGGGGTCGACGGGGAGGCGACAGCGGAAAGAGGATCTGTTTCGGCGGGCCCGATTCAGCCCGCCCAGCTCGACCAACTCCTGACTCCGGCGCTATCGCTGACCATCACGCCGGGCAAGCCGCTGTTCGAAACCGACATGCAATCGGTCCTGTGGACAGGTTCCGATCCCGCCGAATGCCAAGGGGTCGTCGGGTACGGCCGCCATCCGCTGTTCCCCACGAACTACACCGGCCGCGAGGCGCGGACACAGACCGACAACCAGTATCCCAATCAGCACCAACTCCTCGAAGTCTCGGCCACCTATCCCGGTGATTTCCAGGCGGCGAAGTTCTTGGATTCGGTCCGCGCGAAAGTCTCCGCGTGTCAGCGCCAGGTGGTTGCGTGGGGTGATGACGGGAAGCGCAGCACCGTCACGCCGGGTCCGGTCACCGCGGGTTCACCCGATATGGTGCGGTGGTCGACGAATCTCGATGGTGATCAATGGATTTGCGAGTTCACCGTGATCGCCAAGGCCAACGTGATCGCACAGCTGGTGACCTGTTCGGGGGATCGATCGATCGACAACACAGCGCTGTCGAACCAGCGGCTCGAGAAGATCGAGGAGCTGCTCAACTCCAAGGTCTGACGGTCGATCAGGAAGCCTCGCGTGCTGCGATGTCCTGGGCGAGCAGGTGCTCGGCGCGTTGGATGATGGCCTCGACGGTGAAGTCGAAGTTGGCATCCGAGATCGTGGCGATCGAATGACCGCGGGAGGCCAACTCGTGCAGGGTCGGGGCGATCGCGGGGTTAGGTACCAGGCTGCGGGCCTCGCCGGACGCGGGCATGACGGTATCCATGTGCTCGAGGACCACGATGCCGCGAATGTGCAGAGACAGGGAGAAGTACACGTCCAGTGCGTTGTCTGGGCTGAATCCGACGCCGATGAGGGTCTGTACCAGCGATTCCAGGTTCTGAATGCTCGCCTGCAAGGCCTCACTGCTGAGCTCACTCGTGCGCATCAGGATGAGCTCGACCAGTACCGGACGCTCTCGAAACGCTTGACGCATCCGGTGGGTGTGGCAGCGCAGGGCGTCCTGCCACGTTTCGTCGCCGACGAACGGTGCGGCGAAGTGATACTGCTTTGTCGCGCGGTCGGTCATCGCATCGAGCAGCTCGCCCTTTTTGCGGAAGTACCAGTAGATACTCGTGACGCCGACGTCCAGATGCTTCGCTAGCAGCGGCATGCTCAGCCCACTGATGCCAATTTCCTCGGCGAGTTCGAACGCGCCGGCGATGATCTCCTCGGCCGAGATGGAGCCGCGGCGCCGTCGTTCCCGCTTGGGGCTGTGTGAAGGGCCCTGTGTGCTGGTCGTCCTGGCCTCACGGCCGACACCGGCATGTCGCATGTGTAATCCTCGTCGTGCCCCCGTCGCGCCGCTCTGTCCCCGTCCTACCGTTGAAGGCCCTGATGGCAAGTTGGCAGGATACCGCAGAAGCCTGGGAGCGCGGTCGGCTCCCCGGCTGGCCCAGTTCGCTGCGCTGGTGATCTACGGCACCTTTCCGGGATTTGCGCAGCCGGGTTCTGGGTGTTGGTGGCAGCGCGACCTACGGGTCACACTCGCGTTGCCGATCTGGTAATACCCCTGTGCGGTGCTCCGACGTGCGTGCACCATTGACACTCACAGCTGGCGGCATCGAGAAGGGTGTGGCAATGGCGATCGACCGGGATATCGACAAGGACCACGACGAGGAGCCAGACACAGCGCTCGCCGCGTCCACGCCCGAGAAATCCGAGATGCCCGCATGGTGGGTGCGGCGGTACACGTTCACGGGTACCGCGGTCGGCTTGGTCTTCCTCTGGCTGTCGATGACACCGTCACTGTTGCCGCGGGGCCCGCTGTTCCAGGCATTGGTGAGCGGGGGTTCTGGAGCCATTGGTTACGGGCTCGGTGTCCTGGCGGTCTGGCTGGTGCGCTACATGCGGTCACAGGATTCGAGCCCGCGGGCACCGCGCATCGCATGGTGGATTCTCATCGTGGTCGGGATCATCGGCACCGTCTTGATGATCGTCTGGTTCCACTTCTGGCAGGACCGCGTACGTGACCTCATGGGCGTACCGAGGCTCACGTTCTGGGCACATCCGCAGACCGCTGTGCTGTCGATCATTGTGCTGTTCGTGCTGGTCGAGATCGGGCAACAGATCCGCCGGCTGATTCTGTTCCTGATCGGACGGCTCAACCGTGTGGCACCCAAACGCGTTTCCGCGGTGGTTGCCGTCACGCTGGTGGTGGTTCTGGCGATGGCCCTCATCAACGGTGTTGTCGTCAGGGTGGCGATGGACTTCTTGAACAACACCTTCTCGGCGGTGAACAACGAGGAGAGCCCGGACAACCCCGCGCCGACGACATCGCTGCGCTCGGGCGGGCCGGGCTCGTTGGTCTCCTGGGCGTCGTTGGGGAATCAGGGCCGTGCCTTCATCGGTGGTGGTGCCACCACCCGTGAGCTGTCCGCGTTCAACAACGCGCCGGCCACCGAACCGATCCGGGCGTACGCGGGCCTGGAGTCCGCGGACGGCATCAAGGCGACGGCCGAGCTCGCGGCTCGCGAGCTGGAACGTGAGGGTGGCTTGCATCGCAAGGTGGTGGCGGTGGCCACCACGACGGGAACCGGCTGGATCAACCAGGCCGAGGCAGACGCTCTGGAATACATGTACAACGGCGACACCGCCATTGTCAGCATGCAGTATTCATTTCTGCCCAGCTGGCTCTCGTTCCTGGTGGACAAGGAGAACGCGCGTCAGGCAGGGCAGGCGTTGTTCGAGGCCGTGTCCGCGCGGGTGCGTGCCATGCCGGAGGCGGTACGGCCCAAGCTGGTGGTGTTCGGGGAGAGTCTCGGATCGTTCGGCGGCGAGGCGCCGTTCCTGTCGGTGAACAACATCGTGGCCCGTACCGACGGTGCGCTGTTCTCCGGCCCCACGTTCAACAACTCCATGTGGCTTGAGGCCACACACAACCGCGACGACGGGTCGCCCGAGGTGTTGCCGATCTACGACGACGGACAAAATGTTCGATTCGTTTCGCGCCCAGAGGATCTCAAGCGCCCCGCGAACACCTGGGGGAACCCGCGCATCGTCTATCTACAGCACGCGTCGGACCCGATCGCCTGGTGGAACCCCGATCTCATTCTGAGCAAGCCGGACTGGCTGCGTGAACCGCGTGGTTACGACGTGCTGCCGAGCATGGAGTGGATACCGTTTGTGACCTTCTTGCAGGTTTCCGCCGACATGGCTGTCGCGGTGAATGTTCCCGACGGGCATGGCCACGTGTACGTGCGGGCGGTCGCCGATGCGTGGGCAGCGATCCTGCAACCGCCGGGATGGACACAGGCGAAGACCGAACGGCTGCGACCACTGTTGCACTCGGGGGCCTAGCCGCCGACCTCGACGGCGGATGTTCCGTACGGTGGCTGGGTGAGCCACACCCTGGGGTCGAGTAATTACTTGACTACCTCCGACGGGCGCGCGTTGCACTACATGGTCGCCGGAACCGGTGATCCGACCGTGGTCTTCGAGTCGGGGATGGGCTTCTCGCGATCGGCCTGGGGTCTTGTGCAACCCCTTGTGGCCCAGCGTTTTCGGTCGGTGGTTTATGACCGAGCGAACCTGGGGCGCAGCGATGACGATCATCAGCCGCGCACCCTGGAACGAATCAGCGGGGACCTGAGTGAGCTGCTGGCGGCACTCGGTCCGGGGCCTTACATCCTGGTGGGTCACAGTTACGGCGGAACCATCGCGCTGGCCTCGACGGTGGCCGATCCGTCGCGCATCGCCGGCATCGTTCTCGTCGATCACTCCGACGAGAACCTCGATGCCTATTACCGTCCCGCCTCGCCCGGTTTGCGGTTCCTGGGCGTCATCCATCGGGCGGCCCTCGACGTGATGGGCCGGGTGGGCCTGCTGCCGTTTCTCGTTCGCCGCATGATGCCGCGGATGCCACGCGATGTCGTCGACGACATGGTGTCCGAAGATCTGACGTGGCGGGCCGGACGCGCCGCCAACGAGGAGGACCGCAGGTTTGTCGACGGGATGGCCGGGTTACGCGACGAACCACCGACTCTGGGCAGCATTCCCGTCACCGTCATCTCGGGAGCGCGCGCGGAGTTTCTGAATGAGGAGACACGGTCCGAACTGAATGCCGCACATCAGGTGACGGCACACCGCCTCGGCGCGCGCCACGTGGTGGCGCGCAAATCCGGACATCAGGTCGTTCTGACCGAACCGCGTTTGATCGCCGACGAGGTGTTTCGGATCGCGGATGCCTAGAAGTCGATGTGTCGTATGTGACATGCGTGGCTACCGTTTTTGTTGAGGTAGTTGTCGTAATCTGAGGCCCGAGTGCTCGGATCGGCCTTGTGAGGTAGCAGTGGTGTCCATATCCCGTCGGGATGTCCTCAAATACGCCGCCGCCTTGCCGGCCGCGGCGGCACTGGGCGGCGCAGCTTGGGCGACCCCGCGGGCGAACGCCGCATCATTGGGCACACTCATCGACTACGCCGGCGGTGTTCCGACTCCCGAAGCGATCAAGGCCGCCGGGCACCTGGGCGCCATCCGGTACGTATCCGATCCACGCAGCCCCGGATTGTCGGCGGGCAAACCCATCAAACTGGCCGAGGCGCGCGATCTATATCGGGCGGGTTTGAAGATCGTCTCCAACTACCAGTACGGCAAGCAGGACACGGCGGACTGGCTCGGTGGCCATGACGCCGGCATCAAACACGCACAGCGGGGTTGGCAGCTGCATGTCGCCGCGGGCGGTTCCTACAACGTGCCGATCTACGTCTCGATCGACGACAACCCGACACCTGAGCAGTACAAGAATCAGGTGGCGCCCTACCTGAAGGCCTGGGAAACGGTGGTCGGGCACGCCCGCACCGGCCTCTACGGCAACTCCAAGACCATTGATTGGGCCCTGCAGGACGGGTTGTGCTCGTACTTTTGGCAGCACAACTGGGGCAGCCCCAAGGGTTTCGTCCATCCCGAGGCGCACCTGCATCAGTTCGAGATCGACAAGCGGCAGGTCGGCGGAATCGGGGTCGACCTCAACGACATCCTCAAGCCCAATTTCGGGCAGTGGGTCTAGAACGAGGCGTCACCTGTTTGCGTCCCGGCTGCCACATGGCCGAAACCGGCGGACTTCGATACCGGGACTCCGAGCGCGGTCTCGGCGACGTTCCGCTCGCCTCATGGGTCGCTGAACAAACCTCACCAGTCACACCTGTCACACAAGTTGAATCAGTATTTCAGTGCCAGCAAACTTTTGGCGCAAACTCTAAATTTTCGCGGTCTAGAAGGCCTTGTCGCAGTCGCCGAACCCGACACGCGCGAATGTGGTCGGCGCCACCCAAATCAAACATAACGATTCGATAACAATCGATGTCTGATCTGCGATGTTATACCTACTCGACCGTAACCACCTGCATGCAGCACGTTTGATTCGGCGGTTAGTTGCCAGCGCCTGGCCTGCTGTTACGTATGCGGTGGTTACTCCCGCGTAGAACTCGGCAGTAACTATTGAGCCAGAAGAAATCGCCACCCCTCTTATGACACTCTTAAATCCAGACCTGCGGAGATGGTGCAGATAAACGTGCCACAACACGCCCCCGATCGACAGAGACGACGAACTCGGGTGCGTCTGGAATCACGACTGACGGAAAGACGGGTAGCGGCGACGTGACGATCAATGAATACGACAAGGTGACCAGCTCTGAGGACCCCGACGCCAATGGTGCGGTCGATCCGGGTCCCAGCGCGGGTCCGGCACTGATCGATCGTCTGGAGTCCGGTGAGCCGTACGCCGTGGCATTCGGGGGACAGGGCAGCGACTGGTTGGAGTCGCTCGCGGACTTGGCGGCCTCGGCCGGTATCGAATCGGAGCTGGCGACCCTCGCGGGTGAGGCCGAGCTGCGCCTGGAGCCCGTCGCCAAGGAACTCGTCGTGGTGCGCCCGGTCGGATTCACGCCGCTCACCTGGGTGCGTGCGCTGACCGCCGAAGAGCCCGTACCCGCCGCCGCGCAGCTGACCTCGGCCGCGGTCTCGATGCCCGGTGTGCTGCTGGCCCAGCTCGCCGCGATCCGCGCCCTGAAGATCCAGGGCCTGGACCTGGCCCAGTTGCCGCCAGTCGCCGTCATCGGACACTCACAGGGCGTGCTGGCCGTCGAGGCGCTCAAGGCCCACGGCACGCGCGATGTCGAGCTGCTGGCCATCGCTCAGCTGGTAGGCGCGGCAGCCACCCTGGTCGCGCGTCGTCGCGGCATCGTGGTGCGTGGTAATCGCACCCCCATGGTGTCGGTGACCAACGTCGACCCCGATCGCATCAAGGCACTGCTGGACGAGTTCTCCCAGGACGTCCGCACCGTGCAGCCGCCGGCGCTGTCCATCCGCAACGGCCGCCGCGCCGTCGTCATCACCGGCACCCCCGAGCAGCTGTCTCGGTTCGAGCTGTACTGCGAGCAGATCGCCGAGCGCGAGGCCGCCGAGCGCAAGGACAAGGTCCGCGGTGGTGCGGTGTTCAGCCCGGTCTTCGACCCGGTTGACGTCGAGGTGGGATTCCACACCCCGCGCCTGGCTGACGGCGTGGAGATCGCCGGCCGCTGGGCGGCCGCGGCAGGTCTGGACGTCGAACTGACCAAGGCACTGACCGAGGCCATCCTCGTCACCCCGGTCGACTGGGTGAACGAGGTCAACCATGTCGCCGACGCCGGCGCCCGCTGGATTCTCGACCTGGGCCCCGGTGACCTGCTCACCCGCCTGACCGCCCCCGTCATCCGCGGCCTGGGAATCGGGATCGTGCCGACCGCCACGCGCGGCGGGCAGCGCAACCTGTTCATGCACGGCGCCGTTCCCGAGGTCGCCCGGGCGTGGACCTCCTTCGCGCCCACCGTGGTGTCGCTGCCGGACGGCTCGGTCAAGCTGTCCACCAAATTCACCCGGCTCACCGGACGTTCGCCGATCCTGTTGGCGGGCATGACGCCGACCACCGTCGACGCGAAGATCGTTGCGGCCGCTGCGAATGCCGGCCACTGGTCCGAGCTCGCCGGCGGTGGGCAGGTCACCGAGGAGATCTTCAGCGCCCGCATCGAAGAGCTGACCGGTCTACTGGAGCCCGGTCGTCAGATCCAGTTCAACTCGCTGTTCCTCGACCCGTACCTGTGGAAGCTGCAGGTGGGCTCGAAGCGCTTGGTGCAGAAGGCCCGTCAGGCCGGCGCGCCAATCGACGGTGTGGTCGTGACCGCCGGTGTCCCGGAGCTGGAAGAGGCCGTCGCGCTCATCGACGAGCTCACTGAGATCGGCTTCAGCCACATCGTGTTCAAGCCGGGCACCGTCGAGCAGATCCGCTCGGTGGTGCGCATCGCGGCCGAGGTTCCTACCCGCCCGATCATCATGCACGTCGAGGGTGGCCGCGCCGGTGGACACCACTCCTGGGAGGACCTCGACGATCTGCTGCTGGCCACCTACTCGGAGCTGCGTTCGCGCTCCAACATCACCGTGTGTGTCGGCGGCGGCATCGGGACCCCGGAGCAGGCGGCTGAATACCTCAGTGGTCGTTGGGCATTGAAGTTCGGCTTCCCGCTCATGCCGGTGGATGGCATCCTGGTCGGCACCGCGGCAATGGCGACGCTGGAGGCCACCACCTCGCCGTCGGTCAAGCAGATGCTGGTGGAGACCCAGGGCACCCCGGAATGGGTGCCCGCCGGAAAGGCGCAGGGCGGCATGGCCTCCGGGCGCAGCCAGCTGGGTGCCGACATCCACGAGATCGACAACGCCGCGTCACGCTGCGGCCGTCTGCTCGACGACGTCGCAGGCGACGCCGACGCTGTCGCCAAGCGTCGTGACGAGATCATCGCCGCGATGGAACTGACCGCCAAGCAGTACTTCGGCGATGTCACCGAGATGACCTACGCGCAGTGGCTGAACCGCTACGTGGAGCTGTCCATCGGTGAGGGTGACAGCACCGCCGACACCGCGGTGGCGCATTCGCCGTGGCTGGACATCACCTGGCGAGATCGCTTTGAGCAGATGCTCAAGCGCGCTGAGGCTCGCCTACACCCCAAGGACTTTGGGCCCGTGGAGACGCTGTTCGTCGACGAGTCGCTCCTGGAGCGTCCCGCCGATGCCATCGCGGCGCTGCTGCAGCGTTACCCCGAGGCCGAGGCCATCAAGCTGCACCCGGCCGATGTGCCCTTCTTCGTCGCGCTGTGCAAGACGCTGGGCAAGCCCGTCAACTTCGTACCCGTCATCGACAAGGATGTGCGTCGCTGGTGGCGCAGTGATTCCCTGTGGCAGGCACACGATGCCCGTTACACCGCGGAGCAGGTGTGCATCATCCCCGGCACCGCCGCGGTCGCCGGGATCACCCGGGTCGACGAGCCGGTGGGCGACCTGCTCGACCGGTTCGAGCAGACCGCCATCGACGAGGTTGTCGCCACCGGCGCGGAGCCGCTGCCGGTGCGTTCGCGCCTGCGTCGCCGCTGGGATGTCGAGGGCCCCCTGGCAACGGTTCTGGACGCGCCGGATGTGTTGTGGTCCGGTCGTATTGCCGTCAACCCGGTGCACCGGATCGCTCCGGATGGAGCCTGGCAGGTCTTTGAAGACCGCACCGCTTCGCACCCGTCGACCGGTGCACGTCTCGAGGTCACCGGCGACGACTCGGTACGTTTGAGCGTGCCGCTCTCGGGCACCTGGGTCGACATCGACCTGACCTTGCCCGCCACCACTCGCGACGGAGGCGCCCCGGTGGTGACCACCGAGGCCGCGGCCGCCGCCATGCGGACCGTCCTCGCGGTAGCCGGCGGTGCTGAGAACCCAGCGATGCTCCCGCGTGTGGAAAACGGGACCGCGCGCGTTGTGGCGCACTGGGATCCGGAGCGCGTGGCCGATCACACCGGAGTCACCGCGGTCCTTCCCGCGCCATTGGCACCGGGATCATCCATCGTGCCGGATGCGTTGGTCGGGTTGTGCTGGCCCGCAGTGTTTGCCGCCATCGGCGATGCCAAGACCGAGGACGGCACCGGAGTTATCGAGGGTCTGCTCTCGCTGGTGCACCTGGACCACGCGGCTCACCTGGTCTCCAAGCTTCCCGCCGAGAGCGCCGAACTGACTGTTACCGCAACGGCTTCCGCGGCCACCGACACCGAGGTCGGCCGCGTCGTCCCGGTTGAGGTCACCGTGGCGGCAGCCGACGGCACCGTGCTGGCCACCCTGAAGGAACGATTCGCGATTCTGGGCCGCAATGGCGCTGCCGCGCTGGCCGACCCGGTGCGTGCCGGCGGTGCGCTCTCCGAGCATGAAGAGGACACCACTCGTCGTCGTCGGCGTGACGCCAAGCTCTTCGCTCCTACCGACATGCGGGCGTTCGCGGTGGTGTCGGGTGATCACAACCCGATCCACACGGACAAGTCGGCCGCACTTCTGGCCGGGCTGGGATCGCCCATCGTGCACGGCATGTGGCTTTCCGCCGCGGCGCAGCACGTGGTCACCTCCGCCGACGGCTCGAGCACCCCGCCGCGCACCCTGGTGGGCTGGACCGCGCGATTCCTGGGCATGGTGCAGCCGGGCGACGAGATTGACGTGCGCGTGGACCGCGTCGGAATCGATTCCGGCGCAGAGGTTGTGGAGGTTCAGGCCAAGGTCGGCAGCGACCTGGTGATGTCGGCCACCGCCCGTCTGGCAGCGCCCAAGACGGTGTACGCCTTCCCGGGCCAGGGCATCCAGCACAAGGGCATGGGTATGGATGTGCGCTCGCGCTCCAAGGCCGCCCGCAAGGTCTGGGACAAGGCCGACAAGTTCACCCGCGAGCGCCTCGGCTTCTCGGTGCTGCACGTTGTGAAGGACAACCCGACGAGCCTCATCGCCGGTGGCGTGCACTACCAGCACCCCGAGGGCGTGCTGTACCTGACGCAGTTCACCCAGGTGGCCATGGCCACGTTGGCTACGGCGCAGATCGCCGAGATGAAGGAATCCGGATCGTTCGTCGAGGACGCCATCACCTGTGGTCACTCCGTCGGCGAGTACACCGCTCTGGCCACCGTCAGCGGCGTGATCCCGCAGGACGGTCTGCTCGAGGTGGTGTTCCACCGCGGGTCGGCAATGCACGACATCGTGCCGCGAGATGAGCAGGGACGCAGTAACTACCGTCTGGCTGCCATCCGCCCGTCACAGATCGGCCTGGAGGACGCCGACGTCGAGGCGTTCGTCGCCGACATCGCCGATCGTTCCGGAGAGTTCCTGCAGATCGTGAACTTCAATCTGCGGGGTTCGCAGTACGCGATCGCCGGAACGGTGCGCGGCTTGGAACTGCTGGAGGCCGAGGTCGAGAAGCGCCGCGAAGCGTTCGGTGGCCGTCGTTCCTTCATCATGGTGCCCGGTATCGATGTGCCGTTCCACTCCGAGGTGCTGCGGGTCGGTGTCGCCGAGTTCCGTCGTTCCCTCGAGCGCGTCCTGCCGATGGACGGTGACCCGAATCTGATCATCGGCAAGTACATCCCGAACCTGGTGCCCAAGCCGTTCACCCTGGATCGTGAATTCATCCAGGAGATCCGGGATCTGGTTCCCGCCGAGCCGCTCGACGAGGTGCTCGCCGACTACGACACCTGGCGCAACGAAAAGCCGGTGCTGTTGTGCCGCAAGGTGCTTATCGAGCTCCTCGCCTGGCAGTTCGCCAGCCCGGTGCGGTGGATCGAGACCCAGGACCTGCTGTTCACCGAGGAGGCCGCGGGCGGTCTCGGCGTGGAACGGTTCGTCGAGGTCGGCGTGAAGTCGATGCCGACCGTCGCGGGCCTGGCCAACAACACCCTGAAGCTGCCCGAGTTCAGCCACAGCTCGGTCGAGGTGCTCAACGTCGAGCGCGACCACGCCGTGCTGTTCGGCACCGACAGTGACCCGGAACCCGAGCCCGAGATCGAAGAGGTCGCTCCGGCACCGGCGGACGCGGCTGCCGCGCCTGCTGCTGCTCCGGCTGCTGCGCCCGCGGCACCGAGCGGTGGGCCGCGTCCAGACGACATCGGGTTCGATGCCTCCGACGCCACGTTGGCGCTCATCGCGCTGTCGACGAAGATGCGCATCGATCAGATCGAGCCGGTGGACTCCATCGAGAGCCTCACCGACGGCGCCTCCTCGCGGCGTAACCAGCTGCTGGTCGACCTGGGCTCCGAGTTGAACCTGAGTGCCATCGACGGTGCCGCCGAGGCGGACCTGTCCGGACTGCGTGCGCAGGTCACCAAGTTGGCGCGCACCTACAAGCCGTTCGGCCCGGTGCTCTCGGACTCGATCAACGATCAGCTCAAGACGGTCTTCGGACCCTCGGGCAAGCGTCCTACCGCCATCGCCGAGCGGGTCACCAAGACGTGGGAACTCGGCCCCGGCTGGGTCAAGCACGTCACCGTCGAGCTGGCATTGGGTACCCGCGAGGGCACCAGTGTTCGTGGCGGCGACCTCGGTGGCCTGGCGCCCAGCACGCTGGCCGATGGCAATGCTGTCGACGCGGCGATAGACGCCGCCGTCTCCGCGGTGGCCAGCCGTCGCGGTGTGGGTGTCTCGCTGCCCTCTGCGGGCGGTGCAGGCGGTGCCACCGTCGACGCGGCCGCGCTGAGCGAGTTCACCGACCAGATCACCGGTCGCGAGGGCGTTCTCGCCTCGGCCGCCCGTCTGGTGCTCGACCAGCTTGGGCTGTCGACTCCGGTCGCCGTTCCCGACGGTGCCACCGATACCGAGCTCGTCGAGCTGGTCTCTGCCGAGCTGGGCTCGGACTGGCCGCGTTTGGTGGCGCCGACGTTCGACGGCAAGAAGGCCGTCGTGTTCGACGACCGCTGGGCCAGCGCTCGCGAGGACCTCGCGCGGTTGTGGATCACCGAAGAAGACGAGATCGACAGCCAGTGGGCGCAGTTGGCCGAGAGCTTCGAAGGTGCCGGGCATGCCGTTGGTACGCAGGCCAATTGGTGGCAGGGCAAGTCCCTGGCGCAGGGCCGCAACGTGCACGCCTCGCTGTACGGGCGGATCGCCGCCGGTGCCGAGAGCCCCGAGCAGGGCAAGTGGGGCGCCGAGGTCGCGGTGGTGACGGGTGCTTCCAAGGGCTCGATCGCCGCGTCGGTGGTGGCCGAGCTGCTCTCGGGTGGCGCGACGGTCATCGCGACCACGTCGCGTCTCGATGAGGACCGGTTGGCGTTCTACCGCAACCTGTACCGCGAGAGCGCACGCTTCAGCGCCAAGCTGTGGGTGGTGCCGGCCAACATGGCCTCGTACTCCGACATCGACGCGCTGGTGCAGTGGGTCGGCACCGAGCAGTCCGAAAGCCTTGGGCCGATGTCGATTCACCTCAAGGACGCACAGACCCCGACGCTGCTGTTCCCGTTCGCCGCACCGAAGGTGGTCGGGGATCTGTCGGAGGCCGGGTCGCGCGCCGAGATGGAGATGAAGGTGCTGCTGTGGGCCGTGCAACGGCTCATCGGTGGGCTGTCGGCCATCGGTGCCGAGCGCGATATCGCCTCGCGTCTGCACGTGGTGCTGCCCGGTTCGCCGAACCGCGGCATGTTCGGTGGCGACGGCGCATACGGCGAGTCCAAGTCGGCACTCGATGCACTGGTCACTCGCTGGAAGGCGGAGTCATCGTGGGCATCGCGAGTTAGTCTGGCGCACGCGCTGATCGGCTGGACCCGTGGTACCGGGCTGATGGGTCACAACGACGCCATCGTCACCGCCGTCGAAGAAGCGGGAGTCACCACGTACTCGACCGCGGACATGGCGTCGATGCTGCTGGCGCTGTGCAGCCCGGAGGCGCGAGTGCAGGCCGCGCAGGCGCCGGTGGAGAAGGACCTCACCGGTGGCCTGGCCGAGGTCGAACTCGACATGGCCGAGCTGGCCGCCAAGGCTCGCGAGGACATGGAGGCAAAGGCCAAGGCTGAAGCCGCCGCGACCTCCGATGAGGAAGAGGACCCCAGTCTCATTGCGGCACTGCCGTCCCCGCCGCGCGGATACACCTCGACGGTGCCGCCGGAGTGGGCCGACCTGGATGTTGACCCGGCCGATCTGGTGGTCATCGTCGGTGGTGGCGAGCTCGGTCCGCTGGGCTCGTCGCGCACCCGCTACGAGATGGAGGTCGACGACGAGCTGTCGGCGGCCGGCGTGCTGGAGCTCGCCTGGACCACCGGACTGGTCAAATGGGAGAACGATCCCGAGGCCGGTTGGTACGACACCGAAACCGGTGAACTGGTGCCGGAGTCGCAGCTGGTCGAGCGGTACCACGAGAAGGTGGTCGCCAACATCGGTGTCCGCGAGTTCGTGGACGACGGTGCCATCGACCCCGATCATGCTTCGCCGCTGCTGGTCTCGGTGTTCCTGGACAAGGACTTCACCTTCACGGTGTCGACCGAGGCCGAGGCCCGCGAGTTCGTGAAGTGGGATCCGGAGCACACCGTGATCCAGCCGCTGGCCGATGGCAGCGACTGGCAGGTGACCCGCAAGTCGGGCACCGAGGTTCGGGTGCCGCGCAAGACCAAGCTGTCGCGGACCGTCGGCGCGCAGATCCCGACCGGTTTCGATCCGACCGTGTGGGGCATCACCCCGGACATGGTCAGCTCCATCGACCGGGTGGCGCTGTGGAACATGGTCGCGACGGTGGACGCCTTCCTGTCGGCGGGCTTCACCCCGACCGAGCTGATGCGTTGGGTGCACCCGAGCCAGGTGGCCAACACCCAGGGCACCGGTATGGGCGGCATGACCTCGATGCAGACCATGTACCACGGAAACCTGTTGGGCCGTAACAAGCCGAACGACATCCTGCAGGAAGTACTGCCGAACGTCGTTGCCGCGCACGTGGTGCAGTCATACGTCGGTTCCTACGGTTCGATGATCCACCCGGTGGCCGCGTGCGCCACCGCGGCGGTGTCCGTCGAGGAAGGCGTCGACAAGATCCGGCTCGGCAAGGCACATCTGGCACTGGCCGGTGGGTTCGACGACCTCACGCTGGAAGCCATCATCGGCTTCGGTGACATGGCAGCGACTGCCGACACCGAGATGATGCGGGCCAAGGGCATTGCGGACAAGCGTTTCTCGCGTGCCAACGACCGTCGCCGCCTCGGCTTCGTCGAGGCCCAGGGTGGTGGCAGCGTGCTGCTGGCACGCGGCGATCTGGCCCTGAAGATGGGCCTGCCGGTCCTCGCGGTGGTCGGGTACGCACAGTCCTTCGGTGACGGTGTGCACACCTCCATCCCGGCTCCCGGCCTGGGTGCGTTGGCGGCGGGACGCGGCGGCAAGGACTCGGATCTGGCGCGCGCGCTGAACAAGCTGGGCGTGACCGCCGACGACATCGCCGTCATCTCCAAGCACGACACGTCCACGCTCGCCAACGATCCCAACGAGACCGAGCTGCACGAGCGACTCGCGGCCTCGCTGGGGCGCTCGGACGGTGCGCCGCTGTTCGTCATCTCCCAGAAGAACCTGACCGGCCACGCCAAGGGCGGTGCCGCGGTGTTCCAGATGCTGGGCCTGTGCCAGGTATTGCGCGACGGCGTCATCCCGCCGAACCGCAGTCTGGACTGTGTCGATGACGAGCTGGCCACCAGCCAGCACTTCGTGTGGCTGCGGGAGTCGTTGCCGCTCAAGGAGAAGCTGCCGCTGAAGGCGGGCCTGGTGACCAGCCTCGGCTTCGGTCACGTGTCCGGCCTGGTGGCACTGGTGCATCCGCAGGCGTTCATCGCCTCGCTGCGTCCAGAGGATCGTGAAGACTACGAGAAGCGTTCGCGTGAGCGCGTTCTCGCCGGACAGCGTCGCCTGGCCTCGGCCATGGCCGGCGGTCGGCCGATGTACGAGCGGCCGGATGGGCGTCGCTTCGACCACGATCACGATGAGTCGGAGAAGCGTCAGGAAGCCTCGATGTTGCTGGATCCGGGTGCGCGCCTGAGTGAGGACGAGGTCTACCACCGGTGATCGTCGGTATCGGGATCGACCTAGTCACCATCTCCGAGTTCGGAGAGCAGCTGGCCAGTCCCGGAACCGCTTTCGGGTCCGCGTTCACGCCGGGGGAGCGGCGTGACGCGGCCTCCAAGACCGGCGGTGAGGCGCGGTACTTGGCGGCCCGTTGGGCCGCCAAGGAAGCCGTCATCAAGGCGTGGTCCGGGTCGCGCTATTCGCAGCGACCGGTGTTACCGGAGAACATCCACCGGGACATCGAGGTCGTCACGGACACCTGGGGCCGCCCGCGCATCCGGCTCTCCGGGGCGATCGCCGAGTACCTGGCCGATATGACGATGCATGTGACGCTGACGCACGACGGCGACACCGCGGCGGCCTTCGTCGTGCTGGAGCAAGAGGGAGAAACGCCTTCCTAGTGTCGAGTGTGCGGATACAGCTGGTTTTCGCACAGATATCGATTCAATCCGCACACTCACGTCTGCCGGATATGGACTCGATCTGTTAAGAAGTGCCTATGGCGGTACCGGATTTCGTAGTTGAGCTGCGTCGGCATATCGGGCATGCACCACTGTGGTTGCCCGGCGTCACCGGTGTGGTCATTCGCGATGAGCAGGTGCTGCTGGTCAAGCGTGCCGACAATGGCGCGTGGACCGCGGTCACCGGAATCGTAGATCCGGGGGAGAACCCGGCCGACTGCGCCGTCCGGGAAGTGTGGGAAGAGTCGGGTGTTCAGGCTCTGCCCACGCGATTGGTGTGGGTGCACGTGAGTCGGCCGATTGTGCACGTCAACGGCGATCACGCGCAGTACCTGGATCACGTGTTCCGTATGGACTGGGTCTCTGGGTCGCCGTACGCGGCCGACGGCGAGAACGTCGCCGCGCAGTGGTTCGACATCGCGGCGATGCCGGACATGACCGCCGATATGCACCGCCGCATCGAGCTGGCAGTCGATACCGAGAGCACCGCAACGGTTTTCGATACCGCCGATTCACTGAGCTAGGGCCGCGATGCCGGTTCTGTCGTGGTGACCGGCGAGATGAGAAACGTCGCGGCAAGCCCCGCCGCAAGAAACGTCGCCGCGAGGTAACTGCCCAATTCGACGCCGTGCGCCATCGACGCACGGGCGGCTTCAGCGATGCCGGCGGTCTGTGGTTGGTGAGCGAACCCGTCTATGGCCGCACCCGCGCTGCGTACGATCGCGCGTGCGAGGGAATCGGATTGGTCGGGTGGGAGCCCGGAGGCTGTGAGCGTGTGGGTGAGCCGTGCGCTGATGGCGCTGAAGAAGGCCGTCGTCAGCACGGCGATCCCGAGCGCCGAGCCGAGTTGGCGGAAGACGCTTTGCATTCCGGACCCCTGACCGGAACTGCGTTCGGGAACGTCGGCGAGCACAACGTTGGTCACTTGAGCGGTCGCGAAGCCGATGCCGATGCCATAGACGAACAGTGCTGCCGAGATGGCCCACCACGTGCTGTCCGGCCGTGCGATGGTTCCGAGCACGGCCAGTCCCGCAGCCTCAAGGGCCAAGCCGATACGGACCAATCCCAGTGCCGAGATTCGTGATGTCATCCCGAAACTGGCTCCACTGGCCACGAAGCTTCCCAGCGCCACCGGCACCAGCGCCAAGCCCGCTTCAACGGCGCTGTATCCCAACGCGAATTGCAGCCATAACGGCAGAACCGCCACGATCCCGAATTCGCCCATCCCGATGATCAGCGTTGCGATGTTGCCATTGCGGAAGGAGTCGATAGAGAAGAGCCGCACGTCCATCAGCGCTTTAGTCGGCTGTGTGGGGTCGACCTGGCGGGTCAGCGCGACCTGACGAATGACAAAGCCGATCAGGGCCAGTGCCGCCAGGACGAGTGCGATGAACACCGGGGACAGGCCGAGTGTCCACCGGATGCCGAACAACTCGAACGGCTCGGCGGCGTGTATCCATCCGTAGGTGCGGCCGTCGATCAGTCCGAAGGCGAGCAACCCCAGTCCGAGGATCGAGAAGAACGCTCCAGCTGCATCCACCGGAGCGCGCGTGCGCGGCGAGCGCGGGACGAAAGCCAGTGCGCCGAGGCAGATCACCACGACGAGCGGGATATTGATCCCGAAAGCCCAACGCCACGAGGCATGTTCGGATAGCCAGCCACCGAGCAGCGGGCCCAATGCAGTCGCGGCACCGATGGTCGACCCCCAGACGGCGAACGCCTGACCTCGCGCCTTGCCGGTGAACTGTGCGTTCAGGAGCGCGAGGGATGTCGGCAGGATCAATGCGGCGCCCGAACCTTGCAGGAAGCGCGCCAGTATCAGCCACCCTCCGGTGGTGGCCATGCCGGCCAGCAGGCTCGTCGCACCGAAAATGATTACGCCGGTGAGGAAGACGCGCCGCGCGCCGAGAATGTCGGAGACGCGGCCGACGAGCAACAGCAGCGCCGCGAAGACGATCGTGTACGACTCCTGTACCCACTGGGCCTGCGCCGAGGTGACACCGAGGTCGCGCACGATCGAAGGGACGATGACGTTGACGATCGTCGTGTCCACGACGATCAGTGCCACTCCCAGCGCGATGGCGGCCAAGCCGAGCCACTTGCGCGCGTTCTCAGGCATGCGATCCCTTGCTAGTTGGGTGGCGTGCCGGTGGGCTCGCGCTCGCCGGTTGTCACCCGCCGAGCATTAGACGGATAGGTCGCGGCGCAACTTCGCGACGTGTCCCGTCGCCTTCACGTTGTACTGCGCCACCTCGATCTTGCCCTTCTCGTCCACGACGAAGGTCGATCGGATGACGCCCTCGACGATCTTCCCGTACAGCTTCTTCTCACCGAAGGCCCCGTACGCGGTCAGCGTTGTCTTGTCGGGGTCGGACAGCAGCGGGAAGTTCACCCCGTCGCGCTCGCGGAACTTCGCCAGCTTCTCGGGCTTGTCGGGGGAGATGCCGATGACATCGAGACCGGCCTCGTTGAGCTCGGCGAGGCTGTCACGGAAATCGCAGGCCTGCTTGGTGCAGCCGGGGGTCATCGCGGCGGGGTAGAAGTAGATGATCACCTTGCGGCCCTTGTAGGAGGACAGCGATACCTTCTCGCTGTCGGCGTCGAGCAGAGTGAATGCCGGGGCCTTGTCGCCAACTTCGAGCCGCTTGGTTTCCGCCATGACCGGTGCCTTTCTGTTGACCCGTACAGTTGTTGCCCTAGGGTAGTTGCTTGAGTTTCATACCGCGGACGTGGAGGAGTGCACGTGGCCAGGGATCCAGAGGCAATCAAGGCCGATATCGACAAGGCGCGCGATCAGCTCGCCGCGACGGTCGACACCCTGAGTGATCGCGCAAACCCGCAGCGTCTGGCCGAGGATGCCAAGGCTTCCGTGCTGGCGACTCTGAACAAGCCAGCCGTCAAATTCACCATCTTGGGCTTCGGGGCCGTGGTTGCGGTGCTGGTGGTTCGTAAGGTCGCAGGCAAGTTCCGTCGCGACTGATGTAGTGGGGTATTGCCCTGTTCCGCTATCTTGACAGATAGTTTGCTAGCTGAGCTATGCTCGCCGGATGTGGCTTCGGCTTGCGATGGCGTCGTGGTTGACGCGAACGTTGGTTGTTTCGCTTCTGCTCGCGTTGGTTCTGGCTGTTCCGTTATTTGGAATGGACTTCTACATCGGTGACTGGCATACCGATGTACCGATGTGGCGTCAGCTGGACTGGTGGGTGGGGATTGCCGCGCTCAGTTTGTTCCTGGGGTCGCTGATAGGTATCACAGGAGAGCTGGATAAGGACAAATACGTTCAGGCACTGGCCGGGGTCGATCCTGCGGACTTTCGCAAGGTTTCTCGCGCGGTTGAGCGTGGACCTGTACCCGAGGATCCGGTGATCCAGCAGGCCGCGGCGCGTATTGCAGAGATCTATCGACGTAGCGAGTGCAAATCGCGCAAGTCTTCGATCGCCCGCAACCTCATCTTGGCGGGGCTGCATATCTGTGCGGCTTTATTCGCGCTGCGGTACGAATTCTTACAACCCTTGTTCGTCATCGTTCCTCTCGTGCTGGCCATCGAATTCATCGCGTTGGCGTTGCGCTCGTGGCGACGGCTTCCACGGCTGGAGAAGCGAGTGGAGCTGTTGACGATGCACGAATCGCAGGTGCCTGCATGACACTTCGCCTCACTCTTGCGCCGCTGTGGATGCGGCTGATCGCCAACATCGGGATGGCTTGGGCTGTATGCGGTGCCGTGCTGATCTTCTGGAGGCCAGCGGACCCAGATCCGCTCCGCGGACAGGGCTATTGGTGGATTGCCGTCGGAGTTGCAGGACCTCTCCTCGGAGTGCTGATGACACTGGCAGGCTTAATCGAGCGGGGGAAGTATGTCGCTGTCGTGAAGGATATTGCGCCGCAGGAGTATCGGCTTGTGGCGAGCGCTCTCGTACGCGGTCCATTGCCCACCGATCCCACTATGAGGTCAGCGGTCGTTCGCCTGGCCGGTCTCTATCTGAAGTCGGCAGAGCGTAAGTCGCCGCATTTCGGGCGGCTGTCCCTCGGCATGATCTGTTTGTGGACCGCGATGGCGGCTCTTCAAGCCTTTGACGGCAGTGCAAACCCCGCCCTCATCATGATGAACTTGCCTTTGTGGGTGTTCTACGCGATGCACCACTACTACGTGATTCCGCTCGTCGAGGCGCGCCGCGCGCTCATACTGAGTCTCGAAGGCGCACAGGCCTAGAACTCGAATCGTAAGATGCGGGCGGTCCGCCTCGACGTCTTGCTCTTGGCGGCTATCCGCGTGGCGATTCGCAGCCACGTTGGAAATAGTTCCACCTCGGGCGCATCGGCCAGGCTGAATTCCTCCACTAATCGCAGCCGCGGATTCCAGCGCTCTGGGGTATGCGGATCGTTGTACCCTTCGAACTCCCGCGACTGGTTGACTATCTTGCCGGCCTTCTGCGGGAAAAGTTTTGCGACCCAGAGCCCGACCACCAAGCGCCCATAGTCGTTGTACGCCAGCTGTCCGGTAGGGAAGTGGTCGGTGATGGCTCGCATGATCGCGATGATCTGCTCCTTGGTCAGGAACGCGAACAGGCCGTCGGCAATGACCATCGTCGGGCGATCCGACGGGATACCGGTGATCCACGCCGAGTCGGTGACGGACACCCCGACGGTGTGCTCGTGCGCCCCCGGGGGGAGTGCCTTGTCGCGCAACGCTGCCATCCCGGGTAGCTCGACGCTGTACCAGTCGACGGTCGCCGGCGGCTGCACGCGCCGGTATCCGTCGTCGAGGCCGGCACCCAGATCGACCACCACCGCGTCGGGATGCTCAGCGATGAACGTGCGCACGCGATCGTCGAGAAGCTTTGCGCGCAAGGACGCTTGGCATACCACTGGAGTAAGAACCCCCAGCGTGTTGAAGTCGTAGTCGATTTCGGCGACGGCGGCCGTCGCACCGGGGTCGTGCAGGATCGGTCGCTGCCAGCCGTCGTTGACGGCCCGCGCCTTGAGGGTGAGGAAGGCAGTCTCTTCTCGTGGGGTGATGTCTGTGGTGTCGAGGCCCATGAGCTCGACTATACAAGCGTGTAGTCAATTGTCCATTCGTGTAGCATATGGCGATGGAGACCGTGGATCCCGACGACCTCACCGCCCGCGCCCGCATTCGGGACGCTGCGTTGCATGAATTCGGCGAAAAGGGATATGACGGTGCCACTATTCGGGGCATCGCTGCGCGCGCCGGGGTGTCTTCTGGGCTGCTGCGCCACCATTTCGGGTCCAAGCAGGAGCTGCGGGACGCGTGCGACGAATACCTGGTCAAGACGATGCGCAACATCAATGAGCAGGTTCGGGCGAACGTGGCACGTGGTGACATGCAGTATGTTTCGGCGCGTATCCCGATCGGTCAGTATCAGGACTACATCACACGGGCGCTGGTCGACGGCTCCGCGGGCCAGGTGTTCGATGAGATGGTCGCGATGACCGAAGGCTGGTTGGCCGGTGCCGATCACAACCGGGTGTTTCCGGCGGAGATCGATGTGAAGTCACGCGCCACCGTCATTACGGCCATGGCGTTGGCGGTCCCATTGCTTCAGCAACATGTTTCGCGTGGCCTCGGGGTGGATATCGGTTCACCCGAGGGTGATTTGAAGATGGCGGCCACGCTCGTCGACGTGTATGCCAATCCGCTGTTGACGTCCGAGCAGGCAAAATCGGCACTCGAGGACCTGGCGCACAGAATGGGGTAGCCATACCTATTGGGCAATATTCGCTGTCTGGCCTCGCGATTGCGCCTTCACCTGGGTACTCTTAGCCCGTGCCACGTACCTGCGCACTGGCTGGATCCCGATGATTTTCGTCGCTGGTCTACGTCTTGACGCGACCGCGGTCAAGGCGTCGGCGATGGTGCTCTACGTCGTCGGATTTGCCTTCACCGTGTTCTTCGGCGTGGATGGCGTGCGCCTTGCCGTGGTGCTCCTGGTCGGCATCGCAGCGACGGCAATGCACTACTGGCCGGAACGCGAGAAGTTCGACCGAATTTCGATAGCGGTCGCGATTGGTCTCCCGATCGCGTTCATGCTCGACGCCTGGTCGACTTGGGTTATCGACCAGACCCCGGCGCCCGGTGTGGGAATCGGTGTGGTGCGCCTGCTGGCGTGGCTGCTGTCGGTCGCCGGCATTCTGGCGTTTCCGCGACGCCTCATCGACAGAGACGCCGACCCGGAGGGCTAGGCCTGGGTTCTTTCCAGCCGCGACGGCCTCGTCAACAAGTACGAGAGCACCCCGGCGGTACGCGGCGATCGAGTCTTGGACCACCGGAACAACAAGCCGCGCAACAGCGGCGCCGGTGACCACCAGAACCACTTGCCCAGTGCGCCCGCCATCGCGGGCACCACGAAGGTTCTGACGATGAGTGTGTCGATCATCAGTCCGACGCCGATGGCGGTGCCGACCTGTTCGATGCTCAGGACGTTGCTGGAGAGCATCGCGAACATGGTGATGCCGAAGACGATTCCGGCCGTGGTGACCACGCCGCCGGTGCCGCCGAATGCGCGGATCATTCCGGTACGTAATCCGGCGCCGTGCAGGAAGATCTCCTCGCGCATGCGCATGGTGAGCAACAGGTTGTAGTCGGCGCCGACCGCGACCAGTGCGATAAGGGCGATCGACGGGACCGACCAATGCAGGTCACGTCCTAGCACGTCATGCCAGATCAGGGTGGTGATCCCGAGTGCGGACACGTACGAGACGATGACGGTGCCGATCACCACGGCCGCTGCCACCGGGCTGCGGAGCATGACCAGCACGATGAGGAAGACCAGCGCGAGCGCCACGGCCGCCAGCAGGAGGAAGTCGTCGTTGACGTAGCCGCGCAATTCGGCGGTGCCCGTGCCGAATCCGGTGAGGTTGACCGTGGTACCGGCCAGGGTGCCCTCCTTGGTGGCTTCGCTCACCGCGAGCATGATCTGCGGGGAGCGATGTGCGCCGTCGGCCCCGAATACCTTGCCGTCGCCGAACACCAGCATGCGCGTGGAACGCCCGTCAGGGCCGAAGTAGAGTCCGGCCGCACGCTGGAACCGCGGGTCCTGCCAGGCGCGCTGCGGCAGGTAGTAGCCCCCTTCACCACTGCTGCGGAAGTCCTCGCGCATGGCACGTAGGTATTCGGTGAGCCCGGAGAACATGCTGCGTGTCTCGCCGACTGCCTTGGTGAGTTGGTCGGTGATAGCGCTCAGCTGCCCCACGGTTGCTCGCATGTTCTTCACCGAATCCACGGCGCCGGAGAACGATTTCTGCATGCCCTGGGCGCCGGTGCCGAATTTGGCGGTACTGGCGGTCAGAGAGGCGGTCGCCGCGACGACGGAATCCATAGGTTCGACGGCCTTGAGCACCAGCGAGCAGATGCCGTCATTGGCACAGTTGGGGTTGCCGTTGGTGAAGTTGCGCAGCGGCTCCATGTACCCGGAGACCTGAGCGACGTTGTCCTGCAGCGCCTTCATCCCGGAGTGCATGTCGCCGACGCCGCCGTTGAGCTCGCCGAGTCCGCTTACCCCGCCGGCCAGTCCCTTTTGCAGCTGCGCGATGGCCCCGGAGAACTGGCTCAGTGTTGTCGAGAGCTGGTCGACGGCTCCCAATCGTTGGCTCATCTGGGCGGTTCCGTCATCCAACTGATCGGCGATGATTCCGGCCTGTTCGGTCAGCGCGGCCTGTTCGGGAATGGAGCCCGCGGGGCGGGAGGCCGATTGGACCATGCGAATTCCGGGAATCTCCATGAGCTTCTTGGTAACTCGCTCGATCCCGATGACGCCGGCGGGATTGCGTAGGTCATGGTCCGATTCGATCGAGACGATCTCCGGCAGCAGGCGGTTCGGCGGGAAATGTCGATCCATTGCTTGATAGCCCTGGTTGGCCTGAGTGGAAAGCGGTTGGGCGGCAAGCTCGTCGAAGCCCAGACGTAGACCGGTTGCGGGCAGAGCGCAGACGATGAGCACCAGCGTTGACCCGGCCAGCACCGGACCCGGCCAGCGCGCGACCATGGCTCCCACCCGGCGCCAGCGGCGCCCCGGCTGTCCACGCACCGGACGCGGCTGTGCCAGGCCACGGCGGCCCGCCAATCCGATGAGTGCGGGCAGCAGCGTGAGCGAGGCCAGCATGCCGGTGAGTATCCCGATGGCGCAAGGCAGTCCGGCGCTGCGCAGCATGCCCACCTGTGCGAACAGCAGACAGGAGAGCGCTGCGGCGATGGTCAGCCCGGATGCCGCGATGACTGGGGCCACACTGCGATTCGCGATGACCAGGGCCTGCTCGTGCTGCACGCCGGAGCGGCGTTGTTCGTGGTAGCGGCCCAGCAGGAAGATGCCGTAGTCGGTCGCCGCGCCGAGAACGAGGGCGGCAAGCAGTGCCACCGAGAAGATGGACACCTCGATGAGATCGCGCTCACCGAGGAGGGCGACGATCGAACGTGCCACCGCAAGCCCGAGGCCTACTGTCATCAACGGGATCGCCGCGGTGATGACGGATCGGTACACGATGAACAACAACACGGCGATGAGCACCACGGTGACACCGGTGATCATCAGCATCTGGGTGTCGATGGCGGTCAGCTCGTCGGCGATGGTGGCCCCCGGCCCGGTGACCCAGGCGTGCATACCCTCCGGCGCGGGCTCGTCCGCGACAATCTTGCGAACCGCAGTCAGTGCCTCGTTGGCCTTGGCGGCGCCGAGCTCGCCGTTGACGCGCAGCATGGTGTAGACGGCCTTGCCGTCTGGACTGAGCGCGCCCTCGGCTGTCAGCGGATCGGCCCACAGGTCCATTGCCGAGTCCAGGTGTGTGGTATCGGCGCGCAGTTTGGTCAGCAGCCGGTCGTGATACTGATGCTCGACGGGTCCCATCTTGCGATCGCTTTCCAGCACCAGGTAGTTGAGGTTGTTACCCGCGCCGTCCTGAAACTGGTTACCCATGACGGCACCTGCGGCGTTCACCGGTGCGTCCTGCGGCAGGAAGCCGCGGGCATGGTTGTGCGCGGTGCTTTCCACCTGAGGCACAAGCAGATTGCCCGCTCCGGCGGCGAGCATCCAGAGTCCGATGATCAGAACCGCGTAGCGGCTGGAGAACCGTGCGATGGCGTCCCACATGCCTGCCGACGCTACGGAGATGCCGGGTGGGCGTCGTCGTGCTGTAGGCGAGACTTGTTCTCCTACCGTGGTAGGAGACGTAGATCCGCGTGAAGCATGATGTGCGACGGGCCGACCGCCTCTACGCTGGCACTATGGATCGGTTCCGGGAAGTCGCGCTGCGGCGCCGTGCTTTGGTGCCGTACGAGTTTCCGTGGACTGTGCCGCTGGTGATGTACGGCAGCACGCTGCTCATCGTGGGATGCGCGGTGGTGCAGCGTGGCTTCACTCATCCCTGGGTGCTGCTGCTGGCGGTCGGCGTGGCGTTGGCGCCGATCCTCATTTTCACCGTTGGTGGCTACAAGCTCAACACGTTCTGGACCGTGGCATGTGGTCTCGCAGCGGTGGCTTTGTTCTTGACGTGGCCGCCGAATGTGGTGGACGCCGCCCCCTTTCTGTTGATGTTCACTATCGGCGAGGTGGGTGCGATGGCGTCGGTGCGCGCGGGGCTGCTTGCGGTGAGCGCCTGTGTGGCGCTGTTGTTGGTGGCCGAGCAACTGCATCACCTCGGCACCTTCTCGCTGTACATGGTGTTCTTCGTCGTGACCGGGTGGCTGATCGGCCACATCATGCAATTGCAACAACGAATTCTGCTGCAGGAACGCGCACAGCAGGTACGTATGCAGGAACAGGCTGCCGCCGATGAACGGCGTCGCATCGCGCGTGAAATCCACGACGTGATAGCGCATTCTCTTTCGGTGACACTGTTGCATCTCACCGGAGCAAGGCGAGCGTTACAGGAGGATCATGATGTGGACGATGCCGTCGCAGGCTTGGTCGACGCTGAACGCCTTGGGCGTCAGGCCATGTCGGACATCCGAGGCACCGTGGGCCTACTGAGTGCGGGTCCGGGTGGCGTCGAGCCGATGCGTTTGGCCCCCGAACCCGGCATCGCCGATATCCCGGATCTGGTGGCTGATTTCACTGCGGCGGGAATGGCGGTGGAATCACATATCTACGGGCTGGGTGAGTCCGTCAGCGCCGGAGTGGGTTTGGCGTTGTATCGGGTGGCCCAGGAATCGTTGGCCAACATCGCCAAGCATTCGCCTAAGTCGTCGGCTGCGGTATTGCTGGACGTCAACGGCTCGGTCGCGAGTCTGACCGTGAGCAACGATCTGGCGGTTGGGCTCCGGCCGGATGCGTGTTCGGGAGGTGGGCTCTCGGGAATGCGGCAGCGCATCGAGACGCTGGGCGGGGAGTTCCGTGCCGGGAAGGCCGAGGACGGCTGGACGGTGTCCGCCACGGTTCCCCTGTCCAACGGGACGTCGTGCCGCGCCCGACGGAAGGTGCTGTGGCGCCATGACTGACGCCGAGGTGGGCGTGCTATTGGTGGACGACCAGGAACTGGTGCGCACCGGGTTACGTCGGATTCTGCGCCGCAAGGACGGATTCGCGATTGTGGGCGAGTGCGCCGACGGCAGCGAGGTCGCGGCGGCGGTGACTCAGGTGCGGCCCGATGTGGTGATCATGGATCTGCGTATGAAGCAGATGAGCGGCATCGAGGCCATCCGGTTACTCCATGCATCCGACGGGCCGCCTGCCTTGGCGCTCACCACATTTGACGACGACGAGCTGCTCTCGGGAGCTTTACGCGCAGGTGCGGCAGGGTTCATCCTGAAGGACTCGCCCGCCGAGGAGCTGGTCCGCGCCGTGCACGCGGTGGCTCGCGGTGAGGCGTATCTGGACCCGGCGGTGACATCGCGGGTGCTCAACGCCTATCGGCGGGCGCCGGCCACCACCACGGGCGACGCCGAAGAGAAGCTCACCGCGCGTGAGCTGGACGTTTTGGCGCTCATCGCCTCCGGTGCCACGAACTCCGAAATCGCCGAAAAGCTGGTGATATCCGAGGTGACGGTCAAGAGTCACATCGGCCGCATCTTCGTCAAGCTCGACCTACGCGATCGGGCCGCCGCGATCGTGTATGCCTATGACCACGGCATCGTGACGCCCAAATAGCGCTACTTCAAGCCCTTTTCGCGGATCTCTTCCAGCGTTTCGTGTAGCTGTTCCAGTTCACGTCGCAGGTAGTCGCGGGTGGCCACCTCGCCGACCGCCAATCGGAGCGCGGCCAGTTCCCGGGCCAGGTATTCGGTGTCGGCCTTGGTCTGCTCGGCGCGCCTGCGGTCCTCTTCCAGCGCGACACGGTCGCGGTTTTCCTGCCGGTTCTGGGCCAACAGGATCAGCGGTGCCGCGTAGGCGGCCTGTGTCGAGAACGCGAGGTTGAGCAGGATGAACGGGTACGGATCCCATTGCAGGCGAATCGCGAAGAGGTTCAGGACAATCCACACGATGACGAACACCGTCTGCATGGCCAGATAGCGTCCGGTGCCGAGGAACCGGGCGATGTTCTCGCTGACTCGTCCGACTGCCTCGACATCGAGACCGAGGGACAGTCCGCGTGAAGTACGGGGCGTATCGAGCCGCTGTCGCGCCGATGCGTCACTCACGAACGGTCACCGCCTGCCACACTCTCGGGTTCGTCGGCGCGCCAGCCGTCGGGCATCAGGTGGTCGAGCACGTCGTCCACGGTGACAGCTCCGAGCAAGTGATCCTCCCTGTCGATCACCGGGCCACATACCAAGTTGTAAGCGGCGAAGTAGCGGGTGACTTCGGCCAGCGGGGCCTCGGCGTCCAGATAGGGCAGGTCGGTGTCGAGAATGCCGCCGACCATCGCATAGGGGGGTTCACGGAGTAGGCGCTGCAGGTGCACACACCCGAGGTAGCGCCCGGTGGGCGTCGCGGTGGGCGGTCGGACCACGAATACCAGCGAGGACAGCGCCGGTGTCAGATCCGGATCACGGACGCGGGCAAGGGCTTCGGCAACCGTGGTGTTGGGACTGAGGATCACCGGCTCCGGTGTCATCATGCCGCCGGCGGTGTTGGGGGAGTGGGTGAGCAGTCGGCGGACGGGCTCGGAATCTTCCGGATCCATCAGCGCCAGCAGCGATTCGGCCTCTGCGGGGGGCAGCTCGCCCAACAGGTCGGCGGCGTCGTCGGGGTCCATGGCCTCCAGCACGTCCGCCGCCCGCTCGTCTTCCAGCTTGGTCAGCACCTCTGCCTGGTCGTCTTCGGGAAGCTCCTGGAGGATGTCTGCCAGTCGCTCGTCGTCGAAGGCGCCCAGCACCTCATCGCGTCGCTTGGGGGGAAGCTCGCGAATGGCATCGGCCACCTCGACCGGCCGCATGCCCTCGAACTGGAGCATCAACTGGGCAACACCCTGTCCGGGGAGATTCAGGGCCGACGGCGTCAAACCGTGGATATGGCTCCAGTGGGTCACCTGCACGCCGGTGCGCCGCCCCAGCCGCCGCGGGCTTCGCACCGCGACGCGGGTGACCACCCAGTCGCGGGTGCGGGTCTGCTCAAGGCCCAGGTCCACCACGGTGAGGTCCACGCCGTGGAACTGTTCGAGCTGGGGATCGTCGGTGCGCACAGTCGTGTCCAGGACCTGACCCAGGACCAAGGCCTCGCTGGGGCGTTGTTCGAAGCGGCGCAGTGAGACGTTTCCGGTGTTGAGTGTCACCGATCCGGGCTCGATGGCGGTGACGCGCAGCATGGGCACGAAGATCCTTCGGCGCGTGAGCATTTCGACGACAAGCCCGATGACTCGCGGCTGTTTTCGGGTCACGCCAATGGCGATCACGACATCGCGTACCCGTCCGATCGATTCGCCGTCCGGGCCGAGAACCACCAGGCCTGAGAGCCTGGCTGCGAACACTTTGCTCACTGCGGCCATGACAGCAAGATTAGGGGGTGGGGACCTGACCGCTGTCCTCCGGTGTCGCGAGCTGGGTGGTTAGGGGCCGATCCCGCCGTACATGAGCGCGATGACCGCGTCCGAGAATCGTTCGGTGTCCTGTACTTCGCCGCCCCGCGAGGCGTGCAGTCCGTTGGCCAGGATCATCCCGGTCACCGCGCGAGCGGTGTACTCGGTGTCGAGATCGGCACGTAGATAACCTTTTTCGACTCCGTGCCGCAGATAGGCTTCCGTCAGGTGATCGCTGGTGGAGAGCATGGCGAATACGCGTTCGCGCAGCTCGCTGTCGACCGAGCCCGCCTCCAGCAGAAGCAGCGGCAACTGCGGGTTGTCCCGGAACAGGTGGGCAAGCGCGGCGCCGATCCGGACCGACTGCTGGCGGTACTGCTCTATGTCGTCGGCAAGGCCTGCGGCGTTCTCGGCACTGATCGCCTCAAAGATCTGTCCGGTGACGTCATCGATGACATGCTCGATGATGTCCCGCTTGCTCTTGAAGTACCGGTAGAAGGTCCCATGGCCGATCCCGATCCGTCCGGCGATGTCCGCGACACCCGTGGCGTGGTAGCCCTGCTCGGCGAAGCACGCGAACGCCGCATCCAAAATCTCCTGCCGCATCTCGAGCTTCTTGCGCTCGGCGCGACTGAGCGTGGGAGAACCAGCCGGGCTTGTCGACATAAGCGGCGATCCTACCGACCTTGACATGACTCAAGAATGACATATCATTCCGAAACTGACACGCCATTCCGTTCACTGGAGGTTGATGTGAGTCGCTATCCGAAGATCGAGCTTGCCGGCGCGGTGGTCGTCATCACCGGCGGAGCCAGGGGTATTGGGGCCGCGACCGCGCGCCTCTTCGCCGAGCGGGGCGCCGAAGTATGGATTGGCGATGTGGACGACGTGGTCGCCAAAGAAACCGCGGACGGCATCCGTAATGCACAGTCCGGTGTCCTCGATGTCACCAAACCCGAGTCCTGGGCCGCGTTTCTCGACCGGGTACGTGCCGAATCCGGCCCGGTGGACATCCTGATCAACAATGCCGGCGTCATGCCGCTGGGCGGATTCGTCGAAGAAAACGAGCGCACCACGGACCTGATCCTCGATGTGAACGTGCGCGGGCCGCTCAACGGTGCGCGCGCCGCGTTGCCGGAGATGGTGGCCCGCGGTCGTGGACACGTCGTCAACGTGGCGTCGATGGCAGGCAAGTTGGCCGTCCCCGGCATGGTCACCTACAACGCCTCCAAGTTCGGTGCCGTGGGGTTGTCGGTGGCGCTGCGCAAGGAGTACGGGAACACCGGCGTCAGCGTCAGCTGTGTGCTGCCCAGCGCGGTCCGGACCGAGCTGGCTTCGGGTGCGCCACTGGGCAAGGGCATGCCGACGGTCGATCCCGAGGACGTGGCCGAGGCCATCGTGCGCAGCGTGCAGACCCGCCGTGCGCAGATCTCGGTGCCGGGCTGGCTCGCGTTCGGGTGGGGTCTGGTGGATCTGTTTGTGCCCGAACCAGTCGAGCGACTCGCCCGCCGACTCATCGACGACCGTCGTGCGCTGACATCGCTCGACCTGAACGCGCGCGGTGCCTATATCGAGCGCATCGAGCGTCAGAGCAAGGAGCATCAGAAGTGAGCGATCAGCGTGACCCCAGGATCGTCGTCATCGGCGCGGGTATGGCCGGAATCGCTGTGGGACACAAGCTCAAAGAGGCCGGCTTCGACGATTTTACGATTCTGGAGAAGGGTGAGGACGTCGGCGGCGTCTGGTACTGGAACCGCTACCCGGGGCTGACCTGCGATGTGCCCTCGCAGGCCTATCAGTATCCGTTCGCGCCCCGGACGGACTGGCCGCGGCTTTTCGCCACCGGCAGTGAGATTCAGGCGTATCACCGCAAGGCTGCCGAGGATCTGGGCGTGATGCCGCATATTCGGTGCGGACAGGAAGTGACGGCAGCCGAGTTCACCGGAACCGGCTGGCGGGTGACGACCGGGGTAGGGGAGAGCCTGGAGTGTGATTTTCTGATCGCCGCCACCGGGGTGCTGCACCATCCGAACATCCCCGACATCCCCGGACTGGACAGCTTCCAGGGGAAGGTCGTGCACACCGCGCGGTGGGACGATTCGATCACCCTGGAAGGCAAGCGCGTCGCCGCCATCGGAACCGGTTCCACTGGCGTACAGATTGTTTCGGCCATGCAGCCCGTCGTCGAGCAGGTGACGTCGTTCATCCGGACTCCGCAGTGGGTGCTGTGGGCGCCGATGGCGATGCGGCAGCCGAAGTTCGTCACGAAGCTGTTAGAGGCGTTGCCGACCCAACGTATCGTGCGGTTCAGTGCGCTGACAGGCACCGACGCTCTGGTGAACATCGTGACCAGGCCCGGCTGGGGGCGGCGGCTCGTGCAGCAGTACGCCCGCGCGTGCCTGCACTTGATCCGCGACAAGGAATTGCGTCGGAAGCTCACCCCGGATTACCAGCCGCTGTGTAAGAGGCAGGTGCTGTCCGGGTCGTTCCACCGCGCCGTCCAGAAGCCGAACGTCGAGATCGTCACCGACCGCATCGACAGGATCACACCCACCGGAATCGTCACCGTCGACGGCATCGAGCGCGACTTCGACGTGATCGTGCTGGCCACCGGATTCCAGGCGCACAACTACATGCGTCCGATGAATCTGGTTGGCAAGGACGGATATTCGATTGACGAGGCATGGGACAAGGGGCCCAAGGCCTACCGCATGACCGCGATCCCCGGCTTCCCGAACTTCTTCACCGTGCTCGGCCCCAACTCGCCGACCGGGTCGATCTGGCTGCAGCACACGGCCGAGCGCACCGCCGAGTACATCATCAGCTGGCTTCATCGCTTCGCCCGCGGCGAGATCACCACGGTCGAAGTGAGCCGCGAGGCCACCGATGAGTTCAATGACCAAGCGCGCGAAGCGATGAAGCCGACTGTGTGGGCTACTGGCTGTAACTCCTGGTACCTCACCGAGGACGGGTCGGTCGATCTGTGGCCCTTCGATCGAAAGACCATGGAGCGCATGCTCGCATCACCCGAGGAGAGCCACTACATCGTGCAGTGATGCGCGCTAACGCAGGTTGAACGTCGCCGGATCCGGGCCGATGCGGCCGTCGGTCGCATCGAGCGCGGTGATCCGATCCACCTCGTCGGCGCTGAGCTCGAAGCCGAACACGTCGAAGTTGGCCGCGATGCGTGCCGGTGTCACCGACTTGGGGATGACGACGTTGCCCAGCTGCAGATGCCAGCGCAGGATCACCTGTGCGGTGCTCACCTGGTGTGCTTCGGCGATGGCGCCGAGCGTCGGATCCTGCAGAATCGTGCCCTGGCCCAGCGGCGACCACGCCTCGGTGGCAATGCCGTACTCGGCGTGGAAGGCGCGCAGCTCGGGCTGGGTGAACCGGGGATGCAGCTCGATCTGGTTGAGAGCGGGCACTTCTCCGGTCTCGTCGATCAGCCGCTTGAGGTTGTCGACGGTGAAGTTGCTGACCCCGATGGCCTTGGCGCGGCCGTCGGCCTGGATCCGCTGCAAGGCCTTGAAGCTGGCCACATATTCGTCGAGCTCCGGGACCGGCCAGTGGATGAGGTACAGGTCCACATAATCGGTGCCCAGCCGCGCTAGGGAGGCGTCGAAGGCGCGCAGCGCGTTGTCGTAGCCCTGGTCGGAATTCCACAGCTTGGTGGTCAGGAAGATCTCGCCGCGAGGGACGCCAGACTCTGCGATGGCCGCGCCGGTGCCTACCTCGTTGTCGTAGATCTTGGCGGTGTCGATGCTGCGATATCCGACCTCGAGCGCGGTCGAGACGGCGGCACGCGCCTCGTCGTCGGGCACCTGCCAGACGCCGTAGCCGAGCTGGGGAATCGCGGTACCGGAGTTAAGGGTCACTGGGGGAACCACATGGGGAACTGTCACGGTCAACCCAACACGAGGAGCCCCCGAGTATTCCCGGGGTTCTCGACCAAAATGAAACGCCCCGCTCCCAGGACTGGGATACGAGGCGTTTCTGTGGTGCGCCGTCAGGGGCTCGAACCCCGGACCCGCTGATTAAGAGTCAGCTGCTCTACCAACTGAGCTAACGGCGCGTGAACGTGCGTGGAAGACCTTAGCAGCCTCGGCGCCCGTAACGAAAATTGAAATCCCCGCGATAGCCCGGTCGCGGTTATTGAGGTCGTCGTGGGCCCTCGTGAACCCGTACAATCATCGCTGAGCTTGCATGCATCAAGATTCAAAGGGAGCAAAGAATGACCCAGGGTCGTCCACGCCTGCGAAGTGGCGCGCGTCGGCGGTGGGTAACCGCGCTGGTTCTTCCTTTCGTAGCACTGACCGTGCTGGCCGGATGCACGAGCACCGCGCCCAAGGAGCCGCCGAAAGTCATTGACAAGGCAACGCCTTACGCCGATCTGTTGGTGCCCAAGCTGGCGATGTCGGTTAAGGATGGCGCGGTCGGCGTGCCGGTCGATGCGCCTGTGACGGTGACCGCGGGTGAAGGTGTGCTCGGAACCGTCACCATGGTCAACTCCGATGGCAAAGACATTGCCGGTGAAATCGGCCCGGACGGTGTGACCTGGTCCACCACCGAACCGCTCGGTTACGACAAGCAGTACACGATCACCGCTGATGCCCGGGGTCTTGGCGGTGTGGCGCGCGCCAACGCGACGTTCCGCACCCATTCGCCGGACAACATGACGATGCCGTACGTGGTGCCGGGCGACGGCGAGGTGGTCGGCGTCGGTCAGACCGTGGCGATTCGGTTCGACGAGAACATCCCCAACCGGGCCGCGGCCGAGAAAGCCATCAAGATCACCACCAACCCGCCTGTCGAGGGTGCCTTCTACTGGTTGAATAACCGCGAAGTGCGTTGGCGCCCTGAGGCATTCTGGGAGCCGGGCACCTCGATCGACGTGAAGGTCAACACCTACGGTGTGGACTTGGGCAATGGTGTGTTCGGACAGGACAACGCGGCCTCGCGTTTCTCCATCGGCGACGCGATCATCAGCCGGGTGGACGACAACAACAAGGTCGTCAACGTCGAGCGCAACGGCGAGATCATCAAGACCATGCCCACCTCGATGGGTAAAGACAAGGCCCCCACCAACAACGGCACCTACATCATCGGCGAGCGGTTCAAGGATCTGATCATGGACTCCTCGACCTACGGCGTCGCGGTCAACTCACCCGACGGGTATCGCACCAAGGTGCAGTACGCCACTCAGATGTCGTACAGCGGCATCTATGTGCACGCCGCACCGTGGTCCGTCGGCGCGCAGGGCCGCACCAACACCAGCCACGGCTGCCTCAACGTCAGCACGGCGAACGCGAAGTGGTTCTACGAGAACACCAAGCGCGGCGACGTGGTGATCGTCTCCAACACCGTCGGGCCGGTGCTACCCGGCACCGAAGGGCTGGGCGATTGGAACATCCCGTGGTCGCAGTGGAAGGCCGGAAACACCAGGCAGCAGTAGGCATCAACTGGCGAGCAGACGTAAAAGCCCCCGCGCGCTCGGCGTGTCGGGGGCTTTTACGTCTGCTCGCGGGGCCTGAGATCAGCCCTCGATGACCTTCTGGTCGATCACACGCTTGGACGGCACCATGATGATCGACTTGGAGTTGTCGCGATCGCGGTAGGCCGACTCCAGGATCGACGGGATGCTCTCCAGCTTGCCGTGCACGCTCATCAATTGCTCCAGGATCGAGATGCGCTGCTGGCCAACCTCTTCCACCGACCGGCGGGCCTGATCCAAGCGGCGCTCGATCTGCTCGTCGGCCAGGCGCAGACGGCGGTCGGCCTCATCCTTGGCATCGGCGAGCCGCTTCTCGCACTCGGCCTGGGTACCGCGCCGCTGCTCGTCGACGGCCGCCTGGGTCTCGGTGCGTAGCTTGGTCAGCTCTTCGTCCAACTCGGTCTCGGCCTTCTCGCGCCGCTTGGTCTCGGCGGCTCGCAGGCGCTCAGACTCGCTGACCGCCTGGGCCACAATCTGATTGGCTTCCTCGCGGGCACGCGCCATGACCTCGGTGTATTCGGTCTCCAGTGCGCTCTGCCGTGCCGCCATGTCGGCCAGCATTTCCTTGTGTTTGGTGCGCATGGCCTCGGCATCGGACTTGGCCGAGGCGACCAGGGCCGCGGACTCGGTGCGCGCCTCGTTCTGCATCTCGGAGACTTCGTCGACCGCGATGCGCAGCATCTTGGCCATGCGGTCGGTCATCGCGTGCGCGGAGGGGGAGGTGTCACTGAGTGTGGACACCTCGTCCTTGAGCGAGGCGATCTGCTTGGTGGCGTCCTCGAGGCGGCTCTTGAGCGTCTCGACATCGTTGAGCCCGGACTGGTGCATGATCGTCAGCCGGCTGATGTACTCGTTGACCTCGATCGGGTCGTACCCGTTGCGGGTCCGAGTGAAGTTCCGAGTGGACTCATTGGTGGTGGTCGCGGTCACTGGTACCCCTTGGAAACAGGTATGGAAGTAGCGGATGGGCGTTAGCCCGCGAAGAGTATGACACGCGTTACCAGTTCTCGTATACAGCTGTTGGTAAAGACTGGATCATGGCGTAACCAGATTGTTCACATCTGACACACCTGGTCATAGTGTCTATTTCCGTAAGTCTTGCCGCCAATGATCGGTGGCAGCATGCCTGCTGTGGGTTCGCCCCTGAGATGATCAACTATCAAAACTATTTGCTAGAAATTTTGGGGAGGAATCACTGCGGAAGTGCATGACGTGTGGCACATGATTTGCCATGGAGGCAATTATGGACGTACTGCCCATGGGCGGGTTTCCTGAATTTGATCTTGATTGCGCCAGGTCAGGTAGCGCTGGTGCGGACTACCCGGTCGCGGTATGGGGTACCTGGCTGGTGGCGGCGGTTCGTGCGGCGGCGGTGGCACGGATCAGGAGGCAGAACGGAACGAACGGCTGATACGTCAAGGTTGCGCCGTCACAGCGGCTCGTCGGAAAGCAGAATTCGCAGCATCGGCTCCGGGTTCACGAGGAACTCTCGTGTGATCCGGTAGTGCTCTGTGTCGCGATAGTCAACGGGATTGATTCCTTCTTCGGAGCAGGCGTAGATGAGTGAATCTGGGTAGGCCATGAGGATCGGCGAATGAGTGGCGATGACGAATTGTGAACCTTTGCAAACTAATTCGTGCATTCGTGCTAACGCGGCCATTTGGCGCGCAGGCGAGAGCGCCGCTTCGGGCTCGTCGAGCACGTAAAGGCCGTCATTGGAAAATCGGTTGGTCATCAGCGCCAGAAAGGCTTCGCCGTGGGACTGCTCGTGTAGCGATCGGCCGCCGTAGTACGACATGATCTGCCCGCTCGGTCCTCCGTCCAGGCGCTCGATCTCGGTGGCGACGTTGAAGAAACTTTCCGCACGCAGGAAGTACCCCGTTCGTGGTTTCCGTACTCCGCGAGCGATCCGAAGGTAATCGTGGAGTCCGGAATGGGAGGCTCGGGTCGAGAACGTGAAGTTTCGGCCGCCGCCCTCGGCGTTAAAGCCGAGTGCCATAGCGATGGCTTCGAGCAAAGTGGACTTGCCGGACCCGTTCTCTCCCACGAAAAAGGTGATCCGTGGATGTAACTCGACGGTCTCCATGGACCGAATCAGCGGTAACGAAAACGGGTAGGTCTCGAAATTCGGTACGTCGTCACGCATCAGGGTCACGCGGTTGAGGAACTGAGGGGAATCCAAGTACTACCTCCAGAACAGGGCCAGTGTTGTCGACGGCGCTTTCCGCTGAGCGCCAGCGAAGCACACGACGGGCTATACGGCTACTGATGTGCCGTCCCGAGGCTAGTCGCGGCCGTTTGAGGAGGATTGGTCCACGAGTAAACGAAAACCCCGCCTACCGGAGTAGACGGGGATTTCCGTGGTGGGGTGGCTGACGGGACTCGAACCCGCGACAGCCAGGATCACAACCTGGTGCTCTACCAACTGAACTACAGCCACCATTGCCGCGCGAAGCGGCGTCACAGATCTTAACCGGTGAGGGCGCCTTAGGCCGAATCGGTATCCGGCGCGTTATCGAGGGCCGCCACGATCGCGACAAGGTCACTGGTAGAGGGCCCGGGGTCGGGGACGAAGGCCGCGCGACGGTAGTAGCGCAGCTCGCGGATCGATTCCTTGATGTCGGCCAGGGCGCGGTGGGCCAGGCCCTTGTCGGGCTGGCCGAAGTAGATCCGGGGGTACCAGCGACGGCACAGCTCCTTGATGGAGCTGACGTCGATCATCCGGTAGTGCAGGAAGCCGTCCAGCTCCGGCATATCGCGCGCGATGAAGCCCCGGTCGGTGGCGATCGAGTTTCCGGCCAGGGGAGCGGTCTTGGCCGAGGGCACGTGCTGGCGGATGTAGTCCAGCACCAGGGCCTCGGCCTCTTGGATGGTGACCACCGACTTGCGGACTTCGTTGGTGAGCCCGGATTTGGCATGCATGTCTGCGACCACCGGCGGCATCGCCGCCAGAGCGGCGTCATCGGCATGAATGACGAGGTCTATGCCCTCGCCGAGGATGTTGAGGTCGCCGTCGGTGACAAGGGCGGCGATCTCGATCAGCTTGTCGGAGCCGAGGTCGAGCCCGGTCATCTCGCAGTCGATCCAGACCAGTTCATCGCGTGGAGCACTCACAGTCTGACCACATTAGCGGTACGTGCGATCCGCGAGTGTGACGTCAACGCGGAATTTCGCGAGCAATTCATCGCCGACCCCACCGTCGGCGATGACGGGGACGGTTCGGGGCATTAGGGTCGTGGCCATGGCCGAGCAGACCACCGCGGGAGCCACGCCCGCACAGCAGATCGCCGCCGGATACGCCACCACAGGTCAAGCACTTGAACTGGGGTCGGTCGTGGTCGACGGCACCGTCGACCCGGCGGCGCGTATCCGCATTCCGTTGGCGACCCTCAACCGGCACGGCCTCATCGCCGGCGCGACCGGTACCGGCAAGACCAAGACCCTTCAGGTGATCGCCGAGCAGCTCAGCGCCGCAGGAGTGCCTGTGGTCATGGCCGACGTCAAGGGCGACCTGTCCGGCATCTCCAAGCCCGGCGAGGCCAACGACAAGACCGCCGCCCGCGCCAAGGACACCGGCGACGACTGGGCGCCGACGGGCTTCCCGGCCGAGTTTGTCTCCCTCGGAACCACCGGAATCGGTGTGCCCATTCGTGCCACCATCCACAGCTTCGGGCCGATTTTGTTGTCAAAGGTGCTGGGGCTCAACGCGACCCAGGAATCCACGCTGGGGCTGATCTTCCACTGGGCAGACCAACAGCAGCTACCACTGCAGGATCTGAAGGATTTGCGCGCGGTCATCACGCACCTGACCAGCGATGAGGGCAAGGCGGACCTGAAGAACCTCGGTGGCGTGTCGGCGGCGACGGCGGGCGTGATCCTGCGAGCGCTGATCAACCTGGAGGCCGACGGCGGCGACACGTTCTTCGGCGAACCCGAAATCGATCCGAACGATCTGATGCGTACTTCCGGAGACAAGGGCATCATCACGCTTGTCGAGCTAGGGGCGCAGGCTGCGCGGCCGGTTCTGTTCTCCACTTTCTTGATGTGGATTCTGTCCAACCTGTTCACGAAGCTGCCCGAGGTCGGCGACGTTGACAAGCCGAAGCTCGTGTTCATCTTCGACGAGGCGCACCTGCTGTTCGCCGACGCGTCGAAGGCGTTCCTGGAGCAGGTGGAGCAGACCGTCAAGCTCATCCGGTCCAAGGGTGTCGGCGTGTTCTTCTGCACCCAGCTGCCCACCGACGTGCCCAACAACGTGCTCTCGCAGTTGGGTGCGCGTATTCAGCACGCGCTGCGTGCGTTCACGCCCGAGGACCAGCAGGCCCTTGCCAAGACCGTCAAGACCTATCCCAAGACGGATGTGTACGACATGGGCACGGCGCTGACCTCGCTGGGCATCGGCGAGGCGATCGTCACGGTGCTCTCCGAGAGGGGCGCGCCGACGCCGGTGGCATGGACCCGGATGCGTGCGCCGCGTTCGCTGATGGCCGCCATCGGTGACGACGCCATCAAGGCGGCGGCCGCGTCCAGCCCCCTGCAATCCAAGTACGGCCAAACGGTCGATTCGCGATCCGCCTTCGAGGTCCTCGCCGAGAAGGCAGCCCAGGCGGCCCAGGACGCCCCCGTCGAGCAGGCTCCCGCGAAGAAGAACGGCAAGCCTGTACCTGAGAAGCCCAGCTGGTGGCGGCGCCTGCTCAGCAACAGGAGCTTTCAGAGCTTCCTCAGTGCGCTGGGCAAGCAGCTCATCCGCAATATGGGTAAGAAGTAGGGGCTGCCGAGCAGTTCGTTGTCTCTGCGCCGAGACCTAGCCCGAGACTCAGGCGTCTGCCGTCCGTTTCGACTGTGGCACAAAGCCTTCGGGCAACATCCGGGAGCGCCGCCAGAGAAACTGCACCAGGCGGCCTTCGAGCATGTTGGCCTCGTTCATGACGCGGACCAGGCGTTCGCCGAAGAACCGCAGATTCGCGTGATAGTGCGGGTTGCGCAGTGCCGTCCACGCCGAGCGTAGGGGCGGAAGCCCGGCGTCGCGATACACCGCGGGTTGCACCATGACCAGCGGGATCACCGATGCTCCTGCGGCGACGATCAATCGCTCCACGGCCATTCGGGCCCGACCGGTCTTGGCGACGGCACGGTTCAGTGCCGTCCGTGCGTAGCTGATATGCCGGGCTTCCTCCACCACGTGGATTTTCGCAATCGCGCGGGTGCGTGGCTGCAAGGTCTCGTCGTTCATGGTCTGGCGCTGCAGCCGGTCCAGTATCTCCTCGACCATCAGCATCATCGAGAAGATCGTCGCGGAAAGCGGTGCCAGCGCGGTCACGCCCACCAGGGCCCGGGCGATCATCGGCGGGTCATAACTGCGATCGCTCAATGTGTTGATCTGGCGGCCGAACATCACCGAGTGGCGGCACTCGTCGGCGACCTCGGTCAGCGCGTATTGCGCTGTGGCGCTTCGTGGATCGCTGATCGAGGCCAGCTTGAGCATTGGATGCATCAGGGCGCTCTCGGCGAGGATGCCCCAGCTGGCCAGGGCGGATGCCTCGAGTCGTCCCAGTCGGATCTTCTCGTCCTCGGTCATTCGGTCGAAGATCTTGGTGCCGTAGAGCGAGATGTATTTGTCGGGCACATAACGCAGGCCCGGGACGTCGGGCGCATCCCAGTCGACGTCCACGTCTGGGCTATAGGAACGCTCGACCGATGACCGCAGCAGTCGCACGGCCGTGCGCTCGATCGGCGAGTCGTCTTCGTCGATAGGCGTTTGCGACATGACATGCCTCCCGCTGCTCAGTCCGTCATTTCAGTAGGTAGTACCGAAAAGTACCGGGTACTTCGCGTATCGTCAATGGCATGGCGAATGGTGGTGATGCGCGGCGCGAACGATGGGCACAGCACAAGGTGCGGGTGCGCCGCAGATTCGTTGCCGCCGCCATCGTCGCGATCGAGAGGAACGGCCCGTCGGCCACGGTGGAGGACGTCGTCCGCGCGGCCAACTCCGCTAAACCCAAGCTGTATCGGCATTTTGAAGACCGCGATGATCTGTTCGGCGCGGTGGCGCAGGCCATGGTGGCCGCGATCCGGCGGCAGCTGACCGGCGCCGTCGACATCGGTATTCCGCCGAGAAAGTCCGCGCAGCGGGCCGCATCTCGCTTCATCGAGCTGGTGCAGCGGTACCCGCAGTCGACCCGATTCCTTTTCGAGCATCAGATGGTGAGCATGCGAGGCAAGCCTGCCCCGGCGCTGCGTCCACGTGGGGCCATCGCCGAGCTCGCGGCGGCCATCTCGTCGTTCCTGGAGCGGGTGAACGTGCATCCGGCCGGCGCCGACCAACTGGCGGCCGCCTTGATCGGTGCCGCGGCGACGACGGCGATATGGCAACTGGCGCAGGACGCGCCGCCCGACGATGCTGTCGCTCAGCGCCTTGCCGAGACTCTGAGGGCCTCGGTCGATGCCTTCCTGCGATGCAAGGGCGTCATCATCGACCCGGACCAAGCCCTCGATCCGGGAAAGGTCGAGACCGCGCGTGCCGCGCTCCTGGACCTGCGGGGTCAGGGTTAGTCGCCGAGCTTCTTGTAGAAGCTCCCCACGATCGGAGCGACGATGGCACGCGGGGCGTAACCCGCAGCCACCGACATCGCCTTGGACGTGATGCCGGGAACAACGCGCATCTTGTTGCGCTCCAACGCATCCAGGGAGACGCGTGCCGTGTACTCCCCGTTGATCCACAGGAAGTCCGGAACCACCTTGTCGACGATCGATGCCTCGGCGGGGTCGGGTTCGACGGTGCGCACCGGCCCGGGGGCCAACAGGGTGACGTGCACGCCGGTGCCCTTGAGTTCGCCGCGCAGCGACTCCGAGAAAGTGTTCGCGAAGGCCTTGGTCGCCGCGTAGGTCGCGTTGTTGGGAATCGGGGAGTTACCGGCCGCCGATCCGGAGATCAAGATGCCGCCGGCGCCGCGCTCAAGCATGCCGGGCAGCACGGCCAGCGTAAGGTCATGTACCGCAACAGCGTTGAGCTGCACCTGCTTGCGTTCGCCCTCGGGGTCCAGGCCGCGGATGGGCCCGAACGTCGCCGTCCCGGCGTTGTTGCACAGGATGGAGATATTGCGCTCGGAGAGTTCCTTGCACAGCACATCGCGGGCGACCGGATCGGCTAGATCCACCGCGCGTACCTCGACGATCACGCCCGTCTTCTCGGTCAGGGTGTTGGCGAGGTCGCTGAGAATCTCACCGCGGCGGGCGGTGATGATGAGGCTGTGTCCGCGGGCGGCAAGCTCTTCGGCAAGCGCCGCGCCGATGCCCTGGGAGGCTCCGGTGACAACGGCGCGGGCATCGGGACTTGGTGCGGGTATCGGCATGGGGCAATCGTAAAGGTTGCCATTGGCGCCCCAGGCTACGCTGGTCGGTAATGAGCATGCCTGGGGTCGAGAACCCGGTGGGGCGTCAAGACCCAGGGACCGGCCGACAATTGCAGACCCACACTTCACGTGGCCGGATAGCTGCCTGGGCGGCGTTCGACTGGGGGTCGGCGGCCTTCAACACCGTCATCGTGATGTTCATCTTCACGCCGTACCTGACGGGTCGGGTCGGTGCGGGCATGCCCGACGGGGTGCCGCAGGGCCTTCTCGGCTGGATGATGGGTCTGGGCGGTGTCCTTGTCTTCCTGCTTGCGCCGGTCATCGGGGTGTGGGCCGACACCCCGCAGCGGCGCCGCGTCGCGCTGGGCACACTCACCACCTTGGTGGTGGTGGTCGCCACGACGATGAGCCTGGTGCGCGAGGACAATCGCTACCTCTGGTTGGGTCTCGGGTTGTATTGCGCGGGTTCGGTATTCAACGAGCTGGCCCAGGTCCCCTACAACGCGATGCTGCACGGGCTCACCACGCCGGCCAATGCCTCGCGGGTGTCCGGCCTCGGCTTGGCCGCCGCGTACATCGGGGGCGTCGTGGTCCTGCTGGTGTGCTACCTGGGCTTCATCTCGGGAGACGGGCCGACCCGCGGTCTCTTCCACATACCGGCCGGCGACGGCTACGACGTGCGCGTGTCCGCGCTGCTGGCGGCGGCATGGTTCGCGGTGTTCGCGTTGCCGCTGGTGCTCAGCCGACCGCTGGCCGATCCGGGCGCTCCGCCGCCCAGCTCGCCCGGGCTGCTGGGGGTGTATCGGGAGTTGTGGCGCGACTTGGTCGAGCAATGGCATATGGATCGGCGCATCATCTACTTCCTCATGGCGAGTGCGATCTTCCGCGACGGGATGGTCGCGATGTTCGCGCTGACGCCGGTCATCGCCAACGGCGTATTCCATCTGTCCGGCGCGGACATCACCTTGTTCGGCGTGGCCGGGAACGTCATGGCAGCGCTCGGCGCGGTGGTGGGCGGACTGATCGACACCCGGCTGGGCTCCAAGGGGATCATCGTCGGTTCATTGACGGCGATCGTCACCCTCGGCGTCGTAATGATGTTCCTGACGGGCCAGCCCGCGTTCTGGGTCTGTGGGCTCGCCATCGCGGCGTTCGTCGGGCCTCCGCAGTCGGCGGCCCGCACGCTGGTGCTGCGGATGGCTCCGGCCGGTCGGGAGGCATTCGTCTTCGGCCTCTACACCATGACCGGCCGGGCAGTATCTTTCGTCGGTCCGTGGCTGTTCGCCACGTTCGCGCTGCTCTTTCATGCCACCCGTGCGGGTATCGCCGGCCCGGTGCTGATGATCGGATTGGGACTGGTGGCCGTCATGCTGGTCAAGGTTCCCCGATACCACCCCGTCACCGGCGAAACCGTCAGCGGCGCAAGCTAGCTCAGGGTGCTGCAGGTCGCCATCTTTCCTGACGTCGTGCTCTTCTGTGTTCCGTTGACAACCAGCGAGCACGACACATCGTGCGAGAAGTCGGCGGCGATCACCACGGCGTTCGTCACCTGCTCGGTGTTCAACTTGACCTCTTTGCGCCACGGCAGCTTGACATTGAACTCCATTTGCAGGGAGCCGCTGGCGTCGAAGTAGGTGATGTTGAGGGCCGGGCCGTGGCCGCCCACCTCGTAGACCACGGTCTCCGTCGCGGCCTGGCTTCCCTGAGTTGGGGGATTGACCGGGATCGGCGGAATGGTGAAGCTCGGTATCGGTGGGATGGTCGGCCGACTGGGCACGGTGGTCGTCGAGGTTCGCGTCGAGGGAGTGGCGACAACGGTTGGGGGCCTGTCGTCTTGCCGTTGAATCAGCACGAACAGCGTGATGATCAGCGCGACGATCACCACCAGCGCGCCGATCCCGACAACCCACAGCCAGAAGGTGTTCGATCGGCGCGGGGGCTCGGGATCCTTGGGCGGTGGGCCATACGAGCCGTACTGCTGCGGAAGCACCGCCGTTTGGTTGGGCTGGGCGGTGCCCCCGAGCGCGGGGTACTCGAACGCCTGTGATGCGTAGGCAGGGTCTTCGGGGTAGTCCAACGGTTGGCTGGACTGCGACCACGACCCGTATGACGTGGAGCCGCTCGAGGCGGCCGCATCGTCGCGGCGGTTGCTGTCCATGGCCGTCAGGGTACCCGCCAAGCTATCAATGCAGGTGAAAGCCCGTCAGCCGTGTTTTCGGCGGATCGTCACCGGGAGGTAGGACAATGGCGGGGTCGCGCTGTGATCCCGGTCACGGTACGGCACGATAGGGGCCATGACAGTGACCGAATCGACGGCTTCCAAGAGCACCCCACCCAAGAAACACAAGGACCGCACCCATTGGCTCTATATCGCGGTCATCGTCGCGGTGGTGCTGGGCGTCGCGGTCGGCCTGCTGTGGCCGGGATTCGGGAAATCGGTGGGCGTGCTCGGTGAGATCTTCGTGAGCCTCATCAAGATGATGATCAGTCCGGTCATCTTCTGCACGATCGTGTTGGGCATCGGCTCGGTGCGCAAGGCCGCCAGCGTGGGTCGTGTCGGCGGGTTGGCGTTCGTCTACTTCCTGGCGATGTCCACGGTCGCGCTGGCGATCGGGCTGGTGGTCGGCAACCTGCTCGCGCCCGGCACCGGCTTGCACCTGTCCACCGCGAATCAGGGCGCGGGGGCCAAGTACGCCGACCAGGCCCACGCTGCCGGCGGCACCTGGCACTTCATCAAATCGATTGTGCCGGAGACCATGTTCTCGGCACTGACCTCCGGCAGCGTGCTGCAGACGCTGTTCATCGCACTACTGGTCGGCTTCGCGGTACAGGCGCTCGGATCCACCGGGGAATCGATCGTGCGCGGTATCGGGATGCTTCAGAAGCTGGTCTTCAAGGTCCTCATCATGGTGCTGTGGCTGGCGCCTATCGGCGCCTTCGGTGCCATCGCCAATGTGGTCGGCCAAACCGGCTGGAACGCCGTCAAGGAACTGGGCGCACTGATGCTCGGCTTCTACACCACGTGCGTGATCTTCATCTTCGGTGTGCTGGGCGCGCTGCTGTGGGCAGTGGCCCGGGTATCGATCTTCAAGCTGGTGCGCTACCTGGCACGCGAATACCTGCTCATCGTCTCGACCTCGTCCTCCGAATCGGCGCTGCCGCGGCTGATCGCCAAGATGACTCACCTCGGCGTGGAGAAGTCGACGGTGGGAATCGTTGTCCCGACCGGATACTCGTTCAACCTGGATGGGACGGCGATCTATCTGACGATGGCTTCGCTGTTCGTCGCCGACGCGATGGGCAAGCCGCTGTCGATCGGCGAGCAGGTCTCACTGCTGGCGTTCATGATCATCGCCTCCAAAGGTGCGGCCGGGGTGACCGGGGCCGGAATGGCAACGCTGGCGGGTGGATTGCAAAGCCATCGGCCCGATCTGGTCGACGGAGTGGGCATGATCGTCGGCATCGACCGGTTCATGTCCGAGGCGCGGGCGTTGACCAATTTCTCCGGGAACGCGGTGGCCACGCTGCTCATCGGAACCTGGACCAAGACGACGGACCGCGACCGGATCAAGTCCGTGCTCTCGGGGGCGGAGCCGTTCGACGAGACGACCATGCTCGACGATCACGTGGGTGATGTCGAGGCTGAGAAGGCACCCGTGCAGGCGGCCGGATGAGACGTCAGCCCATCCGGTAGGGATAGTTGGCGACGATCGCATCGGTGCGGTCGATGAGGTTGGCCGTCAGCACGATCCCGGTTTGGTTGTGCAGGACCTGATGCCAGCGACGCTTGGTCTTGATCTCGGTGATGAGCACTGTCACCTGACGGCCGTCGCATTGTCGCTTCTTGACGTATTCCACCAGCGGAGTCACCAGGGACCGATGCGCGGTAGGAAGCACGACCAGTTCCAGGCCCGGATTCCATTGCGCCCAACGCTTGGTCATCGCGTTGGCCTTCTGATCGGTGCGGCTGATGGTGACCGGAACCACCTCGCCGCCCAGATGCAGCGCAGCCTCCAAGAGGTGCACCGTTCGCTTGTTGATGTCGTCGATGGGCACGATCACCAGCGGTGTCTGGTCCGGGGGGGTCGGCGTCAGAGCAGGCAATTCATCCAGCGCCAGTTCGCGTTTGACGCCCTGATAGTAGGACTCGGTGCGTCCGAACAGGAGGATGAGCAGCGGGATCACGATGACGAGCAGCCAAGCGCCCTCGGAGAACTTGCTGACGAAGAACACCACCATCGCGAGGGCCGACAGCGTGGCCCCGAAGCCGTTCAACGCGGCCTTCCAATGCCAGCCGGGGGTACGCGCGCCGAACCAGTGCTTGACCAAGCCGACTTGGCTGATGGTGAAGCCGATGAACACGCCGATCGCGAACAGCGGCAGCAGCCGGTGGGTGTCTGCGTCGCTGGCGATGAGGATCAGGGCCGCGAAGATCGCGAGGGCTGCGACACCGTAGCGATACACCGGCTTTTCCGCCCGCAGTCCGAACAGGTGCGGCATCCGGTCGTCCTTGGCGAGCAGGCTCATCAACACCGGCAATCCGCCGAAACTGGTGTTGGCGGCGAATCCGAGAATCAGCGCCACGGTGACATTGGTGATGTAGAACGGCAGCCCCGTGCCGAATGCCGCGGCGGACAGCTGCGCCAGGATGGTGACGTCACCGCGAGGTACTACATGGTGGGCCTTGATGAGAATGCTGAGTCCGATCAGCATGGCGCCCAACAGGATTCCCAGGGCGACCTCGGTGTGCTGGGCTCGTTTGATAGCGGGAGTCTTGAAGGCCGGGACGCCGTTGGCGATGGCTTCCACGCCCGTCAGGGATGAGCATCCGGCCGCGAATGCCTTGAGGACCAAGATGATTCCGAGTGCGCTCACCGGCTCGACGGGGCCGAGATCCTTCCCGATGACGGCTACCGGGGTGGCGTGTGCGAGCCCGAACACGATGACCGCCAGGATGCACACGATGAACAGAAGCGTCGGCAGCATGAGGACCTTCGCCGACTCGCTGATGCCGATCAGGTTCAGGATCGTCAGTATCGCCAAGCCGATCAGCGTGACCGGCAGCAGGTGCGGGGCGAGAGCGGGAAAGGCGCTCGCCAGGCTCGCTGCTCCGGCGGCCAGGCTCACCGCGACGGTCAGTACGTAATCGACCACCAGACTCGCGGCGGCCAGCAGGCTCGCCCCGCGCCCGAGGTCCTTCTTCGCCACGGCGTACGAGCCGCCGCCTTCAGGGTGGACCGCGATCACCTGGCGATAGGAGAACACGAGCACGATGAGCAGCACCGTGATCCCAATGGCCACCGGCAGGGTGAAGGTGATGGCTCCGACGCCGCCGGCGATCAGGGCCAGCACGATGGCCTCGGGGCCGTAGGCGACTGAGGACAACGCGTCGAGGGACAACGCGGCCAGCCCGCCGACAGAGGTCAGCTTGTGCGCGTCGTCCTTCAGGACGCGGCGCAGGCGGGGGTCCGCGACGCGCTGCGGTGCGGGATGAAGAGAAGGGGCAGGAACCACCGAGGGAGAGTAGGCCACGCGGTGGTGCTTTTCGTGGTTCTTTATGCGATCCTGAGGCCACGGCAGTGGTGTCAATCACGATGACATCCGCGAACCTATGTCCGATGAGGTCAACGGATGTAGACTCACTGGCATGAAGGGACTCAGTCTTACTGCGATGATCGCGATGGGTGCGGGTGCTGCGGCGATCGCCATGGCCTCTCCGGCGCACGCCGATGACGTCAGCTTCAACGAGACGTTGCACTCCTACGGGATCTACGCGCCACCGGACAAGACTGCTTACCTGGGCAAGATCGCCTGTCACCGGTTGGACACCGGCCTGGACAAGGATGCCTACCAGTCCACCGAGTTCCTGGCCAAGAACCTGGACCGGAAGAGCACCACCGAGCAGAAGTGGCAGTTCCTGGGCGCTTCGATCGACGAGTACTGCCCCGAGCAGCGGCCCGTTCTGGAGCGCGCGGCTAACCGTACCTAGGCCGGTTCGTTCTTAACCGCGCTCAGCGAGCGCGGTTAAGAACCTCGATCACCTGAGCAACCAACCCGTCGATATCGGCACCGGTCGTGTCGAGAACCAGTTCGGGATTTTCCGGGGCCTCGTAGGGCGCCTCCACACCTGTCAGACCCTTCAATTCACCCGCACGCGCCCGTGCATACAGTCCCTTGGGGTCTCTCTTCTCGCATTCGGCCAGCGGTGTGGAGATATAGACCTCGATAAACGGCAGCTTGGCCGCGGCGTTGATGCTGCGCGCGGTCTCCCGGTCGGAGCGCAGCGGCGACACCAACGATGCCAGCGCCACCACGCCGGCGTCGGCGAACAGCCGCGTCAGGTGCGACACCCTGCGGATGTTCTCGGCGCGGTCGCCCGGCGAGAACCCGAGGTCATCGGAGAGCCCGTGGCGCAGGTTGTCGCCGTCGAGCAGGTAGGCAACCTGCCCGGATTCCACCAGCGCGCGTTCCACTGCCACCGCGATGGTCGACTTGCCCGATGCCGGTAGCCCCGTGAACCAGATGATGGCACCGCGCTGCGCCGTGCTGTCCCAACGGTATTCACGGTCAAGCGCCGACGGGTGCCAACGGATGTCGGTGCGCGAGTGCGTTTCGGGTTTGACCTCGCGTGCCTCGATGATGGTGCCGGCGCCGACGGTGTCATTGGACGCCTCGTCGATCAGGATGAAGGCGCCGCTGTCTCTGCTGTCGGCATACGAATCGGCCACCACCACCGAGCTGGTACGCAGGGTGACCGCACCGATGTCGTTGAGCGCCAACTCAACCGGACCGTCCAGCTCGTCGAGAGTCTCCGGATCCAGCCGCGTGTGCAGGGCCTGGACGGTGGCGCGCACCGTCCGGGTGCCCTGCTTGAGGGCGAGCCGGTCGCCGGCGCGCAGCGGGCCGTTGGTGAACCAGCAGACCGTGGCATCCAGCTCGCGGGCCAGCACCGGTAGCACCGCATCCTCGGCTCCGCTCACCAGCACGTCGCCGCGGCCCACGTCGATGTCGTCGGCCAGTTCGATCGAGACCGACAGCGGAGCCACACCGGTGGAACGGCTTTCGTCCAGGGTGTCGACCACCGTGACGGTGGAGCGCGTCCCCGACGGCAGGTTCACCACCGAATCTCCGACGCTGAGTGTGCCTGCTGCCAGGCGGCCAGTATACCGGCGACGCTGGTCGGCGGTGGGGCGCGAGACCCACTGCACGGGCAGGCGCAGTTTGGCGGCTTCCGGCTGTGGAGGTGAAAGCTCGACGTTTTCAAGGTATTCGAGCAGGGTGGGGCCGGAGTACCACGATGTGTTCTGCGAGCGGTGCACCACGTTGTCGCCGTGCTTGGCCGCGATCGGAATGACCGTGATGTCCACCTTGCCCAGCCGGTCGGCGAGCAGATGCAGCTCGCGATCCACCTCCGCGAACCGTTCCGCGTCGAAGTCGACTAGGTCGATCTTGTTCACCGCGGCCACAAAGTGCTTGATGCCCAACAGCTTTGCGATGCGGGCGTGGCGGCGGGTCTGACGCAGCACCCCGGCCCGGGCGTCGACCAGCAGGATCGCGACATGGGCGTTGGAGGCACCGGTGAACATGTTGCGGGTGTAGCGCTCGTGGCCGGGGGTGTCGGCCAGGATGTAGCTGCGGCTCTCGGTGGAGAAGAAGCGGTACGCGACATCGATTGTGATGCCCTGTTCGCGTTCGGCGCGCAGGCCATCGGACAGCGCGGCGAGATCGGCGTTTCCCTCGTCGTCGGTAACGGCTTCCAGATGATCGACCGGCAGGCTGTCGGTGTCATGCAGCAGCCGCCCGATGAGCGTGCTCTTGCCGTCGTCCACCGAGCCGGCGGTGGCGATGCGCAGAAGTTGGCGGGTGTCCACCGCGGTCTGGGTGCTCATCAGAAGTAGCCCTCTCGTTTCCGGTCTTCCATGGCGGCCACGGATGTGCGGTCATCGGCGCGGGTCTCGCCGCGCTCGGAGACGGTGGCCACGGAGATCTCCGCGATCACGCCCTCGATCTCGGTGGCTTGCGAGCGCACGGCGCCGGTGATGGTCATGTCGCCGACGGTGCGGTAGCGCACCCATTCGGTGGCCGCTGTCTCGTCGGCCGTCGGGATGGCGTACTCGGAGGTGGCCAGCAAGATGCCGTCACGCTCGAACACCTCGCGTTGGTGCGCGTAGTAGATCGAGGGCAGCTCAAGGTTTTCCAGCTGGATGTAGCGCCAGATGTCCAGCTCGGTCCAGTTGCTCAGCGGAAACACGCGGACCTGTTCGCCCTTGCGGATGCGGCCGTTGTACAGCGACCACGGTTCGGGCCGCTGGGCGCGAGGATCCCACTGCCCGAACTCGTCGCGGAAGCTCAGAATGCGCTCCTTGGCCCGGGCACGTTCCTCGTCGCGTCGCGCGCCACCGAATGCCGCGTCGAAACCGCCGGCTTCCAACGCGTCCAGAAGGGTGCGAGTCTGTTGGCGGTTGCGTGAGGCGCCCGGGCCCGGATCGGCGACCCGTCCGGCGTCGATGGTGTCCTGCACCGAGGCGACGATCAGTTTGTGGCCAAGCCCGGTGGTGCGGCGGTCGCGGAATTCGATGACCTCGGGGAAGTTGTGCCCGGTGTCGACGTGCAGCACCGGGAAGGGCAGTGGTGCGGGCCGGAAGGCCTTCTCGGCCAACCGCAGTAGCACGATCGAGTCCTTGCCGGCCGAGAACAGCAGTACCGGGCGTTGCAGTTCGGCGGCCACTTCGCGGATGATGTGCACCGCCTCGGCCTCCAACAGCCGAAGTTCGTTGACCTGTAGTGGATTTTCTATCGTCGTCATAGCGGCAGTCCCTCCTTTTCTGCGTCGGCCCGGTATCGGTCCACCCAGTCGTCGGACCGCTGATCTGCCTGGCGCTCCAGCACCGGCGGCGGCGCCAATCGGGGATCTTGTCCCAGCGCCTCCAGCACGGTGCCCACCACCTGAGTCAGGTTGCGCCACAGGAATGGGTACGAGATGTCGATGGGTTGGATGTTCTCCTCGGCGAACCAGCGGCGCCACCCCGCCTCCTGCGCCTGCAGCATGGTGATGACGTGGGCGATCGCCCCGGCGTGGTACTCGGCGCGTGCGTCGCGGACCGGATCGGGACGGCCACGCCACACCCGGGTCTGCACCGCGCGCCAGAACGAAACCGCCTGGGACACAACGTCCGGTCGGTACACGTGCACCAGCACCGGGTCGCTGCCGACGACGTCGCGTATCGCGGCGAGTAGACCCTCGCCGGAGCGGTCGGGCAGACCCTGCGCGCGGTTCAGCAGCAGCGGGGTCTGGTTCCACATCAGCTTGCCGCCCCAGATTCCGTTCGGGGTGCGCCCCACAGTACGGATGTAATCGCGCCAGATGGTGGCGGGCGCCAGGTCGGGCTTGCCCGCGTCCAGCGGATCCAGCAGGCGCAGGATCGACTCGTCCTGGACGTCGGCGAACCATTCCCGCGGCTGCGGGGACTGGCTCGTGGTGGGCAGGTACTGGAAGAACTCCTGTGGTTCGCCCGCTACACCGGTCGCGCGCAGGGATTCCACCAGGAGGGTGCTGCCACTGCGCTGCGAGGCGAGCACCAGATATGCGGTGGGGTGGTCGGGCATGCGCAGTAGCCTAACCGCAATTGTTTTGTATTCGACTAATTGGGTTCGCCATGAATTGCAATCACCGCGAACATAACTATTGTTCGATTCCGCGTTCGTTGGCGATCGCGGATCGGTTGGCTCCGGGTCTGCCGTGGACGCGCAGGAATGTCTCGGTGTATCGCTCGGAAATACGTGTGCCCGCGAAATCTGAGGGGATCACGTCGAAGGTCTGCTCCCGCCAGTGGTTGAGGCGCAGTGCCAGGTCGTTGGCGATGGTTTCCGACTCCTCGTTGGCAACCGTTCCCAGCAGGTTATGAGCTTCTTCAGGGTCGTCCACAAGGTTGTAGAGCTCGCGATGGGGCCGGGGTCCGGTGATGTGCGTGGCAACGGCCCGGCCCGGGGGGCTGTCGGCAATGTCCCAGGGCAGGTCCAGAACCGGCCGGGGCGCGTAATTCTCTATATAGCTGTAATTCTTCGTGCGAATAGCGCGAATAGGATCAAAGGAATCATGATAGGTCTTCGTGGTGAATACCTCGGAACGCACTTCTTTTAGTTCGCCCGACGGCTTCACGATATTGCCGGCGTGGGAAACTCCCTGAACTTCCTCGGGAATTTCTACACCGAGTATTTCCAAAAGCGTGGGCAGCAGATCGACGCCGCTGAAGAGCTCGTCGTACCGCAGCGATTCGGTGCCGCGGCCACGCGGTGGACGCACGATCAAAGCGATTCCGGTACCGGCGTCGTACAGGGTGGACTTGGCCCGTGGCAATGCCGGGCCGTGATCGGTCATGAAGACCACCCAGGTGTTTTGGTCCAGGCCCGTCTCGGCCAACACCTCCAAGAGCTCACCGACCTTGGCGTCGGCCACGGAGATGGAGCCGTAGAACTCGGCGAGGTCATCGCGGACCTCAGGGGTGTCGGGCAGGTAATCGGGGACGTTTACCGTCTCGGCGTCTGACGGTTCATAGCGCTCCCTCGGAAAGGGGCGATGCGTCTCGAAGAATCCGGCGGTGAGCAGAAACGGCGACTGCGGGGAATTGCGCAACCAGCGGGTCGCATGTTCCACCACATATTCGCAATAGGAGTTCGATACGTCGTACTCGTCGAATCCCAGCGTCGCGGGGTACGCGGTTTCGTGTTGCATTCCGAACAAGGCTGTGTGCCAGCCCGATCCGGACAGAATGTGGGGGAGGGTGCGCACTCCGGCGCGGTACTCCCAGCCGTGGTGGGCAAGGCCGATCAGGCCATTGCTCTGCGGGTACCGGCCCGTGAACAGGGAACCGCGCGACGGTGAGCACAATGGTGCGGTGGCATGCGCGCGGGTGAACAGGATGCCGTCGGCGGCCAGCTGGTCCAGGTGCGGGCTGCACACGTCGGGATGCCCATAGGCACCTAGATAGCGACCGAGGTCGTGCCAATGGACGATCAGAACGTTGTCCCGTGACGCTTCGGTCACTGTGCTCCCTTCCGTGGTTCGACGGTCCAGCCAACAGTGTGCCTTGCGTTTCTGGCAACCGTTCCGCTCAGGGCGAGCACCTAACTCTTCAGCGCGACACCCAATGCCATGAAGGAGCCCTGAGAGGGTCGAGCCCAACGATCTGCGTCTCGCCCCAGTCCTTGACGAGTTCGAGTCTGATCGCCGGTCCGGCCTCGTCGAATCGGTCGTTCTCGCCTGCAAGGATGTCGCGCAACGGACGTGCGGCAAGGTGGTCGACAAGAGCACTCGCATGGGTGATCACCACCACCTGGGTCTTCGCGGCCGCTGCGCGGATGAGCGTGGCGAGTGGAGCGATGAGGTCGGGGTGCAGCGATGTTTCCGGCTCGTTGAGCACCATCAGCGGCGGCGGTTCAGGGCTCAGCAGGGCCGCGGCCCACAGCAGGAAGCGCAACGTGCCATCGGACAGCTCTGCCGCGCGCAGCGGGCGCAGCATCCCATTCTGCTGCAGCTGCAGATCGAAGATCCCCCCGCGGACGGCGACTGACACCGAGGCGCCGTCGAACGCAGCGGCGACGGCACTGTCCAAGGTATCGCTGCGGGTCTCGATGATCGTCTGGATGGCGGCTGCCACGTCGCTGCCGTCATTGGAGAGCACCGTTGTGCGCGTGCCGATCTGAGGTTGACGAGCCGGCGCCTGCATGTCCACGCGGAACCCGTCGTAGAACCTCCAGCCACGTAGCGTGTCCCGCACCGCACCCAATTCGGGGAACCTGCCAGGGAATTCGGAGAGTACGCTGCGGTATGTCGGTAGCGAGCGGTTGAAGTCCTCGAACCCGCGACCTGAATCCGAACGAGCTTCCGCGACGGGGCGGATTCTGCGGACCAGGGTCGAGCTGGGGCGAACCGATGGTCCGGTGAACACGATCTCGCGCTTGATCTCCGGGTCTCGGCCAAACGCGGAATCGCCGGGAATCGGCAGGCCGAGGTCTACCAGGTAGCCAAAATCTGTTGACGCATAACCCAGCTCGATAGAGAGGGGCCGTGTGCGGACCGTGGGCTCAACGGTACCGGTGCGTCGCGCGCCCTTGAGGTTCTCCGGCCCGGCCCACATCGCCGATTGCAGTCCGCCCTGGCGGGCCAGCGACCCGATGACCTCACCACGGCCGCAGTCGGCCAGTAGCTGCAGTGCCCGGTAAAGCGACGACTTTCCGGTCCCGTTAGCGCCGGTGACGACCGTGAGTTGGGTAAGCGGCAGCACAAGATCGCGCAGCGACCGGTATCCCCGAACGGCGACAGTGGTGAGCACGGCGCCAGGTTAACCAAGGGCACCGACATCTGACGGTGAACGGTTACGCTGCGACTGTGCTCCGGGTACGAGGCTTGGTCGCGGTTGTCGCGGCGCTGCTCTGCGCTGCGGGGGTGCCGTCGTGCCGTGTCGGCACCGATTCGCTGGCGCAGTGCAGGAACATCCTCAGTAGCGTCGGTGCCAAGAACTGCGAGTTCACCTCCACTGATGCGCTGGGGCTCCGGTTCGAGAAACGGATTGTTGGTACATCTGCCCGGATTCGCATCTTCACGCGTTCCGGAGTGATGGTTCAAACGGTCAGCCATGCCATCGAGGACTCGCCCGAATCCGGCGTCATGCTGTTGCGAGATTTGGACGGCGACGGCCGCGATGAGCTGCTCCTTTCATTGGACACCGGTGGCGCGCATCCGAATTCGCACTGGGCGCTGTGGCGGACGACGGGTAACTCCACACAGTTCCGTGCGGTGCATGCTCCGCACCTGCGTGATGACGTGATGCATGATGTCGGTGCACTGTTCGGCAGTGACTTCTGGCATGCCGGAGACGGCTTTATCGCGGAGTATGGGACCGGCCCAACACGCAGCTGGCTCACGCGGATCTATCGGTTCGATGGTGACGAGCTTGCGCCGATCGTGTCGGTTCAGAACGATGGAGTTCGGTTGGACGGAAGCATGAGCCCGTGCCAATTGGAGAAGGTGTACGACCTTGCGCGCATCGGTCTCGCAGCCGACGAGGCGCGGGATCATTTCTGCACCAGCACCGAAGAGCGTCAACGGCGCTAGAGATCACCAGGTTCTACGCCTCAACGGTGTTCGGTACCATCATCCGGCATGGGACCCGGGGGGATGCGCAAGCTAGCCATCGCGACAGCCGTTTTGATGATCAACCTGGTCGGATCACTTTGTTTCACTGCGCCGGCGAACGCGGACCCCGCGTTCCCGGACATCGACTCGCTGCCCATGGCCTCGATCAAATATCCCGCGGGCTTCGATCCGACCGACGGGAAACAGTGGCCGATCGAGAACATCTTCTCGCCCGCCGATGGGGTGTATTGCCGGTTACGTCTGCAGGCATGGGGGACCTTCCAAATGCCACCCGCTGATGTCGCCTGCGCGGGTGAGTTACCGGGAATGCCGAACGGCGAGAACATCGCCCGTATTGATATCGGCACCTCAGGCGCCCCTTACGCAAGATTCCTCAAAGGATCTAACTCCTTGGGGGACCTCAATACGTACCCGCACTTTTCTGCCGGGAAACAATTGCAGGTGTTCCTCAATACTCGGAGCATTCTGATGTCGTGCGGTAGCGGCAATGGGGACGATTTCATCTTCGCCTGCCATGCCTGGCAAAGCCTTGGCCAGGCTGACTTCCCTCCGCACGGCTTTGTACTGGCCGCTTCAGGCAGCTGGGTGTTCTGAGGGGAGATGAAGCGCAAGATCGCTTCTGCGCCGCCACGAGATCATCGAGGGCGGTAGATGATCGAGCTGACTTCGATGCACCGCTTCACTATCACCGGGCATGGGGAGGCTGCGATCGTGGATGGGGCGCAACTTGGCGATCGGACAATTTACGAAGGGGACCATGCGCTGATTGATGGCACCGAGTGTGTGATTTGGTACATCGACAGCGCTCCACGAATTCTCGATGTCGAGCCAGGCGTGATCCCCGTAGGCCTCGTGATCGGGAGGCCGGGCGAGGATCCCCCGAGGCCCTACCGCCCGAAACCTGCGTTGCGCAGCGCGTCCGCCATCGAACCCGTCGGACGAGACTCTTCCCGCTGGCGGGAATTCTTGTCGCGGTTCTGGTTCCGGCGACCCTGATTCCGGTCGTCGCGGTTCCTGTCGTCACGGCGGGGAGCGCTGGCCCGTTCGGGGCGCTTGCCCTGCGGTGGATCGTCATTGAGGCGCAGGCTCAGTCCGATCCGCTGGCGTGGGATGTCCACATCGGTGACCTTCACCCGCACCACCTGACCAGACTTGACCACCTCGTGGGGATCGGACACGTACCGATCCGACATCGCCGACACGTGCACGAGGCCGTCTTGATGCACACCGACGTCGACAAACGCGCCGAACGCGGCCACGTTCGTCACGACACCTTCCAGCACCATGCCGACCTTCAGGTCCGACACCTTCTCGACACCGGCCGCGAACGTTGCGGTGGTGAATGCGGGCCGGGGGTCACGCCCGGGCTTCTCCAACTCGCCGAGAATGTCTGTGACGGTGGGTATTCCGAATCGGTCGTCGGCGAAGTCGGCAGGTTTGAGTGAGCGCAGCGAGCGTTCGTTGCCGATCAGCTCGGCGAGCGTGATCCCCGAGCGATCGAGGATCTTGCGGACCACCGGGTAGGACTCGGGATGCACACCGGAGGCATCCAGCGGGTCATCGCCGCCCTGGATACGCAGGAACCCGGCGCACTGCTCAAAGGCCTTGGGACCCAGGCGGGGAACCTCCAACAGGCCCTTGCGGCTACGGAACGCGCCCACCTTCTCGCGGTACGCGACGATGGACTCTGCCAGGGATTCCGTCACCCCGGAGACTCGCGCCAGCAGCGGCACCGAGGCGGTGTTCAGATCGACACCAACGGCATTGACGGCATCTTCGACGACGGCATTGAGGCTGCGCGCGAGGGTGCCCGGAGTGATATCGTGCTGGTACTGCCCAACGCCGATCGACTTGGGCTCGATCTTCACCAACTCGGCCAACGGATCCTGCAGACGTCGCGCGATCGACACCGCGCCCCGCAGCGTCACATCCAAGTCCGGAAGCTCATGTGCGGCATAGGCGGATGCCGAGTACACCGACGCGCCCGCCTCACTCACCATCGCCTTAGTCGGGGCCTTTGCTCCCGCAGCCTTGATATCGGCGATGAGTTCGGCTGCCAGGGCATCGGTTTCGCGCGATGCGGTTCCGTTGCCGACTGCGATCAACTCGACGCCATGGCGGGCGACGAACGCCGCGAGGGTGGCCTTGGCCTCATCCCACTTCTTCTGCGGTTGGTGCGGATAGACCGCGCAGGTGTCCACCACCTTGCCGGTGCCGTCCACCACGGCCACCTTGACGCCGGTCCGGAACCCGGGATCAAGACCGAGCGTGGCGCGGGTACCCGCGGGCGCGGCCAGCAATAGGTCCTTGAGGTTGCGGGCGAAGACGCTGACGGCGTCTTCTTCGGCGCGTTGACGCAGCTTGAGTCGGGCGTCGACGGATGCGGAGAACATGAGCTTGGCGCGCCAGGCGACCCGGACGGTGCCGGCCAACCAGGGCGTCGCCGGGGTCTTGGCGGTCAGGTTCACACCGAGTGACTGCGCGACCATGGCTTCGTAAGGGGCGTCGTCGCCGCAGTCGAAGTTGAGGGCCAGAACCTGTTCCTTCTCGCCACGCATGACGGCGAGCACGCGGTGCGAAGGCATGCTCTCCAGAGGCTCGGAGAACTCGAAGTAGTCACGGTACTTCTGTGCTGCTTCGGTTTTCGCGGCGTCCTCAGACCACGGTGCGGTTCGCAGTGCGCCGTCTGCCCAGAACTTGGTGCGCGTGGCGCCGACAAGCTCAGCGTCCTCTGCCGCACGCTCGATGAGGATGTGGCGGGCGCCGTCGAGCGCGGCATTGGCATCGGCCACGTTCTCGGTGAGGAACTCAGCGGCCACCTCGGTGGGCACCAGGCTCGGGTCCGTCAGCAACCGGTCGGCCAGCGGTTCCAGTCCGGCCTCGCGAGCGATCTGGGCCTTGGTACGACGCTTCGGCTTGTACGGCAGGTAGATGTCTTCGACACGCGCCTTCGTATCGGCAGAGAGCAGCGCCGCCTTCAGGTCATCGGTGAGCTTGCCCTGCTCTTCGATGGAGGACAGCACCGCGGCACGGCGCTCGTCGAGTTCCCGCAGGTACCGCAGCCGTTCTTCCAGTTCGCGCAACTGACCGTCGTCCAGGCTGCCGGTGACTTCCTTGCGGTAACGCGCGATGAACGGGACCGTGGCACCCTCGTCGAGCAGCCGCACGGCGGCCGCGACCTGGGCCTCGGCCACGGCCAGTTCCGCAGCGAGGCGGGCGTTTACAGATTTCACGGTCACGCTCTGAGTCACGCCGAGGGACCCTACCCAATGCGGAGGACAAGCTACGCTCACCGGGTGCGTGTCTGGAGCGTGTTGTGCCTGATCTTCCTGGTCGCGGGGTGTGCGTCACACACGCGGCAGGGGACGCCGACCTCATCGGGCGCGTCCTCGGTAAGTACTTTGAGCCAGACGCCTCCGACGACTTCGACAACGTCGTCGGCACCTGCGCCGGGGCCGGGCGCGTCCGTGGAGTCGGTGACCCGCTGGATCGAGGCGGGCGACCCCGTCGATCCAGAGGAATTCCGCGCGGTCGATCAGGACGGCGCACCGTCGCAGCTGTCCGAAGGTGAGGTGGCGTTCCGCTCACCCGGTGAGCTTGGTCCCCGGATCATCGGGGGATGCATCACGGCGTTCAAGTACAAGGTGCCGCTGTCCTGTCTGCCGGGGATTCGCAATGCGCCGCCCCGTCCTCCCGATCTACCCGGCCAATGGATCTCGGGCTGGGTGAGCTTCGACGGAGCGACCGTCACCCTGGGCAGCCTGCATGGAGACCCCGGGCCGTTCAGCGAGGGAGTGGGCCTGCCGTTGGAACACGGAAAGCGGCTGAAATTCGGTGACTACCAATGCCGATCGGACGCGAAGGGTTTGTACTGCGTGAACTATCCGCATCACTCGGCCGTGCGACTCGGTGACGAGCTCGTGGTTTTCGGGTGCACCAAGCGGGCGATCCCGCCGCGTGGTATCGGAGTGCAGTACGACTGCGGATGAGTGCGGTCAGCCCGTCAGCCTCTGCTCCAGCAAGGCTGCCGTGAAGCGATACAAGGCGAGTAGTGAGATGAAGCCGAACATGAACAAGATGACGCTGCCGACAGACTCGTTGACCGGGTTGAGAAACAGGCCGAACGCGTAGGCGCCGATGACGACGATGGGCGCGGCATCGACCCAGCCGAGCGGACGTTGCTCAGCGCGTGCCAGCGCTTCCCTGCCCAACACGGGCAGGAGCGCGAACGAAATGACGAGCGTGATCAGGAAGCCCCAGATCGCCCAGCCGACAGGTAGTGCCGGATCGCCGAAGAAGGAGTCCGCGGGGGCGAGTGCTTTGGACTTGCCGACCCATTCATAGATGCCGAACTTGGTGCAAAAACCGTTGGCCAGGAATGCGATCCAGGCGTGCAGCATGCCGTACAGCACGCAATGCCATATGACTTGCCATGGTCGTAGGCTGCGCGGGGCGACCACGATCTTTCCGTCGAGTATCACATTGATGATCACGTAAACCGGCCACAGCAGCGCAACCATGCCGACCGGTACCAGCAGGGGAACGCTGCCGATATGTGGGCCCATCATCGGGATGTCGCCATAGCGCAGATCTCCCCAGATGAATCCGCTGTAGCTGATGTTGGCCTGCTCAAACGCCCATTCCACGACGGATGCGATGACGAAGTAGGCCAAAGCCAACTTCACGCCCAGGTGTTTGAGCATGTGCCCGAACACCGCGACCACCAGTGCCAACGAGGTGATGGTCTGGGCGACGACGGGCAGGCCAGCGCCACCGGTGGAGATTCCTGACCACAGCGTCATGACGACCCACACCACGCAGGCGACGCCGAGGGCTACGTCGATGGGATGGGCCCGCCGCGCTTGGCTGTTCGTGCGGTTGTCGGTGCTGGTACTCAATCTGCGCCGTCCTTCGGGGTCTGAATCCGCCATCGACTGGAAAATTATTCTAGAAAAATTCTCTAGTCAAGAGGTGATTCAGTATTCTTCGGTGGTGCCCACTGCCTCGAATGCCGGTGTCGCCCGTCGTCGCGCGATCCTCGACGCAGCGCTTACGTCCTTCCTGAAGAGTGGTGTGGCCGGCGCCACGGTCGAGGCGCTGCACCGCGAATCGGGCGCCAGCGTGGGCAGCATTTATCACTTCTTCGGGAGCAAGGAAGGCGTCGCCGCCGAGTTGTATCTCGAGACACTGCGTGACTATTACGATGCGTATCTTGCGGTGCTGCAAGATAGTTCGGGAGCGCGCGGCGGGATCGAGGGTGCCGTGCGTTTCCACTTGGAATGGGTTGCCGCCCACGAAATGCGGGCTCGGTTCCTATTCCACTGTCGGGAGTTCGAGGTCATCGAGGATTCTCGATCGACCATCACCGCACTGAACGAAGATTTCTACTCCCAAGCCAGTGCGTGGCTGCAACCGCACGTCGAAAAGCGGCGCATCAAGCCCCTGCCGCCCCGGTTATGCCAGGCGTTGTGGATGGGTCCGTGCGTCGAATATGCCCGGCTATGGCTGGCGCGATCGGCCGATTTCGACATGCTGGCCGCAGCGTCTGTTCTCGGGCGGGCGGCGTGGGACGCGGTTAAGGCTTAATCTGCGCGCGATCTGCTACGCCGGTGGTGGCGTCGCGGGGTTCAGCGCGTTCGGGCACAGCTCGCTTTGCAGAATGTCGAGATAGACATTGGGGGCTGGTGCGGGCGCGACGCCGGAACCCACCGGGAACTGCGATCCCACCTCCTCCGGTGGGACACCGTTCTTCAAGTCGCGGCAGGCCTGGTGTCCCGCCTGGACCACGTACGGCTCGGCATCCTTGTGAATGAAGACCCCGGCGGCGCGCAGACTGTCCAGGAACGTGTGGTCGTTTGCCTGCGCAGTACCGACGCCGAACACGCCACCGGCCGACATGCCGGCCGCGGCCATCCCGACGACGATCCTGGTACGGAGCTTGTCCATCCCTAATTCCTTCCAGTCACCAGCATTATTGCCACGGGACAGGGCTTGGCATGGGCGAATTGCGAACACAGCATGTTCACGCGGGCGCTAGTTCAGCCCACCGCCGATGACCAGGATCTCTCCGGTAATCCACGAAGCACGGTCAGAGGCCAGGAATGTCACCGCCGGGGCGATGTCCTCTGGCACACCGATCCGGCCGAGCGGGGTTATGTTCTCGATTTCAGTGCGGAACTCGCGGCTGGAGAAGGCGCTGGATTGCATGCCGTCGGTGACGGTCAACCCGGGATTGACCGAATTCACCCGGATACCCCGCGGGCCCAGCTCCTTGGAGAGGGTACCGGTAATCGCATCCACGGCGCCCTTTGAGGCGGTGTACACCAGCGAGTTTGCCGGGGTGAAGCTGGTGACGCTTGACCCGATGTTGACGATGCTTGAGCCGGAGTGAAGAGCACTGGTGAGCGCTTCGGCGATTGTGATTGCCAGGCCGAAGACGTTCAGGCTGAACTGACGTTGAAGTTCCGCTGCGGTCACCGATTCCACCGCGCCCATCTCATACACCCCTGCGTTGTTGACCAGAATGTCGAGCTTGTCGAACCGGCTTCTGAGTTCACCGAACAGTTCTTCGACACTGGCCGGGGCGGAGATATCGGCCTGGATGGCGAAGGCTTGGCCCCCGGAGTCTTCGATTGACTTCACCACATGGTCTGCGCCGCCCTTGCTCGATGAGTAGTGGACCGCCACGTGCGCTCCCGCGGACGCCAGGTCACGAGCAATGGCCGCTCCGATTCCCTTCGATGCGCCCGTAACGAGTGCCGTCTTGCCTGTCAGAATGCCCATCTTTATCTGTCTTCCCTTTAACCGCAGTATGTTTCGATGACTACTCATGCAGCGTAAGTTTGAGGTCGTGACCTAGGAAGGGTGCGCTGCTCCTACTCGGCCAGGCTTCGGTCGAGGGGTGCGCTGGGTGGGTGTGTTACACCCTGGTTGGGACGAGTCGCCGTGAGTATGTTGAGAAACATGGATCGGCGAAATGAGTTGGGCGACTTTCTGAGAGCGCGCCGGGCTTTGATATCGCCGCGACAGGCGGGGCTGCCGCAGGATGAGCCGCGCCGTGTCTTGGGCCTGCGGCGCCAAGAGGTTGCCGTGCTCGCCGGGGTGAGCGCTGATTACTACACCAGGCTGGAACAAGGGCGGGAGCGCCATCCTTCCGATCAGGTGCTGCGGGCGATTTCGCGGGCGCTGCAACTCGATACGCATGCGGCTGAGCACCTAGCAGTTCTTGCCCGGCCAGCCGGGGGAGCATCCGCCTCCGTCGCTCAGGGCGATCCCAGCGCGGGAGCGATGAGAATCGTCGACAACGTAGTGCATGCGCCGGCATTGGTAGTTGGACCGGCGCTGGACATCTTGACCATGAATGCGCACGCCCGTGCGCTCTACGGCGACTTCTCGCGCGCGGACAACCTGGCGTACATGGTTTTCCTCGACCCCGCGGCCAGGCAGTTCTATCTCGATTGGGACGACGTCGCGCGGGCCACTGCCCGCAATCTGCGTGCGAATTCGGTGACGTTCCGTGACGACCCGCGTGTAGCAGAAGTTGTAGGTGAGTTGACGATTCAGAGTGATGCCTTCACGTTCGTGTGGATGCAGCACGATGTCCGGCCACGAACAAGCGGAACCAAGCGATTCCGTCATAGCCAGGTCGGCGAGATCAGCCTTCAATACGACAATTTCGCGGTCGGCGACGCGCCGGGGCAGCAGCTTCTTGTCTACTCGGGGGACCCGGGCAGTGCCGACTGCGACGGGCTCACGCTGCTGTCCAGGCTTGCTCTGGACCAGGCGTCCGAATAGCAGGAAAAACGTCAAATCCATTCGAGACGAATATTTTTCGTCGTCTCTTGAGTTCAGATTGCGCAGGATAGATTTCGTGACATCACAGCAGACTGCTAGTGCGGGAACACTCACCATCGGTGGCGACATCACCGTCAACAGACTCGGCTACGGCACGATGCAGTTGACCAGCCCCGGCGTGTGGGGTCCTCCGCGAGATCCGGCAGCTGCGGTGCTGTTGCTCAAACGTGTGGCTGAGCTGGGAGTGAATTTCTTGGACACCGCGGATTCCTATGGCCCGCATACTGTCGAAGACTTGATCTGCGAGGCGCTGCACCCGTACTCCCACGATCTGGTGATCGCCACAAAGGTAGGTATCGCGCGTACCGGCCCGGCGGATTGGGGTTGGATCCCGCTCGGGCGGCCCGAGTATCTGCGCCAGCAGACGGAAATGAGCCTGCGGAGGCTGAAACTGGAGCGGATCGACTTGCTTCAGTTGCATCGAGTCGATCCCGTCGTTCCTTTGGAAGACCAGATCGGTGAGCTCAAGCTGTTGAGAGAAGAAGGCAAGATCAGGCATATCGGGCTCTCGGAGGTCTCGGTGAGCCAGTTGGATGCGGCGCGGCAGATCGTGCCCATCGCCTCGGTGCAGAACCTGTTCAATCTCACCGATCGGTCAGCATCTGACGTCGTGGACTACGCCACGTCCTACGGCATTGCCTTCATCCCATACTTTCCACTGGCAACCCAAGGCCTGGATGGTTCCGGTGCCGCTCTGGACGTTGTCGCGCGTGCGCATGGCGCAACTCCGGCGCAGATTGCCTTGGCATGGCTTCTTCGATGCTCTCCGAATGTGCTTCCGATCCCGGGGACTTCGTCGGAAGCGCATCTCGCACAGAACCTGGCCGCTGCAGACATCGCACTCAGTGATTCCGAGTTCGATGCCCTGTCTACGGCTGTCCCGCGGCTCCACGGCGAGCGCACATAGCGGGAGAGTGCAATGCGGATAGGCATTTTCACCACCATCACCGATGAAGGCATGGAACCCGGAGAGCTGGCGGTCGAGATCGAGGCGCGCGGATTCGAGTCGCTTTTTGTCCCCGAGCACACGCACATTCCGGTGACGATCGAAACGATCCATCCCGGCTGGGATGAAATACCCCGCGACTATTGCCGCAGCCTAGATCCGTTCGTAGCGTTGTCCTTTGCGGCGGCTGCGACGAGAGACCTGCGGATCGGTACCGCTGTGGCGCTGCTTGTCCAGCGAGACCCGATCACGTTCGCAAAAGAGTCCGCCACCCTGGATAGAGCATCGGGTGGACGGTTGGAGTTGGGGATCGGTGTCGGATGGTTGCGTGAGGAGATCCGCAATCACGGCACCGATCCGCGCACGCGGGTGGCATTACAGGGTGAGCGAATCCAAGCGGTCCAGAAGATCTGGACGGAAGAGCAAGCCGAGTTCCACGGCAAGTACGTGGCGTTCGACCCGATCCACTCCTGGCCCAAGCCGCTGCAACGACCGCACCCACCGGTGTGGTTAGGCGGCTGGGGCCCATCCACCCACGAACGGGTGCTCGACCATGCCGACGGCTGGATGGCCCCGACAATGCTTGGGGCGGAGGAGCTTCACCAGGGGATCGACGAACTCAATCGGCTGGCGGCGCAACAGGGCAGGGCGCCCGTTCCCGTGACCGCGACCGTCTTGGAGCCGCGGCCCGGCGATATCGAACGCCGCCTCCACTTGGGTGTGCACCGGGTACTGTTGGGCCTGCTGCCGGCTGCGGGCCGCGACACCACCCTGCGCACACTGGATCGCCTTGCCGCACTGATGGCCTAGCGCGCCGGCTGCGGATGTGGTTCCGCCATTAGCCGATCAGACATGGTGGCCGGTGATTACCATGCCAACTGACTCAGCTGGTTCGGGCTAGGGCGGTGCGCATCGTGGACAGAGCGTGGCCCAGATCTGTCGGCGTCGATGCCGCAGAGCTTGCGGAATTGGAGTTTTTCGCAGGCAGCGCGGTCGACGCGCTTAAGCCGCTGGCCGAGTTGCTGTCGCCACTGGACGCGGCCGCCGGGGATGTACTCATGCGTCAGCGCGAGCCGGCCGACTGGTTCTTGCTCCTCGGCTCAGGCGGAGGCGAGATCCGTCATGCGGGAGAAGACGGGGAGTCGGTCGTCGCACATCTGAGACCCGGCACGGTGGTTGGCGAGATCGCGCTTCTGCGTGGGACTGCCCGGTCGGCGACCGTCGTGGCGACCGAGCCATTGCGGGGCTGGGCCGGCGGGTGGGATGCGTTCACCGCCATGCTCGAAATCCCCGGTGCGTCAGAGGCGTTGGTCTGGACCGCGCGTCAGCGGCTGGCCACGTTCGTGACCCCTATTCCGGTGCGGCTGCGTGACGGCACCGAGTTCCACCTGCGGCCCCTTCTTCCCGGCGACAGGCAGCGCCTGGCAAGGCTCTCGCCGCGTACGGTCTATCGCCGGTTCCTGGGAGTTCCCAGTAAGCGGATGATCACCTATCTGTTTGAGCTCGACTACCTCGACCACTTCGCGTGGGCACTTACCGACGGAGCCGACGGCCTCGTTGTGGCCGATGCTCGATTCATCCGGCACGTCGACGAACCCGACAGTGCCGAGTTGGCCTTCACGGTTGGCGATGACTACCAGGGCCGGGGGATCGGAACACTACTGATGGAGGCGTTGGCGGTGTCTGCTCGTGCCGACGGCGTACGTCGATTTACGGCGTCGGTGTTGGCCGACAACTACGCGATGCGCAACATTCTGAATCGGTACGGCGTGCGCTGGGCATCGGATGGACCGGGCGTCGTCGTCACCGCACTCGATGTTCCGCACGTACGGGAGCTGAGTCTTTCTTCGGAGGTGTCCCGAAGGGTTCGTATCGCCACGCGGCAGGTGATTCAGGCGTTGTGCTGATGAGCGGGAAGTGCAGGACTGGCTTAGGACGTCCTTGAGATCAGTCGAGTGCTGTATGAATAGGTTGAAGTCGCAAGGGGGCCAAGGTGGCGCCTGCGTTCAACTTCAAGAGTCATCCCAATACCGACGATGCAGAGGCACTTTGTCGCGAGCTTCACTGGGGTACAACTCTTTGAGCTAGATATTCAGCGTTGCTTACGAGCGTGTTCTGATTATCTCCGTGGATGATGACCAGGTCGTTGCTCTTTGCCTTATTTGGCACTAAGCGAACAGAGTTGCCATCAGACAAGGTGATTTGTTGCAGCACGGAACCAGGTTCGACTTGAGTCCAATTCTCTCCTTCCAGTTTCCAGCTGCTCGGTTTGTACCATTCATCGGACTGACCTGCATCAAAGCATTCTCTGCTGGAGTAGCTCATCATAAGTAAGTCGGATGCTGACCACCACAGTCTTGTAATGGACGATCGTATATCTGGTTTAGGGTTGGGAAGATCGAGATATTTAATATCGCGTGCCTTTATATCAATTTTTCCGACGATACTATTTGCGCACTGGCGAGCGTAGTTTCCGAACGCCGCATACTGGCCGTCAGGGCTGAATTGCGCAGAACCCACCGGGACATCGGTTTTCGCAGAACCAATCGTACGCACATCTTCTGATCCTTCAGCCAGATAGATTCGACTTGACCCTGGCGTCAGCCCGTTCTCCAACCGGGAAAACAGAAAAGTGGAACCATGCGCGGCTATAAGGCGGGGGATGGATGATGGAGCCCCGGCGGGAAGGGGAGGAAAGACGACTGTACGCAGCTTAACCGGGGATGGTGGTGAGGCAGCGAGATCGAGGCTCATTAATTGGTTAGGAGCCTCGAACCAAACTACCGTATTTCCCGCCCCTGCCTTTACCTCCGATGAGGCAATTGGCAGGTGCCTGACCTCTTGATTTTCAATATTTACAGCTACGAGCTCGTAGGGCGATGCGCTTGCTTTCGAGACCGTGTAGACGAAATCTCCACTCTGAGTGAATGCCAGTGAATCTCCAATGGGATTTGTGGGCACTCGAAATGTGACCTTAGTCCCTTTTATTAATCCGATTTCATCTCTACTGGAGTACGCTAATTCGTCCGATACTCGAACGGAGCTTACTGGCGGGGATGGCTGTTCGCATGCCGAGATTGTGCTGGCTGAGATTACCAATGTGACAAGTAATGCAAGTGGGTTGAGCGCTCGCACGAAAGATTCTCTTCTCATGGGATTTGGCTCAGCATCGCGGGGTGAGGTAATCGTACGCCTTTTCGAACGCATCTCGCCGTACCGCCTGTCCGGTCTGCCCGCCATTAATCTGTTGTGTGATCTTGTCAAAGTTTTCCCAGTCGGTGCTAGATTGTACCTGATCTGCGAGGTAGTTCCCATTCGTGTGTTGGGCGTTAATGTATTTATCGCCTTGCTTTGCACTACCGGCACCGCCATCGGTGAAGAACCATCCTGCCACGCGCATTATTGCATGCATGTTTGTCGGATTGCTCAAATAGTCAGGGTTGCTTTCAAACGTACCCGGTGCGAGGTTCAAGAGCTGATCGAAAGCTTGATCTGCATTTCGATAGTTTCCCCGGCCCGTCAGTTGCATCGTCCCGTGGCCGCGATACTTGAAGCCATCGCCAGAAGCTACGTCGCCATTTCCATTTGAGTTGGCATAGTTAGTGTTGAAATAGTCTTGTTCAGCAGCACTACCCTCAGGGTATGGTGAACCTTCAGTGAGATCAGCAAAGGCGGGTCCCACTTCAGCTCGAATCTGTGCCAAGAACGCGGAAATCCGTGAGACCGAATTTATCTCATAGACCCGCATCGCTATCTGCACCGGCGTAGAGACAGATCGGAGCGTTTCGTCGCTGATTTTCGGATAGACCGTACGCATCAGACCGTCGATTCCATAGTCGCTATGGCAAGGCTCGTTTGATTGCCTACTTGGTGTCTGCGCGGGCGTTTCTGGTGATTGTTTTTGTGGTCCTGTTTGTTGGGGTGCGCAGTTGCATTGGAATGCGGGGCTGAATTTGCGGCTTGGTTGTTGGAAGGTGTTTCCGGTGCCGCCGAGGGAGGAGGCGATGAAGCTGCGGAGTTGTTCGAAGATGCCGTAGTACTGGGCTTGTTGTTCGCATTTTTGTTGGAGTTCGCGGTCTTGCTGGTCTTGTTGGTTGTTTTGGTTGGGTTGTGGGGTTTGGGTGGGTTGTTGGTTGCCTTGTTGGGGTTGTTGCCCTTGTTGTGGTGTTTGGTAGTCGGGGTTGGTTTTGCCGGGTCCCTGGGTGTAGGGGGTGGCGGTTTGGTAGTCGGGGATTTGGGTGCCGTGTTGGGGTTGTTGGCCCTGTTGGCCCTGTTGGCTGCTTTGGCTGGTGCCTTGTTGGGGTGCGCCTTGGGTGCCGGTGTTGTAGATGGAGATGCCCGAGTTTTGGTCCAGGGGTGGCTGGTTGATGCCGCCCTGGTAGTCGGGTTGTTGGGGTGGTAGGCCGGGTGGCTGGAATTGGCTGCCGTTCATACCGCCGTCGCCGGGGCCGCCGGTGGGGCCGGTGGGGTCGGCTGCTGCGGTCTGGACGGTGGAGAACCCGCTGCCGGCTGTGGTGTGGTCGCTAGCGATCTTGGCGCCGCTGATGGCGAGGGCGGTGATGGCCACGACTGCTGATGTGCGACGCAAACCTGGCGACATGTGCCACCGATCTTTGATTACCACCCGAAGAAGCCCTCCCACTCACGCCACACACCATCGGATATGTAGCTGACTGCCAGCATCATGACAGAACACACCAGAACATGTCCACATATCTAGAGCATCAACGTGTTTGCTGATAATGCCCACTAGGCGCCATGGCGATGCGGCAGCCGGAGATGACCGCTTCTCACCTGGCAATACCTTGGATCCATGTCGAGCGCTCGGGCTGCGTGAGTCGAAAGTCTGGCTTAGCTACCTCTACGCACCGGCCACCGCTTGGTGCTTCAGCTATCTGCTCTGTGGTCGGGTGCGCCGGAGTGTGGGATTGTCTGCAGCTTCCGCCTAGCTGAAGGGCGGATAAGGGGGCATGTCACTGACGTTTGTGTATGAAATCTGCCCCCACCTGCGAAAAAACTTGCGCCCCCGGCAGGAATCGAACCTGCGACCTAGGGATTAGAAGGCCCTTGCTCTATCCAACTGAGCTACGGAGGCATGTGGCGCTCGCCGCACGGGAGTCTATCGAACCGGTGACGGTGCGGATCGCATCTCGCCATACCCTTGATTGGTGACCACCACGCCCACCGCCAGGAAGACCGATTCGCCGATCTGGACGATCGTCGTGGGTCTGGCGGCACTGGCAGGCCTGGTTGCAGCCATAATCGGCGCACTCTCGTTGACGGACGCCTTGCTCGCGACCGGCCTGCCCAACCCCGGCCCCATCACGTCCTACGGGCTGCCGTTCGTGCGTGCCGCCGCCGAAATCGTCGCCGTCGTCGCCGTCGGCGCGTTCATGCTCGCGGCCTTCTTCGTTCCTCCGCAGGCCAGCGGGGTGCTCGATGTGGACGGATATCGCTCGCTGCGCATCGGCATGGCGGCATCGGCCGCGCTGGCGGTGCTCTCGGCGGTCATGGTGCCGCTGTCGGTGTCCGACGTGTCCGGTCAGCCGGTCAGCGATTTCGGCCCCGGAGAGTTGTGGTCACTCGCGGGTGACATCGAGACGGTGAACGCCTGGCGTTGGATGGCCTTCATCGCTGCCGCCGTCGCGATCGCCAGCCGAGTAGTGCTGCGCTGGTCGTGGACGCCCCTGCTGGTAATCGGATCGGTGGCCTCACTGATGCCGCTCGCGTTGGTGGGGCATTCTGCCACCGGTGGCGCACATGATCTGGGCACCAACAGTCTGATCATCCATCTGGTCTCCGCGGCGCTGTGGGCGGGCGGTTTGGTGGCGCTGTTGATACACGCGCTGCGCGGTGGAGGCTACCTCGACGTGGCCGCACGCCGGTTCTCCACGGTGGCGCTGTGGTGTTACGTCGCGATCGGGCTCAGCGGCATCATCAACGCGCTTATCCGGGTGCAGCTTTCGGACCTGTTCACTACCCGATACGGCTGGCTGCTGATAGGCAAGGCCACCGCGCTGCTGGTGCTGGGGGTGCTGGGGTATCTGCAACGCCGTTCGGCAATAACGGCATTGACCGAGGAACCGCAGAACCGCCGGCCGCTGATTCGGCTTGCCGGGATGGAAGCCGTCATTTTCGCGGTTACCTTCGGCATCGCCGTCGGGCTGGGACGTACCCCGCCACCACCGCCGGTCAACCTCAATCCCTCACCTGTCGAGGTCGCCATCGGCTACAACCTCGATGGCCCGCCGACACCGGGCCGATTGATGTTCGACTGGCGCTTCGATCTCATCTTCGGAACGGCCGCCATCGTTTTCGCGGTCGCCTACCTGGTCGGAGTGCACAGGCTCAAGGCGCGCGGCGACGAATGGCCGGTGGGGCGCACCATCTCCTGGGTATGCGGCTGCGCCTTCTTGCTGATCGCCACCTCATCGGGCGTCGGGCGATACATGCCCGCGATGTTCAGCATGCACATGGTCGCGCACATGATGCTTTCGATGCTGGTGCCCGTGCTCTTGGTCCTCGGTGGCCCCGTGACATTGTTGTTGCGGGTGCTGCCCGCCGCGGGCAAGGGTGATCCACCCGGGCTGCGCGAGTGGGTGCAGATGGCGTTGCACAGCAAGTTCTCTCGCTTCTTGACGCATCCGTTGGTGGCGACGTCGCTGTTCATCGGCGGGTTCTACGGCCTGTATCTCAGCGGGCTTTACGACGCCGCCGTCGACGTGCACGCTGCGCACCTGGCGATGAACCTGCACTTTCTGCTCAGCGGATACCTGTTCTACTGGGTGGTCATCGGCATCGATCCGTCTCCGCGGCGGCTGCCCCCGGTCGCCAAGTTGGGCATCGTGCTGGTCTCACTGCCCCTGCACGCCTTTTTCGGCGTCATTCTGATGGGCACGAAATCCATTCTCGGCGAAAAGTTCTACAGCAATCTCGCGTTGCCCTGGCGGATAGATCTGGCGTCCGATCAGCACATGGGTGGCGCGATCACCTGGGCAACGGGAGAGTTGCCGTTGATGGTGGTGATGATCGCGCTGGTCATCCAGTGGTCGCGCTCCGATGAGCGGCTTGCCCGACGGCAGGACCGTGCCGCAGACCGCGATGACGACGCCGACCTGGCCGCCTACAACGCCATGCTGGCCAAAATGGCCCAGCACGACGAGAAGACGCGCGGCTAGACCGCGCCCGCGGCAATGGCCGCCGGCCAGCTGCCGTGCTCGCTGATGTCGACGCCGGCCCGCGCGGCGGCGCCGTCGCAGCCAAAGCCGGTGCGCCACAACCCGTCATCACACTCGACCTTGCCCAGCAGCATGGGCTCGGGCAGCTGCGCCAGGAAGGTTCCCAACGCGGCGGGGGACAGTCGCCAGATCTCGCCGCCGATGCTCACGCCATCCTCTTCGGAACGGGTAAGGCCGGGCTTGGGTGGTGTGGTGCGTAGTGCCGACATCCGGTACCTGGCGGCGGTGCGCACCGGACCGACCCAGCGTGCCCCCAGATCGGTGAGTTGGAACTCCAGCGGGCCTCCCCTGAGGTGCGCGCCGAACACCGCAAGCTCGTGGGACAGGGTGATTGCTGCAGGCCAAACATCTTGTCCGACAGGTTCTCCGGTCACCAGGGCGGCGATGTCGAAGGCCACCGCGTCATCGAAGGCCCGTGCGATGACCGTCACCCCGAACTGCGCCTCTCCGGCGGTGCCCGCGGGTACCGACACCGCGCACAGGTCGAACAGATTGCAGAAATTGGTGTAGGTCCCCATGGTGGCGTTGACGCCAACAGGGTCCGCGGTCACCTGCTCGATCGTCGGATGCAGCGGTGCGGTGGGCACCAAGAGTGCATCCGCTCCTGCCAGTGAGGTCATGGCTTGCTCGCGCAGGCGTTGTACCTCGGCGCGATCACGAACGAGGCGATGCGCGGGAATATCACGCGCACCCGAAATGATCTGCGCCACAGTGGGGTCAAGCGTGGCCTCCGGATGCGCGTCGATGAATTCGCCCACGGCGGCGTAACGCTCGGTGACCAACGCACCCTCGTACAGCAGTTTTGCTGCGGCCAGGAAGGGCGCCAGGTCAACCTCGACGATGGTTGCTCCGGCCTCCCGAAGGCGTTCGACCGCCGCGTGAAACGCGTTGCGCCACAATTCGTCCAGGGCCGGCAGCTCGCGCGGGACCGCGACGGTGGGCTGCGGCGGCGCGGCCAATCGGGTGTTGGCCGGCCACGTCCGCGGCCCGACCGCGGCACCCATGGCGGCCATCGCGAGGTTGGCGGTGGTCAGGGACGGCGCGAAAATGGTGACACAGTCATAGGATTCGCAGGCCGGGACCACACCTTCGGTGGAGACGACGCCGACCGTCGGTTTGATCCCGACGATGCCCTGTAGTCCCGCGGGCACGCGGCCAGATCCGGCCGTATCGGTACCGATCGCGATATCGGCCTCGCCGGTCGCGACGGCCACGGCGGATCCGGAACTGGAGCCGCCGCTGATGTATTGGGGACGGCGCGAGTCGGATACCGCGCCGTATGGGGAGCGCGTACCGACGAGCCCGGTCGCGAACTGATCGAGGTTGGTCTTGCCGACCACTACGGCGCCCGCCGCACGCAAGGCCGCGACTGCCGGTGCGTCGTGTTCGGGAACGTACGCGTACTCCGGACAAGCAGCGGTGGTGGGCACACCGCCCACGTCCACGTTGTCCTTCACTGCGAGTCGTACACCGGCCAACGGCCCTGATGAGCCCTGCAATTCGGTGGCGATTTCGTTCTCGGGGCGGCGCATGATCCAAACCGTCATGTGAAGCAAGGTACGGGTGGTGGGACGTATCGGCCACTTATCCCCAATCCGACATTCATCCACAGCGGCGGCTTGAACACGCATGGATGACGGGTCGCGGTGTCGGTGTGCGCGGGGTTACTGGAGCCACGAAGGGCACCCGAACGGTGGTGCGCAGATAGGTAAGGAAAGGCACGGACCATGTTTGAAACGCCAGTGACTGTGATCGGCTCTATCGTCGGAGATCTCAAGCGGCGCCAGGTCGGCACCGACGAGATGATCAGATTCCGGGTCGCCAGTAATGCGCGCCGTCGACGCGACGACGGCAGCTGGGTGAATTCCAACTCCCTCTTCATCAACGTCAGCTGCTGGGGTCGGCTGGTCACCGGAGTGGGCGCCGCCTTGGGCAAGGGAGCGCCGGTGATCGTTCACGGTCACCTGCACACCAGCGAGTTCGAGGACAAGGACGGCAACCGCCGCCAGATCACCGAGATGAAGGCGATCGCTGTCGGCCCGGACCTGTCGCGGACCATCGCCCGCATAGAGAAGGTCGGATACACCGGTAAACAGGAGGACACCGAGCAACCCAATGCCGATGCTGAAGAATTGGTGCCTGAGCCTGCGGAAGCAGTCGAGAGCAGCGAGGAGTCGGCCAACCTTCGCCTGAGTGCTTGATCTGTGGGCTGACACCGGCGACCGCGCGGTCGCCTCTCACCTAGGATGGTTCGGGCAGCTCACCAGAACGGCCGTGAGCTGCGGCGAAAGAACTTAGAGGAGAGGCGACAGCGCGGCAATGGCTGAGTACATCTACACGATGATGAAAGTCCGCAAGGCGCATGGCGACAAGGTCATCCTCGACGATGTCACCCTGAACTTCCTGCCCGGCGCCAAGATTGGTGTGGTCGGTCCGAACGGCGCCGGTAAATCCAGCGTCCTGAAGATCATGGCCGGGCTCGACAAGCCGAACAACGGTGAGGCGTTCCTGGCCAACGGGGCTTCCGTCGGGATCTTGATGCAGGAGCCGCACCTGGACGAGACGAAGACGGTGCGTGAGAACGTCGAGGACGGCGTGGCCCTCAAAGGCAAGCTCAATCGATACAACGAGGTGGCCGAGTTGATGGCCACCGACTACTCCGACGAGCTCATGGAAGAGATGGGCAAGCTCCAGGAAGAACTGGACGCGGCCGACGCCTGGGATATCGACTCTCAGCTGGAGCAGGCCATGGACGCGCTGCGCTGCCCGCCGCCCGACGAGCCCGTGACGCACTTGTCCGGTGGTGAGCGCCGACGGGTGGCGTTGTGCAAGCTGCTGCTGTCCAAGCCCGACCTGCTGCTGCTCGACGAGCCCACCAACCACCTGGACGCAGAGAGCGTGCTGTGGCTCGAACAGCACCTGGCCAGCTACCCCGGCGCCATCCTGGCTGTCACCCACGACCGGTACTTCCTGGACAACGTGGCCGAGTGGATCCTCGAGCTGGACCGCGGCCGGGCCTACCCGTACGAGGGCAACTACTCCACCTACCTGGAGAAGAAGGCAGAGCGCATCGCCGTGCAGGGGCGCAAGGACGCCAAGCTGCACAAGCGGCTGCAGGAAGAGCTCGCGTGGGTGCGTTCCGGTGCCAAGGCGCGGCAGGCCAAGAACAAGGCCCGTCTGCAGCGGTACGAGGAGATGGTCACCGAGGCCGAGAAGACGCGGAAGCTCGACTTCGAGGAAATCCAGATCCCGACCGGTCCGCGTCTGGGCAATGTGGTGGTGGAGGTCGAGCACCTCGACAAGGGCTTCGAGGGCCGCACCCTCATCAAGGACCTGTCGTTCACGCTGCCCCGTAACGGCATCGTCGGCGTCATCGGCCCCAACGGTGTCGGTAAGACCACGCTGTTCAAGACCATCGTCGGGTTGGAGAACCCCGACGGCGGCGAGGTCAAGGTGGGCGAGACCGTCAAGCTGAGCTACGTGGACCAGAGCCGCGCCGGCATCGACCCCAAGAAGAACGTGTGGGAGGTCGTTTCCGACGGGCTCGACCACATTGTGGTCGGCCAGAATGAAATGCCTTCGCGGGCTTATGTTTCCGCATTCGGGTTCAAGGGCCCGGATCAGCAGAAGCCGGCCGGTGTGCTCTCCGGTGGTGAGCGCAACCGTCTGAACCTGGCGCTCACTCTCAAGCAGGGCGGAAACCTGATCCTGCTCGACGAACCCACCAACGACCTGGACGTCGAAACCCTGGGCTCGCTGGAGAACGCGCTTGAGCAGTTCCCCGGCTGTGCGGTGGTCATTTCGCACGACCGGTGGTTCCTGGACCGCACTTGCACGCACATCCTGGCGTGGGAGGGGAGCGACGACAACCCCGCTTCCTGGTTCTGGTTTGAAGGCAACTTTCAGGCCTACGAAGAGAACAAAGTGGAACGTTTGGGTATCGATGCAGCCAGACCTCATAGAGTTACCCACCGCCGCCTGACTCGCGACTAGGGTGAGGTTGCGTGTCGAAACCCGGCATGCAACCTCAGCCAGGAGCGTTCTGCGTGACTGTTAATACAGGGACCACCACTTCCGAAAACACGCCGTATACCAACGGATCTGGTGTACCGGCCATCGAAACTCTGACAGCTGCTTTCAGCCGTGCCCGCTTCCTGGGAGACCAGGAATGGGACGAGGTATTCGATGCCGATGGCCACGCCGCACCGCCGGCCCCGCCCGTGCGGGAAGCACTCTTGCGCGCACTCCTGCGACTGGCGGCACAACGCCAACCGCACGCGATATCGATGGCGGTCTACCGCAATGGCGACGACGCCGGACTGGGCACCGCGCTGCAATTGGTGACCGACTACACGCCGTTGCTGACCGAGTCGATCACCGTGCTTCTGCGCCGGCTGGGTGTGGCGATCGTCGACCTCATGGACCCGGTTTTCACCGTCGAGCGTTCGGCCGACGGCGCGCTGCTCTCCGCGGCCCCGCTGGACAACCCACACAGTGACAGCGCCGTCGGCGCCGAGTGCTGGATCCACTTGCAACTGCCGCCGTCCATTGATGCCGAGCGCCTGGCCTTCATCGAAACTCAGCTGCCGCACACCCTGGAAGACGGCAGCCATGTCGCCGCCGACACCGAGGCGATGCGCGATGCGGTCATCGAGTTGGCCGTCGATCTGGATGCTTCCGCGGGCACCGCCAGGTTCTCTGCCGCGGAGCTGACCGAGGTCGCCAACTTGCTGCGCTGGCTGGTCGACGGGAACTTCACGGTGCTGGGCTACCAGCGCTGCACGGTGGAGAACGGACGAGCGACGGTGGACGAGTCGAGCAGGCTGGGCCTGCTCAAGCGCCGTGAAGAAGTGCTCCCGCAGCTCACCCACAACGACGATCTGCTGGTGCTGGCGCAGGCCACCACACCTACCTACCTGCGGTACGCCATCTACCCGAACATCGTGGTGATACGGCAGGACGACGGCAGCGGGCCCGCCGTCGAACACCGCCTCGTCGGAGTGTTCACCGTCGCCGCGATGAACGCGGACGTGATGAGCATCCCGGTGGTTTCCGACCGGGTGCATCAAGTGTTGGCGCGTTCGGACGCCAGCCAGGACTCGCTGGCCGGGCACATGCTGATCGACATCATGCAGAACCTGCCCCGCGCCGAGCTGTTTGCGGCGGGGGTTGACCAGCTCCAGAATCTCGTCACCGCGGTGCGGAACATCGGGGCCCACCCGGGCACTCTGTTGTTCCTGCGCGCCGACGAATTGGGGAACTTCGTGACGGCCCTGGTGTACCTGCCCCGCGACCGTTACACCACCACGGTGCGGCTGGCCATGCAGGACACCCTGGTGCGCGAGCTTGGTGGCACGGGCATCGACTACACCGCACGTGTCAGCGAATCACCCTGGGCACTGGTTCATTTCACGGTCCGTATGCCGGAGGACAACCAGTCCACCAGCGTGGACACCTCGGAAGAGAACCGGGTCCGCATCCAGGGGCTGCTCACCCAGACCACCCGCACCTGGAGCGATCGGCTGGTCAGCGCGGTGCGACCTGATTCCCCGATCGATCGGGCCTGCGCGGAGCGGTATTCGGTCATCCTGCCCGAAGTCTTCAAGACAAACGTTCCGCCCGCCGAGGCCATCGCCGACATCGCCAGAATCGAAGGGCTGCAGAAGGATTCCATCGACCTGGCCTATGACGCCGAGGAGCTGGGCACCGGAGTGCTCAGCATGTATCTGGGCGGACGTTCGGCGTCCCTGAGCCAGGTGCTGCCCGTGCTGCACAGCATGGGTGTCGACGTGCTGGAGGAACGTCCGTATCACTTCACCCGGCCCGACGGCCTGGCGGTGTCGTTGTACGCCTTCCGCATCGTGGTGCATCCGGCGATTGCCCGCACTTTCGACGCGGACGGCACCGAGCGCCGCGCCGAGTTGCTCACCGATGCCATTGACGACGTCTGGCATGGCCGCGTGGAAACCGACAGGTTCAACGAGTTGGTGCTGCGCGCCGGTCTTACCGCCGGCCAGATCACCATCTTGCGCGGATACGCCAAGTACCTGCGGCAGGCGGGTTTCCCGTACAGCCAGGCGCACATCGAGACGGTGCTGGCCGACAACTCCCAGACCGCACGCGATTTCGTGGAGCTGTTCGAGGCGCGGTTCGATCCGGCCATCACCGACGACACGCTGGCCGAAGCCAAGGCCGCGCACGTGTTGGCAGAGATCGACAAGGTGGTCAGCCTCGACACCGACAGGGTGCTGCGCGCGTTCTTCGGGCTGATCCAGGCCACGCTGCGCACCAACTACTTTGTGAAAAAAGAGGACTCGGCGCGCGCCAAGGGAGTGCTGTCCTTCAAGCTCAACCCGCGCGAGATCACCGAGCTGCCCGAGCCCCGGCCGCGCTTTGAGATCTTCGTGTACTCCCCGCGGGTGGAAGGCGTGCACCTGAGGTTTGGTCCGGTGGCACGTGGTGGCCTGCGCTGGTCCGACCGTCGCGAAGACTTCCGCACCGAGATCCTGGGACTGGTGAAGGCGCAGGCCGTGAAGAACGCGGTCATCGTTCCCGTCGGCGCCAAGGGCGGCTTCGTCGTGAAGAATCCGCCGGTGGCCACCGGCGACGCTGCCGCCGACCGCGACGCGTTCCGCGCCGAGGGCGTGGAGTGCTACCGGCGCTTCATCAGCGGTCTGCTCGACATCACCGACAACCGGGACCGCACCACCAACGAGGTCGTGCCCCCCGAGGGGGTGCGCCGCCGCGACGGCGACGACCCCTACCTCGTTGTCGCCGCGGATAAGGGCACCGCGACCTTCTCCGATATCGCCAACGATGTCGCGTTGTCGTATGGATTCTGGCTCGGCGACGCGTTCGCCTCGGGCGGCTCCGTCGGCTATGACCACAAGGCGATGGGCATTACCGCCCGCGGCGCTTGGGAGAGCGTCAAGCGTCACTTCTTGGAAATGGGAATCGACACCCAGACACAGGATTTCACCGTTGCCGGGGTCGGCGACATGAGCGGCGACGTCTTCGGCAACGGCATGCTGCTGTCCCAGCACATCAAGCTGGTGGCCGCGTTCGATCACCGGGACATCTTCTTGGACCCCAACCCCGATCCGGCTTCCTCCTGGGCGGAGCGCAAGCGGATGTTCGCCCTGGAACGCTCCAGCTGGGCCGACTACAACCCCGCGCTCATCAGTGCCGGCGGCGGTGTCTACAGCAAGGAACAAAAGTCGATACCGATCAGTCCCGAGGTGCGTGACGCACTCGGAATCGACAGCGACGTAGCAGAGATGACGCCGCCACAGCTCGTGCGTGCCATCCTGCTCGCGCCGGTCGACCTGTTCTTCAACGGCGGCATCGGCACCTACATCAAGGCCGAGAGCGAATCGCAGGCCGATGTGGGAGACAAGGCCAACGACGCCGTCCGTGTCAACGGAAACCAGGTGCGCGCCAGGGTGATCGGGGAGGGCGGCAACCTGGGCCTGACGTCACGGGGACGCATCGAGTTCGAGCTCAACGGCGGTCGCGTCAACACCGACGCCCTGGACAACTCCGCCGGTGTGGACTGCTCGGACCACGAGGTCAACATCAAGATCCTGATCGACTCGCTGGTCAGCGCAGGCAAGATCGCAGCCTCCGAACGGACAGCCCTGCTGGAATCGATGACCGACGATGTCGCCACGCTCGTGCTGGCCGACAACGAATCTCAGAACAACCTCATGGGCACCAGCCGTGCCAATGCGGCCTCGCTGCTCAGTGTGCATGCGCGGCAAATCGGCTACCTGGTCGCCGAGCGCGGGCTCGATCGCGAGCTGGAGGCGCTGCCGTCGGAAAAGGAGATCGATCGCCGCGTCGCACTCGGGATCGGTTTGACCTCACCGGAACTGGCGACGCTCATGGCGCACGTCAAGCTGGGGCTCAAAGATGATCTGCTGGCCAGCGATGCCCCGGATCAAGAGGTCACGCTGCGACGTATGGTGCACTATTTTCCGGACGTGCTGCGTGAGCGCTTCGACGCAGAGATCCGGCAGCATCCGCTGCGCAAAGAGATCTATGCCACCATGCTGGTCAACTCGGTGGTCGATTGCGGTGGAATCACCTACGTGTACCGGCTTTTCGAGGATGCCGGGACAGGTTCGGTGGACGGTCTCAAGACCTATGTGGCCGTTGAAGCGATCTTCGGGCTGCGCTCGCTGTGGGACCGCATCCGCCATGCCGATGTGCCCGTGGCGGTTTCGGACCGGCTGACGCTGGACATGCGCCGTCTGCTCGATCGCGCATCGCGGTGGCTCATCAGCTACCGGCCGCAGCCGCTGGCGGTGGGCGCCGAGATCAACCGCTTTGCCCAGGGCATTGCCGAGCTGAGCCCGAAGCTCACCACCTGGCTGCGCGGTCACGATCTGGAGATTGTCACCAAGCAGACCGAAGACTTGGTGGCACTGGGTGTTCCGTTCGATCTCGCCAGTGACGTGGCCAGCTGCCTCTATGGTTTCAGCCTGCTGGACATCATCGATATCGCCGATATCGCCGATCGTGACGGCGCCGAGGTCGCGGATCTGTACTTCACCCTGATGGACGACCTGCGGGTGGATGATCTGCTGACCGCCGTCTCGCAGCTGGAACGCAACGATCGGTGGCATAGCCTGGCCCGGTTGGCGATCCGCGATGACATCTACTCCTCGCTGCGGGCGCTCACCATGGACGTGCTGTCGGTGGGCGAACCGGACGAGACCGGTGAACAGAAGATCGCCGAGTGGGAGTTCACCAACGCCTCGCGTCTGGAGCGGGCCCGCGGCACCCTGGCGGAGATCTTCGCCTCGGGCGAGCCGGACCTGGCGACGTTGTCGGTGGCAGCACGCCAGATCAGAGGGATGATCAGGAGCAGCATCACCGGTCCTGCATGATGGAGCCATGAGTTCTGATAAGCCCGGCTATGTCGCGGCGGTGCCGGTCCGCTGGTCCGATATCGACATGTACCAGCATGTGAACCACGCGACGATGGTGACGATCTTGGAAGAGGCGCGAGTGCCCTTCCTGCGTGACGTCTTTGGTGCAGAGATCACCACCACGGGCCTGCTCATCGCCGACGTCCACGTGAAGTACAAGGGGCAGGTGCGGCTCGCGGACTCGCCGTTGCAGGTGACCATGTGGGTGTCGAAGATCCGGGCGGCGGACTTCACCATCAACTACGAGGTGCGTTCGGTGGATGCAGCACCCGACTCCAAACCCGCGGTGATCGCCGACACCCAGCTGGTCACCTTTCACCTCGACAGCCAGACCCTGTTGCGCCTCACCGATACTCACCGCGAATACCTGCAGCGGTGGTCACGGCCGTGACCGAGGCCCCGCTGCGGGTACCCGACGCCTATGACCGCAAGGACCTCGCCACCTTCCTCACCCGTGTCGCTCAGCTCGACGAGTCGGCGGTGGTGCGGCTGCGCGTGCGCGACGATGGCCGGGTAGTTGTCTGGGCGGCAACACAGTTCGATGTGCTGGCCTGCCGTGCGGTGCGCGGCGAGTTGCGCACACCTGATATCACCGCCGCCGTCGACGAGGTGCTGCGTGGTCTGCAGAGCCCTGACGCGGACGGCTATGTGCACACCGGGTTCCCCATGGACTCGGTGTGGCGCGGTGCCCTGCCGGCGGACAACGGTTTCGAATACCTAGACGACATTCCTGCGCGGTCGGTGCTCGAACTGGCACAGCGCGGGGGAGAGCTGGCCCGCGAGCACGGCAGTGCTCACGGGCCGCCCGTGTCGCTGCTCGATCAGTCGGTCGTCACTGTCGACGGCGCCGGTGGTCAGCAGGTCGACGTGCCGATGCGATGCGTATTTGCCTTGATCGCAATGGGATTCATCCCGCCGAGCCCCACCGAGGAGGAGCCGGTGCGGGTGCGCGCCCTGCCGTCATGGCTGCGCCTGGATGCCCGGTTCGGTTCGGTGTATCGCCATCGAACCGACCTGTCGCTGCTGGTGCGTTAGACGATCCAGGCCGCGGTGTTGCGTGGCAGCTTGCCGTTGACGAGCGGCCCGCTGGTCAGGATGACTTCGCCCTCGGGCAGATCCACCAGATCGCTGCTGACGTTCACGGCGCAGGTGAGGCCGCCGCCCTTGACGCGGAATGCCAGTGCGCCCGGCGGGCTGCCGTACCACTCCAGGCTGGTGCCCTTGAATTCTGGACGGTTCTTGCGCAATTCGATGGCCCGCCGATACAGCGACAGCGTGGAGTCGGTGCGCTCTAGCTGACGCTCGACGGTGAATTCCGCCCAGCCGTGCGGCATGGGCAGCCAGGTCTGGTCGTTGCTCGAGAAGCCATAAGGGGGATCGGTGCCCTCCCAGGGGATCGGCACCCGGCAGCCGTCGCGGCCCCGCTCGGTGTGCCCGGAGCGCTCCCACACCGGATCCTGCAGGGCCTCGTCGGGCAGATCGACATTCGGCAGTCCGAGCTCGGAACCGTTGTAGATGAACACAGTTCCGGGCAGCGCAAGCATCACCAGGGCCATGGCCCTGGCCCGCCACTGGCCGATCTGGCCGTCGCCGTAGCGCGTCACCTCGCGCTCCACGTCGTGGTTGGACAACGTCCAGGTGGGTGTCGCGCCCACGGAATCCACTGCGGCGAGCGAGTTCTCGATGGCCGAACGGATCTTGTCGGCATCGAAGTCGGCTTCGACCAGTTTGAAGTTGAATCCGAGGTGCAGCTCGTCGGGCCTGACGTATTCGGCGAAGCGGGTGTTGTCGTTCACCCAGATCTCGCCGACGGCAACCACATCGCGGTACTGATCGAGCACCTTACGAATCTTGCGGTGGTATTCGTGGACGCCTTCGTTGTTGAAGCGCGGGTCTTCGTCGGCGATGTGCAGCATCGAGGTTTCGGTGTCCTCGATATCGGGGAGGCCCGGCGGCTTGGCCATGCCGTGGGCCACGTCGAGGCGGAAGCCGTCGATGCCGCGGTCCAGCCAGAAGCGCAGGGTGTCGGCGAAGTCGTCGAACACCTCCGGGTTGTCCCAGTTGACGTCGGGCTGTTCGGGAGCGAACAGGTGTAGGTACCACTGGCCGGGAGTGCCGTCCGGCTCGGTGATCCGTGTCCAGGCCGGGCCGCCGAACACCGACGGCCAATTGTTCGGCGGCAGTTCGCCATTGGCGCCCTTGCCGTCTCTGAAGATGTAGCGCGCACGGGCATCGCTGCCGGGTGGGCTCTGGAGTGCTTCCAGGAACCACGGGTGCTGGGAGCTGGTGTGATTGGGGACAAGGTCCATGATGACCTTGATGTTGTGCCGGTGCGCCGAGGCGATGAGCCGGTGCATCGCGATCGATCCACCGAACAGCGGATCGATCTCGCGTGGGTTGGACACGTCATAGCCGTGGTCCGCCATCGGCGATCTGGTGACTGGATTTAGCCAGATGCCTTCGATGCCGAGCAGGTCAAGGTAGCCAAGTTTTGCTGAAATACCGTCGAGGTCTCCGACCCCGTCGCCGTCGCTGTCGCCGAACGACCGCGGGTAGATCTGATAGAAAACGGCCCGCGACCACCAGGGGTCGTCATGTTGGCCCAAGTAGGCGGGGGTCACGGTTGATCATTCTGCACCACGGCGGCGTCGGCCTCGAATCGCGATCGACCGTCAGAACGGGGAGTTGACCATCGACTGCGCCGCCATTTCCAGGTAGCTCCACAGCTGGGCGCGATGCTCGTCGTCCAGGGTGTTGCGGTCGATGGAATCGACGGCGGTCCGCATGCAGCGCAGCCACGCGTCACGCTCGATGGGCCCGATCCGAAACGGTGCGTGACGCATCCGCAATCGCGGATGTCCGCGCTGATCCGAGTAGGTACGCGGGCCGCCCCAGTACTGCTCGAGGAACATTCGCAGGCGATCCTCGGCGCCGGTGAGATCTTCTTCCGGATAGAGCGGCCGCAACACCTCGTCATCGGCTACCAGCTCGTAGAAGCGGGCCACTATCGCGTGGAAAGTGGCCTCGCCACCGACGGCCTCGTAGAAGTTTTCTGGGGTAGGGGCTGCCACGTACGCCATTGTGCCGGTACCTGTGTGGGCCGGTCAGCCGGGTTGGTCACGTGATGTTCATTGGATTGACCTGCGAACACGGTGCAAATTGTCGTGCGAAGACCGCCGAATCGTGGTGCACTGGTTGTAATGGCGCAACACAAGAAGAGCCGTGGGCACCGGCATAGCAGTGCCAGCGCTGGGCCGACCCAGAACGGGTCGGCCCGAATACTGCACAGTGTCCCGGGGACGAGGGTCCCCGGGGCCATTCCCCCGCAGCAGTCCAACGACGCCGGTTCCCTATGGGGCCGGCGTCGCGTGTTATTGCTGAACTCCACATATGAGCCGCTGACTGCGCTGCCGATGCGCCGCGCCGTGATCATGCTGCTGTGCGGTAAGGCCGATGTGGTGCACGACGACCCAGGTGCCCCCGTCATCCATTCCGCCACGACGTCGGTGGCGGTCCCGTCGGTGATCAGACTGCGGACCTTCGTCCGGGTGCCCTACCGGGCCCGGGTTCCGATGACGCGCGCCGCGCTGATGCATCGTGACCGGTTCCGTTGCGCGTACTGCGGTGGGCGGGCCGACACGATCGATCATGTGATCCCGCGCAGCAAGGGTGGTTCGCACTCCTGGGAGAACTGTGTGGCCTGCTGTTCCTCGTGTAATCACCGCAAGGCGGACCGGCTGCTGGCCGACTTGGGCTGGGCGTTGCACACCACGCCGATGCCGCCCAAGGGCCAGCATTGGCGGCTGCTGTCGTCGGTGAAGGAACTCGACCCGGCCTGGGTGCGATACCTGGGCGAGGGCGCGGCGTGACTTATCGGCTACGGTTTGCATCGTGAGCTTCCTCAACAGCCCCACATACATCGGGATGCCGGTATGGGTAGCCCTGATCGCGCCGGTCTTCCTCGTGCTCGTCGGACTGTGGACGATGCGCAAGAAGGGGCCGCACCCCGCGACGTACAACATGAACGACGGCTGGACGCACGCCCCGATCCTGTGGGCTGCCGTCGACGAGAACATCGGTGATGCCCATGGGCATGGCCACGGTCATGGCGGCCACGCAGGCGCCGAGGCGATTGGAGGGTCCGCACGTGGCAAGTGGTGAAGTCACCAAGACTGCTCCCGCGGAACTCCCTCGCGGATGGGCCGAGACCGTCAGCGGTCGTATCTCGGGCGTTACCGAGCCGGGTGAGCTGTCGGTCAACTACCCGTTCCCGAACTACGAGCTGGCCACGCTCGACGATGCCCTGACCTACGGGTCACGCCAGTCGAAGGCGCGGTTCTCGGTGTACATCGGCGACCTGGGGTCGGACACGTCCATCGGCGCTCGCGAGGTCTTCCTCAAGGTGCCCACGCCCGACGAGGCCGTGCTGATCGCCGTGTCGCCCGACCAGCACGTCGTGGAGGTCGTCTACGGCGAGGGACTCAAGGGTCGTGGCGCCGAGTCCGCCGCCGACCTTGGTGTCGCCGCCGCGCTGGCGTCGTTCAAAGAGGGCAACCTGCTCGACGGGATCATCAGCGCGGTGCGCGTGATGAGCGCCGCCATCGCACGCCCCTAGTTCCCGCGCGGACTACCGCGCACCCCGCTTTTGCGTCGAGCGCATACCGCACGCATGCGAATTCCCCGAATTCACTGCGCCTGGTATGCGCTCGACGCGTTTGTCGGTGGGCTGCCGCATGATTCGGCGATGGTGAGTGGGGTGGTTCTCGGCAGTGAGGCACTTCGCGCGGGCTTGGTGACACGCCATGAGCTGTCCGCGAAGTATGTGGCCTGGCATAAAGACGTTTACATACCTCGAGATTGCGCGATGACTCCGACGATTCGCGCCGAAGCGGCGTGGCTGCGATCGCGCCGCCGGGGAGTGCTCGCGGGCTTCTCGGCGGCAGCGCTGCACGGCGCGCAGTGGGTTGATCTGTCCCGGCCGGCGGAAATCGTGGACGACCACAACCGTCGCCGCGAGAGTGGTGTGATCACCCGCAGGTGTGCGCTCGGTCCCGACGAGGTGTGCGTGGTGCGCGGCATGCGGGTCACCACCGCCGCCCGCACCGCGCTCGACCTCGCGAGTCGGTATCCGCAAGATGTCGCGGTGGCTGTCATCGATTCGCTCGCCCGGGCGACGCAGCTGTGTGCACTCGATGTGCTCGAACTCGTATCCCGGCATCGCGGGATGCGTGGTGTGCGGCGGGCGCGGGCCGCCCTCGACCTGGTCGACGCCGGCGCCCAATCGCCCAGGGAGACGTGGCTGCGGCTGCTGCTTATCCGGGCCAGGTTGCCGCGCCCCAGCACGCAGATCGTGGTGCACAACGGCGACTTCGTCGCCCTCGGTTACATCGACATGGGCTGGGAGGACGTCATGGTGGGTGTCGAATACGACGGCGACCACCATCGCAGCGACCGTCGGCAGTACCTCAAAGACATCAGGCGCCTGGAGATGCTCGAAGGCCTGGGCTGGCTGATCGTCCGGGTGGTCGCCGAGGACCACCCGGAGGACATCATTCGCCGGGTGCGCGAGGCCCGCGGCGCAAGGGGGTGCTTACTGGGCGTCGAACTCGCGGGCCCGCAGCGACCTGACGATGCCCGCGCGTCCCTCGGAGACCAGGCGGCGCAGCGCCGACGGGATCTCCTTGGCCAAGAAGCCATCTGCTGACTCCACCGCACGCTGCGAGATGTCCCACGAGGGGTACAGGCCGATTACCACGGTCTGGGCCACTTCGCTGGAACGCCGAGCCCACACACCCTCGATGGCATCGAAGTAGCGGCCCGCGAACGGCTCCAGCAGCGCGGCCTGTCCGGGCTGCACGATGCCCGCGATCACCGAACGCGCGGTGATGTTGGGCAGCGTGTCATCCTCGATGACCTGCTTCCACGCGGCCTCCTTGACCTCGGCGACCGGTCGGGCCGCGCGCGCCTGCGCCGCCTGACGCTTGCCCGCCGCGGTCTGGTCGCGCTCCAGCTCGGCGTCGATGAACACCGACGCATCCGGCTCCAGTGCGCCGGATGCCGCCAGCGCGTTCACGATTCGCCACCGCAGGTCGGTGTCGACGGTGAGGCCGGGCAGGTCCAGCGCCGCGGGATCGGAGTCCAGCAGCGCCTGCAGCACGACGGTGTGCCCCGCGGACAACACCGAAGTGGTGAAGGCGTTCACGAACGCCAGCTGATGGTCCGAGCCCGGCTCGGCGGCGCGCGCCAGCTCCAGCAGCCGGTCGGCGAAGGCCGGCCAGCCGTGCTCGCGTGCCCACTCGGGTTCCACGTACGAGCTCAGCGCGGTCTGGGCCTGCAGCAGCAGGCGCTGCGCCACACCCACTTCCGACTCGGCGTGCACACCGGAGGACACCAGCGCCACGAAGTCGCGTGCGCGTAGCTCGGCCTCGCGGGTCATCTCCCAGGCGGCCGACCAGGCCAGGGTGCGCGGCAGCGGCTCGGCGATATCGGCGATCCGTGACAGCACCGTTTCCAGCGATTCGTCGTCGAGCCGCAGCGAGCAGTACGTCAGGTCGTCGTCGTTGACCAGGATCAGCTTGCCTCGGGAAACACCAACCAGCGCCGGCACATCCGTCGACGGACCCTCGACATCGAGCTCTTCGCGATGGATTCTGACGAGTTTGCCGCTGGCCCCGGATGTAGCCGACTCCGCGGCTCCGGCGTCGTCGTAGATCCCGACGGCCAGCCGGTGCACACGTGTCTCACCGGCTCCGGGCGCCGCTCCGGACTGCTTGACGACGAACCGCGTGAACTTGCCCTCGTCGTCGACCTCGAATTCGGGGGACAGGGTGTTCAGACCGGTGGTCTTGAGCCACTGCGTGCCCCAGTCCGACAGGTCCCGCCCCGAGGCCGCTTCCAGCGCCCCCAGCAGGTCGTCGAACGTCGCGTTGCCGAAAGCGTGCGCCGTGAAGTACGCGCGCAGACCGGAGAGGAAGTTCTCCAGACCGACATACGCCACCAGCTGTTTGAGCACACTGGCGCCCTTGGCGTAGGTGATCCCGTCGAAGTTCACCTCGACGGCGGCCAGGTCTGGGATGTCGGCGGCCACCGGGTGAGTGGACGGCAGCTGATCCTGGCGGTACGCCCACGACTTCTCGACGTTGGCGAAGGTGGTCCACGCCTCGGTGTATTCGGTGGCCTCGGCCTGGCACAGCACTGAGGCAAAGGTGGCGAAGGATTCGTTGAGCCACAGGTCATCCCACCACCGCATGGTGACCAGATCGCCGAACCACATGTGCGCCATCTCGTGCAGCACGGTCTCGGCGCGGCGCTCGTAGGAGTACTTGGTGACCTTGGAGCGGAAGACGTAATCCTCCAGGAAGGTCACCGCACCGGCGTTCTCCATGGCGCCGGCGTTGAACTCCGGCACGAACAACTGGTCGTACTTGCCGAACGCATACGGGGTGCCAAAGTTCTTGTGGTAGAAGCCGAATCCCTGTTTGGTCTCGGTGAACAGTCGGTCGGCATCCATGAACTCCGACAGCGAGGCGCGGCAGTAGATGCCCAGATCGATGGTGCCGTGCTCATCGGAGTACTCGTCGTTCCACCGGGCGTACGGCCCGGCGATCAACGCGACCAGATAGGTGCTCATCTTCGCGGTGGTGGCGAAGGTGTGCACGCCGTCGGCGACGGACAGCGGCGCGCCGTTGGAGATCACCTGCCAGTGGGCGGGGGCGGTCACCGTGACGTCGAAGGCGGCCTTGAGGTCGGGCTGGTCGAAGCACGCGAACATCCGCTTGGCATCGGCGGTTTCGAACTGCGAGTACAGGTACACCTCGTCATCGACCGGGTCCACGAAACGGTGCAGTCCCTCACCGGTGTGCGAGTACTCGCAATCTGCCTCCACCACCACGGTGTTGGAGGCCAGCAGCCCGGGAAGCTCGATGCCCTGCTCCTCGTCGTATTCGCTGACGTCCAGCGCCGTGCCATTGAGCTCGACTCGACGCACCGTGCGCGCGGCGATGTCGATGACTGTCGACCCACCCGGCTGCGCGGTGAAGGTGACAGTGGTCGCCGAGTGGAACGTCTGTTCGCTGGGGGCGCCTGCACCGTCGGTGAGGTCGAGGGTGATCGCGTAGTGCTGGACGTCGATCGCCGCGGCGCGGGCCGCGGCCTGGTCACGGGTGAGGTTAGGGAGTGCCACGTACCCAACGTAGCCGGTAGAGGGCTTCTCGTGCGGGATGGGAACACGAGGGCGGCATCCTGAGTTGGGAAAGACGTTGGCCACATCACACTCGAAAGGCGCGTTATGTCTGCAGGCAAGAAGGACCTCGCCGAATTCTGGTTCGATCCGCTGTGTCCGTGGTGCTGGATCACCTCGCGGTGGATCCTGGAGGTCCAGAAGGTTCGCGACATCGACGTGAAGTTCCGGGTGATGAGCCTGGCCGTCCTCAACGAGGGACGCGAGGACCTGCCGGAGCGTTACGTCGAACTCATGAAGACGGCCTGGGGCCCGGTGCGGGTCGCCATCGCCGCCGAGCAGGCCAAGGGCCCGGAAATCCTGGAGCCGCTGTACACGGCGCTGGGTACCCGGATCCACAACCAGGACAACAAGGATCTGCCCGTCGTCATCGCCGAATCACTGGCCGAGGTGGGTCTGCCTGCCGAATTGGCCGACGCGGCCCAGTCCACCGACTATGACGAGGCGCTGCGCGTCAGCCACCATGCCGGTATGGACAAGGTGGGCCCGGACGTCGGGACTCCGACCATCCACGTCAACGGTGTGGCCTTCTTCGGCCCGGTGATCTCCAAGATCCCGCGTGGCGAAGAGGCCGGGAAGCTGTGGGATGCGTCGGTGATCTTCGCCTCATACCCACACTTCTTCGAGCTCAAGCGCACCCGTACCGAGCCGCCGACCTTCGACTAGTACCGCGGCGGCGGGTTGTCGAAGGTGTAGCCCTGCGGCTGCGGCAGATAGCCGTGCGGTATCGGAGACGGCGCCGGCGGCAGCAGCGGCGGCACGGGAGGAATGGGAGTCGGCGGCAGCAGCTTGGGTCGGAAGAACAACGACCCGGCCTGCTGCCGATTCCGCAACGCCGCCGCGCGCCAGGTGTGCACGGGGTGGCTGGAGAGCATGTTGACCAGCCAGACGAAGAAGCCGGTCTCCAGGGTGGCGCGGTTGGCCAGCGTGTCGAATTCGACGCGCTTGAGCAGGTACTTGCCCGCCGCCATCACCCCGATCGCTCCCTGAATCCCGGTGGGGCGCATGGCGTATCCGTGGTTGTCGGCGGTGTACTCCATCGACCGCGACAGCGATGTCCCCAGGAAGGGGACGAAGTTCATCGCCGTCTGGGCGAATTGGCGCCAATAGGACGCGTGCCCGGCGGCGATGTGGCCGACCTCGTGGCCGATGATGAACGCCAGTGCCTCCGGGTCACGGGCGTCGCCGCCGATCTCGAACAGGTCGCTGTAGACGACGACGAACCGGCGGAAGCCGTGGCCGCTGGCGAAGGCGTTGATCTGACCGTTGCCCAGCACGACGTAGGCATCGGGCACTTCCTGCAGGCCGAAACGCTGCGCAGCCTCGACCACCATCGCGTATCCCTCGGGGAATTGGGTGGGCGACATCTTCACGCCGTTCACCCGCTGCTGCCCGTACAGGATGCCTCGACCTAGGTACAGGGTCAGGGGCGTGGCGGCCAGCGCGACGATGATGATGTTCAGGTCGACGTGCTCGGGGTCGGCGAGATACCCGACGATGCTGAAAATCGCGCCGGCGTACAGCAGCACGGTGAACAGGATCACGACGACGAGCAACCCGATCTCCCACGGATGGCGGCGCGGGGGATAGGTGTACTGGGGCAGTCCGACCGGGTACATGCGCGCCACGGTAACCGACCGCAGGGCCACCTGACACAATCAGCGGCATGCGCGTCTATGTGGGAGCCGATCACGCCGGATACGAGTTGAAGCAGAAGATCATCGAGCATCTTCGTGGCCGCGGCCACGAGCCGGTGGACTGCGGGGCCTTTGAGCTGGACCCGCAGGACGATTACCCGGCATTCTGCATCGACGCCGCACGTCGCACCGTTGCCGATCCGGGCAGCCTGGGCATCGTGCTGGGCGGTTCGGGTAACGGTGAGCAGATCGCCGCCAACAAGGTCCCGGGTGCCCGCTGTGCACTGGCGTGGAGCCTGGAGACCGCCGTCCTGGCCCGTGAGCACAACAACGCCCAGCTGATCGGCATCGGCGGCCGCATGCACACCGTGCCGGAGGCGCTCGCCATCGTCGACGCGTTCCTGTCGGCCAAGTGGTCCGAGGAGCCGCGACACCAGCGCCGCATCGACATCCTGGCCGAGTACGAGACCACGCACGACGCGCCGCCGGTACCGGGCGCCAACGCGTAAACGCCTGTGCCGGAGGGGCATACCCTGCACCGGCTGGCCCGGCTGCATCAGCGCCGGTTCGCCGGTTCGCCGGTATCGGTGAGTAGTCCGCAGGGGCGGTTCACCGAGGGCGCGGCCGCGGTCAACGGACGCACCTTCGTGAAGGCACACGCCTGGGGCAAGCACCTGTTTCACGACTACGGCCCCGTCGGTGTCGTGCACGTACATCTGGGGCTCTACGGCACCTTCACCGAGCTCCCGGTGCCGATGGGTATCCCCGTCGGCCAGGTCCGGATGCGTATCGAGGGAACGGAGTTCGGCACCGATCTGCGTGGCGCGACGGCGTGCGAACTCATCGACGGCGCGCAGGTCGACGCGATCTTGGCCCGCCTCGGCCCGGACCCGTTGCGTCCCCGATCCGACCCGTCCTCCGCGTTTGAGCGGATAGCCAAGTCCCACAGGCCAATCGGTGCGCTCTTGATGGATCAGAAGATCATCGCCGGGGTGGGCAATGTGTACCGGAGTGAGGTGCTGTTCCGGCTGAAGATCGACCCGTACCGGCAGGGCGATCGGCTGGATCCCGATGAACTCACCGCACTCTGGGATGACCTCGTCGACCGGATGCGGATCGGGTTGCGGGTGGGCAAGATCGTCACCGTCGACCCCGAATATGACCATGGCGACCCGTCGTACGCGCCCGATCGTCCGCGCACGTACGTATATCGGCGCGCGGGGTCGCCGTGCCGGGTGTGTGGCACGCCCATTCTCACCGCCGAGATGGATGCGCGAAATCTGTTCTGGTGTCCCTCATGTCAAATTCGCTGATGTCAACCGCGATGACGTCTCCGGTTGTAAACTGCGCTGAATGGGACTGCGAGTACCAGTAACCCGAAAGGGGAGTTCATGACGCGACCGGGTGCGCCGTTGGGAAAGCTCATGGCGCGCGCGGTCCGTGGACTGGGCTCGCACCCCGAACCCGATGGCATCGAGACCCGGCTGCTGGATGCCGCCATCGAGGTGCTGGCCGAGCGGGGCACCCAGACGGCCACCATCGACGAGGTGGCGCGGCGGGCGAAAGTGGGCCGCGCCACAGTGTTTCGGCGCTTTTCCAGCAAGGACGCGTTGTTCGAGCGGGCGCTTGCCCAAGAGATGCAGAAGTTCCTGGACGAACTACAAGAGCGCGCCGGTGGTTTCGACGACATCGGCGAGCGGGTCGCCGAAGGGTTCGCAGTCTGCATCGAGATCGTGAATCACCCTCTGCTGCGCAGTGATTCACTCGTAGCCAGAATGACCGCAGTCGAAGTGATCACTCAGGGCGATCCGGCGCCCATCGACCTGGCGCGGAACTACCTCATCGCCCAGATCGACCAGATGCGCGAGGAAGGGCGCATCCCGCCGGGCGATTCCGGGCGGCAGGTCGACGTATTGATCCACCTAGTGCTGGGATACCTCGCGGCACCGACGACGACCATCGACCTCGGCAACACCGAAGAGGTGCGCGCACTGGCCCGCGAGACGTTCGCGCCCATCCTGCTGACGCCCAACGTGCCCCTCACGGCGCAGTAAGCGTTCTAGAAGTCTCCGAAATCGCCACCGAAGTCGCCGCCGCCACCATCCCAGCCGCCGCCGTCCCAACCGCCACCGTCCCAACCGCCACCGCCGCCTTGGTCCCAGCCGCCACCACTTTGGTCCCAGCTGGAGCCGCCCTGGTCCCAACCGCCTCCTTGATCGGCGCCTGATCCCTGATCCCAGCCGGCCTGGTCTGCGCCGCCGTCCTGCCCGGCGTTGAGTCCGGCGTCATAGCCGTCGGAATATCCTTGGCCGAAACCGCTTTCGAAGCCCTGCGCGCCGTAACCCACGCCGTGCATGCCGGAGAAGAGCGAGTTGAACAGCAGCGCCGACCCCACGCCCCAGGCGCCCGCGACGAGGGCGGGCTTCCACCACGGCTCGGAGTACCAGCCCGCAGGAACGGGACGCCCGGCAACGGTGCCGCCGGGGTAGTAGTTGGGGGTGCGGCCGGACGGTTGCGGAGACGCCTCGATCTGGCGGCCCTCGAATTCGATGCTTCGATCCTCGCTGACCGCGCCCGCCTTGCTCTGTCCGGCGGTCGAGGGCAGTTCGGGTCCGGGATCCATGCCCATGGCGAGCCGAGCGGCACGCACGTAGTAGAGGCCCTCGATGGCGCTTTCCTTGGCAAGTGCTGCCTGCGCCGGGGTCCGGGCCTGCTCGATGGCCGAGGATGCGGCGGTGTAGCGCTCAGAGGCGTCGGCCAGCGCCTGACGAGACGCGTCGTCGTTCCCGCTCAAACCCAGCACCTGTCCACCGAGGCGTTCGGTGAGGCGACGGGCGTCGGCCTTGGCGTCTTCGAGCTGATCGCCGCGGCGGCGACTCGATCCCTGTGTATAGATGATCGCGCCGCCGACGATCACGCCGACGAGAAGCAGGCCCAGGATGATTTCCATGGCACCTACGGTACTGACTGGTGGAGCGGGTGACGGGAATCGAACCCGCGTAGCTAGTTTGGAAGACTAGGGCTCTACCATTGAGCTACACCCGCATGCTTGCGAGGTTGTCCCGCACGCGCTGACGAATGTACAGCGCCGGGGCGGATCAAATCCAATTCTTACCGTGACATGTCGAGGCCGTAGGATCACGTGGTCTTGCACGAAGTCACGTTGGAAGTGATGGACGCAGGTCCGACGGGGTGTAGCGCAGCTTGGTAGCGCATCCGCTTTGGGAGCGGAGGGTCGCAGGTTCAAATCCTGTCACCCCGACAGCACGACAGTACGAAGAACTGCAGGTCAGACGATCTGCCGCGAACTATGAAGGAGCACTGCACGTGAAGAGCACCGTCGAAAAGCTGAGCCCGACCCGGGTTCGCATCAACGTCGAGGTTCCCTTCGCAGAGCTCGAACCAGATTTCTCCAAGGCCTACAAGGAGCTGGCCCAGCAGGTCCGTCTGCCAGGCTTCCGCCCCGGTAAGGCCCCCGCGAAGCTGCTTGAGGCCCGCGTCGGCCGCGCCGCCGTACTGGAGCAGGTCGTCAACTCGGCCCTGCCGGCCCGCTACAGCGAGGCCGTCACCGCCTCCGACGTCAAGCCCCTCGGCCAGCCGGAGATCGAGGTCACCAAGATCGAGGACGGCCAGGAGCTGACCTTCACCGCCGAGGTGGATGTGCGCCCCGAGATCGAGCTGCCCGACCTGAGCACCGTCGCGGTGACCGTCGAGCCCGTCACCGTCGAGGACTCCGAGGTCGAGGCCGAGCTGGACTCACTGCGTGCGCGGTTCGGCACCCTCAAGGGCGTCGAGCGTGCCGCCGAGAACGGCGACTTCGTCTCGATCGACCTGTCGGCCACCGTGGACGGCAAGGAGGTCGAGGAAGCCGCGACCACCGGTCTGTCGCACGAGATCGGCTCCGGGCAGCTGATCGACGGTCTCGACGAGGCCATCATCGGCCTGAAGGCCGGCGAGGAGAAGGTGTTCACCACCAAGCTGGCCGCCGGTGAGTTCGCCGGACAGGACGCCGAGGTCACCGTCAAGGTCGGGTCCATCAAGGAGCGCGAGCTCCCCGCCGCTGACGATGATTTCGCCCAGCTGGCAAGCGAATTCGACACCATCGGCGAGCTCAAAGAGAGCCTCACCGAGCAGGTGAAGGGACGCAAGCGCATCGCGCAGGCCGACGAGATCCGCGACGAGACCATCACCGCGCTGCTCGAGAAGATCGAAATCCCGGTCCCCGAGAAGATCCTCGAGGAGCAGATCGGCAACAGCCTGCATGAGGCTGTCCACGGCCTCGACCACAACGAGGACAAGCTCAACGAACTGCTGGAAGAGCAGGGCACCTCGCGCGAAGAGTTCGACAAAGACATGCGCGAATCCGCCACCAAGTCCATCAAGACCGAGCTGCTGCTCGACGTGATCGCCGACAAGTTCGACATCAACGTCGACCAGCAGGACCTCACCGAGCGCCTGGTCCTGATGTCGCGTCAGTACGGCATCGAGCCGCAGCAGCTGATCCAGTACCTGACCCAGCAGCAGCAGTTGCCGGGTCTGTACGTCGACGTGCGCCGCGGCAAGGCCATCGCCGAGGTCATCCGTCAGGCCAAGGTCACCGACTCCACCGGTGCCGATGTCGACGTCGACGCCGTGCTGGGACCGCGCCGCGGTGGAGCCGACGAGACCGACGCCGAGGACAAGCCGGCCAAGGCCAAGAAGAGTGCGGACAGCGAGAAAACAGACAAGTCCGAGAAGGCCGAGAAGAAGGCCAAGAAGAAGAGCAAGGACGACGACGCCGAGTAGTCCGCGTCACGCGGCGATGAGAGTCTCGCGCGAAGAGCATCACGCTCTGAGCGAACTCGCCCGTGGCGGGGAGTGCGCAGCACCCGATGTTGGTTAATGTCGGCAGTACGCAAAAAGGTTCTCAAGATTGGTTTCATACGGACCCCGAAGAGCTAGACGAAGGCAGGTTGCACAGTGACTGAAATGCGTTCGGCGACAGCCGGGCTCAACCTGATCGACTCGGTGTATGAGCGTCTGCTCTCCGAGCGCATCATTTTCCTGGGCCAGCAGGTGGACGACGACATCGCCAACAAGCTGTGCGCGCAGATTCTGCTGCTGACGGCCGAGGACCCCACCAAGGACATCCACCTGTACATCAACTCCCCGGGTGGGTCGATCAGCGCCGGCATGGCGATCTTCGACACCATGCAGCTCTCGGAGTGCGATATCGCGACCTACGCGATGGGTATGGCCGCGTCGATGGGTGAGTTCCTGCTCGCCGCCGGGACCAAGGGCAAGCGTCACGCGCTGCCGCACGCCCGGATCCTCATGCACCAGCCGCTCGGTGGTGTGACCGGCAGCGCCTCGGACATCGCCATCCAGGCCGAGCAGTTCCAGGTCATCAAGAAGGAGATGTTCCGTCTCAACGCCGAATTCACCGGCAAGAGCATCGAGCAGATCGAGCAGGATTCCGACCGCGACCGCTGGTTCACTGCCCCGGAGGCACTCGAATACGGGTTCGTCGACAAGATCATCACCCGCGGCAATCTCAACGGCAGCAAGGGAGCCTCCAAGTGATCTCCAAGCACCTCAACCCCGAACTGGCGCCGCAGGCGCGCTACATCTTGCCCTCGTTCATCGAGCACTCGAGCTTCGGTGTCAAGGAGTCGAACCCCTACAACAAGCTGTTCGAGGAGCGCATCATCTTCCTCGGCGTGCAGGTGGATGACGCCTCGGCCAACGACATCATGGCGCAGCTGCTGGTGCTGGAGTCGCTGGATCCCGATCGGGAGATCACCATGTACATCAACTCCCCGGGTGGCTCGTTCACCTCGTTGATGGCGATCTACGACACCATGCAGTACGTCCGCTCCGACATCCGCACGGTGGTGCTGGGCCAGGCCGCGTCGGCCGCCGCGGTGCTGCTGGCCGCGGGCACCCCGGGCAAGCGCATGGCGCTGCCGAATGCGCGTGTGCTCATCCACCAGCCCGCGTTGTCCGGCGTGATCCAGGGTCAGTTCACCGACCTGGAGATCCAAGCCAAGGAAATCGAGCGCATGCGTGTGCTGCAGGAGACCACCTTGTCCCGGCATACCGGCAAGGACGCGGAGATCATCCGCAAGGACACCGACCGCGACAAGATCTTCACGGCCGAGGAGGCCAAGGAGTACGGGATCATCGACGTCGTTCTGGAGTACCGCAAGCTCTCCGCCCAGGCGGCCTCGTAGCCGCCGGGCGGCCGGCTGCGGATAACAGTTGCAACACACCGGTCCTCGGTGCGCGTCATCGGCGGCTCCGGTCGGTGTGAGGCGATATGTTCTCCAGCACGGCGACGCGTAAATGCCGTCGGTGCGATTCGCTTTATCGGTCGCGGTGCGGCCGAGGTAGCGGGTAGCGTCGGGTTCGACAGCTCGTTTGATCAGGGCAGGGACGTGTTGACATCACGATCCACCACCGCGTGACAGGAAGTAGGACCGGCCACCATGGCACGTATCGGAGACGGCGGCGACCTGCTGAAATGCTCGTTCTGCGGAAAGAGCCAGAAGCAGGTCAAGAAGCTCATCGCCGGCCCCGGCGTGTACATCTGCGATGAATGCATCGACCTCTGCAACGAGATCATCGAAGAGGAGCTGGCCGACGCCGACGACGTCAAGCTCGATGAACTGCCCAAGCCTGCGGAGATCCGCGAGTTTCTGGAGAACTACGTCATCGGCCAGGACAACGCGAAGAAGACGCTGGCCGTCGCCGTCTACAACCACTACAAGCGCATCCAGGCCGGGGACAAGGCCCGCGATGCCCGCGGTGAGACCGTTGAGCTGGCCAAATCCAACATCTTGATGCTGGGCCCCACCGGCTGCGGCAAGACCTACCTGGCGCAGACGCTGGCCAAGATGCTCAATGTGCCCTTCGCCATCGCCGATGCCACCGCCCTGACCGAGGCCGGATACGTGGGCGAGGATGTCGAGAACATTCTTCTCAAGCTGATTCAGGCCGCCGACTATGACGTGAAGCGTGCCGAGACCGGCATCATCTACATCGACGAGGTCGACAAGATCGCCCGCAAGAGCGAGAACCCGTCCATCACCCGGGACGTCTCCGGTGAGGGCGTGCAGCAGGCCCTGCTGAAGATCCTGGAAGGCACGCAGGCATCGGTGCCCCCGCAGGGCGGCCGCAAGCATCCGCATCAGGAATTCATCCAGATCGACACCACGAACGTGCTGTTCATCGTGGCCGGCGCGTTCGCGGGCCTGGAGAAGATCGTGTCCGATCGTGTCGGCAAGCGTGGCCTGGGCTTCGGTGCCGAGGTCAAGTCCAAGGCCGATATCGACACCACCGACCACTTCGCCGAGGTCATGCCCGAGGACCTGATCAAGTTCGGCCTTATCCCCGAGTTCATCGGTCGTCTGCCGATCGTGGCCTCGGTGACCAACCTGGACCGCGAATCGCTCATCACGATCCTGTCCGAGCCGAAGAACGCGTTGGTGAAGCAGTACACCCGCCTCTTCGACATGGACGGCGTCGAGCTGGAGTTCAGCCAGGACGCGCTGGAGGCCATCGCCGATCAGGCCATCCACCGTGGTACCGGCGCCCGCGGTCTGCGCGCCATCATGGAGGAAGTGCTGCAGCCGGTGATGTACGACATCCCGAGCCGTGACGATGTCGCCAAGGTCGTGGTGACCGGCGAGACCGTCATCGACAACGTGCTGCCGACGATCGTGCCGCGCAAGCCCTCGCGCACCGAGCGTCGCGACAAGTCCGCCTAAGGCTCGTCGTGCAGAGCGCCATGGAGTTGGCGCGGGCCGAGCGCATCGACCTCGCCGAGCTCCTGGCCGGACTGACACCCGAGCAGTGGAATGCCCCGTCGTTGTGTAGCCAGTGGCGGATTCGTGACGTGGTGACGCACATGATCGGCTACGAAGACCTGAGCCGCGGCGAGTTCTACGCGCGTGTCGCCAAGGCCGGTTTCAACCCGAACCGAGCCAACGCCAATCGAGTCGCCGAGCTGGCTGACCGCACCCCCGAGCAGCTGCTGGAGATGGTGCGTGCCGCAGAAACGCCGGGGGTGCTGACATCGGGTTTCGGGGGGCGGATCGCGCTGCTGGACGGCATCGTGCATCAACAAGACATTCGGCGCCCGCTGGGGATTCCGCGTGAGATTCCCGAAGACCGGCTGAATGTCGCCATGGATTTCGCGCGCTGGGCACCGCCGGTGCGGGGTGCGCTGCGTGCCCGGGGTGTACGGCTGGTGGCGACTGATACGGGTTGGGCGGCTGGGAGGGGACCCGAGGTGACCGGGCCGGCGGAGGCGCTGCTGATGGCGATGGCGGCACGCCCATGCGTGCTGGCAGAACTCGCTGGGCCGGGTAAATCAACCCTGGCGCAACATATTTCGTAACGCCTCGTAAGCTGGTACTGATGTCCACCGAGTTCATGAGCCAGCCGACGCTAGAGGGCCCGACGCTCACCCTGCGTCCGTTGGAAGACGACGACGTTGAGCCGCTGTACCGTGCCGCCAGCGATCCCCTCATCTGGGCGCAGCACCCGAGTACGGACCGTCATCAGCGACCGGTGTTCGACAAGTGGTTCGCTGAGGCCTTGGCCGCGAAATCGCTTGTCATCATCGATCACTCGACGGGGGAGATGATCGGCTCCTCTCGTTTTTACGAGTGGGATCCGGACAAGCGTGAGGTCGCGATCGGGTACACCTTCATCACCCGCGAGTACTGGGGTGGGACCGTCAACGCCGAGCTCAAGACGCTGATGCTGGATTACGCCTTCATCAACGCCGACCTGGTGTGGTTCCACGTGGCCGCGGCCAACCTCAGGTCGCAACGCGCGCTCGCCAAGATCGGTGCCCACGAGCACCACCGCCAAAAGCGGGAGATCAACGGCGCGCTGGAAGACTACGTGTACTTCACCATCACCGCTGCCGACTGGCGAGAAGCCTCCGACTGAGCGCCACGTTCGCTACCGAGTGAAACGTGGCACCGAATCGGCGACCGGTCAGTGCGTAACCGGATCGTCGTCGACGTCCACGCCCGACCGGGACCGGTCCTGCTCGGCCCGCTTAGCCGCTTCGCGCATCTCGAAGGCGTCCGTGGCGATCTCACCGATCTGCCGGGTGACATCGACCACCGCATTGGTGATGATCTTGGCGATCTCGCCCACGTGCTCGGCGGTCGACGACACGACCTCTTGCGCCAGGTCCTTGTTGCGTTCGAACTTGCTCACCACGGCTCCTAACTTACGCGTCTACCAGCTCGCCGCGCTCGTCAACGACGACGACCTCGGGTTCGGCCACCGTCCCCTTGTTTGCGTCTTGGCGTGCGTCCCGCTCGATGTGCACCACGAGCTCCTGTTCGCCGCGGAACCAGCCGGTGGGAAGGGACAGGCGGGCGATCTTCTTCCAGGTGGACGAGAGCTGGGCGAACAGGCCACCCGTGTTGTAGGGCAGGCCGTACTTCTGGCACAGCTCGCGCACCTCGGTGGCGATCTCCGGGTAGCGGTTGGCGGGCAGGTCCGGGAACAGGTGATGCTCGATCTGGTGGGACAGGTTGCCACTCATGATGTGAAAGAGCCTGCCGCCCTCGATGTTCGCCGAGCCAAGCAGCTGCCGGACGTACCATTCGCCGCGCGTCTCGTTGGCGGTCTCCTCCTTGGAGAAGGTCTGGGTGCCGGAGGGGAAGTGGCCGCAGAAGATGATCGAGAACGTCCACACATTGCGCACGAAGTTGGCCGACATGTTGCCCAGGAAGGTGATCGGAAACAGCGGACCGGTGAGCGCCGGGAAGATCACGTAGTCCTTGAGAACCTGCTTACTGGCCTTGCGCCACATGCCTTTGATCAACGGCTTGAGGTCGTACCACTTGCGCTTGCCCCTCACGATGTTCTCGGCCTCGAGCTCGTGCACCATGACGCCCCACTCGAAGAAGACCATCAGGGCGGTCGCCCATGCCAGGTTGCCCAGGTAGTACGGATTCCACTTCTGCTCGGGCGCCATGCGCAGGATGCCGTAACCCACGTCGCGGTCCATGTCGACGATGTTGGTGTAGGTGTGGTGCATGTAGTTGTGCGAGTGCCGCCACTGGTCGGCGGGGCACACGGTGTCCCACTCGAAGTCGCGTGAGTTGAGGCCCTTTTCGCGCATCCAGTCGTACTGGCCGTGCATCACGTTGTGGCCGATCTCCATGTTGTCGAGGATCTTGGAGACGGACAGCGCACCTACCGCGGCGAGCCACACCGGCGGGATGAACCCCAGGTACATCAGGGCGCGCCCCGCGGCCTCGCAGCCGCGTTGTGTCTTGATGATCGAGTAGATGTACTCGCGGTCGCGCTCGCCCAGATCGCCGACGATCCGCTCGCGCAATGCATCGAGGTCCTTGCCCAGCGCCTCGACATCCGCTGCGCTGATGGTGATTTCGTTGCTGGTCATCGTCTATCTCCTGGGTTTAGAGGTTGATCGAGACGTCACCGACGGGCGCGGTGATGCAGAGCTGGATGTGCTGATCGGGGTCGTCGTTCTCGTCACCGGTGCGCAGGTTGCGGGTGCACCCGGATGTCTTCACCGCCGTGCAGGCGAAGCAGATTCCCATCCGGCAGCCGAATTCAGGTTGCAGACCGGCGGCCTCAGCCTGTTCGAGGATGGGACGACCGTCGTTCTCGGCGGTGACGCCCGATGTGGCGAATCGCAGCACGCCGCCGGCTTCCCCGGTGGTGCCCGAGGTGGTGAGGGTGAACTCTTCGGTGTGCAGACGGTCGGAGAGTCCGCGCTCGGCGTACAGGACGCTCACCGCCTCGTGCAAGGAGGGCGGCCCGCACAGGAACGTCTGAGCGTCCGCATGCCAGGGCACGATCGCATCGAGCTGTTCGGCGCTGAAATGTCTGCCACCGGCGCGCGTGTACTCCGTGTGCACGGTCACCGACGGCACCTCGCCGAGTGCAGCGAGTTCGTTGGCGTACGCGTTGTCCGCTGCGGTGGGCGCGTAGTAGAGCACCGCGAGCTGACCCGGATACCCATTGCCGATGAGTGTTCTCGCCATTGAGAGCACGGGTGTAATCCCACTTCCGGCGGCAATCAGGACCGTCCGGATGGGACGCGGCGACGGAAGGACGAACGTGCCGGAGGCCGGGGTGATGCTGTACACGTCGCCGACCGCGGCATGCTTGTACAGATAGTTCGAGACCAGGCCCTCGGAGCGGCGGGCGATGGTCAGCTCGATGATCTCCCGGGCGTCGTCGGCGCACGAAGGCGAGAAGCAGCGGACGTGGCGCACGCCGTCGATCACAACTCCCAGTTGTACGAATTGACCTGCGTGAAAGCCCGTGAACTGGCGCGTTGTGCGCAACGTCAGGGTCACCGACCGGGTGGTGCGGCGTTGCACGCGGATGACGCGGGCGCGCGCCTCTTCCCAGGTGATCATCGGATCGACCAGCTCGAGATAGCGATCGACGGCATGTGGGGTCACGGCGGCTGTCAGCAGCCGGCCCAGGGACGACTCGGGGGTGAGGATGCGTCGGGTGGCTTTAGTTAGAAATGTCATTCGAACTCCCTCCGTTAGGTTAACGAATGTACACTGAAATTGTGAACCAACATGCCCCCACTCAGTCAAGCCGTAGTGACCGTGTCGGTCATCACAGCGATACAGTGATCGCCATGACCAGTCATCGAGAGCGGGGCTCGTACTCGGGTTCCTCGTCGCGACGTGACTCGGTTCGGGGTGAGCAGAAATTGCGCACCCGCACCGCCTTGATGGAAGCCGCTCTCGAGCTCTCGCGCACCCAGGCGTTCTCGGGATTGAGCCTGCGCGATGTGGCCCGCGGAGCGGGAATCTCGCCGACGGCGTTCTACCGCCACTTCTCGTCCCTAGATGACCTGGGTGTCGCGCTGGCCGAAGAGGGGATGCGCATCGCTCGGGGGATCGCGCGGGAAATACGCCGCCGCGAACCGGCGACGTTGGCCGAGTCCATGCGCATCCTGGCCGAACAGGTACAGGAAAACCCGGATCAGCTGCGATTCGTCGTCACCGAGCGGTACACCGCGCCCACCGAGGTGCGCCGCGCGGTGAGCATCGAAATGCGTCTACTCGCGGGCGAGCTGGCGATCGATCTGGCCCGACGTGACCAAATGCGGCTGTGGGATTCCGCTGACCTGACCACGGCGGCCAACCTGATTCTGTCCATCGCCGCCAACGCGGTGGCCGAACTCGTACAGCTCGACGCGGACACCGCCGAGGTCGTGGACGTCGCGACCAACGCCTTGAAGATGGCGTTCGTCGGTCTGCAGAACTGGCGTTCCAGCTAGTTCGAGGTCTGCTGCCCGCGACGTTCTGATTCGCCGAGGCGCTGATGCAGCCGGTCGCGGATCTCTGCGACCGTGTACGCCTTGCGTTTGCGTTGATCCCGGGCGACCAGCACGCCTCCCGCCGCCACCCCGACGGCCCCGGCGAGCCCGAGCCACTTCCACATGTTGGCCATCGGTCCAGGCTACGGTGCGGGGATGAGTGAGCAAGTGAGTGTGTCGATCGAGGAGGCGCTCGATGCGACACGCACGGGCGACATTTGGGTGTTCCGCGGTCGGTCGGGCCCGGACCGTCTCATTCAGACATTGTCGAACAGTCCGGTCAACCACGTCGGGATGACGCTGGCGATCGACGATCTGCCGCCGCTCATGTGGCATGCCGAACTGGGAAACAAGCTCACCGACGTGTGGACGGGCGATAACCATCGGGGAGTGCAGCTGCACGATGCGCGTGAGGCGATCGAGAGATGGTCACACGTCTACGGCCAGCGATGCTGGCTCCGTCAGCTCAGCCCGCGGGTCACAGCCGAGCAGGAGGACGTCGCCCTGCGGGTCGTGGCGCGGATGGACGGGACACCATTTCCTGCCACCGCCCGGCTGACCGGCCGGTGGATGCGCGGCCGACTCCCCACCATCAGCGACCTGACTCGTGGACTTCCCTTCGTGCACAAGAAGGTTCGTGAGGTGGCCGAACGGGACATCACGAAAAAACGGCAAGCCGGGCTGGAGACCGCGTTCTGCGCCGAGACGGTGGCGATCACCCTGGAGGAGATGGGGCTGCTCGTCACCGAGAAGCGTTCGAACTACTTCGATCCGGGATCGTTCTGGAGCGGTGACAATCTGCCGCTGGCGCCGGGCTACTCGCTGGGCAGGGAGATCGCCGTCGAGGTGCCCGAGCCTTAGGCAATCGGACTCACGTGATCCGAATTGAGCGGACGAGCTGTTCGGCCGGCGCCAGATCCCGTTCGTGATCAAAGTAGACGGCGAGCTGGACATGGCTGGGGACCCCGACTGCGAAGCCGAACAGTGCAGGTGCGCGTCCATCGGGTGACTGTTCGTCCACGCGGTAGGAATGGAACAAGATTCCTTCGGCGGACCAGTCCTTGCGGTCATACGCAGCCGGGGAGGCGTTTTGGACAATCTTATCGAGACGTTGCCGCGGCTCTTCGATGTTCTCCCATACCGCGATCCACGCGGTGAGGCCGGGGCGCCACAGCACGAGGTGCTCGTCCTCGGTTCGTCGGCTCATGGGCTCGGGCGCAGCGATACTGCAATGTGCGGTCAGTTGGCCTCGCCCCTCGACCCACGGAAAGTCCGGATTCAATCCATGCGGGTTTGAAGCGTCGGGATCGACGGGCGCGCCCTCTGGATCCTCGACGAAGTGATCCCCCTCTCGTAGCCATGCGGTGCCGTGGCGTGCATCCAGATGAGGCAGTATCGCGCGGTCGTAGTTGGCAATGGTGTTGAGCGAGTACAGGCCCAGATTCGCGGCGTCGTCGACGTACTCCTGGCTCTCGTCGCCGGCGAAGAAATTCCAGCCGGAATAGTCGCGGAACATGAAACCCACCGGACAGCCGTCAACGGTGATCCGATCGCTGGCGATGCAGGCCTCGTTCCGCGCGAGGTCGGGAACAATTTGATCGGCAGGAAGCCGGAACACCTTGTCTGTCACCCGGTCACTCGATCTGCTCGGGTGTAGACGTTCATGCTGTCTGCGCGCAGAAACGCCACGAGCGTCATCCCAGACTGCGCAGCCAAATCGACAGCGAGTGAGGAGGGCGCCGACACCGCCGCCAGGATGGGAATGCCTGCCATGGTTGCCTTTTGGGCAAGCTCGAACGAGGCGCGTCCGCTCACCAGCAGAGTGGTCCCCGTCAGGGGCACCCTGTCGTTCTCCAGCGCCCACCCGATGACCTTGTCTACCGCGTTATGCCTGCCGATGTCCTCGCGCACCGCCAGCAGGCTGCCGTCCGCCGTGAACAATGCGGCGGCGTGTAGCCCGCCGGTGGTCGCGAAAACCTTTTGTGCCGCACGAAGTTTGTCGGGCAGACCGACCAGTGTGTTCGATTCGATCGTGGAGGGGTCGTCGCCGGGAGAGAAGCGGCTGATGGTCCGCACCGCCTCCAGGGAACCCTTGCCGCAGACACCGCACGACGAAGTGGTGTAGAAGTTCCGCGTCACCGTCGGGTCGGGGGCGGGTACGCCGGGGGCTAGCGTCACGTCCAGAACGTTGTAGGTGTTCAGGCCGTCGGGGCCGTCGCCCTGGCAGTACCGCACCGTCATCAGGTCGTCGCGACTACCGATGACACCCTCGGTGAGCAGGAATCCCTGGGTGAGTTCGACATCCGATCCAGGGGTGCGCATGGTGACGGCCACCGGCTGCCCGTTGACTCGAATTTCCAGAGGTTCCTCGACGACGAGAGTTTCGCTGCGGTCGCCTCGCCCGACGCCCTCGATGCGCCTGATCCTGCGCCTGTCCGTGACCCTACCCACGGGCTTCCAATCGGATCACGACCGCCTTGGACGCCGGAGTATTGGACCGCTCCGCGACATGGTCAAGGGGCACAAGCGGATTGGTTTCCGGGTAGTAGGCGGCGGCATTGCCGCGCGGTGTGGAGTAGGGCACCACGAGGAAGTCCTCGGCCCGGCGCTCCTCGCATACGCCGTCCTTGCCCGGATACTCGGACACCAGATCGACTCGCGAGCCCTCGGATAACCCTAATGCCACAACGTCTTCCGGGTTGATGAAGATCACTCGTCGGCCCCCCTTGACGCCGCGGTACCGGTCGTCCAGGCCGTAGATGGTGGTGTTGTACTGATCGTGGCTGCGCAGCGTCTGCAGCACCAGTCGCCCCTCGGGGACCGGCACCCACTCCAATGGTGCCGACGAGAAGTTGGCTTTACCCGTATGAGTGGGGAATTCACGATCGTCACGCGGCGGGTGCGGCAGTGCGAACCCGTCCGGTTGCCGCACCTTGACGTTGTAATCGGCACATCCGGGCACCACCCGCGAGATCGCGTCGCGAATGGTGTCGTAGTTCTCGACGAATCGATCCCAGGGAACCGGATGCCCGGGTCCCAGAATGGCGCGTGCCAACTGGCACACGATGGCAACCTCACTGCGCAGCAGGGTGCTTGGGGGGTGCAGACTGCCGCGTGACAAGTGCACCATGGACATCGAATCCTCCACGGAAACAAGCTGTTTACCCGACTGCTGGATATCCCGGTCGGTGCGCCCGAGGGTGGGCAGGATGAGAGCAGTGCGCCCGTTCACCAGGTGGCTGCGGTTCAGCTTGGTAGAGATCTGCACGGTCAGGGCGCAGTTGCGCAGTGCGGCCTCGGTGACGGCGGTGTCGGGGGTGGCCGAGGCGAAGTTGCCGCCCATGCCGATGAAGACTGACACCTTGCCGTCTCGCATGGCGCGGATCGCGTCGACGGTGTCGAACCCGTGCTTACGCGGAGTGCTGATGCCGAACTCGGAATCCAAAGCCGCCAGGAATTCTTCGGGCATCTTCTCCCAGATACCCATGGTGCGGTCGCCCTGGACGTTCGAGTGACCGCGCACGGGGCACACCCCGGCACCCGGCTTGCCGATCATGCCCCGCATCAGCAGCAGGTTCGTCGCCTCGCCGATGGTCGCCACCGCATGTCGATGTTGAGTCAGGCCCATCGCCCAGCAGATGATGGTGCGCTGCGAGTTGGCCAGCATGTCCGACACGGTGCGTAGCTGGTCCATGCCGATACCGGTTGCTTGCGTGACGGTTTCCCAGTCGATGCTGCGCGCCCGAGTGGCCCATTCCTGGTAACCGGCGCAGTGCTCTTCGATGAACTGCCGATCGACGATGCTGCCGGGTTTGGCGTCCTCGGCCTCCAGCAGCAGCCTTCCCAGTCCGGTGAACAGTGCCATGTCCCCGCCCAGGCGGATCTGCACGAACTCGTCGGCGATCGCCACACCGTGGCCGAGTACTCCGTTGACCTTCTGCGGATCCTTGAACCGGAGCAATCCGGCTTCGGGGAGTGGGTTGACGGCAATAATTTTGGCGCCGTTGGCTTTTGCCTTCTCCAACACCGAAAGCATGCGGGGGTGATTGGTGCCGGGATTCTGGCCGGCGATGAGGATGACATCGGCGTGCTCGATATCGGGCACCGACACCGATCCCTTGCCGATGCCGATCGAGTCCGTCAGTGCGGTGCCCGACGATTCGTGGCACATGTTGGAGCAGTCCGGCAGGTTGTTGGTACCCAGGCTGCGTACCAGCAGCTGGTAACAGAACGCGGCCTCATTGCTGGTGCGCCCGGAGGTGTAGAACACCAGGCGGTCCGGATCCGCGGCCGCCCTGACCTCGCGGGCAATGAGCTCGTACGCGTCATCCCAATCGATGGGGCGGTAATGCGATTCGCCCGGGTGTAACACCATCGGATGAGTCAGTCGCCCTTGCTGACTCAGCCAATACTCGGGTGCCTCGCGGAGCTCCTCCACCGAGTATTGCGCGAAAAAAGCAGGGGTCACGGTGCGCTTTGTCGCCTCTTCTGCGACGGCCTTGGCGCCGTTCTCGCAGAACTCGGCTAGTTTGCGGTGTCCCGGAGTCTCGGGCCACGCACAGCCGGGGCAATCGAAGCCGTGACGCTGATTCAGCTTGGTCAGTGTCGCGACGGTGCGCAGGGGGCCCATTTGTTCGAGGCCGCGTTGCAGGGAAACGCCCACCGCGGTCATTCCCGCGGCGACATCCTTCGCGCCGGTGACGGCGATACGGGGTTCGCCGGTCTCTGCCGGTTCGGCTCCGTTGTCGTGGTCAACCGTCGGTATCCGGTGCCCGGTCATACTTCTCATTCTGGACCCGTCGTCCAGTCTGGGTGTCACTAGCCTCGGCCGGTCTTTCCCAGGTGACGGCATCGCGGGGTAACCAAGCAGATGCTTGGCTCGTGCTTGTGATTTGCCTCACGTCTACTGGCGGGTACCGGGGCAACTGCACTGGCCAGGCAGCGAGAATGGCTCGACACGTGTCAAGTTTCGTGCCTGCGGGTATGGCCTCGTCAAGGTCAGCGGTGTGAAAGTGCAATAATCGGTACCGAGAGTGACAGAAAACTCTGCTGAATGGTGGCGTACGTACCGTCACCGCCAGAGTTCGTCGTGAAAGGTAGGTCACCGGTGGGCGACGGAGCCGTATCGGAGAAGCTGGAAAAAGTCGTCATCCGGTTTGCTGGAGACTCTGGCGACGGTATGCAGCTCACCGGAGACCGATTTACCTCCGAGGCTGCGATCTTCGGCAACGACCTCGCAACACAGCCGAACTATCCCGCCGAGATCCGCGCCCCTCAGGGCACGCTTCCCGGTGTTTCTTCCTTCCAGATCCAGATTGCCGACTACGACATCCTCACCGCGGGTGACCGACCCGACGTGCTGGTGGCGATGAACCCGGCGGCGCTGAAGGCCAACATCGGCGACCTGCCGCGCGGCGGCATGGTGATCGCCAACTCCGACGAGTTCACCAAGCGCAACCTGGCCAAGGTGGGCTACCAGTCGGATCCGCTGGAGCACGACGACATGTCGGACTACGTGGTCTATCAAGTTCCGATGACCACCCTGGCGCTCGGCGCCGTCGAGCCGGCCGGCGTCTCGAAGAAGGACGGCGCGCGTACCAAAAACATGTTCGCGTTGGGCCTGCTGTCCTGGATGTATCACCGTCCGCTGGAGGGCACCGAGCAGTTCCTGCGCGAGAAGTTCGCGAAGAAGCCCGATGTGGCCGAGGCCAATATCTTGGCGTTCCGGGCAGGCTGGAACTATGGCGAGACCACCGAGGCCTTCGGCACCACCTACGAGGTGGCCAAGGCGTCGCTGCCGCCGGGCGAGTACCGACAGGTTTCCGGTAACACCGCGATGGCCTACGGCGTTGTCGCTGCGGGTCGGCTCGCGAACACCAAGGTGGTGCTCGGCACCTACCCGATCACTCCGGCCTCGGACATCTTGCACGAGCTGAGCAAGTACAAGAACTTCGATGTGTTGACCTTCCAAGCCGAGGACGAGATCGCCGGAATCGGTGCGGCCCTTGGTGCCTCCTTCGGTGGAGCCCTGGGCGTCACCAGCACGTCGGGTCCCGGCGTGGCGCTCAAGAGCGAGGCGGTGGGTCTGGCGGTCATGACCGAGCTCCCGCTGCTGGTGATCGACGTGCAGCGCGGCGGTCCGTCGACCGGTCTGCCCACCAAGACCGAGCAGGCCGACCTGCTGCAGGCTCTGTATGGCCGCAACGGCGAGTCACCCATCGCGGTGCTCGCGCCCCGCTCGCCTTCGGACTGCTTCGACATCGCGATCGAGGCCGTGCGCATCGCGCTCACCTACCGGACTCCGGTGATGATCCTGTCCGACGGCGCGATCGCCAATGGCTCTGAGCCGTGGGCCATCCCGGACATCGCGAGCTATCCGGCGATCGAGCACACTTTCGCCTCGCCTGATCAGGATTTCGCGCCCTACAACCGCGACCCGGAGACTCTTGCCCGTCAGTTCGCCGTCCCGGGTACCCCCGGGCTGGAGCATCGCATCGGCGGCCTGGAAAAGGCCAACGGTTCGGGCAACATCTCGTACGACCCGGCCAACCACGACCTCATGGTGCGGTTGCGTCAGCTCAAGATCGACGGAATCACGGTGCCGGACTTGGAGGTTGACGATCCGACCGGAGATGCTCAACTACTCATGATCGGGTGGGGCAGCTCGTACGGCCCCATCGGAGAGGCCTGCCGACGTGCCCGTCGCAAGGGTCTGAAGGTTGCGCATGCGCACCTGCGTCACCTCAATCCGTTCCCGAAGAACCTGGGCGAGGTACTGCGCAAGTACCCCAAGGTCGTTGCGCCGGAGATGAACCTCGGGCAGCTGTCGCTGCTGCTGCGCGGGAAGTTCCTGGTGGATGTGCAATCGGTGACTAAGGTGCAGGGCATGGCCTTCCTCGCCGACGAGGTCGAAGAAATCATCGATGCGGCCCTGGACGGGTCGCTCGCCGACAAGGAAAGTCAGAAGGCTGTTCTCGCGCGTGAATCCGCGGTGGCCGTAGGGGATCGAGCATGACCGACGTACTCAATGGACTCAACGGCATCAGTGGTTTGGCCGGTACCGATCTGGGCTTGAGCGCCAATGCCCTGGTGCCCACCACCGACGAGGAGCAGAAGTCGAAGGACTTCACCTCCGATCAGGAAGTGCGTTGGTGCCCCGGTTGCGGTGACTACGTCATCCTCAACACCATCCGTGGCTTCCTGCCGGAGCTCGGCCTCAAGCGCGAGAACATTGTGTTCATCAGCGGTATTGGCTGCTCGAGCCGGTTCCCGTACTACCTGGACACCTATGGCATGCACTCGATCCATGGCCGCGCGCCGGCCATCGCGACCGGCCTGGCGCTGGCTCGCGAGGATCTGTCCGTGTGGGTGGTGACCGGTGACGGCGACGCGCTGTCCATTGGTGGCAACCACCTGATCCACACCCTGCGCCGCAACGTGAACCTGACAATCCTGCTGTTCAACAACAGGATTTACGGTCTCACCAAGGGGCAGTACTCGCCGACCTCGGAGACCGGCAAGGTCACCAAGTCGACGCCGATGGGCTCGCTGGACTACCCGTTCAACCCGGTATCCCTGGCGCTGGGCGCCGAGGCCACATTCGTGGGACGGGCGCTGGACTCGGACAAGAAGGGGCTGTCGGAGGTACTGCGTGCCGCAGCCGCCCACCGTGGTTCGGCACTGGTCGAGATCCTGCAGGACTGCCCGATCTTCAACGACGGGTCCTTCGATCTGTTGCGTAAGGAAGGCTCCGAGCAGCGCGTCATCAACGTGAGCCACGGCCAGCCGATCACCTTCGGTGCCGAGGGCGAACTGTGCGTCGTCCGTTCAGGTTTCGGCCTGGAGGTCGCCAAGACGGCCGATGTGAAAGCCGAGGACATCGTGGTGCATGACGCGTATTCGGATGATTCGGCCTACGCCTTCGCGCTGTCTCGGCTGTCCGAGCAGGACCTTGAGCACACCGTGATGGGTGTGTTCCGCAGCGTGCAGCGTCCCACCTATGACGACCTGGCTCGTGAGCAGCTGACCGCCGCTGCCGCCGCCAAACCGAGCGACACCGCCGCACTGCAGGCGCTGTTGACCGGTCGGGACACCTGGACCGTCGGCTAGACCCATATCGGCTGGTTTTCGCCGTCGTGCATTCGGACGCTTCGGCGTCTCCTCGCGCGCGAAATGCGGTTGCTCTCGTAAGATTCAGGGACGTTGATGTTTCCGTGCCGGGTCTCCGGTCCGGAACGCAACCTTCATGCCCTAGATACGAGGTGAGAAGGCCGTGAGGCAGTCGCTGATCGCGATAGCAACAGCAATGGCGATGATCGGTGTCTCGCTGGGCGGTGCAGCCATTGCGGCAGCCGCCGGCAACGCCAACGACGTCATCAACGAGCTCAAGGCAAACGGGTATCGGGTGATCATCACCAAGAGCGGTGCCGGCGACTTGAGCAAGTGCACCGTCGTCTCGGTGGAGAAGCAGTCGCCGGTAACGGATGTGGGTGCGGGGCGCGATGCACAGAACTATCCGACGACGGTCCCGGTGACGTCGCGAAAGATCGCTGTCGTCTCGCTGCGCTGCTGATCGGCTCACACGTTTGACGGGCCCCTCGGCAGATGTTGTCGCGTGAGGGCGAATAGGGCTATGTGCCAACACATTTCGTGGTGGCTATCGACGGCTGCCCTGGAGCGAGGCGTCGATTGTCCGAATTTGTTGCGCAATTGGTAATTGGCAAATAGTGTTATTTGTGATGCGCCTGTGAATAGAGTGAATTTGTCAATTCGCCACGCCGCATGTTTTTAAAGTTTCTAATGTGACTTGAGTGATTTGCCGTCATCGTGGTATGGCTCACAAATAGAGCGTGATCTGACTCACTAATCGCAGGTAGGAGCGACCCTAAGGGAACCTGAGAATTTCTTAAGTGACCTGGGGTTAGTCGCTGAAGATTGGCTCTGTAATTGTTTCGTTATTGGTTTGGGATGTGCGTGTCGTGAGATGACTTTCGCTGATTGGTTCCGTACGGTCCGACACGTCAAGAAACCGGAGCAAAACTCCGAACCGTGAACCCTGTGTGCAAATGGGGCCAGGGACGTCGCTAGGCGGTCTCTGGCCACCGGCCCGCGAGAGCCGGTGAGGCAGCAGCCGCCTCCCTTGTCGCGCCCGACCGAGACGGCGCGATCCGACGAAGATGTCCGCCTCGCCTGGAGGCGTGCCAGAGCCCGCTGCGGTATCCGCAAGCGGGCGGTGTTCGGTGCGTGCCCGGCGAGAGGAAAGACATGAAGTACATCCGCAAAACGCTCACCACCCGCGCCGTCCTATGGGCCATGGCCCCTGCGCTTGTCGCGGCTCCGATGGCGCTGGCTGGAACAGCGAGTGCGGATCCGGTCAACTGGGATGCCATCGCCGCGTGCGAGTCCGGTGGCAACTGGGGGATTAACACCGGAAACGGCTACTACGGCGGTCTGCAGTTCAACATGGGCACCTGGCGTGCCAACGGCGGCTCCGGCTCCCCGCACCTGGCTTCGCGCGAGGAGCAGATCCGGATCGCCGAGAACGTGCTGGCCCGTCAGGGGATCGGCGCATGGCCCGTCTGCGGACGGCGCGGCTAGACCCCGAGAAGTACACCACCAACTCAACAAGCCACCAAGAGCGGACACCCACGGTGTTCCACCTCTTGGTGGCTTGTTGGTATCTGTGCGTAAGTTTCTTCCATGAACCAACTCGCGGCGGTGGTGCTCACCGGTGGCGCTTCGCGCCGCATGGGGCGCGACAAGGCCGCCATCCGCTGGGGCGGGCAAACCCTGGCGCGGCGCATCGTGCGGGTGGCGAGCTCGCGGTGTGCGCCCGTGATCGTGGTGCGTGCGCCGGATCAGGACATCGCGACTCCAGACGCGATCGTCGTCGACGATCGCGAGCCGGGGCAGGGGCCATTGGTGGCGCTGGGGCAGGGGCTGCGGGTGGCCGCGGACAGGGGAGCGGTCAGGGCCTTCGTCTGCGCCGTGGACATGCCACTGATTGCCCCGGCACTCATCGATGAACTCGCGGCGGGTGGTGACCGCATCGTCGTCGCCACCGCGGACGGCCGGGATCACTACCTGGCTGCGGTCTATGACGTAGGCCTATGCGACATCGTTGATGAGTTGACTTCCGCCGGGGAACGCCGACTCGGTGCGCTCCTTGAGCGCGTTGGTGCGCAACGAATTTCGATATCCGAGCCGAATTGGATCGTCAACGTGAACACCGAGGCAGACCTGGCGGCGTTGCCACCTTTACCCTGACAGTCGTGTCGCACTCGCATAGCCACTCCCACGCTCATCATGGACTAGGGCCGAAAGGAACCGCACCCTTCGGATCCACCGCCGCCCGCATCGTGGTGGGCCTGCTGGCCGCGATGGGGATCGCCGTCCTCATCGGACTGGTGACGTTGTGGCCCGAGCACCGCACCGTGGATATCCCGCTGCCGTATCAGAACGCCCATGGTGGCGCGGTAACCACCGAGTCGGGCACGGTGCTGTCGACGCGCCTCGGTGAATGCGGCAGTTTGTCGACGGGACAAGTACTCACCGCCGATCCCTCGGCGGGGCAGACGCCCGATTCGACGTGCTCGCTGGACCTCATCGCGATCACCTCCGGGCCCAACTCGGGAGCCAAGACCCAGCTTGAGTTCACCTCCGGCGGCGGACAACCGACTCTTTCTGCCGGAGAACACATCCGGATCACCCGGCAGGTCGACGCGCAGGGTGCGACCAGTTACAGCTTCTATGACTACGAACGCACCTGGCCGCTGGTCGCCGTCGCCGCGGCCTTCGCGATCGTCATCTGCCTGGTGGCGCGCTGGCGCGGATTGCGGGCGCTGGTGGGCATCGTGGTGGCGTTCCTGGTGCTCGCCGTGTTCCTGCTCCCGGCGTTGCGTGACGGCGGTCCCGCGTTGCCGCTGGCATTGGTGGCGTCGGCGACGATCCTGTTCGTGGTCATCTACCTGGCCCATGGCGTGAGCATGCGCACCAGCGCAGCCCTGCTGGGCACGCTCACGGCGATGTTGTTCGCGGCCGGACTGTCCTGGGCCGTCATCGAATTGACGCACCTGACCGGCCTGTCCGACGAGCAGAACAACGAAGTCGCCGCCTACATGGGGGGAGTGTCGATATCGGGGCTGTTGCTTGCCGGCTTCATCATCGGCTCGCTCGGTGTTCTCAACGACGTCACCGTCACCCAGGCATCGACGGTCTTCGAGCTGGCGGAGCTGGGCGACGGTTCCACGCGCAGGGAGGTATTCCTGGGCGCCATGAGGGTCGGGCGCGATCACATCGCCAGCACCGTCTACACACTCGTGCTGGCCTACGCCGGGAACTCGTTGCCGCTCATGTTGCTGTTCAGCGTTGCCAACCGATCTCTGGGTGACGTGCTGACCAGTGAGGGCGTCGCGATCGAGATCGCCCGATCCGCGGTCGGTGGCATCGCGCTGGTGCTGTCCGTTCCGCTGACAACCGCGATCGCCGCAGCCTTGGCGACCCCCGGCAAGCGGGGCGTAACCGCGGGCGGCCGAGCGGCCTAACCGAGGGCGGGCGAGCGGCCTAACCGAAGGCGCAGAACTCGTTTCCGTCCGGGTCGGTGAGCACGGTCCAGCGGATGTCGGTGTCGGGGCCGCGAAGCGCACGGGCGCCGTCGTGCACCAGTTCGGCGGCGTCCGCGCGCACATCCCAGTGCCAGCGGTTCTTCACCACGCGTTCGTCGGGAACCCGGACGAACTTCCAGATCAGGTCGCCCCATCCGGCGCCGCCGCGCAACCACCGCAGTGTGCCGTCGGAGCCGGGCGTGAGCGTGCCGCCGACACGGTCTTGCCACCACTGCGCGATCTCGACCGGTTTGTCGCTGTCGGTGCATACCGCGAAGAGTTTTGCGGGTGTATCGCTTTCGAGCTCTGGATCGAGAAACGCGCAGAACTCGTTGCCTTCGACATCGGCCATCACGACCCATTCCGGTTCGGTTGCCAGTGCCGTCGCGCCCAGTGCGACGAGGTCGTCCACCGTGCGCGCGTAGACGTCGAAATGCACACGGTTCTTGACGGTCTTGGCCTCGGGCACCCGGTTGATCCAGATGTCGACATCCTCGCCGCGCCGGATCAGCGCTTCGCCAGCCTCGTCGATGTCGACCTCCCCGCCAATGGCCGCGGCCCAGAACTTGGCGACCGGGACAGGCAGCGTGGCGTCGATGCAGAAATCCTTGAGACTGGCATTGGGCTTGGGTCCGTTGGGAGACACAGGGGAATCCTATGGGCCAACCACGACACCGCCGGCGTCATATCCGGCGATGCGCTGCAACTGTCTCCAGAACACCGAGGCGGGGATGCGACCCGACGCCCGCACCAGCAGGCCGCCCAGCGCCGCCGGCCGGGCAAAGGTCACGTGCCCGATCTGGCGGCTTCGGTTGACCACCGCACGCGTGCGTGACCTTCGCCGCCGTGCATATTCACGGAAAGCGCTTGGCAGAGAGGATCGTTCGGACGCTGCCGCGCCGAGCACGGCGGCATCCTCGAGTGACAGGCACCCGCCCTGGCCCAGGTGCGGGCGCATCGGATGCGCGGCGTCGCCCACCAGGACCACCCGACCGCCGGTGATCCGGCGCAGGCGTCCGCGATCGTAGATATCGCCGCGCAAGACCGAAGTCTCATCGCTGCTGCGTAGAAGGTCCGGAATGGGATCTGCCCAGTCGCCGAACTTGCCCGTCAGGTAGTCGATTTCGCGGCCGTGTGCGCGCTGCGCCTCGTGGGATCGCTCGCCGGCGAACCAGTAGGTGCGGTTGCCGGACAAAGGCAGGTGGCCGAACTCTATCCCCGGTCCCACGGTAATCCCGGCCAGTTCATCGGGGATGGCCACTGCGGCAATGCCGCGCCACGCGGTGTATCCGGAGTACCGGAATGCGAGCGGGCCGTTGAGATACTGCGCGGCCAGTGATCCGATTCCGTCGGCTCCCACGACCGCGGCGGCGGTGAGCGACGTGCCGTCGGCGAGCTCGACAAAGGTCCCGTGTAGTCCGTCTCGAACGTTGCTCACCCGGGCGCCGTAACGCACGGTCCCCGGCGCGAGGCGGTCGGCCAGAATCGCCAGGAGTTGATTGCGTTCGGTGACGGCGACAGGCTCTCCCACGGCCTTGGTGAGCTGTCCGCTCGGTGGTTCTCGCAGCACCCGCCCGTTGTGCCAGCGCATCATCCCGGTCTCCACACGGGCGCTTGCGGCGCGCACCTCGTCGCCCACGCCTAAGGCATCGCATGCCGCTAATGCATTGGGCCATAAGGTAATTGCATATCCGGTGGAGGTGCCGTCCCGGTCATCGAGAACCACGACGTCGCGCCCGGATCGTTGTAACGCGACTGCGGTGGCAAGACCGGCAATCCCGGCGCCAACCACGACAATGTGGTCGCTCATAGCTTGACGTTATGGGCGGACCCCACAGCGGTAAAGGGTCTGGGGTTGTGATGTTCGGCATTCGTTCACTCGCGGCTGATCTGCTTGGCTAAGGTTCACCAAACCCCAGATATCTAGGAGGAGACCCATGGCCACACTCGACGAGCTACTGAATGAGATCCCGACCGATCAGATCGCCGCAAAGCTCGGGGTCGACAACGAGACGGCCGACAAGGCGATCAAGTCCGTGGTCCCGCTGCTGGTGGGTGGCCTGCAGGCCAACGCCGACGACCCGGAGAAGGCCGCCGATCTGCAGGCCAACGTCAACAGCGCACCGAGCACCCTTCTCGACGGCGGCGTGAACGTCGATGACGTCGACCAGAATGCGGGTAGCGCCGTCGTCGCCTCGCTGTTCGGTGACAACAACGCGGACGACGTCGCCGCGAAGCTCTCCGGTGCGGGTGCAGGCAACAGCGACCTGATCAAGCAGCTGCTGCCCATCCTGGCTCCGATCGTGCTGGCCTTCGTGGCCAAGAAGCTCACCGGCGGCGGTGCGCAGGCGGCGCCCGCGGAGGCACCCGCCGCCAGCGGCGGCGGAATCGGCGACATCCTGGGCAACATCCTCGGCAGCGCCGTCGGCGGCGGGGCGGCTCAGGGTGGAAACAACCCGCTCGGCAGCATCCTGGGCAGCGTGCTCGGCAGCAAGGGCGGAAGCGACGCGCTCGGCAGCATCCTGGGCGGGCTTCTGGGCGGCAAGAAGTAACCGCGCAGTCTCACTCGGAACCACCCGGCGCCCCGCGGCCCGGGTGGTTCCGTCGTGTGGTGGCCCGCCCGCCCGGGCCAGTGCTTCTCGGAGCCGCGACGGTCGCGTGCGGCGGCGCGCTGTGGGGAGCGTCATGTCCGGGCGGGGACTTCTTCCTCCTGCTGCTTGTCGGGTATGCGGCCGTGGCGATCGCCATCGTGTGGGTGCTACGGACGGCATGTCACCTCGCCCTGCGACGCGCCGGTTCTGGGGAGGCGCGAGCATCGTGGTTACGGGTGAGTGCGGTCCCCGTGGTGATCGCGATGACACTCCTGGCCATTGGCGGCGACGTGCCCATGCGTCTGCGGTTCGCGCAGGCACGAGGCGCTTTTGAGGGGATTGTGCGGTCGATTCAGGAGGGCCGTCCTGCGCCGACAGTGGTTCGGTTGGGCACCTATCGTGTCAGGAGTGTCAGCTCGCGGGGTCCGAACATCTACTTCGTCGTCGACGGCGGTGGGTTCCTCACCGACGAGGGATTCGTCTATCTGCCGCACGGCGCGCCGCAGAAATCAGAGATCGGTGAGAGAACCTGGGTGCGGCACTTCGGCGGCGATTGGTACACCTTCAGCGCCGATATGTTCTGAGCCGCTTGGCACGTGAAAATGGCAGGGACCGGCAACCCTAGAATCTGATGGGTGACCCAAATCCCTGATACCAATGCCGCCGACTCCCTGCCCACGTCATGGGATCCGGGAGCGGTAGAGGCGGATCTCTATCAGGGCTGGGTGGACGCCGGATACTTCACCGCGGACCCGTCCAGTGACAAGCCCGGCTACTCGATCGTGTTGCCGCCCCCGAACGTGACCGGCAGCCTGCATATGGGGCACGCGCTCGACCACACCCTCATGGACGCCCTCACGCGCCGCAAACGCATGCAGGGCTACGAGGTGCTGTGGCTGCCGGGCATGGACCACGCGGGCATCGCGACGCAGAGCGTCGTGGAAAAGCAGCTGGCCGCCGACGGCAAGACCAAAGAGGACTTCGGCCGCGAGCTGTTCGTCGAGAAGGTGTGGGACTGGAAGCGCGAGTCCGGCGGCACCATCGGCGGGCAGATGCGCCGCCTCGGCGACGGTGTCGACTGGAGCCGCGACCGCTTCACCATGGACGAGGGCCTGTCCCGTGCGGTGCGCACCATCTTCAAGAAGCTGTTCGACGCCGGGCTGATCTATCGGGCCGAGCGGCTGGTCAACTGGTCGCCCGAGCTCAAGACCGCCATCTCCGACTTGGAGGTCAAGTACGAGGAGGTCGAGGGCGAGCTCGTCTCGTTCCGCTACGGCTCTCTCGACGACAGTGAGCCGCATCTGGTGGTGGCGACCACCCGACTGGAGACGATGCTCGGTGATACCGCGATCGCGGTGCACCCCGACGACGAGCGTTACCGGCACCTGATCGGCACCGAGCTGGCGCACCCGTTCCAGGACCGCAGCATTCCGATCGTCGCCGACAACCATGTCGACCCCGAGTTCGGCACCGGTGCGGTCAAGGTGACTCCGGCGCATGACCCCAACGACTTCGAGATCGGGCTGCGGCACAGCCTGCCGATGCCGACGATCATGGACGTTCACGGCCGGATCTGCGACAGCGGAACGCAATTCGACGGCATGGACCGATTCGAGGCGCGGGTCAAGGTGCGTGAGGCGCTGGCCGAGCAGGGCCGCATCGTGGCGGAGAAACGCCCATACCTGCACAGCGTCGGGCATTCCGAGCGCTCCGGTGAGCCCATTGAGCCTCGCCTGTCGATGCAGTGGTGGGTCAAGGTCGAGTCGCTGGCCAAGGCCGCCGGTGACGCGGTTCGGGGCGGTGACACCGTGATTCACCCGGCCAGCCTGGAGCCGCGCTGGTTCGCCTGGGTGGACGACATGCATGACTGGTGTATCTCCCGCCAGCTGTGGTGGGGTCACCGCATCCCCATCTGGCACGGCCCCGGCGGCGAGATCGTGTGCCTGGGCCCCGACGAGACAGCCCCCGAGGGCTACGAGCAGGACCCGGATGTGCTCGACACCTGGTTCTCCTCGGCGCTGTGGCCGTTCTCCACGATGGGTTGGCCCGAGGCCACCCCGGAGCTGGAGAAGTTTTATCCCACAAGCGTTCTCGTCACCGGGTACGACATCCTGTTCTTCTGGGTGGCGCGGATGATGATGTTCGGCACCTTCGTGGCCGGCGACCCCGTGCTGCATGGCGGCAAGGTGCCGTTCGACAACGTCTTCCTGCACGGCCTGATCCGCGATCAGTTCGGTCAGAAGATGAGCAAGTCCAAGGGCAACGGCATCGATCCGCTGGACTGGGTGGAGATGTTCGGCGCCGACGCGCTGCGCTTCACCCTGGCCCGCGGCGCCAGCCCCGGTGGCGACCTGTCCATTGGCGAGGACGCCGCCCGCGCCTCGCGCAACTTCACCACGAAGCTGTTCAACGCCACCCGTTTCGCGTTGATGAATGGTGCCGCGCTGGGCGAGCTTCCCGCCGCCGATGCCCTCACCGATGCGGACCGATGGATTCTGGGGCGCCTCGAGCAGGTGCGCGCGGAGGTGGACGCCGCACTGGATCGCTACGAGTTCAGCGTGGCCTGCGAGGCGCTGTATCACTTCGCCTGGGACGAGTTCTGTGACTGGTACCTGGAATTGGCAAAGGTCCAGATGAACGACAGGGCCGACGGCACCCGCGTCGTGCTGGCCACGGTGCTGGACACCCTGCTGCGGCTGCTGCATCCGGTCATCCCGTTTGTCACCGAGGTGCTGTGGAAGACGGTCACCGGCCAGGAGTCCGTGGTGATCGCCGACTGGCCCACCGGCTCGGGTATCGAGCTGGACAGCGTTGCCGCGCAGCGCATTGCCGACATGCAGAAGCTGGTGACCGAGGTTCGGCGGTTCCGGAGCGACCAGGGGCTGGGTGACCGGCAGAAGGTGGCGGCCCGGTTGGCCGGTGTTCTGGATGCCGGATTGGACGGACAACTTGCCGCAGTGACCTCGCTGGCCTGGCTCACTCCCGCGGAAGACGGTTTCACCCCGACGGCGTCGGTGGAGGTGCGGCTGTCCGCAGGCACCGTCACCGTCGAGGTCGACACCTCCGGCACCGTCGACATCGAAGCCGAACGTCGACGGTTGGAGAAGGATCTTGCCGCCGCGCGCAAGGAACTCGACGGCACCACAGGCAAACTGGGCAACGACGCCTTCCTGGCGAAGGCGCCCGAGGCCGTCGTCGAGAAGATTCGTGCCCGCCAACAGGTGGCCACCGAGGAAGTCGAGCGGATCACCGCCCGTTTGGCGGGACTGGCGTGAGCGAGACGTTGAGTCCGGAACCCTCGCCCGACGAGATCGCGGCCCTGCTGCAGATCGAGTATCTGCTCGATCAACGCTGGCCGGAGACCAAGATCGAACCGTCCACCGACCGCATCGTCGCGCTGATGGAACTACTGGGCTCGCCCCAACGCGCGTATCCGTGTATCCACGTCGCCGGAACCAACGGCAAGACCTCGGTGACGCGGATGATCGACGCGCTGCTGACGGCACTGCATCGGCGTACCGGGCGTACCACCAGCCCGCATCTGCAGTCGGCGGTCGAACGTATCGCCATTGACGGCCAACCGATCTCGCCCGCGAAGTACGTGGAAATCTACTCCGAGATCGAACCGTTCGTGGAGCTGGTGGACAAGCAGTCGCAGGAGCAGGGTGGCCCAGCGATGAGCAAGTTCGAGGTGCTGGTCGCCATGGCATTCGTCGCCTTCGCCGACGCGCCGGTGGACATCGCCGTGGTGGAGGTTGGGCTCGGCGGGCGCTGGGACGCCACCAATATCGTGGACGCCCCAGTTGCCGTCATCACTCCGATCGGCATCGACCATGTCGAATTCCTGGGTCCCGACCTGGCCACCATCGCGAACGAGAAGGCCGGAATCATCAAGCGGCACAAGCTCGATGCGATGACCGGCGAGGCCGGTGCCGACACCGTGGCCGTGATCGCTCAGCAGGCCCCCGAGGCAATGGACGTGCTGCTGCGTCAAACCGTCGAAGCCGACGCCGCCGTGGCGCGTGAAGGCTCGGAGTTCGCGGTGCTGTCGCGTCAGGTCGCGGTCGGAGGCCAGCAGTTGGAGCTGCAGGGCCTGGGCGGGGTGTACCCGGAGATCTTCCTGCCGTTGCACGGTGAGCATCAGGCGCATAACGCCGCCGTCGCTCTGGCCGCGGTCGAGGCGTTCTTCGGTGCGGGGGCGGACCGCCAGCTCGATATCGATGCGGTGCGAGCAGGATTCGCGTCGGTGATCGTGCCCGGGCGTTTGGAGCGGGTGCGCAGCGCTCCCGCGGTCTTCCTGGACGCCGCTCACAATCCGCATGGCGCGGCCGCGCTGGCCGACACCCTGCAATCCGAATTCGACTTCCGCCGCCTGGTCGGCGTCGTCAGCGTGATGGCCGACAAGGACGTCGCCGGTATTCTCGCCGCGCTTGAACCGGCATTCGACGAGATCGTGGTGACACACAACGGTTCTCCCCGTGCCATGGAGACCGACGCGCTGGCGGGTATCGCGCTTGAACTGTTCGGTGAAGACCGCGTCGTGGTGGCGCCCACCCTGCTCGACGCCATCGAGACCGCCACCGCGATGGTCGAAGAAGTCGCCGAAGACGGCGGAGCGGAAGGCTTTTCCGGCACCGGCATCGTCATCACCGGATCGGTCGTCACCGCGGGTGCCGCCCGGACACTGTTCGGAAAGGATCCGCAGTGAGTAATCCCGAGGACGAGACCCAGCCGGCTCCGGTGGATCCGTGGCGGGGTTTCCGCGGGGTGATGGCAGGCACGCTCATCCTGGAGACAATCGTGGTGCTATTGGCCATCCCGGTGGTGAAGACGGTGGGCGGCGGGCTCTCGCCGTTGTCGCTGACCTTTCTCATCGGCATCGCGGTGGCCATGATCTTGCTCTCCGGCATGCAGGGCCGGCCCTGGGCGCTGCAAGCCAATCTGGCACTGCAAGTGGTGCTCGTCGCGGGGTTCTTCGTGAACGCCGCGATCGGATTCGTGGGCCTGTTGTTTCTCGGCGTCTGGTTGCTGATCTGGTACATGCGCAACCAGGTCCGTGACCGTCAGAGCCGCGGGGAGCTGCCGGGTCAGCGGGGGAGCGCTACCGACCAGTAGGCTGTCGCCCGTGACTGAGCGGACGCTGGTTTTGATCAAGCCCGATGGTGTGCGGCGGGGACTTGTCGGTGAGGTGTTGAACCGTATCGAGCGCAAGGGCCTGACACTGGCCGCGCTGGAACTGAAGAACGTGGACGACGCCACGGCCCGGGCCCACTATGCCGAGCATGCGGAGAAGCCGTTCTTCGGTTCTCTGCTCGAGTTCATCACCTCGGGTCCGCTCGTGGCGGCCGTGCTGGAGGGCCCGCGCGCCATCGCCGCGTTCCGGCAGCTGGCCGGGGGCACCGACCCCGTGGAGAAGGCCGCCACCGGCAGCATCCGTGGCGACTTCGCCCTGGAGACCCAGGAGAACCTGGTGCACGGCTCCGACTCACCCGAGTCCGCGGCCCGCGAGATCGCGCTCTGGTTCCCCGCCCTCTGACCCAATCCCCCTGATCTGAAACCCACGAGTGTGCGGTTTGCGTCGGTTCCTCGCGGAATTTCGACGTAAATCGCACACTCGATTTATATGCCGGGGAAGCGCGCGGCCGAGCTGATTGGTGTCCTGGTCCTCACCACCTGATTCGTATGGGATACTGAGTGTGGGTCACGGCACATGCGGCCACAACCGGCCAGCCACCGACCCGAATGACGGCACGGCGAGCGCGATCACCATTGCAGCACGTCAAGCCATCATTCCAGCCAGGCACCGGGTGGGTTCGGAACTGCGGCATCGCAGCGACGGATCGCTCGGAGCAAGACCACCACAAACCCGGACCTAGCCCGGGTACATAGAGAGAAAGCCCTCGCGTGGCCGCGTCTGACGACGCGCCCGGGGGCTTGAGGAGAATAAGTGGCCGACTATGAGCTACCAGAAGACCTACACACCAGCACACCTGAAGGGGAACAAGCCGCGCTAACGCCGGACACCCCGAAACTCCCTGCTGAACAGGGAGAACTACCCGAGAAGCTGCGAGTGCACTCCCTCGCGCGCGTGCTCGGAACCTCCACACGCCGCGTACTCGACGCGCTGTCCAACCTGGACGGGCGGGCCCGCAGCCCTCACTCGAATGTCGACAAGCAGGATGCCGCGAAGGTGCGCGAGGCGCTCGCCGGTGAGGCGGAACCCGCTTCCGCGCCGGAGCCCGTCGCGGTGGTGGCCGCCGAGGAGGCGGCTCCCGCGGTCGCCGAGAGCTCACCCGAGGATCCCGACAACCCGCCGACCACTCCGATTCTCGTCGCCGAGACGACAGTCATCGAGGCTGCCGCGGTGCCGGTGCCCCCGGCGTCTGGCCCGACCGCCTATGACTACGGCCCGCTCTTCGTGGCACCGCAGGCACCCGAGCCCCAGGAACGCCCCGTGCCCGCTCGCGCCGAGAAGGCCGCGGAGAAGCCCGTCGAGAAGACCGAGGACGTCGACGAGGATTCCGGCGACGGCGACGATCCGGACGGCGACGGCGATCGTCCGGCGCGCCGCAGGCGTCGCGGACGTCGTGGACGTGGGCGCGGCCGCGGCGAGCAGGCCGGTGGCGAAGGCGGCGACGAATCCGACGGTGAGGGTGGCGAGACCACCGACGCCGACGATGCTCCCGAGAACGGCGAAGACGCCGCCGCGACCGACGGTGACGAGTCGAACGCCGAGGACGGCGACACCCCGGAGGGCGCCAGCCGCCGCCGACGTCGGCGCAGGCGGCGTAAGGCCGGAAGTGGCGACGACGGCGATGGCCCGTCGGACGACGATCCGCCCAACACCGTTGTGCACGAGCGCAGGCCGCGGGCCGAGCGGGGCGACGAGATTCAGGGCATCTCCGGATCCACTCGCCTGGAGGCCAAGCGTCAGCGTCGGCGTGATGGTCGCGACGCCGGACGGCGCCGCCCGCCGATCCTGACCGAGGCGGAGTTCCTGGCCCGGCGTGAGGCTGTCGACCGGGTGATGGTCGTGCGGGACAAGACCCGTACCGAGCCGCCACACGAGGGTGCCCGGTACACGCAGATCGCGGTTCTCGAGGACGGTGTGCTCGTCGAGCACTTCGTGACGTCGGCGGCGTCTGCTTCGCTGGTGGGCAACATCTACCTCGGTGTCGTGCAGAACGTGCTGCCCTCGATGGAGGCGGCCTTCGTGGACATCGGTCGTGGCCGCAACGGCGTCCTGTACGCCGGTGAGGTCAACTGGGATGCAGCCGGTCTCGGCGGCTCGAACCGCAAGATCGAGCAGGCGCTCAAGTCGGGCGACTACGTCCTGGTCCAGGTCAGCAAGGACCCGGTCGGACACAAGGGCGCCCGCCTGACCACGCAGATCTCGCTGGCGGGCCGCTACCTGGTCTATGTGCCGGGTGCGTCGTCGACCGGAATCAGTCGCAAGCTCCCCGATACCGAGCGGCAGCGTCTCAAGGAGATTCTGCGGGACATCGTCCCGTCGGACGCCGGTGTCATCATCCGCACCGCATCAGAAGGCGTGCGGGAAGAGGACATTCGCGCCGATGTGCAGCGGCTGCAGGAGCAGTGGCAGGACATCGAAAAGCGTTCCGCCGACCTCACCTCCAAGGCTTCCGGGGCCGCTGTGGCTCTCTACGAGGAGCCCGACGTGCTGGTCAAGGTGGTCCGAGACCTGTTCAACGAGGACTTCTCCAAGCTCATCATCGAGGGCGACGCCGCCTGGGGCACTATCGATGACTACGTGAAAACCGTTGCACCCGATCTTCTTTCGCGGATCGAGCGGTACGAGGGCAAGGAAGGCCCGGACGTGTTCGTGGTGCACCGCATCGACGAACAGCTGGCCAAGGCGCTCGATCGCAAGGTGTGGCTGCCCTCGGGCGGAACGCTGGTCATCGATCGCACCGAGGCCATGACGGTCGTCGACGTCAACACCGGGAAGTTCACCGGTGCGGGCGGCAACCTGGAAGAGACCGTCACCCGCAACAACCTGGAAGCCGCCGAGGAGGTCGTGCGGCAGCTGCGTCTGCGCGACGTCGGTGGCATCGTCGTCATCGACTTCATCGACATGGTGCTCGAATCCAACAGGGATCTGGTGCTGCGCCGTCTCACCGAGGCATTGGGGCGTGACCGCACCCGTCACCAGGTGTCGGAGGTGACCTCCCTGGGGTTGGTGCAGCTGACTCGCAAGAAGCTGGGCACCGGCCTGATCGAGGCCTTCTCATCCACCTGTGCCCACTGCGCCGGTCGCGGCATCGTGTTGCATGTCGATCCCGTGGATACCGCCGCGGCGGCGACGGGCGCGAAGAAGGCCGAACCCGGACGGCGGGCCAAGAGGTCTCGCAAGGGCAAGGCCGAGGAGCCAGAGGTGGTGGTGGCGCGCACGCCCTCGCACCCGCAGGGAGAACACCCGATGTTCCGGGCGATGGCGGCGGCGAACGGCCACCATGAAGGTGATGAAGACGGTGAGCCCGCCGACGAGGCGCTGGACAACGACGCGGTCGACGAGGTCGAGGACATTGTCGAGGCCGTCGAGAGCGCCGAGACACCAGGCGACCCGGGGGCCGAAACCAAGTCCGCTCCCGCCGAGAGTGACGGCACGCAGGAAACCCAGGCCGAAAGTGCGCCTGAGGTTACTGTCGACGAGCCCGAGGCGCCGGAGGCCGCACCGAAACCGGCTGCCGAGGCGCCCACCAGGCCCCGACGCAGGCGGTCGGCGGCTCGTGCCGCAGGGCCGCCGGTCGAGCACTAAGCCGCGCGGCAGCGGTTAGTTGCAGCGCTCTCGGAAATCACCCAGGGGCTGGCGGATCTCCTGGAGATCAGCCTTGACCTGGGGATTTTCCTCCAGATACTGCCGGGCCTTGTCCCGGACCTGATCCTTGGGCTGGCCCTTGAGGCTCGTGAAGAAGTCGTTCACGTCCGGATGGGTGAACAAGTAGGACGACGTGGCCGCGGAGACGCCCGTCGCGACACCCGCGAGGTCCGCGGCCGTGCAGTTGGGGGGCGGATCGGCGGCGGCGACAACGGCTCCGTGCAGCGCCAGCGCGGCGGCGACACCGAATAGCCCCGCGGCCATCCTGCGGGCGGCCCATGCTGTCATCATGACTCCTCTGTGGTCGAATTCATCACTGCTGGAACGGCATTGATCACCGCGGCCCTCCGCCACCGCCACCGGGGCGGCCTGGCCGCCCGAAGTCCGGCGGTGGAGACGGGTTGACGGTGGGCGGTGTGTGCTCGGAACCGAGGATGAGATCCATTCCCCAGTTGTCGCAGGACCAGTCGTTCTCACAGGGATAGGGGACATATGGCGTCGAGGATGTCGTGCTTGCGCCCCCACGAACGTCGCCCTGCGCGCACAAGGTGGTTCCGTTGGCGTTGACGCAATCGGCCGCGGCGGGCTCCGCAGCGATCACGGCGAGCGCCGGCAGCATGATCACCACGCCGGCCGACAGGAAGCACCGAATGGTTCTCATGCTGCCACCTTCGCACTCAGAGGAGCCGATCGCCCGCCGATCGGTACGGTTATCTGCGGCGGCCCGGGCTCGGTGAGAGAAGTGTAGTTCCGATCACACCCGCGAAGAGTGCGATTAGGACTCCGGCATCGCCGAGCGAGGGGTGTCAGTTTGACCCTTAGCCCGCTGGTCACGTACCCTTAGGACCTTAAGAAGACCGTCGCGAGGCTTCCGGCCCGCGGCATGCGGCCCAGTGGAACAACCGAGCGGGCCCACCCCACGATCCAGATGCGTCAGCCGACCTGGTTGCGCGCGTCCGAACAGCAGAGCAGAGGTAGACGCAACGATGGCGACCTACGCAATCGTCAAGACCGGTGGCAAGCAGTACAAGGTTGCCGTCGGCGACCTGGTGAAGGTCGAGAAGATCGACTCGGAGCTCGGCTCCTCGGTGCAGCTGCCCGTCGCCCTGGTCGTGGATGGCGCCACCGTCACCACCGACGCGGACAAGCTGGCCAAGGTTGCAGTGACCGGCGAGATCGTCGAGCACACCAAGGGCCCGAAGATCCGCATCCACAAGTTCAAGAACAAGACCGGCTACCACAAGCGGCAGGGTCACCGTCAGCGGCTGACCGTGCTCAAGGTCACCGGAATCAAGTAGGAGCGTCTGACACATGGCACACAAGAAGGGCGCGTCCAGCTCGCGCAACGGTCGTGACTCCGCCGCGCAGCGGCTCGGCGTCAAGCGGTTCGGTGGCCAGCTCGTCAAGGCCGGCGAGATCCTGGTCCGCCAGCGCGGCACCCACTTCCACCCCGGTGTGAACGTCGGGCGTGGCGGCGACGACACCCTGTTCGCGACTTCTGCGGGCACCGTTGAGTTCGGCGCCAAGCGTGGTCGCCGGGTCGTCAACATCCTCCCGGTCGACGCTTAATTTGTTGTTTTCTGTTCTGCGTTGATCGAACAGAGAACAGTGTGAAGGAGGCTTAGGTGCCTCGTTTTGTTGATCGCGTCGTCATCCATGCCAAGGCAGGTACCGGCGGTCACGGCTGTGCTTCGGTGCATCGTGAAAAGTTCAAGCCGCTGGGCGGGCCCGATGGCGGCAACGGCGGTCGCGGCGGCAGCGTGATTCTCGAAGTGGACCCGCAGGTGCATACCCTGCTGGACTTCCACTTCCACCCGCATGTGCAGGCGCCCAACGGTACGCAGGGCATGGGGGCCCACCGCAACGGCGCCAACGGCGACGACTTGATTCTCAAGGTGCCCGACGGCACCGTCGTGCTGGACGACGATGGCCGGATTCTTGCCGACTTGGTCGGCGCGGGTGCGCGTTTCGACGCAGCGGCCGGTGGCCGAGGCGGCTTGGGCAACGCCGCGTTGGCATCCCGGGCACGCAAGGCCCCCGGTTTTGCATTGCTCGGCGAGGCCGGTGCCGAGGTCGACCTCACCCTCGAACTGAAAACCGTCGCCGATGTCGGGCTGGTCGGCTTCCCGTCGGCGGGTAAATCCTCTCTGGTCTCGGTGCTTTCGGCCGCCAAGCCGAAGATCGCGGACTATCCGTTCACCACATTGGTGCCCAATCTCGGCGTGGTGACCACCGGCGAACACTCCTTCGTGATGGCCGATGTCCCCGGGCTCATTCCGGGCGCAGCCGATGGACGCGGGCTGGGGCTGGAATTCCTGCGGCACATCGAGCGCTGCGCCGTGCTGGTTCATGTCGTGGACTGCGCGACGCTGGAACCCGGCCGCGACCCGGTCTCTGATATCGATGCTCTGGAAAATGAGTTGGCGCGATATCAACCCACGTTGCAAGCTGATTCCGTGCTCGGTGATCTGGCCGATCGGCCTCGTGCGGTGGTGCTCAACAAGGTCGACGTGCCCGAGGCCGACGAGCTTGCCGACTTTGTCACCGAAGAGGTCTCCAAGCGCGGCTGGCCGGTCTTCAAGGTGTCGACCTTGACCCGTGACGGACTGCGGCCGTTGACCTTCGCGCTGTGGGAGATGATCGAGGCGGCCCGCGCCGCACAGCCCGAACCGGTGAAGACCCGCCCGGTGATCAGACCGATCCCCATCGACGAGAGCGGATTCACCGTGTCCCCGGACCCGGATAATCCGGGTGGTTTCGTAGTGCGCGGTGTGCGGCCCGAACGCTGGATCCGTCAGACCAACTTCGAAAACGACGAGGCCGTGGGCTATCTGGGTGACCGGTTGGCACGTCTGGGCGTCGAAGACGCGTTGCTCAAGCTCGGGGCACAACCCGGCTGCGCGGTCACCATCGGGGCGATGACCTTCGATTGGGAGCCGCAGACCCCGGCGGGTGTCGACGTGACGCTCAGCGGGCGCGGCACCGATGCGCGTATCGACAAGGTCGATCGAGTGGGTGCGGCCGAACGCCGCCAGGCCCGCCGGGTGCGCCGCGGGCAAGTGGAACCCGAGTGAGCCCCGGAGCCGCGAAGCCGGCGACATCCAGCCCCGGAGCCGCGAAGCCGGCGACATCCAGCCCCGGAGCCGCGAAGCCGGCGACATCCGGCCCCGGCATGCAGGCGCGTCAGGCCATTCAAGCCGCGCGCACCGTCGTGGTGAAAGTCGGCACCGCCGCCCTCACCGATGCGACGGGAACCTTCAGCGCCGACCGGATGGAATACCTCGTCGAGGCTATCGAGGGCCGGATGAAGGCCGGATCCGACGTGGTGATCGTGTCGTCGGGAGCGATCGCGGCGGGCATGGTTCCGCTCGGATTGACCAAGCGCCCAACAGATCTGGCGACCAAGCAGGCCGCCGCCAGCGCGGGTCAGGTTGCGCTGATCGGCGCCTGGAGTGCAGCCTTCGCGCGTTATCAGCGCACCGTGGGCCAGGTTCTGCTGACCGCGCACGACATCTCCATGCGCGTGCATCACACCAATGCCCAGCGCACACTCGACAAGCTGCGGGCGTTGCACGCCGTGCCGATCGTGAACGAGAACGACACCGTGGCCACCAACGAGATCCGCTTCGGCGACAACGACCGGCTCTCGGCGCTTGTCGCTCACCTCGTGGGTGCCGATGCCCTGGTGCTGCTCTCCGACATCGACGGGCTATATGACTCCGATCCCCGAAAGGGAAACGCGCGCTTCATCTCCGAAGTGAGCGGGCCCGAAGATCTGGCCGATGTGATCGCCGGACCGGGAGGTTCGCGTGGCACCGGGGGAATGGCCTCGAAGCTTTCGTCAGCGCTGTTGGCTGCCGATGCCGGCGTCCCCGTGCTGCTGGCCTCGGCGACCGAAGCGGCCGCGGCACTGGGCGACGGCTCCTGCGGAACCGTTTTCGCCGCCCGCCCACAACGCATGTCGGCTCGCAAGTTCTGGGTGCGTTACGCCGCGGAGGCCACCGGCTCGTTGACGCTGGATGCCGGTGCCGTACGTGCCGTGGTGGCATCGCGGCGTTCGTTGCTGCCCGCCGGGATCACCGAGGTATCCGGGCGCTTCCACGGTGGCGATGTCGTCGAACTTCGCGACGCCGAGGGGACCATGGTGGGCCGCGGTGTGGTGGCCTATGACATAGCCGAATTGGCGACCATGCTGGGGCGTTCGACCAATGAGCTGCCCGAGGACCTGCGGCGCCCGGCGGTTCATGCCGACGACCTGGTCACCTGAGCGCCTCCGCATTTGCTCCAAAGAGTGGCGCGCCGCAACGGCGCCTGATACAACTTGTCAGCTGGTTCTCAGCTTGGGGATGTGCCCTGGGCGTCGTGTGGGGAGGGTTCGGATGACAAGCCGGAAATTGGGGTTCGTCAGCGCTTTCGTGAGCGCAGTGGCGCTGGTGGTGGGATTGTTCGGCTCGATGGCCGTGGCAGGTGCCTCGCCCGATACTGCCGAGACCCAGATCAGGAACCTCATCGCGGGTCAGCTTTCCGCACTCCAGGCGGTCGACGCCGTCGCTTACGGTGCGACCTACTGCGCCGAGCTCCGCGACAAGGTGGAATCCGACCACGCCCAGATGTTCACCCCGCCGGATGTCACCCGCCTCGAGGGGGCCAACGCCAAGAAGCTGCGCGCCAAGGTCAAGGAGCTCTTCCCGGCGGCGTCGAGCAGTGCGGTCGAGGCGTTTGTGCAGGCGGTCGCCGACCAGGACCAGGGCGGGGTCGACGATGCCTGGCACCAGCTGTGGGCCAGTTCGTTTGCGAAGCTCTCATACCGGGTGAAGACTGTCGAGGTCACCGGGGACAACGCCGAGGCCACCGTTGCCGTTCGCGTCGGCAGTAAGAGCAGCAACCAGCGCTGGGATCTGGTCCGTGAGGACGAAAGCTGGAAGGACTGCACCACACCGGCCACACAGGAGACCGCTGTCGGTTTGGTCGGCGGTCAAGGCCAGCAGGCGTTGCTGGACGCTCCGTTAACCGGCGAATAGGACCGAATAGCACCACAGAGGAAGGTGGCGGACGTGACTATACGTATTTTCGCTTGGGTAGCAGGACTTTTCGTGACCGTCGGGCTGCTCGCGCAGACCGCCGCCGCAGGTGCCGCCCCGGCCGATGACGCCGAGATCCGCGATGTCACCGCGGGCAGGCTTTCGGCACTACAGGCCGTCGACGCGGTCCAGTACGCATCCTTCTTCTGTGGCGATGTGCGGGATCAGATCGAATCGGATTGGGGGCAGTCGTTCACGCCGCCCGATGTGAGCCGCCTGCAGGGTGCGAACCCGAAGAAGCTGCGCGCGAAGCTTCGTGAGGTCTTCCCGCTCGCCACGGACGCCACCGTCGGGGAATTTGTGACCGCGGTGGAGAACCAAGACCAGCAGCAGTTGTCGTCGGCGTGGCACCTTTTCTGGGTGGAGACCTTCGCGAATCTGACCTTCAAGGTCACCAAGGTGACGGTCAACGGCGATGCGGCCAACGCCACCATCGCCTTCCGGAACACCCAGGGTCGCGGTAACGAGCCGCGGAAGTTCGTGCGCGAAGACGGAGCCTGGAAAGACTGCACGCCCGAGGCCACGCAGTCCGACACGGCGATCGGCCGCGATGAGCCCCTGCTGGAGAGCCTGGTCGGCGCCGAGGGCTGACACGACAGAGCGTGCCCGCCGAGCAACGTGCCGGGTGGCGTCGGTAAGCACGGTCTTCGGGCCGCGCTGCCTGGTAGGTTTGCTCGGTGAGGGTGGCACGAGCTGATCTGGACTGATAGAAATTAGCTCGGAGCCGAGTGGTCAATATGAGCGAGGGTTGTCATGGTTTGCCGGAGATGGGCAGGAGCGTTGCTGCTGGGGGCGCTGCTGTTCAGTGGTGTGGGTTGTACGCAAACCGTTGAGGGCGACGGTCAGCCCAACGCCGAGGCGCTCGCGGCTGCGCGTGATGAAAACCAGATCAAGGCCCTGATCGAGCAGCAGAACACCTACACCGCGAACTTCGATTTCACGAAGCTGGCCGAGACCAAGTGCGCCAAGTATCGGGACGCCACCGCGCAGAGCGGACCGCCGATTCCGCCGATGAGTGAGATCGCCCCGCCCGAGATCGCCACCGTGCCCGGCGCCGGTGACGCGCTGCGGGGATTGCTGGCCCAGAAGTTCCCGACAGTGCCGCAGGACGTCATCAACGCCGTGGTGGACAGCCTGGTGGCCCAGGACGAGCAGGCGTATCAGACTGCCATGCGCAATCTGCTGAAATCGCTCATCACCGTCAAGGTCACCGACATCCAGAACATCGAGGTCAAGGGAGACCAGGCCACCGCGGACCTGACGATCACCACCACGTCGGGGAACAAGCCGCCGTCCCAGGAGAAGCAGACCATCAAGTACGTCAGGGAAGACGGAAAGTGGCTGGACTGCGCGCCGCCGACCGGCGGTGCCTGAGCGAACCGTAACGGACGCGGCATCCTGCGGCGATAACGTCATGAAGCACTGCCGACCAGGGGAGGGAACCGTGAAGCGAACGCTCGTCATCACCGCAGCGCTGGCCGCGCTGGCAACCCTCGGGGTGCCCGCGGTGCATGCCGCGCCAAACCGGGACGCGGTGACAGAGCACGTGCGGGCCTGGGAAAAGGCGTACAACGATGTCGACACCAACAAGATCGGCGACCTGACCTGCGATAAGTACCGCGACCGCGAGCAGGCACAAAACGAGTCCCGGATCCCGACGTGGGACGACTTCGTCAAGCCCTCGGACTTGTACGCCAAGTTCCCCAAGCTCTCGCAGGGAACCCTCGACCAATTGCTCGACGCGGCCAAGCGCAAGGATGCCGCGGCATTTCGGGCAGCATCGGTCCAGGTGGTGCGCGAGAACGCGCATCTGACGGTGACCAATATCGACAAGATCAACGTCATCGAGGCCAAGAATGCGACGGTGACGGTGACGACGTCGTCGGTGTGGGGCAACGACTCGCCCAAGACCACCACGGCGGACTGGTATCTGACCTACGAGCGCGACGCTTGGCGTTACTGCAACCCGGTACTGACCGTCCGCTAGGTTCAGGCCCCCTTGAGCGACAGCTCGATCCTGGCTGCTGACGGGGCGCAGTTTCCGGCCCCTGATCGTAGGGTGGCGAGCGCGCCGGCCACATTCGCCCGTCGCAGGGCTGTTTGAGCTCCCTGCGGCCACCATGCCGCCAGCACGCCGGCGAAGACGTCACCGGCTCCGGTGGTGTCGAGCGGTCGCACCGGATACGACGGCACCGTGATCTCACCCTGGGGGCTGCGGTAACGCGATCCTTCCTCGCCCAGCGTGGTGACCAGGTGCCGCGACGGGTACAGCCAGGATCGGGCTTCGGTCTCGTTGACCACCACCACGCTCGCGCGAAAGGCCAGCTCTGCCAGGTCAGGTGAACGTACGGGTACCGGGGAAGCGTTGAGCACGAACTGTTTTCCGGCTTCTGCGGCCCAACGGGCCGCGGTCAGCGCGACCTGAATCGGGATTTCCAGCTGGCACAGTAGGACATCGTGCGAGCAGATGATGTCCTTGTGCACCTTCTCGTCCAGGGTGAAGGCGCTGTTGGCTCCCGGTGCCACCACGATGCAGTTCTCGCCGGAATCCTCCACGGTGATGGTGGCCATTCCACTGGGCCCATCGACCTCGACGAGCCCGTCGAGACCAATATTGTTGTCCGCCAAGTGAGATCGCAGCATGGGTGCAGCCCCGTCGGAACCCACCGCGCCGATGAACTGTACCGAGGCGCCCGCACGTGCCGCGGCGACAGCCTGATTCGCCCCTTTGCCGCCGGGAGCGGGCAGGGCCGACGTCGCCAGGACTGTCGCGCCGGGGGCGGGCAGCTCCTCTACCCGCAACGTCAGATCCATGTTGACGCTGCCGAGGACACATACCGTGGCTAACTCGGTCACCCGCCTAGGCTAGTCCTGGCGCAGCTACATTTCGGGCACCCGGATACCCTGACACGATGAGCGTTTCAACCAACGAGTTGGCTCACGGTTCTGGCCGCCCCCCGGCCAGCTCGTCCGACGCCGCTGAGGACCTGCGCGCAGGTGTTCATGATGCCGCTCGTCGGGCGCGTGTCGCGGCCCGTGACCTGGCCCGGCTGACCGCTGACGCCAAGAACGCCGCGCTCCATGCTGCGGCCGACGCCGTCGTCGCGGCCACCGATTCGATCATCGCCGCCAATGCCGATGACCTGCAGCGAGCCCGTGGTGCCGGTATCGGTGAGGCCATGCTCGATCGGCTGGCCCTCGATGCGCGCAGGGTCGCCGGCATTGCCGACGGCCTACGCCAGGTCGCGAGTCTGCCGGACCCGGTCGGCGAGGTGCTGCGCGGCTCCACTCGGCCCAACGGACTGCGATTGCGCCAGATCAGGGTGCCGCTCGGGGTTGTCGGCATGGTGTACGAGGGACGGCCCAACGTCACGGTCGACGCGTTCGGGTTGACCCTCAAGTCGGGCAACGCGGTGCTGCTGCGCGGCAGTTCGTCGGCCGCAACCTCCAACGCCGAACTCGTGCGGGTGCTGCGTGCGTCGCTGGTCGCCAGTGGCCTGCCTGCCGACACCGTCCAGCTGCTCGACAGCAGGGACCGGGTGACGGTGACGCATCTGATCCAGGCGCGCGGCTTGGTCGACGTGGTGATCCCTCGCGGCGGGGCGGGACTCATCGATGCCGTGGTGCGCGACGCGCAGGTACCCACGATAGAAACCGGAGTCGGCAACTGCCACGTGTATGTGCATGCCGACGCGGACCTCGATCTTGCCGAGCGAATCCTGTTGAACTCCAAGACCCGTCGGCCCAGCGTGTGCAATGCCGCCGAAACCCTGTTGATCGACCAGGCCATTGCGGAGGCGGCGGTGCCGCGTCTTGTCGGTGCGCTGCAGGCCGCCGGGGTCACGGTGCACGGCGATGAGCAGCTGGCGCGGAGAGCATCGGATGCGGGTCTGTCGGCGGTCATTCCGGTGACGCAGGAGGACTTCGACACCGAGTATCTGTCCCTGGATATCGCGGCAGCCGTCGTGGACGATCTCGATGCCGCCATCGGTCATATCGATCGACACTCCAGCGGGCACACCGACGCCATCGTCACCGCGAATCTCGGCGCGGCCCAGGAGTTCACCGACCGGGTAGACAGTGCCGCGGTGATGGTCAACGCCTCCACCGCGTTCACCGACGGCGAGCAGTTCGGATTCGGTGCCGAGATCGGCATCTCCACCCAGAAACTGCACGCCCGTGGCCCCATGGGGCTGCCCGAACTGACCACCACCAAGTGGATCGTCCTCGGCGACGGTCAGATCCGTCCCGCCTAACACCTGGAGTACCGTGTCTGACCCTCTTCGCCCGAGTGGCTCATCGCAGTCCCGAACCCAGACCGCGCCGCTGTTCACGAGCATCGACGACGTCACCACACGGTTGGCCGAAACCGGATACCTGGCCGACACCGCCACGGCGACAGCGGTATTCCTGGCCGACAGACTGGGCAAGCCGCTTCTGGTGGAGGGCCCCGCGGGTGTGGGCAAAACCGAATTGGCCAGGGCGGTGGCGCAAACCACCGGCTCGGGTCTGGTGCGCCTGCAGTGCTACGAGGGCGTCGACGAGGCGCGGGCCCTGTACGAGTGGAACCACGCCAAGCAGATCCTGCGCATCCAGGCCGGTTCCGACAAGGACGCAGACTGGGATGAGACCAAGACCGACGTCTTCGCCGAGGAGTTCCTGCTGTCCCGGCCGCTGCTGACGGCGATCCGTCGCGAGGACCCGACGGTGCTGCTGGTCGACGAGACCGACAAGGCGGACATCGAAATCGAGGGCCTGCTCCTGGAGGTACTCAGTGACTTCGCGGTCACCATCCCCGAGTTGGGCACCATCGCCGCCAGCCGCAAGCCCTTCGTCCTGCTGACGTCCAACGCCACCCGCGAGCTGTCGGAGGCGCTCAAGCGTCGCTGCCTGTTCCTGCACATCGACTTCCCGGACGCCGAGCTGGAGCGGCGCATCCTGCTCAAGCGGGTCCCCGAGCTGCCGGCGTCGCTGGCCGAAGAGTTGGTGCGCATCATCGGCGTGCTGCGCAACATGCAGCTGAAGAAGGTGCCCTCGGTGGCCGAGACCATCGACTGGGGGCGCACCATCTTGGCCCTCGGACTGGACACCCTCGACGACGCCGTCATCGCGTCGACGCTCGGAGTGATTCTCAAACACCACTCCGATCAGCAGCGGGCCGCGGGAGAGCTGAGGCTGAACTAATGCCCGCGCGTAAGCCCCCCAAGGCGGTGCTGCCCCTGGCACCGCACGGGCTGCCGGGTCATCTGGTGGGCTTCGTGGAAGCGCTACGCGAGCAAGGCATCTCGGTGGGCCCGTCGGAGACGGTGGACGCGGGCCGGGTGATGACGGTGCTGGGGTTGCAGAATCGCACCGAACTCCGAGAGGGGCTGGCCTGCGCGGTGTTGCGCCGCGCCGATCATCGGCCGACCTTCGACGTGCTCTTCGACCTGTGGTTCCCGCCCGCGCTCGGCGCGCGCTTCGTCGAGGTGGACAGCGATTCAGGGGAGGGGCCGCTCGACATAGACGACATCGAGCAGGTGCGTGATGAGCTGGCAGACCTGCTGGCCTCCGATGCCGGCGATCTGCCGCTGAACTCGTTGATCGCCCAGATCGTGGAGGCCTACGGAAAGTACAACTCCACCCGGGGAACCTCGTATTCGGCGTACCAGGCGATGAAATCGCTGTCCCTGGACCAGATCGAGGCCAAGCTGCTCGCGGGTCTGCTGGGCGGCGGGGACGATGCCTCGCCCACGGATCAAGCCGTGGCAAAGGCGATCGCCAAGCAACGAATTTCAAAAGTGCGCAGCCTTGTCGAGGCGGAGACCAAGCGCCGCACCGCCGAGCAGTTGGGGCGTGAGCGCGTGACCGCCTACGGGGTGCCGCAACTGGCCGAGAACGTCGAGTTCCTGCGAGCCTCGGGGGAGCAACTGCGCAACATGCGCCGGGTGGTGCAGCCCCTGGCGCGAATGCTGGCCAGCCGGCTGGCGGCCCGGCGCCGGCGTGCGCACACCGGTCAGATCGACTTGCGGCGCACCCTGCGTAAGTCCATGTCGACCGGCGGCGTGCCGATCGACGTCGTGCAGCGCAAGCCTCGCCCGGCCCGCCCCGAGCTGGTGGTGCTCTGCGATGTGTCTGGATCTGTCGCGGGGTTCTCGCATTTCACCCTGCTGCTGGTGGACGCGTTGCGTCAGCAGTTCTCGCGGGTTCGCGTCTTCGCCTTCATCGACACCACCGACGAGGTGACCCACCTGTTCACTCCGAACACCGACCTGGCCGAAGCCATTGTGCGGATCACTCGGGAGGCGCAGGTCTTCACCGGCGATGGGCACAGCGATTACGGGCACGCCTTCAAGACGTTCGTCGAGAAGTTTCCGACAGCGTTGTCCCCGCGCAGCGCGCTGCTCATCCTGGGTGACGGGCGTACCAACTATCGCAATCCCGCCGTCGAGGTGCTGTCCTCGATGGTCTCTTCGAGTCGTCATGCGCATTGGCTCAACCCCGAGCCCAAGAACCACTGGGGAACCGGTGATTCGGCGGCAAAACGCTACGAAGACGCCATCACCATGCACGAATGCCGATCGGCCAAGCAGTTGGCCGCGGTGATCGACAACCTGCTGCCCGTCTAGCGCGGTCCATCACTCCAGTAAGCTGGCAATTCGTGCAATCTGACCGACGGCGACTTGGGGTTATGGGCGGGACATTCGACCCGATCCACAACGGTCACCTCGTGGCCGCCAGTGAGGTCGCGGACCGCTTCGAGCTCGACCAGGTCATCTTTGTGCCGACCGGTCAGCCGTGGCAAAAGCAGGGGCGCAAGGTGAGCCCCGCCGAGCACCGGTACTTGATGACCGTCATCGCCACCGCATCGAATCCGCGGTTCACCGTCAGCCGGGCCGATATCGACCGTGGTGGTGCCACCTACACCGTCGACACCCTCACCGATCTACGCGACGCACATCCCGACGCGGACCTGTACTTCATCACCGGCGCGGACGCGCTGGCATCCATCCTGTCGTGGGAGAACTGGGAGCAGCTGTTCACCTTGGCCAAGTTCATAGGGGTCAGCCGGCCCGGATACGAACTGAGTTCCGATCACATCGCCCATGCCGAGCTGCCGCCCGACGGCCTGTCGCTCGTCGAGGTGCCCGCGCTCGCCATCTCGTCGACCGACTGCCGGATTCGAGCGGGGCAGGAGCGACCAATCTGGTACCTGGTGCCCGACGGCGTCGTGCAGTACGTCGCCAAACACCGTCTTTACGAGAACCGAGGGGATGCCGCATGACCGCCGCCACAGAAGCCGTCGAGCTGGCGACGCTGGCCGCACAGGCCGCCGCGTCCAAGCTCGCCGCCGACGTTGTCGTCATCGACGTATCCGAGCAACTGGTCATCACCGACTGCTTCGTCATCGCGTCCGCATCCAACGAACGTCAGGTGAACGCGATCGTCGACCAGGTCGAGGAGGTGTTGCGGCGGGGCGGCCACAAGCCGGTGCGTCGTGAGGGCGGCCGTGAGGGTCGGTGGACGCTGCTGGACTATGTCGACGTGGTGGTGCACGTCCAGCATGAGGACGAACGGAACTACTATGCACTGGAACGGCTTTGGCGTGACTGCCCGACCATCCCGGTGGATCTGGACGCCTTGCCGGCCGAGTACGCCACCGATGCCCCGGCCGATACGGAGGAAGACGCATGATCCGCCGGTTGGTGCTGCTGCGGCATGGGCAGACGACCTTCAACGCCGACAGCCGCATGCAGGGGCAGCTCGACACCGGATTGTCGGATCTGGGCCGGGCGCAGGCTGTGGCCGCCGCCGAGGTGCTGGCCAAACGGTTACCGCTGGCCATCGTGTCCTCGGATCTGCAGCGTGCGTACGACACCGCGACGGCACTGGCCGACCGCTGTCACGTGGAGGTATCCGTCGACGAACGGCTACGGGAAACGCATCTGGGTGATTGGCAGGGTTTGACGCATCACGAGGTCGACGCCATTGCCCCCGGCGCCCGGGCCGCGTGGCGTGACGATGCGACCCTGGCGCCACACGGGGGCGAGAGCCGCATCGACGTGGCCAACCGCAGTGTGCCCCTTGTTGCCGAACTCGTTGAAGCGGTGAAGGATTGGGGAACCGATGAGCGCGACCATCCGGTGGTGCTGGTCGCGCACGGAGGCCTGATCGCCGCGCTCACCGCCGCACTGCTGCGGTTGGACGTGAGCAACTGGCCGGTGCTCGGTGGAATGGGCAATGCGAGCTGGGTTCAGCTGGGTGGTCACTCGGCCGACGGGGCGGGCTTCGAGGACATTCGCTGGCGCCTGGATGTGTGGAACGCCTCGGCGCAGGTGACCAATGACGTCCTCTGACAGTGCAGACGGCACCGAACGCAAGACGCTATTGGTCTTCGCCGACTCCCTGTCCTACTACGGGCCTACCGGCGGCCTCGCCGCCAGCGATCCCCGGATTTGGCCCAATATCGTTGCCAAGAAACTCGATTGGGATCTGGAGCTGATCGCGCGTATCGGCTGGACGTGCCGGGATGTGTGGTGGGCCGCGATTCAGGATCCGCGTGCCTGGGCCGCGGTGCCCACTGCGGGAGCGGTGATCTTCGCGACCTGTGGCATGGACTCGCTGCCGTCACCGCTACCGACGGCCCTGCGTGAATCGATTCGGCTCATCCGGCCGGCCAAACTGCGCAGCTGGGTCCGCGACGGTTACGGATGGTTGCAGCCCCGGCTCTCGCCGATAGCCCGCAACGCGCTGCCGCCCAAGCTCACCGTCGAGTATCTCGAAAAGACCCGTGGTGCACTCGATTTCAATCGCCCTGGATTGCCGATGATCGCGTCGTTGCCGTCAGTGCACATCGCCGAATCGTACGGCCGCGTGCACTCCGGCCGGGATGCCACCGCAGCGGCCATCGCCGCCTGGGCGTCCGAGCACAAACTGCCCGTGGTGGACCTCAAGGAAGGGGTCGGCGAGGAGATTTTCGCGGGCCGGGGCAATCCCGACGGGATCCACTGGAACTTTGTCGCGCACGAGCGCGTTGCCGAATTGATGATTGACGCACTGCAGTCCGCGCTGCCCGAACTCAGGGACAGGTGACCCATGCCGGTTGTGGTGGTGACGGATTCGGGGGCGCGCCTGCAACCGCAAGATGCCGCGATGCTGGGCATCCGGCTGGTGCCGTTGCACGTGCTGACCGGTGATCAGGACCTGCGCGACGGAGTGGATCCGATTCCCGCCTCGGTTTACGAGAAGGGGCGGGCGACCACGGCCGGTGCCTCGCCGGCCGAACTCACCGAGGTGTACCGGCGGGCACTCGCCGACAGCGGTGGCGACGGCGTGGTCGCGGTCCACCTGTCCGGCAGGCTCTCGAGCACATTCGAGGCCGCCGAGCAGGCGGCCCGCGAGTGCGGCGAGCAGGTGCACGTCGTCGACTCCCGGTCGGCGGCGATGGGCAGCGGTTTCGTCGCCCTGGCGGCGGCACGGGCGGCGGCGGCGGGCGCCGACCTGACCGCGGCGTATCAGGCCGCGCGGGATGCGGTGGGGCGCAGTCGGTGTGTCATGGTGGTGCACAAGCTGGACCACCTGCGGCGCAGCGGACGCATCAGTGCCACTTCGTCCTGGCTCGGCACCGCGCTTGCCCTTAAGCCCGTGCTGCAGATCGATGGCGACGGCAAGTTGGTGCTTGCGCAGCGAGTGCGCACCGCCACCAAGGCCATCGGGGCGATGGTCGACAACATTGTCGACTTCGTGGGCGAGCGCCGGGTGTCGGTGACGATTCACCATGTCGACAACAGCGAAACCGCCGAAAAGGTCAACGAGCTGGTGTGCTCGCGGCTGGTCACCGCTCACGATCCGGTGATCTCGGAGATGGGGCCGGTGCTGGCGGTACACGTGGGTCCCGGCGCCGTCGGGGTCTGCGCCGAACCTGTGGACTGACCAGGAACTGTCCACAATCCCGCCTTGATCCACAGATGTCGGTCCGCCGCTTGTCGGATGGTCCGTCGCTTCCTAGCGTCAAGTCATGGAGTCCGAGCTGCTGCACCGACGTCTGGCACTGTCCGGGCGTGAGCCTGATGACGATGACGACGACGTCACGGGGACCGCTGCGGGGACGCAGTCCGAACCGGCACTGCGTTGGCTCCCCGATGCGCTGACGACCGGCGGCACGCGGAGCTGGCTGGAGTCCATCAGGACCGACCCCGGCCGCGCCGGCATGGTCGCGCTGGGTGCGATCGGTGTATTGGCGGTGCTGGTCACCGTCTTCACCGTGATGCGTCAGCCGCCTGCGCCCGTCAGTGCGAACCTTCCTCCGGTGCAACCGGTGTCATCGACGTCGGTGTCTGCGCCGAGTTCGATGGTCATCAGTGTGGTCGGCTTGGTCAAGCGGCCCGGCCTGGTGACCTTGTCGAGCGGTGCGCGGGTCGCCGACGCGGTGACGGCGGCCGGGGGAGTAGTCGACGGCGCCGATGTCGTCACCTTGAACATGGCACGCCCCGTGGCCGACGGCGATCAGATCGTGGTCGGTCTGGCTCCGGTATCCGGGCAGCCTGTGGGGATGGCGAGTTCGATCGTCGCCGCCGGCCAGGTGCCGACCGGGAGCGTGGGTGCCACGTCGACGTCACCCTCAGGACGGGTAAACATCAATACGGCAACAGAATCCGAGCTCGATGAGCTACCCGGCGTGGGGCCGGTCATGGCGGCGTCGATCGTCCGGTGGCGATCCGAACACGGGAAGTTCACCAGCGTCGATCAGCTCTCGGAGGTAGACGGGATCGGTCCCTCGCGGCTGGACAAGCTGCGCGCCCTCGTCGTGCTGTGAAGTCGGTGCAGGCCGATGAACCTGGGCCGGATCTACGGCTGGTGCCACCGGCCCTTGCCGCGTGGGGCGTGACCGCGGCAGGAATCCTCTGGCCAGTAGGCTATTTCAGTGCAATCGTGCTGGGGGCCGGTGCGCTCGCGGTGTGGCTCTCGCGCCATCGCATGAACAACAACGCCATCGTCGCCGGAGTGCTCGCCGTTCTCATCGCCGGCGTCGGCTTTTCGGTGGCCGCGGCCATCCGGTACGACGGCGTGCAGAGTCATCCTGTGCGCACTCGTGTCGGGCAGGTTGTCGCGGTACAGGTGCGAGTGACCGACGACCCGAAGGTCATCACCGGTGGCCGCGCGATGATGCGCGCCCAGCTTCTCGCGGTGGGGGAGCCGGCGCAAGCGACCGCCGGCACGGTGCTGGTGTTCGGGACATCCTCACTACTGGCTGTGGCCGCAGTCGGTGACACGCTGCAGGTGCGCGTGACCGTCGCCCGCCCCGCGCGGCGTGACCTGACCGTCGCCACGCTAGCCGTGGTCGGAGAGCCGCGGGTCATCGATCATTCGCCGATCCTTAGCGCAGCCAACGGCATTCGAGATCGATTCGTGGAGGTGGCGCGCGGTGCGCTACCTGCCGATCATGCCGCGTTGCTGCCTGCGTTGGTGCTCGGGGATACCAGCGCGCTCGATACCGGCACCGTTGCGATGTTTCGGACGTCGGGGCTCACGCACTTGATGGCGGTCTCGGGGGCCAACGTCTCCATCGTGTGCGGGGCGATTCTGCTGCTGGGCCGGCTGGTAGGACTGCGCGTCTCGGTGGTGTTGGCCGGGCTGGTTCTTGTCGGTTTCGTGGTGCTGGTGAGGCCCTCGCCGAGCGTGCTGAGAGCCGCGGTGATGGGCGTGATCGGTCTGCTCGGCGTGCTGACGGCGCGGCGCCGCCAAGCCATACCTTCCCTGGCGGCAACAGTTTTGGTGCTGCTGACGGTGTCGCCGGGTCTTGCCGTCGATGTCGGTTTCGCGTTGTCCGTGGTCGCGACGGCGGCGCTGGTGGTGTTGGCCCCGCACTGGTCGGCGCGCTTGACAGCCCGCGGCTGGCCCAAACCTCTGGCCGATGCATTGTGCATTGCCGTTGCCGCACAGGTGGTTACCGCGCCGCTGATCGCCGCCATCTCGGGAAGCATCGGTGTGGCTTCCATTGCCGCGAACCTGATGGCGGGTGTGGTCATCGCGCCCATCACGGTGCTCGGAACCGCGGCGGCGGCGCTTACCGTCGTCTCGCCACCGGCTGCGGGTCTGCTCGTGCGATTCTGCGGCCCGGAGCTGTGGTGGCTGCTGCGGGTCGCCGACTACGCGTCCGCAGGCGGTTCGACAGCGATTCCGGTGCCCTCGGGTGTGAGCGGGTTCGTTGTCGTGGCTGTGGCGCTTGGGGTTTCGGTGTGGTTGTGGCGCCGTGGATGGTTTCGCCAGCTGGCGTGCTCCGGGGTGCTGTGCGTGCTTGCCCTGGTGATCTCGGCGCAACTGGTGAGTTGACGCAACCCTGCACTACGTCCCGGACAGGGCGGGTTCGCGACGGGCGAGCTGCACGGGTGCGTCGTGGCGCCGCCAGCAGTGACGCAGTACCCGCAGCACGAAAGTGGGTCGCCGCATCTGGGACGGTGAGTCGTGCAGGTTGCTCACGCGCAGGATCGTTTCGGTGATTCGAATATCGTTGCGCGCCGCAATCAGGATCTTCGCGGACCACCACGCCATCGACTTCCGCAGGATGCGCTGTGTGAACGGCGTGTCGGCGGGCGCTGTCGTGTAGAGCGGCGCCGCCATCCTGTTCTGCTGCCACACCGTGTCGATGCGCCGGCCGACGGCGTGAAAGTAGCGGCGGGCGAGTCCGGTGTCACCCTCGAAGAGGCAGTCCCGCAAGGTGACGGCCTCCAGCAGCGCCATCGTCATGCCCTGGCCCCTGATGGGGTCCAGGCTGCAGATGGCGTCGCCGATCACCAGTAGCCCTTCGGGGAATTGCTCCATCTGGTCATAGCGCCGCCACACCGCGTCGCGGTACCAGAAGGTGTGCACATCGCCGATCGGAACCGCCGACCGTAGGGTCTCCACGAGCTCGCCGGGTACGAATTGTTCTGCAAAGGCGATCATTTCGGCGAACGTGGTGGGAGGCTCGTCCAGATTGAATTTGCCCAGGGTCAACATGACGGTGCCGTTTTCGCAGCGGGCGATTGCTCCGCCATACGGGTGTCCGGGCGCGGCGTTGAGAAAGGTGAGTTTGTCCATGGGGGTGTCGTCGGAAATGTGGAGGAGTTGACTCGCGTAGGTCACCGGAGATGTCATGCGGGTCTCAGTCGGACGGGCAAAGCCGAGGCGACCCAGGAAGGTCTGCGTGCGCGGGGTTCTTCCGGTGGCGTCCACCACAAGGTCGGAGATGAGCGTCGTCACCAGGCCGGTGGATCGCCGCGCCACGCGAACGCCGGTGACGCGATGTTCCGCGGTCATGGGCTCGATGACGTCGTGGCCATCCAGGAACTTCACATTGGCTATGCGCTGAACGCGTTGCCGTACTTGTGATTCCAAGAAGGGGCGGGTTGCCAGGTAGAGCCTGAACGTCTCCGGGTCGTCGAACTTCTCCGATCGATTGAACATCTCGTGTGGTCCGATCAGCATCCTGACGCGAGACAGATCACCCTCATCGCAGACCGTGGCGCCGTCTGCTTGCATCTCGTCGAGGATTCCGGGGAACAAGCGTTCCAGCCCCTGGGTGCCGGAGCTCATCAACATGTGAATGTGCTGTCCCTGCGGCACGCCGCTGCGTGGGGACGAGCCGGCCTTGAGCTCATCGCGCTCGACCACAGTGACCGATCGGTATGTCTCGGACAGCACCCGGGCGGCGAGCAGTCCCGCCATCCCGGCGCCGAGGACAACCGCATGATCTCTGTGTTCCCGCTTGTCAGGTGTCATCGCTGTTCCTTTCGTCCCGATGCACCCTACTCTTATCTATCTCTTAATTTCTTAGAATTACCTTAGATTTAGATTGCCTTTGGGACGCGATCAGCCACCGAAGAGCAGGTAGAGCCCGGTGAAGGTGTACCCGACCATGACGAGCATCATCGCCAACTGCCCGGTCACTTGGTGTCGTGTGGGGAGCACCTTCAGTGCCCGATCATGTGCGGCGACGACGCCCGCGATATGCCCGGCCAACACGAATCCCACCTTGAGTGTCGACAGCACGGACGGGTGCATCGACAAGAGATAGGAGACGTCGACATCGGACAGCCATCCGCGCCCCAGGGGGTCGGCGAGTCGGAGCACGGTCTGCTGTCCGCGCTCCACGAGGTACGTCAGATAGTGGGCGAATACATAACCGATCACGATCGGGATCAGCGAATGCGCCAAGAGGCCCGGCAGATCGCGCCGGGTGGTGCGGTCTACGCCACCGGTCGCACGGGCGGCCAGGCAGAAGGTTGTCGCGACGGTGGCGATGAAGACAGCCAGCCCCGCGGTCCGGATCGCGACCGCGGCCGCCGTCGAGCCACCGGCCAGTTCGTCGACGAATCCGCGCCAGGCGGGCATCGCCGAAAAACTGTCGAAGGCAGTAGAACCCAACAGCACCGCGAGTACGGCCACGATGCCCGGCCGAATCGGCAGCGACGGAAGGTGATCGAACGGGTTACCGATCGCGATGCGGCCGTCGGCATTGCGCCGCAGGGGAGCCAGGCGTGAGGCCACCATGCTGTACACGTCAAAGGGATCGGCATGCGCGCACCAGCGGGTGCCACAGGCCAGCGCGCCCGCGAGTGTCACCGCCAGGTAGACCACCAGCCAGATCTTGACCGCTGCGAGCGATCCCGGATCAGCACTGGCCAGCTCCAGCCAGACGAACATGAACAGACCGGCGGCGGCGGGCCAATATCCCCACCGCCGTGGGTATTCGGTGGGAGGTGGTCGCCGTGACAAGGGCAGTAGCCGGTACACGGCAGGCACCGGTGACAGCAGTCGCCATGCCGGCCCGAACAGCAGCGACACCGCCACCAGCCCGACCCAGAACAGTACGTAGAAGACGCCCGGCAGTGGGTTCCTGCTGTCCTGCGGGCCGAACAACGCCGCCGTGCCGATCCATACGGTCGCCAGCAGCACCATGCCGGTGACGATCCACCGTGTGGCCGGCGCGTCGACAGCCGCCGTGATCCAGGACGGCAGTGGACGTCCTGGCCGGGCCGCGTCGAACCGCGGCTTCTTCCACGCCAGTGCCACCACGGCAAAAGTGAATGTGAGCGCCCACGCCGCACCGATCAGTGCGTAGGTGTAGGGGATCGGAAGATCGGCCGAACCGCCCAGCCCATGGGCAAGAACGATGGTCGTCCGATCGTTGGTCACGGCTGCACGGTGATCGTGGCGACCGTCTTCTTCAGCTTGTGGAGTTCTACGTCGACCTTCCCGGGCAGATTGACGGTGAACTGAAACGTCTGCCCGCCTTTCGGCTCGATCTCGAAACTGTGATCGGGAGTGGAGTGAACGTGCAACTCGTCGGCGGCATCGCTGTCCACGCGAATCACGATGGGCTCTGAGACACGCGCTTGCAACGTGGCGTTGGTCGGTGTGACGACTCCGCTCTTGATGGCGACGTCTACGGTCAATCCCGCAGGCGGCGTGCTGGATCCGGTGGCGGGTGTCTCTCTCGACGTGCCGCAGCCGCTGCAGAGCACGACGGCGGCGGTGATCGCCGACAGAGCTTTGATGATCATCTTTTTCGTTCCTCCTAGTCGCGGTGTTCTTCGTCGTTGGCCGGGTCGTCCTCGTCGGCTTGGCGGCGGTCCCGCATCGCCACCCAGATGACCACGCCCGCCACGACTACCGCGGGTGCGAACGCGGGCAATGCCAACAGCAGCGAGTGATCTGCCAGGTACTCGACGGTCATGGGCCGTGTGGCACCGGTTCCTTGGGTCCCGGTGTCGGCAATGCGTTGCTGTCGCTGCGCGTTTCGGTGCCGTTGATGCGCCCGGCGCCCCAGCTCAGTACGGCGATCAGCACCAGGGTGCAGAACAACACCACCAGGGACGCCACGTTGAACAGCCAGGACGGGTGGTTCTGATTCCGCTCGCGTTGCAGGATCGTCAGCTCTTGGGTGAATGGCCGTGTGCTGGATGCCAACGCGGGCGTCTCCTCGGCGCCGATGCCCGGATCGGCGGGCAGGAAGATCGGTACGCCGGCCATCGTGGAGCCGTCCTGCACGCGCAGCAGCGTCTTCCACGAGCCGTACACCGGGATCGGCTGGGTCGACCGGTAGTGGCCCTGCCCGATCTTCTGCAGCTTGTCGATCGCCAGGCCGTGGTCGTTGGCCAGGCCGCCCTGCCAGGACAGGATGGTCACCCATTCGGGATCGTCGCTGATGAGGTCGCTCGGGTTGATCACCACGTCCGCCGACACCATGCGCTTGCCGCCATCGCTGGACAGGTCGTTCAATGTGATTGTCGCGGTGGCGTGTTCGGGTACGTCGGTGCGCAGCCCGTTGGCCACCGCGGCCCCGAGGATCAGCACCGTCAAGACGACCGCGGTGATGCTCGCGGCGGGTTTGGGTAGCTTCTGGCCGGTCAGCACCAGGCCCAACAGGGCGCCGCAGACACCCATGGCGATGGCGACCGGTACCGACATCGCCAGCGCCTCGGGCCACATGCTCGTCGGCCACGGGTAGCGGTAGACCGCACCGATCCAGAGCGACTCCAGCCACAGTCCCGCGGTGCCCACGCCCAGCCCCGCGACGGCGCCGAACAGTATGGGGCGCTTGATCAGCGGAGTCAGTGCGATGAGTTCCACGACCAGGGCAGGCCCGAGATACAGCGCGAACCAACTCGTCGGTCCACCGAGAATCGGCCCGGCGAGCAAGGCGACGGCCCCGCGCAGCACGATGGCCAGTAGGGCGCCGATGATCGCGGCGCCGCGGCCCATCACGATGCGCGCGCACACCGCGGCGAAGGCGGCAGCCGCGGCGATCATCATGGGCTGTTGCACCAGCCTGAACTGTTCGACACCGAAGTCGTATTCGATCTGGAATACCGACAGCCCGATGAACATCCCGCCAAAGGACAAGTAGCGCAGGAACTTCACGAACTTCGTGTCGTCGTCGGAGCTGAAACCGATGGCCCGTCTGCCCTCGTACTCGAGGATCAACACGGAGACCAACGACAGTCCGGCGCCCCCGATCAGCATCAGGTGGGTGGGGCCCCAGAGTGTGACGTCCTGGCCAAAGATGCGGTGCCAAATGTCATCCAGCGGGAAGCCGATCAAGGCGTACAGGCCGCACATGGCCATCAGCAGGCCGCCGACCGGCGCGTACCAGCTGCGGGTGATGCGCACCGCCGCCGCGCCGGGCTTGTCGTAGGGCAGAACGATCGCCAGGGTGCCCGCGATGAACAGCAGGAACAGGCCCAACAGAATGAAGTAGTGCGCGGGATTGGCTAGCGGACCGGCGTCGCGGCCCTTGCCGATGTGCAGGCTGACATCCCAGATGAAACCGAACAGCGCGGCGACGATCGTCGTGACGAACAGGCAGATCTGCAGGGCAACCCAGGGTGGCCGGTTGAACTTGTTGCCCACCCGGTCCGCGAGATTCTGCAGCCAGGTGATGCGTCGCTGACGATGCAGATAGCCGATCCACAGCAGGCCGACCGAGACGATCGTGGCGGCCACCGACATGCCGATCACCTGGTCGAGGGCCGCACCGCCGCCCTCGTCGGCGGCGAGGATGTGCACGGATTGTGTTGTCATGGGCTCGCCATCCTGTCGGTGAGTAGGGAGCAACCGGTCATGCTGGCGGGCAATGTTTCCAGAATTCGTCGGCTCAAACAGGAGTACGTACTAATCGACCACTCAATCGATATCGGGATCCGACCGTCCCCGGGGCATGGGACGATCATCGGGTGACCGAAGCGCTGCACCTGATCCTGGGAGACGAAGAACTATTGGTCGAACGCGCGGTGACTTCGGTGCTGCATGCTGTCCGCGGCAAGGCGAGCGGCGACATCCCCGTCAACCGGCTGCGCGCGGGCCAGGTCGACGTCGCGGAATTGGCCGAGCTGCTGAGCCCCTCGCTGTTCGCCGATGAAAGAGTGATCGTCGTCGAGGCGGCCGCCGAGGCGGGCAAGGACGCGGTCACGCTCATCGAGCAGGCGGCCTCCGATCTGCCACCGGGAACCTTTCTGCTCGTGCAACATTCGGGAGGCGGCCGCGCCAAGGCGTTGGCGGGCGCCTTGCAGAAGATGGGTGCCGCGGTGCACGACTGCGCCCGCATCACCAAGGCTGCTGAACGAGCCGACTTCGTGCACAAGGAATTTCGCCGGCTGGGGCAGAAGGTGGACGCCGACGTGGTCGCCATCGTGATCGACGCCGTCGGCTCCGATATCCGTGAGTTGGCGGCCGCGTGTTCGCAACTGGTATCGGATACCGACGGCAATGTCGATGAGGCCGCGGTGCGCCGCTACCACTCCGGTCGCGCGGAGGTCTCCGGATTCGACATCGCCGACAAGGCAGTGGTGGGGGACATCGCCGGCTCCACGGAGGCGCTGCGCTGGGCGATGCAACGCGGTGTCCCGCATGTGCTGTTGGCCGACGCGCTGGCCGAGGCCGTGCACACCATCGCGCGGGTGGGACCCATCAAACAGAACGCCTACGCGGCCGCGTCCGAACTCGGGATGCCGCCATGGCGCATCGAGAAGGCCCAGAAACAGGCCCGCCGATGGACGCGGGACGCGGTGGCCGAGGCAATGCGCGTGGTGGCCGCGCTCAACGCCGATGTGAAGGGGGCGGCGGCCGATGCCGACTACGCCCTGGAATCGGCCGTGCGTAAGGTGGCCGAACTGGTGAGCACCTGACCCGGCGGGACCGTCTCACGACACGAAAAACGCCGAGCGGGCGCGGTAGCGCTCACACTCGGCGTTGATCGAAAGAAAGATCAGAGCTTGTTCAGAGCCAGGGCCAGCGCCGACTTCTTGTTGGCGGCCTGGTTCTTGTGGATGACACCCTTGGTGACGGCCTTGTCCAGCTTGCGGCTGGCCGAAACGAGCAGCTCGCCCGCCTTGTCCTTGTCGCCCTCGGCGATGGCCTCGCGCAGTCCGCGGATGGCCGTGCGCAGGGACGACTTGGTCGCCTGGTTGCGCAACCGGGCACGCTCGTTGGTGCGGATGCGCTTTTCCTGCGACTTGATATTGGCCACGCGTTTAAATCCTTCGGTAAATCGTCTGGTTGGGCGGCAGGCCTCCAGATCATTGGATCCGGGGCAGCTGAGCAGCGCCGCAAGGGAAGAGACTACCAGGGGAACGTCCAAAACCTGAAACCGGTGGGTGAGCGCACAACACGAGATTGCGTTCAGGTAGCCAGCAAGTATCGGCGATACGCGCGCATGCACTGCCGAATCCGGCGAGTTGGTGCAGCATGGGCAACGTGAGCCTGCGAACAGTGATGCCGAACTCGGGGCGGCCGACACGCTCGGCGGCAACGTCCCGGCTAACCCGGCGTGACGATCAGATATTCGGCGGATACCGCGAGCTGGTGTCTGAGAAGGGGGCCTACTCCAAGGCCTTCGACGAAATGTTCGACTCGGACGGGAACGTGCGCGGGCCCTACAAGGGGATCTATGCCGAGCTGGCGCCCACCGATGCCGCCGATCTGGCCGCGCGCGCGGACGCGCTGGGCAGGGCGTTCATCGATCAGGGCATCACGTTCTCGCTGTCGGGTCAGGAACGGCCGTTTCCGCTGGACCTGGTGCCGCGTGTCATCGCCGCCGCGGAGTGGTCGCGGCTGGAGCGGGGCATCGCGCAGCGGGTGCGGGCACTGGAGCTGTACCTGGCCGACATCTACGGCGATCAAGAAATCCTGCGCGACGAGGTGATCCCGCGCCGGTTGGTCACATCGTGCGAGCACTTCCATCGTGAGGCCGCCGGGATCAATCCACCCAACGGTGTGCGGATCCATGTCGCGGGCATCGATCTGGTGCGCGACGCCCAGGGCACATTCCGGGTCCTGGAGGACAATCTGCGCTCGCCGTCCGGGGTGTCCTACGTCATGGAGAACCGTCGCACCATGGCACGGGTCTTCCCGGACCTTTTCGCCACCCACCGGGTGCGTGCGGTGGACGATTACTCCTCGCACCTGCTGCGGGCGCTACGGATGTCGGCGGCCACGAACGAGGCCGATCCCACAGTGGTGGTTCTCACACCGGGAGTCGCCAACTCGGCGTACTTCGAGCACTCGCTGCTGGCCCGTCAGATGGGTGTCGAATTGGTCGAGGGGCGCGACCTGTTCTGCCGGGACAACCAGGTCTACATGCGCACCACCGAGGGCGAGCGTCAGGTCGACGTGATCTACCGCCGCATCGACGACACCTACCTGGACCCCATGCAGTTCCGTCCTGACTCGGTCCTCGGGGTCGCCGGGCTGCTCAATGCCGCACGCGCCGGAAACGTCGTCATCTCCAGCGCGGTGGGCAACGGGGTGGGCGACGACAAGCTCGTCTACACCTACGTGCCGACCATCATCGAGTACTACCTCGGTGAGAAACCCATTGTGGCGAACGTGGATACGTTCCGATGTTGGCTCGATGAGGAACGCGAGGAAGTGCTGGATCGCCTCGAACACCTCGTCATCAAGCCGGTCGAAGGCTCCGGGGGATACGGGATCGTCTTCGGGCCCGACGCCTCGGAGAAGGAACGCGCCGCCATCGCCAAGAAGATCAAGGCCGATCCGCGCGGCTGGGTGGCTCAGCCGGTGGTGCAGCTGTCGACGGTGCCCACGAAGATCGGGGACCAGTTGGTGCCCCGGCACGTGGATCTGCGCCCCTTCGCGGTCAATGACGGCGACGACGTGTGGGTGCTGCCCGGCGGGCTGACCCGGGTCGCGTTGCCCGAAGGCTCTCTGGTGGTGAACTCCAGCCAGGGTGGTGGCTCCAAGGACACCTGGGTGCTGGCATCGCGGGCGTCGGTGGCCGAACGCGAGCTCGCCGGTGCCGAGCTGGTATCCGAGCTGCCCCAGGCGGCGGAGGTGGAGCAGGGTCCCGAGGCGGCCACCGCGGGATTGCAGCAGCACCATGTGCAGCAGCAACAACAGCAACAGCAGGTGATGCGCTGATGTTGGCCCGAAACGCGGAGTCGCTGTACTGGATTGGTCGTTACGTCGAGCGCGCCGACGACACCGCACGCATCCTCGACGTGACGGTGCATCAGCTGCTCGAGGACGCCAGCGTGGATCCCGATCATGCCTCCCGCGTGTTGTTGCGGGTGCTGGGCATCGACGCGCCGGACACCGTGCTTGACGTGTGGTCGCTCACCGAGCTTGTCGCGTTCAGCAGGGGAGTGCAGGGGGGATCGATCGTCGACTCCATCTCGGCGGCGCGTGAAAATGCCCGTGGTGCACGCGAAGTGACGTCCACCGAGATGTGGGAGTGCCTGAACACGACGTTCAACGCGCTGGCGGACCGCGAGCGCGCCGCGCGCAGGCTCGGCCCGCACGAGTTCTTCACCTACGTGGAGGGGCGTGCCGCCCAGTTCGCGGGACTGGCCGATTCCACCCTGAGCCGCGACGACGGCTACCGCTTCCTGGTGCTGGGCAGGTCCATCGAGCGAGTGGACATGACGGTGCGGCTGCTGCTGTCGCGTGTGGGTGACCGCGCCTCCTCGCCGGCATGGGTGACGCTGCTGCGTAGCGCTGGCGCACATGACACCTACCTGCGCACCTACCGTGGCGTACTGGACGCCAATCGGGTTGTCGAGTTCATGCTGCTGGATCGGTTGTTCCCCCGGTCGGTCTTTCATTCCCTGCGGCAGGCCGAGCTGAGCCTGGACGAGTTGGATCACCGGCCGCACAGCCGAGTTGGTGCGCGCGCCGAGGCGCAGCGACTCCTGGGCCGTGCCCGCAGCGAGCTGGAGTTCATGAGACCCGGTGTGCTGCTGGAGGATCTGCCCACCCGGCTGGCCGGGCTGCAGCAGACCTGCCGGGAACTGGGCGAGGCGGTGGCATTGCAGTACTTCCATGCCGCGCCGTGGGTGGCGTGGACCGATGCCGGGGGCCGGCACGATCTGGATCCGATCGAGGAGGGTGAGATCTGATGTGGCGCATGCGCATCGTGCACGCCACCGGGTACGCGTACAAGACGCCGGTGACGGCCTCCTACAACGAGGCACGACTGACACCGCGCAGCGACGGTCGGCAGAACGTCATCCTCAACCGCGTGGAGACGGTCCCGGCCACCCGTTCGTATCGGTACGTCGACTACTGGGGCACCGCGGTCACGACCTTCGACCTGCATGCCCCGCATACCGAGCTGGAGGTGACGGGCCTGTCGGTGGTGGAGACCGACGTGGCCGAAAAGCCCGAGGACGGCGTGGACTGGGCTGAGGTGCACACGACCGGGGTGATTGACCGGTTCGACGAGTATCTGTCGCCCACCGCGTACGTCCCGCAGAGCAAGAAGGTGCAGGCGGTCGGCAAGAGGATCGGCAAGGACGCCAGCCCCGCCGAGGCGATTGTCGCTGCGTCCAAATGGGTCCACTCGGAACTCGACTACGTGCCGGGGACCACCGGGGTGCACTCGTCGGCGCTGGACGCGCTGCGCGAGAGCAAGGGAGTGTGCCAGGACTACGCGCACCTGACGCTGGTGCTACTGCGCAGCATGGGCATTCCGGCCCGCTACGTGTCGGGCTATCTGCACCCCAAGCGTGACGCGGTGGTGGGCGAGACGGTGGACGGGCAGAGCCACGCCTGGATCCAGGCGTGGGCCGGCGGTTGGTGGGATTACGACCCCACCAACGACAGCGAGATCAACGAGCAGTACGTCACGGTCGGTGTCGGGCGAGACTACTCGGACGTCAGTCCTCTCAAAGGCATCTATTCAGGGGGTGGCTCGACCGATCTGGACGTTGTGGTCGAAGTAACACGACTCGCCTAAACGACCCAGAAAAGGCGGTTATTGCACAGGTGTCTGGCAAGAAGAGTAATAATGCGTAGACCATGGTGACCAAACAAGCTACCGGGCTATACGGCGGACGAACGGCAGACGAGCGCCGCGCGGAGCGGCGGCGACGCCTCCTTGAGGCGGGGCTCGAGGTAATGGCCAGCTCCGGCTGGGCAGCGACAACGGTCCGGGAGATCTGCAAGACCGCCGGACTGAACACCCGCTACTTCTACGAGTGCTTCGACGGCCTTGACGAGCTGCTCGTCGCGGTCTTCGACTGGATCATCGAGGACAGCATCGCCACCGCGGGTTCGGCGATGGCCGCGGCAGAGAAGGACTCACGCTCGCAGGTGCACGCCGGCGTCGTGGGTGCGGTGACCGCGCTGACCGCCGACCCCCGGCGCGCCCGCGTGATCGCCACCGAGGCGATGGGCAGCCAGCGTCTCACTCGTCGCCGTATGCGGTTGACGCACTACATGGCGTTGATGCTCGGTGCCGCCCGCGCCGAGTTCGACCCGGATGCCGATCCGAACTACACCGCGGTGCAGGCCGAAGCCCTGGCCGCGGGGGTCGCCGGCACCGTGTTGGCATGGCTCGACGGACGGCTTCGTCTGGAGCGTGAGGAACTGGCCGAATACACCGCCCAATTCGTCGATCAGGCCATGTTCACGCCGCTGCCGGTACACAACTCGGTCGAACACTGAAACGAGCTGGTCGATCCGATCAGCTCCAAGAGAACCGCGTACGCAGACGTGCCGCGACGATGTTGAATCGCTCCACGTCCAAAATGGCGCCCTCGCGCCGAATTCCTTCTTCGGGCACGTCGAGCACTCGATCGAGGCGCACCCAGCTGGGGCGCCCGTCGTAATCCCAGCTGCCGCTGCCCAGCGCTACCCAATCCGGATCGGTCTCGTGGCGCTCCTTGCTGGAGAGCATCAAACCCAGCAGGAGCGTGCCGTCGCGTCCCACCACGAGCACGGGACGATCCTTGCCCTGCGACGGGTCGTCCTCGTAGACCACCCAGGTCCACACGATCTCGCCGGGATCGGCGCGACCGTCCAGGTCGGGGGTGTATTCGATGCGGCGGGCCCGATGGGCCGTGGGCACGCTGCGGTTGGTGACCGGGCGGCCCGGAATGGCGGTCTGCTGCTCCGGCTCGACGACGCCGATCGCCTCGAGCCCCCGTTGAAGTCCACGCTGGACGAATTCCGACCCCTGTAGTTGCCGCAGCACCTTCGGGCCTTCGCGGAACACGACTTGTTCAAGAGTGTCCACCGCGATCTTCCCGAGCCTCCGCCCGAGCGTCTGCCACTGTGACGCCATGCTGCGAGCATACTGACCGGTAGTCCCTGGGGACGCGTGTGTCAGGAGCATGCCGCGCGGCATGGGAGCATGGTGCCGTGCCAAGTTTTGCCGACACGACGTTCACGGACCCGGCGCTCATCCGTAACTTCTGCATCATCGCCCATATCGACCACGGGAAGTCGACCCTGGCCGACCGCATGCTGCAGCTGACGGGCGTGGTCGACGAGCGGTCCATGCGTGCCCAGTATCTGGACCGCATGGACATCGAGCGTGAACGTGGCATCACCATCAAGGCGCAGAATGTGCGGCTGCCCTGGCAGGTGAAAAACACAGCCGGGCAGTCCGAAGATTTTGTCCTGCACCTCATCGACACCCCCGGCCATGTGGACTTCACCTATGAGGTGTCCCGCGCCCTGGAGGCGTGCGAGGGCGCGGTACTGCTGGTGGACGCCGCGCAAGGCATCGAGGCGCAGACGCTGGCCAACCTGTACCTGGCGCTGGACAAGGACCTGACGATCATTCCGGTCCTGAACAAGATCGACCTGCCTGCCGCGGACCCGGAACGGTACTCCGAGGAGATCGCGCACATCATCGGCTGCGAGCCCAGTGACGTGCTGCGTGTTTCCGGGAAGACCGGTGAAGGTGTCGCCGCGTTGCTCGACGAGGTGGTACGGCAAATCCCTGCGCCCCGAGGTGATTCGGATGCCCCGGCGCGCGCGATGATCTTCGACTCGGTGTATGACATCTACCGTGGCGTGGTCACCTACGTACGTGTCGTCGACGGCAGGATCACCCCGCGCGAGAAGATCGCGATGATGTCCACGGGCGCCACCCACGAATTGCTGGAGGTGGGCATCGTCTCGCCGGAGCCCAAACCCTCTGCGGGCCTTGGGGTCGGCGAGGTGGGCTACCTGATCACCGGCGTGAAGGATGTGCGTCAGTCCAAGGTCGGTGACACCGTCACCTCCGCCCGCAAGGGCGCGACAGAACCGCTGACCGGCTATCGCGAACCCAAGCCGATGGTCTACTCCGGGCTGTACCCGGTGGACGGATCCGATTACCCGAACCTGCGCGAGGCGCTGGACAAGCTGCAGCTGAACGACGCCGCGCTCACCTACGAGCCGGAGACCTCGGTGGCCCTGGGCTTCGGATTCCGTTGCGGCTTCCTGGGATTGCTGCATATGGAGATCACCCGCGAGCGGCTGGAACGCGAGTTCAACCTCGACCTCATCTCGACGGCGCCCAATGTGGTGTACCGCGTGGTCAAGGAAGACGGGAACGAGATGATGGTGACCAATCCGTCCATCTGGCCCGAGGGCAAGATCCGCTCGGTGTTCGAGCCGGTGGTCAAGACGACCGTCATCGCACCGAGCGAGTTCATCGGCTCGATCATGGAGTTGTGCCAATCGCGGCGCGGCGAGCTCGGCGGCATGGATTACCTGTCGCCAGAGCGCGTCGAGCTGCGCTACACAATGCCGTTGGGCGAGATCATCTTCGACTTCTTCGACTCGCTGAAGTCGCGCACGCGCGGCTACGCCAGCCTGGATTACGAGGAGGCCGGCGAGCAGGAGGCCGATCTGGTCAAGGTCGACATCCTGTTGCAGGGTGAGGCGGTCGACGCGTTCAGCGCCATCGTCCACAAGGACGGGGCCTCGGCGTACGGCAACAAGATGACCGTCAAGCTCAAGGAGCTCATTCCGCGCCAGCAGTTCGAGGTGCCGGTGCAGGCCGCCGTCGGGTCGAGAATCATTGCCCGCGAGAACATTCGTGCCATCCGCAAGGACGTGCTCTCCAAGTGCTACGGCGGTGACATCACCCGTAAGCGCAAGCTGCTGGAAAAGCAGAAGGAAGGCAAGAAGCGCATGAAGACCATCGGGCGGGTAGAGGTGCCGCAGGAGGCCTTCGTGGCGGCGTTGTCCACCGAGTCGACGGCGGACAAGCCCAAGAAGTAGTCCTAACGGAGGCTCAGGCTCAGTCTTCTTGGCAGCACTGACTCGGCATGCCCACGACGGCTCCTCCTTGCGGCCAGCCGGCCGGCGAGTCCTCCCACGGTTCCTGGCGGCCATAAGGCGTCAGATCCAGGAACGGGTATCCGACCGCGGAGTGGTCCAGCCCGCGCGCGAAGGCCGAATAGGTATGAAAAACCTCGTCGTCGCGACGCAGGAAGACGCTGGCACCCGGCCAATCGCCGCGCAGGTCCTCGTCACTGAAACCCTGGGCGTGTAGCTCGGCGAGTGACCGGTAGTTGTACTCGATCGGGGCGCGTGACGGGTCCAGCGTGACGTGGAAGTCGTAGCTGAAATCGCCGTCGTCGGTCGAATACCACGGGAACGTCCAGCCGTGCTTGTCGCGGTAACGGGCGATGCTCGCATACGGCGCGCGGGAGATGCAGGCGAAGGTAACGCCCTTGTCGTGCAACAGTGCGATGTCCTGCTCGGTGAACGTCATATCGGCGGCCCCGGTGCAGCTGGGGCAGCCGCGGTCGGCCTCATCCAGCCACATGAAGTGGTGGACGTACAGCGTGTGCCGTCCCTCGAACAGGTCGATCAGAGCCACCTGGCCGCCGGGCCCTTCGAAGAGATAGTCCTTGTCGACCTTCACCATTGGGAGCCGTCGGCGTTCGGCATTGACGGCATCGCGCAGGTGTGTGGCCTCCCGTTCGCGGGCAAGCAGCTTCTTGCGTGCCGCCAGCCATTCCTGGCGGCTTACGACATCGGGGTAAGCGGTTGGTGTGCTCATACCGATACCGACCCACCCGCCCGTCAAAACTCATCGCGTCGATACGCTGAGACACATGAGTACCGTGCTCGCCGGGCTTGGCCTTCCCGTGGTCGGTGCCCCGATGGCCGGCGGCATCACCGTTCCCGCGTTGGCGCGCGGTGTGAGTGCGGCAGGCGGATTCGCGCTGATGCCCGCGGGATATCGCACCATCGCTCAGCTGCAGCAGGACCGCGAGGCCATGGGCGATCTTCCCTTTGGTTTCAACGTGTTCGTCCCCACCCCTGACCACGGCGCCGACTTGAGCGAGTACCTGGACAGGCTGAAGGTGTGGGCCGACAAGCTTGAGGTCGCTCCCGGCGATCCGGTCTGGCATGACGACGGCTACGCCGACAAGATCGAGTATTTGGTCGCCAATCCGGTGCCGGTCGTGTCCTTCACCTTCGGTGTGCCCAGCGCGGCCGATGCGCACCGGCTGCGCGCCGCCGGGTCCGAGGTGTGGATCACGGTGACCAGCGCCGCCGAGGCCACGATCGCCGAGGGGATCGGTGCCGATGCCCTTGTTGTCCAGGGGCCGGAGGCCGGTGGGCATCGCAGCAGTTTTGACGCGGGTGCTCCCGAAGAGCCGCTGTTGGACCTGATCGCGAGCGTGCGCGCGGTGACCGCACTCCCGATCGTTGCTGCCGGCGGAATCATGGACGGCGCCGACATCGCCCGCGTGCTTGCCGCGGGTGCCGTGGCCGCGCAGCTGGGTACCGCACTGGTGGTGACCGACGAGTCCGGGGCCAAACAGGTCTACAAGGACGCCCTGCTGCAACCCGCCGACACGGTGGTGACCCGGGTCTTTTCCGGCCGCCCGGCGCGCGGCATTTCCAACGCGTTTCAGCGCGACATGGAATCTGTTGCACCGGTGAGCTTCCCGGCACTGAACTCGGCAACCAAGGAACTGCGGGCAAGTGGGGATCCGGACGTGATGTCGCTATGGGCGGGCACGGAGCATCACCGTGCCCGCGCGCTGCCGGTAGCCGAATTGATGGCCACGCTGGCTGCCGAGCTCAATGCGGCCCGGGGATAGGGGAGCAGATGAAACCGGCCACCCTGATCTGGGCGGTGCTGATCGCCGCATGCCTGTTGATCGGCATCGATCTAGTCATCTATCTGGCGGGTCCGCGCAGCGGAGGCTCGATCAATGCCCTGGTGGCGCTGCTCGTCTTCAATCTGTTGCTGTTCGGTGGGCTCGCCATCTACCTGCGTGGCCGACGCTAAATAGCCGGTGTGTTCCCGGACCGCACCTACGATGGTCCGATGGTGTCATCTCTTGATCCCGAGCTGTCGCTAGAAGGACTGATGTCCACTCAGGCTCCAGTCCAGCGTCGTGGCCCGTTTCCGCCGATCGCCGACTATGCGTTCCTCTCGGATTGGGAGAACACTTGCCTGATCGCCTCCAACGGCTCGGTGGAGTGGATGTGTGTGCCGCGCCCGGACTCGCCGAGCATCTTCGGCGCCATCCTCGATCGTGGTGCGGGGCACTTCCGGATCGGTCCCTATGGACACAACGTGCCCGCGGCACGCCGCTACCTCCCGGGCAGCCTGATGGTCGAAACCACCTGGCAGACCAAGACCGGGTGGCTCACGGTCCGCGACGCGCTGGTGTTGGGACCCTGGCACGACGTCGATTCGCGGTCGAAGACGCACAAGCGCACCCCGACCGACTGGGATGCCGAGCACATCCTGCTGCGCACCGTGCGCTGCGTCAGCGGCACCGTCGAGGTGATCATGAACTGCGAGCCCGCCTTTGACTATCACCGCGAGGGACTCACCTGGGAGTATTCCGGTGACGGATACGGCGAGGCGATTGCCCGGGCGACCAAGAACCCCGACGACAACCCGACCCTGAAGCTCACCACCAACCTTCGGCTGGGGCTGGAGGGGCGCGAAGCGCGGGCCCGTACCCGCCTCACCGAGGGCGACAGCGTGTTCGTCGCGCTCAGCTGGTCCAAACACCCTGTCCCGCAGACCTATGCGGAGGCCGCCGACAAGATGTGGAAGACCGCCGAGGCCTGGCGGCAGTGGATCAACATCGGCGAGTTCCCCGATCACCCGTGGCGGTCGTACCTGCAGAGCAGCGCGCTGGTGCTCAAGGGGCTGGCCTATTCTCCGACCGGAGCTCTGCTGGCGGCATCGACCACGTCGCTGCCGGAAACGCCTGGTGGAGTGCGTAACTGGGACTACCGGTACTCCTGGGTGCGGGATTCGACCTTCGCGCTGTGGGGTTTGTACACCCTCGGCCTGGACCGTGAGGCCGACGACTTCTTCTCCTTCATCGCCGACGCGTCGGGCGCGAACAACGGGGAGAAACATCCGTTGCAGGTGATGTACGGCGTGGGTGGTGAGCGCACCCTGACGGAGGGGGAGTTGCCGCATCTGTCCGGGTACGACGGGGCCCGGCCGGTGCGGATAGGCAACGGTGCATTCGATCAGATTCAGCACGACATCTGGGGCACCATGCTCGATTCGGTGTACGTGCATGCGAAGTCGCGCGAACAGATTCCCGCGACGCTGTGGCCGATTCTGAAGAATCAGGCCGAGGAGGCGGCACGGCACTGGCGTGAACCGGACCGCGGCATCTGGGAGGTGCGCGGCGAGCCGCAGCACTTCACCTCGTCCAAGATCATGTGTTGGGTCGCCATGGATCGCGGCGCCAAACTTGCCGAGATGCACGGCGAGAAAAGCTATGCCCAGCAGTGGCGGACCGTCGCCGAGGAGATCAAGGACGACATCCTCGAACACGGCGTGGATGAACGTGGCGTGTTGGTGCAGCGTTACGGTTCTACGGCCTTGGACGCCTCGCTGCTGCTCGCGGTGCTCAACCGATTCCTGCCGCCGGACGATCCGCGAATCCGCGCGACGGTGTTGGCGATCGCCGATGAGCTGACCGACGACGGCCTGGTGCTGCGGTACCGCGTAGAGGAGACCGATGACGGCCTGTCCGGCGAAGAGGGCACCTTCACGATCTGTTCCTTCTGGCTGGTCTCTGCTCTGGTGGAGATCGGCGAAGTGCGCCGGGCACGGCACCTGTGCGAGCGGTTGCTCTCGTTCGCCAGTCCGCTGCAGCTCTACGCCGAGGAGATCGACCCGCGTACCGGGCGCCACCTGGGCAACTTCCCGCAGGCGTTCACCCATCTGGCGTTGATCAACGCCGTTGTGCACGTCATTCGGGCCGAGGAGGAAGCGGATGTGAGCGGCACCTTCCAGCCCGCGAACGCGCCGACATGAGGCCGGGGGGCGCCGCCGCGGTCGCGGTGGTGATCTGTGTGCTCGCCGCCGGTTGCGGGCGTACTGCCGATCGCGCTGAGCGGCCCCCGACCGCCGTCGAATCGTCTTCGCAGACAGGGCCTTCGAGTTCGGCGGTGAACCCTGCCCCGGCAGAATCGGCACCGATCACTGCTGCACCCGCTTTCGGGTATGTCCCCGAATTGGAGGCCGTCACCGGCGATGAAGGAGTAGTCACCTACGACGTCCATCTACCGAAGCTCTCGGGTGGGGTGGACGCCGTGCGCGACCGATTCAACGAAGGTACACGTGCTGCACTGCGGGACTTGATCGAGAACTTGCCCGGCCCGGACACGGACCAGAAGGTGTCGATCAGTGACGGCGATCTCGGGCCGGGTCCCGAGAGCACCCGCGTCGCGATGATCGGGCCGCATGTGGTGGCGGGCATCCAGGTGTACCTCTGGTACGCGGGCGGCGCCGCTCACCCCAACCAGTCGGTCCTGACGACCGTGATCAACGGTGATACCGCGCAACCCATCACCTATGACGACCTGTTCCCCAATCAGTACGCCGCCCTGGAACGGCTGAGGCAGGTGCTGCCCGGTCTCGATCCGAGTGGGCGAGTGCGCCAGGACACCGTCAACGGGCGACTCGAACAGTGGTTGCCTACGCCCACCGGGTTGCGGTTCTACGTCCCGGTCTCGCACGCAGCGGGCGATTTTGTTCCGATTGCCGTGCCCTGGGAGAGGATTCGCGATCTGGTCGATCCCAGAATCGTGCCGGTGTTGAGCCAATAGTTGGGGGTTTTTGCTCATGAAGTTCGGTCTTGCGGTGACGCTGGTGTCGACGTGTGGTCTTGTCGTCGCGTGCCTGCTGCCACCCGAACAACCCACGCAGACCCCCGAGGCCCCCGCGTACACCAGTCCAACACCCTCGAAACCGGTGGTGTCCCTGACGCCGGCGCAAACTCCGCCAACCGCCAAGCCGGCCTTCGGATTCAACCCGACGCTCGAGCAGGTGACCGGCAAGCAGGGGAAGGTCGACTACAACGTCAAACTGCCGCAGGTGACCGGAGACAAGGCCAAGGCTCGCGACCGATTCAACGAAGGCATGCGTGCGGCCCTGAACGACGTGGTGCGCGGGTTGGACGATCCGAAGCTCACCAAGCAGGCGACGGTCGGCGATGGCCAGCTGGCGGCACGGGAGGCCAGCCGGGTGTCCTTCATCGGTCCGCACGTGGTGGCGGGAGCCGCGGTGTTCTATACCAACAGCGGTGGCCCGTACCCCAGTAACCGGGTGGCCACCATCACCATCAATACCGACACGTCGCAGCCCATCATGTTCGGCGATGTCCTGCCCAATCAGGAACAGGCGCGAGAACACCTGCGTACGTTGGCTCAGCAGCTCGGGCCACCCGATCGCATCAAGGCGGCCGGGGACATGAAATCCGAGCAGTTCCTGCACTGGTTGCCCGCGCCGAAGGGCCTGACGTTCTACATTTCCGTCCCGCATATCGCCGGGGACTACGTCCCGGTGACGGTGCCGTGGGAGAAGATTCGCGATCTGGTGGCCCCCGGGATGCAGACGGTCCTCAGCCAGTAGGAGAGCGGCGCGCGAAATCGGGCGCGTGCTCGGGTAGTGGACCAATGGCCACCCCGTAGGCCGGAATCGCTTGCAACCACGGGTATTTGGTGGCAAAAGACAACACCGAAGCCACCCTGGTACTGGGTGTGACGGTGGTGTTCGAGTCCACCGCCGAAAACACCCGCCGGTGCACGGCACGCTGCACGCGCTGGATCAGCGCGGTCGGTCCCCACCGTCGCAGCTGTACCTTGCGAAGGTCGGCGGTGGTTAGAGTGCCGGTGCGCAGCGGTTCGGCGAGGATGCGCGCGGTCGCCACCGCGTCGGCGATCGCGAGGTTGATACCGACCCCGCCGACCGGGGACATGGCGTGCGCGGCGTCCCCGATGAACAGCAGGCCGTCCCGGTACCACTTACGAAGCCGATTGAGCTGTACATCAAGTAGTTCACGTCGTCCCAGCTGGTAATGGCAACGGTACGGTCGGCCAGCCAGGGCACCATTTCACTGATCCGGTCGCGCAGCACCTGCACGTCGCCGCTGCGCATCTGCGAGTCGGTGCCCTTGCCGATGAGATAGCCGCACTGGAAATACTCGCCGCGGTCGAGCATCACCATGAATCGGTTGGTGCCGACGCGCGCACGTGGCCCCTGGGGATCGCCGGGGTGTTTCGGAAGGCGGAACCACCAGACGTCGATCGGAACGCCGAACTGTCGTGGGCGCATACCCGCCGCCGCGCGCAACACCGAGCCCCGGCCATCGCAGGCGACCGTGAGGTCCGCGCGGAGTTTCCCGGTTTCTCCTGCAGCGGTGCGAAATTCGACGCCCGTGATCTGATCTCCGGACCGCAAGAGTCCGGTGACCTCGGTACTGCGCAGCAGTTGGAAAGTGGGCTCAGCCTGCGCGGCACCGGCCAGCATTTCCAGGAAGTCCCATTGGGGCGCCATCGCGATGTGCTTGTGCGGTCCGGGCAGCCGGTTGAGATCGCCCAGCCGGTACGTCTGTTCTCCGAGGTCGACGGTCACCTGTTCGACCAAGTTATGGGGCATGGCGGCGAATTTCGGGCCGAGTCCCAATTCGTCGAGGAGGTTCAACGTGCTGGCGTGCACGGTGTCTCCGCGAAAGTCACGCAGGAAGTCGGGGTGCTTCTCCAACACCGTGACCTGGACGCCGGCGCGCGCGAGCAGCAGCGCCAACATCATTCCGGCGGGCCCGCCGCCGGCGACGGCGCAGGTGGTGCTCTGAGACAGCTCAGGTTTGGTCACGGGTTCTCCTCCACGCCACGATCAACACCCCGGCCAATGCGAACACGGGTATCAGCGAGATGGTCCAACTCAGCGCCAGGGGCGGTCCGGGTTGGGGTAGCACCTCCAGGTCCAGGGTGCCCTTCCCGGGGCCCTGTGGACCGGTGATGTCGAAGACGAACCGGTAATGCCCTTCTTCCTGCAGCGCGCGAACATCCAGGCCCCAGACCTCACGCTTACGTGGATGGCGCGCCAGCGGTTCTGCACGCCCATCTCGCCCGTCCGGCGAAACGATGGTGAGGGTCCCCGACTTGCCGGTAATCCCGTCTGCGGGAATGAAGGTGAAGTCAAGAGATTGCATGGCGCGCAGCGGCCAGGTCGAGAAGCCGACGGTCAGTGGATAGGGGCCCGCCCTCACCTGTTCGGTGTGCACGACGTTCACGGGCGCGTAGGCCTGAGCCGGGGCGCTGATCCCCAGAGACAGCGCCAGGACGCCGGCGAGCGCGGTCAAGACACGAATATGCCTCACGCGGTGGCCTCCACGGTCTCGGTGTCGTTTCCGGGCACCCGCAACATCAGGGCGATGCGTTGCGCAAGGAATCCGGCGAGGGCACCCACCACCAGCCCCACCAGACCGACGGTGACGTAGCTGCTCACGGTCTCGGTGCCCTGGCGGTAGAGGATCGCGCCCTGCAACAGATAGCCCATGCCTGCAACCGAACCCAGGAACGCGCCGATGCCAGTCATCGGCCACCGCTGCCATTTCCGGTCGCGTGCCAGGTACAGCAGGCCGGTGGCGAGTAGGGCGAAGATCCCCAGGAACATGGGCATCATTCCCGGGATCGCGGGTGGGCCGTCCCACAGGTCGTCGCGCAAGGGCAATCCCACCGCCGTGGCGTATTCATGTGCAGCCCAAGGTGAGAACCACCAGAAGATGGCTTGGATGGCACCCATGATCGCCGCGACGGCGAGCGGCGCCAGTGTCGACCGCAGGACGCCCGCGACGAGCAGCAGTACGAGCGGAACGACGAACGCCGAGCCCAGTGAGATGGGGTTGAAGTCGAACTTGAAGAGCCACAATGCGGTGAACGGAATGGCCGTCATTGCCGCCACCAATGACGCCTGGGCCATCAAACCCACTGCACCCCAGCGGAATCGCCGTGCCGCGGCAAAGGTCACGATGCTACCGAGGTCGGTGACGGTGCCGGAGACGAACAACGCGAAGTGCGGGGGTGATGCCAATACGGCATCGAACCCGTAGACCGTGTGCCACCAGAGGTCCAGCAGCCCGTAGAGGAGAAACGACGCGGCGCCACAGCCGGAGAGCAGGAAACCGAGCGGAGCGGTGAACCTGCCACCGAATACGCGAATCGGCACGCCACCCACCCAGCGCGGTACATCCTCGCCCGCGCGCTGTGCCGCCGTGATCGTCAAAACCATGATGAGGCTGGTGATTCCGCCGATGGCACTGCCCGAGTACAGGAACAGATGCGGCAGCGTGAAGAAGGTATCGGGGCCCACATCGTCATGCCATTCCACGTCCCAGGTGGTTCCGACCGCGCCCACCACGCTGCCCAGCAGCACCCCGTACGCGCCCAGTGGCGCGTACCTCTCGATGGTGTCGCGGGTGATACGGGGCGTCTGGCTCGCCCCGACGTAGGTGGCGCTCGTCTCGGTGCTCATCTCAACCTCCACTCACCCATAGTGGCATCGTCGTGCGTTCATCGGGGTCACCTGAGGGAGGCGTGACGGTCACGGCTATCTCCCACGGACCGGCCATCGACAGCATCACCTGGTCGAACTTTGTGCGGCCCGACACCACCTCGCGCAGTGGCGGCATGGCGTGCCCCATCAGTGGCATGACCAGTTCGACTGTCACCGACTCTGATTCGGGGAGACCCTGGTTCTCCCTGTTGGTGACGGCGATCTCCAGTGCCGTCATCCCGACGCGTGGGCTGTCCACGGTGACCGTGACGACGTAATGCTCGGTGCCGGAGTGCAGCGTGACGGCCTCGGGCGTGCTGGGCCAGGCGATCCATGTCAACGCCAACACCGCGGCAACGATCATCGCGAGCCCCGCCCACACTCTGCGCGTCATGAGATGTCCAGTCGTACCGGGATCGTCAGCACCCGGTAGTCGCGCTGTGCCTGAATCCAGGCGAGATAGCGCCCGGGCGTGGGGAACGTGAAGGTGAACGGCACATCGGGACCGAACGCGGCGACCGTCTCGTCGGGCGGACTGTCGCCGTTCAGAGGTGGCGCCCCGACCATAGGCGGCATGGAATCGTCTTGTGTCGCGGCGCTGTTGGAACCATGTGTCATGTGGGGCATCCCCGGCATGTCTGCTCCACCGTGGCCGCCCATCGAATGGGCATGTGCCCACATCGCCGAATCCTGCACTGCCGTGCCGAGGTCGTTCGCGGGAGCCTCACGCGGAATCGGTCCGGCGATAACCAGGTGACCCAGCATGCCCAGCCACGGCTGCAAGACCGGGTCGGATCCCACGGTCGCCGAGAGCGTCGTCGGCCGCCCGGCACGCAGGCCGGTCGCGGTGACGTGCACGTGCAGCCCGTCGATCATGCGCATACCGGGTCCGTCGAAGGGTGCGGGGGCAGCGGGCTTGCCGTCGCGCGAGGTGAGCCCGCCCGGCAGACGCACCGTCTGCACTCCACCGCCGCGCCGCACGAACTCGGCCGAGACTGCGTAACGGCCCGCGACCGTCGGCGACAATGGCACCGAATAACGGCCCGGCGCAACCCTTATCGGATGCAGGTGAGACAGCCGACCGTCCGGGGCGACCACCAGCAGGTGGATGAGCGCGCTGTCGTGGATCACCAGGTCGTCGGCGGGCAGACCGGTGGCCGTGTCGACGAGTGAGAAGTCGATGTCGGTAGTGCGGCCCGAATCCAGCACGGGCTTTTCGGCGATGAGCGTCGCCGAAGGCCGGGAGTAGTCGGTGACCGCGGGGCGGTCGAGCCGGTAGGGATTGGCCGTGTTGTCGGCGGTCGGGTCACGTTGCAAGCCCGGCTCGGGCGGGGGAGGTGCCGACGTGGACAGCACGGCACCGGTGACGGCCACCGCGAGCGCCGTCACCGTAGCGGTCACAGGTAGGGCGATCCACACGCCGCGACGTACCCGGGTGGCCACGACGAGCGAGATCACCAGCAGCAGGCCGGTGGCGGCCAGACCGAGATACGCCACTCGTTCCGGTGGTGACATTGCCTGACCCATCAAGACCAACGGGATGCGGGCGGTGTGCACGCCATCGCTGAGAGTGAGATCGGCCGGCCCGGTGCGATCGACGTCGAGAGTCGCCCCGTACGGACCGGGCTTTTCGCCGAGGACTACCAGCGCCGTCGACGTGGGCACGCCCGGGGCGGGGTCGTGCTCTTCGGTGCCGACACCCGTGGGGATGAGCTGCAACCGGAGTGGACCGGCAGCGGTGCCCTGGTGGGTGATGACATCCACGCGCAGCGGGCCGGGGATGCCGGTGACCCGGCGAGCCACCACGGTGAGCTCGCGCTCGCCCAGGCTCTGCGCTATCTGCACGTCGGCACCCGCGGTCGCCGAGTCCGCCGCCGCAATGGGGGCGCCGCTGAACAGTGCGAAGAGCGCGAGGACCAGGGACAGGTATGTCGAGGACAGGCGGGTCATCGGGATCCAGTCTGCCCTGCGCCGACAGCACCACGACGCGGTCCGCCTAAACTGGCCGCGTGAACAGCGACAGCGTGATCGGCCTCCTGAGTTGGTGGGATGGTGTCGAGCTGTGGCTGAGCGGGCGCGGATTCATTCTTCAAACAATCATCGTGATGCCTGTTGTCCTGGTGTTGGCGTACGCGATGGCCGTCGCCGGCGACAAGATCTTGTTTGTGCTGTTCAGCGTGACGAATCGGCTTGGACGGCTCTACCAGGCGACGCGCCGCCGTCCCATCGAAAGCCCCATGATCGCGGTCGTCCCGGCGGACCTGCCGTGAGCGGCATGCCGCAGTCGCGGGTGACTTTGGCGCTGGTTGCGCTGGCCGTCCTGGTGATAGTCGCCTGGCTGTTGAGCCGGTAGTTACTGGCTGTTGACGCAATAATGCTTCTACCAGCCGGTTCGACTGTAAAGACGGCATCAAAGGGCTCTGCTACGCTTCCGCTCATGCATTCCGCAGCCCCGGGTAACCGCGTGCGCCACATCCTGGCGCTCATTGCGGTCGGCACATGCGCGGTCGCAGACGTTCACTGTTGTCGCTAGACCCATCCCGTCCGCGGTTTGGTGTCGGTAGCGGCTAGTTCAAAGCCCACTGGCTGTTTCGCTACCTTTCTGTCGTTACGGGACTTACATGAGATATCCGTCCAGGTAATCGCAATCCCACGAAAGGTCCTCATGCTCAACATCGCGAAGACGGTCGGCGCCCGCCGGTGGCGCCACATCGGAGTTCTTGCCACCGCGGCAACTGTTCTCGCCGCCTGCGGTGGAGGATCCAGCGACGTCGCCGGCGGCGAGTCGCATTCCGACGCCGACACCACCCTGACGCTCGTTGCCTACGCGGTGCCGGAGCCAGGATGGAAGAAGATCATCCCGGCATTTGCGAACACCCCCGAGGGCAAGGGCGTCGCGGTCACTACTTCCTATGGCGCGTCCGGCGACCAGTCGCGGGCCGTTGTCGACGGCAAGCCGGCCGATATCGTGAACTTCTCGGTCGAGCCCGATGTGAGCCGCTTGGTCAAGGCGGGCAAGGTTTCCGAGGACTGGAACTCCGATGCCACCAAGGGTGTTCCGTTCGGTTCCGTCGTTTCTCTCGTGGTGCGCAAGGGCAACCCGAAGAACATCAAGGACTGGGACGACCTGCTTCAGCCGGGGATCAGTGTGATCACCCCCAGCCCGTTGAGCTCGGGCTCGGCCAAGTGGAATCTGTTGGCGCCGTATGCGGCCAAGAGCAATGGCGGACGCGACGAGCAAAGCGGGCTCGACTACATCGGCAAGCTGGTCGGCGAGCACATCAAGCAGCGTCCGGGATCGGGGCGTGAGGCCACCGACGTGTTCCTGCAGGGCAGCGGTGATGTGCTGATCAGCTACGAGAACGAGGCGATCAACGTCGAGCGTCAGGGCAAGGATGTCGAGCACGTCAACCCGCCGCAGACATTCAAGATCGAAAACCCCGTCGCGGTGGTGAAGGAGAGCGTCCACCCCGACAAGGTGGCCGCGCTGAAGAACTTCCTCTACACCCCCGAAGCGCAGAAGCTCTGGGCAGAGGCGGGATTCCGTCCTGTCGATCCCGCGGTTACGGCAGAATTCGCCAAGGACTTCCCGACACCGGAGAAGCTGTGGACCATCGCGGAGCTGGGCGGATGGAAGACGGTTGACCCGGCGTTGTTCGACAAGGAGAACGGCAGCATCACCAAGATCTACAAGAAGGCCACCGGATGACAACGTCAACGGACCAGTCGACTGAATCGGCGTCCGAGCCGAAACACGCTGCCCGGCCCGACCGTGAGGTCGGCGCCGGGCGGTCGGGATCACTGTTGACGCGACGGTATGGCAGCACATCGCTGCGGGTCGGCGCGGCCTCGATCTGGCTCAGCATCATCGTGCTGTTGCCGTTGGCCGCGATTATCTGGCAATCGGCCGGCGGGGGGTGGACCGCATTCTGGAACTCGGTCACTTCCAACGCCGCCATCTCGTCCTTCAAGGTGACCCTCGGAGTCTCGTTCGGCGTCGCGGTGGTGAATCTGTTCTTCGGGTTGCTGGTGGCGTGGGTGCTGACTCGTGACGATTTCCCCGGAAAGCGGTTGGTCGACGCTGTCATCGACCTTCCGTTCGCCTTGCCGACGATCGTGGCCAGCCTCGTGATGCTGGCGCTGTACGGTCCGGGCAGCCCGGTGGGCATTCACATCCAGCACACCAAGTGGGGCATCGGTATAGCGCTGCTGTTCGTCACGCTGCCCTTCGTGGTGCGGTCGGTGCAGCCCGTGCTGTTGGAACTCGACCAGTCGGTCGAGGAGGCTGCGGCCTCGCTGGGTGCCGACAACTGGACCATCTTCCGTGCGGTCATCCTTCCGGCGTTGCTCCCGTCGTTGTTATCGGGCGCGGGCTTGGCCTTTTCACGTGCGATTGGTGAATACGGCTCGGTGGTGCTGATCGGCGGTGCGGTGCCCGGTGAGACCGAAGTGTCGTCACAGTGGATCAGGACACTCATCGAGAACGACGATCGGACCGGCGCTGCGGCGATTTCGATTGTGCTGCTGCTCATCTCGTTCGTCGTGTTGTTCATCCTGCGGACCGTCGGTTCGCGCGCGGCCAAGCGAGAGGAGCTGGCACAGTGACACCGTCGCCGGTGGTTCGGTATCTCGCTCGGTATGTGGCGTTGCTCTATGTCGGCATCCTGGTGATCGTTCCCGTGGGTTTGATCCTGTGGCGTACGTTCCAGCCCGGGATCGGGGCGTTCTTCGAATCGGTCGCCACTCCGGCCGCGGTGTCTGCGTTGCAGCTGTCGCTGTTGGTGGTCGCGATCGTGGTGCCGTTGAACGTCATCTTCGGTATCCCTACCGCACTGGTGCTGGCGCGAAACAAGTTCCGCGGTAAGGCAGTGCTGCAGGCGATCATCGACCTGCCCTTCGCGGTCTCGCCGGTGGTGGTGGGTGTCGCGTTGATCCTGTTGTGGGGGTCGGCCGGCGTGTTCGGTTTCGTCGAAAACGACTTCGGTCTGAAGATCATCTTCGGATTTCCCGGCATAGTGCTCGCCAGCATTTTCGTCACGATTCCGTTCGTCATCCGTGAGGTCGAGCCGGTGCTGCATGAATTGGGCACTGAGCAGGAAGAGGCGGCCGCGACGTTGGGAGCTACTGCGTGGCAGACGTTCTGGCGTATCACGCTGCCGTCGATCCGATGGGGCTTGACCTACGGCATCGTGTTGACCATCGCGCGAACTCTCGGTGAGTTCGGTGCGGTGATCATGGTCTCGTCCAACCTGCCCGGCAAATCGCAGACCCTGACCCTGCTGGTGGCCGATCGCCATCAGCGTGGCGCCGAGTACGGCGCCTATGCCATCTCAACGCTGTTGATGGCTGTTGCGGTGATTGTCCTGGTGGTCCAGGTCGTCATCGATGCGCGACGAGCCAAAGCCATTAGCGAATAGCAAGGAGCCAACAAGATGACTGACGCGATTACCGTTCGCGGCGCGAACAAGCATTACGGTGACTTCGCCGCGCTGGACAACATCGACTTCGAAGTGCCGTCGGGCTCGTTGACGGCATTGCTCGGCCCCAGTGGCTCCGGTAAGTCGACCCTGCTGCGGGCTATCGCGGGGTTGGACCAGCCGGACACCGGCACCATCACGATCAATGGTCGCGATGTCACCGGCGTGCCGCCGCAGCGGCGTGGAATCGGTTTCGTGTTCCAGCATTACGCCGCGTTCAAGCACCTGACAGTGCGTGAGAACGTGGGATTCGGCCTCAAGATCCGCAAGAAGCCGAAGTCGGAGATCAAGGACAAGGTCGACAACCTGCTGGAGGTGGTGGGGCTGAGCGGTTTCCACACGCGCTATCCCAATCAGCTTTCCGGTGGTCAGCGCCAGCGCATGGCGCTGGCGCGTGCACTGGCCGTGGACCCGGAAGTGCTGCTGCTCGACGAGCCCTTCGGTGCTCTCGATGCCAAGGTCCGTGAGGATCTGCGGGCTTGGCTGCGCCGACTCCACGAGGAGGTGCATGTCACCACGGTGTTGGTGACGCATGACCAGGCGGAGGCGTTGGATGTCGCCGACCGGATCGCGGTGCTGAACAAGGGGCGCATCGAGCAGGTTGGATCGCCGGAGGATCTGTACGACCGTCCCGCGAACAGTTTCGTGATGTCATTCCTGGGGCCGGTGGCCAAGCTCAACGGAATCCTGGTGCGCCCGCACGATATTCGTGTGGGGCGAAACGCAGATCTGTCCCGCGCCGCCGCAGAGGGCACCGGCGAGACCACCGGCGTCACCAAGGCGAGGGTGGATCGTGTCGTGCATCTCGGTTTCGAGGTGCGGGTGGAACTGACCAGCGCGGCGACAGGCGAGCAGTTCACCGCGCAGATCACGCGTGGTGATGCCGAGGCACTCGGACTGCACGAGGGCGACCACGTGTACGTGCGGGTGACCCGCGTTCCCGACCTGGGTGAGCTGGCGGAGGCTGCGTCCTAGGGCGCGTTGCTGCGTTTTCAAAGGACACCTGCAGGTGCCCGGCTACGGGCGACACATGCCGGTCTGTCGGGGGTGGGTGCCATCGTTCGGTGATGGCGGCGAAGAAACGGGTATGCGGGGTTGAGCTGCGCTATCTCCTGACGTTGTATCTGCACCGGTTCGGCGAGACGACCGTGTCCGAGCTGGTGCAGATGTTGGATCGCAAGGGGTTCGATACCGGCGGACGGACGTCGAAGGCGGTGTCCGACGCGTTGCGCTGGGAGGTCCGCCGTGGCCGGGTCATTCACTATGGCCGGGGGAGTTACGGTCCCGGTGGGATACCGCGCGGCACCGAGCACCGCATGTTGCAGCGGGAGAAGGCCTTGTTGTCGCTCGTAGGCGGGCACGACGAAGAGTGGTCGCCGAGCTGGGATAGATAAAGAAAATGGCCCCCGGTTCGCCGGAGGCCATTTGTGTGTCGGGCTCTAGTGTTCGTCGTAGTGATCGCCGTGCGGAGCGTGGCGGTGCCCGTCGTGGATGTAATCCACGTGATCTTCGTGAGCAACTGCCTCGTGACCGCAGTCAGGGCCGTGAACGTGGTCTGGATGGGTATGGGTTTCATGTTCGGTGCTCGTCATGATCAATACCGTATCGCATACATGCGCATACAACAATGTGTTGGGAGATGTAGGCCTGTTCGGCCGACGTCGGCGTGCTGGGGCTAGCGCCCAAGTTCTGTCCTTCGGCGTCAGCGATTGAGTGCCGGGGCCTGACTCGGCAGAGTCGCGACCGTCGCCATGTACCGCTGCACCACGACCTCGGCGACCAGTCGGTCCGCGCCCAAAGGCGCCGCTACCGGCATGTTCAGTTGCGCGGCCTCGGCGCACATCTGGTCAAGCAGGAGGCCGGGGGACAGGAACCACGGTGCGACAACGATTTCCGTGGCGCCACGGGCGCGCAATGACTCCGCAGCATCGGCAAGGGTTGTCGGATCGCCGGTGGCGAACACCGTTGTCGCGATCTCCCACTGCGCGGCCAGGGCGCGGGTGCGGGCATTGGCCGTGGGATCGGAGGATCCGACCGCGGTCAGAATGACGCCGGGATTGTCGGTGCCGACCTCGGCCACACGCCGCCGGGCCAGTCGCAGCAGTCGGCCGTCGGCGCCCAGCACCGGAGCCTGCCGGACCCGCAGCCCCGAATGCGCCGTGGACAGCATCGTCGGCAGATCGATTCGTGCGTGATAGGCGTCCGACAACAGCAGTGGGACCACGACCGCGTCCCCGCGCAACTCGCCCAGCACGTCGACGAGGTTCGGCTCGGACAACTCCAGGAAGGCCGGCCGGACATCCAGATCCGGCCTCAGGAGCCGCACCTGCTCAACCAGGCGGCGCGCGTTCTCGGCGAACCGCGGGTCGCGGCTCCCGTGGGCTACAGCGAGGAGCGTCGGGCTAGACACGATTCAGTTCGACATGGCGCAGGGCATCGCCGACCAGCCCCGCGGCCAATGTATTACCGCTCGACGGATCGATCAGCAGGAAGCTCCCGGCTGTACGGTCGTCGACGTACTCGTCGACACTGATCGCCTCGGCCAGGCGAATGCTGATCTGCCCGATATCGTTGAGCTCCAATGACTCCGGCTGAGCATCGGCGGAAAGGTTCTGCTCGTCGAAGCGCTCCACCAGCTCGCCGACTATGGCGGGCACGGTCCGGGTGCCGTGTTTGAGTAGCAGGCGCGCCCCGGCCTTCAACGGCTTGTCGGCCAGCCAGCACACTGTGCCCTCGAGCTCCGAAACAGGCTCTGGCACATCGGCCGAAGCGATCAGATCGCCACGCGAGGCATCCACGTCGTCGGCGAGGATCAGCGTGACGCTGCGTCCTGCCTCGGCCACCTCAAGAGGCCCGTCTGCGGTGTCGATGCCCGCGACCGTGGTGCGCTGACCGGCGGGGGAGATCACCACCTCGTCACCCACGCGCACCGAGCCCGCGGCTACCTGCCCGGCATACCCGCGATAGTCCGGGTACTCGGCGGTGCGCGGACGGATCACGTACTGAACCGGGAATCGCAGGCCGATGGTGCTGGATGCTCCGTCGGATTTGCCGTGCGCCGGAACCGATTCCAGATGCTCGATGAGGGTTGGGCCGTTGTAGAAACCGGTCCGCTCGCTACGGGTGGCGATGTTGTCGCCGTGCAGCGCCGAGACCGGGATCTCCACCACATTCTCCGGTTTCCAGCCCAGCGAGCTGGTCAGCTCGTTGAACTCGGCGCTGATCGCCTCGAAGATCCGGGCGCTGTCGGGCACCAGATCGATCTTGTTTACCGCCAGCACCAGTCGCGGCACACCCAGCAGCGCCAGCACCGCGGCGTGACGGCGGGTCTGCTCGATGACGCCCTTGCGCGCGTCGACCAGCAGAATCACCAGCTGTGCGGTCGAGGCTCCCGACACGGTGTTCCGGGTGTACTGCACGTGCCCGGGAGTGTCGGCGAGGATGAACGAGCGCTTGGGCGTCGCGAAGTAGCGGTACGCCACGTCGATGGTGATGCCCTGTTCACGCTCGGCGCGCAGCCCGTCGACCAATAGCGACAGATCCGGAGCATCGAGCCCGCGCGACTCGGAAGCCTTGGTGACGGCGTCGAACTGGTCGATGAGCACCGACTTGGTGTCGTACAGCAGCCGGCCCACCAGGGTGGACTTCCCGTCGTCGACACTGCCGGCGGTGGCAATGCGTAGAAGATCAGACATCAGAAGTAACCCTCTCGCTTGCGGTCTTCCATCGCCGCCTCGGACACGCGGTCATCGCCGCGGGTGGCGCCGCGCTCGGTGATTCGCGACGACGCGACCTCGGCGAGCACCGCCTGCACGTCGACGGCATCCGAGAGCACCGCGCCGGTGGTCGAACCGTCGCCCACCGTGCGGTAGCGCACCGAAAGTGTTTGAAGCTCTTCGCCGTCGCGCGGCCCGCCCCACGGCCCGGGAGTCAGCAGCATGCCGTCGCGATTGAACACCTCACGCTCATGCGCGTAGTACAGGCTGGCCAGCTGCACGTTCTCGCGGGCGATGTAGCGCCACACGTCCAGCTCGGTCCAGTTACTGATCGGGAACACGCGGACGTGCTCGCCCGGAGCGTGCCGGCCGTTGTACAGGCTCCATAACTCGGGGCGCTGCTTCTTGGGATCCCACTGGCCGAATGCGTTGCGCAAGCTGAAGATTCGCTCCTTGGCGCGTGAACGCTCCTCGTCGCGACGTCCACCGCCCAGCACCGCGTCGAACTTGTTGTCGGTGATGGCCTCCAGCAGTGGAATGGTCTGCAGCGGATTGCGGATTCCGTCCGGCCGCTCGGTCAGACGGCCGTCGGCCAGGTAGTCCTCCACCTTGGAGACCACCAGGCGTAGGTTGTGCCGTTCGACGATCTCGTCGCGGAAGGCCAGCACCTCGGGCAGGTTGTGCCCGGTGTCCACGTGCAGCAGCGCGAAGGGAAGCGGTGCGGGCCAGAAGGCCTTGAGCGCGATGTGCAGCAGCACCGTCGAGTCCTTGCCGCCGGAGAACAGCAGGACCGGACGCTCGAACTCGCCGGCCACCTCACGGATGATGTGAATCGACTCCGATTCGAGGTCGGTGAGTGTTTCGGTCTGGTTCAACACAGACTCCATTTCGGTCTCCGTTGTCGTCATGAGGCGTGCAAACCGCATTCTGTCTTGGCCAGGCCCTGCCAGCGTCCGCTCCGTGCGTCGCCGCCGAGCACGGGCTTGGCCGTGCACGGGGCGCAGCCGATCGACGGATATCCCTCGTCCACCAGTGGGTTCACCAGGGCTCCGTGCTCGTCGATGTATTTCTGCATGTCCTCGTCGGTCCAGGCCGCGATCGCGTTGATCTTCACGAGTCCGAATGCCTCGTCGAAGCTGATCAGCGGCGCGTTGGCCCGGGTCGGGGCATCAACGCGACGAAGCCCGGTCACCCAGGCCGAGTACCCGGCGAGCGACGCGCGAAGCGGCACCACCTTGCGCAGGCGGCAGCACTCGCCGGGATTGCTGGCGAACAGGTCCTTGCCCACCAACTCGTCCTGCTCTGCCACCGAGTGCTCGGGGGCCACGTTCACGATGTGGATGTCATATACCGACTCCACCGCGTCACGGGTGCCGATCGTCTCGGCGAAGTGATATCCGGTGTCCAGGAACAACACATCGACACCCGGACGCACCTGGGCGGCCAGGTCGACGAGTACCGCGTCCTGCATGTTGGAGGCCACGACGTACGTGTGCGGGTCGCTCCCGAAGTTCTCATCGGTCCAACGCAGCAGCTCCTCGGCGGAGGCGTCCACCAGTTCGGCAGCGCCACGCTCGGCCAGCGCGCGCAACGAATCGAGGTCCTTTGTGCTTACGTCCGAGGTCATCGCAAGTCCGCCTCCTCGGCCCGAACTGCCCACTGCGCGAAGCGCTCTCCGTTTTCGCGCTGCTTGACGAAGTTGCGCACCACGCGGTCGATGTAATCGCCGAGCTCGGTGCTGGTGACCTTGTGCTGGCGCAGCTTACGGCCGAAACCACTGTCCAGTCCCAGGCTTCCGCCCAGGTGCACCTGGAAGCCCTCGACGCTGTTTCCGTCGCCGTCGTCGACCATCTGGCCCTTGAAGCCGATGTCGGCGACCTGCGACCGCGCGCAGGAGTTGGGGCAGCCGTTGATGTTGATGGTGACCGGCGTATCGAGCTCGGCGTTCAGATCTTCGAGCCGCTTGTCCAGCTCGGGCACCAGATCCTGTGCGCGCTTACGGGTTTCGGTGAAGGAGAGCTTGCAGAACTCGATGCCGGTGCACGCCATCAGATTCTTGCGCCAGTGCGACGGCCGCGAGGGCAGGCCCAGCGCGTCGAGGCCTGCCAGGAGCGCAGGCAGCTCGTCGTCACTCACGTCGAGGATGATCAGCTTCTGGTACGGCGTGAACCGGATGCGGTCCGATCCGGCCTTCTCGGCCAGGTCGGCGACCGCCGACAAGATGGTGCCGGAAACACGTCCCGCGATGGGGGACACGCCAACGGCGTTGAGCCCGTTCTTGAGTCGCTGCACACCCACGTGGTCGATCGGCCGCGGAGGCTGCACCGGGGCCGGGCCGTCGATCAGTGGACGCTTGAGATACTCGGTCTCGAGAACTTCCCTGAATTTTTCCACGCCCCAGTCCTTGACCAGGAACTTGAGTCGCGCCTTGGCGCGCAGTCGCCGGTACCCGTAGTCGCGGAAGATGCTGACGACGCCCTCCCAGACATCGGGCACCTCATCCAAGGGCACCCACACGCCAAGGCGCTGGGCCAGCATGGGGTTGGTCGACAGGCCACCACCCACCCACAGATCCAAACCGGGGCCGTGCTCGGGGTGCACCACGCCGATGAACGCGACGTCGTTGATCTCGTGCACCACGTCCTGCAGACCGGAGATGGCCGTCTTGAACTTGCGGGGGAGGTTGGCGTACTCCTTCTTCCCGATGTACCGGCGCACGATTTCGTCGATGGCCGGGGTCGGATCGAGCACCTCGTTCAGTGCCTCGCCTGCCAGCGGCGAACCGAGGATCACGCGCGGGCAGTCGCCGCAGGCCTGCGTGGTGTACAGGCCCACCTCGTCGAGACGGCGCCAGATCTCCGGCATGTCCTCGACCCGGATCCAGTGGTACTGCACGTTCTCGCGGTCGGAAAGATCGGCGGTGTCCCGCGCGTATTTCGTCGACAGATCGCCCAAGGTGCGCAGGGCACCGACCGACAGCGCACCGCCGTCGGAACGGACCCGCAGCATGAAGTACTCGTCCTCGAGCATGTCGGTGTTCTCGTCACCGGTCCAGGTGCCGTCGTAACCCGGCTTGCGCTGTGTGTACAGGCCCCACCAGCGGAAGCGGCCGCGCAGGTCGGTCTTGTCGATGCTCTCGAAGCCCTTATGGGCGTAGATGGTTTCGATGCGCTCACGCACGTTGAGCGGGTGGTCGTCCTTCTTGGCCTGCTCATTGGGGTTCAGCGGCTCGTGCTCACCGAGCGCCCACTGGCCCTCGCTGCGCTGTTGCTTGGGGCGAGCGGGCCGGGTCTCGCTGGTTGTCATGGTGCTCCTAACGAAGGCAGGCACAGTCGTGGGCGACACACCGGGGCTGACCGGAGGCGCAGATCCTCACGACCGTTCGGGTGGCTGGTGGTAGGACTGGGGCCAAGTACGTCAGTAGGGGAGACAACACGCGCTACAGACACGCTTCAGGTCGATATGCCGCCGCGCGACAAGGGGGACCTGATGTGTGCTCACGTGGCCAATTGTGCCACGCGAAGCTGACACCCCGCGCCACCGGGCCGTAATTCCGCTCATTGTGAGCAAAACCTCTATTCGGCATGGGGGATTCCCGCTATCGGCTATACAGATTTTTTCTCCCGCCGACCCTGGCACACACTTGAGCGGTGAGGCCCGAAACCATTGCCACCCTGCCGCCCTTGGTGCCGGCAGCCGGGCGCCCTTTCGGGATCTACGTGCATGTCCCGTTCTGTGCCACACGCTGCGGATACTGCGATTTCAACACTTACACCGCCGACGAACTCGGTGATGGGACGTCCACCGCGGGCTGGCTGGAGGCGCTGCGCGCCGAACTGGATCTGGCGGCCCGCACCCTGGACGGAAACCCGGCGGTGCAGACGGTGTTCGTGGGAGGCGGTACGCCGTCCCTCCTCGGTGGTGCCGGGCTTACCGAGGTGCTCGACGCGATCAGTGCCCACTTCACCGTGGCGCCGGGCGCCGAGGTGACCACCGAGGCCAACCCCGAATCCACCTCACCGGCCTTCTTCGAGACGATTCGCGCTGCCGGCTACACGCGCGTCTCGTTGGGCATGCAGTCGGCGGCCCCGCACGTGCTGGCCACCCTGGATCGCGTGCACGCGCCCGGCCGGGCGGTGGCGGCGGCACGGGAGGCGCGGGCGGCCGACCTTGGGCACGTCAACCTGGATTTGATTTACGGCACTCCCGGCGAGACCGACGACGACCTGCGCCGATCCATCGATGCCGTGCTGGAGGCCGGGGTCGACCACGTGTCGGCGTACGCACTGGTGGTGGAGGAGGGCACCGCGCTGGCGCGCCGCGTGCGCCGCGGTGAGCTACCGAATCCGGACGAGGACGCACTGGCCGATCGCTATCAGCTTCTCGACTCCGCGCTCTCGGAGGCGGGCCTGAGCTGGTACGAGGTGTCCAACTGGGCACGGCCCGGCGGGCAATGCCGTCACAACCTCGGGTACTGGGCCGGTGGTGACTGGTGGGGCGCCGGGCCCGGCGCGCACGGACACGTCAACGGGGTGCGCTGGTGGAACGTCAAGCACCCCAACACCTATGCCAAGCAGCTGGGACAGGGGCAGCTTCCCGTCGGAGGACACGAGGTCCTCGGCCCCGTCGAACGACACACCGAGGACGTGCTGCTGGCGGTGCGGCTGAACACCGGGATCGCATTGGCGGACTTGACCGTTGACGAACGCGGGCGGGTGCCCGAGGTGGTGGCCCGTGGACTGGGGGAGCTGGTCGACGACCGGCTGGTGCTCACCGATCAGGGACGTCTACTGGCCGACGGCGTGGTGCGCACCATCCTGGACTAGACGCGCCTAGACCACCCGCAGCTGATCCATGTCGAAAACCCTGGCATGCAGCACAACCCGATTGCGTAGTGCGGCCCGTACGGCCCGATGCAGTCCGTCTTCCAGATAGATGACGCCCTGCCACTTCACGGCGTGCGGGAACAGGTCCCCGTAGAACGTGGAGTCTTCGCTGAGTAGACGGTCCAACGCGAGCACCGTGGTGGTGGTGACCAGTTCGTCGAGGCGGATCTGCCGGGGCGGGATGCGTGACCAATCCCTGGTGGAGAGCCCGTGTTCTGGATACGGCTTCCCCTCGCGTACACCCTTGAAAATCATCGGTGACGAGCCTCCATAACACCTGAGGTTAGCGTGGACGGCCACGGCGGAGGGCCGGTGCGGCCCGGCCCCGTAAAATAAAGGGCAAAATCACGCCCAAGGGAGGTGACCATGGCCAGCGCGGACGATCGGCGCTTCGAGGTACTGCGTGCCATCGTTGCCGACTATGTCACCACCAAGGAGCCGATCGGCTCCAAGGCCCTGGTCGACAGGCACAGCCTGGGCGTCTCCAGCGCCACCGTGCGCAACGACATGGCGGTCCTGGAGGCGGAGGGTTATATCGCTCAGCCCCACACCAGCTCGGGGCGCATCCCCACCGAGAAGGGCTACCGCGAATTCGTCAATCGACTCGAGGACGTCAAGCCGCTCTCGGGTGCCGAGCGTAAGGCCATCCTGAACTTCCTGGAGGGCGGCGTCGACCTCGACGACGTGCTGCGCCGGGCGGTGCGACTACTGGCGCAGATGACCCGTCAGGTCGCCGTCGTGCAATACCCGACGCTCTCTTCGTCCAGCGTGCGCCACCTGGAGGTGGTGTCCTTGTCTCCGGCCCGGCTGCTGCTGGTGGTCATCACCGACACCGGGCGCGTCGACCAGCGGATCGTCGAGTTGGGCGATGTCATCTGCGATGACCAGCTGAGCAGGCTTCGTACGCTGTTGGGTGCGGCGTTGGACGGCAAGAAGCTGTCGGCGGCCTCGGTGGCCGTCGCCGAGCTGGCCGAACAGTCCGACGACGATCTGCGTGATCCCCTCACGCGGGCCGCGACGGTCCTGGTGGAGACGCTCGTCGAGCACCACGAGGAACGGCTGCTGCTCGGCGGAACGGCCAACCTGACGCGCAGCGCCGCCGATTTCGGCGGTCAGCTGCGTACCGTGCTGGAGGCGCTTGAGGAGCAGGTGGTCGTGCTGCGCTTGCTCGCCGCACAGCAGGAAGCCGGCCGGGTGACCGTGCACATCGGTCACGAGACCGCTGCCGAGCAGATGATTGGCACCTCTGTCGTCTCCACCCCGTATGGTGCGGGCGGAGCTGTATTCGGCGGCATGGGTGTGCTGGGGCCCACACGGATGGACTACCCGGGAACCATCGCGAACGTCGCGGCGGTTGCCATGTATATCGGCGAAGTGCTAGCCAATCGCTAGCGATATGTGAACTAGAACAGGACGTAACGAGCACAGTGGCGCGTGATTACTACGGCATCCTCGGGGTCAGCAAGGGTGCCAGCGACAGCGAGCTGAAGCGGGCGTACCGCAAGCTCGCTCGCGAGCTGCACCCCGATATCAACCCCGACGAGCAGGCACAGGCCCGGTTCAAGGAGGTCAGCGTCGCCTACGAGGTGCTGACCGACCCGGAGAAGCGGCGCATCGTCGACCTCGGCGGCGACCCGCTGGAGAACGGCGGCGGGGGCAACGGGTTCAGCGGCTTCGGTTCGGGCTTCGGTGGCCTGGGCGACGTGTTCGAGGCGTTCTTCGGCGGTTCCGCCGGTGGATCGCGCGGTCCGCGTGGGCGCGTGCAGCCGGGGTCCGACTCGCTGCTACGCATGCGTCTTGAGCTGCTGGAATGTGCCACCGGCGTGAGCAAGCAGGTGACCGTGGACACCGCGATCCTGTGCGACGGATGTACCGGCAAGGGCACCCACGGGAACTCGGCGCCGAGCGCCTGTGAGACCTGTGGCGGCCGCGGCGAGGTGCAGACCGTGCAGCGTTCCCTGCTCGGCCAGGTGCTGACGTCGCGCCCCTGCCCGACGTGCCAGGGGGCCGGCGAGGTTATCACCGATCCCTGCCACAAGTGCGGCGGCGACGGCCGGGTGCGCGCCCGTCGTGAGATCACGGTCAAGATCCCGGCCGGTGTCGGCGACGGGATGCGGGTGCGCCTGGCGGCTCAGGGCGAGGTCGGCCCGGGTGGTGGACCGGCCGGCGACCTCTACGTCGAGGTGCACGAAAAGCCGCACGACGTGTTCATTCGTGACGGCGACGACCTGCACTTCACGGTTCGCGTCCCGATGGTGGAGGCGGCGCTGGGCACCAGTGTGTCCGTCGACGCCATCCTGGACGGGCCCACCGTCATCAAGGTCGAGCCGGGTTCGCAGCCGGGCTCGGTGGTGACGTTGCGGGGCAAGGGCATGCCGCACCTGCGCACCGGAGTCCGCGGCAACCTGCACGCCCATCTCGATGTGGTGGTGCCGACGCGACTGGATTCCAAGGAACGCGAGCTGCTCAAGGACTTCAAGGCCCGCAACAAGGAGGGCGCCGAGGTCGTATGGGCCGAGTCTGCCTCCGGCGGGGTGTTCTCGCGGCTGCGCGAGGCCTTCACGGGTCGGTAGCTCGTGGCTGCCGCGACGATCTTCTACGTCGAGCGGGTCCCGTCCGTGGGTGAGCAGGTGGTCCTCGACGGCGACGAGGGTCATCACGCCGCGCGGGTGCTGCGCATGCGGGCCGGTGAGCCCGTGATGGTGTGCGACGGCGCGGGCGAGGTCGGTGACGGTGTGGTTGCCTCCGTCGACCGCGCGGGCCTGACGATCGACGTGACCGGGCGCTGGAGTGTTGGCGCCGCGACTCCCAAAGTGACTGTGGTGCAGGCACTTCCCAAATCGGATCGCTCCGAGCTGGCCGTCGATCTGGCGGTGGAGGCCGGTGCCGACGAGATCGTCCCGTGGCAGGCACAGCGCTGTGTGTCGCGTTGGGACGCAAAGGCGGCGAAGGGTCGGCAGCGCTGGGAGGCCGTCGCCCGCGCGGCGTCGCGCCAGTCCCGGCGGGCCAACCTGCCCATGGTGGCGGACTTGCATTCGACCGTGCAGCTTGCCGAGTTCGTCGGTGCTCGGGTCGCGGGCGGAGCCGTCGTGCTGGTGCTGCACGAGTCGGCGCAGTCCGGGCTCAGCACCCTGAAGGAGCGGTTGTCGTCGGCTCCGGCGGTGGTGTTGGTCGTTGGCCCCGAGGGCGGCGTCGCGGACGAGGAGCTGGGCGTTTTGACGGCAGCAGGTGCGGTTCCGGTGCGTTTGGGGCCGACGGTATTGCGCACCTCCAGTGCCGCCGCCGTCGCACTGGGGGCGCTCGGGGTGCTGACGGATCGGTGGACCGGTGGGCCGCTGGTGCACGGTGAGCGCTAATCGCGTGGAGGCTGACGGTTGCCGGCGGTAAACTCGAAGCAACTTCACAACCCAAGAAAGCAGGCGACCTTAACCACGTGACGAGCCGAGAAGAAGGTGCCGCTGCCCCGTCTGTGTCTACTCCGGACGTACGCAGCAGCGTCGAGATTCCGAACGATCTCATCATGGGCCTGTTGGGTTCAGCTGATGAAAATCTGCGCGAGCTTGAGGACGTCCTGCCCGCCGATGTCCACGCCCGCGGCAACACCATCACCTTCACGGGCGAACCCGCCGACGTGGCGTTGGCCGAGCGGGTGATCTCCGAGCTGATCGTGATCGCCCGGCGCGGTCAACAGCTCACCCCCTCGACGGTGCGCCATACCGTGGGAATGCTGACCAGCGACGGTGACGAGTCGCCCGCCGAGGTGCTGAGCCTGGACATTCTGTCGCGACGCGGCAAGACCATCCGCCCGAAGACGCTGAACCAGAAGCGCTATGTGGACGCGATCGATGCCAACACGATCGTGTTCGGCATCGGCCCGGCCGGTACCGGCAAGACGTATCTGGCAATGGCCAAGGCGGTCAACGCGTTACAGAGCAAGCAGGTCACCCGCATCATCCTGACGCGGCCCGCCGTGGAGGCCGGGGAGCGGCTGGGATTCCTGCCGGGCACGCTCAGCGAGAAGATCGACCCGTACCTGCGGCCGCTGTACGACGCGCTGCACGACATGATGGATCCCGAGCTGATCCCCAAGCTGATGGACGCGGGGGTCATCGAGGTGGCACCGCTGGCCTACATGCGCGGCCGGACCATCAACGACGCGTTCATCATTCTCGACGAGGCGCAGAACACCACCGCCGAGCAGATGAAGATGTTCCTCACCCGGTTGGGGTTCGGCTCCAAGATCGTGGTGACCGGTGACATCACCCAGGTGGACCTGCCGGGCAATGCCCGTTCGGGGCTGCGCGCGGCGATGGACATCCTCGACAACATCGAGGGAATTCACTTCTCGGAGTTGACTAGTGCCGACGTGGTTCGCCATCGGCTGGTGTCGGAGATCGTGGATGCTTACGCGCGGTTCGAGGACTCGGACCTGACAGGCAATCGCGCGCAGCGGCGTGCGTCGGGGAACCGGAGTCGGCACCGATGAGCATTGAGGTCGTCAACGAGTCGGGTATCGACGTCGCCGAGGGCGAGTTGGTGAGCGTGGCTCGTTTCGCCATCGCGGCAATGGATGTCCACCCGGCAGCCGAACTTTCGATGATGCTCGTCGACCTCGCGGCCATGGCGGACCTGCACATGAGGTGGATGGACCTGCCCGGCCCCACCGACGTGATGTCGTTCCCGATGGACGAGCTGGAGCCCGGGGGACGTCCCGACGCGCCCGAGCCCGGCCCGTCGATGCTGGGTGACATCGTGCTGTGCCCCCAGTTCGCGGCCGAACAGGCGGAGGCGGCGGGGCATTCGCTGGCGCACGAGCTCGCGCTGCTGACCGTGCACGGTGTGTTGCACCTGCTCGGCTACGACCACGCCGAACCCGAGGAAGAGCGCGAGATGTTCGCGCTGCAGAACCAGCTGCTGCAGGACTGGTATGAGCAGCAGGCTCAGCTGTACCGCGACAGCCGGCTGCTCGACAAGTCGCGCAACTTCGACGAGTGATGAGCGTCTTGCGCGAAGAACGTTGGTTTTGAGTATGTCTGGCATAGGGCTGCTGCTGGCGGCGATTGTGCTCGTCGGCCTGGGCGGTGCGTTCGCGGCCATCGACGCGGCCATCAACACGGTCTCCTCGGCGCGCGTCGACGAGCTGGTTCGTGAGGAAAGGCCGGGCGCGGTAAGGCTTTCGGCCGTCATCCGGGAGCGCCCACGGTACGTGAACCTGGTCGTGCTGCTGCGCACCACCTGCGAGATCCTCTCGACGGTGTTCCTGGTGGGTTACCTGACCGCCCGGATGAGTCTGGGTGCGGCACTGATGATCTCGGCGATCGTCATGGTGGTGACGAGCTTCGTGGCGATCGGGGTGGGTCCACGTACGTTGGGACGCCAGCACGCGTACTCGATCGCGCTGGGTGCCGCCGTTCCGCTGCAGGTGATTTCGGTGCTGCTGGGCCCCATTTCGCGACTGCTCATCGTGCTCGGTAACGCGGTGACGCCCGGCCGCGGATTCCGCAACGGACCGTTCGCCTCCGAAATCGAGCTGCGCGAGGTCGTCGACATGGCGCAGCAGCGCGGCGTGGTGGCCGATGACGAACGCCGGATGATTCAGTCGGTGTTCGAGCTGGGCGACACCCCGGCCCGCGAGGTGATGGTGCCCCGCACCGAGATGGTGTGGATCGAAAGTGATAAAACAGCCGGCCAAGCCACGTCACTCGCGGTGCGCAGCGGACACTCCCGCATCCCGGTTGTCGGCGAGAACGTCGACGATGTGGTCGGCGTGGTGTTTCTCAAAGACCTTGTGCAGCAGACGTACTACTCGGTGAACGGTGGGCGAGACGTCACCGTGGCCCAGGTGATGAGGCCAGCGGTGTTCGTTCCGGACTCCAAGCCACTGGACGAGCTGCTGCGTGAGATGCAGCAGCACCGCAAGCACATGGCGCTGCTGGTGGACGAGTACGGGGCGATCGCCGGGCTGGTGACCATCGAGGACGTGCTGGAGGAGATCGTCGGGGAGATCGCCGACGAGTACGACCACGATGAGGTCGCCCCGGTGGAGGATCTGGGCGACAAGACGTTCCGCGTTTCGGCCAGGCTGCCGATCGAGGACCTAGGGGAGTTGTACGACATCGAGTTCGATGAGGACCTGGACGTCGAGACCGTCGGCGGCCTGTTGGCGCTCGACCTGGGCCGTGTGCCGCTGCCGGGCGCGAAGGTCGCCTCGCATGGACTTTTGTTACAGGCTGAGGGTGGTCCGGACACGCGTGGCCGGGTGCGCATCGGCACGATCCTGGTGCAGCCCGACCCCGATGCGACAAGCGACGAGAAAGCGGAGGAAAAAGATGACTGAGCTGGACGCCGAAGACAACAAGCTCGTCGTGCTGGCCCGTGGCGCGATGGGTCGTGCCGGGGCGACGTCGGGGGCGGCGGTGCGTGACGGCGATGGCCGCACGTATGCCGGTGCGCCGGTGTCGCTTACGGATCTGTCGCTGACCGCGCTGCAGGCGGCCGTGGCGGCCGCGGTGTCCAGCGGCGCGACGGCCATCGAGGCGGCGGTGCTCGTCGGCGGCTCACACGAGGACCCGGGTCTCGCGGCGGTGCGGGAGCTGTCACCGTCGGCGACCGTCATCGTGACCGACCGCACCGGTGTGCCCGCGGGGCAACTGTGAGTTCGCAGGAATTCCGTTCGGGCTTTGTCTGTTTCGTCGGTCGGCCGAACACCGGCAAGTCGACGCTGACCAATGCGCTGGTCGGGCAGAAGGTCGCCATCACGTCGAACCGGCCGCAGACCACCCGGCACACGATTCGCGGGATCGTGCACCGCGAGGATTTCCAGATCGTGCTGGTCGACACCCCGGGACTGCACCGCCCGCGCACGCTGCTCGGGCAGCGGCTGAACGACCTTGTGCGCGATACGTATTCCGAGGTCGACGTGATCGGGCTGTGCATCCCGGCCGATGAGGGCATCGGGCCGGGGGACAAGTGGATCTACGAGCAGATCAAGCTTGTCGCGCCGCGCACCACGCTCGTCGCGATCGTCACCAAGATCGACAAGGTGAGCAAGGAGAAGGTCGCCGAACAGCTGCTGTCGGTGTCGCAGCTGGTCGGCCCGGATGTGGACATCGTGCCGGTATCGGCCGTCTCCGGTGCCCAAGTCGAGGTGCTGACAGAGGTTTTGGCGTCCAAGCTGGCGCCGGGGCCGGCGTTCTACCCCGATGGTGAGCTGACCGACGAGCCCGAAGAGGTGCTCATGGCCGAGCTGATCCGTGAGGCCGCGCTCGAAGGCGTGCGTGACGAGCTGCCGCACTCGCTGGCGGTGGTCATCGACGAGTGCAGCGAGCGCGAGGGGCGGCCCGAAGGCTCCGAGCTGATCGACGTGCACGCGATTCTCTATGTCGAGCGGGACAGCCAGAAGGGCATCGTGATCGGCAAGGGCGGTTCGCGGCTGCGCGAGGTCGGGACCAACGCGCGCAGGCAGATCGAAAAGCTGCTCGGCACAAAGGTTTTCCTGGATCTTCGGGTGAAGGTCGCCAAGAACTGGCAGCGCGACCCCAAGCAACTCGGCAAGCTGGGGTTCTGAGCGGCGCCCAGAACCCCTTCCCGCCGACACGCCGTGTCGTGGCGGTTTCGTATCGCACAAGTTCGCCACTAACAGGCGTGTCGGCGACGGCGTTCTTTTGTCGGTGGTCCGTGGCAGGGTCCGCCCATGGACAAACTCATCGTGGGCAGCGAGGCCATCGCTGCGGGGGTGCTCACGCGGCACGAGCTTCGTCAGCACTATGACGCCGTCTTTCGCGACGTGTACCTCCCGGTCGGGGTTGAGCTCACCGCGGGTGTGCGGGCCAAGGCGGCATACCTGTGGGCGGGTCGGCAGGCCGTGGTATGCGGGGTGTCGGCAGCGGCATTGCTCGGCAACCCGTACATCTCCGTCGAACGTGTGGTGGAGCTGAATCGGCAGCGGCGCAATGCGCCCCAGGGGATCGTGATCCGGGGTGATCGTCTTTCGCCCGACGAGTGCACGATGGTCGGCGATGTCGCCGTGACCACACGGGCGAGGACCATTTTCGATATCGGTCGACGGGTGCAGACGCATCGAGCAGTCGAGCTGACGGACGTGCTGCTGCGCGATTGTGATGCCACCGAGGTGGACGCACTGGTCGCTCGACATCGCGGTGCCCGTGGACTCCGGCGTCTGCAGAACGTGCTCTTCCTGGCAGACCCCGGGGCGGAATCCGTGCAGGAGACCCGGTTGCGTCTGTGTCTTGTGAGCGGCGGGCTGCCGCGGCCAGAGACTCAGATCGAGCTCCGGGGTTCCGGAGGGCGAGTGGTTCGCCTAGATATGGGCTGGCGAGCCGAACGCTTGGCGGCCGAATTCGACGGCGCGCAGCACTGGGGAGATTCGGCGCAGCATCGTCGCGATATCGAGCGACAGGAGTTCATCGCGGCCATGGGGTGGAAGCTCATTCGGGTAAGTCGCGATCAACTCGCCAACGACCCGGGCGCGGTCCTCGCGCGTGTCAGGTCCGCTTATCGGTCCAGAGCGCAGGCGGCCTGATTTCGACACGCCCGCTCGTGGCGACCTTGTGCGATACGAAACCGCCACCACACGGCGTGTCGGCGCAGGGGCGGCGCGGGGATGACGGCCGCGCGGAACGCGGCACGTCCCTCACCACCAGGGGTCGGGGGTTTCCGATGCCCAGTCGTTCACCGACTCCAGCTGCGCGGCAAGGGAAATCAGCAGCGGCTCGCTGTTCGCCGGACCCATCAGCTGCACGCCGATCGGCAACCCGTCCTCGGTGAATCCGGCGGGCACATTGATCGACGGCCAGCCGAGCACGTTCCACGGCCACGTCATCGGACAGGCGCCGATCTGCCCGCGATCCGTTGCCACACTGCCGATGTCGTCGAAATCGTAGATACCCGTCGGTGGTTGCGCGGTGGTCGGTGCCAGCACCACGTTGAAGCTGCCGAAGATCTTGCCGACGCGCGCCTGCAATCGCGGTTCGGCGGCCCGCGCTCGTCGCAACACCCAACCGGCCAGTCGCCGACCGGTGCGCATGTTCGTGACCGTCCGCGGGTCCCAGTGCGCCCCGGCATCGAGCCGATCCCGCCAGGGGAGCAGCCCGGCCGTGGCCCGCGGCAGGAAGTTCAGGCCGAGCCCGACACCGTAATCCGGGTCGCCCTCGGACACCATGTGCCCGAGGGAGCGCAGCTGATGACCGACGTATCGGGTGGCGGCCTCGATCGTGGGATGAATGTGCGCGGAGAATCCAGAGAACGGCACCTTGAGCGACAACGCGACGCGCAGCTGACCCGGGTCCTCGTGGACGGCGTCGAGAACCCGAACATGGGGCGGCTTGTGCAGATCCCCGGCGACATTCCCCGACGCCGCGTCCAGCAGCAGTGCGGCGTCGGCGACCGTGCGGGCCAACGGCCCGTGGACCGTTATCCCGTTGAACGCCTCCGCCAGTGGCCACGTGGAGATCCGGCCGCGCTGCGGCTTGATGCCGATCAGATGCGTCCAGGCCGCCGGAATCCGGATGCTTCCGGCCCCGTCCGAACCGATGGCGCCCGCGACCAGCCCGGCGGCCACCGCTGCGGCGCTGCCGCCGGAGGACCCGCCGGGGGTGTGGCCGCGGCTCCACGGATTGCGGGTGTGCCCGAAGCCGGGCCCGCTGGTGAAGCCCCATTGGCCCAACTCGCAGGTGTTGGTCTTGCCGACGATCACCGCCCCGGCGGCGCGCAGCCGGCGCACCAGCTCGGCATCCTCGGACTCCGAGCCGACGGCCCCTGCGGTACCGAACGCGGTGGGCGTTCCCGCCAGATCCGTGTCGTCCTTGATGGCGATGGGCACCCCGAGCAACGGGAGCCGCTGACCGGCCGCTAACCGCTTGTCGGCCGCGGTGGCCTCGGCGAGGGCGCTCTTGGTGCACACCACCCGGAACGCGTTGAGTGTCGACTGGCTGGACTTGATCGCGTTGAGCGCCGCAAGGGTCAGCGAAACGGAGCTGACCGAACCCTCCACCAGCGCGGAGGCCTGGGACGTCAGCGTGGGAAAGCCCGACATGACCAGAAGGGTAAGCCGTCGAAATAGTGCGTCAATGCGGGGATTCGTCGGTACCAGATGGGAAACTACCCGAATGCGGCTTTATCGGGATCGTGCTGTCGTGCTGCGACAGCACAAGCTCGGCGAGGCCGATCGCATCGTGACCCTGCTGACCCGCCAGCACGGCTTGGTGCGCGCGGTGGCCAAGGGCGTGCGCCGCACCCGCAGTAAGTTCGGGTCACGGCTGGAACCGTTCGCGCATATCGACGTGCAGCTGCATCCGGGGCGCAATCTCGACATCGTCACCCAGGTGCAGGCCATCGACGCCTTCGCCGCGGACATCGTCAGTGACTACGGCCGGTACACCACCGCCTGCGCCATCCTGGAGACCGCCGAACGGATCGCCGGTGAGGAACGGTCTCCGGCCGTCGCCCTGCACCGCCTCACCGTCGGCGCACTGCGGGCCATCGCCGACCAACAGCGCTCCCGCGAGCTGGTTCTCGACGCATACCTGTTGCGCGCCATGAGCATTGCCGGGTGGGCTCCCGCTATCAGCGAATGCGCCCGCTGCGCCAACCCCGGTCCGCATCGGGCCTTCCACGTGGCGGCGGGCGGCAGCGTGTGTGTGCACTGTCGTCCTGCGGGTGCGGTGACCCCGCCGCAGGGTGTGCTGGAGCTGATGGCGGCGCTTCATGACGGCGACTGGGCGGCCACCGATGACGTGCCGCAGGCCCTGCGAACACAGGCCAGCGGATTGATCGCGGCGCATTTGCAGTGGCATCTGGAACGCAAGCTGCGGACACTCCCGCTCGTCGAACGTGGCAGCAGGTTAAATATGAGCCATGGTGAAGAGCAGCCAGCCCGATCCGCAGCAGGATAAGTACTACACCGACTGGGCCGACGTACCTCAGGGCTACAACCCGACGTTCCCGGACAAGACGGTGTTTCCTGCTGTTTTCCCCAAGCTGCTGCCCGGTGTGGGCCCCGGCGGCACCCGGCCGCATCCCGCCCCCAAGCACCCCTCGGGTGCCACGCCGCCGACCATTCCCAAGGAACTGGTTCCCCGGCACGTCGCGGTGGTGATGGACGGCAACGGCCGCTGGGCCCGCGCCCGCGGGCTGCCGCGCACCGAGGGTCACAAGATGGGCGAGGCCACCATGATGGACATGGTGTGTGGTGCCATCGAGATGGGCATTCCGTGGCTCACCACCTACGCGTTCTCGACGGAGAACTGGCGCCGCCCCGCCGACGAAGTTCGCTTTCTCATGGGCTTCAACCGCGACGTGGTCAAGCGGCGACGGCACGATCTGAACAACATGGGTGTGCGGTTCCGATGGGCCGGCCAGAAGACGCGACTGTGGAGCAGCGTCTACAAGGAGCTCGAGATCACCGAGGAGCTCACCAAGAACAACAGCACCCTGACGTTGACCACTTGTATCAACTACGGTGGCCGGGCCGAAATCGCCGAGGCGACAAGGAGAATCGCCCGTCTGGTGGAATCCGGGCAGCTCAAGCCGGACCGCATCACCGAGGAGACCATCGCCAAATATCTCGATGAGCCCGATATGCCCGACGTCGACCTGTTTCTGCGGCCCTCCGGCGAGTTCCGATCCAGCAACTTCATGATGTGGCAGTCGGCCTATGCCGAGTTCGTGTTCCAGGAGAAGATGTACCCGGACTTCGACCGCCGCGACCTGTGGGCGGCCTGCCTGGAATACGCCCAGCGTGACCGGCGATTCGGGTCGGCGTGATGGCAGACCCCGAAGACGGAGCCGGCGAGATTCTCGATCGGGTGTACCGCGTGCTGCACCCGGTGCTGCCGGTCACCAGGGAACCCGACGGCGCATTGACCGCGGACTACGAGGGCACCCTGACCTCGATCCGCGTCGTCACCATCGCGGCGGGCCTGGACGTGGTGTCGCTCTCGCAAGTGCTGGCCTGGGATGTGGCCGTCAACGCGAAGTCTCGTCATCTGGTGGACGGGCTTGCGCAGAAGTCCCTGTTCGGGAACATCCTGCTGATCGCCAAGGGACGTAAGGCAGACGTGTTGCTGCGCTACAACTTTCCGGCCACCGGTATCGACGACGACGACGCGTTGATGACGCTGCTGATGATGGTGTTCGCCACGGGCGCCGACGCGCGAAAGGCGCTGGGCAACTAACTAAGAGCTTCGGCGTTCGGCGCTACAGCGGCTGCAGAAACCGAAGACCTCGACGGTGTGGTGCACCTCGGTGAAACCGTGCTCTTCGGCGATGTCGGTGGCCCATTTCTCGACCGCGCCCGCCTGCACCTCCACCGCGAAACCGCAACTCTGGCATACCAAGTGGTGGTGATGGCCGTCCGAACAGCGGCGGTACACCGACTCTCCGGTGTCGTTGCGCAGCACGTCGACCTCGCCCGATGTCGACATGGACTGCAGCGTCCGGTAGACGGTGGTCAGGCCGATGCCCTCGCCCTCGCGTTTGAGCTCGTCGTGTAGCTCCTGCGCGGACTTGAACTCGTCGGTCCGCTTGAGCAGGGCGGTGATGGCGGCGCGCTGGCGGGTGGAACGTACGGTCCCGCGCAGGGCGGGCCGTTCCTCGCGGACGCTGGGGGGACCTCCGGCCTGCGTGGGCGTCATCTCTGTTCCTCGGTATGCGCGACCGCGTCGACGACGATGTGGGAGAGGTGATCGTCGACGAGGCGGTACATGACCTCGCGGCCCTGGCGCTCCCCGGAAACCACTCCGGCGGCCTTCAGCACCCGCAGGTGCTGGCTGATGAGCGGCTGGGCCACCCCGACCGCGTCGACCAGTTCATGCACGCAGCGCTGCGATTCGCGCAGCTGCAGCACGATGGCGATGCGCACCGGCGCGGCGAGCGCGCGGAGCAGCTCACCGGACTGTTCGAGGATCTCGCGCGGGGGCAGCGGACCGGGCGGGGTGAGCGGCGCATGCGGCGGTTCGTCGTGTGCGGAGCTAAGCACGGTGTTCACCACGGCGATCTACCTCAACCTGAATCACGCCCCGGCCTGTCCGGAGACCCAACGTTTGAGTCCGGCGGCAAACCGGGCCCATCTATTGAGGGTAGTGGCCCGTAGCCGATCTGGTGGTAAGGGTGTGGCCGTGGCGGTCCGTGCCCGGTGCGGAGCCCCAGGGCGGACGGGCGACTCCCGCCACGCCTTCAACATTTGCTGCTTTGACCGGATCTGCCGCTGCGACGGGCGTTCGATGGCGTGGAAGGGCCTGTAAAGGCGGCGATTGCGGGCGTTCCCGCGGCCGCGACCTCGCGTTCACTCCGGGCCTGCGCGAGGCGAATCCGCGGCAATCGCCCATCAAATTACTGCCCCGAACTGCTCGATTTCGGGTGAGCAGCGTCACAGCCCGCTCACAGGTCTCGGCGTTGACACGGGGGCGCGCAATCTCTACGTTATGAAAACGATAATCATTATCAATTAAGACTTTGATGCCTACCCGAGGATGATCGTGATGGCCGCCTTTGCTACCGACACCAATGAGTTGAAGAACACCGACAGCGGAAGTCGGCCGGGATGGTTCGTCAGCAGACGCGTCGACATCCTCTTTGTCTTCGGTCTGGGCGCATTGTTGTCCGCGGTGCTGTTCGCGGCCGACGGGCACAAGGGCGTGTTCCTGGTGGGTGCGGTGGTCTTCTCGCTGCTGTCCGACCTGCCGCATGTGCTCACCACCACGGCCCGCGTCTGGATGGATCCCCGGGAGCGGTCACGGTACTGGGCGCATTACGTGATCAGCTTCGTCGTGGTCGGCGCGATCGTCGGCACGTTGTGGTTCGGTGGCTGGTTGGTACCGCTGCTGGCCATCTGGGCCTACTGGCAGGTGTTCCACGTTCTCAAGCAGCACTTCGGGATCGTCAACATCTACGCAGCGAAGAACGGCTACAAGGGCCCGCGAAACCGGATCAAGTACGCGCTGTACGCCACCTGCCTGGCCCCGGTGCTGTACCGGGCGAGCCACGGCCTCAACTTCTCCGAGTACGAGGTCTTCGGTCACCGCCTGCCGTTCTCGAACCTGAGCGTACCGGTGCCACCCATTCCCGGCTTCCTGGTGATCGCTGGATTCGTCTGTGCCGCAGTCCTGTTGGGTGTCGCGGTGTGGGAGCAGTTCCAGCTCAAGCGGGCGGGGCAGCGCGCGCTGCCTGCCATGTCGGTGGCCACCTTTGTGATCGCGGCGCTGTCTTACAACCTGTCCTACCTGCTGGTTTCGGACCTCTTCGCGCTGATCCTGATCGCGACCACCACGCACAGCCTGCAGTATCACCTGATCAACTGGACGCGGAACAACACGCGCTTCGCGCGCAGCGAGGACCCGGGCGAGAAGAAGCTGCTCTTGGCGCGATTGTCGACGCGGAAGGCGCTGCCGCTGTACATCGCCTTCTTTGCAGGGCTGGGCATCCTCGCCGGCCAGCTCGACACGATCATCTTCGCGGTCCCGCTGACCTTTGTGCTGCACCACTTCTACATGGACGGTGCGCTGTGGAAGAGCAAGGGCAATCCCGAGTTGGCCCACGACCTGGGAATCGTCCGTGCTGGATAGAGCACTGATCGAGCAGCCGGCCGGGCAGCGGCAGGCACGCCCGCCGGTATCGGTGCGCAGGGTCGAGTCACACTGCGAGGCCAAGCAATTCGTCGCGATGCCTTGGCGCGTCTACGGTGACGATCCGCTCTGGCGGCCCACGCTGCGTCGCGTCATGCACGCGAAGATGAACTCCAAGCACAACGCGCTGCACCGTGAGGTGCAGATCGAGAACTTCGTCGCCTACCGCGGCGGTAGCCCCGTCGGACGCATCTCCGCGGCCATCGATTCGGCATACGTGCAGCGTTACGGCGACTGCGCATTCTTCGGATTTTTCGAGAGTGTGGACGACGAGGCGGTCACCGCCGCTCTACTCGGGGCGGCCGAGCAGTGGGCCGCCGGCCGGGGCGTGACCAAGATGGTCGGTCCGTTCAGCTACACCTCCCGCGAAGAGGTCGGACTCCTGGTCTCCGGGTATGACCGACCGCCCGCACTCATGCAGCCGTACAACCCCCGGTATTACCCGGCGTTGGTGGAGGCTTCCGGATACCGCAAGAAGTTCGACAGCGCCTCCTACCGTTGGCATGTCGACGGCAGCCGGGACGTTCGGCAGCGTCTGCTGCGGCGAGCCGACGCGGTGATGCGCGACCAAGGACTGACGGTGCGCTCGGTGCGGATGCGCCGCTACGCCGACGAGCTGGAAATGCTGCGGGGTCTCTACAACGACTCCTTTGCCCATCACCCGGAGAACGTTCCGCTCAGCCGCGAGGTGTTCTCGGGTATGGCAGCCGAAATGCGGCCGCTGATCGATCCGAACATCGTGCGAATCGTCGAATCCGATGGCGTTCCCGTCGGATTCCTGCTGATGCTGCCGGATGTCAACGAGATCGTCGGGCGCTCCGGTCGGCTTACCCCGCCACTGTTGGCTCGCCTCGCCGCCCGGCGTGAGGGGCGCATCCGCGGGATCGAGACGGCGGTCGTGGTGCTCATCGGTGCGGTGCAGACCCAATTCGGGGCCGGGATCGGACGGGTGCTGGCAGGGGAGATCGTCCGGACGATCACCGGCAGCGGCTACTCGTCGGTCGCCACCACGTGGGTGCACGAGGACAACGTGTGGTCGAATTCGCTGACCTCCCAGATGAAGACAGACCCCGAGAAGATCCACCGGGTCTACCAGAAGGCGCTGTGATGGGCGACCGGACACTGGTCACCGGGGCCACCGGATACCTGGGATCCACCCTGGTGAAATCCCTGGTGCAGGCCGGGGAGCGGGTCACCGTCCTGACCAACCCGCACGAGGCGGACGTGCTTCCCGGAGGGCTGCGCGAATACGTCGAGACGACCCGTGCGGACATCACCGACGCACGCAGCGTTGACGACGCGATGCGCGGCGCCTCTCACGTGTACCACCTTGCCGGCATCGCATCGCCGAATTCCCGCCTGGGGCACAAGATCTGGCAGACCAATGTGCTCGGCACCTATCACGTGGCGCGTTCGGCGCTACAGCACGACGTGCAGCGCATGGTGCATGTGTCGTCCACCGCCGCCATCGGGTATCCGCCCAACGGGGTGGTGGCGGACGAGGATTTCGATCCGCGTGATTCGGTGCTGGACAACGTGTACTCGGCGACCAAGCGTGCGAGTGAGCAACTGGTGTTGGACTTCGTCGAACGCGGCCTGAATGCCGTCGTGGTGAACCCCGCCGCGGTGTTCGCGCCGGGGACCGGGCCCGCCCGGTCCTGGCAGGGGCTGCTGGTCGCCGCGCGCAAGGGCCTGCTGCGTGTGGTGCCGCCGGGAGGCACCGCCGTGTGCTCGGCACGAGACTTCGTCGCCGGTATCACGGCGGCAATGGCCAAGGGAGACAGCGGGCGTCGATACATCCTCAGCACCGCCAACCTGTCCTACCGGCAGATCGGAGAGCTGCTGGTGGCCGCGGTGGGCCGTGCGCATCCGGTGCGGTCTGCGCCGATGGGGCTCTTCCGGGCAACGGGCAGGGGAAACAGGCTGCTGCGCGATGTCTCCGGCCGCTTTGACCCCGACGATGTGCTGGCTGCCGAGAACATCGAGCTGATGGCTCGCGAGCTGTATTACGCACCCGACAGGGCCGTGCGAGAGCTGGGAATTCCCAAGGTCTCTACCCACGAATTGATAGCGGAGTTCGTACGATGACGGTCGAGCCACGGCAGGTACAGGCCGGCTCCAAGGAAGCCCTCGGCATCTCGATGGCCGATGCGCGTGCGCTGGTGGCAGACCTGGCGGCCCGCAGACAATGGATCTATTGGCTGGACCTTGCCGCTTGCCTGGCAATCGGGTACACGGCCTTCCTGTTGTGCCCGGCAGAGAATCTACTCTCGATGCCTGCGGTGGCGTGCATTGTGGTGGCGGCCTTCGCGTTCTATCGCGCCGTGCTGTTCGTGCACGAGCTCGTGCACGCCGAGGAAGACTTGCGCTGGTTCTCGGTGGTATGGCATGCGGTGTGCGGAATACCTTTTCTGGCACCGAAATTCACCTTCGAGTTCCACCACGAACACCATGCGTCGCGCACCTACGGGACGGCGGAGGACGGCGAGTACGTCACCTACGCCAGTGAACCGCGCTGGCGCATCATCGTGTTGCCGTTCACCGCGCTGGGCGGACCGCTGGCCTTTGTCTTCCGGTTCCTGGTGCTTGCTCCGCTGAGCTGGCTGATTCCGGCGATCCGGCCGGTGGTGCTGACCCGGGCGTCCTCGCTGATGATCGACGCCGACTTCGAGCGCCCGCTGCCACCGGCGGGCACCCCGCGTTCGTGGCTGGTGCAGGAGATCGCTTGTTTCGCCTACACATCGGCCATGCTGGTACTGCTGCTCCTGGGCGCCTACTCGCCGTATCGGTTGGTGGAGGCCTATGCCGTGATTGCCCTGGCATTGTTCGTGAACTGGCTGCGCGTGCTGGTGGCCCACCGGTATGAGGGCAAGAGCGAGCGCATGACCTTCCCGGAGCAGGTTCTCGATTCGATCGATCACCCGTCCGTGCCCGTCCTTGGTTCGCTATGGGCGCCGGTCGGGTTGCGTTTCCATGCGGTGCACCACTTTTTCCCTCAGCTGCCTTACCACCAGCTGGGGGAGGCGCGCCGGCGGCTGATGGCGGCGATCCCGCCCGATGCCGGGTACTGGTCCACCGAAGACCGTTCACTCGCCTCATCGCTGCGGCGGCTGCTCGCCCACCCGCGTAAGGAGGCGGTATGACCACAAGTCAATTCACGTCCACGGCACGAGAGTCCGGGGCCGCGACATACTCTCGGCGATTGCCCATACGGCCGGTCGAGGCGCGGGGCGCACGCGTGCGCGCCGACGACGGCCGCTGGTACGTCGACTGCTTGGCCGCCGCGGGTGCCATGTCGCTGGGCTGGAACCACCCGGTTGTCAGCGAGGCGGTCATCAAGACGGTTTCCTCGGGCGAGCCGCTGCTGTCGTTGGACTTTCACACCCCTACCCGGGATCGATTCGTCGAGGAGCTGCTCTCCATCCTGCCCGTGCGGCTGGCAGCCGATGCCAACATCCACTTGTGCTCACCCAGCGGGGCGAGCGCGGTCGAGGCCGCCCTGATGCTCGCCGAGATCGCCACCGGTGGCCGTGAACACATTGGCGTGCAAGGTGGATTCCACGGATGCACGCGGGCCGCGCGCGCCACGAGCTCCGGCGGCGGCCTGCGCCGACAACCGGTGGTGTTGTCTCCGCAGGCCAGCTTTCTGCCCTATCCGCAGGATTACCGCAGTCCCTTCGGGGTGGGCGGGGAGCAGGGTGTCGAACTGGCGATCGCGGTGGCCGACGCACTCACGCGCCCGCACAGCGGAGTGACGGCCCCGGCATCGTTGATCGCCGAGTTCGTGTTGGGAGAGGGTGGGGTGATCCCGGCGCCGGCGCGGTGGGGGCAGGCGCTGCGCCGTACGGCATCGACACTCGGTGTCCCACTGATCGCCGACGAGGTGCAGGCGGGTATGTATCGCACCGGCCCCGCCTGGGCGTTTCAGCACTGCGGCATCGAACCCGACATGATGGTCATCTCCAAGGGGCTCGGTTCCGGTATTCCGATCGCGGTTCTGGTGGTGCGCAAGGAATTCGACGTGTGGGAGCCCGGAGCGTTCACCGGCACCTTCCGTGGCAACGCGATAGCCTTCGCCGCGGCGAGCGCCGTGATCCGCTTCGCGCGGGAGAACGGTCTGCGCGGGCAGGTGACCGCTCGCGGCCAGGTCTTCCGGGATGGTCTGAACGCCATCGCATCCGGTTCGAACCTGGTCGGCGACGTGCGCGGGGTCGGCCTCATGCTGGGTGTGGAGATCGTGGACCGCGACCAGCCGTGGCCGGACGACGCCGGAGCGCCGGCCCCCGATCTTGCGACCGAGATTCAGCAGGCCTGCCTGCAGCACGGTCTCATCGTCGAGACCGGTGGACAGTACGGCAACGTGGTGCGGTTCCTGCCGCCGCTGACCATCGAGGAACCCGACATCTCCGCCGCGCTCAACGCCTTCGAGGCTGCACTCGCGGCGGTGGAGCGCACCCGGTCAACCAGTGGATCCGAGCTCGCGGAGTCACGATGACGGCGAACCAGAGTCCCTTCGTGAGTGTCTTTCTCACGGGAGATAGCGAAAACACCTACCGCGAGGCCATCGCACTGGCGGCCGACCGGGCCGGCGGCGCGCTGGGCGGTGCCACCGTGCCCGGACTGGTCGACGGTTACGCCGCGCTGAAACGCGAGGCCGGGCGGCTGGATCTCGACGACCCCGACGGGGTGGGACTGAGCCGGGCGTTGGACGAAGCAGCGGGATTGCTCGCCGAGAAGTCGGTCGTGGTAACGCATCCCGCATACCTGGCGCATCTGCATTGCCCACCCGCGTTGCCGTCGCTGGCCGCAGAGGTGCTGATCAGCGCGTTCAACCAGTCGATGGACTCCTTCGACCAGGCTCCTGCGGCTACCGCCATCGAACAGCAGGTCATCGAATACCTGTGTGCCAGAATGGGATACGGGCTGGCCGCCGACGGCACTTTCACCAGCGGCGGTACCCAGTCGAATCTGCAGGCACTGCTGCTGGCCCGCGATCTCTTCGCCCGCAGATCAGGATGGGATATCGCGACCCAGGGACTGCCGCCGGAGGCCGGTTCATGGCGGGTGCTGTGCACCCGGCAGACACATTTCTCGGTGCAGCAGGCTCTTCGGGTGCTCGGTCTCGGTACGGCCGCCGTCATCGAGGTGCCCACCGACGATGCCGGGCGGCTGCGGTCCGAGGCGCTCCCGGAGATCCTGGACGACGCGGACCGCGCGGAAACGCCGATCTTCGCCCTCGTACTCACCGCCGGAACAACCGATTTCGGGGCGATCGACCCGCTGGAGGCGTCCACCGAGCTGGCCCGGGCGCGGGGCATCTGGGTCCACGTGGACGCCTGCGCGGGTGGCTGCCTGATCTTCAGTGAGCAGCATCGGGGCCTGCTGCGCGGTATCGAGCAGGCCGACTCGGTCGCCATCGATTTCCATAAGCTGCTGTTCCAGGCGATCAGTTGCAGTGCGCTCTTGGTGCGTCACCGGGAGAGCTTCGAAGTGCTTGCCGCGCACGCGGATTACCTCAACCCGGTCAGCGATGCGGAGCAGGACGTGCTCAATCTGGTGGGCAAATCCCTGCAGACCACCCGCCGCTTCGACGCGCTCAAGGTGCTGGTCACCTTGCGGGCGGTGGGGCAGCGGCATGTCGCCGCGATGATCGATGCCACCTGTGCGGCGGCCTCGGCCGCGGCGGCAGTGGCGGACGAGCATCCGGACCTGGAATTGGCGGCGCCGGTGTGTACCAACACCGTGGTGTTGCGCTGGCGGCAGCCGGACGTCGCTTCTGAGGCGCGTGACCTGATAAACGAAACGGTGCGGGCAGAGCTCGCCCACAGCGGCCGCGCGATCGTGGGGCGCTCCAGCGCCGCTGGGGGTCAGGCGATCAAACTCACCTTCGTCAATCCCTTGGTCACCGCCTCTGCGGCGGCCGCGATGGTCTCCGAGATCGCCGCCCATGGCAACAGGATCTGGCGTGCGCGTACCCCGGAGGTCAGCGCCATATGAGCGACCAGCTGGCACGTGTGGAGCGCGTCTCTGCCGCCGACGCACGGTTCGCCTGGGCCAAGAACGTGGAGTTCTCGATCTTCGGTCTGGAGAACGACTTCGCCGACGACGTCGATATCGCGGCAGGGGAGATGGTGCACTACCGCCCCTGGGAGCGCTCGTCGGAGATCTACGTGGGCTTCTCCGGGGAATCGCCCGAGCATCCCGTCGGCGTACTGCGAGCCCTGAGGCACGATCCCGAGCTGGGCCTCGGCAGCTTCAGTACGCTGCGCGACGCCCGAAACTACCGCCACGGCACCGGAGCCGCACGCAATTATCTCTATCCGCAATGGGATTCGTTCTTCGACGGTGTTGCGCCGGAGCGCATCGCCGAGCTGGCGACCCAGGGAGTGCGCAAGAGCCATCGCCGCGCCGGGATGATCGAGCAGATATGGCACGAGTTCTTCGGCGCGCTGGCGACCGAGGGTGTCCACTTCGTCACGGTGGCGTTGGTGGTGCCGCTCTTCGACTGGTATCAGCACCTGCTGTCGGAGAGGCTGCACCAGATCGGCGACATCCTGCCTCACTACATCGGGGCCGACAGCGTGCCCGCGGTCCTCGACATCAGTGGGTCATTCGTTCCGGATGCCGCCGGTGCCGTGCAGAACGGCTCGCTGTTGGCCGCCACGGCCACCCCCTCGTCCCCCAAGAAGGAAAGAGTCAGATGAGATCGATTCACACCGAAGAGCACGTCTTCCGCAAGGTCAGCGAGATCGACTGTCCCGTAGACAAAGTATGGGAGCGGGTGACCACCCAAGAGGGCATCAACGACGAGATGGGCCCGTACATGAAGATGACGATGCCCAAGCAGTTCCGTGGCAAGTCCATCGCGGATGTCACCCCGGGCACCCGCATCGGCAAGAGCTTCCTGCTGCTGTTCGGTGTGCTCCCGTTCGGGTTCGACGACATCACCGTGGCGCGGCTGGAGCCCGGCCGGATGTTCCGCGAGGAATCCCTGATGACGGGTATGCGGGTGTGGGTGCACCACCGCACTCTGGAACCGCTGGGCGACAAGACGATCGTCACCGACGAGGTCACCCTGGCCCCGCAAGCCCCGATGGGTCTGATCCCCGGTTGGGGCCGGCTGCTGAGCAAGATCCTGGCGGCCTTCTTCACGCACCGGCACCGGCGCCTCAGCCGTACCCTTTCCGTCGCCGGAGTGCCGCGATGAGACGTCTCGGCGCGGGCGCGCTCGCGGTGCTGGCGGTGGCGATGGCCTCCGCGTGCGCGCCGGTGAACGAGGAAGCCGGGAAACCCGTCGGGCACGCCTTCCAGTTGCTGAAGTACCCTGCGTCGCAGGCAGATCCGGCGGCAGAGCCGCAAGGAAAGTCCCCCTTCGGTGATTACGCACTGGAAGTGTCCGGCTCGGTGACGTATCTCGGCGAGACCACCGCCCTCCCGGGTGCGGGTGTCATGACCGTCGGGCCGGGACCGCGACGCGGTGAGCTGAAGATCGAGCAGTACTACCAGGGAGACCGATTCCCCTACGAAACGGGGATCGTCTCCGGTGGAGACGGCAAGCCCAGCACGCTCGATGCCATCACCATCGTCAACCCGCTGGACTCGCGGGTGACCCTGCAATGCGCGGTGGACGGCGGAATCGCCTTGGCGGATATCGACGGTGAGCGTGAGCTGGCCGGAACATGCGGTGGGGGATCGAAGGCGCACGGGCACGTGAGGGCCGATGGCAGTCGCAAGGCGACGTGGCGCGACAAACCCGTCGACCTGATCCGCACCGTGGTGGACCTGACCATCACCGGCTCCAGCAGCGGTCAGATCCACCAGGTCAACGAGGTCCCCAGGGACGGCAGCTTCCCCCTGTCCACATCGATCGACGTGAACATGACGGCGCAGGGCATCAGTCTCACCCAGAAGCTGCAGCGCCACGTCCTCCCGAAAGTGAAGGACTGATTGATGACAACGGAAACACAGACTCCGGCGCTGCGCGCGACCGATCTGGTCAAGGCCTACCCGGGGTCGGAGGCCCGGGCGGTGGACGGCTTGAACCTGACGATTCCGCGAGGTGTCGTCTACTGCCTGCTGGGCAGGAACGGGGCGGGCAAGACCACCACCATTCGCATGGCCACCACCCTGCTCACCCCCACCAGTGGGGAGCTCGAGGTGCTCGGCGTTCCCGTGGACAAGACCAAGGAGCTGCGCCCCCTCATCGGTGTGGCCCTGCAAGAGGTGGCACTCGATCTGTGGATGTCACCGGTCGAGCAGATCCGCATGAGTCTGGCCATCGCCGGCTGGCCCAAGGCGCGGCGCAAGGCGCGCGAGGAACAGCTCATCGAGCAGTTCGGCCTGAGTAGCTATGTGAACCGCAAGGTGGGCGCGCTGTCGGGCGGCATGCGCCGCCGCGTCGACGTCGCGCTGGCGGTCGCGCACAACCCGCAGATGCTCTTTCTCGACGAGCCCTCCAGTGGGCTGGATATCGAAGGCAAACAGGAGGTTTGGAATGCTATCCGGCTGCTGCGTTCCGAAGGGCGGACCGTCGTGCTGACCACACACGATATGGACGAGGCGGTGTCACTCGCCGACGAGGTGGGCATCGTCAAGAGCGGACAGCTCGTGGCGTCGGGCTCCACCCAGGAGTTCACGCGCAGCCACGGTTACGCCGTCGAGATCTCGGCCTACGGCGGCATCTCCGAGGACACGGCCAACGAATTGGTGGCCGCGGGCTACACCCTGCAACGCGGTGAGACCGGGACCTTGTCCGGGACATTGGATTCCGCGTCCGCTACCGACCTGGAGGCGCTCAGTGCCCAGCTCGGTCGCGTCGGGTTGGGTGCGGCCAGCATCGAAGTGCGATCCACCTCGCTGCGCGACGCATTCCTGGAGGTGACGCAGTGAACGCCTTGTCCAACACCGCGCGGCTGTTTCGCCGTTACGTCGTCGTGGGTCTGCGACAGCCGGTCTTCGGGTTCATCTTCCCGATCGTCTTCCCGGTCGTCCTGGTGATCTTCGTGCGGTCGATGTTCCAGCGGGTCGCCGACCTACCCGGGTTCCCGCTGTCCTCCTACACCGCGTACATCGCGCCGGGCCTCATCATGCTCATTCCGATGCTCGGCGCGGGTTACGGCGCAGGCACACTCATCGACGAGATCCGATCGGGGTTCACCGACCGGCTGCGGCTCTACGGCGTGTCCACCGGACAGATCATGGCGGCCAAGATCGGCTTCGAGATGTTCCGCATCCTCCCCGCGGCGGTCATCGTCATCGGACTGCTGGCCTTCCTCGACGCGCCGCTGCGGGCGGGGCTGTTGACAGGGTTCTTCCTGGTTCTGGTGATGTTCCTATGGTCGGCGGCGTACAGCTCCCTGTTCTACCTGGTGGCGTTGCGCACCCTCAATCCGCAGGCGCCCGTGGCGATGCTGCCGCTGGCCCTACCGGTGCTGTTCGTCAGTCAGGCACTCATGCCGTCGGTGTTCCTGTCCGATTGGCTCAGGATCAGCATCAACGCGAATCCCTTCTCCCACATCGTGTCCGCCGCCTCCACGATCATGTACGGCGAATTCGACGCCATGCTGGTGGTCAAGGGCGCCCTGGTTGCCATCGGCATGTTCGCGCTGCTGCAAATCCCCATCCATCTGGTGATCCGCCGCAAAATCGGCAAATAGAAGGCATAGAGAAAAATATGGAAACCCCGTCACAACACGATGTTCTTCGCGCAAGCGACTCATCACAGGTCCGTGAGTTCCTCATCGAATTCATCGCCGAGGAGCTTGAGCTACCCACCGCGGACGTCAACGACTTCTCGGAACTGGTGGGCGATCTCGGGTTCGACTCGCTGTCATTCGCCCTGGGAGTCTCGGAGATCAAGGGTCGCTTCGGCATTCAGCTGACCAAGGACGACGTCTTCGAATGCAAGACCCTCGGCGCGCTGATCGAGCTCGTGGAGAGTCGACTGTGACGACGAATCCGGTGATCGAGCGGTTGCGGGCCGGCGCCGGCATCGCCCACCGCGGCCTCACCTCGGCACCAATCGGCCCCGACGGGACGTCGCTGCTGGACGAGTTGCGCACGGTGCCATGGGCGGATGTGCACCTGACGGGGTTGCGCATCGCGGGTGCCCTCCAGGCCGCGGGGGTACGCCCCGGTGACGCGGTCGCGGTACTGGCCGGTGCCCCCGGCGAAATCGCTCCACTGGTGCAGGGCATCTGGCTCTCCGGCGCCTCGGTGACCATGCTGCACCAGCCGACCCACCGGTCCGATATGCGCGTGTGGGTCGAGGACACCGGCCGGGCACTGGCCGCGGTCGGTTCCTCGACGGTTGTGGTGGGCGACCCGTTCATGGCCGCCGTCGGCCAGTTCGGGTCCGTCGCCACGCGCGTTTTGGAGTTGCCCGCCCTGTTGAACGGGCCGCCCGGCGAGGTTGTGGAGACCGACCAGGACGCTATCGCCTTCCTGCAGTTGACCTCCGGCTCCACCGGTACGCCCAAGGCCGTCAGCATCAGCTACCGCAATATCGAGGCCAACCTGCGGGCCATGGTGAGCGCGTCCGGCGCGGACCCCGAAACGGATGTGGTGGTGAGTTGGCTGCCGCTGTTCCACGACATGGGAATGATGGGCTATCTGATCGTCCCGATGTGCCGGGGAATGAACACGGTCAGCGTGACGCCGATGGACTTCCTCGGTGATCCGCTGTTGTGGGCGAGGCTCATCAGTACCTATCGCGGCAGCATGACAGCGGGCCCTAACTTTGCGTACTCACTGCTGGCCCGCCGCCTGAGCAAGGCACCCGATGGTGCATATGACTTGTCCTCGTTACAGTTCGCGCTCAGCGGTGCCGAGGCGATCGACGTCGCGACCCTCGAACGGTTCGCGGCGCAGGGCGCTCGCTTCGGTATGCGGGCTGAGGCCATCGTCCCCGCCTACGGTATGGCCGAGGCCACGCTGGCGGTCTCGTTCGTGCGGCGCGGTGAGGGGTTCCGGGTGTGCCCGCCGCATCCCGATCTGGTCGCAATAGAGGGCGCAGAGGTCAGTGCGCGTGTGCCGCTGGGGCTTCCGCTGCCCGGATGCGAGGTGCGGGTGGTCAACGACGACCGCGAGGTGTTGCCCGTGAACGCGATAGGCGAGCTGGAAATTCGTGGGGACAATGTCACCGCCGGGTACCGCACGGCATCGGGATTCGAGCCGATGTTGGACGCGCAGGGCTGGTTGTCCACGGGCGATATCGGCTACTTGATGCAGGACGGTCAGCCGGTGATCTGCGGGCGTAAGAAGGACATCCTGATCATCTCGGGGCGCAACGTGCATCCCGAGGACATCGAGCGGTCGGTCGTCGGGGTGGCCGGCGTTCGTTCCGGCGGCATCGCCGCGGTGCGTCTGTCCACGGCGGCGGCCGGTGAAGGATTTGCGATGGTGGCCGAATCGGCGCTACACGCGAACACCGCCGAGAGCGCACGCATCCGTGCCGAGGTGGCCGATCGTGTCTACCGCACCCTTGGGGTGAGCCCGCGTGACGTCCATGTGGTCCCCGCCGGTTGGATCCCGAAGACGTCCTCGGGGAAGCTGCGCAGGAGAGCCACCACTGAACGTCTAGCAAAATGTAGTGTGAGGCGATGACTGGGCAGGGCCAGCAGGTCCGTGTCCGCCCCGTGGTGTCCAAAGTGGTTCGCCCACTGGGTTATCGAAGTGCGGTCTATATACGACATCACCCGATTGCTGCGCTCACCACAGTGGGCGAGCAATTTGTCCTGGGCGTGCATACGCTGCGCTACTTCGTGACGGATTTGGTGACCGGTCGTTTTCAGTGGACGGAGTTCGTGCGGCAGGCGGCCTTCATGGCGGGTACGGCCGTGATGCCGACGGTGCTGGTGGCACTGCCCATCGGGGTGACGCTCTCCATTCAGTTCGCGCTGCTCGCGGGGCAGGTCGGTGCTACCTCGCTGGCCGGTGCGGCGAGCGGCCTGGCGGTGGTGCGGCAGGCCGCATCTCTGGTGGCGGCCATGTTGTTGGCCTCGGCGGTGGGCTCGGCGATGACCGCCGATCTCGGGTGCCGCACCATGCGTGAGGAAACCGCGGCCATGGAGGTCATGGGTGTCTCGGTGGTGCGCCGCCTCGTGGTCCCGCGGTTTGCCGCGGCCATTCTCATCGGTATCGCTCTTACCGGCGTGGTGTGCTTTGTGGGGTTCCTGGCCAGTTACCTGTTCAACGTGTTCGTACAGGGCGGTGCCCCAGGCAGTTTCGTCGCCACCTTCGCATCGTTCGCCACCCCGGCGGACCTGCTGCTGGCACTGATGAAGGCGGCGGTCTACGGGGCCGTCGTCGCGGTGATCGCCTGCCAGAAGGGGCTGGCCGCGCACGGTGGGCCGACCGGAGTGGCCAACTCGGTGAACGCGGCCGTCGTCGAGTCTGTGCTGCTGCTCATGATCATCAACGTCGTGGTCAGCCAGGTCTACACCATGCTGTTCCCCAGGGCGGTGCTGTGACCGTCACGCTTGACAACGGCCACAAGACTTTTCGTCCCATGGTCTTCACGGTGGATGTCGCTGCCGGTCCGCTGGCGCGTCTCGGCCACATGGTCACCTTCTTCGTGCACGCCTTCCTGGCGATCCCGATCGCACTGCGCCGCTATCGGCGTGAATTCTTGCGGCTGCTTTCGGATATCACCTGGGGCAACGGGTCGATCGTCGTCGGCGGTGGAACGGCAGGGGTGGTGCTGGTGCTCGGCATCACCTCGGGAGCTCTGGTGGCGATCGAGGGCTACAACTTCCTGAGCCTCATGGGGCTCGGGCCCGCTACCGGTGTCATCTCCTCGATGGTGACCACGCGTGAGCTCGCCCCGATCATGGCCGCGCTGGCCTTCGCGGTGCAGGCGGGATGCCGGTTTACCACCCAACTGGGCTCCATGCGTATCGCGGAGGAAGTCGACGCGATGGATTCCCTTGCCATCCGACCGATTCCGTACCTCGTGACCACGCGCCTGCTGGCCTCTGTGGTCGCCATCGTGCCCCTGTATGCAGCATGCTTGACGATCAGCTACCTGTCTTGTCAGCTGATGGTGCGTCTTGTCAGCGGCGGTTCGACGGGGCCGTATCTGCACTACTTCACACTGCTGATCAACGGGACCGATATTGCCTACTCGGTCCTCAAGGCGATCGTCTTCGTATGGATCGCCTCGGCGGTGCAGTGCTACTACGGCTTCTGCGCAGACGGGGGTCCGGAGGGTGTGGGCATCGCCGCCGGGCACGCGATGCGCGCCAGCATCACCGCGGTGATCATCGTCAACATGCTGCTGACCATGGCGCTGTGGAGTGTCGATTCGGGCGCCAGGTTCGGGGGTTGACGTGAAGAATCGCCGTGATAGCCACCACGATCTGGATGGTGCCGTCTTCTCGCGCCGCCAGCTGCTGGTGCGCGGGGGCGCCGCGCTGGCCGTCGTCGTCGCCATGACGGCGGCGCTGTTGGTCAAGTCGACCGGAGTGCTGGACCGGTATGTGAACATCGTCGCCGAGCTGCACAACGTCGGCGATGGTCTGCCGCCGCGGTCGGATGTGAAGTATCGGGGCGTGCTTGTTGGCACCGTCGACGGAGTCACCTCGGGGGTCGGTATGCAGCCCAACCGGGTGCATGTGCGGTTGAAACCCCTTTATGCTCCATCGATTCCCGCCACCGTGACCGCACGGGTGGTACCGAGCAACGTGTTCGCGGTCTCGGCCCTGCAGCTCGTCGACCATGGGTCCGGTGCGCCGATTCGCGAGGGTGGGCATATCGCCGAGGACACCCGCCTGCCCACCGTGCTGTTCCAGACCACCGTCAACAAGCTGCGCGAGATCCTCACCGCGACCGGTCGGGGCCGCGAGGACAACACCCTGGGGATCCTGGCAGCCGTGGGAGCCGCCACCGACCATCGCCGCGTCGAACTACTCACCAGTGCGGCACAACTCGACCGCGCACTCGATCAGCTCAATGCCGTCGTCGCGACCGACCAAGGCCCTTCGACGGTGTCGGCGTTGGTGCATGCCGCCCGTGGGCTCTCGCAGACCGCACCGGATCTGGTTGATGCCTTGCATCAGGCCGTGGTGCCCATGCAGACCCTCGCCGAGAAACGGGACCAATTGCGCACATTCATCGGTGCGGGGGTGCACACCACCGGCACCACCGCGGAGTCGCTGCGCAACCACACCGACCAACTCATCCAGATCACCACCGATCTGACACCGGTGCTGGGCGTGCTGGCCGACAACGCCCAGCACTTCGTGCCGATCTCCCAACGCATCACCAGGTTCTCGGACACCTTCTTCCAGCAGGTGTGGGACCCGGAACTGACCACCGCGCGGGGTCGGGTGAACCTGTCCTTCACCCCGTCGTACACCTACACCCGCGCCGACTGCCCGCGTTACGGAGAACTCAAGGGGCCCAGTTGCTTCACGGCACCGCAGATCGCGGTGCGCCCGGACCTGCCTGAGGTACTGCTGCCGCAGAACTATCACCCGCCGGCCAATCTGGCGCCGCCGCCGGGAACGGTGGTCGGCGAGAACGGCAACCTCGTCGCCGTTGGACCGCCGTTGGTCAACCCGAACCCGGACCTGCGTGACCCCAACCCGCCGGTGCCGTCCTGGCTCACTCCCGCTCCGCCTGTACCCGGCAGTGCCGACCCGGGTCAAATCGGCATGGCACCCGCTTCTTTCGGTGGAAACGTGGGTCCGGTCGGCAGCGTGCAAGAGCGCGGACAGCTGGGCCGAATCCTCGGACAGCCGGCCACCTCGGCAGACCAGCTGGTGCTCGGGCCCATCGCCCGGGGCGCCGTCGTGACCAGAACACAGGACCTGAACAACCAAGGAGATGCTCGATGAGAGGCACGGCAACGCGCGGGCCCCTGATCGGGCTGGCCGTCTTCCTGGTGATCGCCACGGTGTTGACCTGGCTCGTGTACGTCACTCTGCGCCGGGATGTCAAGGGTTCCACGGTGTCCTACGCGGCGATGTTCACCGACGTCTTCGGGCTGCGTGAGGGTGACGATGTGCGGATCGCGGGCGTGCGCGTCGGGCGGGTCCAGCACATCGAGCTCATCGGAACCGTCGCCAAGGTGAGCTTCGCGGTCCAGGACGGTCAGCCTCTGCCCGCCGACGTCACCGCGTCGGTCACGTATCAGAACATCGTGGGTCAGCGTTATCTCGCCTTGGCACAGACACACTCGGGCGCGGGCGGTTTACTGGCGCCGGGTGGTGTCATCCCCGTCGAGCGCACCGAACCCTCCTTCGATATCGGCACCCTGCTCAACGGATACGAGCCGCTGTTCGCGGTCTTGGATTCGGCGCAGGTGAACAACCTCACGCAGGCCGTCATCGGGTCGCTGCAGGGGGACACCGCGGCGTTCGCCACCCTGGTGGATCAGACGTCGACGTTGACCAAGACGTTCACCGGCCGTGACGATGCGCTGGACCATGTGATCGCCGGCCTGGACAACGTGGTGGGCAGCCTCGCCGCGCAAAACAAGGATTTCGAGGACGCCATCGGCGCCACCCGCTCCGTGGTGGGCCAGTTCGACAGCCGCCGGCCCGAGCTGGTGGCCTCGGTGGGGAAGATGACCGAGGTGGTCAGAAACCTGTCGCGGATCGCCAGGGATGTTGATCCGTCAGTGCACGAATTGCTCACGCGCGAGCCCGGTTACACCCAGCACATGCTGGACATCGAGCCGCAGATCGCATACGCGGGTCTCAACACACCGCTGTTCCTCAAGGGTCTGGCGCGCATGTTCGGGCAGGGCGCCTACATGAATGCCTATGCCTGCGACGTGAACATCTACGGGTTCTTCCCGGGGCTCAACGACGTCGTCCCGATCATCGTCAACGCGGCCACTCCGGGTGGGCGGGCCAAGCACACCGCACGCTGTAGGAACGCCGGCGATGGCGGCTGAGGTGCGCATGTCCCGGCTCTCCGTTCTTCGTAGACCGCTGGACTCCCACAACAAGACCTGGCTCGGTGTGATCGCGGTGGCCGTCGTGGCAGCGCTCATCGGCGCACTGCTGCTGGTGAAGCAAGTGGGCCTGGGGTACCGGCAATTCACCGCCGAGTTCCTGCAGGCCGCCGCGCTGCGACCGGGGAATATCGTCACCGTCGCGGGGGTGCAGGTCGGTTCGGTGACCGGTGTGCGGCTGGCGGGTGACCATGTGGAGGCGACTTTCCGGGTGCGTGACAACATTGCGGTCGGCCGTGAATCGCGGGCCGCGATCAAGATCACCACGCTATTCGGCTCCCGGTATCTGGACCTGCGACCGGCAGGCGGCGGAGCTCCCGAGGGCCGGCGGATCAGCCTGCAGCACACCGAGGTTCCCTACGACTTGCAGGCCGCACTGGCCGATTCGACCCGCACCTTCGAGCAGGTGGACGCCGATCGCATCGCCTCGTCGCTCACCGTGCTCGGTACGCAACTGGACGGGCTGCCCGGTGTGGTGCCGCAGGCCATGGAGAACGTGCGTGCGCTGTCCTCGGTGATCGCTCAGCGGCGCGAGCAGTTGGGCACGCTACTGACCAGCACCGAGAGCGTCACCGGCATGCTGCGCCGCCAGCAGTCCGATATCGGCACCTTCATCCGCCAGGGACAAGAGCTGGTGGGCGAGTTCGTGGCACGCTCGGCGGCCTTCCACGCGATGATGCGCTCACTGCAGAGCATCGTGGAGTCGCTGCGCACCATCGTGGTGGGCGATCACCGTGCCCTCGATGGGGTCATCCACACCATGGAGGAGCTCAGCGGCAAGCTCGCCAAGCAAGATGCCTTGTTACGCAACCTGCTCCAGATCGCACCGGTGCCCATTCGTGAAATCGCCAACGCCACCGGGTTTGGCAACTCGATCGAGGCAAACCCGGGTGGGGGCGCTCTCATCGATTCGTGGATGTGTGCGATCAGCGGCCGCGCCAAGCAATTCGGGATGCTCGAGTACTTCAAGGACTGCCAGTGACCAAGATTCGCACCATCCTCCTGATCGCGGTGGCACTGGTCCTGGTCGTGACCACCGCGGGCGCGGCATGGTCCGTCACCCGGGACAGTGGAACCATCACCGTCACGGCCCAATTCGACAGTGCCGCAGGCCTGTATCCCGGCAATGTGGTTGCCGTGCTCGGCATGCCGGTAGGGCAGGTCTCCAAGATCACCGCCAGGGGCGGCTACGCCGAAGTGGAGTTCACGGTTGACGGTCAGGTGAAGGTCCCCGCCGATGCGCAGGCCGTCACCCTCTCGACGTCAATCCTCACCGACCGTCAGGTCGAACTGTCGCCGCCGTATCGCGGCGGGCCGGCGCTACGCGACGGCGACACCATCGGCCTGAACCGGACCCGGACCCCCGTCGAATTCGACCGGGTGCTCGGCATGCTCGACAAACTCTCCGGATCCCTTCGCGGTGACGGCGCCGGGGGCGGGCCCATCGCCTCGGTGCTCAATGCCGGTGACGGGGTGGCCGCCGGCAACGGTGACCGAATCAAGACGGCACTGGACGAGTTGTCCCGGGCCTTGCGCCTCGGCGCCGACGGCGGGGCGCACAGCCGCGAGCAGATGACCGCCATTGTCCGGAACGTGAGCGGTCTGTTGGACGCGGCGGCCCGCAACGACGCGAGCCTGCGCCAGTTCGGTTCCACGGTGCGGCAACTCAGCGACATCCTGGCCCGTGAGAACTTTGGTTCGGGCAGTACCGGGCGGCAGTTCAACGAGGTGATCGAGCAGACCGGGAAGATCCTGCAGGACAACCGCGACGCCGTCCGCCGCGGTATCGCCAACGGCAACAAGAGCATCCAGACGGTCTACGACCGCCAGCGGGAGGTCGCCGAATTCTTCGACGTGTTGCCGCTGATGGCCGACAACCTCTACAACGCCATCGACCAGCGCAACGGCGCAATACGTGCACACTTCCTGGCCGACCGCATGGTCTTCGACGGCCAGATGGCCAAGGAGATCTGCAATCTGATGGGACTGCGCCAACTTGGTTGCAGCACAGGAACCTTACAGGACTACGGTCCCGACTTCGGGCTGACGTACATGCTCGACGGGCTCGCCGCGATGGGACAGAAATGATGCGACGCAGGCTATCGGCATTCGCCGCGATCATGATCCTCTGCGCGGGGTGTTCCACCGGTGGACTGGCCGACCTGCCACTGCCCGCCCCCGGATTGGGTGGTGGGGGATACCGGCTGACGGCCGTGTTCGCGAATGCGCTCAACCTGCCCGAGCGCGCCAAGGTGAAACTGGCCGGTGCCGACATCGGCGAGGTGGAGTCCATGGCGGCCAGGGACTTCCACGCGGTGACCACCCTGCGCATCCGCCACGACGTCACGCTTTCCGCTGGCAGCACCGCGCAATTGCGCACCGCCACACCGCTCGGTGACGTCTTCGTGGCCATCACCGCGCCCGAACGACCCCACGGCGGCACGCTTGCCGACGGCGACACCATCCCGATAGATCAGACCGGTGCGGCGGCAACCGTGGAGTCGGTGCTCAGCTCGGCCGCGATCCTGGTGAACGGCGGTGCGGTGCACAATCTCACCAACGTCGTCAACGGCATGGGTAGGGCGGCCGGTCCGGACGGTGAGGCCTTCGGGCGCATGATCGGAAAGTCCAACGAGCTGCTGGGCAAGCTCAACGCGCGCTCGGGGCAGCTGGATGCCGCGATGACGCAGACGGCCCGGCTGGCGGAGGCGCTCGACGGCAGGAGCGAGGAACTCGGGCAGGTGTTGCACGCGGCGGGTCCGGCGACGGCGACCTTGCAGGAAAACGCCGGCCAGATTTCCGATCTGGTGCTGCTGCTGGGTGATACCGCGCGCGAGTTGGGCAAGTTCCCGTCCATCGCGGGCACCGATACCAGCGGACGCAGCGTGGTGGCCGATGCCAACGCCATCTCCCGGTCGTGGAACGACGTGGTGCTGGATCCGGAGACCAGACTGCTCTCGCTCAACCGGCTGTACGCACCCTTCATCAAGATCACCGCGGGTTCGTACATTTCCGGCCGCGCCGGTATCGACCGTCTGGTGCTGGGTGCGATACCGGATGCGGGTTTCGGGGGAGATCCGGGCTTCCACGGCCCCAAGCGATACGACTGGAACAAGCTCGTCGGCACCCTCAAATACTCGTTGTGGCGGCTGCAGGAACGTGTGGTCGGGCAGGGCCCGGAAGCGCAGGGCCCTGAGGTACAGCGCCCCGCCTCGCCGGAGGCTGGTCTACCGGGGTCCGGGCGATGAGCCGCGCGTGGGTGAGCGGGCTGTCGCTCGTTGCGACCCTGGCCATTTCGGTCGCCTACCTGCTGGTCGCAGTGCTGCATGTGCGGCCGCTGGCGTCGAGTTACCCGGTGACCATTCAGCTCGCCGAGTCCGGGGGCCTGTTGCCGCACCAGGACGTGACGCTGCACGGTGTGCGCATCGGCTCCGTCGAGTCACTGACCTTCACCAGAGACGGCGTGAACGCGACCGTCACCGTGGACAGCGAGGTGCGCGTGCCGGCCTCCGCTGCGGTACGGGTCTCCGGGCTGTCCCCGGCCGGTGAGCAATACCTCGACTTCTCCGCGGCATCGGATGCGGGCCCGTTCCTGTCCGCCGGGGATGTGATCACCCGCGACCGCACCGCTATACCCGTCACCCCGGCGCAGCTGCTGACCCACGCCGACGGCGTTCTGGCCCAAGTGGATCCGGTGAAGATCGCACGCATCAAGAAGGAACTGAGTCTGAGCGCCGACGGGCCGCGCAAGCTCACCGACATCGTCGACGGCGGGGTCTTCCTGCTGGCCACCCTCGACTCGGTGCTGCCCGAGACGGTCAGCGCGATCAAGGACAGCCGCACCGTGCTGTCGGCGGCCGTGGACGTCAACGGCGGCATCGCGGCCACTGCCCGAAATTTGCGCGGCACCCTGGCGGGTGTCAACGCGATGGACGGCGGCTACCGCAAGCTCATCGACCAATCCCCGCGAGTGCTGCAGGCCACGGACAAGCTGTTCGACGACAACTCCGACACCATGGTGCAACTGTTGGCCAACCTGGCCGTCAATGCCCGGCTGTCCTACGTGCGCGTGCCCGCGCTCAGTGCCCTGTTCCCGGCCTATCGTGGTTCGGCGCTGGAGGCGTTCATCAGCACCATGCACGACCACGGACTGTGGGTGACCTCCGATCTGTATCCGCGGTACGCCTGCGATTACGGCACACCCCGGCGCCCACCCTCCTCGGCGGACTATCCGGAACCGTTCCTGTACACCTACTGCCGCGACGACGATCCCGCCGTCCTGGTTCGGGGTGCCAAGAACGCGCCGCGTCCCGCGGGCGACGACACGGCCGGGCCCCCGGCCGGCGCCGACCTGGGCGCCACCTCCGACCCGACGCCGCCGGGCCGATACACCGTGCCGACGCCCTACGGCGGACCCGCACTGCCCATCGAGCCACCGAAATGACGATGCCGACGCACAACGCGCAGCCGCGTCCGGCTTCTGCGGCCGGACGTGCGGTGCACACCCGCCGCATCGCGTTCACATTCGACGGGGCGGCGCCCTCGCGGCGGCATTTCGTGGCCGACGACATCGCCATGAGCCATCTGGTGGCACTCTTGTCGGGCTTCTTCCCGTCCGGTGAGGAGTTCTTCATCCAGTCGGTGCGGCGCTACGACCGGCAGATCACCGACCCCGTGCTCAAGAAGCAGGTTGCCGGGTTCATCGGGCAGGAGATGACCCACGGGATCCAGCACCGCGAACTGAACACGCAGTTGGTGCACCGCGGCTACTGGGCGACCGGGCTCATGGACCGGGTGGGCGCGCGTTTGGTCAAGCGCATGAAACAGCATCGGGACCGGCTGCCGGACAGCGTCGCCCGGTGCGCACTGGCCATCACCGCCGGCGTGGAGCACCTCACGGCCATCCTCGGAGAGCAGGTGCTCAGCGTGCCCTGGATACAGCACCAGCTGACCGACCCCGAGGTGCGCGCGATGCTCAACTGGCACGCCATCGAGGAGATGGAACACAAGTCCGTCGCCTTCGACGTGTACCGCTACATCGGTGGCGGCGAGCCGATGCGCATCGCGGCGATGATCGCGACCCTGGCGCTGTTCCTGAGCCGGACGGTGATCCTGCTGGCCTCGATCGCCACCGATCCGTGGGCGTGGCGCCACCCGCTGCGCACCCTGCGCAGCGTGCTGACCTTGCCGCGCACGCCGCTGTTCGCCGGACTCGGCGCCAAAATCCGGTGCTACCTGCAGCCGGGATTTCACCCCGACGACATCGACCACGGCCCGTTGCTCGAGAAGTGGCGCCAGGAGTACTTCGGTCCCGAGGGCATCCTGCTGGACCATCTGAAGTAGCTGCTGCGACCACCGAGGTAAAAAGCTCTTTCTTCGGCCCTTAGGCTGTTCAGGTCAATTACTGCAGTCCTGTGGATCTCAAGAGGAGCCTGAGCAGATCGTGGCCGCCAAGCCGAACAGTGCCGATAGGAAGCCGGTCAACAATATCGAGGCCGTCGTCAACCTCGCCAAGCGCCGGGGACTCGTGTACCCCTGCGGTGAGATTTACGGCGGTACCAAGTCGGCGTGGGACTACGGACCGCTCGGTGTGGAGCTCAAGGAGAACATCAAGAAGCAGTGGTGGCGCTCGGTCGTCACCAGCCGCGACGATGTCGTCGGCCTGGATTCCTCGGTGATACTGCCCCGTCAGGTCTGGGTCGCCTCCGGTCACGTCGACGTGTTCAACGACCCGCTGGTCGAGTGCCTGAACTGTCACAAGCGGCACCGCCAGGACCACTTGCAGGAGGCCTACGCGGAGCGCAAGGCGGCCAAAGACGCACAACCCATCGATCCCGAGTCGGTCCCGATGACCGAGATCGTCTGCCCGGACTGCGGCAACAAGGGGCAGTGGACCGAGCCGCGCGACTTCAACATGATGCTCAAGACCTACCTGGGTCCCATCGAGACCGAAGAGGGTCTGCACTACCTGCGTCCCGAGACGGCCCAGGGCATCTTCGTCAACTTCAAGAACGTCGTCACCACGTCGCGCCAGAAACCACCGTTCGGTATCGGTCAGATCGGCAAGAGCTTCCGCAACGAGATCACGCCCGGCAACTTCATCTTCCGCACGCGCGAGTTCGAGCAGATGGAAATGGAGTTCTTCGTCGAGCCGTCGACCGCGCCCGAGTGGCACAAGTACTGGATCGACACCCGGCTGCAGTGGTACGTGGATCTGGGTATCGACCCGGAGAACCTGCGGCTGTACGACCACCCCAAAGAGAAGCTGTCGCACTACTCCGACGGCACCGTCGACATCGAGTACAAGTTCGGTTTCAGCGGCAACCCGTGGGGTGAGCTGGAGGGCATCGCGAACCGCACCGACTTCGACTTGTCCACGCACGCCAAGCATTCCGGTGAAGACCTGTCGTACTACGACCAAGCCGAGGATCGCCGCTACACCCCGTACGTGATCGAGCCTGCGGCCGGTCTCACCCGCTCGTTCATGGCCTTCCTGGTCGACTCGTATCACGAGGACGAGGCCCCGAACGCCAAGGGCGGGGTGGACAAGCGCACCGTGCTGCGCCTGGATCCGCGCCTGGCGCCGGTCAAGGTCGCGGTGCTGCCGCTCTCGCGCAACGCCGACCTGAGCCCGCGCGCCAAAGCGCTGGCCGCCGAACTGCGCCAGAGCTGGAATGTCGACTTCGACGACGCCGGTGCCATCGGACGCAGGTATCGTCGACAGGACGAGATCGGCACCCCGTTCTGCGTCACAGTCGATTTCGACTCGCTCGAAGACGACTCCGTCACCGTTCGCGACCGCGACGAGATGACCCAGCAGCGTATTCCGATCGGCGGCGTGGCCGATCATCTCGCCAAATCTCTCAAGGGCTGCTAGCCGAGGAGCAGAAATGACTGACGTCCAGAACCACATCGGAATCGATCCCGCCAGCGCGCCCATCGAGGCGCCGGCGGCCGAGGCGCAGGTCCGTGCCGACGACCGTGGACACGTGTTCCACTCGTGGTCCGCGCAGGCCATGATCGACCCACTGCCCATCGCCGGGGGATCGGGCGCCACCTTCTGGGATTACACCGGCAAGGAGTACCTGGACTTCAGCTCGCAGCTGGTGAACCTCAATCTCGGACACCAGCATCCCCGTCTGGTCGAGTCCATCAAGCGTCAGGCCGACAGGCTTGCCACCATTCAACCGGCCTTCGCCAACGACGTGCGCGGTGAGCTGGCCCGCCTGGTGACCGAGCGCGCCCCGGGAACGCTGAACAAGGTCTTCTTCACCAACGGCGGCACCGAGGCCGTGGAGCACGCCGTGCGCATGGCGCGTCACCACACCGGCCGTCGCAAGGTGCTTGCCGCGTACCGCAGCTACCACGGTGGCACCACCACCTCGATGTCGCTGACCGGTGAGCCGCGCCGCTGGGCCAACGACCCGGGCGACAACTCGGTGGTGCACTTCTTCGGCCCGTACGCCTACCGTTCGGCGTTCCACTCCACCTCGCCCGAGCAGGAAACCCAAAGGGCGCTGGAGCATCTGGAGCAGCTCATCAACCTGGAGGGCCCGCCCACGATCGCCGCGATCATCCTGGAGTCGGTGGTCGGCACCAACGGTGTGCTGGTGCCCCCGCCGGGTTACCTGGCCGGGGTCCGCGAGATCTGCGATCGTTACGGCCTGGTGTTCATCGCCGACGAGGTCATGGTTGGCTTCGGGCGTTTCGGAGAATGGTTCGCCATCAACGCCTTTGACGTCACCCCGGACCTCATCACCTTCGCCAAGGGCATCAACTCCGGTTACGTGCCCCTCGGTGGTGTGGTGATCTCCGATGCGATCGCCACCAGCTTCGATCACCGTCCGTACCCGGGTGGTCTGACGTACTCCGGTCACCCGTTGGCCTGCGCGGTCGGTGTGGAGACCATCAAGGTGTTCGAGGACGACAAGATCCTGGAGCGGGTGCGCGATCTCGGCGAGCGCGTGGTGCGTCCGGAGCTCGAGCGCTGGGTGCAGACGCACCCGAGCGTCGGCGAGATCCGTGGCCGCGGATTGTTCTGGGCCGTGGAACTGGTGCGCGACAAGGAAACTCGCGAGCCGTTGGTGCCGTTCAATGCCGGCGGTGAGGCCGCCGGACCGATGAACGCCTTCGCGGCGGCGTGCAAGAAGGACGGCCTGTGGCCGTTCACGCACTTCAACCGCACGCACGTGGCGCCTCCGCTGATCATCAGCGAAGAGGATCTGCGGCGCGGGCTCGCGATCATCGACGAGGCGCTCAAGGTCGCCGACGGGTACGCGGTTTAGCCGGTGAAGACGCCGCTGTAGGCGTTCAGTGCCGGCTGGCCACCCAGATGGGCGTACAGCACGGTTGAGCCGGGCTCGATTGTCCCGTCGATAACCAGGTCGATCAGCCCTGCCATCGACTTGCCCTCGTACACCGGGTCGGTGATCATGGCCTCCAGCCGCCCGCACAGCCGGATCGCTTCGGTGGTGGATTCGACGGGCACGCCGTACTTTTCGCCCGCCCACCCCTCCAGCACGGTGATCTCGTCGGGGCGCAGGTCGCGTTCGAGGCCGATCTGACTCGCGGTGTGCCGCGCGATTCGGGTGACCTGGTCGAGGGTCTGCGGGAGGGTGGCCGATGCGTCGATGCCCAATACCCGCCGCGGTGGGCCCCCGGCATCGGCGAGTGCGGCGAATCCCGCGATCATGCCGGCATGCGTCGATCCGGTGACGGTGCACACCACGATGGTGTCGAAGAAGACGCCCAGTTGTTCTTCCTGGGCGGCCACTTCATACGCCCAATTGGCGAAGCCCAAGCCGCCGTACTTGTGTTCAGATGCGCCTGCGGGGATGGGATAGGGCTTGCCGCCACGGTTTTCGACGGCGGCCAGGGCGACTTCCCACGACCGGCGGATGCCGATGTCGAAGCCCGCCGGGTCCAGCTGCGTGTGGGCGCCCATGATGCGTGACAGCAGGATGTTGCCGACCTTGTCGTTGACGGGGTCGTCCCAGTCCACCCAGCGTTCCTGCACCAGGTGGCATCGCATGCCCAGCACCGCCGCGACGGCGGCCACCTGCCGGGTGTGGTTGGACTGATATCCGCCGATGGATACCAGGGTGTCGGCGCCGCTGGCGAGAATGTCCGGGACGATGTATTCCAGCTTGCGTATCTTGTTGCCGCCGAAGGCGAGCCCGGAGTTGCAGTCCTCCCGCTTGGCCCAGATCTGGGCGCCGCCGAGATGTCGGCTCAGGCGTTCCAGGTGATGGATGGGGCTGGGCCCGAAGGTCAGCGGGTAGCGGGGAAAATCGTGTATCGACAAGGCGCTCTCCTGGCGTTGTTCGGGTAGATCGTTGTGGAACAGCGTGTTTCAGCTGGCTCCGCGCTCTTCCTGCGTGCCGTCTTCGGGCGCGGGGATGAGGGTGTGCCAGTTGTCGCGTGTTGCGCGGCCGGCGCCCTCGCTGTCACCGGCCTCGCACCGGGCGATGATCTGCTCGTGCAGAGCCACCGAGTGGCGCCCGTCGCGGCTGGAGAACCGGATGCGTTCCAGGCGGCGCAGCACCGGGGTGACCTGTTCGAGTACGGCGGCGATGTACGGGTTGGCGCTGGCCTCGACGGCGACGGTGTGAAACTCGTCGTCCGCGGCCAGTGCGGCATCGGGGTCGTGGGCGTCGAGCGCGGCGGCAAAGCGGGTGTTGGCGTGGCGCATCGCGGCCAGATCACCGGCGGAGATGTTGGCGATGGCTTCCCGCACAGCCAGCTCGTGCATCGCGGCGGCGACCGACTGCGCCGCACGTGCCTCGCGGACGTCGACGGGGCTGACGATGGTGTGCCGACCGGGCTGGGTCTGCACCAGACCGGCCTGCTCCAGGCGGGCGAGGGCCTCGCGGATCGGGGTTCGGCTCACGCCGAGCCACCGGCTCAGTTCGTCGTCGCGCAGGCGCTCGCCGGGGGCCAGGGTGCCGTCCACGATGGCCTTACGCAGGGCCTTGTATGCGTCGTCGCGCAGGAGAGACCGCGCTACGACGCCTTCCGACGGGGGTACTGGCATGCAATATATTGCACATCGGTCGGCAGGAATCGTCAAGTACCCGGACGTGCCGGGGTGATGCGCCTGTTAGAAGCGGCCGCTTCCGCCGCGATAGCTGATTCCCGAAGACCGGGATGAGCCGCCGTAGGAGGACGACCCGGACCCGGACCAGGAACTGTGATGGCTCGATCCGCCGCTGAGCATGCCGCGCAGGATGCCGCCGATCACCGCACCCGCCACATTGCCGGCCACGTCACCGGCGACGCTGTATCCGCCATAGTTGCCGTACCCGTTGCTGTAGTAAGACTGCGCCGCGCGGACTTCTTGCATCGCGCCGCTTTCGGCGCGCGCGGCCAGCTCGGCGGCGCGGTTGGCCCACAAGATGGCGTTCGACGGATTCGACTCGCGGCTGGCCTCGGCGGCGGCGATGCTGCGCTCCGCCTCGGCGATGTCGCCCCGGGCCCCCGCGCCGATGGCACCGCGATGCAGGCCGATGTACTGGCTCACCGAGGTCACCTTCTGGCGGGCGTTGCCGATGGCTTGTGCCAGCGCCCGGGCCCGGCGTTCGGCGGCGGCCTGCTCCTGCTGCACGGCCGCCAGCAGCTTGTCCAGCTCGGCGTCGGCCTTCGAGAGGTGGCCGAACGCCGTCAGGGGATCGGTGGCTCCCACGCGCTCGGCGTCGGCGACCGCCGACACAGCGGCATCGTGCGCCTGTGCCAGCTCCTTGGCATACGGCACGGCGGCCTGTTTTTGCAGTTCCTCGGCGTGAGCGATGCCCGACTTGGTGTCCGCGATCGCCGCCGGCAGGGCGTCGGTGGCGTGCCGAATGTTGTTGGCGGCGTTGTCCACCGCGTCGAGCAGCGCGGTGGCCTGGTTGAGCGCCGACTCGGCCCCGCGCACCGCGTCCACGAGGCTCATCTGCTGGCCCTCCATCGGACGGGCCGCCAGTTCCCGCCCATGCGTGATCCGCGAATCCGCGAAGCGGACGCGCTCGTTGGCCTCGGTGATGTTTTCGGCGATCGGGGCCAGCGCCGCGCCGTCGAATTCGGTGCGCAACTGGGCCAGGATCTTTTCGGATTCGGGCACCCGTGCGGAGATCGCCACCACCTGTTGGGTGAGCGCGTTGAGCCGGTCGGGTGCGTTGATCACCAGGTTGCGCAGACCGTCGAAGGCCGTGGACTGCTCGTCGAGGGTGCGGTCGGCGCGCGTGGCGGAGGTGATCACCTCGATCAGCAGCCGCCGCTGTTCCATCGGCGTCTCGGGGATGGCGTCGTCGAGCTGCTTGCGCACGGAGAAGGACTGCGCCAACGTCGCTTTCGCCGACTCCACGGCCTGGCGGAACGGCGTCGTCTGCTCGGTGCCGAACTCCTCGACCGCCAGCGCGAGCTCGGCCTCACTGGTGCGCACCGCGTTGTCGACATTCACCACAATCGATTTCGACAGCTCGTCGAGCGCGTCGACCGATTGGGCGGCCAGCGCCTGGGCGTCGGACGGGTCGATGCCCTTGGCGGCCTCGACCTCGGCGCGCCGTCGTGCCCGGTTGCGGAACCACGAATACAGCACGAAGGCCCCGACGATGATGCCGCCGAACGCCAGCGCGCCCAGGATGGGCTTCCACGGTACGGCGAATGTCGAGGCGATCGCGTCCTCCAGACCGTTGGCGGTCTTGATGGCGGCGCCGTCCCAATCTTCCTTCCGCAGGGCCGGTTCGATGGTGTTGGACCGCAGGTCGTCGACCTCGGAGTCGGTGACATTCTGGATGTTCGACGGGAGCTGGAAGGAGTAGGCGCGGTCCTCGGTGGCCACCGCCAGCAGGGCGTCGCGGTCGCCGAAATTGCTTGCCTTCATGGTCTGCTCGGCCCAGGCCGCGGCGCCGGTGTTCCCGAAGTCTTTGACGAACACCACCCACAGCCGCACGTGCTGCGTCTCGTAGAGCTGGTCGATGGCGGCACGCACCCGCGACGGGTTCTTGAGCGCCCCGGCGCGATCGGTGACATAGCTCGGAACCCGGAAGGGCGGGTCGGCGCTCGCCGCCGGGGCCAACAGCAGTGTCGGGGCAAACACCGTGAACACCGCGATCAGGACTCCCAGCAGACCCCCGAGGGCACGCAGCAGACGCATGGTCGCCAATCTAATGCCTCGCGAGGCGCGGGGAACCGTCCTGGCAGACTGTGCCTACGATGCGCAAAAAGGATGCCTACACCGATTCCGACCGTGAACGCGTCGTCACCGAAACACCCAAGACGGCGATGATGGACATCCCGGCTGCTTCTTTGACGGAGTACCGGACCGACTTCGCGCGCGACCGCGCACGCGTCCTGCACAGCGCCGCCTTCCGGCGTCTGGCCGACAAGACTCAGGTGGTGGGCCCGCGCGAGGGCGACACGCCGCGCACCCGGCTGACCCACTCGGTGGAGGTGGCGCAGATCGGGCGCGGCATCGCCACCGGCCTGGGCGCCGACCCCGATCTGGTGGACCTGGCGGGCCTGGCGCATGACATCGGTCATCCGCCGTACGGACACAACGGGGAGCGCGCGCTCGACGAAGTGGCCGTCGACTGCGGCGGCTTCGAGGGCAATGCCCAGAACCTACGCATCCTCACCCGGCTGGAACCCAAAGTGGTTGACGCGGACGGCAACAGTGCCGGGCTGAACCTGACGCGGGCAGCGCTGGATGCGGCGACGAAGTACCCGTGGCTGCGTCCGCCGGGTGGCGGAAAGTTCGGCGCCTACGACGATGAAGTGGACGCGTTGACCTGGGTGCGCCACGGCGCTCCGCCGCGGCGCCGGTGCCTGGAAGCGCAGATCATGGACTGGTCCGACGACGTCGCCTACTCGGTGCACGACGTCGAGGACGGCGTGATCTCCGGACGCATCGACCTGCGGGTGCTGGCCTCGCCGGGGGAGGCCCAGGTGCTCGCGGAGCTGGGCGTGCAGTCCTTCGGCGGGCTGGAGCAGGGCGCGCTGGAGGAGGCAGCGGCACGCTTGGCCACGCTGCCGGTGGTCGCGGCCATCGGCCCCTACGACGGCACCCTGGGGGCCTCGGCCGACCTCAAGCGGTTGACCAGTGAGTTGGTGGGCCGGTTCGCCTCCGCGGCGATCGGGGCCACCCGAAAGGTTGCCGGGGACGGGCCGCTGGTCCGGTTCGAGGCCGAGTTGACCGTGCCCGAGGTGGTGGCCGCCGAGGTGGCGGTGCTGAAAATGCTTGCGCTGCAGTTCATCATGTCCGATCCGAAGCATATTGCGGTACAGGCCCGGCAGCGTGAACGCATTCACCGGGTGGCGCGCTGGCTGGCCGAAGGGGCCCCGGCCACCCTGGACCCGGTGTTCCTGCCCGCGTACAAGGATGCCGTCGACGCCGCGGCCCGCACCCGCGTGGTCATCGACCAGATCGCGTCCTACACCGAGAGCCGGTTGGAGCGGGTGGACCGCGATAGCCTGGGTGTTCAGGCCAGCTGGGGGTAGGGCGGCATAGACTGACCCAAATGGCCGGACGCATCCCTGATCGCGATATCGCGGCGATTCGTGAGCGCACCCGGATCGAGGACATCGTCGGCGACTACGTCCAGCTCAAACGGGCGGGTGCCGACTCGCTCAAGGGCCTGTGCCCGTTCCACGACGAGAAGTCGCCGTCGTTCCATGTGCGGCCCAACCACGGGCATTTCCACTGCTTCGGCTGCGGCGAGGGCGGTGACGCCTACACCTTCATCCAGAAGATCGAACACATCACGTTCGTGGAGGCTGTCGAGCGGTTGGCTGATCGCATCGGCTACACCATCAACTACGAGGGTGGCGGCACCGCCGCGCAGCGTGACCGTGGTACCCGGGCGCGGCTCGTGGCCGCTAACGCCGCGGCGCAGGAGTTCTACGCCGCCGCACTCGATTCACCCGAGGCGGCACCGGCGCGTCAGTACCTGACCGAGCGCAACTTCGACGGCGCGGCTGCCAAACAATATGGGTGCGGATACGCGCCGTCGGGGTGGGACACCCTGACAAAGCACTTGATGCGCAAGGGTTTCGAGTTCAAGGAGCTCGAGGCGGCGGGTCTGTCGAAGGAGGGCCGCCGCGGTCCGATAGACCGGTTCCACCGGCGGCTGCTGTGGCCGATCCGTGCCAGTAGCGGCGAGGTGATCGGCTTCGGTGCGCGCAAGATCTTCGACGACGACACCATGCCCGGCAAGTACGTCAACACCCCGGAAACCATGCTGTACAAGAAGTCTTCGGTGCTGTTCGGTCTCGATATGGCCCGCCGGGACATCGCCAAGGGGCACCAGGCCGTGGTCGTCGAGGGCTACACCGATGTGATGGCCATGCACCTGGCGGGTGTGACGACCGCGGTGGCCTCCTGCGGTACGGCCTTCGGCGACGAGCACCTCTCGATGCTGCGCCGCCTGATGATGGACGACTCGTACTTCCGTGGCGAGCTCATCTACGTGTTCGACGGCGATGCCGCCGGCCAGGCCGCCGCGCTGAAAGCCTTTGAGGGAGAGCAGAACCTGGCGGGGCAGTCGTTCGTGGCGGTGGCCCCGGACGGGATGGATCCGTGCGATCTGCGCCTCAAGTCGGGGGAGGGGGCGTTGCGGGATCTGGTGGCGCGGCGCATCCCGCTTTTCGCGTTCGCGATCCGCAGTGCACTGGCCGAGTCGGACCTGGAGATCGCCGAGGGGCGCGTGGACGCGCTGCGCCGGTGCGTGCCGATGGTCGCCAAGATCAAGGACCCCACGCTGCGCGACGAGTACGCCCGTCAGCTCGCCGGATGGGTCGGTTGGGACGATGTGGCGCAGGTGCTCGCGCGGGTGCGTGAGGAGGCTGGTAAGGCCGCCAAGGGCGGTGCGGTGGCGACCGACCGTCGTCCCCGTGGGACCGAGCCCGCGGCGCCGAAGGTCAGCATGCCCGACCCCAAGGATCCGACGCTGTGGCCGCAGCGCGAGGCGCTCAAGGCGGCACTGCAGTTCCCGGCGTTCGCCGGACCGGTGTTCGACTCGCTGACTACCGACAGCTTCACCCACCCCGGATACGTGGCGGTGCGCACCGCGATCGAGGCGGCCGGCGGCACTGCGGCGGGGATCGTCGGTGCGGAGTGGATCGAGAAGGTGCGTCAGAGCGCGTCGTCGCAGAACCAGGTGACGTTGATCAACGCGCTGACCGCCGAGGTGATCCAGGTGGACAGCGACGAGCGGCTGCCCCGGTACATCGGGTCGGTGCTGGCCAAGTTGCAAGAGGTGTGGGTCGGGCGGCAGGTGGCCGAGGTTAAGTCCAAGCTGCAGCGGATGTCACCGGTGGAGCACGCCGACGAGTACCACGCGTTGTTCGGCGATCTGGTGGCGCTGGAGGCGTACCGGCGCAGTCTGCTGGAACAGGTCAGCGGGGACGATCTGTCCGTCTGACCTACTTGTTGTCGAGCTGAGGCTCGGGCTCCAGGATCATGGTCGTCTCGTCGATCGGTGTGAGCTCCACCATGTGCGGGTCAGGGGACAGCGAGTTGGCCAGGCGCCGTCGGCTGATCTCGATCAGCTTCTTGGTCGCGGGGCTGCCGGTGACGGCCTGATACCCATTGACGATCTGCTCGTATCGGCGGCGGCCAGCCTTCGCACCCAGCACGTAGCCGGCTGCCAGCACCAACAAAACCCGAATCACGAACCCTCCACCAACTAACGAAGTTCTCCCTATCCTGCCTGACGCTCCTGTGAACGGCTGCGTCAGGACGGTCACATCTGCCCGCCTCTGAGCGACAACCCACGATGCCCACCGTTTTTGTCGCTCGTAGGCGGGCACCGAGGGGAACCGACTTGGCTTTCACCCCCGGTCGTAGGCTAGAGTCATGCCTCGGCTCGCGGTACAAACAACGCGAACCGGTAATCCCCTGTAGCTCAATTGGCAGAGCTTCCGACTGTTAATCGGACGGTTCTTGGTTCGAGTCCAAGCGGGGGAGCGCAGCAGGTTCTACGCCTCGAACTCCGTCTCCTCATGGAGGCGGAGTTTTGCGTTCACCGGCCAACAGCGATTCCGCACCGCGTCTAGGAGTCTCCACGCGACTCCACGCCAGCGCACACGACTGAGCGGCCATTATCCGGCTCGGTGCTTTGCCCGGTGGCGGCCAAGGCGGCGATTCGCGGACCCGTCGCTGGCTTGAATCCTCAACCCCGGGGTTCGCGTCGATGCCACCATGGTGCTGATCGCCAAGCTTCGCCTTCGATGGTCACTTCTCGGAAGCGTTCGTCGAGTTCGGCAACCGCCAGCCGGAGCCGGTGTGCACGGCGACCGCCGCGGTGCATGAGTGATTCGAGCCGGTCGCGAGCGTCGTCAAGAATGAGACCGTCACACCATGGGCAGAAGCCGGTACGTTCATGGCCGCCTTCGCGTACTCGTTTCTCTGTTCGCTCTACGTGTTGGCGCCATTGGTTGAGATATCGCAGGGCGGCGCCATCTTGGCGGGGCCGGCGGATGCGGTGCGGGTTCACCGCTGGAATAGGGCTCGTGCCCTTTCATGGAAAGTGTTCATATGCAACGCCGTATCGTGGCGCGGCCGGTGCAGGTCGGCCAAGATGCCGACGAAACCAAGATAGCAGGGAAGTCCGCGAAGGTGGCTGGCCGCACGCGCTCACAGTGGGCAGCCTGGGAATCTAGCTGGGTGACTCGACGTCCTGTCCCGACGCGTAGTGAATCGTGACCGGGACGCCGGTCACCTCCTCGATCAGCATCGCGCCTAGCGGCTTCAGCTCGTAGTACCGGTGAACGTTGCCCTGCGTATCGGGCGCTGTGGAGCATGGCCCGTTCGGGCATACCACCCTGATCGGCGCCGCGAGCACGGCGATGAGCAGCGCGCCGACAATACCCGTGATGATGGCAGTTCTTTTCACGTCACCCCTCGCTCGTCTCGTCCCCCGCAGCGCCAGATAGTCCGATCCAACGCCACCGCCAACTCGTCCGCGGACCAACGCCTCTGATCTACGCCACCTGCCACAAACGACAGGCTACTTCTGGGGTCTCCGTGCAGATCGTGAACCGACGCTGCGGATGCTTGTAGCCGCCCTCGGCGCAGCCGTCCAAAGTGGTAGTGTCCAAGATGATCTCGATTGGCCTGATGCGTTTGGGTGCATCGGTGTCGGTGCAGGCAACCTTGGTTACAGGCTGGGCCACGCTGATGCACGACGATGTGTCCCATGCCAGGTCTAGACATGCGGTGTACTGGCAGGTGGCCGCGGAGTTGGCGTAGACCGAGTGGTCGGCATCCCCGCATTCTTTCGGAACATTCACACGCTGAACGACCCGGTAGGTATTTCGGTCCGAACCACAATCCACCACCGTTCAGTGCGGCATTCACCAGCTCGCCGCCCAAATTCACGCACCCACCCACCGGCGCCTCGAGGACCGAGGCCAGTCCCGCATACGGTCGAGGCGCCAGGATAGCTTCCGGTACGGCGCAACATGAGTCTGACGCTTGTGACCTGGGGAAAACCGCGATACCGTTGCGCAATCGGAGCTTTGCTGCCAGCAGGGAGAGCTATGAGAAAGCTGGGTTTATTAGTCCTTGCGGGCGCGCTGTTGCTTGCGTTTTTCGTCGTCTACGTCCGGGATCGTCCCGAGAGAAACGAGGCTCCGGTCTCTCGTGATGAGGCCGTTGGAGTCGCCTCCCCAACTACGGTCGCAACGATTTACATTGGCGGCCTCGTGCCCGCGCCTTTCTCCGATGTCGACGCCGTTATCGGTGGAGAGCAGCCGGTCTATAACGAGCCCAGATTCAGCGATGAGTCTTCGTCTACCGAGCCGCCAAGGCAACGGTCGTGGACTTTGGCTTCGGGTACTCACGTCACCGTGAAATGTAGAGCGGGCTTGCCGTACTACACCTCCGAGGGCCGGACCTGGACTCCAGATTTATTCGTGTACTACGAATCGGGAAACCCTGCAGTCCAAGGGCAGGGTTACATCGCCGGGACCGCAATCGCTCTCCGGGGCCGCACGCCAGACACCAACCAGTTGATTAGCGGGGAGCAGCTGCGGCTGTGCGGGCGATGACTTGTGTGAACGACGGCATGCAACACGACACCTCGCGCCGGCCCGATCTCGCTTCGATCCAAACAACCTGCGTGCCAGTCGTGCAACGACTACAAGCCAGGACTGGGGGACCGCGGCTAGCTTGATGCGATGGACGGCGGCGGCAATGCTAGGCGATATGGCGCAAGGCATCGTGAAGTTCTTCAAGCCCGAGAAAGGCTGGGGTGCGATCACGTCACCTGAGCTGCCCGACGGGCTGGACGCCTTCGCGCACTACACGGCGATTGAGGGCGAGGGCTTTCGGATGCTCAGTGAAGGGGAGGGCGTTGAGTTCGACTATGAGAAGAGGCAGCAGGACAGCTTCCAGTTCGTCGCAACACGCGTGCGTCAGCTCTGACTCGCGCCGACTGACTTGTGCGACCTACTTGCGACGTAGCGCCCAATCTTCGCGCATCTCGCGACTGAAGCGCCATCCGATCCCATCGAAGGATTCCATGATCGGCTGCCCACCACCCGGTGACGGTAATAGGCAGGGCCCGCAAGGATCACTCCTAGAAATAAACCAAACAGCATCACGGTTATGGCTTTACGCCACATGCCTTTGACGGCGAAGTAGATCGGCCCAAAGAACAGAGCTGGCAGCCTTGTCCGGTCTCGCTGCCGATACCTTCTCGGTAGCATCCGGCGCATGGCCATCAAGCTCGAGAACGTTGGGATCGCCGTGCGCGACCTCGAAGCGACTATCGCGTTTTTCACCGACCTCGGTCTCACGGTCGTCGGCCGCGCCACGGTCAGCGGCGAGTGGACCGAGACGGCCGTGGGCCTCGATGGCAACCACGCGAACATCGCGATGCTCCAAACACCGGACGGTCATGGCCGCCTCGAACTGTTCGAGTACATCCATCCCGAAGCAATCGAGTCGAATCCCACTCGTCCCAACGAGATTGGCATGCATCGTGTCGCCTTCTCAGTCGATGACATCGACCAAGCCCTTGAGATAGCCGCGAAGCACGGCTGTCATCCACTTCGAGGCGTCGCGACCTACGAAGACATCTACAAACTCACGTACGTTCGCGGCCCCAGCGGCATCATCGTGATGCTCGCCGAGGAGCTGCAGAAGGGCTGACCGGACTTGCTCTGCCGCCGATGCGAGTCATACTTCATCCGGTGAGGAGCGCAGTGCGTGTGGGCGTGGTCTTGATGGCCTGCGCGCTTGTTTCGTGCTCACGCGCCCCCGAGCTTCCGCCGATGGAAACCGAGGTGAGCGACGGCCCGTTGGTCTGCAAGGTCCAGGAGATGGTCCGCCTCGGAAACATGGTGCCGATGCTGACCTCGCACGGTTCGCTGCCGCGACCAACCGGGTATTGGGCGGCGTTCTCGATCGTGGTCACCAACAACGGCGCCGAGAAGTCGAGCGCATTCAATGTCACCGACCAATCGTTAGCCACCTCGGAGGGGCCTGTCGTGCCCCTACCGAAGATCCATGAACTTTTGGGCAATCCTGTCGACGTCCTCGCCGGGGATCAGGAGACGTTCACCGTCGCCTTCGAGGTGCTTCCCGGCGCGATCATGCGCTCCTTGACCCTTCGGTGCGGCACCAAGTCCATCACCGTGGGCGTGGACCAGCCGAGCTAGCCGGCACCCCGCGACGCGCGTTTATCTCCCGACAATGTCGGGTATCCGAGCGTGCACCACCCGAACAACTGGTGACGAGGCAAGGAGCGGGCGCATGACCGTCGTAGCCGGAAGTACGTTCGAGCGATTGGTGGGCGGCCGTCTCACCACCTATGTCGTCAAGGCCGTGCGTTGGGCACCGTTTCAGTACGCCGAGGTGGAACCCGTGAAGGGCGGCAGACGCCAATCGATGCCGCTGCGGGAGATCGAGGAGCGTGTGGTCGATTTCCGGTCCCTGGAGGAGCTCGCGGATCTCTAAATCCCAAGCCGCAGCGGGACTATCCTGGAGGCATGAAGCGACCACGCAAAGTGGCGCGAATTCTCGGCTCCGCACTTGTCGCGGCAGCTCTGGCTTCAGCGCCAATGATCTTGCCCAGCCCGGCAGCGGGCACCGCCCACGCGACCGTATGCGCGTCGGCCGGAACCACCTCCAAATGCGAGGGTGTGCCCAGCTCGGCCTGGTACGGCTACGGCTATTACCCACCCGGTGCGTACTGGGGAGCTCCGGGATACCCGCCCTTAGCGGGGGCGGGCATCCCGATACGTCCTATCCCTTGACGGCGTTGACGGCCTTCACGAAGACGTCGGACAGCTCGTTACGGTCGACCTCACCCATGCCCGACACCGACACGGCGTGGTGATCGTCGAGCTGCGCGGAGTAGGCGACCTGCGCCATTTCCTTCTCCATGCCGGGCGCGCTGATCTTGATACTGGTCGAGGTCCCGCTCGTCGTCACTCCGTCGATGGCGGGCGCGTCGATCTTCTCGCCGGTGCCCTCGGCCATGCCGGCGATCGAAATGGTGAACTTGTCGCACGCGCCGCCCGTGGTGTCGGCGGGAATCGGGTTCACAGTCTCCATCGCCGCGGCGATGATCATCGTCTTGGACAGCGGATCGGCGCCGCCCTTGGCTCCGGTGATGCCCTGCATCGACGTCCCGGTCACCTGCGGGAAGGCGCCCAACATCTTGTCGGCGCATTCCTGCGGCGTGAAGGTGGCCTTGTCGAAGATGCCCTTCATCTGGTCGAGCATCTCCTGGGTGACCGTCGTCTTGGGCTGCACCTCGACGGTGTACCCGGCGGGGAACTGGTCCTTGATGGTGTCGATCTTGGCGATGTCGATGCTGCTGGCCGGGGCCGCAGAGCTGGTGGCGCTGCTGACCGACGTGTCCGCGGACTCGTCCTTCTTGTCGTTGTTCGAACACGCCAGCAACAGTCCGCCGGTCAATACGACGGTGCCGAAAACGGTAAGCGAACGATTCATGTCGGTAATTCCCCTCTGAGCAGTGCGTTTTCAGCAACCTGGAAGTAGATTCAATCATCGTGGCAATCGACGGCTCTACGGGATCTGCCGAACTACCGCATGAATTTGACCACACGCACCCAGACGTGTCCGGGGGATGGTTGCGTGCGGCCACGTTCGGCGCCATGGACGGCCTGGTTACCAACACGGCTCTGGTCGCCGGTGTGGGTGCCAGCGGGCTCGACGCGCACGCCATCGTGCTGACCGGCGCGGCCAGTCTGGTGGCGGGTGCGTTCTCGATGGCGCTCGGGGAATTCACGTCGGTATCGACGTCCAACTCGCAGATCGAGCACGAGGCGAGCGTGGAGCGTCGCGCGATCCAGCTGCATCCGGACGCCGAGAAGCAGGAGCTCATCGGCATGCTCGGCGACATCGGCCTCTCGCCGCAGACCGCGGCTGCCGCGGCCGACGAGATCCATCGGGACGAGAACACCGCGGTGACGATTCACCTCACCCGCGAGCTCGGCGTCAATCCCAACGACACCCCGTCGCCGTGGGTGGCCGCCATCTCCTCGTTCCTGACATTCTCGGTGGGCGCCGTGGTGCCGCTGATCCCGTTCCTGCTGGGCTTCGCGTCACTATGGGCCGGGCTGATCTGCGGCGGCGTGGGCCTGCTCATCGCAGGATGGGTCGCTGGGCGCTTCACCGCGCGGGCCCCGTGGATAAGTGCCGTGCGACAGTTGGCCTTTGGCGCCATCGCTATCGGTGCCACCTACCTGATAGGCCATGTGATCGGCGTCGCGGTGAATTAGTGCCCCGCGCGGCGAAGCTGAGAAGGCGCTGAGAGCGGTTGAGCCTGCTGGCAGAATTGTGAAGTGAATTTCACCAGGGTGCCGCTGAAACCCGATGAGTTGGCCCAGGCGGCCGTCATGGCCGCGCTCACCGCATCCATGGTCATCATCGGCACCACCCTGCCCATCTTCGGCGCCATCCAACTGCTCGGCGCGGTTCCCATGGGTCTGCTCGGCTACCGGTATCGCGTCCGGGTGCTGCTGGCCGCGGCACTGGCCGGTGGCGTCATCGCGTTCCTGCTCGCCGGGCTCGGCGGATTCATCGCGATGTGCCAATGCGTCTACATCGGCGGCCTCACCGGGGTGGTGCGCCGTCGCGGGCACGGCATGCCCGTGTTGACGGTGCTCGGGGTCATCTGCAGCACGATCATCGCCGCCTTGGCGGTCGGCGCGCTGTCGCTGCTGGAACGGATGCGCACCCTGCTCTTCGATGCGCTGCGGGCCTCGCTGGAGGGCCTGTTCAAGATGATTGCGCATGTGCCGCATCTGGAATTCGTGGGTGCGGACGCCACCAGCGCCATCGACTTCGCGATGCGCAACTGGGTGTGGTTCATCGGCGGCATCGTCTTCACCTTCGTGCTGCTGCACACGATGTTCGGCTGGTGGGTGCTCTCCCGGGTGATCAGGCGGCTCGCCGTGATCCCCGATGTGCACCAGCTCGATCCGCCGGCCGACGCGGGTGCGGTGGGCCCGGTGCCAGTTCGTCTGCACGATGTGCGTTTCCGCTATCCGCGTGGCGAAGCCGATGCGCTGGCGCCGCTTTCGATGCACATCGATATCGGTGAGCACGTCGCGATCACCGGCCCCAACGGTTCCGGCAAGAGCACCCTCATGCGCATCCTGGCCGGGCGCGAACCCACGTCCGGTGAGATCCAGCGGCCCGGAACGGTGGGTCTCGGCGCGGTCGGTGGCACCGCCATCGTCATGCAGCATCCGGAAAGTCAGGTGCTGGGCACCAAGGTCGCCGACGACGTGGTGTGGGGCCTGCCCGCCGATCACCAGGTCGATATCGACGGTCTGCTGCGCGAGGTCGGGCTGGAGGGCATGGGGCAGCACAGCACGTCGTCGCTGTCGGGCGGAGAGCTACAGCGGCTGGCAGTGGCTTCGGCGCTGGCGCGCGAACCCGCGCTGCTGGTGGCCGATGAGATCACCAGCATGGTCGACCCGCAGGGACGCCAGGATCTGCTCGGGGTCCTGTCCCGGCTCACCGCCCAGCACCGAACATCCTTGGTGCACATCACACATTTTCAGTCCGAGGCTGTCGCCGCTGACCGCGAAGTGGCGCTGCGTGCCGTCAACGGCAAGACGGCCCGTACTGCGATTCAGACCGTGCCCGTGCCCACCACCACGGCCGCGACGCCCGATGTCGAGTCGCCGGTGGTTCTCGAATTCGACTCCGTCGGCCATCAATATGCCAGCGGCACACCATGGTCCAAGACGGCGTTGCACGATGTGTCGCTGACCGTCCACGAGGGCGACGGTGTGCTCATCCACGGCGGCAACGGCTCGGGCAAGTCGACGCTGGCCTGGATCGCCGCCGGCCTCACCAAACCCACGACGGGCCAGTGCCTTTTGGACGGTAAGCCGGTCTCCGATCAGGTGGGGTCCGTCGCCATCTGTTTCCAGGCGGCCCGGTTGCAGCTGCTGCGCAGCCGCGTCGACTACGAGATTGCCTCGGCAGCAGGGTTTTCGGGGCGCGATACGGCGCGCGCCATCGAGGCTCTGGCCCGGGTGGGACTCGAGCCCGGCTTGGCCACGCGTCCCATCGATCAACTCAGTGGCGGCCAGATGCGCCGGGTGGTGTTGGCCGGATTGCTGGCCCGCTCGCCGCGTGCGCTCATTCTGGATGAGCCGCTCGCGGGTCTGGATGCCGAGGCGCAGGCCGGCCTGCTGCGGCTGCTGATCGAGGTGCGTGAGCGTGAACGGCTGACCATCGTGGTCATCTCGCATGACTTCGACGGCATGCAGGAGCTGTGTCCGCGCACCGTGCACCTGCAATCCGGCGTGCTGCTGCCCGAGTCGGTGGCATCGGGGGACCGGTCATGACCACGACACGTGCACCGCGCCGCCCCGTTGTGCTGTTGCGTCCGGTGCCCGGCACCTCGACCATTCACGAGCTGTGGGCGGGGACCAAACTCATTGCGGTCTTCCTGATTTCGGTGCTGCTGACGCTGTTTCCCACCTGGACAGCTATCGGAGCGGTGGCCGGGTTGGTGATCCTCACCGCGTGGCTGGCGTACATTCCGCGCGGCGCCGTACCCACCATCCCGATGTGGATGCTGGCGCTGGTGATCGGCGGTAGCCTCACCGTGTTCTTCAGCGGCGGGCCACCGTTTTGGCACATCGGCGGATTGACCATCGGATTCCACGGGGTGCTCGCGGTCGCGCGCACGACCGCCGTCGCGATAGTGCTGCTCGGTGCCGGAGCCATGGTGTCGTGGACCACCAATGTCTCCGAGATCGCGCCCGCGGTGGCGCTCTTGGGTCGGCCGCTGAAGGTCTTCGGGATCCCGGTCGACGAGCGCGCCGCCACGCTGGCGCTGTCGTTGCGGTCATTCCCGATGTTGTTCGACGAGTTCCGGGTGCTGGTCGCGGCCCGCAGGCTGCGTCCTCCTCAGGTGCGCGAGGGCAGGCGCGGGTTCCGGTGGGTGTCCGAGGTGGTCGATATGCTCACGGCGGCCATCACGGTCGCCCTGCGGCGTGCCTCGGAGATGGGGGATGCGATCACGGCGCGCGGTGGTACCGGGCAGATCGCGGCGCACCCGGTGCGGCCGGGTCTGCGTGATGCGGTGGCGCTACTGCTGCTGATCGCGGTCGGAACCGCGGTCGTGTTGTTCGAGGTGCTGTAGCGCGGGGGAATGGCGTCGAGTGTGCCGATGGTGTCGATTTCTGGGGGAATTTCGACCGTATCCGCACACTCGGCGCGCAGTTACCGCTCCAGTGCCTTGTTCGCCGCCTGCTGCGCCTGTTGCAACGCGGTGTGTACGTCGAGCCGTCCCAGGAACATCTCGGCGAAATAGGGCTTCAGCGCGGCGAACCCGGCCCCGTAGCCACGCCCATTGGGTGCGGCGATCTGGGGACCGTTGAGCACCTCGAAGAACGGTGCGACGTCGACGCCCTTGCCCGCCCAGTGCTGAAAGTACGGCTCCCGCGCGCTGAGCACGGCCGGGATCGCCGCGCCGTCACGGCCCAGGAACGCGTTCCCGTCGGCGCTACCCATCCAGGCCAGCACCCGCTGGACGGCCTCGGGATGCGCCGACGACGAGTTCGCGGCCGCCACAATGCCGTTGGTGACGCTGACCCGGCCCTGCGGTCCGGCGGGCATCATCGCCACGCCCCACGGGAAGGTGGCGTTCGCCTGGATCTGTGCCAGGTTATAGGTGCCGGACTGGAACAGCGCCATCCGTCCCTGCAGGAACTGGTTGCGCGAGAAGTCGTTGTTGTCGTTGGTGTCGGCGGCCGACGGCGCCACCTTGTCGACGTTGATCAGATCCACCAGGTAGGTGAAGGCCATCTGCGCGCGCGGGTTGGCGAACGCGAACCGGTCGTCGGCCTGGAACACCGCACCCGCCGAGCCGAGGTAATTCAGGTAGATGCCTTGTAAGTCGTTGGCGGCGTTGTATCCCCAATGGCCGGGCCCGGTGAGCCGGTGCAGCATCGGGCGTAGCGTGTCGACGGAGGGATCGGCATCCCAGCGCAGTTCGGCGAGCTCGGTGGGATCGACCTGGGCCTCGTCGAGCAGGTTCTTGTTGTAGTACAGGGCAATCCCGGCATCGCTGAGCTGTGGCACGCCCCAGAGCTTGCCGCCGCGGGTGAATTGGGCGACGACGGATGGATCCCAGTCCGCGTGCGGTGCAACGGGGATGAGGTTCCCGGTGTCGGAGTAGTCGGACAGGTAGCCGCTGTTGACCCAGAAGATGTCGTCGGCGCCGTGCCCGGCCACATCGGTGCGCAGACTGTTGAAGTAGCTCGCATACGAGGTGACGGTGACGGTCACCTCGATCTCGGGATTGCGGCGGCTGAACTCGCCGAACGAGCTGCGATACGCCGTGGCCACCTGCTCGTCCCAGACCCGGACGGTGACTACCGTCTTCCCGTGCGGCGTCTTCGGAATTCCCAGCCATACCGCGATTCCGAAGAGCAGCAGCGCAACCAGCCCGAGGACCAACACGGCGCGTGTCGAGGATTTCATCACTTGAGTCCGCTCAACGTGATGGAACGGACGATGTACTTCTGGAACGCCACGAACAGCATCACCAGCGGCACGATCGCCACCGTGGTCGCCGCCATCACGATGGGCCACTGCGCATTGAACTGGGACTGCAGCCCGGCGGTCGCGACGGTCAGCACCCGCCAGTTGCCTCCGCTGGTGATCACCAACGGCCACATGAAGTTGTTCCATTGCGACACCACGGTGATGAGCGTCAGCGTGATCAGGATCGGCCGGCTGACCGGAACCACCACATGCCACAGGATGTCCAGGGTGCTGGCCCCGTCCAGCCGGGCCGCGCGAATCAGGTCGTCGGGGATGGTGCGGAAATGTTCACGCAGCAGGAAGATCGCGTAGGGCGATCCGAACATGAACGGGATGACCAACGCCCAGAACGTGTTCCGCAGGCCGACCTGCGTCAGCATCAGATACATCGGCACCACGGTCACCGTGGCCGGAATCATCAGCGTGGCCAGGTACACCCAGAACAATCCGTCGCGCCCCGGGAACTGCAGGCGCGCGAAGGCGTACGCGGCCAGCACGGAGAACGTCAGCTGGCCGATCACGATGATCGCCGTCATCAACACCGTCACCAGTGCCGCGCGCCCGAACCCGGCGTCGGCCAGCCCGGTGTAGTTGGCGATCGTGAACGGATTCGGCGGGGCCAACGGAGAGTCGGCAGAGAACTGCTGCGTGGTCTTCAGCGATGCCGACAGGGCGAACAGGAACGGCCCGAGCGTGAGTGCTGCGCCCAGGATCAACAAGAGATAGACGAGCGCATTCCTAGACCAGGTCATAGCTCACCCGCGTCCGGAAGTAGCGGTGCTGGATCACCGTGACGGTCACCAGGATCAGGAACAGGATCAGCGACATCGCGGCCGAACGTCCCACATGAGCGGACTCGAACGCCTCGGCGTACACGCGGTGCGCGGCCAGGTCGGTGCGGTTCTGCGGCCCACCGCCGGTGAGCGCGTACACGGTGTCGAAGGTCTGCACCGCACTCACCACCCCGGTGACAAGGACGAAGAAGAAGGTGGGCCGCAGCATCGGCAGGGTGATACGGCGGAACCGCTGCCAGGCCGTCGCACCGTCCACGCGGGCCGCGTTGTGCACATCGCCCGGGATGGCCAGCAGACCCGCCATGAAGAACAGCGCCACATAACCGACGTTTGTCCACACACTCACCGCCGCCACCACCGGCAGCGCCAGCGAGGGGTCGGTGAGCCATTCGATGCGCGCGCCGAGGAGGCGCTCCATAAAGAACCCGATCGCGCCATCGGTGGGTGCCAACATCCAGTGCCACAGCACGCCGATGGCCAGCGGCGCGCAGATCCAGGGGATCACGTAGATGGTCCGGAACAGCACGGTGCCGGGCAGGCCGCGCACCAGCAGCGTCGCCGCGAAAAGCCCGAGCGCCGTCTGCACCGGGATCACCAACGCCACGAAAAGCAGCGTCACCAGCAGGGAGTGACCAAAGGCGCCGTCGGTGAGCACCGAACGCCAGTTGTCCAGGCCGACGAACTCGATGGGGCCCAGCAGATCCCAGCGGCACAGGCTCAGCCACACCACCACCAACATGGGCAGCAACAGAAACGCGGCCACCCCGAAAAGACTCGGGGCCAGCAGCCCGTATGCGACGGCTGTCTGCCGCGACCTACTCACGGGAACATTAAATCGCCGATGAGCCGCTTGCGCGAAGAGCGGGTGCCTGGACGGCGACGGTAGCGTTGAGCGTGTGACTCGGTCCGTAGATTCCGATTTCCTGGCGCTTCCGCGCGCCGCACTTGCCGATGCTGCTTTGAGCGCGGCCCGCGCCGCCGGTGCCAGCTATGCCGACTTACGCATCCATCGGCTCGTCAACGAGGAGCTGGTGCTCCGGGACGAGCAGGTGGAGACCGCGGTCTCCGGGCGCACCATCGGTTTGGCGGTGCGGGTGATCGTCGACGGAACCTGGGGATTCGCCTCGCATGTGCAGCTGGACGCGGCGGCCGCCGCCGAGACCGCGCGCCGGGCGGTGGGAGTCGCGCGCGGGCTGCGGAGCCTGAACCGCGAGCGGGTCGAGCTGGCGGCCGAGCCGGTCTACGCCGACGTGCAGTGGGTGTCCGAGTACGAGATCGATCCGTTCGAGGTGTCGCAGGCCGACAAGATCGCGGTATTGCAGGAGTATTCGGGGCGGCTGCTGGCCTCCGACGGTGTCGACCACGCTTCGGCGACGCTCACGGCGGTCAAGGAGCAGACCTTCTGCGCCGACACCTTCGGCTCGTCCATCACGCAGCAGCGGGTGCGCATCATGTCGCAGCTGGACGCGATCGCGGTCGATGCCGCCACCGGGTCCTTCGAGACCATGCGCACCCTGGCCCCGCCGATGGGCCGCGGCTGGGAGGCCGTCGGCAGCGACGGTGTCTGGGACTGGAGCACCGAGCTGCGCGAGATCCCGGAGCTGCTCACCGAGAAGGTGAAGGCGCCCAGCGTCGTCGCCGGCCCCACCGACCTGGTGATCGACCCCACCAACCTGTGGCTGACCATCCACGAATCCATCGGCCACGCCACCGAATACGACAGGGCCATCGGCTATGAGGCCGCCTACGCGGGCACTTCGTTCGCGACCCCCGACAAGCTCGGCACCATGAAGTACGGTTCGCCCGTCATGAACGTCACCGCCGACCGTAACGAGGTCCACGGTCTGGCCTCGGTGGGCTACGACGACGAGGGGGTGGCCTCGCAGCGCTGGGACCTGGTGCGCGACGGCATCTTTGTCGGTTACCAGTTGGACCGCGTGTTCGCGCCCCGGCTGGGCCAGGAGCGTTCCAACGGCTGCTCGTACGCCGACTCGCCGCACCATGTGCCGATCCAGCGCATGGCCAACGTGTCTCTGCAGGCCTCCCCGGAGGAGCGCTCGACCGACGACCTGATCTCCGGAGTCGAAGACGGCATCTACATCGTGGGCGACAAGTCGTGGTCAATCGACATGCAGCGCTACAACTTCCAGTTCACCGGGCAGCGGTTCTACCGCATCCGCGGTGGCAAGCTGGACGGCCAGCTGCGCGACGTCGCCTACCAGGCCACCACCACCGACTTCTGGGGTTCGATGGAAGCCGTTGGCGGCCAATCCACCTGGCGACTGGGCGGAGCCTTCAACTGCGGTAAGGCCCAGCCCGGACAGGTGGCGGCGGTCAGCCACGGCTGCCCGTCGGCGCTGTTCCGCGGCGTCAACGTTCTGAACACCAAAGAAGAGGGCGGTAGCAGCCGATGAGCCGCTTGCGCGAAGAGGAGACGGCACAGTGATCCCCGCACAGCAGGTCGCCGAGGATGTCCTGGCCGAAGCCGCGCGACGCGGCGGCGCCGACGACACCATCGTCTTGATCCAGGACAGCAGCGAGGCCTCGCTGCGCTGGGCGGGCAGCTCCATGACCACCAACGGCGAGTCGATCAAGCGCAGCATCGCGGTGATATCGATTCTGCGGCAAGGTGATCAGGCCCGTGTCGGTTCGGTGCTCACCGAGGATGCCGATCCGGCCGCGCTCGCCGGTTTGGTGGCGGCCAGCCAGACCGAGGCCGCGGCCGCGCCGCCGTCGCGCGATGCCATGCCGCTGCTGGGGCCCGGTGAGGCCGTGGGGGAGAGCTGGGATGCGCAGATCTCGCGTACCGGCGCCGACGTGTTCGGCTCGCTGGCCGCCGACCTCTCGACGGGCTTCGACGGCCCGGACACCCTGTACGGGTACGCCCGCCACGAACGCCAGACCACTTTCTTGGCGTCATCGACTGGGCTGCGCCGCCGGTTCACCCAGCCGACGGGCCAGGTGGAGATCAACGCCAAGCGCGGTGTCGGCAGCGCGTGGGCCGGGGTGTGCACGCCCGAATTCGTGTATGTGCCCACCGAATCGCTGCTGCGCCAGCTCTCCGAAAGGCTCACGGCCGCACAGAATCAGATCGAGCTCAAGGCAGGCCGCTACGAGACGCTGCTGCCGCCGTCGGCGACCGGGGACCTCATGCAGTACCTGGTGTGGACGATGGGCGGGCGCGGCGCGCACGAGGGCCGCAACGCCTTCGCCGGGCCGGGCGGCACCCGCATCGGGGAGCGCCTGACCGAGCTTCCGGTCACGGTCTACTCGGACCCGTCGTACCCGGGGCTGGAGAGCAGCCCGTTCGTGGCGACGCCGATCTCCCGGGAATCGTTGTCGGTCTTCGACAACGGCATCGGCATCGAGCGCGTCGACTGGGTGCGCGACGGCGTGATCAACGCACTGAGCTATTCGCGTGCCGATGCCGCCGAATTTGGTGCCGCCCCCACGGTGGGCGCCGATAACCTCGTCATGACCGGGGGAGGCAGCCAGACGCTGGAGCAGATGATCGCCGCCACCGAGAACGGTCTGCTGCTGACCACGCTGTGGTACATCCGCGAGGTGGACCCGACCACGCTGCTGCTGACCGGGCTCACCCGCGACGGGGTGTACCTGGTGCGCGACGGCCAGATCACCGGCGCCGTCAACAACTTCCGCTTCAACGAGAGCCCGATCGATCTGCTGCGGCGCGTCTCGCAGGTGGGCGTCACCGAGTACACGCTGCCGCGCGAGTGGAGCGACTACGCCACCCGCCAGGCCATGCCGGCACTGCGGATTCCGGATTTCCACATGTCGTCGGTCAGCGCGGCGCAGTAAGGGGGCCGCTTAGCGGTCTCCACAGAACCTTCACAAAAGGTTCCAGCCATCCCCACAAGCGTCAAATAACCTGTTCATGTGCCCAGCCAGCGAAGAATCTTGGTTGTCGACGACGAGCCGACGATCTGTGCGTCCATATCCGCGCGGCTTTGCGCCGAGGGGTATGCGGTAGACACCGAGGACAACGGCCTCGACGCGGTGCGGCATTGCCGCGAAACCCCGCCGGATCTGATGGTGCTCGACGTCATGCTGCCCGGCCTCGATGGGCTGGAGGTCTGCCGCCAGGTGCAGGCGCAGGCGCCGATCCCGGTGCTGATGCTCACCGCGCGCGGCACCGAAACCGACATGTTGGTGGGCCTGGGAGTGGGGGCCGACGACTACCTGCCCAAGCCGTTCAGCATGCGGGTGTTGGTGGCCCGGGTGGCCGCCCTGCTGCGCCGCGCCGAGCGGGTCGCGCCGCCGAGCACCGATGTGCGCATTGGGCAGGTGCGCATCGACGTGTCCGAGCGCCGCGTGTACCACCGGGACGACGAGGTGCACCTGACGCGCACCGAGTTCGATCTGCTGGCCTATCTGGCCGATAACCCGCGGGTGGCGATCAGCCGCGACCGGCTGCTGGATCAGGTGTGGGGCTGGAGCGAGGGGCTGCCGTCGGGCCGGCGCACCGTAGACAGCCACATCAAGGCGTTGCGCCGCAAGCTCGGCCAGGAGCTGATCCGCACCGTGCACGGCATCGGATACGCGTTGGAGGTACCGCGATGAGCCAACTGCTGGAACTGCTGCCGCGACCGCTGGATCCGTTGCGCTCCTTCAAGTTCAAGACGGCGGTGCTGGTGGGGGTGGCGCTGCTGATCGCCACGTGTCTGCTGTGGATCACCGCCGAGTGGAAGCTTCGGTACGCGCTCACGCTGGCGTTGTTCGTGTCGTTCGGGGTGACGTGGTTTCTGGCGCACGGTATGACCTCGCCGCTGCGGGATATGACGGCGGCGGCGCGTTCGATGGCCCAGGGCGACTACTCGCGCCGGATTCGCTCCACCTCACGCGATGAAGTGGGTCAACTGGCAACGGCTTTCAACCACATGGCCGCCGAGCTGCAATCCGCTGAGAAGTACCGCCGTGAGTTGGTGGGCAACGTCTCCCACGAGCTGCGCACACCGATCACGGCGCTGCAGGCGGTGCTGGAGAACATCGTCGACGGGGTGGCCGAGCCGGACCCGGCGACGCTGAAAACCGCACTGGCACAGACCGAACGGCTGGGCCGGCTGGTCGATGACTTGCTGGATCTGTCGAAGCTCGAGAACGGATCGGTTCCGGTGCAACGCGAACCGTTCGCGGTGCGCGAGTTCGTCGATGACGCGGTGGCCGAGGCGAAGACGACCGGACGCCAGGTGCGTTACCACGTGACCGTCGAGCCGTTCGATTTGGCGGCGGTCGCCGACACCGCGCGGCTGCACCAGGTGGTGGCCAACCTGCTGGACAACGCTTCCCGGCACAGCCCGCCCGGGGGACAGGTGTCGGTGTTCGCGCGCACCGAGAACGACGCACTGCTGCTGGAGATCGCCGACACCGGGCCCGGCATCGCACCGCACGAAAGATCACGAGTGTTCGAGCGATTCACCCACGGGGGATCGCGCGACGGCGGCACCGGTTTGGGGCTGGCCATCGCGCAGTGGGCCGTCGATTTGCATGGCGGCCGTATCGAAATCGTGGACGCGCCCGGCTGCCGGGTGCGCGTCACATTGCCGCAGTTCGACAACGAGGAGGGGAATTCATGACCACTGGTTCGATAGTGCCGCCGCCGTATCCGATTCCGGGGGCGCCGGCCGAGGCCGCAGTGCCGCCCGTGCCGCGCCCGCCGGTACCGATCTTCGGGCCGCCGTCGCGGTTTATGACGGCCTGGCCCCGGGACATCCGCTCGAAGATGACCCAGGGGGCGCTGCTCAGCGGTATCGGGGCGGGTCTAGTGGGGGCGCTGTGCTGGCGCTCGTCACTTCCGGGTCTGGGCTGGACGCTGACGGCGTTCGCGGTGGCCCTTGCGGCCTTCGCAACACAGAAGGTGCAGTGGACGCCCACCCGTGTCGGCGCGCTAGTGCTCGCGCTGTGCCTGGCGGTGGTGCCGACCGTGCGGGACGCGGGATGGCTTGTCGCGCTGTGTGTCCTGACGTCGCTGGCGTTGTTCGTGTACGCGCTGGCTCCGGCGCGGACGTGGACGGGACTGATCTACGGGCAGTTCGTGATGCTGAGGGCACCGTTCCGTGTGGCGGGCTGGATGCGCCGCGGCACCCGCACCATGTCGCGGGGTCGCAAGATCAACCCAGACCGGGCGGCCATCGTCGTGCTGATCACGCTCGGCCTGGTGGCGGCGTTCGGGGCGCTGCTGGCCGACGCCGACGCGCGGTTCAACGCGTTGATCAGCGGGGTCTTGCCGTTCGTGTCCTTCGGCGATGTGGTTGGCCGGGTCGTCGTCGGCGTGCTGGTCGGTGGGTTCGCCTTGGGCGCCATCTACGTGCTGTCCAAGCCGCCGAGCTTTGACCGATTGGCGCCGACCGAGCCCAAGAAGCTGCCGCGCTGGGAGTGGAGCTTGCCGCTGGCCGCGCTGAATCTGCTGTTCATCGCGTTTGTGGGCGTGCAAATTTCGATGCTGTTCGGGGGAGACGAGCACGTGCAGGTCACTGAGGGGTTGACCTACGCAGAGTATGCGCGCCAGGGCTTTTGGCAGCTGCTGTTCGTCACCATCCTGGTGCTGGGGGTGATCGCAGTGGCGATCCGCGTCGCGGGGCGCGAGGATGCGCGTGACCGGCTGTACCTACGGGTGCTGATCGGCGGGCTGTGCCTGACCACGCTGGTGATCGTGGCCTCGGCCATTCACCGGATGTCGTTGTACGAGAAGGCGTATGGGTTCAGTGTGGAGCGGCTGCTGGTGCGCTGGATCGAGCTGGGCATGGCCGTGGTGTTGGTGCTGATTCTGGTGGCGGGCATCCGGATGAGTGCGCGGTGGCTGCCCACCGCTGTGGTGGCGGTCGGTTCGTTCGGGATGCTCGGGTTGGCGATCTTCAACCCGGAAAGCTATATCGCGCAGCGTAACGTCGAGTTCTTCCAGCAGACCGGCAAGATCGACCAGTGGTACATGGGGAGCTTGTCGTCCGACGCATTCGCGGCGACGAAGTCGCTACCCGAGGACGTACGGGACTGCGTGCAGGGCAAGATTGCGTATCACCTGCGGGAGACTGCGCCCTGGTACGAGTACAACGTGAGCCGGGAGAAGATCCGGGCTGCCGAGGTCAAGGCAGCGTCGTGCAACCTGGATTACGACCACAGGTGACCTGGCTTCCAGGGGCTTGGCAGGGGATCGGCTAGAGTCGTGACCTGCTGGGGGCGGTAGCTCAGTTGGTTAGAGCCGTGGACTCATAATCCATTGGTCGCGGGTTCGAGCCCCGCCCGCCCTACAAACAGAGGTGTATGACGTCGGGTGATGCTTGGCGTTTCTGTGTCGGGTGAGGTTTACGGCGTTTCGGCTGATGCTTTTACACGTGGTTCGGTTGATCCTTGACACTCCCTAAATGAGGGAGTTGAGCGTGGTCGAGCAGCGGTATCAGGCCGTGTTGGCCGTGATCAGCGACGGTTTGTCGGTTTCGCAGGTCGCCTCGAAGGTGAGGGTTTCTCGGCAGAGGCTGTATGCCTGGTTGGCCCGGTATGAGGCGCAGGGCCTGGAGGGTTTGGCGGATCGGTCGCGTCGGCGGAAGGGCTGTCCGCATCAGATGCCAGCGGCGGGGGCAAGACCGAGCGGTTTCACCGAAGCCGAGTTCCTCAGCACCGCAGCGCCTTTCCTCACCTCAAGACCAACGGTCCAAGCTGAATCTGACTCCAGTCAATTGACAATTTTCCTCGCCCCCGGTCCCACTACATCAACGAGTGGCTGATGAACTATCGCAATGTGTTCGATAGCAGAAATCTGAGACCCGGAGCAGGTGAGCTGCCTTTCAAATTCGCTCATAGCTGGCCCCGCGCAACGATCTGTCGAACGTCGATGCCAACTCGATAGTTGCGGTGACTGTCGCAGATGATTCCTGTCATTTTCTTATTCCGCGCAATGCGATTCAGCAGTGCTGATTGGAGAAGGATTTCCGCTGATCGCGTAATGGTGTAAACGTCTTCGGCATCGTATGAGAAGACGGGTTCGTGCTTGATTCGATTGTACGTATCTCGGAAAATCTTTGACCACACATCTAGATCTCCAACAAACTCCTTGAAAGCCGAGCCGGCGAACTTCGCAAGACATTGCGTCAAACTTCCGTTTGGTTTCCCTGCCCACGCCACTCCAGCTCTGCGATGAATCTCTGACCAATAGTCAATCGCAGCGGCAATCTCCATGCATCGGGTTTCCACTGCCAGGCCGCGTCCGAAGCGGTAAATCTTGCTGATTGGCCCAGTTGCACGTCCGTGCTTGCGTGATAACTCAATCCAGCCGTCTACCCCTCTAATTCCGCCAATCTGCGAAAGGTTGAATACTGGATATTTATTCATTGATTTTGGTGCTTCGCTCCCCGGCGGAACCGTCATAATGCGGCTAATCCAGAGTTCAGGAGACCGTGAGAAAACACTCTCTTGCTTCAGCTCGATATCTGCTGTGCCGACGTCGGCAACTACGAAGCCTTCGTAAGCCATGTTGATGAGGTCTTGCACGGCAAGAATAGGCTCAAGGTGATCCTCCCATTGTCTCGGCTTCGTGCTCTTGGTGACAACTGCCAACGGATTCTTGAGCACTCGGACGTCATCTGGCCCTGAAACTGACCAATGAGACGAGAAGGACACTTCAATTCCGCGCCGTACCGGCGCTGTAATCTCTTTTGATGGACGAAGTTTGGCATCTACAGATTTGGAACGGCCTACTGCGTCGGTGTGCCTCTTCATTGCCACGCCGCCTATACCCGACCAGAACATTACTCTAGGGAAAGTCACAAGCATTCTTGTCAGTTTCTCGCTAGCGACGTTGCGCAAATTCACGTTTGAGAGAACTGACTGCAATCGATAAGATTCTGAGGAAGACCTAACGCCACCGATGTTGCTGTTACTGCTAATTCCAGAGATATCGTAGAACACGGCGCCGGCGGGTTTAGTTGAACCATATATGACTCGTGGAATTTCTCGGCTGGCGGTCGAGGCTGTATACGGATCAAGATTTGTCACCGTCTCTATGTGGATCAGTCTGTCGTCTTTGAGCTCCACATGTCCATTCGCGGCTTCTTCGTAGTTCAAAACTTTATCCAGGTCCGTCCAAAATTGGCCGGTAGTCCCATTCAGTATGTCTTGCAATTCGTCGGCCATTTCCGCATGTTACAAGCTGATTCAACGGCGATGATTGAACCACGCCGAACCAATCTGCGGCTTACCCAACTAAACCCTGCCTTGGCGAAGGTGAGCAGCGAGCGGGCAGCAGTCGGGCCGGTGAGCCGACCAGCGGTAAGGCATTCACGTGACCGTGTTTGAGTCGGTCACGGGGCGGAAGCAATTGAATCGCAAGGCATTCAATGCGTTCAAACGGATCGCGCGGCGCTTCAACCGAGGCTCTGGCCTGACCTCGAAACGCCAGGTGACGAGTTCTCATAATCCGTTGGTCGCGGGTTCGAGCCCCGCCCTACAGGTTGTCTTGTATGACGTCGGGTGATGCTTGACAGCTGTTTCGGTTGATCCTGGCGCTCCTTCAATCAGGGAGTTGAGCGCGGTCGAGCAGAGGTATCTGGGCCGCCATGTGATTGCAGATTTTCTTGAAATTGTTGGAACCAGATTGGCCCTAGTGTCGTCGTATCTAGATGAATGCCAGTTGTGACGACGAAACGCGAGGTCAGTGGTGAGTGTTCGGGACTATCAGTTCGACATGACCGGGATGAGCCCCGAGGAGCGCGAGCGCGCGGCGACGGGAGCGCAGGGGATCTTGCATATGGAAGACGGAGCCGGCAAGACCATGGCACAGAAGCTCCTCGTTGTGCGTGATTCGCTGAACGATGCACTGAAAGCAGCCGAGCGTGCTCAAGAGGTCGCGGGGTTCGGCGAGTTGCAAACCGGCTATGAGGTCACCAAGTTCTACAAGGACCAGTCAACGGAGGCGCGCGCCAAAATCACGGCTGACAGGGATGCAGTGCAGAAGCAGATTGACCATTTCCTGGCGATGGAGCTGCTGTACAAGAACCAGGACGATTACAACGCCGGCAACTTCGGTGCGTACCAAGCGAGCGTTGTTTACTGATGCGCTGGCTCATGTCGCTGCCCATAGCCGCGTGCATCGTTGCGTTGACTGCCGCAGGGTGCACCGATACCACCGGGGGCATCGCGAAAACTGATTCATCCGCGAGTAAGCAATCCGCCTCAGCCTCGACTTCGACACCGGTCACCAATACATTGCCGAGTCCACATCCTGGCCCGACGGACAACAACAACGGCACGAGCTTTGATCCCTGCCTTGCGTATTCAGCAGATGAATTGCGGGCATGGGGTGTGAAGCCGGGTTCGGTTGAAGACCTCGCTAACACGCCCTCGCTGCAGCGGGGTTGCGCCTGGTCCGGGGATGGATGGGACGTCCAGCAGACCGTGCTCAATCGCCCCATAAGTGACTATCTCAACCAGGACCTGTTCCCTGGATCTGAACAAGTGACCGTCGAGGGGCTCGCCGCGGTGCGATGGCGTGATGAGGTTGACCCGCAGCGTGTCTGTTACGTGGAGCTTCCTGCTCAGAAAGCGTCCGTGGGAACGATCGTTGGTGTACGGAACCCCCAGGCGCAGAAAGTGATTCCAGACGCCTGCACGAAGGCGATGAGCATTGCAACAGATACAGCCAAGAAGCTGCCCAAGTAGGGCCTGAACAGGGGAGACGATTTCATGGCTGACGATGGATGGCAGAGCCGTTCTCATGCTGACATTGTGGGGAAGCTAGGTGCGCTGAAGGCGGACAACGCGTTCACTCTGGCCAACACATGGAGCGATGTATACACGAAGCTCTCTGATGCGGCCGTCTCATACGGCAATGCGAAATCCAAACTGGCAGAGCCAGATTTCTGGACGGGTAAAGGCCCTGAGGCTGCGCTCGATGAGATGACTACCAAGGAACGCGAACTCAATTCGGACAGTGGGACGTCAGCGAAAGCGGGCAAGATGAGTACAGCCTTGTTCCAGGACGGCGAGGTGCTCTCGCAGTCCTCGCGGGTAGCGCAAGCGTATCCGGTGCCGCCCGATGACACCGATGCTGATTCCAAAAAGAAGCTGCTGGAGGCGGTCAGGGCTGAGGCGCAGCGCCTTTACACCTCGCCGTTGGAGGCCGACCGGCCCAAGTTCACGGAAGACTCGAATACCACTGCTGGTGGCCCTATGCCTGCGGGGCCTGGCGGCAACAACGACGGCGGTGGTGGTTCGAGTTCGGGCGGTTCTGGCAGCGGTACTCAAACCCCGCCGTCATCCTCGGACGGCTTGGCCAGCAAGGACACCAAACCGCAACTGGCCGGTGGCGAGGGTCAGCAGGCTGGCGCAGGTCAAGGACAGGGCGGCCAGGGCAGTGGTTCCGGTGGCGGCACTCCGGGTGGTGGTCAGGGCGCGGGTTCTGGTGGTGCTGGTTCTGGTTTGGGTTCTGGCTCGGGTGGTTCTGGCCTGCCGATCGGTAGCACGACTGCGGCTGGGTTCTCGCCGTCATCGACGGGTACGGGCGTCGGTGGGTCAGGTTCAGGTGTGGGCGGACCTGGCGGGCTGAGCGCGCTGCGCGGTGGGGCGGGCTTGCCGGGCGGTGCCGCAGCTGGTGCTGGCGGTGGTGGCGTGAATCCCGCTGGTGTGGGTGCTGCCGGTGTACGTGGCATGGGCCCCATGGGAATGATGGGAGGCGCCGGTGGGCACGGTCGCGGGGGCAAGGGTGAAGACGATGACGATCACGCGACGCCGCAGATCCTGATCAATTACGACAACACCGACGAGTTCATGGGCGACATGCCAGCAGCTTCACCGGGGGTTATCGGTGACTGGTCCGAGCAGGAGAAAGCCGAAAAGGCAGCGCGGGATCGGGAAGTTCGCCGCTACAAAGCCCTTGGCTGGGACGTGAAGTTCGAGTGACCACGGCCGGTGTGCCGGAAGGGGTACGGCGATGAGTGAGACCTTCAATGTGAGGTCAGAAGATCTTCACCGGCACGGTGAGTCGATTCTTGACGCGGTGAAGATCTCCCGCGACGAGCACGCGGGCCATCACGATCAGATTGAGGAGGCCTCCTCCGGTTGGATCGGTGAATCGGCCTCTGCCCTCGTGGATCTACACAAAGCATGGGTTGACCAGCGTGCGACGCTGCATCACCAACTTAACCAAGTTGGTATCGGCATGCAGGAAGACGCCAAGACGTTCGCGGCCATGGAGGAGCAGAACCGTGGCTCGATCGGTAAGGCGAATCCCGCAAATGGGGGAGCTTAGGTCATGGTGACCCCCGCTGATATCGAGAAGTGGAATCCGGACAAGCTACTTGCTGTGATCGGGACCGCTGAGAGCGCCCACAAATCTCTGGAGAAACTTGGCGAGAATTACGACGGCACCAAACGGAGTTTGAGTGACTGGGGTGGTTTGACGGCCGAGGCGTGGAAGGCCCAACACGGTAAACTGCGTACCGACATCACCGAGCAGGGTCGGCAGGCTAAAGCTGTCGCCGACGCCATGAAGCCCCTCTATGACGAGGTCCTGGCCGTCAAGCGCGAGTACCAAGACATCAAGGGGACTGTCGAGCGAAACGCGTCATTCGACAGCTCGGGTGCCACCGTCCATTGGAAACTCAATCCGAACGGCACTATCAACACGGGTGGCGCGTCCCTGGATTACCAGTCCGCGATGGTCAAACAGGACCTCGAACAACGTATGCAGAATGTCTTGACCAAGGCAACCACTGTCGATGCGGACATCGCAAATGCATTGCGTGCCATCACGTCCGGCGGTGTGCCAACCATCGGCGGCCAGGCGCCAGTAGACAAACCAAAGGACGAGCCCAAGCCCGCGCCGCAAGACCCATCGGTGTTGGCGTCTGGGCCCGTGGGTGGGCCGGATGGAAACCCGCCGTATCCCAATGGGGCCACGCCGACCATGATCCCCGGCAAGACAATTCCGATGGCCGATAACCCGCCTGGGTGGGATCAGAACATGGCTCCCGGACCGCAACGCGATCAGGCATGGAAGGACTACCTGTCGGGTAAGAATCCGGACGGCAGCCAACGTGCACCCGGAACGCCGCCGCTGGCGTTGCCTAAGCCGGAAGCTGTGAGTGACAAGGGGTTACGTGTTATTGGTGCGGCCGGACGTCAGCAAGGCGTTTCGTATGCCTGGGGTGGCAACAAGTCTGTGGGCGGGCCAACTCAAGGGACGCTTGCGGGGGACCCGCCCGACGGCGGCGCACATCGGTATCACGATGACCAGCGCACAGGTTTCGACTGTGGGGGACTCGTGCGCTATTCGACTCAGCAGGGCGCCGGATACGATGTGTTCCAGCGGGCGGACGGTCTGGATTCTGGTGCGGGCACGGACCGGATCGACAAGAGTCAGCACCTTACGCCGGTATCCGGCGGGGCCAGAATTCCCTCCGGGAAGATCTCGAGTATCGCGCAGCCGGGCGACATTCTTGTCTTCGAGACCCCGGGCAGCGGTCATGAAGCATTTAGCGGCAACAACACTCAGCACACCGGTATATATGTCGGTAATGGATACATGATCAATGCGCCTGAATCGGGAAAGCCTGTCAGGTTGGACAATGCGGACGAGGATAGCCGTATGACAGACGTGTTGAGGCTCAAGTGATGAGGGTGTTGCTTGCCGGACTGCTGATGGTGTTGGTGGGTTGCACGCAAGCACCCACTGCGACAACGGAACCTCCCGCGCCGCCGGACAGTAGCACCCTGACTCTGAGTGTTGCGGAAGTGCGTGAGATAACGCCGCCTGCACTCGAATCAGAGCCCGACTTCGACCTGCATAAGCCATACACCGACCCGCAGCCTGATCTCGACATGTCTGTCGCGTGCCAAAAACTGTTCAACCAGGACCAGAAGTTCGGTGAGGGGTGGACGAACTTCCGCACCCTCACATATTCCGGGCCGAGCAACATTGGAATCAAGCAGAGCATCGCTGTATACCCAGACCGCAACGCAGCCCAAGCGGTCTTCGGCGGAATCCAGGACAACCTGTCGGCCTGTCAGAAAAGCTATCCCGTCGCGCGTTACGGCGCTCCATACACGCTGAGCAAGCTAGCAGGCGATGACAAGACCGTCATGGCCCAGTACGCCGACACCGTCAACGGACCGGGCAGTGTCGAGCTGTATCGACTGGACGAGCAAGTGATCATCGATGTCAGCGCCGCCCACTTTTCCACCGACCCGCATGTGGCTGAAACCGTCTTGCAACGGATTCGAGAGAAACTGCGTTCTCGCGCGTGACTGCCAAGAGGTATGCCCAATGACGAAGCCGCAGCCCCAACTAGATCCGCCGCGGCTGGAGCTGGCCGCGGGCTTGTACGACATGGCGTCCTGGCAGCTCGACGTATTCCTCGATGACGCTGCTGGCTACGGTATTTCGCCAAAGGACGCCGCGAGCCTTCAGGCACTGGTTGACCTGATGCGGTGGCAAGCCGAGGGGTACCGGCGTTATGCGGCGAAGATGCGCGCCGAAGACGAGATGGTCGACGCCTACTTCGCGGGTGATGTGGTGGTGCCGAACACTGCGGCAGCTTTCGAGGCATCGATCACCCGCCCCGACCATCCGCCCTTCCCGAAGCGGTCCGAAGCCATCGATTACCAGCTACTGCGGCCCGTGCGAGAACAACTCGAAGAGGCCCACACAGTGCTCTCTCGTGGCTCCAGGCCGGTGATGGCCTATGCAGCTAAACAGGCCGCGGCGCTTTACTCTTGGTGTCATCCGACGTTGCCTGTGTGACGATCGAAAACGTGCACGGGTAGCGGCATCCCGGAACCTGGCTTGCTTCACGTCACACGAGGCGCATAGCGTCGCTCGCAAGTCCCTTGAAGAGCCGGGACGCTCCGAGAGAGCATGCGCTGTACTAAGCGCACGCCGAGAAGCCCTACGCGATCATCGGGTCGATCGCAGACCTCGGCACCAGCACCTGCAACGCCCCGTACGAGTCCGGCAGTATCGCGCCCTGGTCGAAGAAGAACATCACTCCGTCGTTGAGTACCGCGAAATTCTGGTAGTTCGAAGGGTTGTACAGCGACGCGGGGGAGAACGGCAACGGCGGCGGGGGAGGTGGCGTCGTCGTCGAAGTCGTAGCCGACGTGGTGGTGGTCGGCTGTCCCGAGGTTGTTGTCGTCGGCGTGGGAGTCGCCACCGGCGGCGGTGCCAGCTGCTGCTGCAGCTGAGCCTGAACGATCGGTGCGACGATCTTCAACGGATCATCGACCCGCCACAGCGGCGCACTTTCTTTGTCGTCCTGCGCAACCGTGTAGAGGATCGGCTTGCGGTAGCTCTGGTCCCAGTTGTAGGCCTTGAACGTCGTCTGCGCGCTGCCGGTGTTTTGGTAGATCTTGAAGACCACGGTCTGCGTGCCGCGCGGGGGAATCGCCGAGGTGTATGCCGTCGGCTTGATGCTCAGCTGATACGGCGTGCTGCGGGCGGTATTGGACTTTGCGGTGTTGAGAAATGCGTCGCGCGTCTTGGCGACGTATTCGGCGATCGGCTTCTGTTCCGGGTAGTTCAGCGGAATGGTGATGTCGGCGCTATACCCGGGGTCCGAGAGGCGGATCTCACACGTGGTGCCGGTGTTATTGCCCTTGAGGTCGGCGCAGTAGTCGTGTGGCGCCGCCCCCGCTACGCCAGAAAAACCGAAGATGGCGGCAGCCGTGGCCAGTACGGACACGCTTACCGAGCGTATGGATAAGTAGGGCACGCCTGCACTCTAACTTCGCAAGGTGAACCAAGTGCCCGGACCGCAGAACTGAGCCACCGAACCGACCTGCGCCTTTGAAGCTCCTGATAATCAGATGGAAGCCCTCTCCGCAGCCTCGTCACCTCGGTACGATCACTGCGTCCTTGGATCTTGAACCCCTACGAGGGAGTGGCCATGACGGGATCACCCGAATCCGGATTCAACGGCAAAATCGCGCTGGACATAAGGGATTCCGAACCGGACTGGACTCCCTACGCCGCACCCACCGCGCCCGAGGGCGCGCCCAACGTCCTGTATCTCGTCTGGGATGACACCGGTATCGCCACCTGGGACTGCTTCGGCGGCCTCGTCCAGATGCCCGCCATGAGCCGCATCGCCGAACGCGGCGTGCGCCTCTCGCAGTTCCACACCACCGCCCTGTGTTCACCCACCCGCGCCTCGCTGCTCACCGGCCGCAACGCCACCACCGTCGGCATGGCCACCATCGAGGAGTTCACCGATGGCTTTCCGAACTGCAGCGGCCGCATCCCCTTCGACACGGCGCTGCTCTCGGAGGTGCTGGCCGAAAAGGGCTGGAACACCTACTGCGTCGGCAAGTGGCACCTGACGCCGCTGGAAGAGGCGAATCTCGGTGCCACCAAGCGGCATTGGCCCCTGAGCAGAGGTTTCGAACGGTTCTACGGATTCATGGGTGGCGAGACCGACCAGTGGTACCCGGACCTGGTCTACGACAACCACCCCGTCGAACCGCCCGCCACCCCCGAAGAGGGCTACCACCTGTCCAAGGACATCGCCGACAAGACCATCGAATTCATCCGCGACGCCAAGGTGATCGCCCCCGACAAGCCCTGGTTCTCCTACGTGTGCCCCGGTGCCGGGCACGCCCCGCACCACGTCTTCAAGGAATGGGCCGACAAGTACGCCGGCACGTTCGACATGGGCTACGAGCTGTACCGCGAAATCGTGCTGGAGAACCAGAAGAAGCTCGGCATCGTCCCATCGGACACCGAATTATCGCCCGTCAACCCGTATCTGGACGTCAAGGGCCCCAACGGTGAGCCCTGGCCGCTGCAAGACACGGTGCGCCCCTGGGACTCGCTCAACGACGAGGAGAAGCGCCTCTTCTCCCGCATGGCCGAGGTGTTCGCCGGCTTCCTGAGCTACACCGACGACCAGATCGGCCGCATCCTGGACTACCTGGAAGAGTCCGGCCAGCTCGACAACACCATCATCGTGGTGATCTCCGATAACGGCGCCAGCGGTGAGGGCGGCCCCAACGGCTCGGTCAACGAGGTCAAGTTCTTCAACGGCTACATCGACACCGTTGAAGAGAGTCTGCGCTTCTACGACAACCTCGGCGGCACCGACACCTACAACCACTATCCCATCGGCTGGGCGATGGCGTTCAACACCCCCTACAAGCTGTACAAGCGCTACGCCTCCCACGAGGGCGGCATCGCCGACACCGCAATCATCAGCTGGCCCAAGGGAATCGCCGCGCATGGCGAGGTCCGCGACACCTACGTCAACGTCTGCGATATCACCCCGACCATCTACGACCTGCTGGGCATCACCCCGCCCGCGGCGGTCAAGGGCATCGCCCAGAAGCCGCTCGACGGCATCAGTTTCACCGCGGCACTGAAAGATCCGAAAGCGGACACCGGCAAGGACACCCAGTTCTACACGATGCTGGGCACCCGCGGCATCTGGCACAACGGCTGGTTCGCCAACACCGTGCACGCCGCGACCCCCTCGGGCTGGTCGCACTTCGACAAGGACCGCTGGGAGCTGTTCCACATCGAGTCCGACCGCAGTCAATGCCACGACCTCGCCAACGAGCATCCGGAGAAGCTCGAAGAGCTCAAACAACTCTGGTTCGCCGAGGCCGACAAATACAACGGCCTGCCCCTGGCCGATCTGAACCTCCTGGAAACCATGACCCGGTGGCGGCCCTACCTGGCGGGGGAGCGCACCTCGTTCACGTACTACCCGAACAGCGCCGAGGTGGGCCTCGGCGCCATGGTAGAGATTCGGGGACAGTCGTTTTCGATCCTCGCCGAGGTCAGCACCGACACCGGAGCCGAGGGCGTCATCTTCAAACAGGGTGGCGCGCACGGCGGGCACGTGCTGTTCATCCAGGACGGCAAGCTGCACTACATCTACAACTTCATGGGGGAGAAGGAGCAGAAGGTCTGCTCCGAGGCTGCGGTGCCGTTGGGTGCGCACGTGCTCGGGGCGCGCTTCGTCAAAACCGGCACCGCCCCGGGCAGCCACACCCCGGTCGGCGATGTCACCCTCTTCGTCGACGAAGACGCCGTCGGCTCACTGGGCGGCGTGCGGATCCATCCCGGCACATTCGGTCTGGCCGGCGCCGGCCTGTCCGTCGGACGCAACAGCGGCTCGGCGGTCTCCTCGCAGTACAAGGCGCCGTACGCCTTCACCGGCGGCACCATCGCGCAGGTGGTCGTCGACATCTCCGGGGAGCCCTACGAAGACCTGGAGAAGAAGCTGGCGATCGCCTTCGCGAAGGATTAGGCGGGCCAGTCGGTGAGCTGTTCCCACTCGCCGAACGGCGGCTTGTGCTCGGCCTTGATCACGATCTGCCCGGTGACCGCCGACCCGGGGTGGTACTCGTCGATCGCGAAACCCCCCTGCCGGTTCTCCGGCGTCGCGCCGTCCCAGATGTAGATGGGGCCGGGCTCGGCATCGACTTCGGCCACCTCGGTACCGCACTCGGCGACGGGCTCGTCGCGCCCCACCCCGGTGTGCTTGCCGTCGGTACGTCGCCAGATGCTCACGATCCGGATGCTACGCGCTGGCGCGCGCGCTGGGCAGCCACAACTTGACGATGTGGTGAACTCCAAGAACGAGTAGGCGTCTACGTAGGCCACCGCGCCCGCGCTGTGTCACCGTGGAGTGGTGATGAAAAGGTTTGGTGCGTTGGTGGTTGCGGCCGCCCTGCTGCTCGTGACGGCCCCGTTGGCCGCCGCCTGGGGCCCGCAGGGGCACAACATCGTGGGGGCGGTCGCCGATGCGAAGCTCACCCCCGCGGCCCGCGCGGAGGTTTCCCGCCTGCTGGCCGGCCAGGCCAACCCAACGCTGGCCGGGGTGGCCAACTGGGCCGACCAGGTGCGCCCCAGCCGACCCGAGACCGCGCCCTGGCATTACGCCGACATCGCCGAGAACAATTGCCAATACGTGCCCGCCATCAATGGCGACAATGGCAATAACGTCATCGAGGCCATTCGTACCCAGAGCGCGATCCTGGGCGACAGATCCAAATCGGATGCCGAACGTCAAGAGGCCCTCAAGTTCGTTGTGCATTTCGTCGGCGATATCCACCAGCCGATGCACGACGGGTACGCGCGCGACCGCGGCGGAAATGACATACCACTCACCTATAACGGCCGGTCGACCAATCTGCATTCGGTGTGGGACAGCGGACTGCTGAACACCCGTGGATTGAACGACGCCCAATACACCCAGGTAATCCAGGGCCTGCCCGCACCGGAGCTGGGCAGTACCGATCCCGTCGACTGGGCGCAGGCCACCTGCCAGATCGCCGTGGGCGCTTACCCCAACACCTCGACCATCGGTGCCGATTACACCAACCAATACCGGCCCATTGCCGAGGCGCAATTACGCCTCGGTGGAGAACGCTTGGCGCGCTTGATCAACGAGACGCTGACCTGACCGTTCGTATCACCACGAATCTCATTTGGCTCCCAACAATCACTGTGCCTTACGATGCCTGATTGTGGTTTAGCGCGTATGCCACATTGGGTAGTCGATTGATCGCTACTCGATCGGTTGATGTTCGCTTGGTGAGGGCGGTAGGTGGGTATCACATATTCGGGTCAGGTTGACGCCGGATCGGAATCGAATCGCCGCAGTAAAGGCGCACGGGTTTACCGGAACAACAACGATATTCTGGAACGGGTGGGGTTGCGGCGTCCCGCGGCACTGGCGAACGCGGTCTTCATCTCCGCCGTCGGGGCGGCGGCAATCTTGCTGGCCTCCACCGGATTATCGAAGGTGCCGCTGCTGTGCATCGGCTTGTCGATCCCGGCGTTCTTCTGGGGAATTCGGTATTCACGGCCCAGGCCGGTGACGTACGCGGAGTCGATCGTGTACGTCCTCTACTGCGATGTGGCGATTCTGACCGGTATCTGCGTGGTGACCACGACGGGTGTCGCGTTCGTGAAGCTGGCGTGGCTGCTGGCGGTCAACGCCTATGTATCCCTGGTGCACGGCCGGGCGGCGGTCGGCATGCAGTCGTTGGTGACCGCGGCCGGGACGGTTCTGGCCGTAGCGGGAGCGATATCTCGCGACGAATACTCCACGGCCGCGCTCACCGCCGCGGTGGTCACCATGCTGTTGGCGAATCTGTTTGCCGGATGGGTCATTTACCTGGGTAAGGCGCAGTTCAGCGAGCACGCCGACGGGCGTGACCGACTGGCGCGCCACGACGAGCTGACCGGCCTGCTGAACCGGCGCGGCCTGCAAGAGGCGTATGAGGCCAAGGCAGGTGAACCGGGCGCTCACGTGGTGGTCGTGGTCGTCGACCTGAACTTGTTCAAACAGATCAACGACACCTTTGGCCATCACATCGGCGATCAGGTGCTGCAACGGACAGCTCACCGGCTGCGCTCGGTGGCCGGGCCGGACGCCTTGTTGGTCCGCCTCGGCGGCGACGAATTCGGGATCGTCGCGGTCACCGACTCGCCACGAGACCTCGACTATCAAAGCGCCGTGCACGCGGCGCTGAACGGTGCCGGTGACGACGTGCCGGTAAGCGCCAGTGTCGGCGTCGCCACGGCGGTGCTGCCCGAGTCGGATCAGACGACGATCCACACCCTGGGGCCCATCGTCGCCCACCTACTGGTGGAAGCCGACGCCGCGATGTACGGCGCAAAGAAAGCGGTCTAGGAGCGAGTTACCAGACGCGCACGTAGTCGACGAGCATCTCCGCCGGGTACGAACCACCCGCCGGATCGCCACCACCGGAGCCCGCGACCGCCAGGTTCAGCATCGGCTGCAGGGTGTAGCCCGGATCGTTAAACGGCCAATCGTCAAGGGAATTCGCGTCGACCGTCAGGTACGGCTCCATGCCGTCGTGGTAGTCCATCCAGAAGTACAGCCCGGCATCGGTCCACGTGCAGCGCCAGGTGTGCCAGTTGTTGTCCACCGGCATCGGCAGCGTCTCGAACGAGGTGCCGTCCAGCCGTGCGTGAATCGTGGTGCCCGAGGGCCAATCCCGGTTGCCGTACCACTCCACCAGGTCGATCTCGCCGCCGCGCTCGGGGTTGTCGTTCAGTAGCCACCACGCCGGCCATGCGCCGTCGGTGAGGCAGTTGAACTTGATGCGCGCCTCGAAGGTGTGGCCGATGCTGCCGCGGAAGGTGCCGTGCAGCTTGCCGCTGAAGTACTTGCTGCCTTCCTTGGTCGCGCGGATCACCAGGTTGGAGTTTCCGTCGAGGAAGATGTTGGTGCGGCTGTCGCGGTACTCGCCCATGTTCTCGGGGCGATCCCAGAACACGGGGTTCTTGATCCGCTCGCGGAACTTCGCGGCCACCCACTTGGAGCCGTCGGGGGCCGAACCGGCCGGGCCGTCGAACTCGTCACGGAAAACGAAGCCGGCAGTCTGGGCATCCGGTGGCGCCGCGGGCTGACGTCCCGGGTCGGCCTGAGCCGTCGGGAGGGGCAATGCGGCTGCGGCCATGCCGAAGCCCATGGTCAGTATCAATTTACGGCGATCCATTTCGGGCACCCCGAAACGATAATGGTTGTACCTAGGCAATGGACGCAGCCCCGGCCATTTTGGCTGCTAGTGGCGCGGAAGCATTCTGCTGAGCAAGCGGTCCCGCAACCCGATGGTGTGGAACAGCACCGCGCTGACATGGGCAACTATGCAGGCGAGCAACGCATAGGCCACCCACGCGTGCGCCTCGCGCAGCACGCCGTACCACCCGATGCTGGTCGGCACGATCGACGGAAAACGCAGTCCGGCGATCTCCACGGGCACCCCGGACGCCGACACCAGAGCCCATCCGATCACCGGCTGCGCCAGGAACAACGCGTACATCGCGAGCTCGGAACCGGCGGCGATGAATCGCTCCGGCCCGGCCAACGAGATCGGCGGCGGCTTGTGCCAGATGCGGTTCCCCAGGCGCAGCACCGCGAGCACCAACACCAGCACGCCGACGGCCTTATGCCAGGCCAGCACCATCGGATAGTCACCGAGCGATCCGACCAGCAGCGCGCCCAACACCAGCATCGAGATGATCGCGACCGCCATCAGCCAATGCAGGAGCTGCGCCGCCAACCCAAAACGTTCGTCATCGCTGGATTCCGTCATCGCATGTCCTGCCCGAACTGTTCGACCGGAGCGGGAGTCTCCCGCGCACGCCGCCGATACGACTCCGCGTACACCGCCGCTCGGGCCGCCAGGATCGGATCATCGGAGAGCTCAATTCCCTTGGGCAACACCGTCGGATCGAAGTTGGTATCCCGGATGTGTTCTTGCTCTTGGGGAATCGCGTGGCCGAGTATCAGCGTGCCGACGTCGATCTGCTCACGATCGGGCGGCCACGGCAGTGTCGGGTCATGCGTGGGATCCACACCCGGCATCCCGACCTGCAGCAGCAGCCGGTAGCGCAGCTCACCGCGACGCATCCGCTGGGCCAGGGCCTCGAACATCCAGTTGGGTCCGTTCTTGACCGGGGCGCCGGCTGCGTTCCCGTCGGGGATCACCCGCCACCGCACCGGCGTCCGAGCGCCGTCTTTGTTGACGAAGATGAAGGTGTTGAGGCTGGAGTAGCTCGCCTCGGCGAACGACGCCGCCTTGGGCGCGGCCTCGATGAGCTTCTGTGCGGCGGCGGCCGGCGGGTTGTCGCGCATGAACGCGCTCACGCGGTCCTTGTCGCCCGAGGTTCGTGCCGCAAGCAGCCCATAGAACATCTCGGGCGTCGGGGCCATGAACACCGGCGCGGCGGCCATCGCGGTACGCCACTGCTCCCCGCCGGGAAGCGAGAAGTCAAGAGCCAGTGCCTGTCCGGAGCCGGTGTCGGGCTGATGCGGGTTCTGGCCGCCCACAGAGAACCGTCCGGCGACCGGATACACGCCCTTGGTGAACACCGACGCCGACGACACCTGCGCTCCGGCGCCGTTGCTTTCGAAACGACCGGACACGGCAAGGGCTTTGGCGTGGTTGCGCCGGTACCCCACGAACGTGCCGCCGGTCTTCTCGAACAGGTCGATGAAGGAACGTCCGGTCAACCGCGAACCGGCCCGACCTTCCAGTGCCAGGAAGCCACCCAGCCCCGTCACGGTGACGGCTCCGGCAGCGACCAGACCCACAAACATGCGGCGATCGAGCTTCTGTGCGACCACGATTTGAGGGTAATACGCCGAATCTGAAGGTCTAATGAAGACAATGAAGAGATGATGAAGCGTCTCGTCCTTGTTGCCGTGGGTCTTGGGTGTGTGCTCAGCCAGGTCGCGCCCGCCCATGCGGACCCCGATATCCCGCCGGTCAGCGAGGCCGCCCGCGCCGCCGGACTACTCGATGTGCGCTCTGTGGTCCCCGACGCCGTCATCGACCTGCGCTACGCCACCACCAACAACTTCACCGGTGTGCAGCTGTATCCGGCCGATGCCCGCTGCCTGGTGCACGAGTCGATGGCTCCCGGCCTCAAGACCGCCGCCGACAAGCTGCGCACCAACGGCGAACGGCTGGTCTTCTGGGACTGTTACCGCCCGCATGAGGTGCAGGTCCGCATGTTCCAGGTGGTGCCCAACCCCAACTGGGTCGCCAAGCCCAGCCAGTACGCCCGCAGCCACGAGGCCGGACGTTCGGTGGACGTCACCCTGGCCAACGCTCGGGGCCTGGTTGACATGGGCACTGGATTCGACGATTTCTCGCCGCGCTCGCTGGCCTACGCCACCGACGGGGTGAGCCCCGATCAGCAGGCCAACCGTGCCCGTCTGCGCAGCGCCATGCAGGCCGGTGGGCTGCAGGTGTATTCGGGGGAGTGGTGGCACTTCGACGGTCCCGGAGCGGGCGAGGGACGCCCGTTCCTGAATGCTCCCGTCAACTGAAATCGAGTAGTCCAGTACCCGGTGCGATGGCGCCCTACCGGAGTAATTTCCCTTTCGGGTCCACACGGTCCGCTGGGAGGTTGCCATGCCTGCATCACCGATCCCGCTCGCGATGCTCGCCGCGGTTCTTCTGGTTGCCTGCGGCGGTACCGGTGAGACGGTCACCCGCACCGTGACGCAGACCGTCACCGATCAGACGACGATCACCCACCAGGACGGTGGTTCCCACGGAAACGCCGGCGGCAGCGAGTCCACCCCCGGTAGGACGCCCAAGGACGACGGGCTGGCGTGGGTGCCCTATGGGCCCAAGGACCCCGCGTTCCCGACACCGGGCTGGGACGTCTACGTCTACTTCCTCAAACACGACTGCGACAGCCTCAAGAACGTCCAGAATCCCACGGGCAATCTCTACGAGGCGGCGGTCGGCGTATGCCGTGCCGCGGTGAACGGTGAAGCGAGCCAATGGGATGCCGCGGCCAAGGCCTTCGCCGCGCGCGGTGCGGGAATCGAGATCGGCCCGGCGCAATGTGTCGACGACACCATTGCCGCCATGGTCACCACACTGCTGGCTTGGCACGACGAGAACCCGGGACGCCGGCCCGAATTGACGTTCCCGCAGACCGACGGCCGCACTGCCTGCTCGAAAGACAACAACAGCTTCGTGCCGCCGGATGAGAACGGCGACACCACTTCCTCCCCAACCAGTTCCACCACATCGAGCACCACCACATCCAGCACGACGTCGTCGACCACCACGTCGAGCACGACAACCACCGCACCGTCGGGGCGCTGACTCAGTGCGAGAACTGCCAGTGCACCGAATCGTCCTCGTCCAGCACGATGATGCTGCCCTTCTGGATGGTCCACCCTTCGGTCATCAGGAACAGCCGACCCCCGGACTCGGCCAGCAGCCGTAAACCCGTGGTGCGGTACAGCGTTTTGGGTCCGGTGGTGATCTGCTCGGTGCGCACCACCGGGGAGTCGATGCCTAACGGGCTCTCGCTCACGGCTGTCGCCCGGGGCAGCGACGACACCGAGTCCTCATAGCGCTGCGCGTACCCCCGCCCGACGATATCGGCATACCCCTGCACGGCCCAGAACATCGCTGCCGCAATCACAATGCCGATGAGCACCGCCTCCAGCACGTCCTGAGGGCGGGCGATGGCATGGTGCGGCCGCGTGCGTTCCTGCCCCTGACGGCGCAGATGCCTGCCGTACACCGCCAGCGCCGTGCCGATCGCAATCATGAGCGGCCACACCACTGTTCCGGGTTCCCACTCTCGCGTCAGCTCGGGCATCACCACACCGAGGATGGCGATGGCCAGGCCGCCGAACGTCGTGATCGTGCAGACCGCCCGGATCGCGCCGGTCATGCCGTCGCGCGCGATCTTCTCGGACAACGCGCGATGCGCTGCCAGCCAGGCGATTCCGATGACGGCTGTCGCCAGGATCGGCAGATACAGCGTGCTGATGCTGCGCAGCACGTAGTCCTGGGTGGTGAAGCGGAACAGGCTCACCTCGATGCCCATCCACTGTGACTGCGCATCGCTACGTGCCCAGCCGAAGTACAACAGCAGCGCGGTGATCATCGTCAACGGTGTTCCGACCGTGGTGATTACGGCGATGACGGGGCGAAGGATCGACACCGGATCCGGCGGATCCTCGGCGGACGGACCGTCGGCCTTTCCCGGCGCATCGGCGGGCTGACGCGCTGTCTCCTCCGACGCTGCTTCGGCCGGCATGGCAGCATGCTACGCGCGACGGCCCTGACCTGGGAGGAAAATTCCCTTGCCGCTCGGGCCTCGCCGCGCCTATCCTGGCTGGCGTCCTCGTCCCCGACGAAAGGTACGACATGGATCTGTGAGGTCTGGCAATCCGCCGGCGCGTCATCGCGCGATTTCGGCGACCCACCTCACAGGAAGGCTTTTCCCATGTCCGCTGTCATTTCCTCCAACGCCCTCACCTACGTCCATCCCGACGGTTCCGTCGCTCTCGACGGGCTCGACATGCTGGTCCCGGCGGGGCGCTCCGGGCTGGTCGGTGTCAACGGCTCCGGCAAGTCCACACTTCTCCGGCTCATCGCGGGTGAGCTGCGGCCCACCTCCGGGCTGGTGCATGCCTCCGGTCATATCGGTTACCTGCCACAGGATCTCACCATCCGCAGCGAGCAGTCGGTGCCCGAGCTGCTGGGCCTGACGCCGGTCTTGGCGGCCATCGAGGCCATCGAGAACGGATCCACCGACCAGGACGACTTCGACACCGTCGGCGACGACTGGGATCTGGCCGAGCGGGTCGGCGCCGAATTGGATCGTCTGGGCCTGCCCACGGCGGTGTTGGACCGCACCCTGGGCGAACTGTCCGGAGGCGAGGTGATCCGGTTGGGGCTGGCCCGGCTGCTGTTACGGCGGCCGGACGTCCTGCTGCTCGACGAGCCGACCAACAACCTCGACGGCGAATCCCGCCGCCATCTCTACGAGGTGGTGTCTTCCTGGCAGCGCACCCTGCTGGTGGTCAGCCACGATCGTGAACTGCTGGAGCACGTGGAGCGCATCGGGGATCTGCGTGACGGCGCCGTGACCTGGTACGGCGGCGGATACAGCGACTATGCGGCAGCGGTGGAGGCCGAGCAGGAGGCGGCCGCGCAGGCGATCTCGACGGCCAAGGCGGACGTGCGCCGGGAGCGGCGCGACCTTGCCGAGGCCGAACGGGTGATCGCGCAGCGGCGCCGCTACGGCGCCAAGATGCAGGCCAACAAGCGTGAACCCAAGATCGTCATGGGGTTGCGCAAGCGGGCCGCGCAGGAATCGGCGGCAGCGCTCAAGCAGACGCAGACCGACCGGCTGGACAAGGCCCGCGAGCATCTGGACGAGGCGCAGACCAGGCTGCGGGTGGACCGCTCCATCCGTATCGACCTGCCGGGCACCGATGTTCCCGCCGGCCGCGTTGTCGTCACCACCGACAAGCTGGTGCTGCGCCATGGGGTGGCCGCACATCTGGATCTGCGCGGGCCCCGGCGGGTCGCGCTGGTGGGGCCCAACGGTTCGGGAAAGACCACACTGCTGCACACGATCGCCGGGCGCATCCCGGCCGCCGAAGGCGCTGTGACGGTGCATGTTCCGCTGGGTCTGCTGCCACAGCGTCTCGACCTGTTGGACGATGCGCTGAGTGTGGCCGACAACGTGGCGCGTCGAGCGCCGCACGCCGACATCAACACCGTCCGGGCGAGGCTGGCGCGTTTCTTGTTCCGCGGCACCGCCGCCGACAGGCTGGTCGGTGCGCTGTCCGGTGGCGAGCGGTTCCGGGCCACGCTGGCCGCGGTGCTGCTGGCAGACCCCGCCCCACAGCTGCTGTTGCTCGACGAGCCCACCAACAACCTGGACTTCGCCTCCTATGACGCGTTGGTCTCGGCGCTGGGCGAGTACCGGGGTGCCCTGGTCGTGGCCAGCCACGACCCCGGATTCCTCGAGGACATCGGGGCCGAGCCGGCGGACTGGAGAGCCGACCCGGCAATCGGGTAGTGCGCTACGCAGGCCGGGGAGATGACCGCGGACACACACTGAGCGCGTCATGTTCCCCGACCGCGAACGCGCGGCCACGTCAAGGAGACTCGCGATGTGTTTCATTATCCCCCAAGATGTCCTGCTGCGATTGGCCGACGATGACAGCGTCGCCGACGACTCGCGTACGGCCCTAGCGGCCACGGCCGCGTCCGAATCGGCATGGCGCACACTGCGCGATGCGCACACTCTGGCCACCCAGGCCGGATTGCTGGCCCGCGCCGACGCGTTCGCCGATGTGGCCAAGGCGCTGGCCAAGGCCCCCGGCACCCCGGTGTTCGACTGCAAGCACACCACCTCGCTGCCCGGCGTCACGATCGCCAACCCGGGCACCTCCACCGATACCGCGGCCAAGCATGCGTTCACCGAAACAGCCTCGGTGGCCAAGTTTTACAAGGAGTGCTTCGGGCGTAACTCGGTCGACGACGAAGGCATGACGTTGGTGTCTTCGGTCCACTACAGCGTGAACTACTCCAACGCGTTCTGGAACGGTTCGCAGATGACATACGGCGACGGAGACGGTGAGATCTTCGTCGACTTCACCGGATCCAACGACGTGATCGCCCATGAACTGACGCATGGCGTCACCCAGTACACGGCGGGTCTGCTCTACAACAACGAGGCCGGCGGCCTCAACGAGAGCATGTCGGATGTCTTCGGATCGATGTTCCGGCAGTGGAGCGCCGGACAGACGGTGGATCAGGCCGACTGGCTGATCGGCAAGGACATCATGGGTCCGCGCGCCATCGCCAAGGGCTACACCTGCCTGCGCGACATGGCCGACCCGGGTGCCCAGCACTGCCTGGCCCCGCAGCCGTCGCACTATCGCGACTACGTGCCCGGCAGCGATCCGCATGAGAGCAGCGGCATCCCCAACTACGCGTTCTATCTCGCCGCGACCAAACACGGGTCGTACTCCTGGCAGGGCGTGGGCACGGTCTGGTACGAGGCCCTGACCAGCCCGAAGGCCCGTCCGAACATGAAGATGAAGACCTTCGCCAACCTGACCCGCGAGATCTCCGCGGCCAACGCGGCGGCGGAATCGGTGCACAAGGCGATTGACGACGCGTGGACTGCGGTCGGGCTGTAGCGTCGGCGTCATGGTGGAGTACCTCATCGACAGACGGGGCGGATTCACCGGGCTTCCGGCCAGCGGCACGTGTACTGACCAAAGCTTGGACCCCGAGGCGCGACGTGCACTGGATGGATTGTTGGACAGCCCCGGGTCGCTTCCGGGCGACCCGGGTGCGGACCGTTTCACCTATACCGTGACCCGGGTCAGCGGGTCGGCTCGGACCACGCGGGCTATCCCCGAGAGCCTGCTTCCCGATGCCGTCCGGCAGATCGTCAAAGAACAGATCTGACGCCGCGAACCTGACAGTTCGGCGGTCACGCGCCGAGCGTGTGTCGGCGTTGCCCGGTAGGGTGAATCGTAATGTGCAAGCGTTCTATCATCCCGCTGGCCGTGTTGTCGCGATTGGCCGAAGATAACGACATCGCCGAGGATTCGCGCGTCGCATTCTTGGCCACCGCGGCATCCGAATTGTCTTGGCGCACCTTGCGCACTGCGCACACGCGCGCCTCCCAGGCCGGGTTGGTGGCAAGCGGCGATGCCATCGGGACGGTCATCGCCGCGCTGGCCAAGGTCCCCGAAACACCGGTGTTCGATTGCCGGCAGACCACCTCGCTGCCCGGTGTGGCCGTAGCCGATCCGGCCGCCTCCAAGGATGCCACCGTCCGGCGTGCGTTCACGCAAACGGGCGCGGTGGTGCGGTTCTACCGGGAATGCTTCGGCCGCAACTCCGTTGACAACGCCGGGATGACGCTGATCTCGTCCGTGCACTATGGCGTCAAGTACGCCAACGCATTCTGGAATGGATCCCAGATGGCTTACGGGGACGGCGACGGCAAGATCTTTCTCGACTTCACCAAATCGAACGACGTGATCGGCCACGAGTTGACGCACGGGGTAACACAATTCACGGCGGGCCTGACCTACGAGAACGAACCGGGTGCGTTGAACGAGAGCATCTCGGATGTGTTCGGTTCGATGTTCCGGCAATGGCAAGCAGGTCAGAGCGCGGACAAGGCCGATTGGTTGGTCGGCAAGGACATCATGGGTCCCGGTGCCCTCGGCAAGGGGTACACATGCCTGCGTGATCTCGCCGATCCCGGTGCAAGCCACTGCCTCTCGCCGCAACCCGCTCACTATCGCGACTACGTGCCCGGCAGCGACCCACACGACGGCAGCGGCATTCCCAACCATGCGTTCTATCTCGCGGCCACCAAGCATGGCGGCAATTCCTGGGAGGCCGTGGGCAGCGTTTGGTATGCGGCGTTGACCAGCTCGAAGGCCAGAAAGAACATGACGTTCAAGGCCTTCGCGAAACTCACCCGGCAGCTCGCCGCGGACCGGTCAGGGGCCGACTCACCCGCAACGGCGATCGACGCAGCATGGACCGAGGTTGGGCTCTAGTCTCCGACGTCCCAGTAGTTGGGGCAGGACACGTCGACGTAGACGGTCGTGTTGGCCTTGACCTCGCGGCCCGAGCGGTCGGGGTTGTTGATCCCGTTGACGGTGCAGTATTCCAGTGGAGTCAGGGTGTTGCCGTTGACCCAGTTGATCTGGACCTCGTACCCCTGGCTCTCCAGCGCGGAGATGGTTTCGCTGGCCGAGCCCGACCCGGCCACCGGCCAGTTGGGGTCTGCGACAGCCATCGGCGCAAGTGACAGCGCCATCGCGGCCGATACGAACACTGCGGCGAACCTCATGGGAAACCTCCTCCACCATGTTAGCTCGCTCGGCTGAGGCAAGATGGGACCTCACATCCCATGAATGGAGAGACCGATGACGTTCTCGCCCGAGCACGAAGACTTCCGCAGTACTGTCCGCCGGTACATCGAGGAGAAGATCAACCCCCACGTCGACGAGTGGGAGCGCGAGCAGATGATGCCGCTGCACGATCTCGTCGCAGATATGGCCAAACTCGGATTGGTGGGCCTGGAGTACGACCCCGAATACGGCGGGCAGGGCGCAGACCACCTCTTCACGCTGGTGCTGGCTGAGGAACTCGGCCGGGTAGATCACGGCTCGTTCCCGATGGCCTTCGGGGTTCATGTCGCGATGGCCACGCCGTCGCTGCACAAGCACGGCACCGACGAGCTCAAGCGCGAGTTCCTCGCGCCGGCGTTGCAGGGTGAGCAGATCGCCGCGATCGCGGTGACCGAGCCCGACGCCGGGTCCGACGTGGCAGGCATCAAGACCCACGCCCGCCGCGACGGCGACGACTGGGTGATCAACGGCTCAAAGATGTTCATCACCAACTCCGTTCAGGCCGACTGGCTGTGCGTGCTGGCGCGTACTTCGGACGAGGGCGGGTACGCGGGGATGAGCCAGATCATCGTGCCGACCAAGACGCCCGGGTACGAGGTCCGCAAGCTCGACAAGCTCGGCATGCATGCTTCCGACACGGGCCTGATCACCTTTGACGACGTGCGGGTGCCGGTCTCCAACACCATCGGCGAGGTCGGCCGCGGGTTCCAGCAGCAGATGTCGCAGTTCGTGATGGAGCGCATGTTCGGCGCGTATGGCATCCCTGCCAGCGTGAACCGGGCGTTGCAGCGCACCAAGGAGTACGCATTGGCACGCCACGTGTTCGGTAAGCCGCTGACCAAGAATCAGCACCTGGCCTACCAGTACGCGGGGCTGGCGGCACGGGCTGACATGCTGGAGGTCTACAACCGCGACATTGCCGAGCGGTACATGGCGGGGGAGAACGTCACCCGCAAGGTCACCATCGCCAAGCTGACCGCCGGACCGTTGGTGCGCGAGGCGGGCGACTGGTGCCTGCAGGTGCACGGCGGCATGGGGTACATGACCGAGACCTGGACGTCGCGATTCTTCCGGGATCAGCGCCTGCTCAGCATCGGCGGCGGCGCCGACGAGGTGATGATGCGGGTGCTGTCCCAGATCGACGGATTCTCCTGAGGGCTGCCGAATCAGCTTTCAGTGAGGCCCCACCGGGCATGAAGCCGGGCCAGCGGGCGGGGAGCCCACCAGTTGACGGTGCCCGCGATTCGCATGAACGCGGGCAGTAGCAGCATGCGCACGAGCGTGGCATCCAGGAGCACGGCGATGGTCATGCCCAGCCCGGCCATGCGCATGAAGGACACCTGGCCCGTTCCGATACCCGCGAACACCACGGCCATCAAAACCGCTGCGGCGGTGACAACCCGGCCGGTGCGCGCGATGCCGTGCGCCACCGCGTCGTCGTTGGCCGGCCGATCCTTGACAGGAGAGGCATCCCAGTACTCCTTGATCCGCGAGAGCAGAAACACCTCGTAGTCCATGGACAGCCCGAAGGTCACGCAGAACATCAAGATGGGCATGGGTGCGGCGACAGCGCCGGTGACCGTGGTGCCCAATCCACCCAGGTGCCCGTCCTGAAAGACGAACACCAGGGCGCCGAACGCCGCCGAGAGTGATAGTGCGTTCATCACAAGGGCTTTGATGGGCAGCAGCACGCTGCCGGTCAGCAGGAACAGCAGCGTGAACGTGGTTATCGCGATCACCGTCAGCACCAGTGGTGTCGTGCCCAGAATCGAGTCCACTGAATCGCGGTTGAGCTGCACGGTGCCGCCGAACAGTGTCTGTACCGGCGCCTTCACCTCGCGTAGCGCGGTGAGCTGGTGCTCGGCTGACTCGGACGACGGATCGAGATCACTGGATATGTTGAGCAGCACGGCATTTCCCGAGCGGGTGGACGGATCGCCCGGGCCGACCAGCTGTCCTTGCCGCCAGATTCCGTCCGGACCGGTAACCGTGCCGACATCTGGTATCCGCGACAGGTTCGCGCCATAGGCGGCCAGCACCGGCGATGGACCGCCCACGTCGGGCAGCACGATCTGAACCTGCCCGCTGGAGTCGTCGCTGAAGTCGGTGCGCAGCATGTCACCCACCTGGTGCGCCGACGACGTTTTCGGCAGCACCCGATCATCGGGATAGCCGAAGTGAATACCCAGGAACGGCGCGCCCAGCGACAACAACAAGACGGTGATGCCCGCGCCCACCGGTATGGCATGGCGTTGCACGAACCTGGTCGAGCGGAACCAGAACGATTCCGCGAGTGGCTTTTCCGCGCGGCGGCGGGTGAGCCTCAAGGAATCTACGCGCTCACCCAGCAGGGCAAGGATCGCCGGGGTGACCACGAGCGTGACGACCGCCGCGAGTGCCACGACGCTGACCCCTGCGTAGGCGAACGACCTCAGGAAGTACATCGGGAAGATCGCCATCGCGGCAAGGGACAGGCCGACGGTGACGGCGCTGAACACGATCGTTCGGCCGGCGGAGGTCATCGTGCGGACGATCGCCCGTGCACGCAGGTCCTCGGCGGGCACGCCCGCGTCGCGCCCGGCGGAGACCTCCTCGCGGTAGCGGCTCAGCACCAACAGTGTGTAGTCGATGGCCAGTGCCAGGCCCAGCGCGGTGGTGAGGTTGAGTGCGAAGGTCGACACATCGGTCACCCTGGTGATGAGACTGAGCAGGCCGGCGGTGCCCGCGATTGCCGCGATGCCGACCGCCAAAGGAATGGCCGCGGAGACAAGTCCGCCGAACACCCACACCAATACGAGGAAGGTGATCGGTATGGCGACCGCCTCGGCGATCAGCAGATCTTTGGCCGACTGTTCGTTGATCTGTGCGTAGACGATGGATAGCCCGCCCGCCGTGATGTCGACATCTGACGGTGGCGGGGGAAGAACGGAGACGATCGCCTTGGCATGCAATGGCGCTTTGGCCTCGCCGCCGGCGATCGAGGCGAGAATCAGCCCGGTCTGGCCGTCTTTGCTGCGCAGCGCGGCCGCCATAGTCGGCTCCTGCCATAGCGATTCGACGCGCTGCACGTTCGCATCGGATCTCAGCGCCGAGGTGACCGCGGCGACATATGCGGCAACAGGCGCCTTGGCCGGACCGTTGTCGATCTGTTGCCCCTCGGGAACGGTGATGGCCAAGACCAAGGGGTATCCGCCGCGGCCGAAGCTCTCGGCGGTGGCCTCGAGGGCACGGGAGGATTCCGACGTGGGATCGACGGATCCGCCTGCTTGCAGCTTGTCGGAGACGTCTGCTCCGAGTACCCCGAGCAGACCCACGGCCAGTACCGAGAGCACCAGCACCACAGTGGGCCTTTTGAGGATGGCGTTGGTCAATGCGGCGAGCATGGTTGATCCCCTTTCGTGCCGGACAACAACACGATGTACCGATGGTGAGAACTTCTCACCGCCGGATGTCTCTGCCGCGCTTAGGCATTTGGTATATGTCAAATATTGATCTGTGAGGAGAATGCCACACATTTGATATATGTCAAGATGCTTTGGCGGGTAGAGTATGTGACATGCCCAAGGCGTTGCCCGTGATCGATATCAGCGCGCCGATCTGCTGCGAGCCGATCGCGATGGTTCCGCTGGGCGAAGACATGGCGGTGCATCTGGCACTGCGGCTCAAGGCTCTTGCCGATCCGGCACGGCTTCGGTTGATGTCGATTCTGATGACCTCCAACGGCGGCGAGTTGTGTACCCGAGACCTTGCAGAACTGGTCGGACTGACCGACGGCACCGTCAGTCACCATCTGAGCCAGCTGAAGAAGGCCGGGTTGGTGACCGCGCTGCGGCGTGGCCCGAACGTGTACTACCGCGTCAACGCCCAGGCCATCGAGGCATTGCGCGGGGTGCTGATGACCTGCTGCTGACCGTGGCACGTCGGGTGGAAGGAAGATGCTCAATGAGAGCGATGGTGGACAGCGCGCGGCCGTCGGTGTGGACTCCGCGGGATTTTCCCGACGAGTCGGCGTGGTCGTTCTCGCTCGATGATGCCGACCGGGATGTTCTGATCGCCTACGGTCGGGGTGAAACAGGCGATCTGTCAGCACATTTCGGCCACGCAGCAGCGCGATGGCTCGACCTGCTGCACCAGGGGCCCGGATTCGTGCGGTTACGCGGCTTTCCCATCGAGGAACTCGCCGAAGGCCAGGTTGAGCGCGCCTACCTGGGCCTCGGATCGCTCCTGGGCCGTCCGGTCGGTCAAGATCGGCATGCGAACCTGCTTACTCACATCCGTGACGAACAGATCGCCGTGGAACCGGGCGTGCGCAAGTACCGCACCAACCTGCGCCAGGACTTCCATAGCGATGGCTCGGACCTGGTCGCGCTGCTGTGCCTGCATCCTGCGAAAAGTGGCGGTGAATCCAAGATCGTCAGTGCGCACGCCATCTACAACGAGATGTTGCGCCGTGCTCCGCACTTGGTCGAGGTCATGTACCAGCCGATGCCGTGGGATCGCAACAACGAACAACGCGACGGCGAATCGCCATTCTTTGAGCTTGCCCCCATCGCCGACATCGACGGCACGCCGCGAGTCTTCTTCATCGCCTGGTACATCCGCGACTCTCAGCGCCACCCCGATGCGCCCCGGCTCACCGCCGCGCAAGGTGCGGCGCTGGAGCTGGCCGAGAACATCGCCAACGAGCGTGCGTTCCATATCGAGATGCAGTTCGCGCCCGGCGATGTGCAGATACTGAACAACACCACCGTGCTGCACTCCCGCGAGGAATACTCCGATCACGACGATCCGGCGCTGCGGCGTCACCTGCTACGCCTGTGGTTGACCACCGAAAGGGCCGCCACCCACGAAATCCTGCGTGCCGGTATCCCGAAACAATCAGGCTGATCGGTTCCGATAGGGGCGCGCTCCGGAAGTGCATCTCGAGGTGCCCACCTCTGAGCGACAAACCCCGTGCCTCCGCGAAAGTTGTCGCATAGAGGTGGGCACTGGGGACATGTCCCGGGAATCCCTGGGTGCCCTCAGACTCGCGCCAGCTCCTGCTCCACCGACGTCACATCGGCGATGTTCACCCCGATGAGGGTCAGGTCGTGCACCCGCTCCGGGGTCACCTGCGAGGTTGCGTCCTCGACAAGCACCGCGCGGTAGTCCCGTTCGGAAACGTCGAACAGTGTGGCGCGCGGGCAGTTCGGCAGATTGCAGCCCGCCACCACGACGGTCGACACGTCCCGCTCACGCAGGTGCTGCTCCAGCTCGGTCCGGTAGAAAGCGCTCCAGCGGGGCTTGAACACAATGTGCTCCGCGGGCCCGACTTCCTGAAATCCGCCCGCCAACAGTAGCTCTGAGTCCAGCTGGGCGTCGTGTGGCAGGAGCTCGGTGGGGATTTGCGAACCGTCGCTGCCCGGCGCCGCGACCTCGCGGCCGGCGAGAATTTCTGCGCGACGGGGCAAATCGGTGTCTGTGCCACCGGGGACATAGAGCCGCACCACATGCACGATCGGCCGCCCGGCCTTGCGGAAAGCCGATACCAGACGTGTGAGCGCCGGAATCCGATCGGCGGTCCCGGGCACCGCCATGGCACCGGAGACGAACTCGGTCTGCACATCGATGACCACCAGTGCTGAACTGTCCCACTGCGGAGCGACGAAGCTAGTCACCCCACCACAGTAGGCGCCTACACCTGGACGGTGACCGGCCGCACACCCCAAATGTCGTCGCAGTACTCGGCGATGGCGCGGTCCGAGGAGAACTTGCCGCTGCGGGCGGTGTTGAGGATCGACATCCTCGTCCATGCCGTCACGTCGTGCCAGGCCTCGGAGACCCGGTCCTGGCATTCGATGTACGAGGAGTAGTCGGCCAGCACCAGGAACGGATCGTGACCGCGCAGCGAATCCACGATGGGTGCGAACACCGACGGGTCGCCGCCCGAGAAGTGGCCACTGGCAATCAGATCCAGCACCGCACGCAGCTCGTCGTTCAGCTCGACGAAGTCCTCGGGACGGTATCCCTCGTGCACCAGGCGCTGCACCTCGTCGACGGTGAGCCCGAACAGGAAGAAGTTCTCGGACCCGGCCTCCTCACGCATCTCGACATTGGCGCCGTCGAGCGTGCCAATGGTGAGCGCACCGTTGAGCATGAACTTCATGTTCCCGGTGCCCGATGCTTCCTTGCCCGCCGTGGAAATCTGCTCCGACAAGTCCGCGGCAGGGTAGATCAGGTGCGCGCTCTTGACGTTGAAGTTCGGCAGGAACGCCACCTTGAGGAACTGGCTGACATGTGGATCGTTGTTGACGGCCTCGGCGACTGCGTTGATGAGCTTGATGATCCGCTTGGCCATGAAGTATCCGGGCGCGGCCTTGCCGCCGAAGATGAAGGCGCGCGGGGCGATCCGCAGTTCCGGGTTCTGCTTGAGGCGGTGGTACAGCGTCACGATGTGCAACACGTTGAGGTGCTGGCGCTTGTACTCATGGATCCGTTTGACCTGGACGTCGAACATCCAATTGGGATCAAGGCTCACCCCGGTGGTCGCCAGCACGTACTCGGCGAGCCGGGCCTTGTTGAGGCGCTTGACCTCTCGCCACTGCATCCGGAAAGACGAGTCCTCGGCGTAGGGTTCCAGCTCCCGCAGCTTGTCCAGGTCGGCCACCCAGCCCTCGCCGATGGTGTCATCGAGTAGCTCCCGCAGCGCCGGATTGGCCAGCGCCAGGAAGCGGCGCGGTGTCACTCCATTGGTCTTGTTGCCGAATCGCTCGGGCCACAACTCGTAGAAGTCTTTGAGCACGCTTTCCTTGAGCAGCTCCGAATGCAGCGCGGCCACACCGTTGACGGCGTGGCTGCCGACGGTGGCCAGATGCGCCATCCGCACGCTCTTGCCGCCGTCTTCGCCGATCAGCGACATGCGCCGCACCCGGGCATCGTCGCCGGGGAAACGCGACCGGACCTCGTCGAGGAAACGCCGGTTGATCTCGTAGATGATCTCCAGGTGCCGGGGTAGGGACTCGGCGAACAATCCCAGCGGCCAGGTCTCCAGCGCCTCGGGCAGCAGGGTGTGGTTGGTGTATCCGAAGGCCGCCACGGTGATCTCCCAGGCCTCGTCCCAGCCCAGTCCGCGCTCGTCAAGAAGCAGCCGCATCAGCTCGGCGACGCCGATGGACGGGTGAGTGTCGTTGAGCTGCAAGGCGAATTGTTCGGCGAGTTCGTTGACCGGACGCTCGGCCACATCCTCCAGGATGTGCAGCACGCGCTGCAGGGAGCACGAGACGAAGAAGTGCTGCTGCAGCAGCCGGAGACGCTTACCGGCCTCGGGCTCGTCGTTGGGGTAGAGCACCTTGGTGACGGTCTCGGAGGACACCTCGTCCTCGACGGCCTTGTAGTAATCGCCGGCGTTGAAGGCATCCAGCTCGAAGGACTGCACCGCGCGCGCACTCCACAGGGTCAGTGTGTTGCACGTGTTCACCCCGTAGCCCTGGATGGGGGTGTCGTAGGGGATGCCCTTGAGGAAGCGCTGCGGTACCCAGCGGGCCCGGAATTTTCCGTCCTCGTCCAGGTACTGCTCGGTGTGGCCGCCCCATCCGACGAGGAAGTTGAGGTCGGGTTTGGCGATCTCCCAAGGGTTTCCGTTGTCCAGCCAGTTGTCGGTCTTCTCGACCTGCCAGCCGTCGCGGATTTCCTGATCGAAGATCCCGTACTCGTAGCGGATCCCGTACCCGATCGCGGGACGATCCAGGGTGGCCAGCGAGTCCATGTAGCACGCCGCCAGCCGTCCCAGGCCGCCGTTGCCCAGGCCCGGCTCCTCTTCGCATTCGAGTACCTCGTCGAGATCCTGGCCCAGTGCCGAGAGCGCGTCGCGGGCCTGCTGCTCGATCTGTAGATTCAGCAGGTTGTTGCCCAGCTGCGGCCCCATCAGGAATTCGGCGGACAGGTACACCGCCACCTTGCGGCTCAGATCCAGATAGGTCTGCATGCTGGCGATCCAGCGCTGCTGCATGCGATCTCGGACCGCGAGGGCCAGTGCGCGGTAGTAGTGGGCGGGTGTCAGCACGCTCGCCGGACGCCCGATCGAGTACCGCAGGTGGTCGATGATGGCTCGCTGCAGCGTGTCCGCGTTCAAGCCGGTGCGGGAGTGCTCGTCGTGATCGAGTTCGGCGAAGTGCGTCATGTCAACACCGTGCCATCGAATGGCGCACGGGAAAACCGAAAACAGGCGACCGGCAGGTTACTGGGGAGTGACCACCACACGCACCCCGGACGGCTCCTTCGACGCCCAGACGGATTCGATCTCGGACAGCGGCCGGGCCAGCGTCTGTAGCTGCAATTCCCCGCTGTCGACCATGGCGAACAGCTTCGGCAGGGCCTCGGTACGGGCGCGCAGCAGGGCCTCGGGTGGCATGCTGCCGATACCGACTCCGGACAGGATGATGCCCGTGCTGCGCAGGGTAGAGGCGTTGACGCTGACGGTCTCCCCGGTCATCGCGCCGATCTGCACAAAGCGGGTGGCGTGGAAGTGCGCCGACGGATGGCTGGCCGCGATCGCGTTCAGGGTCTGTTCGGCGGGGGAGCCCCACAGGTAGTCCAGTACCGCGTCGAACGGGCGCGCCGCATGCCGTGCGGTGATGCTCTCGGCGAGGTCATCGCTGCCCAGCGTGATCGCGTCGTCGGCACCGACCGTGCGCAGCCAGTCCAACCGCTCGGTGCTGCGGCCCGCGACCGTCACCCGGCCGGCCCCGAACACCGACTTGGCCAACTGAACCGCCAGCGAGCCGGTCACGCCGGTGGCGCCCAGCACCAGCACATGCTGGCCGGGCTGCACCGCGGCGCCATGGGACAGGGCCAACCAGGCGGAGATGCCTGGGTTGGGTATCGCGGCGGCGGTCACCGAATCTACGTGCTCGGGCACCTCTACGGCCCCGGCCGGGTACACGAGGGTGCGCTCGGCCATCAGGCCGTACGGCGCGACGGAACCGGCGTACACGCGGGTACCGTTGGCCAGCCGGGCGACCCCGTCGACCCCGGCGATAGCCGGAAGGGTGACTTCCTTGCTGCTGTAGTGCTTTCCGGAGATGACGGCGCGGGTGAGATTGGTCAGCGCCGACGCCTCGACGGTGGCGACCTCGGCGCCGTCGGCCGGCTGCGGATCGGGGAAATCGGTGTAGGCGGGCTGCTGCCCCCACTCATGAACGACTGCTGCCTTCATGGCGTACTCCTCAAGTTTCTGTAGAAATGGTTTCCATCGAAACCATGGAAACAATGTACGACGCCTGCCGTCGGATGGCAAGATGGTTTCCATGAAAACCAAGTCGGCGTTGATCGGCAGTATCAACACCCTGGTGGGGGCGGTGGGGGACAAGTTCGAGCCGGACGAGGATTCGGACGCCGAGCGCGATTTCATGGCGCAGCGATGCCCGTCCCGGATGGAACAGCTCATCAGGACGCTGCCGACGCTGTCCTTGCATCTGCTGGCGGCGATCGCCGAGGGGCCGGTCAGCGTGGTGGGCCTGGCCGCGCGCTCGAGTCAGCTCAAGGGCACGGTGTCCAAGCATGTGCAGCGACTGGTGGATGCGGGTTGGGTCGAGCGCACCCCGATTCCCGGCAACCGCAAGGAAATTGAGCTCACGCTAACCGCGGACGGACGCATCATCGCCGATGTGCATGCCGCACTGCATGAGGAGATGGAACGCGGTGTGCGCGATTTCTTGCAGCGCTACAGCAATGCCGATCTGCAGGTTGTCGAGAGGGTGCTACAGGATCTGCTGGCTTCGGGCAGGGATGGAGTGCGGATCGTGGCGCAGAGCTCTTAGTCGCGCACCTTGATGGACAGCGTGGGTTTGGGGATGTCTCCCGGCTGTACGCGATCCCAGGCGGCATCGATGAGCGGCTGTAGGAGCAAGGCTCCCATCTGGCGAACCAGTACCGATACCACCTGAGTAGATTCCGTGCGATCAGTGGGCGCCATGCCTTTCTTGCGCAGCGTGGCCACCTCGTCACGGGTGAGGCCGATCAGCGCATCGAGCAGGTGCATCTGCTCGCCGGAAGGTTCCAACACCGCCCTGCGCACATAGTTCACGATCGGCGGGTTGGCCTCGAGCATGCGTCGGACCGCGGCGTCGCGGGCGGCGGCGAGCTTGCGGGGGTCCTTCTCGTCTTCGACCGACCGGAGCGTGCTGACGAAGTAGTCGACCACCAATTGATCGACGGCCTCGCGTAGCCCGGCCTTGGTTTTGAAGTGGTGCTGCACCAGTCCGAGGGTCACTCCGGCCTCGGATGCCACCGCACGCAATGAGATTCGCTCCTCTCCGTACTGGGCATACAGATCCAGCGCGGTATTGCGAATACGCGCCTTGGCCGTCAGGTCCTCATCCGTTGCGCGCGGGTTTGCCATGGCTGCCATCTTACTGCACCCCTTTACAAATGAATCTCAAACGATACACTTGTATCGTCCTCGACGAGGAGGTCCAGGACGTGCTGTCCCTGAATGGAGTGAACTGATGTCCGAATTGTTCCCGGCCTATCGCGCGTCCTGGGAAACCGACGCGCATCGCGACCTGCGTAAGCACGCCGCGGAGTTCCTGCGTAAGGAGTCCACACCCAACCAGGAGCGCTGGAGTGCCCAGCATCAGGTGGACCGTGAGTTCTGGAACAAGATGGGCGATGCCGGACTGCTGGGGCTGGACCTACCTGAGGAATATGGTGGCGCCGGAGGCGATTTTGGGTTCTCGGCTGTGGTGGCCGAGGAGCTTGCGCTGGCGCAGGACTCCTCGACCGGGTGGGCCGTGCACTCACCAATCGTCGCGCACTACATCAACACGTACGGCAACAAGGAACAGCTGGATCGGTGGATGCCGGGGATCATCAGTGGCGATTTGGTACTCGCCATCGCGATGACCGAGCCTGGAACGGGTTCGGATCTACAGGGAGTGCGCACGACCGCGATCCGCGATGGTGACCACTACGTCATCAACGGTTCCAAGACCTTCATCTCCAACGGCACCCACTGTGACCTGTTGGTGATCGTGGCCAAGACAGATCCGACGCAGGGGGCCAAGGGGATATCGCTGATTGTCGCCGAAACCAAGGACCTGCCGGGATTCGAACGCGGCCGGGTGTTGGAGAAGGTGGGCCAGCACGGGCAGGACACCCGTGAGCTGTTCTTCACCGATATGCGTGTGCCGGTGGCCAACAGGCTGGGTGAGGAAGACGGCCAGGGGTTCCTCCAGCTCATGACGCAGCTCGCGCGGGAACGGCTCATCATCGCGTCGGCCAATGCGGGCATGGCCGAAGCCGCTGTGCTGGAATCGATCAAGTACACCAAGGAGCGCGAGGCGTTCGGCAAGCCGCTCATCAAGTTCCAGAACACCAAGTTCCAGCTGGCCGAATTGAAGGCCGAGGTGCTCTCGATCAAGACCACCGTGGACTGGTGCATTCAGAACTACATCGACGGCACCAACGACCCCGCGACCGCCTCGATCGCCAAGCTTGTCGCCTCCGACAAGGGCGTCGCCGTGGTGGACCGATGCGTTCAGTTCTTCGGCGGATACGGATACATGATGGAGTATCCGATCGCCCGCGCCTACGCGGCCGCGCGAGTCAACAAGATTTACGGCGGCACAAGCGAAATCATGAAAGAACTCATCAGCCGATCGCTCTAGGGAGAATCATGAAGAACAATAATCGGGTTTTCGTGGTCGGCGTGGGCATGACCAAATTCGAGAAGCCGGGCCGTCGCGAGGGCTGGGACTACCCGGCCATGGTCAAGGAGGCCGGAACCAAGGCTCTTGACGACGCGGGAGTGCGGTACGAGGACATCGAGCAGGCGTTCATCGGAAACGTTTACGGTGACTCGTGTTCGGGCCACCGCGCCCTCTACGAGCTGGGCCATACCGGCATTCCGATCTACAACGTCAACAGCAACTGCTCGACGGGATCGACGGCACTGTTCATGGCGGCCAACGCCATTCGCAGCGGCCAATCCGATGTGGTGATTGCGGCCGGGTTCGAGAAGATGGAACCCGGCTCGTTGGGCATGAAGTTCACCGACCGCGAGTCACCGCTGCAACCGCAGATCATCGCGCTCGGCGAGCTGAGCCAGCCGCAGTTCCCGATGACCGCGTGGATGTTCGCCGCCGCAGCCGAGGAGTACATGCGTGAATATGGCCTGACTGCCGAGCAATTGGCGTGGATCGGTTACAAGAACCACAAGCACTCGGTTAACAACCCGTACAGCCAGTTCCAGGACGAGTATTCGTTGGAAGACATCCTGACCTCGCGCGCCATCGTGGGTCCGCTGACCAAGCTGCAATGCTCGCCCACCTCGGATGGGTCGGCGGCCGCGATCGTGGCGAGCGAGGAGTTCGTCGACAAGCACGGATTGGCCGATCAGGCCGTGGAGATCGTCGGGCAGGCCACCGTGACCGATCGGGCTGATACCTTCGACGGCACCGCGGCGGGCATCGTCGGCGCGAACATGAACAAGGCCGCCATCGCCTCCGTGTACGAGCAGGCGCAGATCGGCCCCGAGGACATCGACGTGGTGGAGCTGCACGACTGCTTCTCGGCCAACGAAATCCTGGTCTACGAGGCGCTCGGCTTCTGCGAGCAGGGCGAGGCCGGCAAGCTGATCGACAACGAGGACACCACCTTTGGCGGCAAGTGGGTGGTCAACCCGTCGGGCGGATTGATTTCCAAGGGGCATCCGCTGGGCGCGACCGGCCTGGCCCAATGCGCGGAACTGAACTGGCAGCTGCGCGGGCAAGCCGACAAGCGTCAGGTCGCCGGTGCCGCCGCCAAGGATGGTGTGGCGTTGCAACACAACATCGGGCTCGGCGGTTCGGTGGTGGTCACGGTATACCGCCCGGCCAACCGGTAGCCGTCAGGCGGCGTGAACCAGCCCGGACCGCGCGAACTGCCCGGCAGGGGAGAAGCGTTCCAGGATGGCGTCGGCCGGCTCGCCGGCCCACTCGGTGATGAGCTCCTTGGCCGCCTCGATCGAGGTCACCCTCTCGAAGGGTTTCGGATCGTCGAGCAGACTGAACAGCTTGGATGCGAATCCCTGGTGGACGTGACCGGCCGCGAAAAACAGATCGCCGTAATCGTGCAGCTCGTCATCGCCGAGGTAGAGCCTGGTCACCAACTGTGCTGCGCGAGCCCGGCGGTTGTAGAACTCCTCGAAAGCCCCAGTGAGCCAAGTGGTATCGAAAGGTCCTTCGTGTGCTGCGGCCTTGTGAACCAGCGCGGCCGCCTGGATCAGGCCGCCCTGCGCGCCCTGCCCGGCGATGGGGTCATAGGCCACCGCGGTGTCGCCGAGCGCCGCGACGGGATGACCGCTGGCCGTGTGCCCCACCCCGTGTCGCACCAGCTGGGTCACCGCTCCGGTGATCCACGAATGCGGGTCCTCCTCGATGACGTTGAGTGACAACACCTCCGGCAGGTCCCAGTCGATGTACTCGCGGTGCACATCGGTGACGGCCTGCAGGGCGGAGGCCGCACTGTCGACGGCGGCGTACCGTCGTTCCCACTCGCTGCCGGGCTTGGCCCACGTCAGGAACGACCAGGAGGGGCCTGCGTCCTTATGCAGGTAGGGCCCCCACCATGCCTCGCCCTGATCGGTGATGAACGAGAACGCGCTGTGCTGTCCACCTGCGGGCCCACGGTGCGCGAAGACCTCCGGCCCATGTCCCAATCCGGCCACCGTCAGCATGAGCAGCCGCCGCTGCGGACGGTCGTACACGGTGCGCGAGGCGTCCACCGGGAACAACGACGACAGCCCAGCCCGGCCGGTCGCCACCAACGTCAGGTCATGCTCGGCGGCGATCGAATCAAGCCGCTGCGGGTCCACCTGCTCCACGACGAGGCGACCACCGCGCTCCTGAAAATCGGTGAGCCGGTCATCGGCCTTGAGTCGGGTATCCACGGCGACGCCCCGGGTGCCGCCGTCAAAGTCCGCGTCGAAGGCGATGATCTCGGGGCGTTCGGGTTCGTTGCCGTCGACCAGGCGCACGCTGAGGCCCGTGGAGGTGGGCCCCGGATCCAGGTAATTCGCCAATCCCAGACTGGCCTCAGCGCGCTGTGCCTCGCCGAAAATGAGCGAGGTACCGGTGGCGGGCACATCCTCGCGCAGGCTCCGCTGGTCCCGATCGCTGTAGACGGTGACGTCAAAACCCTTGCCCAACAAGCCCAATGCCGCAGTCGCGCCGGTCTGGCCCGCGCCGATAATGGCGGCTTTGCGTCCGTGTTTCGTCGTCATGTCGCCACTATCGGCGTGTGAACTTGTGCGCGAAAGGCACCCGCTCATGGTGATTGCAAGGTCCATAATGGCCCGTGCGCAATCGGCAGCGGCTGGAACCGGGTTTCCAGTACGACGTGGTCACCAACGGCCTGCGAGATACCGGGCAACTGGGCAGGCTCAGGACTGCGATCGGTGTGATGTGCATGTTGGTGGTCGTGCTTGCCCTGATCAGCAACTTCAATGCGCTCGGCCCGCAGGGTTTCTGGCCGCGCTTGGTCGTCAACATCGCGGCGGCATCGGCGGTGATCGTCGGCTTGTGCTGGTTCTTCCTGCCGTGGCCAAGTCGACGGGTCATGGTCTGTTTCGTGGTGTGGGCCGATCTGACGGTGGCGATCGGGACGGCCATGTTCTCCGACCCCATGGCCAGGCTTTTTGCGATCGTCTACCTGGGCCTCATCGGCCTGATTCCCGCCTTCTTCTTGGGTAGACGGGGCCTTGTGGCCCATTGTGGATTCGCCCTGGTGAACCTGAGTGTGCTCATCGCGCTCAACGTCGAATCGGGCGTCTCGACATGGTTCAACCAGATCATGTACGTCTTACCGATCCTGACCTCGGTCATGATTGTTCCGGTGCTCCTACAGGCAGTGATCGAGAGCACGACGTACTCGATCCTGGGCTCGGCGGTCGCTGCCAACCGCGATCCACTCACCGGCCTGCTGAACAGAAGGGGAGTCAACGCCACGAAGGAGGTCCTGCATCGCAAGCGCCTCGACGCCGTGGAAGTCGTCGTGGTGCTGCTGGACCTCGACGGGCTCAAGGAGCTGAACGACGCGCGTGGTCACGATGCGGGGGACGCCACCTTGATCGAGGTGGCGGACATGCTGATGGCGAGTACGCGCGTGGGCGAGATCGCCGCGCGCATCGGTGGCGACGAATTCCTGGTGGTGGCGTTCCCCGGGCGGCGCGAGAGTGTCCACGACACCATTCGTCGGGTGAGCACCCCGAGGCCGGGCATCGATTCCTGGAGCGTGAGCGTGGGTGCAGCATGGCAGTCCACCGCGGACGGCAGCTTTGATTTCGACCAGCTACTCCGCCGGGCGGATGAAGCCCTGTACCAGGCCAAGAGCTCGCGGGGTCTGCCGCAACAGCAGCGCTGAGCGCGGCATCGGTCTAGCGCTCGGGTGCGGTGTAGGTCTGTCGCCCGGCCAGATAGGTGGCCCGGACTGTGATCTCCCGCAACGCATCCGCTCCGACGGCGTGCGGGTCGGCCGACAACACCACGAGATCGGCGTACTTACCCACCTCAAGGCTGCCGATCTCGGTGTCGAGATGCAGCTGCCAGGCCGCGTCAATGGTCTGCGCGCGCACGGCCTGCGTGACGCTGATCCGCTGCTCGGGGGAGAGCACTCGGCCCGATCCCTTGGCCTTGCGGGTGACCGCGGTTGCGATGTTGCCCAACGGGTCCGGTGGTGAGACGTTGCCGTCGTTGTGGAAGGAAATCCGTAGCCCGGCGTCCAGCGCGGACTTGGCCGACATCCAGTGCGCGCCATGGTCTTCACCGAACAGCTCGTCAATGAGGGGATCACCCCAGAAGTAGACGTGCTCGATGAACAGGCTGGGGTGTACGCCCAGACGCGCCGCGCGCTGGAACTGCGCCGGCGTCATCGCGCCCACGTGTTCCAGGCGGGAACGCGCCGACGCGGGGGACTGGGCCTTCTCGTATGCGTCCAGCACCACGTCCACCGCGCGGTCGCCGTGCACGTGACAGGCCAGCTGCCAGCCCTGCTTGATGAAGGCCGTCGCCAGCTCGGTGACCTGCTCGGGGGTGTAGTTCATCCCGCCGTGGTGATGGGGTTCCAGGCCCATTCGGCGGGTGGCTTCGGTGTCCAGATAGGGGAACGAGGTGAAAATGTTTCCCTGCCAAGGTGATCCGTCGGCCCAGAGCTTCATACCGATCTGCGCGAACATCTGGTCCGCACCGGCCCGCGGACCCGCGACGTGTGCGGGGTCCTTGGCCAGCTCAGGGGTGCCCATCTCGTAGGCGCGGATGCGCAGCTTGACGGCCGGGTCGGCGGCCATCCGCCGGTACAGGTCTGCCGATTGTGCTGCGCTGTAGCTGTGTTCACTGGTCGTGGCGATGCCCGCGGCAGCCAGTTGACCGAAGGCCCAGTGCAGGTTCTCGTACGCGTTGGGTTCGGCGACATCGCGGAGATAGGGCGTCATCAGGGTGACCAGCGCGGCGGTTTCCCGGACCTCGCCGGTGAGTTCACCGTCGGGTCCGTGCACGTACTCCGAGCCCACCGGATCGGGCGTGTTCCGGGTGATTCCGGCCAGCTGGAAGGAGGCGCTGTTGGCGTACGCGGCATGCCCGCTGTTGGCCACGATGATTACCGGGTTGTCCGGTGCCAGCGCGTCGAGCTGTGTGCGCGTGGGCAATTGGAGATTCGGCTGTAGCAGCAGGTCGATGCCGTACAGCAGCACCTGGGTGCCCCTCGGGGTGGCCCGAACGGTATCGGCCAGCTTCTGCATCACCTCCTTGCCGGTGGGAACCACGAACGGGCGCACGTCCACGGCAGGTGGGCCCAGCGTCGCGGCGATCTGGCTCGGGTGGCTGTGCGCCTCGACGAACGCGGGAAGCAGCGCGCACCCGCCGAGCTCGATGACGTCCGTCTCGGCGGTGCGCAGCCTCATCACGTCCTGTCGCGTGCCGACGGCGGCGATTTTTCCCGCGGTGACAGCCAGCGCCTCGGCGGTGGTGTCACGGCCGTCGACCGTCACAATCGGGCCGCCGACGAAGATCAGGTCGGCGCCGGTGTCGGGACCGGCGGTGTCGTCATCGCATCCGGCGAGTGCGGCCAAACCCGTTGTGGCAGCCGCCACGGTGGCGCCTCCCACGACGAACTGCCTCCGATTGATCGACACGTGCCGACCTCGGTTAGAGCACTACCACTGAGCGTAGGACCTCGCCGTGGTGCATTTTGTCGAATGCGGCCTCGATATTTTCGATCCCGATGCGTTCGGAGACGAACCGGTCCAGCGGCAGACGGCCCTGCTGGTACAGCGATACGAGGGTGGGGAAGTCGCGCTCAGGCAGGCAGTCGCCGTACCAGGAGGACTTCAGGGCACCGCCGCGGGAGAAGAAGTCGATGAGCGGCATCTCGAGCTTCATGTCGGGGGTGGGAACGCCGACCAGCACGACGGTGCCGGCCAGGTCGCGGGCGTAGAAGGCCTGCTTCCAGGTTTCCGGGCGCCCGACGGCGTCGATCACCACGTCGGCGCCGACCTCGTCGGTGAGTTCCTGCACCGCGGTCACCACATCATCGACATTGCGGGCGTTGATGGTGTGGGTGGCGCCAAAGTCCTTGGCCCAGGCCAGTTTGGTGTCATCGGTGTCGATGGCGATGATGGTCCGTGCGCCCACCAGGGCGGCTCCGGCGATCGCGGCGTCCCCGACACCGCCGCATCCGATCACCGCCACGGTGTCGTCGCGGCCGATGCCCGCGGTGTTGACGGCCGCGCCCAGTCCGGCCATCACTCCGCACCCGAGCAGCCCGACGACGGCCGGGTCGGCGGTGGGGTCGACCTTGGTGCACTGTCCGGCGTGTACCAGGGTCTTCTCGGCGAAGGCGCCGATGCCCAGGGCGGGGGTCAGCTCGGTGCCGTCGGTCAGCGTCATCTTCTGGGTGGCGTTGAAGGTGTCGAAGCAGTACTGCGGGCGTCCACGCTTGCAGGCGCGGCACACTCCGCACACGGCGCGCCAGTTCAGGATCACGAAATCGCCGGGCTCGACGGTGGTTACGCCCGCGCCGATGGTTTCCACGATCCCGGCCGCCTCATGGCCCAGCAGGAACGGGAACTCGTCGTTGATCCCGCCCTCGCGATACGTCAGATCGGTGTGGCATACCCCGCACGCCTGCACCTTCACCACGACCTCACCGGGCCCCGGATCGGGGATCACAATGTCCACCAACTCCACAGGAGCCTTCACCGATCGAGCGATCACACCGCGCACAGTTTCAGACATGCGCATGACGCTACAGTCCCAGCCATGGGTGCTCTCGACCTCGTCGCCGACTGGCCGGTAACAACCGTCGCCGCTGCCGTAGTGGGGCCGGAGGGCGTCAGGGCCCAAATCGGCCCTGTGACGCACCAATTCGCGCTCGCGTCGGTCACCAAACCACTGGTGGCCCGTGCGGCACAGGTGGCTCTCGAAGAGGGTGCCGTCGAGTTGAGTACTCCGGCAGGTCCACCCGGCTCGACGATCGAGCATCTGCTCGCCCATGCTTCCGGACTGTCGCTGCTTTCCGATGCCGTGATCGCCAAGCCGGGCACTCGCCGGGTGTACTCGAACTATGGCTTCGCGGTACTGGCACATGCCGTCTCTGCCGGAGCCACCATCGAGTTCGGCACGTATCTGCGCGAGGCCGTGTTCGAGCCACTGGGAATGGGGCACACGGTCTTGCCGGGCGGGGCAGACACCGCCGGGTACGGCGGCTCGTCCACCGTCGTGGATCTCGTGGCCTTCGTCGGAGATCTGCTGCGGCCGCGTCTGGTCACCGCCGAAACACATCAGCGAGCCACCAATGTCGCCTTTCCAGGGTTGGACGGGGTGCTGCCCGGCTATGGCGTGCAGCGGCCCAATGACTGGGGTCTGGGCTTCGAGATCAAGGGAAGCAAGATCCCGCACTGGACGGGTGCCGAGAATTCGCCGGCCACCTATGGGCATTTTGGTCAGGCCGGCACGTTCATCTGGGTGGATCCGGCCGTCGATCTGGGGCTGGTCGTGCTGACCGACCGAACCTTCGATGGCTGGGCCAACCAGGTGTGGCCTCAGCTGTCCGATGCCGTGCTGGCCGAATTCGGCTGACTTTCCTTCGAAACTCTTCGGCGGGGGTCTGGCGGGGTACAGGGGCCTCTGTCAAAACTCTCAGGAAGCCGTTACCTCAAATTCGTCGGTAGGACTGGCGCAACACGCGCACCACAGGGCACAATGGTGTCACAAGGCACATTGGTGTAATTCGGTAACACGCTCTAGAAGCTTCGCGAGTCGTTGGGGAAGACGTCCTCGTCGAAGACAAAGGAGCACTACGAATGCACGCGTCGCCTCAGTTCGCCGACTCGACAACCGGCGTGGTGTACATCCATGCCTCACCGGCTGCGGTATGCCCGCACGTCGAGTGGGCTTTGTCGTCGACTCTGTCGACAATCGCTCCCGGGCGCACCGGCGAGTCGGTGAAGTTGCGTTGGCAGGCCCAGCCGGCCATGCCGGGGCAGCTGCGTGCCGTCACCAACTGGGTGGGCCCGGTCGGAACCGGTGCACGCCTGGCCAACGCCCTGCGCTCGTGGCCGGTGCTGCGCTTCGAGGTCACCGAGGACGCCAGCGACGGTGTCGACGGTCAGCGCTTCAGCCACGTTCCGCAGCTCGGCATGTGGAGCGGGAGCACCAGTGCCAACGGCGACATCATGGTCAGCGAGATGCGCCTGCGCGGGTTGATGGAATCCGATGCGGGCAGCATCACCTCGGAGCTCGACAACATGCTCGGCACCGCCTGGGATGACGCGCTGGAGCCGTACCGCAGTGGCGGCGACGGCGCCGAGGTGACCTGGCTGCGCGGAGTCGGCTAGGCGGGGGCTACCCCTTGTTCGCGTTGCCGATCACGCGACTGATCAGGAACCCGATGTAGGCGAGGCCGCCGAGGCTGCCCACGATGCGGGTGCGGCGGAACGCCAGCGCGAGCCCGAGCAGCAGCTCGGTGAAGCCGTTTTGGTACACCCAGCGGCGAGTGTCCTCCGGGAAGGCGACCTTGGAGATGGACTCGAACGGCTGGGGTGCGACGAAATGCGCGACGCCGGTGGCTGCCAGTCCGGCACCGCCAGCCCGGAAGCCGATGCGGATCAGGTTCGCGATGAGAACCGAGAGTCGCTGGATGAGACTAGGGCCGACCTTCGTCGGGACGAGCGTTGCGGTCGGCTGACCGTCGACGAGCAATTTGAGCGCCTTCTTGCGTCGCAGTGCCATTCCCCAGACTCCCTTGTCGATTATGTGAATGAAACGTCACTCTAACAGTACGGGGATGGCTAGGCGTCGGCTTGTCGCGTGGCGACGTCGATGCCGAACGTCTCCACCAGGAAGCTCACGATCGCGGGTGTCACCCGGCGCGGCCAGAACCGCAGGGTGGCCAGTGTTCCGGCCGAAACCACCTGCGCGCCAACGATATCGATGGCGAGATTGTGCGCGTCGGCCGCCGGGTGCAGCGGGTCGGCGGTGAGCGAGAGGATCATGGTGGGCGCATCGACGGCCCGCCGTACCGCGCGTGGCGGTGCCATGCGGCCCACCAGCATGCCCCTCATGAACGCCGCGGATCTCGACGGCGGAGCGGTCAGGAAGGAGCGAATCAAGCCCAGGGTGGGCTGCTCGGTTTCGGGGAACGATCGGGCCACCGCGCCGACCAGCCACACCAGCGGCCGACCGAGCGTGAACAGGGTGAGCCCGGCGGACCACAGGTATCCGGCGGCACCGATGCCGTTCTCCAGGAATGGCCCCTCCAGCAGCAGACCGGCGACCTTCTCGGGTGCCAGCGCCGCCGCCTCGACCGAGACATTCGCGCCGACGGAGGTGCCACCGAGCACCGCGCGCTCGATGCCCAGGGCATCCAGGGCGCCGATGAGCTGGCGGCCAAGCGCTTGTGAGTTGTAGCGGTCCGGCTCGAGCGGGCGCTCATCGGCGGTGGTGCCGAGCAGGTCCAGGCAGATCACCCGGAAACCGCGCTCGGCCAATTCCTTGGCCCAGGCGTGTTCCAGATAGTGCGAGGTGAGGAAGGCGTGGGACAGCACCACAACGCGGTCCCCGGAACCGAACTGGCGATATGCCAGCCGGTGTCCGTCGACCGTGACCGTGGTGCCGACCGTCACAGCGGGATGTTCTTGTGCCGGCCGCGCCGTGACGGCGCTTCGGCGAGGGCGCGGGTCAGCACCGCGCGGGTCTGCGACGGCTCGATCTCCTCGTCGACGACGCCGATCTCGATGGCACGATCCACGCCACCGGCGATCCGCTCGTGCTCGAGAGCCAGCTCCTCATGCAGGGCCTCGCGCTCCTCTTCGGGGGCGGCGGCCAGCTGCTTCTTGTGCAGGATGCCTACGGCGGCCTTGGCGCCCATGACGGCGACCTCGGCGTCCGGCCACGCGAACACCTTGGTGGCGCCCAGCGAGCGGGAGTTCATGGCGATGTAGGCACCACCGTAGATCTTGCGGGTGACCAGGGTGACGCGCGGAACGGTGGCTTCACCGAACGCGTGTAGGAGTTTGGCGCCGCGGCGCACCACCCCGCCCCATTCTTGGCCGACACCGGGCAGGTAGCCGGGCACGTCCACGAGCACGATCAGTGGGATGCCGAAGGCGTTGCACAGGCGCACGAAGCGTGCGGCTTTTTCGGCGCTTTCGGAGTTCAGGCAGCCCCCCAGACGCAGTGGGTTGTTGGCCAGCACGCCGACGCTTCGCCCGGCCAGGCGGCCCAGGCCGATGACCATCGACGGCGCCCACTTGCCCTGGAATTCCTCGAACGGGTCATCGGAGTCGAGCAGGGCGTTGACGATCGGGTGTACGTCGTAGGCGCGTTTGGCTGATTCGGGCAGCAGCGCGCGCAGGTCGGTGTGATCGGCCTCGGCGCGGCCGCGGTCGAACACGCCCTGCTGGCAGAAGAACCCGACCAGCTTGCGACCACGCGCGTAGGCGTCCAGCTCATCGTCGGCCACGATGTGGCACACACCGGATTTTTTGTGGTGGGCTTCGGGGCCGCCCAGGGTGGCCATGTCGACGTCCTCGCCGGTCACCGAACGCACCACGTCGGGTCCGGTGACGAACACGCGGCTTTCCGGGGCCATGATGATGACGTCGGTCAGGGCCGGCCCGTAGGCGGCGCCGCCGGCGGCGAAGCCGACGACGACCGAGATCTGCGGGATGTAACCGGAGGCGCGGATCATGGCCTCGAAGACCAGCCCGACGGCGTGCAGGGCCGAAACCCCTTCAGCCAGACGGGCACCGCCGGAGTGCCAGATACCCACGATGGGGCTCTGCTCTTCGATGGCGGTGTCGTAGGCGGCCACGATGTGGCGGCAGCCCTCGATACCCATGGCCCCGCCCATGACGGTGCCGTCGGTGCAAAAAGCGATGGTCCTGACTCCGTTGACCGTGCCACCGGCGGCCAGCACACCCGAGCGGTCACGCTCATGCAACAACTCAACACTGCCGTCATCGAAGAACGTGCTCAACCGCAACAACGGATCACGCGGATCGAGCGATTCGTCGACGGCCTCCGGAGCCAGGATCGTCATCTTGAGCCTCTCTGGTGCTTAGTACTTGCCAAAGGCAAGCGCAACGTTGTGCCCGCCGAATCCGAACGAGTTATTGATTGCGTATTTAAAATCCCCGTGACGCGGCTCTCCCGCAACGACATCCAGGTCGATTTCGGGATCAAGGTTGTCAAGATTGAGCGTCGGCGGGATAACGCCGTCGCGCAGTGCGAGCACGGTGAGCACGGACTCGAGAGCGCCGACGGCGCCGATCGAGTGGCCGAGCGCTGACTTGGGCGCATACACCGCGGCGTGCTGCACACCGGCGACGTGAATCGCGTTGGCCTCGGCGACGTCGCCGATCGGGGTGGCCGTGCCGTGAGCATTGATGTGGTCAATGTCCTTGGGGGACAAGCCAGCTGTCTGAATCGCGCGGGTCATGGCCGCACCGGCGCGGACGCCGTCGGGGCCGGGGGCCACCATGTGGTACGCGTCGGAAGTGATTCCGGCGCCCATCACGCGGCCGATGATCTGCGCACCGCGAGCCTTGGCGTGCTCCTCGGTCTCGATGACCATGAGGGCGCCGGCCTCGCCAAACACGAACCCGTCGCGATCCTTGTCGAACGGGCGAGAAGCCTTCTCCGGCTCGTCATTTCGTGTCGACATCGCGCGCATCATGGAGAATGCGGCGATCGGAAGGGCCTCGATCATGCCCTCGACACCACCGCAGACGATCATGTCGGCATCGCCCATCACGATCTGGCGCCACGCGTGCGCGATGGCTTCGGAGCCGGAGGAACACGCCGACACCGGCGTGATGACGCCCGCGCGGGCGCCGATCTCCAGGCCCACCACCGCGGCGGCACCGTTGGGCATGCACATCTGGACGGCGAGCGGTGAAACCTTGCGAATGCCATGCTCATTCATGGTGTCGTAGGTTTCGACGATGCGCTCGCCACCGCCGAGCCCGGTACCGATGACGACGCCGAGACGGTCCTTGTCGATGTCATCGGGCGTGCCGGCGTTTTGCCAGACCTGACGGCCTACGTGCAGCGCCATCCGCTGCACGTAGGCCATCCGGCGAAGTTCCAACCGGGTCATGTGGTTGTCGATGGGCTCCTTGAGGTGCCCACCGATCCACACGGGCAGACCGAACTTCTCGACGAATTCGTCCTCGAGAACCTCGATGCCGCTCTCCCCGGCGATCAATCCCTTCCACGTGCCCTCGATGTCAGGCGCGATAGAGGTCGTTGCGGCGAGAGCCGTCACAACGACGTTGGGGAAGCCACCGTTGGCAGTGGAAGGGGTTGTCACTGGTCCTAGCCCTCCAGCTGCGCGCGGATGTTGGCTGCGGCCTCGGGGTTTTCCTGCTCGAGCTTCTCGATGTAGTTGACGACATCGCCAACGGTCCGCAGACCGGCCAGATCCTCATCGGGGATCTTCACGCCGTACTTGTCCTCGGTCTGGACGGCGATCTCAACCATCGACAGCGAGTCGATGTCCAGGTCGTCGACGAACGACTTCTCGAGGGTGACCTCGGAAGGCTCGATACCGGTGACCTCTTCGATGATCTCGGCGAGACCGGCGACGATGCGATCTTTTTCTTCTGCGGTGGCCACTCGGTGGCTCCCTTCGGTGTTGTGGACTGCGGACGCAGCCCTGGGGTGAACTCTGTTATGTGGAACTGGATGAGAGAGCGGCACTGCCCACTCATCCGGGGGTACTACTTATTTGGGTGGTTTGGCCGCTTACAGCTCGGCCAGGGCGTCTAGGTCTTCGAGGGTCTTCAGCGCGTGGTTCGCGACGCCGCGCATCTCACGCTTGGCGATGCCGGACAGCGCACCCGAGGGCGGCAGTTCGACGACGGCCTGTACATCTGCCGTCTTGAAGTACTCGGTGCACAGATCCCAGCGGACCGGAGACGTGAGCTGGTTGACCAGCTTGTCCATGGCGTCGACGCCAGAGGCGACGGGGGAGCCATCGAAGTTGGACAGCAGGGTGGTGACCGGCTCGGACGGAAGAATCGCGGCTGCGGCGGCGGCGTAGGCCTCCTGCGCGGGAGCCATGAAGTGAGTGTGGAAGGCGCCGGCGGTGGCGAGCTGGCGGACGCGCGCCTTGGCCGGGGGGTCCTCGGCCAGCTTCTCCAGCGCGGTGATGCGACCGGCGGCCACGATCTGTCCGACCGCGTTGCGGTTGGCCGGAACCAGTTCGAGGGCCTCCAGGCGCTCCAGCACCTCGGCCTCGTCGCCGCCTAACACGGCGGACATGCCGGTGGGGTCCAGCGCGCAGGCCTTGGCCATCTCGGCGCCGCGGGTGGCGGCCAGGGCGACGGCGTCGTCCGCGGAGATGACCCCGGCGATGGCGTAGGCGGCGATCTCGCCCACGGAGTGGCCGGCGACCACGGTGGTCTTGGCGTTGAGGTGACCGCGCTTGGTCAGCTCGTCATAGGCCAGCAGGGTCAGTGCGACGACCAACGGCTGGGTGATGGAGGTGTCGGTGATCTCGTCGGCGGTGGCGGTGGTCCCCAGGCGCACCAGATCCAGTCCGCTGGCCTTCGACCACTGCTCAACCTGATCCTTGGCACCGGGCAGTTCGAGCCACGGTGTCAGCATGCCGGGTGTCTGAGATCCCTGTCCGGGAGCGAGCAGCGCAATCACGTGTTTAAGAGAACACTGTGAGAGGCCGTTTGCGCCGTGTAAGAGAAAATGAATCTTGTCTTAAGTATTTGTGGGAAGCCTACAAAAAGTCATCCGTTGCGACCCGATCTATACCGTCCCGCAATGTGGGACCTCGCAGGTGACCGGCCGGTAGCCCTTCTAAGTCTTAATGACATTGATTGTGACGGGTGTGATTCCTGGTTCAGGAGTGAAGACGTCGGCGTGGTCCTGGGCCAGTCTGCCGACGGTTGCCGCGACCCGCAAGACATAGGCATCACGCGGGGACGTTGGGTCTCTTCCGGTGAAATCGGTGATTCGCTTGAGTCGATAGCGGACGGTATTTGGGTGAACAAATAGTGCCCGCGCGCACGCCTCGATCGCGCCGCCCGAATCTAAGTAAGCGTCCAGTGTCTCTGTGAGTGCCGGGCCGGCATCGGCCAGCGGCCGCATCACTTCCGTATTGAGCGCCGCGATGGCCGCCTTGTCGCCCAGTAGGGCGCGCTCGGGCAGCAGCTCGCGCGAGGACACCGGCCGCGGCGCGCCGCGCCACCCCGAGACCGCGTCCATTCCCGAGAGCGCCTCCACGGCGCTGGTGTGCGACGCGCTCAGGCTTCCGGCGGTGGGGCCCACCACGACAGGGCCGTCGGAGAAGACCTTGATCAGATCGACCAGGAATTTGTCGTGCGCGGTGATCGGGCCCGACACGATGGTCAGCAGTCGGGTGCCCTGGATGACGGCCAGGGCACCGCGCCCGTGGCGCTGCGCCACCTCGTGCACCAAAGTTGTCGCCGTGGCGACGATTTCCGGCCGTGGGGTGCCCACGATGACGGTAGCCGGGGCGTTGGTGTCCCAGTTCAGGGCCGCCGCACGCGAGAGCATGTCCGGTCCGGTGTCGCCGCGCACCACCGCGTCGACCACCGTCGCCTCCAGGCGCGAATCCCAGGCGCCGCGGGTCTCGGCGGCCTCCGCGTAGGCGCTGGCGGCGCCGAACGCGAGGTCGCGGCTGTAACGCAGGATGCCCTCGGTGAGCGTCACCAGCTGCTCGTCGTTGCGGGCGAGCAGGGGCAATACCTCCTCGAAGAACTCCATCGCGGTGCGCACCATGTCGACCGAATGCCGCAGCGCGATGCGTTTGGCCAGGTCCTGCGGCACCACCTCGAAGGCTTGCATGGTGAAGCCGACAGTGCCCTCCGGGTCGCGGATCCACTCGGTGAAGTTGTTGATCGCCGTCTGCACCACCAGCGCGACGCTGGCGCGCTGGGAAGCCTCCAGGTCGGTGAAGAACGGAAGCCGGTCCTCCATGACGTGCACGGCCTCGGTGGACAGGCGCCCGGAGTACTGCTTGATCCGGTGCAGGAGCGCCTCGGGCACCTCGGCCCGCTCCCTGGGCTTGCGCGCAGCACGAAACCCGCGGGGAGCGGTGGCCGGATTGTCGGGCATCCCTAAAAGATACCCCTGATACCTAGTGGGAAACCGCCAAATTCGGGGAAGTTAGGCGCTCCCGGTGTCCTTGAAGGAGACGTCGGCGGCCGACACGTCGTCGATCTTGTACTGCGCGGCCGCCCGAACGGAGGCCTCGCGGTCCAGGGCGCCGTCGTCGGCCAATGCCTCCAACACGGCGACGACGACGGACTCGGCGTCGGTGTTGAAGTACCGGCGGGCGGCGGGCCGGGTGTCGGAGATGCCGAACCCGTCGGCGCCGAGGGTCCGGTACGTGCCGGGCACCCAGGGACGGATCTGCTCGGGCACCGCGTGCATCCAGTCCGAGACCGCCACCTTCGGGCCTTGCGCGCCCTCCAGTGCCTTCGCGACATACGGAACGCCCTTCGGGCGATCTGGGTGGCGCAGCGCCTGATGGTCGACGGCGAGTCCGTCGCGGTTGAGTTCACCCCAGGAGGTGACGGACCACACGTCGGCCGCCACATCCCACTGCTCGGCCAGCAGATCGGCGGCCTTCAGCGCGTCGGGCAGCGACACCCCGGAGGCCAGGATGTGGGCCTGATGCTTGCGCGCTTCGGGGGCCGCCCGGAACTTGTAGATGCCGCGCAGGATGCCCTCGACATCGACGTTCTCCGGCTCGGCCGGCTGCACGTACGGCTCGTTGTACAGCGTGATGTAGAAGTACACGTTCTCGCTGTTCTCGCCGTACATCCGTTGCAGGCCATGCTCGACGATGTGCGCGATCTCGTATGCGAACGCCGGATCGTAAGCCACCACAGCGGGATTGGTGCTCGCCAACAGCAGCGAGTGGCCGTCGGCGTGCTGCAGACCCTCGCCGGTCAGGGTGGTGCGTCCGGCGGTGGCGCCCAGCACGAAGCCGCGGGCCATCTGGTCGGCGGCGGCCCACAGGCCGTCGCCGGTGCGCTGGAAGCCGAACATCGAATAGAAGATGTACAGCGGGATCATCGGCTCGTCGTGGGTCGAGTACGCCGTGCCCACCGCAGTGAACGAGGCGGTGGATCCGGCCTCGTTGATGCCCTCGTGCAGGATCTGTCCCTGGGCGCTTTCCTTGTACGCCAACATCAATTCGGCATCCACCGAGGTGTACAGCTGGCCGTTGCGGTTGTAGATCTTCAACGACGGGAACCACGAGTCCATCCCGAAGGTGCGGGCCTCGTCGGGGATGATCGGAACGATGCGGTTGCCGATGTTCTTGTCGCGCAACAGTTCTTTGAAGGTGCGGACCAGCGCCATGGTGGTGGCGACTTCCTGCTTGCCCGAGCCCTTCTTGATCGAAGCGTAGGTCTCCGAACCCGGCAGCGTGAGCGGGCGCGACTTGGTGCGACGCGAGGGCACGAAGCCGCCCAGCGCGCGGCGCCGGTCCAGCATGTACCGGATTTCCGGAGCCTCGGGGCCGGGGTGGTAGTACGGCGGCAGGTAGGGGTTCTCCTCGAGCTGTGCGTCCGAGATCGGGATCCGTTGCTTGTCGCGGAAGTCCTTCAGGTCGTCGAGCGTCAGCTTCTTCATCTGGTGGGTGGCGTTGCGGCCCTCGAAATGCTTGCCGAGCGTGTAGCCCTTGATGGTCTTGGCCAGGATGACCGTCGGCTGGCCCTTGTGCTCGGTGGCCGCACGGTAGGCGGCGTACACCTTGCGGTAGTCGTGGCCGCCGCGCTTGAGGTTCCAAACCTGAGCGTCGGTAAGGTCTTTCACCAGTTCCTTGGTGCGCGGATCGCGCCCGAAGAAGTGCTCGCGGACATAGGCGCCGTCGTTGGCCTTGTAGGTCTGGTAGTCGCCGTCGGCGGTGGTGTTCATCAGGTTCACCAGTGCGCCGTCGCGGTCGGCGTGCAGCAGGGCATCCCATTCGCGGCCCCACACCACCTTGATGACGTTCCAGCCGGCACCGCGGAAGAAGGACTCCAGCTCCTGGATGATCTTGCCGTTACCGCGCACCGGGCCGTCGAGGCGCTGCAGGTTGCAGTTGACGACGAACGTCAGGTTGTCCAGGCCCTCGGTCGCGGCGATGTGCGCCAGGCCGCGCGATTCGGGCTCGTCCATCTCGCCGTCGCCGAGGAATGCCCACACCCGCTGATCGGAGGTGTCCTTGATGCCGCGGTCGCGCAGGTAGTGGTTGAACCGCGCCTGCATGATCGCGTTCATCGGCCCCAGACCCATGGAAACCGTTGGGAATTGCCAGAAGTCGGGCATGAGTCGCGGGTGCGGGTAGGAGGGCAGGCCGCCGCCGGGGTGGCTCTTCTCCTGGCGGAACCCGTCGAGCTGATCGGTGGTCAGCCGGCCTTCCAGGAAGGCGCGCGCGTAGATGCCGGGGGAGGCGTGCCCCTGGATGAACACCTGGTCGCCGCCGCCCGGGTGGGCACTGCCGCGGAAGAAATGGTTGAACCCGACCTCGTAGAGGGCCGCGGAGGACGCGTAGGTCGAAATGTGGCCGCCCACACCGACGCCTGGGCGCTGTGCGCGGTGCACCATGATCGCGGCGTTCCAGCGGATCCAGGCACGGAATCGGCGCTCGGTGTCCTCGTCGCCGGGGAACCACGGCTCGTTCTCGGTGGCAATGGTGTTGACGTAGTCGGTGGACGTCAGCGCGGGGATGGCCACACGGCCGGCGTTCGCCCGTTCCAGGAGCCGCAGCATCAGGTACCGGGCGCGTGCCGGACCCGAGCGCGCCAGCAGGCCGTCAAAGGACTCCAGCCACTCGCCGGTCTCGTCGGGGTCGATATCCGGCAGATATGACGCGACGCCCTCGCGGATCACTCGCACACGTTCGGATTGATTTGAGGCGCTTGAATTTCCGGCCAGATCCTGGCGTGCGAACTCGGTGGTCAACTTTTCTGCTCCTTAGGGGTGGGGGTGCAGATCTCAGTCACGATCAGATCGGTATCCCCATCGTGCCCCAAGTCACTTGCTACTAGCGAGTCTGGTCCAGTCATAGTGTTCGGAGCTATCTCAGCGGGTACCGTCGTGACATGCGTATCGCGGCGCTGTTCATCGCGTTGGCGGCCATCTGTGCCGCGGCCGTGGCGGGCTGCACCGTGACCACCGGAGGGCGTGCGTCGGCGCCCAGCGAGTCGGTGTCGGAGTACCGCACCTATGTCTCACAGTCCATCGAGACGTCTCGGTCCGAGGAATCCAAGCGTCTGGAGACGTCGCGGGCCCAGGCCCAGTCCGATGCGTGTGAGACGTTCGCGATGACGTCCAACGCCGCCGTTTCCGCGGGCAACGACCTGATCTCCATCATGAACGACGAGGGCGGCTACGGATCGAGCGCGGAGGCCAAGGTGGGGCCCGTCATCAACGCCCTCAACACCAGCGCCGGCCAGATCGACTCCATCAAGGCCAACGCCCAGACCGACGAGCTGCGCGATGCGCTGACCCAGTACGTCGAGCAGTCCCGAAAACTCGCCGGAGCGTTCGACAATCGGTTGACTGCCGGCAATCTCAACTCGGTGGTGCGGACCTTCAACGACGCGCGAGAGCGCGCCGGGAAGATCTGCGAACCCCTTCTTCAGACAAAAGGCCGATAGTGCCTGACGAGGGTTGCCATTGGCATGCGACGATGTGAGCATTCATCCCATGTGCGCAAGCACGCACCTGTGAATAAGGAGGGGCCGAACGGTGGTCGCGGCGGCTGACGCCTCGAACTATGCCCGCAAGTTGGGCATCCAGCGTGATCAGCTTGTGCAGGAGCTGGGCTGGGATGAGGACACGGATGACGAAATCCGGGCTGATATCGAGGACACGTGCGGTTCGGAGCTTCTGGACGAGGACTCCGACGATGTCGTCGATGTTGTCCTGTTGTGGTGGCGAGATGACGACGGCGACCTGGTCGACGCGTTGATGGACGCCATCACTCCACTGGCTGAAGACGGCGTGATCTGGGTGTTGACGCCCAAGACCGGCAAGCCGGGCCATGTGCAGCCCTCGGAGATCGCCGAATCGGCACCGACGGCAGGCCTGGTGCAGACATCCTCGCTCAATCTGGGGGACTGGAGCGCGACGCGGTTGGTGCAGCCCAAATCATCCCGGGGCGGGCGGCGATGAGCGCTCGTGCGAAGAGCAGAAGGTCTCGCTGATGCTGCCTGTCGGCACCCCCGCACCCGATTTCACCCTCCGCAACCAGAACAACCAACAGGTCAGCCTGAGCGATTTCCGTGGCAAGAAGGCCGTGCTGCTGGTGTTCTTCCCGCTGGCCTTCACCGGCGTCTGTCAGGGCGAGCTGGACCATGTGCGCGATCACATCGGCGACTTCGAGAACGATGACGTGCAGATCATCGCGCTGTCGGTGAGTGCAGGGCCGATCCACAAGATCTGGTCGAGCTATAGCGGCTTCACCTTCCCGATTCTGTCCGATTTCTGGCCGCATGGAGCCGTCGCCGAGGCGTACGGGGTGCTCAACGAGAAGGCCGGATATCCCAATCGCGGGACTTTCGTGGTGGATGCCGACGGAATCATCCGATTCGCCGAGATGCTGGACCCGGGGCAAGCCCGTGACCAGGGGGGTTGGGTAGAGGCGCTGGCCGCGCTACATTCGTGAGCTGATTCCTACGTCGGCGACGACGTGGACCGGGCGTGTAGCTCAGTGGTAGAGCTCTGGTTTTACACACCAGCGGTCGGGGGTTCGAAACCCTCCGCGCCCACCAAATCTCTGTGCTGGTCATTGCGCTTGGCCGTCCGCCCCGGGCCGGAGGCGGTGGACGATTCCCGCGGTTCGTGTGCCGGACACCGACTTGTTCCTTGCTGGTTGCGCGACATGACTACCGTTCGCGCGTGCGAAAAGCCGCCACAGTGCTTTGCCTGACCCTGGCCCTTGCCGGCTGCGGCTATGGTCGAGTGAGAATGGCGCCGCACCCTCTCATGCTGTCGACTGTTATCTCGTGCAGCCGTGCCGCGTACACCGGGGCTCCTTACTACGTACAGCTGCGCGATCCGGCAGATCGTCCTGGGCTATGTGCAAAGGCCCTCAAGATGCTCACGCCTCGGCAGTTCCAGGAAATCCCTGGCCTCACGCAGCACTGCGTGTTCAGCCGCGATGAGTCGATCCGACCCAAACACACGGTCGTGTCCATATACAGCGACCAAACCCCGGCGAGCATCAACGCCGCACGACTCGCCTGCCTGAGCACAGGCCCACACCCTGCGTAAGGCCCTGGCGTGCAGGCTCCACGCCCGCCAAATCTCTGCGTTCAGTCCAGATCGGCGAGCGCTTTGCGCGCGGCGTCGAGTTCGGCCTCAAGTGCAGCCACCTTAGCGGCCTGCTGGCAGCGTGCTTCCTCGATGACAGCATCGATCGGGGTGGACAGGTCCTCGTGTAATTCCTTGGCCGCGCGAGAGACGGCGGCTGCCGCGACGGCGAGATTGCGAGCCAGGTAGGAGCTGCCCTGCTTGAGCTCGGCGTGCCATTCGCCGTCCGCGGTTCCGGTGACGGTGAGAGTCAGCTGCAGAGTCTTGGTCCGCTTGCCCGCGGTCTTCTGGCCGGTTGCCTTCTTCGGCTTCTCCTCGGCAGGGATCTCGGGGGCCGGCTCGTCGGAAATGGCGGTCTCAGCGGGCAGTAGTTCTGTTGCCGGACTGTCGATGGTCATCGTCACGGTGAGAGCTCCTTCTTAAGTTTCACGCGCAGTGGAGAGCGATGACAGCCATTAGAACACACGTTCGATGCCAGGTTGGCGGGAAGCTCCCGGAGTGTCGCGAATACCAGTTAGCGGGCAAACGTCTCACCGTTGCTTTCCAGCAACCTTCATTGCGGCTCGGCGCCGCGATTTCGCCCGCCATGCCGGTGATCGCCGGCTGTGTTTTCGCAGATCCGGTATCGGAGTGCGCCCCGGTGGTCTCGCGGTGTCGAATCTGGCTGTATGTGCCAGCCGCAGTTGCGCCGGAAATGTTTCCTGTGGCCACGCCGGCTTTCCTTGGGGGTGATTCCAGTTGTCTCCGCAAAGTTCGCGATCTTGAAGGCGCAAACTGTGACGAATTGGTCTCTGTGTTGACAAGAGAAGGTCTCGGCCCTAGATTCTCCAGCATTGCCATGAGATGTGTTTTCGCAGTAAATAGCATCACAAGGCATTGCCTACGAAGTAGGTGCGCGAACGGGGGTCCGGCCGCAATGGGTCAGGACGAGACACGGAGGGGTTCGGTTTCATGAAGTTGCCAGATTTGGCACGTCGAAGCTGCATCGCTGCAATCGCAACATCCATGACGGTTGCGACGACGATCTTTCTGGGAGCCTCTGTGGCTGCCGCGGATCCGCAGGGGATGCCGGACCAGTACCAGCAGTTCGTGACGGACGATGGTTGGACGGTCGGTTTGACGCTGACCAATGAGGTCATCGATCACATCGACAACATCGCTGGTGCGAGCAACTCATGGCAGGCGCGAGTGTCCTACCGTGCAGAGGCGACCATCACGGGTTCGGGGTCGGCTGTGATCCAGGATGCGCAGTTGGAGACGGGGTACTTCGTGGGTTGCCGGACTGACTCTTCCTCGGGTGTGGAGTTGGGTGGCGACCTCGGCTTGACGCTCTCTCAGCAGGTGTTCGGCCAGGGCTACGGCGGTGGCTACGGACAAGGCAGTCAGAGTGGCGGTGGCGGCGGTGGCTTCGGTGGTGTGTCCGGAGGCGGCTCGTTGGGCGCCCAGGAGCACATCGGTGGATACATGCGCGTGCTGCTCAAGCCGGGTGGCTTGGCCCAGTTGCCGATGGACCGCATCAATTTCCGGAACATGCGTGCGGTTTCTCAGGTGCGCAATCAGAACGTGGAGGCCGATGGCTGTGGCGGTCAGGTGAAGATCCAGTCCTTCGCGACATTCCGGATCCGCACCGAGAACGGCAATGACACCCAGACCATCTACGGCGAACCCAAGGACCTGTGATGACTATCCGTACTCGTGGTGCCGCGTTGTTGGCCGCGCTGTCGTTCGTTTTTGCACTTGTGATGGGTTCTGCGCCAAGGACTCTGGCAGATCCGATCCAGCCGCCGCCTCCGAAGCCGATCCCGTATCCGGTGGCTCAGCCCGACGATCTTCCGCGTATAGCCCCGATCGGTGGGGCACAGGTGAAGACGAACACGCCGTTGGGCCTCGGGCCGGGGACGGGCCGGCCGTTGGCGGCCGGACGCGAACGCTCCAACGTCACCATCTCGCCATCACCCACCGATGGCACGCATCTGCCGACGGCGATCGCCGGCAAGGACGTGGTTCTGCACCTGCCTCAGGAGCGTGAGCTCACGCCGGCGCAGTGGGGAGACGGCGGTTCGGCCACCTTTACCTCTCGCGATACCGATTACCGGATTTCGCCATTCGCCGGGGGCGGTGTCGATGTGAACATCATCCGGCGCACCATCTTCACGCCGGAGAACTTCACCTTCGGCCTGCGGGTTCCCGAGGGCACCCACGTGCGTCAGGGCAGCAATGTGGTGTTGGTCGAGTCCGACGCCGCGCCTGGTCTGCCTGCGACGCCGATCGCCACGTTGTCGGTGCCGGTCGCACGTGACGCCAAGGGCAACCCGGTACAGGTGAACCCCGTGATTCACGGTGACTACATGTATCAGCAGTCCAACCTGGCGCTGGATCTCGGTCCCGCGGACATCTTCGCGTTCCCCATCACGATCACGCTGTCTTACCGGGCCTCGTCGATCCCGGCGAGCGGCCAGCTGGCCAGCGACTGGGAGGGACTGCCCGAAGGTGGTGGCCCGCCCGAGGCGAAGAAGGCTGCGCAAATCATCGGTGCACCAGGGGATTACGTGGTAGATCCGGGTGGTCAGTACCGCCCGGGGAACGTCGATCCGGTGCTGTACGGCCAGCGGCACGCTGACCGGTGCCTGTCCGGACCCAACGAATTCCGATCCGAGGACGGACGCACCGCTGACTTCTGGAGCTCATGCCAGCGCCAGGCGATGTGCCTGGATGTCACGCCCGCGCAGATGTCGGTGGATGTCTGCAAGAACCAGGCCTTCGCGAACATGTCGGCGCAGTGCACCGCAACGTTTGGGCAGACCGGGCCCGACTACGAGGCATGCCTCAACGTCGCCAACGGTCATGCGGCCTGGTCCAAGGAGAACTTGCTAGGCGGCGGGCTCTGCCAACCAACCGGCCCGGGTACCAACACCAGGTTCTTGCCCTCGAACAACAACCGTTATTGCAGTTGACCAGCAGGGGAAGCAGCTGATGACACCGGTGAAGTCGCATGGGTCGCGTCTGACCGTCAGTTTGCGGCGTGCCTTGGTTGTTGTGGCGGTTGCCGCCATTGCGGTGTCGGGTTGGCAGCTGATCAACACCGTTTCATCAGGCGTTGGTGTGCTGGGGTTGCCTGGCGCAACGGCCGATCCGACTGGCCCGCCCGGGCCAACAGGTGATCCGAGTGGCGCCAATGGTGGTCAATTTCAGCCCCCGGCTCCTCCGGCGCAGATGCCCGACTACCGAGGTGGGATCAACCAGCCGCCGTTGGATCAGAACAACGGGATCTCGATCTACAACACGGGCGCTCAAGGGGCGCCCCAGCAACCCGATCAGCAAGGCGCGCAACAAGGGGATCGGGGCCAACAGCCTCAGCACGGGACTCAGATTCCCGATTATCAGTCCGCGACGCCGTACACGCAGGGCCCTGGCCAGGCCAATCCAGATCATCAAGCGCCGCAACAAGGTAACCCGCCTCAGCAGGACCAGCCACAGCAGGGGCAGCAGAACCGGCCACAGAATAGGCAGGATCAAGACACTCGGCAGTTCGACCAGCAGCAGCGCCAACAGCAATGTGAGTCTGCGGCCCAGTACTACGGAATTCTTGAACAACTGCGCAGCTTCGTAGCGTCAGCGTTGGGTGGGGCTGGGTCTGTGTTTCAGCAGCCCAGCCGCAAATTCACACCGGCTGACCAGTGCAACTGCGCTCCTCGGCAAGGCGGACCCCAGAAACAATCGCCGGAGACGGGGGACAGCCAAACGCCACCTACTGACGAAACCAGGCAGAACAAATGCCCGGAGACTGGTCCGGACGGAATGGTAAATCTGCCGTCGCTGGAAAGCCTAAACAAGGGTTCTGAGTACCATTTAAAGCCAAATGCGGCAAATATCGCCCGGGTTGTAGCGAACCTCTTCCCGGATGTCCCGAAGATCGGTGGTTGGCGGCCGCCTGACCCGCCGTACAACGAACACGTATCGGGTCGGGCCACCGATATCATGACCTATGAGAATATGCAGCTGGGGCAGAAGATAGCCGACTATCTGGTGGCTAATTCACAGTGCTTCAGTATTCAGTGGGTTATTTTCAACCAAAAAATTTGGAATGCTAGTACTGGCAAATGGTCTCCGATGGACGATCGCGGTAGTCCAACGGCCAATCATATGGACCACGTGCACGTAAACTCCTTATAGAACCTCGGTTGGTAGTGCGTAGAAGGGCGGGCAATGTGGAAATCAAGCGGGTAGGGGCGATGGCCGGCGTCGCCGCAACTGCTGGTCTGGGTGTTTTCCTTATCGTGGGCTGCGAGACGCCGGGCAACAAGAGCCCGATGAATGAGCCGACATCCGTATCGCCTGTAGAAACTCCCCGGGTGGCTCAACCTGGGGCGACAGTGTCGCAGGCTGCGCACCCACCGCTTACCCGCGTAGAAGGGGAAGCGAAGCTACGTATTCCTCATGAAAACTATTCGGGCGAAATAGCTTCTGGTTGGTGGACCGGTACGCCCAACGCCGGCGGTAGCTGCACGTACGAAACATATCTAGACCGAGAAGTTGGTGAAGAACTAGACGAGTCAGGTACCAGTAAGGCCCCTGAAGTCGTCAAGTTCCGAATACACCCCATCGGTGGTTCCGTGAAACTCAGTGGAAACTGCGTTTGGACTAAAGACCAGTAATACTTCTACCGTCGAGAAACAATATAGGTACAGTTGATGATTTCAAAAGTTTGTAGCTCTTTGTATGCTGCTAGAGCTGTTTCTGTTCTGCCCGTTCTGATTCTTGGGACGGCGTGCGGCGGGCCCCCTGAATCTCCGTCTTCTACGGTCGCTGCGACGGCTTCTTCTACCAAGCAGGAGCTGACCGATTTCGCGGATATCGCGGGTCAGTTTCCCTCGCCGGGATCGTTGACGGCCAACGGTCAGGCCGAAGCTCCGGTCGGAGGGTGCGTGAACTTGGGTGGTGAACTGGTCAATGCCTCGCTGACCGTGGTGGATTGTGGTTCGGCGCAAAACACATACCGCGTGGTCCAGCGGGTCAACGTTCCACAAGAGTGCGGGGATACAGATCGCTCCTACTACCACAATTCGAAGGCCTTGGGCCAGTACACCGCGTGCCTGGACCTTGCATGGGATAAGTCGTCGTGTATCAGCCTGGGCCAGCCCGTCACCAAGGTTTCGTGTAACGACACGGCGGCACCAAACCGGATCAAGCCGCTCAAGGTGATCCTGGGCACCACGACTCTGGATGGCTGCACGGACGGCGGTTACGCGCATCCCCAACGCCGGTTCACCATATGCACGGAGACACAAAAGTAGTTTCCTTTGAGTTATCTGCGCTCCAATCAATTTTGTATCTAGTTAGGCTTATCCGATGATTCGGGCACCTCGTTGGATGCTGGCCGCGATGTGCGCGGCGACGATGTTGGCATCGGGATGCACAGCTGTCGTCGACGGCGACGCTGTTGCCACCCCCGGCGAGGAAGGCAAGCGGCTCACCAACCCGAAATGCAGCGAGGTGACGGTGCCGCTCCTGGAAGTGCCGTTGGACAACGATTCCGAGCCGCGAGTTGAGGTTCCGCAGCCCCCGGGTTGGGAACGTGTCCAGCGGTTCGAGAGTGGCATCGTGCGGGTCTATCTGGCGGCTCCGGACCTTCAGGCCAACGGGTTTGTCCCGAACACCACGGTGGCCATCGCCAACCTGACGGGCAAGGCATCCACCGAGGATGCCGCGTTCGCCACCGAACGGGCGGGCTTGGAGTCGTTCGGGGTCACCGATCTGGTCGAGGCTCCGGGCAGCATCTGCGGGTATCCCTCAACGACGATGACCTACAACATGGGGCTAGGGAACATCCCGGTGCATCGCCTGACCACCACCGTGGTGGCGGTCAAGAATGACAACAAGATGTTCACGGTAGGGGTGTCCGTGCAGGCGCTGGACGATACTGTTCGTGGTTTTGACAGTGCCCGCGAGACGATCCTGGCGGGCTTGCAGGTGAGCCCGCCTGCTACATCCTGATATCGGTTGGTGGAGAGGCCCATTGGGCGTCAATGATCGTGGTGTGTTCCGGTAGCGGTGGTCGGTAGCTTTTGTCATGTGCCATGCGGTCGGCGACGCTCGCGTGAATCCAGGCGCCGTCGGGGATGCGGCGACGGCGGAACGTCAACAGCGCCCAGAGCCAGCTGACCCGATGGATCTCGCCCATGGCGTAGTTCGGTTCAACCGAGCAATACCGTTGGTATTTCTCGGTATTGAGTATCAGCCCGTGTTCGGCTGCGCCGTCGATCACCCACTTGAGCGCTATATCGGAAAGCCTGTCGTCGTCGGCGTAGTCGCCCCCGATGTCGGAGTGGATTCCGGCGAACCACGCCTCGTCGACAAGCCGTTGATCGCCGAGAAACTTGATGAGGTACTCGCGATAGGGGCGGCGCCTTTCATCGATGGCGACCGCGTGACGGCCTGCCTCGGCATTGGGAACGCTTGGTGCATAGGGCCATTGCATGCTGCGTTTGAAGATGCCGGGAGCGCTGACGGTGTCCCAGAGTCCAAGGTAGGCGATGGGAATGGCGAACTTTCCGTCCTCGCGACGAGCCACGGTGCGTGAGAAGGAGTGCAGCTGGTCCCACCGCTCGGGAGACCAGCTTTGGCACGACTGCGCATACAGGCTGACGGCATAGGGGACAAGGTTCTGCGAGCCTGGGCGCAGCATGCCCACCGAGTTGAGTAGCCCGGCAAGACCTCTCGCGCAGAATGCGCCGCGGCTGAATCCGAAGATGAAGATGTGATCTCCCGGCTGCCACCGTTCGATCAGATAGGTATAGGCCTGAGCTAGCTTGGCGCGCAAGCCAACCCCGAACGCGATAGCCAGCGTGCGGGCGACGAACTGACCCACTGGGGCATACGTTCCGATGGCAGGATCGGTGCCGACACCGGGGTCGTAATAGGAGATCTGACGGTCCGTCAGATCGTGGACCACCATGTCGTAGCCGCGAACCACATTCGTGTTTCCCGCTGCGCGGATCTGATTACCCGTGCCGTCGAAGCAGATGACGATGTTCTTGGCCATCGCCATTCGATGTTAGTCCTCGCCGTCGTACGGCTTCGGGTCGTACGGCGAGGCATGCGGATTCTGGTAGGCGACGTGCTCCTCGTTCCACACTCCGATGACGGCGGGGGACACCTTGGGCAGCGGACCGATGAGCTCGTTGCCGTTGTCGAGGCTCACCAGGAACTCCGGGGTGAAGTGCTGGTCCTCGTCTTCCTGGTGATGCTGGCCGGCGGCACCGGGAGTCATCATGGTCGGCGGCTGGGCAATGCCCATGCCCGACATCGGCGAAGCTGTGGGTGTGGCTGAAAGCCCCATGCCGGCGCCTGCCGTGTAGGAGCCGGCGATGATCGGTCCGGCGGCGAGGGGACTGATGTCGTCCTTCTCGTCCTTCTTCTCATCCTTGTTGGTGGTCGGCTTACCCCATCGGCCGATGCCATAGGTGCCCGGAACCGAGCCGGTGTTGGGGCCGGTGGCCGTGGTGCTGCCACCCGACGAAGGCCGAGTGTTAGCACCAGCGCCTGCTCCGGCGGCAGCTGCTGCCGCGGCGGCAGGGCCGCTACCGCCCGCTCCGGAACCACCACCTGCCGCACCCGCGGCGGCCGCTGCCGCGCCCGCGGCGCCAGCTCCGCCGGAAGCCGATGCTTGCGATGGGTCTGCTGCTAGAGCAGCGGCCGCAGCCGCACGCACTGCAGCTTCGTCGACGGGTTTGATCTGGTCGGGCTTGATGTCCTTGCCTGTGCCCAAGTTATGGGAGGAAGCAGTGTTGACTGCTGCCGCTGCCCCGTCGCCGAACTGTGGCGCTGCTGGGAGACTAGGGATGCCTGAACCTGCCTGCTGCGAAACAGGAGACCAGACATTCCGCATGATCATGCGGGCCTCATCCTGTTTTTGCTGGGCCAGCGCTTGCTGGGCGTAGTACTGCTCGTAGGCGGCCTGTGTCTTTACTTGAGGTTCGTGTACTTGAACTACCTCAGGCATCAGCCCTTTGATCTGCGTCATCGCCGTTTCAACCTCGGCGGGCTTGGTAGCCATGAGTGACATGCCGTCGCTGACCTTCTCGGCGTGGCTCTTGTAGTCGGAGATTGCCTGCTTGGCAGCTTCAGCACCTTGGCCGGTCCAGCTGCCATTAATAGCTGTATCCAGCGAGCTCTTGAAGTTGTCGAGTGCTGACTTGAACCCAGTAGCCAGCTGCTCCCACTCGCGTGAGACTGTCAGGGCGGACTCTGAGTCGAACGCGTCCGAAGCTTCCTTCAGCCGTGCGTGGGCCCAACCTCCGAAGTCTTCTACAGGGATATTGGCTGACTCCGTACCGCCATCGATGTTTGCCCCGTGCAGTCGCTGCTTCGCATAGACCACTTCACGTTCGCGGTTGCCCCTCGTCCAGTCGTCTTCATCTCCGCTCATGGCAGCTCCTTCTTCTCGTGGCTCACAGGTCTGCTATTAGGTTCTGACGTGGCTGGCGTCGATCTGGTTCCATGGTTTTGAACTTTCTTCGACACGCTTGGCACGTCTATCAGTAAGGGAAGTACGGCATGAACGCCTCGATGTTTGCTTGTGCAGCGGCCAAACAGTCGGGGTAGGGTGCAAAACCGTTCAGTCCATCAGTGACCAAGACTCCGTATACGCCGGTCGATGCTGCTACATCGATCGCACACCCATCTTTGCGCGGTGGGGCAGATACGTAGAAGCTGAGTGCTTTTCGGCCATTGATCTCGAAATCGCGATAGCCCCAATGAGTTGCGTCTTGCCTGTCGGTCTCAAGGGTGTAGTTCGAAGCTGACACAGAAAGGTAGTACCCAGATTGTGCTCGGTACTTACATAGGTAGTTTTCAACACCAGCACCGTTGATTGAATTTGGTTCTGGCGGCCGTGAGTCGAGTTGTTGTTGTGCTATTACGCGTGCTGGAATCTCGTTGCATGGCTCGTATGTAATACGAGTGTGGCCCTTGCTGTTCGTCGGTAGGGGTGAGGTTACGGGTACGCCCGATATGGGCGACCCACACGCGGTCAAGACGACCACGGCGTAGCCCAGCGCCAATCTGCGAATCAACATGCTGGGCTATTTACCGAACCCGCCATAAGAGTTCGCGTTGCCGTGGTCCATCCGCTCGTACGCAGCCCTGAGCGCGACGAAGAGCGTCTTCATTTCCTCGGTCCGATCAATGTGCGACTGGAAGGTGTTCTCTGCGCTGTTGGCATCCCCAGCCGCCTTCGCTTGAAATTTCCTTGCTAGCTGCGCGCCGGAATCGAGATGCTGTTCAGCAAATCCGAGCTTCCGCTGGCTGAGCGCCTCGGCATCATGCTTGAGGCTCTTAAGACCGTCCATGTAGGCGTCGCACGCGGTGAGGATGTCTCGGAACTGCTGTGGGTTGAGGTGTAGCACCAGGCCGTCTGCATTTGCGCTGTTTGTCAGATTGTCTAGCGACATCGAGCCCCCTCAGATCATGGCCGGGTTTGGCCAGGTGAGATTCATCGTATGTGTATAAGACGTCGAGCGTCCCCGATCGGTTCCATCGAATTTAGGCCACCGTTTCCGCAGGTCTAACCGTCTACCCGCCCCAGCGCCTGCGCACTCCGGTGTACCGCCAGCCCAGGGCTGCCAATGCCCAGGTCGCGATGAACAGTGCCACAATCACGTAACCCATCGCGGCCAGGTCCAGCCCGCCCACCGCGGCCAGCGGCCCCGTCGTGATGTCCAGCTTCTCGGTGAGAATCGAAATGATCTCCTGCGCCCCGATCAGCATGGCCACTGCCACCGAGAGCCCGGTGATCACCAGGTTGTAGTAGATCTTGCGCGCGGGCTCCTGGAACGCCCAGTCGTAGGCGAAGTTCATCAGCGATCCGTCGAGCGAATCGAACAGCGACATCCCGGCGCTGAACAGGATGGGCAGCACCAAGATCGCGTACCAGGGCAGCCCGGTCGCCGCGGCCCCACCGGCGATCACCAGCAGCGACACCTCGGTCACCGTGTCGAATCCCAACCCGAACAACAGACCCACCGGGTACATCTGCCACGTCCTGCGAATCGTCGCCGTCAACGGCCCGAATAGCCGGTTCAGGCCGCCGCGATTGGACAGTTCGCGTTCCAGGGCCGCCTCGTCGACCTCGCCGCCCCGCATCCGCTTGGCGATTCGGTAGATGCCGATCAGCGACACCAGGTTGAGCAATCCGATGAGCAACAGGAACGTTCCCGACACGGCCGTCCCGAACAAGCCCGTCCACTGCTGCAGCGACGAGTTCTCATCGGAAACGTTGGCCGCCAACGCCTTAACGCCGAGCGCCAGCAGCCCGACCATGATGAACACGATCGACGAATGTCCCAACGAGAACCAGAAACCTACCGACATGGGGCGGCGCCCATCTGCCACCAGCTTGCGGGTGGTGTTGTCGATGGCCGCGATGTGATCGGCATCGAAGGCGTGCCGCATGCCCAGCGTGTACGCCGTGACACCCAGCCCCACCCCGAAGACGCTGCCCTGCACCGTGAAATGTGCGGGCGCCACCAGAAGGACCAGCATGCCCCAGCCGAGAACATGCAGGGCGATCACCGCGACACTCATTCCGATGACGCTGCGTCTCTGACCTGTATCCAGACGACGCCACGCATTGAGTAACGGCACGACTGCGAGCCTAGACGACCGGCTTGCCCATTCGCTCGCGCAATCGCATGTCCCAGATGAGCACCGCATACGACAACGTCCACAGCGGCGCGGGCACCACCCGATCGGCGACCCGCAGCGCGCCCAGCAGCGCATCGAAGCGCCGCTGATCACGATCCGTCCACGCCACCTGCAACAGCTCCCGGAACTGCGGGGGCAAAAACCCTTTGGTCGCAAACAGATTGAACCGGCCGGCCATGCTCAACGGCCATGGCAGCATCTTGAACGACGCCACACCCAACAGATGTTCACGCACCGGCGCATCGATGCGCAGCCCGTCCAGCGAGCGTTTCCAGTAGTCGTTGAACGCATCCCGGTCCTGTGGCCATGCCTCGGGCCGCACCTGTAGCGCCGTGCCGATGCGCGCGCCGTCCCGGTAGATGGCATCTGCGGTCTCATCGTCGAGCGGACCGTGCAGCGACTCGTACGCCTGCACGTAGTACTGATACAGGCAGGCCGCCACCCACAACTGCAGGTCCGGATCGAACGCGTTGTATTTCACCGGGCTCGCGGGCGTCGAGCGCACCCGGCGGTGCACCGCGTCAACCCCGCGCTTCATCACCTCGCGATCGCGGCGGCTGCCCATCGTGGCGACCGCCAGAAACATCCCGGTGGTGCGCGCCCGTTTGAACGGGTGCTTGTAGACATTGCCGCTGTCGACGGGGCTCTCCAGCACTCCGTATCCGACACCCGGGTGCGAAAGCTGCATGATCACGTTCGAGGCAGGCAACAGCAGCGAAGCGGGGTTGACCAGATCGACAAGCCTGGCAGGGGAGTGCTTCATTGCACAGCAAATTCTATAGGGTGTTGGCGTGTCGCGCCGAGGATTTCGCGCCGCGGGTATTGCCCTCGGTTATGCCCTGGACCGCCGCTTCGGTGACCCGCAGCGATTGCACCCGGTCGCCGGATTTGGCCAGGTCGCTGGCGCGTTGGAGGGGTACACCTACCGCGACTCCAGGCTTGCCGGCGCAGCACACACCGCCGCCCTGCTGACGGCCGTTGCCGTTACCGGCTGGGGCGCCGAACGCGCGGCGCGTCGATCCCCGGTGGCCACCGTTGCCGTGACGGCGGCCGCGACCTGGGCCACCCTCGGCGGGACGTCTTTGGTCCGGGTGGGTGCCGGCATGTCCGAACACCTCCATGACAACGACATCGACGGGGCCCGCGCGCTGTTGCCATCGCTGTGCGGCCGGGACCCGAGCCTGCTCGACACCGCCGGCATCGCCCGCGCCAGCGTGGAATCGCTGGCGGAAAACACCTCCGATGCCCACACCGGGCCGCTGGTCTGGGCAGCGCTCGCGGGTGTCCCCGGGGTGCTGGCCTATCGCGCGGTCAACACCCTCGACGCGATGATCGGCCACAAATCAGACAGGTATTTGCGATTCGGTTGGGCGGCAGCACGGTTGGACGACGTGATGAACCTGCTTCCCGCCCGGGTCACCGCGCTGGCCACGGCGGTTGCTGCGCCGTTTCTCGGGGGCTCGGCGGTCGCCGCGCTGCGTGTCTGCCTGCGCGACGGGCGAAGCCATCCCAGCCCCAATGCCGGCGTCGCGGAGGCGGCCTTCGCCGGTGCGCTCGGTGTGCGTCTGGGCGGCCCCCTGCGATACCCGTACGGCGAGGAGACACGGCCGGTGCTCGGTAATGGCGCACCCCCGCGGATCGGGGATATGCATGAGGCGGTGCGGCTTTCGCGTGCGGTCCAGCACGTGACGGTGGTTGTCGCGGTGATCGCGACCCTGCGTCAGCGCCGTCCGTAGCGGTCGGCCATCCGTTCCTCGGTGGTCTGCGGCACCCCGGGTCTCGCTGCTTTCGCCGCCGCGGTCGCCGCGCGGCGCTGCCTGATCTCGGAGAACACGAAGTAGCCCAAACCAATCGGTGCCAGAATTCCGAAGGCGATCCACTGGATCCCATAGGATAGGAACGGTCCGGCGTCCAGCTGCGGCAGCGGAATCGCGCCCAGGCCGCCGGGCTGATTCTCGGACAACTGTAGATAGGGCCCGGCCAGTGGAGCCTTCAGCAGCGTCGACACTTGTTCCGGAACAATCGAATAGACCTGGTATTGACCGTTTTCCAGGAATGGCGCCTTGTCCGACTGTTGTTCGGGCTCCCGCAGCCGTGCGTTGAGGGTCACCTGTCCGGTCGGCGCCGTGGGTATCGGTGGCACGCTGGTGCCCTGCTCGGGGCGGACATAGCCGCGGTTCACCAGGATTGCGGGTCCACCATCTACTTGAAACACCGTCAGCGCCTCATAGGCGGGCTTGGCGTCGACCACCCGGAGCCGGGCCAACACCTGCTGATCAGGCAGATAGTGGCCCGTCGCCGTCACCCGGCGCCACTCGGAATCTTCGGGCATCGAATAGTCGGCTCGCAGCTCATCTTTGAGCGGCACCGGATCGGCGCTCACCGACTGGGCGATCCGGCTGTTCTCGCGCGAGGTCTTGGTGTTCTTGCCCAGCTGCCATGGCGCCAACACCGTGAAGCACAGATACGCGAACGCGACGACCACCAACGCCAGGGCAATCCATCCCGGGCGCAGCAGAAACGCGAGCTTTCGCATCAGTTGTTCCCACGCTCCGCCAGGGTGTGGTCCACCCATTCGTGCAGGCCGGGCATCGCCGCCTCGATGACCGACAGCACGTCCACGAAGTCCTCGCGGGTGCCGTAGTACGGGTCCTCGACATCCATCGCGGCCCGGCTGGCCCGCGGATCGAAGGACCGCAGTAGCCGCACTCGTTCGGGGTCGGCGCCCAAGTGCAGCAGCATCCGGGAGTGGTTGCGCGCCAAGGCGATGATGAGGTCGGCGCTCAGATGATCGTCGTCGACCTGGGCCGCACGGTGATCCGTCGGGTAGCCGTACTCGGCCAGCACACTGGACGCGCGTTCGTCGGCGGGCTGCCCGGCATGCCAGTCCCCGGTTCCCGCGCTGGTGACCCGGACGCGATCGGCAAGTCCGCGCTCGGACAGCTGGTGGGCCAACATCTTCTCGGCGATGGGAGAGCGACAGATGTTTCCGGTGCACACGAAGGTGACATGCAGCTCAGACATGTAGCTCCTCCAGCAACTGCTGCGGGGTGCTCACGCGCCCGATGATCCACTCAGCCAGCTCACCCGGATCACCTTCGAAATCGGTTGCTCCGTAGCCCCAGTCGACGACGACGGTACCGATCCCGTGCGCAGCCGCACCCTCCACATCGTGCACGCGGTCACCGACCATCACCACGCCGGTCGATGGGACCTCGTCGAGCTGGGACAGCGCGTGCTTGATCACGTCGGCCTTGCTGGACCGGACGCCGTCCGGGCTGGCACCGGCGATCACCTGAAAAAACTCGGCAAGCCCGAAATGCTCCAGGATGCGTGCCGCGATGGGCTCGGACTTGGACGTCGCAACGACCATGGGCACTCCGGCCTCACGCAGTCGGGTCAGTACGTCGCGAATACCGTCGAACATCTCGTTCACCGCCCAGCCGCGTTCGCCGTAGTCGGCGCGGTAGGCGGCGATGGCATCGTCGGCGCGTTCGCCAAGGCCCATGGAGCCAAGTGTGATGTGCATAGGCGGCCCCACCACCCGCGACGCGATGTCACCCGTGGGTTCGGGAGCTCCGACATGGCTGAGTGCGTGGCGGAAACTGGAGACGATCCCCGGTGCGGAATCGGTCAGGGTGCCGTCGAGATCGAAGATCACCAGCATCGGAGGAGCCACCCCCCTACATTAATGTCGAGCTATGAGTGGGTCGACGGAAGCCAGGAGAGCGGCTGCGCGCTATCACGGCGACCAGGCGCTGACACCCGGCGTCCTGGACTTCGCTGTGAACGTACGCGCCGCCGCGCCGCCGCAGTGGCTGCGCGACCGGCTCGTCTCCCGTGTCGATGAGCTTGGTAGCTACCCGACCCGGGCCGACGAGGAACGCGCCGTGGCCGCGATCGCCGAACGCCATGGCCGCGCGCCCGATGAGGTGCTGCTGTTGGCCGGCGCCGCCGAGGGCTTCGCCATGCTGCCCCGGTTAAGCCCACACCGGGCCGCCGTGTTCGCACCCGGGTTCACCGAGCCCGAAGCCGTCCTTGCCGAGGCGGGCATCCCGATCGATCACGTGGTGCTGCCGCCGCCGTTCACCCTTGATGGTGGCACGGTCCACGACGACGCCGACCTGGTGGTCATCGGTAACCCCACCAACCCGACCTCGGTGCTGCACACCCGCGAGGACCTTCTCGCGTTGCGGCGCCCCGGGCGAACCCTGCTGGTCGACGAGGCCTTCATGGACGCGGTGCCCGGTGAGCCGCAGTCGCTGGCCTCGCAGCGGCTACCCGGCCTGGTGGTGCTGCGCAGCCTCACCAAGACCTGGGCGCTTGCCGGGTTGCGCGCGGGCTACGCCGTCGGTGATCCCGAGATATTGGCCAGGCTTGTGCAGGGGCGTGCCCATTGGCCGTTGGGCACCCTGCAACTCGAAGCCCTTGCCGTCTGCAACACCGCCGAAGCGGTGGCGTATGCGGCGGAGGACACACGCCGTCTTGTCGCTACCCGGCGGCGACAGGCCGACGCATTGCGCGGACTGGGGCTGACCGTCACCGAAGGGGCCGCGCCGTTTCTCCTGGTGGCTGTGCCCGATGCGGACCTGATGCGAAAACACTTGGAGACCAAGAATATTACCGTCCGTCGCTGCGACACTTTCGTGGGTCTGGAAGGGGACCATCTGCGGGTGGCGGTGCGATCTGAATGGCCCGAGCTGGTGCAAGCGATGAAGGAGATTCTGCAGTGAGTGTGCGGCTCACAGACATCATCGGCGTGCTCGACGACGCCTATCCGCCGGCATTGGCCGAATCATGGGATTCGGTGGGCTTGGTATGCGGTGATCCCGACCAGCGCATCGACGGCGTGACCGTTGCGGTCGATGCGACTACCGCGGTGCTCGACGAGATGGACGGCGCCGCCTCTCAGCTGCTGCTCGCCCATCATCCGCTGCTGCTGCGGGGTGTGGACACGGTGGCGGCCAGCACCCCCAAGGGCGCGTTGATCCATCGCCTCATTCGTTCCGGTGGTGCACTGTTCACCGCGCACACCAACGCGGATTCGGCCAGCCCCGGGGTTTCCGACGCGCTGGCCGAGGCGCTCGGATTGACCGTCACTTCGGTGCTGGCCCCGCAGTTCGCCGACTACGACAAGTGGGTGGTCTTCGTGCCCACCGAATCTGCGGATGCGTTGCGGCGCGCCATGTTCGACGCGGGTGCCGGGCACATCGGCGCCTACTCCGACTGCTCGTGGCACGTCACGGGCACCGGACAGTTCCGGCCGCTGGAGGGCTCCGACCCCACCATCGGTGCACACGGTGTGGTGGAACAGGTGGTCGAGGACAGGGTGGAGATGGTGGCACCGTCACGGTTGCGCTGCGAGCTGTTCGCGGCCATCAACGCCGCCCACCCGTATGAGGTGCCGGCCATTGACGTGTTGCCCATGGCCCCCGCGCCCGCGGGCACCGGACTGGGCCGCGTGGGTGTACTGCCCGCACCGGAGCCACTGCGGGACTTCGTGGCCCGGGTCGGCGCCGCGCTGCCGGAAACCGTGTGGGGCACCAGGGCGGCCGGTGATCCAGATGCCTTGATCCAGACCGTCGCCGTCTGCGGTGGTGCGGGCGATTCGATGCTGAGCACGGTCGTTCGCTCCGGTGTCGACGCGTACGTCACCGCGGACCTGCGGCACCATCCCGCAGATGAGCATGTCCGGGCAAGTAGCGTTGCACTGGTCGACGTCGCTCACTGGGCCAGTGAATTCCCGTGGTGCGCGCAGGCGGCGCGGGTGATCGACAACGAATTCGGGGCGAAGCTGCCGATACACATCTCCCCGGTGCGCACCGACCCTTGGACGCTGGGTTGCCCAGAGAAAGAAGAGCAAGAATGAAAGCCAATGTGGCACAACAACGTCTATTGGTGGATCTGGCATCGGTGGATGCCGAATTGACACGCGTCGCGCACCGGCGTGCGAATCCGCCGGAACGCCAGGAACATGCAGAACTGCAGGCGCAGCAGCGGACCATCTTGGACGAGGTGGGCGCACTCGGCATCGCCCTGGAGGACCTGGATGATCAGGTGGCCAAGCTGGACGCGGAGGTGACTGCCGTGCGTCAGCGCGAGGATCGCGACCGCTCCCTGCTCGCGTCGGGCAGTGCCAACGCCAAGGAACTCACCGAGATTCAGCACGAACTCGGCACCCTGGAGCGTCGTCAATCCAGCTTGGAGGATTCCGAGCTGGAACTGATGGAGCGCCGCGAGGAGCTACAGGGCCAGCAGAACTCGGCACAGGCCAACGCCGACAAGATCGCCGAGCGGATGGCCGAAATCGAGCGGATCCAGCGCGCGGTCGCCATCGACACCGACGCCGAGGAGAACCAGCTACGGCAGCGTCGTGACGGTCTGACCTCGTCCATCGACGGTCCGCTGCTGGAAACCTATGAGCGGCAACGCCGTTCGGGAGGCCCCGGGGCGGGCTTGTTACAGGGCAACAAGTGCGGTGCGTGCCGGATAGAACTGGACCGCGGCGAGCTGGCCCGGATCTCGGCGGCCGACGTCGACGAGGTGCTGCGGTGCTCGGAGTGCAGCGCGATTCTGGTGCGCCCGTGAAGGTTCTTGTCGAGGCGGACGGCGGTTCACGCGGCAATCCGGGATTGGCCGGGTACGGCGCGGTGGTGTTCTCCCCGGATCACGAGACGGTGCTGGGGGAGGCCTGTGAGGCGATCGGCCACGCCACCAACAACGTCGCCGAATACCGGGGTCTGATAGCGGGACTGGCCGAGGCAGCACGACTGGGCGCCACCGAGGTGAACGTCTCGATGGACTCGAAGCTCGTCGTCGAGCAGATGTCCGGACGGTGGAAAGTCAAACATCCCGACCTGATCACGCTGTATCAGCAGGCGGTGACCGCCGCGATGCAGTTCGAATCCGTCAGCTACAGATGGATTCCGCGGGAACGCAACAAATATGCCGACCGGCTGGCCAACGAGGCGATGGACCGTGCCAGCGGCATCGAGCCCAAGGCCGCCAAGAAGCCCAAGGAAACCGCGGAAGCCAAGGAATCCAAGCCCGCGGACTCCGCTCCGGGTTGGACAGGTGCGCGCGGCAAGCCCACCCGAATGCTGTTGCTGCGTCACGGACAGACCGAGTTATCGGTGCAGCGCCGGTATTCCGGCCGGGGAAATCCCGAGCTCACCGCACTGGGCCGCGAACAGGCCGCGAACGCCGCCCGTTACCTCGCCAGCCGGGGCGGTATCGCGGCCGTCATCAGCTCGCCGCTGGGGCGCGCCACGCAGACCGCCACCGCGGCGGCCGATGCGCTCGGTGTTCCGCTGACGGTCGATGACGATCTGATCGAAACCGACTTCGGCAAGTGGGAGGGCCTGACCTTCACCGAGGCGTCCGAGCGTGACCCGGAGCTGCATGCCCAGTGGCTCGGCGATACCTCGGTGACTCCGCCGGAGGGGGAGAGCTTCGACACCGTGCACCACCGGGTGCGGCGCGCGCGCAACCGGATCATTGCCGAATACGGTGGCGCAACGGTTTTGGTGGTCTCACACGTCACACCGATCAAGACGCTGCTGCGCCTGGCACTGGATGCGGGCCCGAGCCTGCTGTACCGGCTGCACCTGGACCTGGCGTCACTGAGCATCGCCGAGTTCTATTCGGACGGTCCGGCATCGGTGCGACTCGTCAACGAGACCTCGTATCTGACTTAGGCTGTCGCCATGGCTTCTCGTGATCACGGTGATCCGGGCGATGCGCCCACCATCGCCCCGCCTCTGACAGATGTCGCCAATCCGGCGCGGCCTTCGGCCGCGGAGGAAGCACGAACGGTCGCAGCGTCGACGAACACCGCCACGCTGGCAAGTCTGTCCGCTGACGGTGACCCGTGGGCATCGCTGATCACCTTTGGGCTCCTCGACGGTGCGCCGGTGCTCTGCGTCTCGCAGATGGCCGAGCACGGCCGCAACTTGGCGCGTGATCCGCGGGCCAGCGTGTCCATCGTGGCGCCCAATCCGCCCGAGGACCCACTGGCCAACACCCGGATCACGCTTGCCGGGAAGGTTCGCCGGCCCAGTGCGGAAGAGCTGCCCGCCGCGCGCGAGGCGCACATCGCGGCGGTGCCCGCCGCGCGGTATTACATCGACTACAGCGACTTCTCTGTGTGGATTCTGGATGTCGAACGGGTGCGGTGGGTCGGTGGCTATGGCCGCATGGACTCGGCCAGCGGTGCCGAATACGGTGCGGCCGCAGCCGATCCGGTCTCGCCAAAGGCCGCTCGCGCCGTCGCGCACCTCAACGAGGATCACGGCGACGCGCTGCTCGCGATGGCGCAGCAGCTGGGCGGGTATCCGGATGCGACCGAGGCGCGGTGTGAGGGCGCTGACCGATACGGGCTTGATATCCGGGTGAGCACCCCGCGGGGCTGGTCGGTGACGCGAGTCGGCTATGTCGAGCCGATCGACTCTATCGACGAGCTGCGCGGCGCGACCGTGCACCTGGCGCGGCTCGCTGCTCCGGGGGCCTAGCGCAGCGGCGGCGAGAATGTCTACCGCTCCGCGATATTGTGGATAACTCGTTTCCCGCTCGAATGGTTGTGGATAACAACGGAAGTCAACGCTTAGCGCGCTGACTCGTGCGTAACGTTGATGATGTGTCCGAGACCGATCCTGCCGCCCGCGCGACACAGCTTGTCGAGCGCATCGCGGAGCTGGAGCGTGTCAAAGCCGCCGCCGCGGCCGAACAGGCTCATGCCGCGGTCCTGCTCGACCATGCGCGCCGCGCGGAGGAGGCTGCCAACGGTGTGCCTAGGCGACGGCAGGGAGCAGGTGTTGCGACGGAGATCGCTCTGGCGCGGCAAGATTCGCCCGCTCGGGGAGGTCGTCACCTTGGCTTCGCGAAGGCGTTGGTCAACGAGATGCCCCACACACTTGCGGCATTGGAGTGCGGTGCGCTGAATGAATGGCGCGCGACGATCCTGGTGCGTGAAACCGCATATCTTGCCCTCGAAGACCGGCAGAAGATCGACGTCGAGATGTGTGCCGATCCTTCCCGGCTTCGGGGTCTGGGCGATGCCAGGCTCACTGCGGAGGCGAAGCGCCTCGCGTATCGGCTGGATGCCGAGGCCGTAGTGCACCGTGCCCGCCGGGCCGAGAACGAACGTCGGGTAACGATCCGCCCTGCGCCCGACACCATGACGTACCTGACGGCATTGCTTCCGGTGAAACAAGGGGTGGCGGTCTATGCCGCTCTTAGGCGAGCCGCCGATTCGTCGATGGATCCCGTTCGCGGGCAAGGACAGATCATGGCCGACACTCTCGTAGAGCGGGTGACCGGTCTATCTTCTGCCGAAGCGGTCCCCGTGGGTGTGAACATCACGATCTCCGACGAGTCGTTGCTCGGCGGGGGCGTCGAGCCGGCCGTGATCGCGGGCTACGGGCCGATCCCGGCGGCAGTGGCGCGCCGGCTTGTATCCGAGGCCGTCAGCTCCGGTGCGAAGGTACTCGCGCGGCGCCTGTATCGCCGCTGCGGCACCGGTGCATTGGTGGGAGCGGAGTCGCGAAGCCGTTTGTTTCCGAGGGGACTGGCCGAGCTGATCGACGTGCGCGATCAGACCTGTCGGTCGCCATACTGTGATGCTCCGATCCGACACCACGATCATGTGGTGGCGAGCGCGCGAGGCGGGGCTACCTCGTTCGACAATGGCCAGGGTCTGTGCCAGCGCTGCAATTACGTCAAGGAGGCACCCGGGTGGAGGGCCGCGGTCGAGGCAGGGGCTGACCGGCACACTGTGGAGATCACCACACCGACGGGAACCGTCTACCGCTCCACCGCCCCTCCGCTGCGCTGAGTAAGCGGCCGCAGGGCCAAGACATAAATGAGGACGACGGCGACCGGCACGGCCATCGGCAGCCATGGCGACTGTCCCACCGGCACCGCGGTTGCGAGCAGGGCGGCACACCCGAACACGAGCGCGGGAACGATCACCTCGCTTCTGACGGCGTTCACCTCAGAGGGCCAGCGCAGGGGATAGGCGGCCAGCAGATACGCCACCGCAGCCAGACCGGAGACCATCGCGAGCACCGGTGAGGTTTCCCCGAACGCCAGGACGCCGACGACGAACAGCACCGCCGGGGTCACGAACACCCGGAATCGAAGACCGGCCAGCACCACAAGCGCTGCGCACACCGAGAAGAGAAGCTTGTCGGTGGCTGCGAGCACCATCACCAGCCCGAGGGCGGCCGCCACCATCACCCGGACATTCATCGGTGTCTTCGCGTACGCGGGCGACGCGGCAACAGATGCATCGCATGGTTGAGTCCGGCATCGTGACTCCAGCCGACGACATCGACCCCTGTCACGGCGATGTTGCGATACATCCGTGACCGTTCCAACCGCCACCACCGGGCGACAATCGGATCGGGCTCCTCACGGAAGGGCAGGCGGTCCAGCACATCGACGACGAGAACCGGATGCCCACGCCGCCGGAGGTCGGTCAGCGCGAGTCCGAAGTCGGCGTTCAACAGGGTGGAGAATGCCACCACGATCGCGTTGGGCGGCATGGCAGCGCGCGGGGCAAGTGCACTGGCACTGTGCGAATGCCATTCTCCGGCATCGAGAACGGCGTCCAGCAGACGGTAGAACTGATGCCGTCCTATATCGGGAGCGAGCCATCGCGGCGCACTGCCCAACATGACGACACCCGCCCGGTCTCCGCGCTGCAACACAGACTGCACGAGCTGCGCGGCGCCGCGTGCGGATCTTTCTGTTGCCACGGTGGCGGGGCCCGACGGCTGCGGATAGGTGTCGATCAGAACCACGACGTCGGCGGCCCGGTCGGTGAGCCGGTCGGTGACATGCAGGCGTCCCCGTCGCGCGCTGACTCGCCAATTGACCGTGCGCAGTGAGTCACCCGGGACATACTCGCGGATGTCCGCGTACTCGACACCCGGGCCGTGGTGCCGGGTCAGATGTGTGCCGATCCGGTCGGGCAGGTCAGCGGGCGGCAATGCCACGTCTTGCGGGTCGGCCAACGGATACACACGCAGTTCCGCGGCGGGCAGCGTCACTATGGCGCCCGTCCACAAACCCGACGTCGAGACCGTCTGAACCGCAACCGGGATGGCGTACCGGCCCCACCGCTCGGCCGAAACCCGCATCGTCACGCGCTCGGGCGCAGCAGCCTTGTCCACCTCGATCTGCAGGCCGTCGACAGCGGTCGATCGCACCCCACAAACCACGGCCGGCTCGGCGGATGCGACCGATGTGGTGATCGTTACCGTCTCAGACTCCAAGCACCGTAACGGTTCTGATTCGTCGGCAACCCATACCCGGGCTTCCGGAGGGCGCCGGGCCGCGCCGACGAGGGCGCCGATGAACGGCGCCGCGAAGAGGACAAGCTGCCAGCGCCCGGTGATCATCGCGAGCACCAGTGCCGCGCCGGCACACGCGGCCAGCGCCGATGTCAACGAGGACGCGCGCCAACTGATCATCCGGACGCCCGGGGAACCGGTAGCCGATGCAGAAGCTCGTCGACCACGTGTGTACCGGTGATGCGGCGCACCCACATCTCGGGCCGCAGACTGATGCGGTGCGCCACCGCCGGCACCGCGAGCGCCTTGACGTCCTCGGGGATCACGAAGTCGCGGCCGAGCAGCATGGCTCGTGCCCGGGACATCTGTACGAGGTCCAGTTCGGCACGGGGGCTGGCACCGACCTCGACATGCGAGTGACTGCGCGTCGCGGCGGCCAGGGCCACGATGTAGCGAAGCACGTCCGGGTGCACCGAAACCTGTTCCACCGCTTCCCTCATCATGATGAGGTCGTCCGCGGACACCACTTGCGACACCACCGGCTGCGTCGAGCCCCGATCCAATCGGCGCTGCAGCATTTCGATCTCAAGGTCCTCGGTCAGATATCCCAGCTGCAGCCGAACCGCGAATCGGTCCAGTTGGGCCTCTGGCAGCGGATAGGTGCCCTCATACTCGATCGGATTATCGGTCGCCAGCACCACGAACGGTGTTGGCAGTTGGCGCGTTTTACCATCGATGCTGACCTGTCCCTCCGCCATGGCTTCCAGCAGGGCCGACTGCGTCTTGGGTGGGGTGCGGTTGATTTCATCTGCCAGTAGCAGATTCGTGAAGATGGGCCCGGTCCGGAACTCGAAGAGCCCGGACGACATGTCGTAGATCGTGGAGCCCAGCAGGTCTGCCGGCAGCAGATCCGGAGTGAATTGCACCCTGGCGAAATCGAGCCCCAACGCAGCCGCGAACGATCGAGCGATCAGCGTCTTACCCAAACCCGGCAGATCCTCGACGAGGACGTGTCCGCGCGCGAGAATCGTCAGCAGAATCAACTGCAGCGCATCGCGTTTCCCGACAACGACTCGTTCGATCTCGGTCAGCACCGCGTCCGCATGTCGGGTGGCGACGGCAACCGGCAGTGTCGTCACATCCGCTCCAATCGTTCGAGTATCGATTGCAGTACCTCGCGGCCGGGCGCGGGCTCGGCTCGGTCCGTGTCCGAGGCTCCATTCGGATCGACCCACCGCCAGAGCTCGGGGCCGAAGGTCATGCGGCCGGTCGCGGCGAGCGCCGTGCGGTCCTTTGACTGCCGATGCCCTGCTGCCGTCTCGAAATCGGCTGCGATCAACGGGCGAAGCTGTCGATCCCAGTCGCCGCGGGTCCGTTCGGCCCAACTGATTCTGGCTTCGGCGCGGGCAAGCCAGCGTTGCAACGTCTCGTCGGCCGGGAGGCTGGCCGGTGGCAATGGTTTCGGTGCACGCGCGCTACGCAGCTGGCCGCACAGCAAGTACAGCCCGACGGCCACCATCGCGCCGGTGATCGGCACCGTGAGGGGACGCAGCGGGCTGGCGGCCACGCAGGCTTCCGTCAAGATCACCACCAGCACCACGGCAGGTGCCAGCCATTTCATGGGCGGCTCCGAAGATCGTCCAGCACGACCCGCAGCCATTGGGCCGCCGATTCACGATCGGCCTGCGTCATCCGATGCGGGCTGAATCGGGCCTCCGAGAACAGCGAGACGAGTTGAGTGCCCGCGTGCGAATGAAGGGCGCCGATATGAACCGCGCGTTGCAGCACTTCCGACGGGGTGTCCGACTCCAGTGGTGCCGCCTCGGGTGCCGCGGTGAGTCCCTGCTCCATGGCTGCGTAGCAGGCGATGATCGACGCGCGCGGGTCGCGGCCCGGCTCGGCAACCTCCGCGAGTCCGAGTTCGACAAGGTGGGCAAGCGATCCTGGTGCCTCATCGCAGGCATCGGGTTCCGCGGATCGATCCCTACCCACCTCCAGGGTCTCCGGATCTCGGCGCCTGAGCACGAAGACCATCACGGCGATGCCGGCCAGCACCACACCGAGGATCACCAGGGGTGCGTTGGGTTCCTTCCGAACCGGCGCATCGCCCGGAGTCTTGTCAGGCTCGGCGTCGGGACGTCCCGGTTCGGACGTGCTCGGGGCAGGGTCGCGCACGGGCCCCTCGCCCGTCGGCCTGGCCAGATAGAGCACCGTCCACACCGCGCTCAGCAGCGCAAGCACGGTGGCGACGGCAATGATCGCTTCGCGCCGCGTCAATCCCCGTAACCGTAGGTACGACGGGCTCTCGGCCGACGGAGTCATGCCGGGGCGTCGTCGCCGAAGACTCAACAGGATGAGAATGGCCACGACGCCACACAGCAAGAGCTGCAACGCTATTGAGTGAGGTTCATCGCGGGGTTCTTCGGGCTGGGGTAGGACCTTCGGATCCGGAAGATAGCTGCGTAGTGCAACGACAGAAAGCGCGACCAGGACCATGAGCCCGGCCGCTCGAACGAACAGTCTGTCCGCACTGTTCATGCCTCATGGTTGCATGACGAGAGGCATGATTTCGCAGGTTCAGCCAGGTGCCCGCATCACGAATAGGTGCCCTCGGGGATGAGGTTGGTGATACAGAACGGATGCCCGGCCGGATCGACCAGCACCCGCCATCCATCCGGATTGGGCTGGGTTTCGGCCTTGCTCGCCCCGAGGCCGAGAATGCGAGCCTCTTCCGCATCGAGATCCGATGCCGCAAGCTCCAGGTGCAGCTGCTTGGGCACCGAACCCTGCGGCCACTGCGGCGGTTGATGATCCGCCACCCGCTGGAACGTCAACAACACGCTTGCGCCCTGCAAGGCGACCATGTCCGGGCTCTCGAACAGGATCGTCAAGTCAAGTACCTGCTGATAGAAGAAATAGCACCCAACCTGGCGGTTCCCGCCATGATGTTCTCCTTCACCGTACGTGCCAACCCCGTCCAACAGCATCGCACGCAGGCGCACTACTCCCGATGAGCGGATGCCAACCACGCCGGCAGTTGCGCGCGCCCGTCCGAACCGATCGCGACGTTGCGGTATTCGAATCCCTCGGGAAGCGTTCGCGGTGCGTTGATCCACGCGCGCGCCGCGCTGACCTCGTCAACGACCAGGTGTTTTCCGAGGATGTCACGGAGTTGTTTCTCGGTAAAAGGTCGTGGCCCAAAAGTGGCCTCCGGGGGAAAAGCTTCGGTCGCGAAAACCAATGTGAAAAATCGGCCGCCTGGTTTAAGCGCGCGCGCCGTCGATCGAATGTATCCGTCGCGTACTTCCTGGGGAATGCTGTGAAATACAAGGCTATCGATCACAGTGTTGAAGTGGTTTTCGTATCCGTTATCCACGCTTAGATCCGCGACATCGAACAATGCGGTCAGCCCAAGTTGTTGGGCCGCTGTACGTGCCTTATCCACCGCGTTCGCTGACAAGTCGAGCCCGACGACGTCATAGCCATACCCGGCCAGTGTCAACGCGACGACGCCGACACCGCAGCCCGAGTCGAGGATCGGACTCTTCAGGCGTCCTTGATGGTGGATAGCGGCTATTTCCGGCTGCATCTCGCCGATATTCCAGCCCGGTTCGCCGGGTGCGTAGTCGGCTTCGCCGCGGTAAAGCTCATCCCAATCGACAGAATTCACATTGAAAGTAGGCATGCCGGCGAGTTTAGGGGCCGTTTTACGAATGCGGCAATGGTGAATTTCTTTTGTAGGAAACCGGAATACGCGAACAAATTGTACCACCGCGCACTGGGGCGATGCTGGATGCGAAATGTCGAACTGCTGAGCCGCGGCTACAATTCGATCTATTGGGCGTGTTCTATCGAAAGAATGGCCGAAAGAATTCGCTGAATATGTGACCCAGCGCGTTCCCTGAGGGCTATGTGATGTTGGAGTGTGGCGGCCGGAACCCCCTGAGCAGGTACGATGACCGCGCGGACGAGTTGGCCGGGCGGCCGCGGGCCGCAGGAGAAATCCTGCGGTTCGAGGAAAGTCCGGACTTCACAGAGCAGGGTGATTGCTAACGGCAATCCGAGGTGACTCGCGGGACAGTGCCACAGAAAACAGACCGCCACCCTTGGGTGGTAAGGGTGAAACGGTGCGGTAAGAGCGCACCAGCGGACCGGGTGACCGGTTCGGCTCGGTAAACCCCACCCGAAGCAAGGCCAAAAGGCTGTGTTCGCACAGCTGCGGAAGTGTTCGAGGGCTGCTCGCCCGAGCTTCCGGGTAGGCCGCTCGAGGTACCCGGCGACGGTGTGCCCAGATGGATGGTCGCCGCTGCGTGGCCGCGGCTAGCCCGCGGCTGTGCGGAACAGGATCCGGCTTACAGGCCAACTCGCCCGCCTCCTACCCTGAATGGGTGACGTTGAAGCGGCTGTTCGCTCGCGACCTGAGCTTCGACGGCATTCGTAGCGAATTCGCGCTCCCCGCCGAATTCGATTCCGGTGTGCAATCGGAGGCTGCCGAGGCTGTCGACCGTCACCACGCAGAACGCATCGACCGCACCGACCTGGAACTCGTCACCATCGACCCGCCCGGGGCCCGGGACCTCGATCAGGCCCTGCACCTGGAACGCACCGCCACGGGTTACCTGCTGTACTACGCCATTGCCGACGTCGCCGCGCAGATCGAACCCGGCAGCGCATTGGACGCCGAGGCGCGCCGGCGCGGCGAGACCATCTACCTGCCCGACGGTTCGGTGCCGCTACACCCCTTGGTGTTCTCCGAAGGCTCGGCGAGCTTGCTGCCCAACGATATTCGTCCCGCCGCGTTGTGGCGTATCGAAACCGACGACAACGCCAACCCGGTGAGCTGGAGCGTGCAGCGTGCTTTGGTGAGATCGGTGCAGCAACTGACCTATCGGGAGGCCCAGGACGCGGCGGACGCTGGAAACCCTCATCCCTCGATCGCCGTCCTTCCTGAATTCGGGCGCAAAAGAAGAGATCTCGGGCTGAGCAGGGGAGCCATCGAACTCAATCTCCCCGAACAGGACGTGGTGCGCGGCGCCAGTGGTGACTGGGAACTCGTCATCGAGGCGCGTACCGAAATCGACGGCTGGAACGCGCAGGTATCTCTGCTCACCGGGATCTGTGCGGCACAGATCATGCTCGACGGCGGTATCGGCATGCTGCGGACGCTGCCGCCCGCAGACGGCGATGTGCGCCGGTGGATGCGGCGCACCGCCGATGCCCTGGGGCTGCCGTGGAGCAGTGACACCCCGATCGGAGCCCAGCTGGCCGCGTTGGATCCCTGCGCCACAACCACATTGGCGATGATGACGCAGGCAACCACCCTGTTGCGCGGCGCCTCGTATCTTGTCTTCGACGGAACATGCCCGGACGATCAGGCCGCCCTGCACGCGGGTATCGCCGCCCCCTACGCCCACGTGACCGCGCCGCTGCGCCGGCTGGGGGACCGATTCGTCACCGAAGTCTGCCTGGCGCTGTGCGCGGGCACGGAGGTGCCGCAGTGGGCGCGGGAGGGGCTGGCCGAAGCCAGATCGTCGTTGCTGCGCTCGAACACGTTGGCCAACAAGGTGGAACAGGCGTGCGTGGACCTCACCGAGGCCACCATCCTTGCCCCGCAGAAGGGGCAGACCTTCGATTCGGCGGTGCTGCGCGGCGCCGAGAAGAAGCGAGCCGCCGAGGTTTTCGTGACCGACCCGCCGATCCTTGCCCGCTGTGAAGGCAATCCGCCCGAGGGGCAGCGCGCCAAACTCATGCTGCATGAAGCGGATCCGGGTACCCGGACCGTGCTGTTCGGCTTCCCCGCCGAGGGCAGCTGATCACTTCTTGTGACGCACGGCCTTTCGGAGGGCCTTGAGCGTTGACTCGACCTGACGGCGTGCGGTCTCGGCGGCATCGTACTCACGCTGGTACAGCACCCCATAGGTGAAGGTGTCCTCGCCGGAGCTGTGCGCCTCGGCGGCCTGGGTGGCCAGATAGACCCGGCTGACCGTGCTGTCCTGATGCTCGCCCAGGAGCTCCTGAATGTCCTTGGCAGCCTGGGAGATCTTCTTGGCGCCCTCCGCGCTGGCCACATAGCGCAGTCGCTTGGCCGACTTGCGGATGCGATGCAGGGCCTCGTCGCGATATTCGCCTTCGGCACGCGCGGCCGCCCTTGCCGCACGACGCACCTTGCGGTACGCGGCATCGAGCGTCCCGCCCTCCTCCGAATGATGGGTCTCCGATGCCGGTCCGGCGGTCGCGACCAGCTCATCGAGGGTGTTGAGCAGCCGGAAGTACCGGTGGCTACGCATCGCCGCCAGCGCTCGGTGCAGGCCGTTGTCGTACCGCTGCCTGGCGGCGTCCACCAGCCGCTCGTGCACCGGCCCGCGGATGAGCGCCTCGGGCAGCTCGGCGAGTGCGGCGTCATACCGCTGTGCGAGCACCTCGGCATCGCGCGCCACTCCGAGGATGTTGGCCAGCAGGCGCAGCTCGTCGAGCGGTTCAGGATTGGTGTCCAGCCCGAAGCGCTCGGGGTTGGACTGCAAGAGACTGCGGATGCGACGGATGGTGACGCGCATCTGGTGCACCGAATCGTCGGTGTCCACCCGGACCGCCCGGTCCCAGCCCTGCAGCTGCTCCAGTTGTTCCAGCAGCGCGCGCTGGATCGAGTCCTTGCCCTTGGGACGTTCACGTTCGGGCACATCGAGAACGCGCGCCAGTTTGGAGCCGTGCCCGGCAGGTGCCGCCCCGGCGTCGAGTAGGCGGGCCGTGATCCGGTCGAACAGGGCGAGGTCGGGGTCGCTGGAGTCACCCGGGCCCGATTCCGAGAGCTCCAGCTCCCATTCCCGCCAGCTCTGATCGCCCGCGGTGACGTGGTCATCGCAGAACTCGGCGAGCTGCCGGCCGTCCGCGCCGATCAGCCGTGACACCGTGCGGTGAGTGGTGATGCGTGCCACCGGAGCGAGCTCGTCCTCTCGCACCACTGCCAGCACCGTGTCCCGCAGCTCTTCGGGAACCGTGTCGCCGGTCTCGCCGAGGGGAAGGCGCAGCTCGGTTCGGGTGTCCGGGCCCGCGGGCAGCTTGAGATGCCAGCCCGCGTCGCTGCCACCGGTGCGACGCCGCAGGGTGATGCGACGCTGGGCCAACCGCTGATCCTGGGTGTCAAAGTACACGGCGTCTAAAATTTGCTGAGGTTGCTGCTCTACGTGTGCGACAGCGGAGATTCCCTCGAATGAAGGGTTGATCGTCGCGTCGGTGACGTCGAATTTCCGCTCGACCTCGACGTGTTGAGATGGCATGAGATGTGTGCCCTGACGGTCGAAGGGACGGGATGCTCGGGTGTGCGGGCTTGGGCGAGTACGCGACACGGTGCCACATTCAGGTAAACAATGGTCACGAGTCGTCACGGGGTAATCTAAGATTCTCTTAGGGTTCTCATAAGGTCGGGGTATCAGATTGGGACGCGATATTCGCTTCGCACCGCGTGTGGTGCTGGGTGACAGTGTTGCCTGGTCGGTATTGTCCCCCCTTATGGGACGCCAGCCGTGTTCACAGCTAGACCGAGGTCACCCATGAAGTTGAATGTTGAGGAGTACCTGGACGGCAAAGGTGCTATCACCTTGCCGGACGGTTATACCGTCAACTACTACCTCGAGCGTGTCATCAGCGAGTTGGGCGAGACCTTCGCCTACCGCTACCTGGACTTCAACACCAACTCCGAGGGCGAACCCAACGATCTCAACTGGACCCAGCTTGGCCAGCGCTCTCGTGCAGTCGCCGCGCGTCTCCAGCAAGTAACCAAACCAGGCGACAGAGTCGCCATTCTGGCGCCCCAGGGCCTCGACTACGTGGTGGGTTTCTTCGCCGCCATCGAGGCCGGGAATATCGCGGTCCCATTGTTTGCTCCGGAGTTGCCCGGCCACGCCGAGCGGCTCGACGCGGTGCTCACCGACGCGGAGCCGACCGTGGTGCTGACCAACAACGCCGCGGCCGAGTCCGTCAACCGCTTTGTCCGCGGGCTGCCGCGTGACCGCCGTCCCAGGGTGGTCGCCGTCGACAGCGTCCCCGACTCGGTGGCCGCCACCTACGCCAAGGTGACGCCGGACACCGACGACATCGCCTACCTGCAGTACACCTCGGGATCTACCCGAGTTCCCGCCGGTGTGGAGATCACCCACCGCGCGGTGATGACCAACGTCCTGCAGATGATCATTTCGGTCGGTTTGGACGACAGCATTCGCAGCGTCAGCTGGCTGCCGCTGTACCACGACATGGGTCTGCTGATGATCCTGTTCCCGCTGTGCGGTGGCCGGATCACCCTGATGTCCCCGGTGTCGTTCGTGCGACGGCCCGGACGGTGGATCAAGGAACTCGCGGCCGAGGCGCACCTGGGCCGAACCTTCGCCGCCGCACCGAATTTCGCTTTCGAGCTAGCCGCCGAGCGGGGCCTGCCGAAGGACAACGAGGAACTCGACCTGAGCAATGTCGCGGGTCTCATCAACGGATCCGAGCCGGTCAGCATCTCCTCGATACGCAAGTTCAATGACGCCTTCGGGCCCTACGGACTGCCGCCGACCACCATCAAGCCGTCCTACGGCATGGCCGAGGCGACGCTGTTCGTCTCCACCATCCCCTCGGACGCCGAGGCCTCGGTGGTGTACCTGGACCGCAGGGAGCTGGGCAACGGACGTGCCGTGCGGGTCGAGGCCGACGACGAGAACGCGGTCCCGCAGGTGTCCTGCGGGAAGATCTCGCGCAGCCAGTGGGCCGTGATCGTCAACCCGAACGCCGAATCCGAGCTGGCCGACGGCGAAGTGGGTGAGATCTGGCTGCACGGCGACAACATCGGCCGCGGCTACTGGGGCAGGCCGAAGGAGACCGACTTCTCCTTCCGTAACAAGCTGCAGGCCCGGCTCGACCACGGCAGCCATGCCATCGGTACTGAGCCCGGTGCGACCTGGTTCCGCACCGGAGACCTGGGCGTCTATCTGGACGGCGAGCTGTACATCACCGGACGGGTCAAGGACCTGGTCATCATCGACGGTCGTAACCACTACCCGCAGGACATCGAGGCCACCGTCGAGGAGGCCTCGCCTGCGGTGCGACGCGGTTTCGTGGCAGCGTTCTCGGTGCCCGCAGACGGATCTGGGGAGCAACTGGTCATCGTCGCCGAGCGCGCCGCCGGTGCCGGTCGGGCCGCGCCGGAGCCGATCGTCGACGCCATTCGCGCCGCGGTTTCACGACGTCACAACCTGCCCATCGCCGATGTGCAGTTGGTCCAGGCGGGCGCGATTCCGCGCACCACCAGCGGAAAGCTCGCACGCCGAGCCTGCCGCCAGGAATACCTGGACAACAAGCTCGGCGTGCGCGCCTGACGCTTTGGTCAGTACGAGTGCTCGGGAGCGGGGAACGTCCCGCGAGCCACCTCGTCGGCGTACTGCTCGGCGGCCTTCCGTAGTTCCGCGCCGACCTGGCCGAACTGCTTGACGAACTTGGCGGTCTTGCCGCTGGTCATTCCGGCCATGTCCTGCCAGACCAGCACCTGGGCGTCGCATTCGCGACCCGCTCCGATGCCGACCGTGGGGATGGTGAGCTTGCCGGTGATCTGCGTGGCCAGATCCGCTGGGACCATCTCCATCACCACGGCGACGGCCCCGGCCTCCTGCACCGCGATGGCGTCGTGGATGAGCTGCGCGGCGGCATCGTCGCGGCCCTGAACCCGGTATCCGCCAAGGCCATTCACGCTCTGCGGGGTGAAGCCGATGTGCGCCACCACCGGAATCCCGGCGGCGGTCAGGGTAGCGATCTGCTCGGCGACGCGTTCTCCGCCTTCGAGTTTCACCGCGTGTGCGCCGCCTTCCTTCATGAACCTGGTCGCGCTCGCCAGGGCCTGAGCGGCCCCACCCTCATAGGAGCCGAAGGGTAGGTCGGCGACCACCAGTGCCTCGGTGGCCCCGCGAACCACGCCGCGCACCAAAGGAATCAGCTCGTCGATGGTGATCGGCACGGTGGTGTCGTACCCGTACACCACATTCGCGGCCGAATCCCCGACCAGCAGAACGGGAATCCCGGCCTCATTGAAAATCCGTGCGGTCGAGTAGTCGTACGCGGTGAGCATCGACCACTTGTGGCCCTCGGCCTTCCACTTCTGCAAGTGGTGCACCCGGGTCTGCGATGAGCGTTTTGCGCGAAGAGCATCAGGCTGCGTACGCGGCTCAGTCGATTTTTCGGAAGCAGCGCCATACAAGGCAGATTCAGACATCGGTGTCTCTTTCGTTCGTCTCCTCAAGGCCCATCCGGGTCCCTGGGTTTCTAACGATGTTCAGTCTGCCATCGCACAGCCGCCAGATGAATATCCGGGCGCGTGGACTTGGTCACATCGGCAGTCGCAGCATTCGGTCACGACGGCATACCCGGCTCGCCTAGCATCGGCCGCATGCAGCGGCTTTCCGGACTCGACGCCAGTTTTCTCTACCTGGAAACACCCACTCAACCCATGCACGTGTGTGGGGTACTGGAATTAGACACCACCACCATTCCTGGTGGCTACTCGTTCGAGAAACTGCGGACAAAACTCGCCGAGCGGGTCGAGGGCATCCCGTCCTTCAGGGAAAAGCTCGCCGACAGCCGACTGAACCTGGATCACCCGGTGTGGGTCGAGGACGACGACTTCGACATCGACCGCCACCTGCATCATGTCGGCCTGCCCGCACCCGGCGGCAAGGCCGAGATCTCCGACATGTGCGGACATATCGCGTCGCTGCCCCTGGACCGTGCCCGCCCGCTCTGGGAGATGTGGGTCATCGAGACCGGTGACAAGGACCGGCTGGTCGTCATGACCAAGATGCATCACGCCTCCGTCGACGGAGTGACCGGCGCCAACCTGATGTCGGCGCTGTGCGGTCTGGAACCCGATGCCGAGGCACCCGAACCCGCACCCGGCGTCGGCGGCGCCAACAGCATCGAGATCGCGGTCACCGGAGCCCTCAAATGGGCGTCGCGACCGCTGAAATTCGCCAAACTGCTGCCCTCGACCATCGGAGTGATCCCCGCCTGGCTGGAGCGCTCCAAGCGGGGCGAGGCCATGACCGCGCCCTTCTCTGCGCCGCGCACGTCGTTCAACTCCACGATCACCAGCCGCCGCAATGTCGGTTACGCCCAGTTGGACCTTGAGGATGTGCGCGCGGTCAAGAACCACTTCGACGTCAAGGTCAACGACGTCGTGATGGCCATCTGCGCCGGTGCGCTGCGCAAGTACCTGGACGACCGCGGCGAGCTCCCGGAAAACTCTTTGGTGGCCATGGTTCCGGTGTCGGTGCACGACAAATCGGACCGGCCGGGCCGAAATCAGGTGTCCGGCATGTTCTCCCGCCTGGAGACCAATGTCGATGATCCAGTAGACCGGCTCGCCGCCATCGCCGAGGCCAACAACGTCGCCAAGGAACACACCGCAGTGCTGGGCGCCACCCTGCTGCAGGACTGGAGCCAGTTCGCGGCGCCTGCGGTGTTCGGCACCGCGATGCGGGTCTACTCGCGTATCCGGTTGGCCGACCGCCATCCGGTGATCCACAACCTGGTGGTCTCCAATGTGCCGGGACCGCAAGTGCCCCTGTACTTTTTGGGCGCCCAGGTCATCGGGATGTACCCGTTGGGCCCGATCTTCCATGGCGCAGCGCTCACCGTCACGGTGATGTCGCTGGACGGGAAGCTCAACGTCGGTCTGATCTCCTGCCCCGATCTGGTGCCCGATTTGTCTGCGCTGACGGACGACTTCGGCGTGGCGCTCGAGGAGCTGAAGGCCCGGATCTGAGTTCACATGGCAACATGGCTGACATGATGTTTCGTGGGCTTGGTCGCCCTGGGCTGTTGCCGCTATTGGCTCTTGCCTCGGTGGTAGCCGTCGTCTCTGGTTGTGTGCGGTCCGTCGAAGGCCAGGCGATGGCGGCGCGGCCGTCGGAAACCGCCCTCAGTTGGGGGGATTGCGACGGTCTGACCCCCGAGAACGTCACGGTTCCGGCCAGCACGGTGTGCTCCGAGCTCGAGGTGCCCGTCGACTACACCAAGCCCGAGGGTGCCAAGGCGCGGCTGGCGATCATCAAGTACCCGGCCAAGGGCAACAAGATCGGCTCGCTGCTGATGAACCCCGGCGGCCCCGGCCAGTCGGGCATCGAGGCCGCGACCGCCATCGTCAAACAGGTGCCCAAGGAGATCCGCGATCGCTTCGACTTCATCGGATTCGATCCGCGCGGTGTCGGGTCGTCCACGCCGGCCATCGAGTGCAACAGCGACCAGGACGTGGATCGCCTGCGCGCGCAGAACGACACCGACTACAGCCCCGAGGGCGTCGCGCGCATGGAGCAGGATTCCAAGGACTTCGTGAAGCGTTGCATCGACAAGGTGGGTCTGGAGTTCCTCGCCAATGTCGGCACCGTCAACGTCGCCAAGGACATGGATCGGCTCCGCGCCGCACTGGGCGACGAGAAGCTGACCTACCTGGGTTACTCGTACGGAACCCGGATCGGCACCACCTACGCCGAGGAGTTCCCGCAGAACGTGCGGGCCCTCATCCTCGACGGCGTGATCGACCCCAACGCGGATCCCACTCAGGCCGATATCGACCAAATCGCCGGATTCCAAAAGGCTTTCGACAACTACGCCGCCGACTGCGCGAAGACCCCGAGCTGCCCGCTGGGCACCGATCCGGCGCAGGCGACCGCACGTTATCGGGCGATGATCGATCCGTTGGTCGATCATCCGGCCAAGACCAAGGACGGTCGCGGACTCTCGCACAGCGACGCGATCATCGGCACCATCATGGTGATGTACTCGCCCACACTGTGGGAGGCGTTCACCAAGGCGCTGCGCCAGCTCAGTGAGGGATCGGGCGACATCCTGCAGCTGCTCGCCGACGCATACATGAAGCGTGACGAGGACGGGCACTACAGCCACGCCCAGGATGCGCAGACCGCCATCAACTGCGTCGACGAGCCACCGCAGACCGATCGCGCCAAGGCCGTCGAGAAGGACCGTCGCATTCGTGAGGTGGCACCGTTCCAGGACTACGGCCAGTTCACCGGCAACGCACCGCTCGGGGTGTGCGCGTTCTGGCCCGTACCGCCGACGAGCAAGCCGCATCCCCTCCACGTGCCCGGTCTGCCGAAACTGCTGGTGGTCTCCACCACGTACGACCCGGCGACCCCGTACCAGGCGGGTGTTGAGCTGGCTAAACAGCTCGGCGGAGGCCTGCTGACCTACGACGGGACCAAGCACACCATCGTGTTCGACGGGAACCAGTGCGTCGACAAGGCGGCCGAGGACTATCTCATCAAGGTCACGACTCCGGCCGAAGGGGCCCGCTGCTGATCCCTTTTGGCGCCCGACATGACACGATGTGGCCCATGATGCGGATGCGCCGGGCGTTGCCGGTGATTCTTTTGATGTCCTCGGCTGTGTTCTCGGCGGGCCCCGTCATCCCTGCAGCGGCCGCGCCGCTGCCGGCGCCCAGCCCGTCCCTGCAGGCGTTCTACGACCAGAAGGTGACGTGGGGGAGCTGCGCGGGCTTTGTCAGTGATACCAGCCGCATTCCGACCGCGCAGTGCGCCAAGGTGAAGGTGCCCGTCAGCTACGACAAGCTGATGGGTGCGGTGGCCGAGCTCGCGGTGCTGCGGGTGCCCGCCTCCGGCAAGCGCGTCGGCGCTCTGCTGGTCAACCCGGGCGGACCGGGTGGATCGGGTGTTGACCTGGCGGCCGGCATGGGCGCCAAGCTCGGCGAGAGTGCGGTGGGTCAGAGCTTCGACATCGTGGGATTCGATCCGCGCGGTGTCGGTGGCTCCACGCCGACTCTGCGGTGCCGTACCGACGCCGAGTTCGACGCCTTCCGTAAGGAACCGCTGGCCGACTACAGCCAGGCCGGCGTCGCCCACATCGAAAACGTCTATCGCCAGTACGTCAACGAATGCGCAAACCGGATGGGCCTGGACTTTCTCGCCAACGCCGGAACCGCCTCGGCGGCAAGGGATATGGACATCGTCAGGGCAGTTGTCGGCGACAGCAAGCTGAACTACCTGGGCTACTCCTACGGCACCGAGCTGGGTACCCAGTACGCCGAATACTTCCCGCAGAACGTGCGCACCATGGTCTTGGACGGCGCGATCGATCCGACCATCGACCCGGTGGAGTCCAACGTCCGGCAGATGACCGGATTCCAGGTGGCATTCAACGACTACGCGGCCGACTGCGCCAAGGATCCCAAGTGTCCATTGGGGACTGACCCATCGCAGGCCGTCAAGCGTTTCCATCAGCTGATCGACCCGCTGGTGGCCAAGCCGGCCAAGACCAATGACCCGCGTGGCCTGAGCTACCAGGACGCCATCACCGGCACCATCCAGGCGATGTACACACCGCGTTACTGGAAGTACCTCACCTCGGGCTTGGCCGGTCTGGTCGACGGCAGCGGACCCGATGACCTGCTGTGGCTGGCCGACCAGTACCAGGAGCGCGACGACCAGGGTCGCTACGACAACCTGCAAGACGCCTTCAATTCGATTCGGTGCGTCGACGGGCCCACCCCGAAGGACTCGGCTCCCTGGGTGGCCGCCGACAAGCGACTGCGCGAGCAGGCGCCGTTCTCCAGCTACGGCGAGTTCACCGGTTACGCGCCGCGTGACATGTGTGCCTTCTGGCCGGTGCCGCCGACGTCGACACCGCACACCCCGTCGACGCCCGGTCTGCCGCCGGTCGTGGTCATCTCCACGACCCATGACCCGGCGACTCCCTACGAGGCGGGAGTGGCACTGGCGCAGCAGCTGGGCGGATCGCTCATCAGCTACGAGGGCACCCAACACACCGTCGCTTTCAACGGCGAGGCATGTGTCGACGAGGCGGTGACGCGATACTTCGTCGACGGCACCGTGCCTCCTAAAGACGTCCGCTGCTGACCTGCGGCATACTCTCCCCATGGATCGTCAGAAGGAATTCGTGCTGCGCACGCTGGAAGAACGCGATATCCGTTTCGTCCGGCTGTGGTTCACCGATGTTCTCGGCTACCTCAAGAGCGTCTCCATCGCGCCTGCCGAGCTCGAAGGGGCCTTCGAGGAGGGCATCGGCTTCGACGGCTCGTCCATCGAGGGCTTCGCCCGTGTCTCCGAATCGGACACCGTCGCGCATCCCGACCCGTCGACGTTCCAGGTGCTGCCCTGGACCACCAGCGCCGGCAAGCACCACTCGGCACGCATGTTCTGCGATATCAAGCTGCCCGACGGATCACCGTCCTGGTCCGATCCGCGGCATGTGCTGCGCCGCCAGCTGGCCAAGGCAAGCGATTTGGGCTTCTCCTGCTACGTGCACCCGGAGATCGAGTTCTTCTTGCTGAAGAACATGCCCGACGACGGCTCGGCCCCGATCCCGGCCGACGATGCCGGGTACTTCGACCAGGCCGTGCACGAGGCCGCGCCCAACTTCCGTCGGCACGCCATCGACGCGCTCGAATCCATGGGTATTTCCGTGGAATTCAGCCATCACGAGGGCGCGCCGGGTCAGCAGGAGATCGATCTGCGCTACGCCGACGCGCTGTCCATGGCCGACAACGTGATGACGTTCCGTAACGTGGTCAAGGAAGTGGCGATCATCGACGGTGTGCATGCCACCTTCATGCCCAAGCCGTTCAGCGATCACCCGGGCAGTGCGATGCACACGCACATGAGCCTGTTCGAGGGCGACACCAACGCCTTCCACAATCCCGATGACCCGTTGCAGCTGTCCGAGGTCGGCAAGTCGTTCATTGCGGGAATCCTGGAGCACGCCAACGAGATCAGCGCCGTCACCAACCAGTGGGTGAACTCCTACAAGCGTCTGGTGCAGGGCGGCGAGGCACCGACAGCGGCATCCTGGGGTGCGGCCAACCGCTCGGCGCTGGTGCGGGTGCCGATGTACACGCCCAACAAGTCGTCATCGCGTCGCATCGAGGTGCGCAGCCCCGACTCGGCCTGCAACCCGTACCTGACGTACGCGGTGCTGCTGGCCGCCGGACTGCGCGGTGTGGAGCAGGGTTACACCCTTGGACCCGAGGCCGAGGACGACGTGTGGCAGCTGACCGCCGCCGAGCGTCAGGCCATGGGATACAAGGAGCTGCCCAGCACCCTGGAGAACGCACTCATCGCCATGGAGCGTTCCGAGCTGGTTGCGGAAGCGTTGGGGGAGCATGTCTTCGACTTCTTCCTCCGGAACAAGCGGGCCGAGTGGGCGCGCTACCGCAGCAACGTGACCCCGTTCGAGCTGCGGGCCTACCTGGGTCTCTAAGGTGACTCGAGCCTCCACCGAGCGTTCGAAGGTCCCTAGCGTCGGACGGCTGGGGCTCGTCGATGTGCGGGCCGCATCGCTGCTCGAAGAGCTGGGCTGGACCACCGAGGCGCATGTCCCGCTGTTGTGGTCGCTGTCCAGATCGCCGGACGCCGACGCGGCGCTGCTCACCCTGATACGGCTGCACGAAGAGATGGGCCCCGAATGGGCCGCTCTGGATCGTGAACTGGCCAGCGACACCGCGCTGCGCGGGCGGCTGCTGTCGGTGATCGGCTCGTCGTTGGCGCTCGGTGATCATCTGGTGGCGCATCCCGACAGGTGGCAGCTGCTGGTCGGGGACATCGAACTTGAGTCCAAAGAGGCACTGCAGGAACGGTTCCTGACGACCGTCGGTGCTTCCGGCGGGCGGGCCTCGGTATCGGAGGCCGTTGCGATCTCTGCGCTGCGCGACGCCTACCGGGACAGGCTCCTGGTGCTCGCCGCGCTCGATCTGGCGGCCACCGTCGAGAACGAGCCGGTGCTGCCGTTCTGTCTGGTGGGGCAGCACCTGTCGGATCTCGCCGATGCCGCGCTCACCGCGGCGTTGGCCGTCGCGGTGTCGCTGGTGGTTCCCGAGGGACAGGATCCGCCCCGGCTCGCGGTCATCGCCATGGGCAAATGTGGTGCGCGCGAACTCAATTACGTCAGCGACGTCGACGTGATCTTCGTGGGGGAGGGGGCGGACTCGCTGACCACCCGCGTCGCCGGGGAGATGATGCGCATCGGTTCGAGCACCTTCTTCGAGGTGGACGCCGCGTTGCGGCCCGAGGGCAAGGCGGGCGCGCTGGTGCGCACCCTGGACGCTCATGTGGCGTACTACCGGCGGTGGGCCAAGACCTGGGAGTTTCAGGCGCTCCTCAAGGCACGCCCCGCCGTGGGAGATCCGGAGCTGGGTAAGGCGTACATCGACGCGCTCATGCCGATGGTGTGGACCGCTTGCGAGCGTGAGGCTTTCGTGTCCGAAGTCCAGGCCATGCGCCGTCGGGTGGAATCGCTGGTGCCGGCGGACCTGCGCGAGCGCGAGATCAAACTGGGCACCGGCGGGCTGCGTGACGTCGAATTCGCGGTGCAGCTGCTGCAACTGGTGCACGGTCGGGCGGATGAGTCGCTGCACGTCGCGTCCACGGTGGAGGCGCTGGCCGCGTTGTCTCTCGGTGGTTACATCGGACGCGACGACGGCGCGAATCTGACTGCCTCCTACGAATTTCTGCGGCTGCTGGAGCATCGGCTGCAGCTGCAACGGCTCAAGCGCACGCACACTCTGCCCGCGCCGGAGGACACCGAGGCGATGCGCTGGCTGGCCCGGGCTGCCCATGTGCGTCCCGACGGACAGAACGACGCCCTGGGAGTGCTGCGTGCCGAGATCAAGCGGCAGGCGGTGCGGGTGTCGCGCCTGCACACCAAGCTGTTCTATCAACCGCTGCTGGAATCGGTCACCGAGTTCGACAAGGAAGCGCTGGGACTGTCCAACGAGGCGGCCGTGCGTCAGCTCGCGGCCCTGGGCTACCAACAGCCGCAGCACGCGCTCAGTCACCTGTCCGCGCTGACCAAAGAGGGCGGCCGTCGCGGACGTATCCAAACAATTCTGCTGCCAACACTTTTGGACTGGCTCGCGGATACTCCCGACCCGGACGCCGGGCTACTGGCCTACCGACGGGTCAGTGAGGCGCTTGTCGAGCAGACTTGGTATCTGCGCACGCTGCGCGACGAGGGTGCGGTGGCCAAGCGCCTCATGCAGATTCTGGGCACCTCGGCCTACGTGCCGGATCTGATCATGCGCGCGCCCGAGGTGATCCAGCTGTACGCCGACGGTCCCAATGGTCCGAAACTTCTTGAGGCGGAACCATCTTCGGTGGCCAAGGCCCTGATCGCCTCGTCGGCACGTCATGCCGATCCGGAGCGGGCGATCGCCGCCGCACGGTCACTGCGGCGGCGGGAATTGGCGCGGGTGGCCTCGGCGGATCTGCTGGGGCTGCTGGATGTGGTCGATGTCTGCGGCGCCCTGACCTCGGTGTGGGTCGCGGTGCTGCAGGCGGCTCTGGACGCGGTGATCAAGGCGAGCATCCCCGAAGGGCAGGAGGCTCCCGCGAGCATCGCGGTCATCGGGATGGGGCGGCTGGGCGGCGGCGAGCTGGGATACGGCTCCGATGCCGACGTTCTGTATGTCTGCGATCCCCGTGACGGGGTTGTCGATTCGGATGCGGCGCGCTGGTCGGCCACGGTGGCCGAAAAGGTGGGCAAGCTGCTGGGTGCGCCGAGCACCGACCCGCCGCTCCAGGTCGACACCGGACTGCGGCCCGAAGGCCGCAACGGGCCGATGGTACGCACTCTGGCCGCATACGAGACCTACTACGCGCAATGGGCTCAGCCGTGGGAGGTGCAGGCGCTGCTGCGGGCGCACAGCGTCGCCGGCGATTCCGACCTTGGCCTACGGTTCCTGCGCATGATCGACAAGACGCGTTATCCCGCCGGAGGCATCGCCCTGGACTCAGTACGCGAGATTCGACGCATCAAGGCGCGGGTGGATGCCGAGCGGTTGCCGCGCGGTGCCGACCCGAACACCAACACCAAGCTGGGTCGCGGCGGGCTGGCCGATGTGGAGTGGACCGTGCAGCTGCTGCAGCTGCGCTACGCGCACGAACATCAGTCCCTGCACAGCACCTCGACGCTGCAGACGTTGCAGGCCGCCGCGGATGCCGGGATCGTCGAGGCCGAGGACGCCGAGCTCTTGCGACAGGCCTGGTTGACAGCGACCAACGCGCGTAATGCCTTGGTGCTGGCGCGCGGTAAGCCCACCGACCAGCTGCCCGGCCCGGGGCGGCTGCTCAACACGGTCGCCGCGGCGGCGGGCTGGCCCGACAACGACGGCGGCGAATTCCTGGACAACTATCTACGTGTCACCAGGCGTGCGAAAGCGGTCGTACAGAGGGTGTTTGGCGAATAGCTTCTGCTAGCAGAGTCAAGTCGTGTTCTGTCGCTTGAAACTATGTTCCAGCTGAGAAGATGTACAGCTGAGCCTTGTTTGACGTCGCTGTTCCGGTGAGAAGAGATAGTGATGTCGTCTTGGCGCTGCTGGGCTGAACCGTACTGATAGACATTTGAGCCAAGTCGCATGTGAAACCAATCTTCTTCCACTCTTCGACGAGGTAGTTCGCGATGCCGTTGCAAGTGGTGGGCTTGGCATCCAGAGGTCGATTGTTGATAAGTACATGACTGCCGGAATTATCGCCTTCAAAGGCTCCCACGTACGATGGCGATCCCGGCCCGGGTGGCCAAGTTCCCTCCATCTTTATCAGCCGATATGAGTCGGGAATCGAGACGGCGAGATTCTCCAGCACTTCCTTCGCCTCTTGCTCCGATACTGCCCTTGTACTGGGCGACGTAGTGGGCGAACCGCAAGCAATCAGCGCTGTTGAAAGAACAAGCATAGCGAGTGATGGTTTCATTACTTTGTTGACCATGCTATCTCGATTCTCTTCGTAGGGTCTGTGCACGCGGTGCGCCTATTTGAAACTCTGTATACTGCTCGCCCCATATGTATTGAATATTCTGGCCCAACCTATATCTCGCAAGAATGCGAAAGAGTCTATAGCGTTCGACCGCGGATCGGTGAATATAGAACCTGCATCCTCGGGGTGCGCGAAGTCGGTTACATCGTATATGTAGAATCTTTGTGAGATCGAGGGGTTCCCTTGCTCAAAGTTTACCTGCGTCACGATTTGCGCGGAGTAGCGCCCCAGTGAGTACACGGTGTCAGGGTCACTGCCGGCTACGGCGAACCATCCCCCAGGTTGGCCCTGCCAATCGGATTCGTTGCCAAACACTTCAGTAAAGCTCGTTGAGCCGCACTGTTCCAACGCCTTCTTCGCGGCATTGAGCGCCTCCTGCCTGGCGGCAGTCAATAAATCAGGAATCCCTTGGATCATTTTTCCGTAGGCACCGTTGTAGGTGTCCTTACCGAATTTGTCTACGATTGACTCGGGAAATGTGAGTGATTTGGCGACGGCGGAGCTTGGCCCACCGTCCTCATTTGCCAGGTAGTGCTCCATCAATGTCGAAGCGTCGGTCCAGCCACGTATAGCCATGTAATCACTGGCGGCCTTGGCCTTTACCCGTGCGGCGTTACCCTTGGCTGATCGCTCCAGCCAGTTCAACTGAGTCTTTCCAAACTCGGGGTCGGAATTGGCCTGTCTGGGATTAAGTGCCGGGTTGTTGCTTGCGAGGGCAGAGTTGGGAACTTGGATACCCCGGTCAGGTTTGATGGAGCAGTTTTTGTCTGGTTGTTCTGGTGATTGTTTTTGTGGTCCTGTTTGTTGGGGTGCGCAGTTGCATTGGAATGCGGGGCTGAATTTGCGGCTTGGTTGTTGGAAGGTGTTTCCGGTGCCGCCGAGGGAGGAGGCGATGAAGCTGCGGAGTTGTTCGAAGATGCCGTAGTACTGGGCTTGTTGTTCGCATTTTTGTTGGAGTTCGCGGTCTTGCTGGTCTTGTTGGTTGTTTTGGTTGGGTTGTGGGGTTTGGGTGGGTTGTTGGTTGCCTTGTTGGGGTTGTTGGCCCTGTTGTTGCCCTTGTTGTGGTGTTTGGTAGTCGGGGTTGGTTTTGCCGGGTCCCTGGGTGTAGGGGGTGGCGGTTTGGTAGTCGGGGATTTGGGTGCCGTGTTGGGGTTGTTGGCCCTGTTGGCCCTGTTGGCTGCTTTGGCTGGTGCCTTGTTGGGGTGCGCCTTGGGTGCCGGTGTTGTAGATGGAGATGCCCGAGTTTTGGTCAAGGGGTGGCTGGTTGATGCCGCCCTGGTAGTCGGGTTGTTGGGGTGGTAGGCCGGGTGGCTGGAATTGGCTGCCGTTCATACCGCCGTCGCCGGGGCCGCCGGTGGGGCCGGTGGGGTCGGCTGCTGCGGTCTGGACGGTGGAGAACCCGCTGCCGGCTGTGGTGTGGTCGCTAGCGATCTTGGCGCCGCTGATGGCGAGGGCGGTGATGGCCACGACTGCTGATGTGCGACGCAAACCTGGCGACATGCGCCACCGATCTTTGATTACCACCCGAAGAAGCCCTCCCACTCACGCCACACACCATCGGATATGTAGCTGACTGCCAGCATCATGACAGAACACACCAGAACATGTCCACATTAGGCGGAGGTTTGTTGGTTGCTGAATGAATCCAGTGGCGCGAGTGGAGGCTATGGCTTCGGGGATAACCTGCTATTACCTGGCAATATTACAAGTCCGGCCTGGTGATCCCGGAGGCTCCCGGCGAGAATGTCGGCTGGGCTATCAGGCGGTACATGTCACCGGGCGTGCGAAAGCGGTCGTGCAGAGGGTGTTTGGCGAGTAGCTTCTGCTTCATGCGGACCAAGATCCAGATCATCGTGGTACTCGGTGTAGTCGCCGGCGCTCTCGGCATGGCAGCGCCCGTTCAGGCAAAGCCGCGAGACTGCACGGTCTCCGAGGAAGCTCGGCTCGACGCGGTGGAAGCGACCAAACGCGCGGAGTACCTGGAGCGCCATCCCGACGTCAACGCGGGAATGAGCAATGCCCTCAAGAACACCCCCGGCGACGGCGGCGCCAAGCACGAGGCCGTGCAGGCATACCTCGACACGAACCCCACGGCGAGGGCTGATCTGGACGCGATCCGTCAGCCGGTGCAGGACTTCAAGAACCGCTGCTGGCCAGACGGCTAGCCGTCAGGCGCGGTCGTGGAGCGTCACCTGGTAGCCGTCGGGATCGGCGAAGGTGAAGGTGCGACCGAAAGGGCCGTCGATCGGTGCGGAGACGATGGTGTGGCCGTCGGCGACCAGGGCGTCGTGAATGGCCTGCACATCTGTGGCGTGCAACCAGATTGCGGCACCGATACCGGGCTGGGCAATGGACGTGATATCCGTGCCGGGAATGACGTCGCGTAGCGCGAAGGCGATCGGTTTCGTCTCGAAGACTACGGCATGCGGTGGTCCTGCCGGCGAGCGGACGAGGCCGAGGTACTGCTCGTAAAAGGCTTGCGACGCACTGAGGTTACGTGCCTGAAGTGAGATGAAATCTGGGCCGGTGACGGGCATGGGAACGCTCCTTTATTCATGTCAGTTTACTGACATGAATAAATCTATGTCAGAATTCTGACATGAGTCAAGATGGTGTGGGTGTCGACTTAGAGACCTCGCTGGGCTACCTGCTCAAAGAGACGTCGAGCGCTTTGCGCACGGCCATGGAGGAGGTGCTACGGCCGCTAGGGATGAGCATCACGCACTACTCGTGCCTCGAGTTGTTGGCGCAGCGCCCGGGGCTTTCGAACTCCGAGCTCGCACGGAGGGCATTCGTGACGCGGCAGACGATGAATGTGCTGTTGCAGAATCTGGAACGAGACGGCTATGTGACCAGGCCCGCAGAAGCTCCTGTGGGCAAGGTGCTTCCCGTCCGGCTCACGCCTCGAGGCAGACGCTGCCTGGAGAAGGCGACCGTCGCGGTCCGCTCCGTCGAACTCAGAATGCTGGCCGGTATGACCCAGACCGAACAGTCGGACGCGTTCCGCCTCCTGCGGCGCATGATTCACGCCCTGCGGGACGGCGGCGGCTCTTAGTCCGAGGCAGTGTCCGACCCGCTGAACAACAGCGCTGTAATTTACGGCACGCTTCTCATGGTTTCTTAACGTTCAAGCCATGACCGTCCAACCAACGCTCGATAGCGTCCCGGACGGGCCGGCACCTCGTCGGCTGTAACGCTGAACAAGGAGTTACTCCATGAAGTTCACCTCTGCTGTCCTCAGTGGTGTCGTTGGCGCAGGTGCCGTGGCCAGTGCCCTGGCATTCGCAGGTGCCGCCGGCGCTGCCCCCGGCCAGTGCACCGCCGCTGAGTTCGCCCGCACCCACTCGACCGTGTCGAGCCAGGTGGCGAGCTACTTGGACAAGAACCCCACGATCAATGACGGCATCACCAAGGCCGCCAAGGCCGCGCCGGAGGGCGAGCGCCGTGAAGCCATCAAGACCTACCTCGATGGCCAGCCCGCCGCCAAGGCCGAGCTCGACAAGATCCGTCAGCCGCTGACCAGCCTGAAGAACAGCTGTGGCGCGGACACCGACGACGCCACCCCGGCCGCGCCCGCCGGGCTGGTCGGTCAGCCCGCACAGCCGGCCGAACAGCCTGCGGCCCCGGCTGAGCAGCCGCAGCAGCCGTGGAACCCCTTCGCGCCGCAGCAGCCGGCCGAGGAGACCGCCAACACCCAGCAGGCCACCCCGGCCGCACCGGCCGCTCCGAACGTCACCGCGGTGGTTGATCAGCAGGACGTCTAACAACATCTTTGGGTGGGCGGCTTAGCCTTATGTGGCGATGACACAGGAAACTACCGCCCGTCACAAGGTGTTGATGGTCGATGACGACCCGGACGTTCGGAACTCGGTAGCCCGCGGGCTACGTCACTCGGGTTTCGACGTCCGGGTCGCTGTCGATGGCCGCGACGCGCTTACCCAGCTTGCGGCCGATGAGCCCGACGCCCTGGTGCTCGATGTGCAGATGCCCGAGCTGGACGGGGTGGCAGTGGTTACCGCACTGCGGGCCTTGGGTAATGACATTCCGATCTGCGTGCTCAGCGCACGCGACACCGTCAACGATCGGATCGCCGGCCTGGAGGCCGGCGCCGACGACTATCTGACGAAACCGTTCGACCTCGGCGAGCTGGTGGCGCGTCTGCGCGCGCTGTTGCGCCGCCGCGGCGCCGGTGCCGGTGGCCTGGCTACCTCTGCCATCACCGTCGGGCAGGTGACGGTCGACGTGGCCCGCCGGCTGGTTTTCAGTAACGGAGAGCGCGTCGAGCTGAGCAAGCGAGAGTTCGATTTGCTGGTGGTGCTGGCCGAGAACACCGGAGTGGTGCTGAGCCGCACCCGACTGTTGGAACTGGTGTGGGGCTATGACTTTGACGTCGAGACCAATGTGGCCGACGTCTTCGTCAGCTACCTGCGCCGCAAGCTGGAAAACGGGGGAGCCGCACGGGTCATCCATACCGTCAGAGGTGTGGGATACGTGATGAGGGAAGAGGCGTGAAACGCTCGCTCTCGCTGCGTACCCGCGTCGCGGTCGCGGCCTTCCTGGCCGCGGGCCTGGTGGTCGCGCTCATCGGCATCGTGGCCGGTATCGCGCTGGTGCGCAACGACACCCGACAGCTCGACCGGCGTCTGGACATGCTGACGGATGCGGTCCAGGCCACCACCCGTCATGGCGAGACCACCTTCGTGCTGACCGTCCGGGACTCCAAGAGCGGAGGCCTGGTGATCTTCCGCGGCGTCGAGTTGCCGAGGCTGCCGTTGGGGACGGGGAATGTGACTGTCGGCGACGTGAACTACCGGGTGCGGACCATCGAGAATCCGGAAGAGCAGACCGTGATTTCCCTGGGGACGCGGTCGGACACGGTGTTGGTCAACCACCGGGGAATCCCGGTCTTCGTCGCGTTGGGTGTGCTGTCGATGCTGCTGGCCGGAGGATTCGCGTGGCTGTTCGCCGGTCGCGCGGTACGGCCGCTACACCAGCTCACCGACCAGACCCGCCAGCTGGACACCGATGGCCTGCACGTGGCCGCCGTGCGCGGTGCCCGCGAGGCAGAGGAACTCGCCGACGCCATGGCCGCCATGCTCGGCCGGGTCTCGGCGGCGCAGTCCGAGACCACCAAATCGCTTCTGGCGGCGCGTGATTTCGCCGCCAGTGCTGCCCACGAGCTGCGCACCCCGCTCACCGCGATGCGTGCCGACCTGGATACCCTGCGTGCGCACGACCTGTCGGATGAGGAACGCACCGAGGTCATCGGTGACCTGCAGCGCGCGCAACGGCGCGTCGAGGCCACCATTACCGCGCTAGGGCAGCTGGCCTCCGGCGACCTGGCCCGCCCCGAGGACCGCGAACTGGTGGACATCGCCGATCTGCTGGACCGGGTGGCGGGGGATGCGTTGATGCACCGGGCCGACACCCCGGAAATCACCGTCAACGTCGACGACGGCGGTGTGGTGCTGGGTTGGCCCGACGGGCTCCGGCTGGCCGTGGACAACTTGGTGCGCAACGCCATCAACCATGGCAACGCCAAACATATTGTGCTGTCAGCGAATCGGGTCGATGATCGGTTGGTCATCGAGGTTGACGACGATGGCGCCGGACTGCCCGAGGCCGACCGGCAGCGGGTGCTGGGCCGGTTCGAACGCGGCCCCGGTGCCAAGCCGGGCGGGCTGGGGTTGGGACTGGCCCTCGTCGCGCAGCAGGCCGCGCTGCATGGGGGAGACGTGGTGCTGTCGGCCAGCCCGTTGGGCGGTCTGCGCGCGACGCTGACGATCGCGGCAAAATAGGACGCGGCAGTTAGTTCTTGCGCGACCCGTACTTGGTGAGCCATTCGCGGGCCTCGTCGGGCAGATTGCCCGACGCCTCGGCCGCCTTGCACCAGCGCCGCACCATCTTGACCATGTTGGCGGGGTTGTAGGCGTCCTCCTGTTGCGACCACAGCCCGTCCCCGGCGTAGTGCAGCACGGTCAGGTTCGGCTCGCCCCAGTGCTCGCCGTCGCCCGGATCGCTCATCACATTGTCGATTTCGCAAACCACCCAACCCTTTTCGGGGTCGAACACCGTCCAGGTGGCGGGCAGGCTCGGCATGTGGTTGCCGGGGAACTCGGCCATGACCGCCGTGATGTACTGGCGAATGGCCTCTTTGCCCTGCAGTCGGCCCACCACGTGCTCGATGTAGAGGGCGTCCTCGGTGTACATCTCGGCGTAGGGGTTCCAGTCGCCGGTCTCGATACAGCGATGAACCGTGGCCTGGTGTTGCGCGAACGCTTCTTCGAGTTCGGCGCGGCTGAATGATGGCATCAACATAAGGTACCGTCCCTGAGGTGCGAGGACGGACCGCCGTGGGGGCGCTGGGTTGGCTGCTGGCCGTCGCCGCGGTCTTGGCTATCGCATCGCGCTGGGCGCGGTCCAGTTGGTCGCCCCTGATCGGGCTGACTGCTGGCATGCCCGTCACATGTCTGCTGATGGTCGTGGGGCTGCTGCTGTTTCTGGCGGTGCGGCAATGGTGGGGTGTGCTCGCCGCGACCGTGGTGATCGCCTTGCAGGTGCTGGCCCTCGCGCCGCTGTATCTACCTGACAGCCATCCGCAGGGGACCGTGGTCACCGTGATGCAGACCAATCTGCGTTTCGGTGCCGGTGATGCCGGCGCGGTGGTGGCCGCGATTCGTGAACACGATGTGGGCGTGGTGACCGTTGACGAGCTGACCGCAGAAGCCCGAACCAAACTTGTTGCCGCGGGTATCGATTCAGTGCTCCCGTATTCGTACACCATCACCGAGCCGAAGGCTGCGGGCACCGGGATCTGGAGCCGATACCCGTTGACGCCTGTGCATCAGGATGATCAGAGCTTTGCCATGCGGCAGATCTGGGCCGAAGCCGAGATACCCGACGCGGGCCCCGTCATGCTCGTTGCCGTGCATACCCGGCCGCCCGACAAGGACATGAGTTCACCGGGCTGGCTAGCCGAACTGGACACCACCGGACGACAGCTGCAGGCGTTGCGTCCCGATGTGAAAGTCATTGTCGGCGGGGATTTCAACGCCACTTACGACCATTTCGTGTTCCGGCAGATCCTCACGGGCGGCTTCGCCGATGCGGTGGATCAGGCTGGTTCGGGCTGGTTGCCCACCTGGCGCGAAGGGCGTTGGTACACCAGGCTGATCGGGATCGACCACGTGCTGACTCGCGGCGCGACCGCCACTTCGGTGAGCACCCAGGAGATCTATGGCACCGATCACCGGGCGCTCATCGCCACGGTAGTAGTGCCTAGCTCTTCTTGAGTGCCGCGTCGATAGACAGCGATCCGCCGCCGGTGAAAACCAACAGGAAAAACGCCCAGCAGAACACGGCGGCCAACTCGCCGCCGTTCTCGATCGGCAGCAGCCCCGCGGACTGGTGCTGGGAGAAGTAGGCGAACGCCATGGTGCCCGAGGCGATGAACGCCGCTATCCGGGTCCCCGCGCCGAACAGAATTGCGACGCCGGTGAGGAACTCAAGGGCGCCTGCCCACCAGCCCAGTGACCACGACTCCACCGGGGGCATCGACGCGAGGTCGGGCCAGCGGAACAGGGTCGCGGTGCCGTGGACCGTGAACAGGAAACCGAACACAATCCGAAACAGGGACAGGACAACGGGCGTGGCGCCGTCGAGCTTGGCGACTGAGCTGGAGGAGGCCATGGCCAGGATGCTAAACCAATTCTCGCGGAACGACTTAGCGCTTAGCGCGGGTAATGAATCGATCCAGGGACAGCGCCCCGCCGCCGGTGAACACCAGGAGAAGGAAGGCCCAGCTGTACAGCGCGGCTGGCTCGCCGTTGTTCTGGATAGGCAGCAGGCCCTCGGGCTGGTGGTAGGTGAAGTACGCGACGGCCATCGCGCCGGATGACACGAACGCCGCCAGCCGGGTACCCAGGCCGAGGACGATCGCCGCTCCGCCAACGAATTCGATGATTCCGGCCCACCAAGGCAGGGTGCCCACAGACTGCAGGTATGAGGCCAGCGGCCAGCCGAACAGGTGGGAGGTTCCGTGCAGGAAGAACAGGAACCCCACCACGATCCGGAATGCGGACAGGACGACCGGCGTCAGGCCGGTGAGCTTGTTTTCGATATCAGCGAGAGCCATGCGCTTAACAATAGGACCATGGTCCGCTTTATTCCTGCTTACCCGCCGGAGACGGCCTTCACCAGGGTGTCTGCCGCCAACAGTCCGAGATTGTTGGAGGCCAGCGGGCTGTCGCCGGTGAGTAGTTTGCGATCGGCGTGTGTTTGCCCGGTGATTCCGGTGTTGAGAATCGTGACGCCCTGCTTGCGCAGATTCTCCCCGACGAGCCACGGCATTTGACCTGGGATGTAACCGATTTCGATGTTCACTCCGGTGTCCAGACTGTCTGGGAACACGCACAGGCTGTATCCCTGGAAGGGTGACTCGTCGCGATCCAGGCCGGCGGCGAGCAATGCTCCCGGGCCATGGCAGAGGGTGATGATGTATTTGTCGTACTCCAGCGCCCAGTCCAGCACCGTCCGTACTTCTTCGCTATCGGGGATGCCCAGCAGCACGCCATGCCCACCTGGGATGAACACGGCGAGGTAATCGGAGTCCGGGCCCAGGGCGTCGGCAATGACGTGTGAGAGCTTCTGGGGTTTCTTGAGTTTCGTGGAAAGCTCGGAATAGGTGTTCAGCACCGCCTCGTCCTGGCGGGGCATTGCCCAGAGCTCCAGCTTGGCGGGACTGCCCGATACCGTCGCCACGTCGATGCCGAACCCCGCGGCCTTCAGATGGTGCAGGGGCAGCAGCATCTCGACGGGGTGGTTTCCGGTGGAGAACATGGTGTCGTTCTGCATGAGCATGTAGCGCTCTTCGGTGGCGATCATGAGGATCTTCCAGCGGCCACCGGTGTAGGCGTTCTCGTGACGAACGCCGTCGAAATCGGTCTTGGACGGCACGTACTGGCTCAGTGAGTACGGCGACGGAAAGTAGGCGTTGTCTTCGGCAGGGTCTGGGACGGGGGTCCGGCTCAGTTCATCGGCTGCGTTCGGCACGAGATTCCACGCTCCTCGAAAAGTTAGACGGGACATCTATTTTCAACCTACGCCGATGCGGGATATTCCGTCGCACGATCCCGAAAACGACAAGGCCCCCGGGATGTTCCCGGGGGCCTTGTGCGAAAACGACTTACACGTCGAAGTACAACGCGACCTCGTACGGGTGAGGACGGATGTTGATCGGCTCGATCTCGTTCTCGCGCTTGAACGCGATCCAGGTCTCGATCAGATCGGACGTGAAAACGCCACCCTCGGTGAGGTATTCGTGGTCCTTCTCGAGGTTGTCGATCACCGTGGCCAGGTTGGTCGGTGCCTGCGGGATGTTGGCGGCCTCCTCCGGAGGCAGCTCGTACAGGTCCTTGTCGACGGGGGCCAGCGGCTCGATCTTGTTCTTGATGCCGTCGATACCGGCCATCAGCATGGCCGCGAACGCCAGGTACGGGTTACCCGAGCTGTCCGGGCAGCGGAACTCGAGGCGCTTGGCCTTCGGGTTGTTGCCGGTGATCGGGATACGCACACACGCGGACCGGTTGCGCTGGCTGTACACCAGGTTGATCGGGGCCTCGTAGCCCGGCACCAGACGCTTGTAGGAGTTCACCGTCGGGTTGGTGAACGCCAGCAGCGACGGGGCGTGGTGCAGGATGCCGCCGATGTAGTGGCGGGCCACATCCGAGAGCCCGGCGTAGCCGGCCTCGTCGTGGAACAGCGGCTTGCCGTCCTTCCACAGGGACATGTGGGCGTGCATGCCCGATCCGTTGTCACCGAACAGTGGTTTGGGCATGAAGGTGACGGTCTTGCCGTTGGCCCAGGCGGTGTTCTTGATGATGTACTTGAACAGCAGCACGTCGTCGGCCGCGGCCAGCAGGGTGTTGAACTTGTAGTTGATCTCGGCCTGTCCGCCGGTGCCCACCTCGTGGTGACCGCGCTCCAGGGTGAAGCCGGCGTTGATCAGGTTGGTGGTCATCTCGTCGCGCAGGTCCACGAAGTGGTCGTACGGGGCGACGGGGAAGTAACCGCCCTTGGGGCGAACCTTGTAGCCGCGGTTGGGGCTGCCGTCCTCCTCGTAGGGCTCGCCGGTGTTCCACCAGCCGGCCTCGGAGTCGATCTCGTAGAAGGTGCCGTTGATCTTCGAGTCGAAGCTGACCGAGTCGAAGATGTAGAACTCTGCCTCGGCGCCGAAGTAACAGGTGTCGGCGATGCCGGTGCTGGTCAGGTACTGCTCCGCCTTGCGGGCCACGTTGCGCGGGTCACGCGAGTAGGCCTCGCGAGTGAACGGGTCGTGGACGAAGAAGTTGACGTTCAGCGTCTTGGCGGCGCGGAAAGGGTCGATCTTGGCCGTCGAGATATCGGGCAGCAGCAGCATGTCGGACTCGTGGATCGACTGGAATCCGCGCACGGAGGATCCGTCGAAGCCGAGTCCGTCTTCGAAGACGCTGGCATCGAAAGCAGATGCAGGGATAGAGAAGTGCTGCACGACGCCCGGCAGGTCACAGAACCTGACGTCCACGTACTCGACCTTCTCGTCGGCAATGAACTTGAATACCTCGTCGGGGCTACTGAACGCCATGCTTCTCCTTATTCCTCTTGTTCCGCTGATCCAAGACCGCGCGATGCGAACCTATGGAGCCGGTGTTGCCCGCCGGTCAACCATATGTTGCGCGGATGTTACGCGTAACCACAGTTCGGTTGGCATTTACGCTGTGAGTATGGCGCGAGACCTGGGTTCATGGTTGTCGGGGCTTGGTTCGGTGCAAGGGGCGGGCAACTCTCGGTACCCGGGAGAGCAGCTCGGCCTGCCCGAGGCCGGGCCTGGATCGGCGGCACCGATGTCGCGGCGGCTACTGGCGCTGCTGCTCGACTGGCTGATCGCCGGCGGACTGGCACTGCTGTTCGTCAAGGGAAACCTGTTGTCGCCCACGCTTTCCTCGGCCCAGCTGCTTACCTGGATCGCCATCGGCACGGTCGCGGTGCGGCTGTGGAGGTTCACTCCGGGCCAGTACCTGGCGGGTCTGCAGGTGGCGCCGGCCGACGGAACCAACACGATCGGTATCGGCCGCACGTTCGTCAGGAACCTGCTGATCGCCCTCATCGTGCCGCCGCTCGTCACCGATATCGACGGCCGTGGTCTGCATGACCGGGCGACCCGCACCGTCGTGATTCGTGTGCGATGAGCGCTTGCGCGAAGAGCGCGGGCAGCGCTAGATGATCCTGCTTGCCGTCTGTATGGCGGTGTTCATGCTGCTGCTCGACATGACGATCGTGTCGAGTGCACTCGCCGACCTGCAGCTGTCTTTGGGGGCCGACCTCGCCGATCTGCAATGGGTCATCGACGCCTATGCGCTGCCGATGGCAGGGCTGCTGCTCACAGCCGCCACTCTCGGCGATCGCCTGGGTCGCCGAAAGCTCTACCTGCTGGGCATGGCGATCTTCACGGCAGCCTCTCTGTGCTGTGCGCTGTCGGGCAATGCGGCCACGCTGATCGGGGTGCGGGCGGTGCAGGGCGTCGGTGGCGCGATCCTGCTGGCGGTATCGCTGCCGATCATCGCGGCCGCGTACCCGCAGGAGCGCCGCGGTGGCCCCATCGCGATCTATGGCGCGGTGATGGGCGCGGGTAGCGCCGCCGGCCCGCTGCTGGGCGGATTACTCGTCACACATTTCGGGTGGCAGGCGATCTTCCTGGTCAACCTCCCGGTGGGTGTGGCCGCGCTGGTGATCGCGGCCCGGCACCTGCCGGAGACCCGTGCCGACGAGGTACGGCCGGTGGACTGGGCGGGCACGATGCTGCTCACCTTCGGTCTGCTGACCGGTGTTTTCGCGGTCATCTCGCTGCATGACGGGGGGATCGGAGCTCGCGCGTCCGGCGCCCTGGCGGTCGCCGCGGTCATCGCCCTGGTGTTGTTCTTCTGGTGGGAGAACCGTGCCCCGGCGCCGATGCTGAGCCTGCGGCTGGTCGCCTCGCCGGGCTTTGCCGGAGTGTGGGTTGCCGCGGCCGCGGCCTCCGGCACGCTCATCGCGGCCACCAATTACCTGGCGTTGTACTTCATGGACACGTTGGGTTACAACGCTTTTGAGACCGGGCTGCGGGCCGGGCCGCTGACACTGGCCACCATTGTGGGTGCGCCGCTCGGAATTCTGGTGGGCAAGCGGCTCCCCACCATGGTCACCATTCCCGCAGGAGTAGCGCTGGTGGCGCTCGGACTGTGGGCCGCGTCGGGGGCACATGCCGATACGGCCTGGACTCATTTCATCGTTGGTTCGGCGCTGGCCGGTTTGGGATTGGGCGCCCTGTCCGCGGTGACATCCGATGCGGCTCTGCAGTTCGTGCCGCTGAGCGATGCCGGGATGGCGACCGGATCGGTGAGCACGGGCCGCCAGATCGGCATTCTTTTGGGCGTCGCGGGCATGGGTGTGGCATTCGGGCATGCCGCCGCGCGCCAGCCCGAGGCCCGGGCCGCAGGCGCCGCAGCCATCAACAGTGTGCTGTTGCTGGGGGCGGTCGCGGCGGCGTGTGCCGCGTTCATTTCGCTGATTCTGCTCGGGGTGGCTACGATGAGTCGCTCGCACGATCCGGCCACCGGAGAGTCGCTAGCTATCTAGCCATCGGTGCAGAGCGCCTGCCAGTGCGGATACCCACGGGGATTTGTGCATTGCGGTCGTGCGCCGTAGACAGAGGGAGTAGCTTTCGATCATGGAGAGCGCGGCGGTTCTCATCGCGGCGCCCGGTGTCGGTTCCGATCGGGGGACGGACGCGAACCCGCGGCCGCGGTACAGCATTGTGTTGTCGTCGGATCCGGCTGAAATAGAAGCCGCACAACGACTTCGGTATCAGGCATTCGCCGACGAAATGGGGGCGCCGCTGCCGCATGCCGTTCGCGGGCCGCTCACGGGCGAGATGATTGACCTGGACAAGCTGGATCCCTATTGCGACCATCTGCTGGCGCGCGACGAGGACACCGGCGCCATCATCGGCTGTTGCCGGTTGCTGCCGCCCGAGGGCTACCAAGCGGCGGGGGAGACCTTCACGGACTCGATGTTCGACGCGTCGGCCCTGGACCCGCTGCGGCCCAAATTGGTTGAGATCGGCCGGGTTACCGTCGCGCCCGAGCATCGCAACGGTGCGGTGATGGGGATCTTGTGGGCCGGGATCTTCCGGTACCAGCAGATGACCGAGCACCAGTACGCGATTGGCTGTCTATCCGTCCGGATGGAGGACGGCGGGCCGCGTGGATCGTTGGTGCGCTCGGTGCACGATTTCGCGCAACGGTTTGCCGCCCCCGAGGAGTATCGGGTCATACCGCGCCAGCCCGTCGTGGTCGACGGCGTGCCGCTGGAGGACATTCCACCGCAGGAGAAGGCCAAGATTCCGCCGCTGCTGCACGGATGCCTGCGGATCGGTGGGCGTATCTGTGGTCCGCCGTCCTTTGACCCGGAGTTCGACATGGCGGACTTCTTGGTATTGGTCACCAAGGACACTGCGCGGCAACGCTATTTGGAGCGTTTGGAGCGGTCCCTTGCTCTCGGATAGCCATGCGCCCCACGATGTGCTCGGGGTCGGATTCGGGCCGTCGAACCTTGCGCTCGGGATAGCGCTGTCCGAGCATCCCCATAGGCTCTCGGCACAGTTCGTCGACGCTCAATCGCAGTTCGGATGGCATCGCGGCATGCTCATTCCGGGGGCTCGGATGCAGGTCTCGTTTCTCAAAGACCTGGTGACCCTGCGCAATACGAAGAGTCACTACACCTTTGTCAACTACCTGACCGAACGTGGGCGGCTGCCGGACTTCATCAATCAGCAGAGTTTCTTTCCGACCCGGGAAGAGTTCCACGATTACCTGGATTGGGCGCAACAGGCGCTTGACGCCGATGTCAGCTATTCGTCGCGGCTGGTGGGCATCGAGGCGGCCCACGACGGGTTCGAGGTGCGGTTGCAGGACACCTCGGGGTCATCGCCGGACCGTTCGATGCATGCACGTGCTCTTGTTCTGGGCTGTGGAACCTTCCCTGCGATGCCCTCCGGGATCAATCCCACTGCCCGGCAATGGCATAGCAGCCAGCTGTTGCACCGTCTCGAGGCGTTGGACGGTCCTCCGGCCCGGGTCGCGGTTGTCGGTGCCGGGCAGAGTGCCGCCGAGGCGGTTGCCTATCTGCACAGTCGGTACCCAAGTGCCCAGGTGCACGCCATTTTCGCGCGGTACGGATACAGCCCGGCCGACGACAGTCCCTATGCGAACCGGATTTTCGACCCGGCGGCAGTCGACGACTTCTACGGCGCCCCCGCCGAGGTCCGCCGGCAGTTGGTCGACTATCACCGCGACACGAACTATGCGGCAGTCGATTCCCCGCTGATCGCCGATCTGTATGACCGCGAGTACCGGGAACGGGTCAGCGGGCAGCGGCGCCTGTGGATGCACAACGCCTCCAAGATCGCCGCGGTCGATGAGACCCGTGGACGGGTGCGCCTCGCCGTGACTCATCTGCCGACATCGTCGACCGAGATGCTGGATTGCGATGCGGTGGTGTACGCCACCGGATATCGACCGTTGGATGTGCGGGCGTTCCTGGGCGCGCTCGCATCGTGCTACGAATTCGACGCCGACGGCCGGCCCGTGGTCGAACGCGACTACCGGCTACGGCCGCGCGCTGATGCCCCGGGGGACATCTACCTCAACGGCTCGGTGGAGCACACTCACGGACTGTCGTCCTCGTTGCTGTCCAATGTCGCGGTGCGGGCCGGCGAGATCGTGGATTCGCTTGTCGCCGAGGCGGAGACGCGCGAGGCGGTAGCGTCCTTCAAGACCGGGTAGACGAAGCGCTCGATCATCTCCGACTCCAGCGCGGGATCAGTTGCGGGCCAGAAGAGGAACGCCATCACCACACGTGCAATCCATTGCGCGGCGGTCTGGTCGGTGAGCCCGGTGAAGGCCGATGCCGAGCGCGTGATCTCCGAGGATGGTGTCAGGTAGGACCCGAGAGACGCCGGGGACATCGTCGCCAACATCGCGCTGACAACCGCGTCGTTGCGCACCGCGGTCAGTGACGCGGTGATGGCGGTGACCGCGCGCCGCGTCGCATCCGCGGACTCGACCGCACGCTGGATGTCCGCGGTGACGCTCGCGATGTTTCGGGCCAGTACCGCGTCGACGATCGCGGCTTTGCCGCCGATATGCCGGTACACCGTGGCCCGGGAGCATCCCGCCTCCCGGGCCACCGCATCCAGGTTTAGCCGGTCCAAGCCATGGCGGGCGATCTGCCGGGCCGCCACCGACACGATGCGGTCGGTGGCCATGGTGTGGCGATCACCCCGGTGCAACCAGTCCGAATACCCTGACATCAGACTCCAAATCTATCTCATAGTGAGACAAAATTAGCCATGATTCTCATCATCGACGCAGGTGGAACGGGCGAGGTGAGACGGCATGGATTGCGGCTCTGAATAGGGCGTTCTCACTTTCGGGAATGCCTTGACGTGCGGTTTTGTGGTCTGCCAGCCTCGTGGGTGATGAGCACCGTGGAATTGTTCGACCCGCAGGTCCTGGAGGATCCGTATCCGTTTTATCGGCGGCTGCGTGAGACGGCACCGGTGTGGCCGGTGGCAGATTCCGGCTTCTACTTTGTCTCGCGCTGGGATCTGGTGGTGGAGGCGACCGAGCGTACCGAGGACTTCTCGTCCAACCTCACCGCCGCACTCATGCGATCGGGCGACGGTGTGACGGTGGCGGCAATGGGGCCGCCCGCAGACCCCACACATGTGCTTGCCACCGGCGACGAACCGGTCCATCACGCGCATCGCAAACTGGTGCTGCCGACCCTGGTCGCCAAGCGGATCACGGCGCTGGAGCCGGTGATGGCCGAGACCGGTACGCAGTTGTGGGAGCGCGGTGTGAACGGTGACAGCATCGACTGGATGGCCGCGATGGGTGACGCGCTGCCCATGACCATGGTGGCCCGGCTGATCGGCCTGCCCGACGAAGATGTGCCGCAGCTGGTGCAGTGGGGTTATTCCAGTACGGAGATGCTCGGCGGGCTGAATACACCGGAACGGCAAACTCAGGTCGTCACGGACACCATGTACCTGGTGCTGTACCTGCGTGAGCACCTGGAGAAGGAGCTCGCGGCGCCGGGCGAGGACCTGCTCGGATACCTGGCCCGGGCCTGCAAGCGGGGCGATATCTCGCTGGACATCGGGGTGATGATCTTGGTCCAACTGGTGGGTGCGGGTGGTGAGTCGACGGCCGGGCTGATGGGCAATGCGGTGCGCATCCTCGGCGAGAATCTCGACCTGCAGCAGCGCATCCGATACGACCGGGCCCTGTTGCCGGCGTTCCTGGAGGAGGCGCTACGGCTGGAGTCACCGTTCCGCGGCCACCATCGTCACGTGCTCGCCGATACCTCGCTCGGTGACGTCGAATTGCCCGCCGGTAGCCACCTCACGCTGCTGTGGGGCGCGGCCAACCGAGACCCGGCAGCCTTCGACGACCCAGACACCCTGCGCCTGGACCGGTCGAGCCCGCGCAGCCACATCACCTTCGGCAAGGGGCTGCATTTCTGCGTGGGAGCGGCGCTGGCACGCCTGGAGGCGCGCACCGCGATCAACCTATTGCTGGATCGCACACGCGAATTTGTCGTCAAACCCGATGGCGCTCAATGGGTCCCAAGCATCATGGTGCGTCGGCACCAGAAGCTGGAGCTGGCGCTCGGGAACTAACGCCGCCTGATGGTGCGCTGCATCCCGCCGCGCACCTTCCCCTGGCCGGGTATCGGACCCTTGGGCATGGCGGCAGCGCGTGAACCCAGCGCCGCCAGTCGCGACTCCAGCGAGTCCATCTGCTTGGCGGTGATGTTGGCGGGGAGCTTGGTGAGGTGGCGCTCCAGCTTGGACAGCGGCACCTGGCCGTCCTCGTTGCCGACGATGACGTCGTAGATCGGCGTATCGCCGACGAGGCGAGCGGTGCGCTTCTTCTCCTGGGCCAGCAGCGGGCCGAGCCGGCCGGGGGCGCCCTCGGCGACGAAGATGACACCGGGGCGGCCGATGACGCGGTGCACGACGTCAAGCTGGGTGGTTCCGGCGACAGCGGTGGTGACCCGCCACTTCCCACGCATGTTGTCCAGCGCCCAGCCCGCGGCACCCTTCTGTCCCTCGGCCTTGGTGAACACCGACTTCTGTACGCGCCGGCCGAAGATGATGAACGCCACCAGCACGCCGAGCACCACGCCCAGGATCGGGAACAGGAACGTGCTGATACCACCCGAGAAGTACCCGGCAACCGCGAACACGGCGACGATCAGCACAAAGGCGCCGATCATGTAGGGCAGCAGCCGCTTGTCTTCCTTGCGCTGAATCTGGAAGGCCTGCCACATCTGGGCGCGGCGCGCCTTCGACTCGGCCTTGCGGCGCGCCTTTACCTCGGCCTTGGCGGCCTTGGCCTCGGCGGGACTCAGTGATTTAGCCATGGCTAGAGAATATCGCCGTCTGCGGCGTGTCCTTACCGCGCTGCCCGACGACCTTGGCGCGAGCGGCTCATCCGATGAGGTTGATCGCCTCTTGACGGGCCGAACCTGCTGCCGCCAGGTGCTCCAGGGCATCGGGCAGGGGCCGGCCGTGGTGCGCCATCGCCTGCGCGTACAGCCGTCCGGCCCGGTACGAGGAACGCACCAACGGACCGGCCATCACACCGGCGAAGCCCAGGCCCTCCGCGAACTCCGAAAGTTCCACGAACTCCTGCGGTTTGACCCAGCGGTCCACCGGATGGTGGCGCGGCGAGGGACGCAGATACTGGGTGATGGTGATGATGTCGCAGCCCGCCTCGTGCAAATCAACGAGCGAATCCTGTATTTCTTGGTTGGTCTCGCCCATACCGAGAATCAGGTTGCTCTTGGTCACCAGCTGCGCCTCACGCGCCGCGGTGATCACCGACAGGCTTCGCTCGTAGCTGAATGCGGGCCGGATTCGGCGGAACACCCGGGGCACCGTCTCCAGGTTGTGGGCCAGCACCTCGGGACGGGATGCGAACACTTCGCTCAACTGTTCCGGGATGGCATTGAAGTCCGGGATGAGCAGCTCCACGCCGGTGGCCGGGTTGAGCTCCTTGATGTATCGCACGGTTTCGGCGTACAGCCAAGCGCCGCCGTCGGGCAGATCGTCGCGGGCCACTCCGGTGACCGTCGAGTACCGCAGGCCCATGGTGTGCACGCTCTCGGCGACGCGACGCGGCTCGTCGCGGTCCAGGTCGGCGGGCTTACCGGTGTCGATCTGGCAGAAATCGCAGCGACGTGTGCACTGCTCGCCACCTATGAGGAAGGTGGCCTCGCGGTCTTCCCAGCATTCGAAGATGTTGGGGCATCCGGCTTCCTCGCACACGGTGTGCAGGCCACCCGAGCGCACCAGCGACTTGAGTTCCTTGTATTCGGGTCCCATCTTCGCTCGGGTGCGGATCCAGTCCGGCTTGCGTTCGATGGGGGTTTGGGCGTTGCGGACTTCGAGCCGCAGCAGCTTGCGGGGTTCGGTCATACCGTCGTCCCGACCGCGAGGCGACCCTCGAGTGCGTCGAGCACCGAGGAAACCACCTGGTCGCGCACCTCGGCGACGGTGACATCGCGGCCCAGCTCGGCCGACAGGGTGGTGACACCGGCATCGCTGATGCCGCAGGCCACGATCGGCAGATAGGCATCCAGGCTGTTGTCGCAGTTGAGAGAGAAGCCGTGCATGGTCACGCCGCGCTGCACCCGGACCCCGATGGCGGCAATCTTGCGTTCCGGCTTTCCGCCGCCGGCGGCCAGCCATACACCGGAGCGGCCGTCGACGCGCTTGGTCGATATGCCCAGCTGTGCGCACACCGAGATGATCGACTCCTCAACGCGGCGCACGTAATTCACCACGTCGATGGGCTCGGCCAATTGGATGATCGGGTAGCCCACCAGCTGGCCGGGCCCGTGCCAGGTGATCTTGCCGCCCCGGTCGGTGTCGATGACGGGCGCGCCGTTGATGGGCCGTTCCTGCGGCTCGGTGCGTCGGCCCGCGGTGTAGACCTCGGGGTGCTGCAGGGTGAGCAGGGTGTCGGGCCCTCCGGCGACGCGTGCCTCGAGGATGTCGCGCTGCAGCTCCCATGCCGCCTCGTAGTCGATGGTGCCCAGATCCCGCACGACGACGGGATCTGCGCTGGACCGGATGGATCCATGAGAGCGGTGCACGGGTTCCATTATTTCACTTAATAGGTTGGGCGTTGTTGGCGTAGGCGAGCGCCTCGCCGATGGTGTGATGTTCGAACTCGAATCCATGCTGTTCCAGGACGGCCGGGATGACCCGCATGCTCCGCGTCAGTTCGGCGTCGGCGAACTCGCCGAGGAGGGCGCGCAGGGCGAACTGGGGTGCGACCAGCAGCGTCGGACGGTGCAACGTGCGCCCGAGGGCCGCGGTGAACTCGGCATTCGTCACCGGCGCCGGGCCTGTCAGGTTGACCGCACCCGACAGCGTCGTTTCGTTCAATGCGAATTCGAGGGCGCGGATCTGATCCTCCAGGCTGATCCAGGGCATGTACCAGCGTCCGTTGCCCAGTCGAGCGCCCAGACCGAGTGCGAACAGCGGCCGCGACCGGCCGAACAATCCGCCGGCGGGGGAGATCACCAGGCCGGTACGAACCTTCACCACTCTGGTCCCGGCCTGCACGGCATCTTCGGTGGCGGCTTCCCAGTCGACGCATACCCGCGCCAGGAAACCCGTTCCACTGGAGGTGGTTTCGTCGATGATGCGGTCTCCGCCGTCACCGTAATAGCCAACTGCCGAAGCGTTGATCAGCACCGGCACCCCGGCATCGGCGACGGCACCGGCCAGCACCTCGGTCGGGATGACGCGGCTGTCGTAGATCTCTTGCTTGTAGGCGCCCGACCACCGTTTGTCGCCGACGCCGACCCCACACATGTTGACGACGGCGTCGGCGCCGTTCAGGGCCCCGTGTTCGATGTGCCCGCTCGCCGGATCCCAGCGCTGCTCGTCGGGTCCCATCGGATCGCGCCGAACCAACCGGACCACCGTGTGGTCCGCGGCACGCAACGACGCGACGAGGGCAGAACCGATCACCCCCGACGATCCGGCGATGACAATGCGCTTGTGCTGGGATTCAGAGCCCATAGGCCTACAGACCCAGGTCCGCCTCGAAAGCCCCCTCTTCCAGGCGATGTTTGATCGTGGTCAGGAACCGCCCCGCGTCGGCTCCGTCGATCAGGCGGTGATCGTAGGTCAGCGGCAGGTAGCAGACCGACCGGATACCGATCGACTCGTTGCCGGCATTGTCGCGAATGACCCTGGGACGCTTCACAATCGCGCCAGTGCCGAGCATGGCGGCCTGCGGCGGCACCAAGATCGGGGTGTCGAACAGGGCGCCCTGGCTGCCGATGTTGGTGATCGTGAAGGTGCCCCCGGCGAGCTCGTCGGGCTTGAGGTTTCCGGAGCGCGCACGAGCCGCGATATCGGCGATGGCACGTGCCAGCCCGGCCAGCGAGAGATCACCGGCGTTGTGGATCACCGGGGACAGCAGACCCTGATCGGTGTCGACCGCGATGCCCAGGTGCTCGGCGTCGAAGTAGGTGATCTCCTTGGTGTCCTCGTTGTAGCTCGCGTTGACGTTGGGGTGTGTCTTGAGCGCCTCGACCGCGGCCTTGGCGAAGAACGGCAGGAATGTCAGGTTGACACCCTCGCGCTCGGCGAAGGTGGCCTTGGCGCGGGCCCGCAGCGCGGCGATCTTGGTGACGTCGACCTCGTGGGTCTGGGTCAGCTGCGCGGTCTGCTGCAGCGATTCGCGCGTCTTCTTCGCGGTGATCTGCCGAATCCGGTTGGCCTTCTGCGTGGTTCCGCGCAGGTGGGCCAGCGACGGGGCCGGGGCAGCCGGAGCCGACGGTGCCGCCGCGGGGGCGGCGGCCGGTGCGGGTGCCGCAGGCGCCTTGGCGGCTTCGGCGGCGGCGAGCACGTCCTGCTTGCGGATGCGTCCGCCCACGCCGCTACCGGCCAGCGCGGACAGGTCCACGTTGTTCTCGGCAGCCAGCTTGCGCACCAGGGGGGTGACGTACGGGTTGTCGCCGGTGCTGCCGTTGGCGGCGGGCGCAGGTGCGGCAGGTGCCGCGGGAGCGGGAGCGGCAGGTGCCGGAGGCGCGGCAGGTGCGGCTTCGGGAGCGGGAGGCGCAGCCGGTGCCGGCGGGGCCGCCGCAGGTTCGGGGGCCGGAGTGGGCGCGGGCGCCGCGGCGGGAGCGGCACCGGCAGCACCGATGACGGCCAGTTCGCCGCCGACGGCGACGGTGTCGTCCTCGTTGGCCGAGATACTCAGCAGCACACCGGCGACCGGTGACGGAATCTCGGTGTCGACCTTGTCGGTGGAGACCTCGACGAGAGGCTCGTCCACGCCGACCTCGTCGCCCACCTTCTTGAGCCAGCGGGTGACGGTGCCCTCGGTGACCGACTCGCCGAGCTCGGGCATCGTGACCGAGGTGCCCGGACCCGCCGGCGCCGCAGCGGCGGGCGCGGCCGGAGCGGCCTCAGGAGCAGGTGCCGGCTCGGGTTCGGGTGCGGGCGCAGGTTCGGGCTCCGGAGCGGGGGCGTCCGCGGGAGCGGGCTCGCTGGAAGCGGCTTCGCCGGCCTCACTGATCACGCCGAGCTCGCCGCCGATCTCGACGGTGTCATCCTCGTGGGCGACGATCTTGGTCAGCACACCCGCGGTGGGAGCCGGGATCTCGGTGTCCACCTTGTCGGTGGAAACCTCGAGCAGTGGCTCGTCGACTTCGACCGTGTCGCCCTCTTGCTTGAGCCACCGCGTCACCGTCCCTTCGGTCACGCTCTCACCGAGGGCGGGCATCTGGACGGAGAAGGCCATGGTTTCCACTCCTGAAAAGGGTTTTGGACGGCGGCTCAAAACAAAACGGACACTTCATGGCTTACCACAGCGACGTGTCCGCCGGGTCAATCCTGTCACTGAGCGCAACGACGCGCCTGTCCGGGTCCAAGATCTAGGAGTGAGCGTGCGCACGGTTGTCTGCGTCATCAAGCCCGGCAGTCGCAAGGGCCCGGCGGTGGAGGTTGCCGACGATGGCGCGCTGACCCTGTTCGTGCGCGAGCCCGCGATCGACGGCAAAGCCAACAAGGCCGCGGTCGCGTTGCTTGCCGAGCACCTGAACGTGCCGAAGTCGTCGGTGCGGCTTGTCGCCGGTCAGACGAGCAGACTGAAGCGATTTTCGGTCGGCTAACGCTGGCGGCGCTTGGCCGCGGTGAGGTCGTCGAGCGAGGACAGGCGCGGCGCGGGAACGGGAAGCGGTGCAGTGCCAGCGGCACGCAGCCCATCAAGCAGGAGCGCGAGATACCGGCGCCATGCCTGCTCGCCGAGCGTGTACACGGGCCCCAGCATGGTGAGGATCACGCCGATGTCTTCCTGCTGCGCGTCGGCCCGGATCACGCCGGCTGTTCGTGCGCGCTCGACGAGCTGCGTCACCGGCTGCACGATGTTGGGCCAAATCCGTTCCTTGTCCTCGGCTCGGCCGCGGCCCGCCAGCGCGTCATAGAGTCCGCGATCGGCGGCGTGGCGAGCGGCGATGCGCTCGCAGAATGTAGCGAGTCCCCGCCAGGGGTCTGTGATGGCGAGTGCCGCGCGAGCATCCTTCGCGATCTGTTCGGTGGCCTCGCTCAAGATTTCGGAAGCCAACTCGTGTTTGTCGCGAAAGTGCCGATAGGCGGTGCCTGTCCCCAGTCCGGCGCGCCTTGCGACCTCATCGAGTGTCGCATCGAGGCCGCGTTCGGAAAACACCTCGCGTGCCGCCGCGACAAGGCGCTCACGATTGGCCACCGCGTCTTGACGGGCCACGGTCACACCAGCCCGTGCGCGAGGAGATCTCGTGCGCAATCGGTGACAGTTTCGGCCCCGGCTCTGGCCGACCAGCCCAGCACTCGCTCGGCCTTGGCAGTCGAATGCCGATTGCGTCGCCCGAGCCCGGGCGTGATCGACCGCAGATCGGGATTCACCAGCGCAAGAGCGCGCACGGCGATGTTCGGAAGCTGTCGCGTCGGCACTTTCGCGCCGTCGGTTCCCAGACGTTCCCGTAAGACTGCGGCGATATCACTCATCCACATGAATTCTCCTGTACCCAGGAATCTTTCACCGGCGGCATGGGGCGACGTCATGGCTCGCAGATGCAGATCCACCAAATCCCGGACGTCGACGACCTCCAGTCCGATTCTCGGTGTCCCGGGCATCGCTCCCGAGAGCATTCGTCCGATGACCTGAACGGAGCTGCCCTTGTCGCCTCCCAGTGCCGGGCCGAAGACTGCTCCCGGCAGGATGGTGGTTAGTTCAGTCTGCCCGCCATAGCTCTTCATGAAGTCCCAGGCCGCGCGCTCCGCAACAGTCTTAGAGCGGCGGTATGCGGGAAGCCCGGGTTGGTTGGGGTCGGTCCATAGGGTTTCGTCGGTGACGCCGTCTTCGGTGTAGGAGGCCGGGCTTGCCGCGTTGGCGGCAGAAGTCATGACCACGCGCTTGACTCCCGCAGCAGTAGCCGCCCGCAACACGTGAAGCGTGCCTTCGCGAGCTGGCACGAGCAGCGCATTTGGATCTCGGGGATCGTCGGGGGTGAGCGGGGAAGCGATATGCAGCACGTAGTCACATCCCTCGGCCGCGCCGGCCCAACCGCCCGGATGAACCAGGTCGGTATGCGCGAACTCGATCTGGTCCGCGTGATCGGTCGCCTGCGCCACGGCTTCGCGGACAGGGTCCTCCTTGGTGCGACCACGAACCGTGGTGCGCACTCCATATCCGCGCCGGAGTAACTCGGCGATCGCCCAGCGGGCGATGAATCCGCTGCCGCCGGTGACCAGGACTGTTTCGTTCACAGCACTCCCTTATCCAAGCGGAGATTACTTCTCCGTTTCTCGCACGCTACCATCAAACGGAGATAATTACTCCGTTTATTTAGCGTGATCTCAGGATTAGCTGGCACCATGGTCCAATGGCATGGATTGACGCCTTCCGCGGCAAGCGAGAGGGGCAGACCAAACAGGGCACGAACGACGACCTGCGCTACCTCGCGAACTGGGCCGCGGCGCGCACGGGCGTGGAGGCCTATGTCGAACCGCAGACCAACTTTTCCGACGTCACGGTGATTCTCATCGCGGGGGACGGCGAATGGACCCGTCGGCGCGTCGGCGGTGTCGCGGGTGCGCGCCGAATCTCCGAGCGACTCAAGATCCCGGTGTACGACGTGCACCGCACGGGATACCCACAACGCAAGCGTGACTACGACGCCCGGCAGAAAATCCTGAAGCGACGGGCAGCCGAGGAAGGCGCCTAGCCGACGTCAGCCGTTGGTGGCGATGTCCTCCAGCACCCCGAAGATGGTGCGCACCGGCACGCCGGTCCCGCCCTTGGCCGTGTAACCCCACGGTCCGCCGGTGTTGAACGCCGGGCCCGCAACGTCGATATGTGCCCACTGCACACCGTCGGCCACGAACTCGCGCAGGTACAGACCGGCCGCCAACATGCCGCCGTTGCGGTGGTTGGTGACGTTCGCCAGGTCGGCAACCCTGGATTTGAGATCGTCGCGCAGTTCCTCGGGCAGCGGCATGGCCCAACCGTTTTCGCCTACGGACTGCGAGATCGTCGACACCCGGTCGCGGAACTCGTCGGTGCCCATCACACCAGGAGTGCGGGTGCCCAGGGCCACCACCTGTGCACCGGTCAGCGTCGCGGTGTCGATCAGATAGTCGGGCTCATCCTGGCAGGCCCGCACGATCGCGTCGGCGAGGATGAGGCGACCCTCGGCATCGGTGTTGATCACCTCGACGGTGGTGCCGTCCAGGTGGGTCAGCACGTCTCCGGGGCGCTGTGCCGTCGAGGACGGCATGTTCTCGGCCATGGGCACCGTCGCGATGACGTCGATGGGCAGCTGCTGGCGGGCGGCCAGCAAGGTCACCGCGATAACCGCTGCCGCTCCACCCATATCGGAGGTCATGTTCTCCATGCCGCCCGCGGGCTTGATCGAGATGCCACCGGTGTCGAAGGTGATGCCCTTGCCCACGAGCGCGACCGTCTTGGCCTTCTTCCCCTTCGCGCCGCGGTAGGTCAACCGCACCAGCCGTGGCGGACGCGAGGAGCCCTTGCCCACGCCGACGATGCCGCCGTAGCCGCCCTTGGCCAGCTCCTTGTCGTCGAGAACCTCGACCTCGATACCTTCGGTCGTCGCCAAAGCCTTTGCACGCTTGGCGAATTCGGCCGGGAACAGATGACTCGGCGGGGTGTTCACGAAATCGCGGGCCGTCGCGACGGCGGTCGCCACCGCGGCACCGCGCTCCATGGCTTCCTTCTGCGCACGGCCCTTGTCGCCGACGAGCAACGTAACTTTCTGCAGGCCAGCATCCTTCGGTGCGGTCTTGGCGCTGCGGAACTCGGCGAAGCGGTATCCGCCCAGCACCAGGCCCTGCACGGTGGCGTCGACGTCGCGCTCGGACAACGTGGTCACCAGGTTCTCGACATTGTCGAGCGAGCGGGCAGCCACGCCGGCGGCGCGACGGATCGCCTCGGGGCCCTCGGCCTTACCGAGCCCCACCGCGAGCACACTGGCCACCGGCAACCCGTCCACCACCACCCGGGTGAGCTGTTCGGCCGAGCCGGTGGCTCCGACCGCCTTGAGCGCGGCCTCGATGGACTTGACGGCGGTCTTGTCCAACAGCTGGGCGTCGACCACCTTGGGGCCCTTGTCGGACTCCTTCTCGCCGGGGCGCACCCCCACCAGCAACACTGCGGCGGAGATACCGCGCTGCGGAATGGAGGTGGCCAGGGCGAACGAAGGTGCCGTGTATGCGCTCATAGCCTCACAGCCTAGTGAAAGCGCGTGGCGGGCCAATTAGGGTGAACGCCATGACGGACCTCTTGCTCGGACCACTCCATGATCGGCACGCCGCACAGGGCGCCACCTTCGCCGAATTCGGCGGCTGGAACATGCCGGTGTCGTACGCCGGAACGGTGGGGGAGCACACCGCCACACGTGAGGCCGTCGGTCTATTCGACGTGAGTCATCTGGGCAAGGCGCTGGTGCGCGGACCGGGCGCCGCGGCCTTCGTCAACGCATGTTTTACCAACGACCTCAACAAGGTTGGGCCGGGTAAGGCGCAGTACACCCTGTGCTGCACCGAGACCGGCGGGGTCGTCGACGACCTCATCGCCTACTACGTCTCCGATGACGAGATCTTCCTGGTGCCCAACGCCGCCAACACCGCCGCCGTGGTCGCTGCCCTGCAGGCACAGGCACCCGAGGGAATCACCATCACCGATCAGCACCGCGACTACGCGGTGCTGGCGGTGCAGGGGCCCAAGTCCGCGGAGGTGCTGCAACGCCTCGGGCTGCCAACGGATATGGAGTACATGGCCTACGCGGACGCGACGCTGGACGGTCTGCCGGTGCGGGTATGCCGCACCGGATACACGGGCGAGCACGGCTACGAGCTGCTGCCGTCCTGGGATGACGCCGGTGCCGTGTTCGACGCGCTGTTGCCGGTGATCACCGAGGCAGGTGGACAACTCGCCGGTCTGGGCGCGCGCGACACGCTGCGCACCGAGATGGGCTATCCGTTGCACGGTCACGAGCTTTCCGCCGACATCAGCCCGGTGCAGGCGCGCGCGGGCTGGGCCGTCGGCTGGAAGAAGGACGCGTTCTGGGGACGCGACGCGCTTACGCAGGAGAAGGCCGTCGGTCCGCGCCGCACCCTGCGGGGCCTGCGCGCGACCGGCCGGGGTGTGCTGCGCACCGATCTCACGGTGCTCTCCGGCGGTCAACCGGTGGGAGTGACGACATCGGGCACCTTCTCGCCGACTCTCAAGACCGGTATCGCCCTGGCCTTGCTGGACACGTCCGCCCAGATCGCGGATGGAGCGAGCGTCGTCGTCGACGTGCGCGGCCGCGAGATCGAATGCGAGGTCGTCAAGCCGCCGTTCGTGGACACCAATCCGGGATAAAACGAGCGATAACGGGTTCGGATTTGGCGACGGCGGACGGCTAGACTGCCGAGCATGAATCCGCTTCCCGAGTTCACCCGGCAACTCAACCCGTCACCGGCCAGTCCGGCGCGTCGGGCTGAGGTACTGGCCGCGCCGGGATTTGGGAAGTACTTCACCGACCACATGGTGTCCATCGACTGGAACGCCGAAAATGGCTGGCACAACGCGCAAGTGGTGCCCTACGGCCCCATCACCCTGGACCCGTCGGCCGTCGTGTTGCACTACGGGCAAGAGGTCTTTGAGGGGCTCAAGGCCTACCGGCAGCCCGACGGGACCATCGCCGCGTTCCGGCCCGAGGCTAACGCCGAACGGCTGATCCAGTCCTGCCGGCGCATCGCCATCCCCGAGCTGCCGCAAGAGCTGTTCATCGAGTCGCTGCGCCAGCTGATCGCGGTCGACGCCGAGTGGGTGCCGCCGGGCGGTGGCGAGGAATCGCTGTACCTGCGGCCGTTCATCATCGCCACCGAGGCCGGCCTGGGGGTTCGGCCCGCCGCCGAGTATCGCTATCTGCTGATCGCCTCGCCCGCGGGCGCGTACTTCTCGCAGGGCATCAAGCCGGTCAGTGTGTGGCTCTCGCACGAATACGTGCGCGCCGCACCGGGCGGGATCGGCGCGGCCAAGACGGGCGGCAATTACGCCGCCTCGCTCGTCGCGCAGGCGCAGGCCGCCGACGAGGGGTGCGATCAGGTGGTCTGGCTCGATGCCATCGAGCGCCGGTACATCGAGGAAATGGGTGGCATGAACCTGTTCTTCGTGTTCGGGCGCGACGGCGAGGCCCGTCTGGTGACTCCGGAGCTGTCCGGTTCGCTACTGCCCGGTGTGACGCGAAAGTCCTTGTTGCAGCTGGCCTCCGACGCCGGTTTCGCCATCGAGGAGCGCAAGATCGACGTCGACGAGCTGGAGAAGAAGGCCGGATCGGGCGAGATCACCGAGGTGTTCGCCTGTGGCACGGCTGCGGTCATCACGCCGGTCGGCCGGGTCAAGCACTCGGGCGGCGAGTTCACCATCGGTGACGGGGAACCCGGCGAGGTCACCATGGCACTGCGTGACACGTTGACCGGAATCCAGCGCGGCACCTTCGCCGATACGCACGGCTGGATCACCCAGCTCGGCTAGCTCTTCACCCGGCGGCGATAGGTCACCTTGTCGAATTCGTGACCGTATTCGTCGACGGCGGCCACGTCCATCTCGCTGACCAAGGTTCCGGGGCGCACGTCCACGCGAATGAAGGCGTAGTTGCGGTAGCGCACCCGCGACCACGACACCGCCTCGGCATGCTTGCTGCCGTCCGGTGCCCAGACGTAGCTGTTGGGCACCAGGGTGTCGCCGAGTTCGCGGCCGCGGTAGCCCTCCGGCTCGCCCGGCTGAAAGTCGTAGCGGGGCCGACCAGCCGAACCCACCGTGTAGTACACGGTGCCATCGGATTCCGGATCGACTGTGGAATTGTCACCGGCCTCACGGGTCGGGCGCCCCGCCCGGATGGGGTCGGTGCGCTCGAAGACGTGGTTGTGCCCCTGGAGCACCAGATCCACTTGATAGCGGTCGAACAGCGCACACCACGCGTCGCGTACGCCGCCGTCGCTGGCATGGGAGAGCGTCGTCGAATAGGCGCAGTGGTGAAAGAAGCACACGATGAAATCGATGTTCGGGTTGGTGCGGTATGCCGCCAATGTTTTTCCTACCCAGCCGGTTTGGGCTCCGCCCGAATACCCCGTGTTCGCTCGGATCTCGTACGAGACGTCGTTGGCGTCCAGCGAGAGCACGGCGACATTGCCGTACGTGAACGAGTACGCCGACGGGCAGCCGGTGGGGCCGTTGCCGGGGAACCCGAGACGTGCCAGATGGCCGCCGTATCCGTGGGTGCCGTATGCCGCTTCCATGTCGTGGTTGCCCGTCGCGAACATCCACGGGGTGGTGGAGGCGCTGGGCTCGATGGATGTCAGGTACACGTCCCAGACGAACGGGTTGTACTTGTCGAATCCTGCTGCCGCCGTGCCGCCCGAGGATACGAATTGCGGCTTCTTCCCCATCCCGGATGGGTCGGCGTACGCGATGTCCCCGGCCAGGATGTGAAAGTCGGGGCGGCACGCCACGATCTGATTCAAGACGTTCTGCGTGTGCGACACGCCAGGGTCGTTGTCCGCGCTGTAGTAGTTGTCGTCGTACTCGCCGGCGGCGAGCCCCGGTGGCTGGGTAGGGGTCTCATCGGTGCCCTGATCACCCATCATGGTGAAACGGAAGGGGGCGAGGGCGTTTCGTGCGGACGGTATCGCCGTCGAGGACGAACGAATATCGCCCAGGAACCCATCGGCGGTGCGCCAACGGTAGAAATGCTCGGCGCCTCCGCCGATCCCGTGCACGGGTGCATGGACGTAGAACTGTTCGGCGCCCAGGACTCCGTGTGCCTCCGACGGAATCTGGGTCACCAAGTTTCGAATCTCGGCCTCTAGCGACGCACCGAGTTCGGGCGTGGGGCCATGGTCGAGAAAGACCTTGGTGCCGTGCGGATTCCTGGACAACTGCCCGGAGAAGCTGAGCTGGCTGGTCGAGTCCGCGCCATACCCCACACGCCTTCCTGCGACGCTCAGCGGCGCGTCATCGGCATACGCCCGCCGCCCGAACGGCGTCATTCCCAATGCGGCGACCGCGGCGGCCGCCGCCGATCCCCGCAGGAAGTTGCGGCGCGACACCGCGTGACGGCGCAGATACCCGCGATGCCACTCGTACTGCTCGGCCATCGACATCGACTGGGCCACCGATTCGGGGATGCCCATGTCCGGTGTCTCACCGGCGGGATTCAACGGGTTGCGCGGCATAGCTTCGAATGGTGGCTCACCGCAGCAGATAACGCGACCGCACAGGCCGGTGCGACCACAAACTCTTGGTGAATCTTTCGTAGTCCTGTCAGTACGCCGCGAGCCCGAGCGCGGCCAAAGTGGTGGTCACCTCGATGCTCGCGCCCAACACATCCCCGGTGATGCCGCCGAACCTGCGTACGCAATGGCGCACCAGCAGCGCTCCGACCGCCAGGGCCACCGCCACCGCGACCGGCCCCTGCCACGGCCGCCAGGGTTGCGCCACAAGCCCGACGGCCATGGCCGCGAGCACCCACAGCGCCGCCAGCCATAACGGTTGGGACCCGGCGACCCTGGCACCGAAGCCGCTCTGCGCGGCACCGGGTACGCCGCGGCGGCATGCCACCACCGCGCTGACGCGTCCGACCGTGACCGCTAGTGCGATGGCCAGCCATTCTTGCCGGGACGCCAGCACTCCGAACGACAACGCCTGCGCCAGAAGGGTGATGATGAGAGCCACCACGCCGAACGGCCCCGCCGAGCCGTCGCGCATCACGGCCAGCGCGCGCTCCGGCGGCCCGTAGCAACCCAGCCCGTCCGCGGTGTCGGACAGTCCGTCGATGTGCAGGCCCCGCGTCGCGAGAATCGTCACCGTCACCGCCGCCAACCCTGCCAGGGCTGCCATGTACTCCAAACTCATCAACCAGGCGACGGACGCGGCCAGTGCCCCCAGCGTGGCCCCCACCACGGGCAGTGCTCCTAGCACCGGGCCTGACAATGTCCCGGCTAGTCGCGCGGGAACCGGTGCCACCGTGGAGAATTCGAAGGCTCCACCCACGGGGCGCAGGATTCGCAGCAGCACGTTCATGACGAGCTCGCTGCGTTGTCGACTCCCGCTTCGTCGAATGTCGCCATCTGGGCGAGTGTGCCCACCGCGGCCTGTAAAACGGGCAGCGCGACGAGTGCGCCCGATCCCTCACCCAGTCGCATGTCCAGATCCAGCACGGGATCGAGCCGGAGACGTTGCAGGGCAAGGGAATGCGCGGGCTCGGTAGAGCGGTGTCCGGCAAGCCACCACTGCCGTGCCCCCGGTGCCAGCTGCTCGGCCACAAGTGCGGCGGCGGTGACCACCAGTCCGTCGAGCAACACGGGAGTGCGTCGCACCGCCGCCTGCGCCACGAAACCGGCCATCGCCGCCAGGTCCGCGCCGCCCGCCCGGATGAGTAGCCCGACAGGATCGGTGCGCACGTCCCTGGTGCGGCGCAGCGCATCGCGGACAGCGGCGGTCTTGCGCGCCCATCCGGCATCGTCGACGCCCGTGCCCCGGCCCACGACCGCCACCGGTTCGCTTCCGGTGAGCGCCGCCACCAACACCGTTGCCGGTGTGGTGTTTCCGATGCCCATGTCGCCCGCGATGAGCAGATCAGCTCCGCCGTCGATCTCGGTGTCGGCCAAGGCGATTCCGGTGGACAGCGCGCCGTGTGCCTGCTCCTCGGTGAGAGCGTCTTCGACGGCGATGTTGCCGCTGGGGCGGCCCACGGCGATGTCGGCGACGCGTACGCCTGCACCGGTCAGCGTGGCAAGCACGTTCACGGCCGCGCCGCCCGCTTCGATGTTCCGCACCATCTGCGCCGTCACCGACGGGGGATAGGCGGATACTCCGGCGGCTGCCACGCCGTGATCACCGGCGAAGACGACCACTCGTGGTCGCTGGAATGTCTTAGGCGGGCACTGGTTCTGGCATGCAGACGCCCACACCGACAGCTCCTCCAGGCGCCCCAGCGCACCGGCGGGCTTGGTGAGTCGCCGTTGACGCTCGCGTGCGGCATCGGCGATGTCGGGGTTGGGCGCCGTCACCGGGGTGAATCGCGGAGCTTCGGGTGAGGTCACGTGAGGCGTCCTTTGATGACCAACGGCTGGCCGGCGACCACCAGAACCACGCGTTCGCAGCGTGCTGCCACAGCCTGGTTCAGGGTCCCGAGCGTGTCGGTGAAGAGCCGCCCGGACGCGGTGTTGGGCACGATGGTCAGTCCGACCTCCGGGCTCACGATCACCAAGTCGACGGTGTAGGCGTCGATCGCGTTCAGCAATTCGCCGATATCTGGGGTGACCGCATCGCTGCCGGTATCCCAAGCGTCCCGGGCGTCCATCGCCGCGGCCAGCCAGCCGCCGAGATCGTCGACGAGCGTGGGCAGCGGTGCGCGCGTGTGTAACTCGCCCGCGATATCCGCCGTCTCGGCGGTCGTCCAGTGGGCGGGGCGCCGCGATCGGTGTGCGGCAACCCTGTGCGCCCACGCCGTGTCGTCGCTAGCCGACGATCCGGTGGCCAGGTATCGCGCGGGTCCCGCGGCGGGAAGCAGGGATTCGGCGAAACGCGACTTTCCCGAACGAATTCCACCAAGAACCAGCGTGGTAGGCACGTGAGGCTAGACCGGCTCGCCGCGGTCCACCCGGGGACGCGGGGCGCGCATCTTGCGCAGCTGCGACGCGCGGCTTGCCGCGTACCAACCGAGCTTGAATCCGCTCTCGTCACTGGTGGGGAAGCGCTCGCCCACGCGCTTGTTCACGAGCCTGCCGACGAAGACACCGTCCACGATCATCACAAGCATCAGAACCAGCATCGCCGGGGTCATCCACATCTGCACCTGGACCGAGGGCACAGCGAACATGGTGAAGATCAAGAAGAGCGCCAGCGGCATGAACAGCCCCAGCACGTTGCGCCGCGAGTCGACGATGTCGCGGGCGAAAGCACGCACCGGGCCCTTGTCGCGAGGCAGCAGGTATGCCTCGTCGCCGGCCATCATCTTTTCCCGGTTGTCGGCCATCCGGGCGCGCCGCTCGGCGTTCTCGATCTTGCGCTCGGCGCGTGACAGCTTCGGTCCGCGCAGGGCCTTACGCCGCTGCCGGGCCTCGGAGCTGGTCAATGGTGCCGGGGCGACGGGTCCGCGGCGCTTTCCGGCGTCCCGTTTGGGTGTGGGACGGCCCTTTCCGGACTGCACCGCCCCGGAAGTACCTGTGATGTCCGTCTCACCGGATGGCAATGTGGACGTCGCGGCAGCCTCGTCGGAGGGAGCGGATTTCTTTCGGCCGAGCAGATTCACACGCCCAGATTATCCTGCGCGAATGAGTCAGATTCTGGTGGCGCCCGACAGCTTCGGTGACACACTCACCGCCACCGAGGCGGCCAGCGTCATCGCGCAAGGATGGGGGAGCGTGCGCCCCGCCGACACCTTGACCGTCAGCCCGCAGTCCGACGGCGGCCCGGGGTTCGTCGAGGTGCTGGCGACTCAACTGCCCTCGGCCAGGCGGCACGCGGCACGGGTCCGAGGCCCGTTGGACGAGGACGTCGATGCCACCTGGCTGCTGGACGGGGTCACCGCCTACGTCGAATGCGCGCAGGCCTGCGGGCTGCCGCTGCTACGGCAAGCTCCGACGGTTGACACGGCATGGCGCGCCGGCAGCGCAGGTGTCGGAGAACTGATTGCGGCTGCCCTGGACGCCGGGGCGACGCGGATCGTGGTCGGCCTCGGAGGGAGCAGTTGCACCGACGGAGGCGCGGGACTCGTGGAAGCCCTCGGGGGGATCGGCCCAGCACAGCACCGGCTCATCACGACGGAACTGGTGGTTGCCAGTGACGTCGAGCATCCGCTGCTCGGTGCGCGTGGTGCGGCCGCGGTATTCGGCCCGCAGAAGGGTGCGGACCCGGACACCGTCAATCGCCTGGAGGCGCGGCTCGCCGAGTGGGCGACGGCATTGGAGGCCGGAACCGGCCGGTCCGTGCGAGATCTCGCCGGCGCGGGGGCAGCGGGCGGAATCGGGGCGGCACTGCTGGCGCTCGGCGGCCGTCGAGAATCGGGAGCGCGCATCCTCGCCGAGCACACCGGCCTGGATGCAGCGATTGCACGGGCCGATCTGGTGATCACCGGGGAGGGCAAGTTCGACGACCAAACCCTGCACGGCAAGGTGGCCGGGGCGGTGGCAGCGCGCGCCGCGGCTTCCGGCACTCCGGTGCTGGTGTTGGCCGGTCAAGTGGCGCTGACCGCCGCCGAGTACCAGCGGGTGGGTATCGCGCGCGCCGAATCGATCACCCAGTTCGCGGGGTCGGTGCAGCGGGCCATGGAGGACGCTGCCGGTCAGCTCGCCGGATTGGCGGCACTCGTCGCACGTGACTGGCCGGTGGGCTAGGGCATAGATGTAGGAATAGCCGCAGACGAGGTACCGTTGAGGTCAGAAGACGTCCCTACAAGGACGTCCACCCGAGAGCTTCGACCAGGGGAGATCCCACCATGACTGTCCAAGACGAATCGACCGCCACTTCCGCCACCGAGGAAGCTCATGGCGTCGTCTTGACCGATGCCGCCGCCGCCAAGGCCAAGGCGCTGCTGGATCAGGAAGGCCGCGACGACCTGTCGCTGCGCATCGCCGTCCAGCCGGGTGGCTGCGCGGGTCTGCGGTACCAGCTGTTCTTCGACGACCGCGCCCTCGACGGCGACCTGACCGTCGACTTCGACGGTGTGACCCTCACCGTGGATCGCATGAGCGCGCCGTACGTGCAGGGCGCCTCCATCGACTTCGTCGACACCATCGAGAAGCAGGGCTTCACGATCGACAACCCGAACGCCACCGGCTCCTGCGCCTGCGGCGACTCCTTCAACTGATCAGAACGCGTTCCCGCCTCGCATGTACGCGGAGCAGACGTAGATCTTGTTGTCGTTGAGCAGTAATTCGGCCTGACCCTGCGGCGCATCCTTGCGCTTCTGGCTGGTCGCGGTGAACAGCACCTTGAGCTGGTACTCGGAGAAGTAGACGATCTTGTCGATCGACTTGACCGTCGCCGTCCCGAAGGTGGCCACAAACTGTTGGGCGTTGGCGCGCACGATCGTGTCATCGGTGTCTTTGTCGCGCACCGCGTCATACAGGCCGCAGCCGGCGTTGCGCGCCAGGGTCACGGTGTCGAGCCGGGCCATCGCATCCAGGTAGCCCTGGATGGTCTCCTGGATCCGCTCCTCACTGGGGCGGTGGGAGACGCCCGAATTCTTCGTCAGAAATCCCAGCAGCAGCGCCAGCACCACCAGCACGGCCACCACGGCAGCGGGTGCGAGCCAACCGGGCACCTTGCGCTTGCGCTCCGGGTAGTCGACCGGGGGAGGCATGGGCGGTAAACCAGGGTAGGGCACCGTCGAATAACCTGGTTCAGCCATTGATTCTCCTGAAAATCGTTTCCCCAGTCTCACTCCCCGACCACCCAGGCTAGCAATCGGCCACAACCGCTCTAACAGTTACGTTAGGTAAGCTTTTGGGGTTGTCTCTCGACTGCAAACCCGCCCGAATCCAACGAAGGGTCTCACGCGTGTCCATCATCGTCACCGGATCCATTGCGACCGACCACCTGATGAACTTCCCCGGCAAGTTCTCCGAACAGCTGCTGGTCGAGCACCTGCAAAAGGTGTCCCTGAGCTTCCTGGTGGACGATCTGGAGATCCGTCGCGGTGGCGTCGCGGGGAACATCGCCTTCGCCATCGGCGTGCTCGGGGGCAACCCCGCCCTGGTGGGCGCGGTCGGCGCGGACTTCGCCGAGTACCGGTCATGGCTTGAGCGCCACGGCGTGAATTGCGACGCGGTGTTGATTTCCGAGACCGCGCACACCGCGCGATTCGTGTGCACCACCGACCAGGACATGGCGCAGATCGCGTCCTTCTACCCGGGTGCGATGTCCGAAGCGCGCGACATCTCCCTGGCCGACGTCGTATCGCGCACCGGGACACCGGAATTGGTGATCATCGGAGCCAACGACCCCGATGCCATGTTCCGCCACACCGAGGAATGCCGCAGCCTGGGGCTGCCGTTCGCGGCCGATCCGTCGCAGCAGCTGGCACGCCTGTCCGGTGAGCAGGCCCGCGAGCTTGTCGGCGGCGCCGCGTACCTGTTCACCAACGACTACGAGTGGGATCTGCTGCTGTCCAAGACGGGGTGGACCGAGGCCGATGTGCGTGAGCGTGTCGACCTGCGGATCACCACCTTGGGCCCCAACGGCGTCGAGATCGTGGAGAAGGACGGCACTTCCCTCAAGGTGGGCGTGGTCCCGGAGAAGGGGCAGGCCGACCCGACCGGTGTCGGCGACGCGTGGCGTGCCGGATTCCTCACCGGCCGCAGCGCCGGACTGAACCTAGAGCGGTCGGCGCAGCTGGGTGCGCTCGTGGCCACACTGGTTTTGGAGACCGTGGGTACCCAGGAATGGCTGTGGGAGCGCGACAGCGCCCTGGCTCGCCTCGCCGACGCCTACGGTCCGGACGCGGCGGACGAGATCGGTGCGGCTCTTTAGAGCTGCACCGGGTAGTGCGGTTCCTGGATGTTCGGCCGCACCGACTGCTCGACGAAGATCGCATGCCACAGCATGAAGATCAGTACCGTCCACAACCTGCGGCTGTGATCGGCGGCTCCGGCCGCGTGCTCGGTGAGCATCCGGCTCACCGCGTCCACGTTGACCAGGTGTCCGGCTTGCGTGGTCGCGAGCATCTCGCGGGCCCACTCGTGCAGTAACCCGTCCACGAACCAGTGCCGGATGGGCACCGGGAAGCCCAGCTTGGTCCGGTGTAGAACATGCGCCGGCACAATGGGTTCCAGCGCCTTACGCAGGGCGTACTTGGTGGTGTCGCGGGTGATCTTCTCCCGATAGGGCAGCTGGGAAGCCACCTTGAACACCTCGGGATCCAGGAACGGCACCCGCAGCTCCAGCGAGTTCGCCATGGTCATCTTGTCGGCCTTGACCAAGATATCCCCGCGCATCCAGGTGAACAGATCCACATACTGCATGCGCGCCACCGGATCCCACCCCGCGCACCGCTCATAGAGGGCCGCCGTGACGTCCTGGTGGCCCCATTCCGGACGGTAGTGGGGGAGCACCGCCCGCAGCTGATCGTCGTTGAAGCTGCGCGCGTTCCCGTAGTAGCGCTGCTCCAATGTCATCGACCCGCGGTGCAGCAGGCTCTTGCCGCGCACCCCGTCCGGGATGGCGGCCGACAGGCGTGCCGCACCGCGCCGCAATGCGCCGGGCAGGTAGTCGAAGGGCTTGAGCGACAAGGGTTCCCGGTAGATCGTGTATCCACCGAACAACTCATCGGCGCCCTCGCCGGAGAGCACCACCTTGACGTGCTTACGCGCCTCCCGGGCCACGAAGAACAACGGCACCAGCGACGGGTCCGCCACCGGATCGTCCAGATACCAGACGATTTCGGGCAGCGCGGAGACAAACTCCTCCTGGCTGACCACCTTGACGACATGTCGGGCACCGATCGCCTGCGCCGACTCGACCGCCACATCGACCTCGGAATAACCTTGCCGCTCAAAACCTGTCGTGAAGGTGATGAGTTTGGGGTTGTGCCGGATCGCCAGCGCGGCGATAGCGGTCGAGTCGATGCCGCCGGACAGGAACGACCCCACCGTGACATCGGCGCGCATGTGCTTGGCCACCGAATCGGAGAGCACCTCGGTGATCTCGTCGTACCGGGACTGGCGGGTGGCGCGCGTAAAGGGCCTCACCTGGAACCGGGCCGGGAAGTAGCGCGTGACGCGCGGCGGCTCGCCGGGGGCGATGCGCGCGTACGACCCAGATTCCAGGCGCCGGATCTGGGTATGCAGGCTCTCGGGCTCTGGAACGTACTGCAGCGTCGTGTAGTGCTGCAACGCCCGTAGGTCGAGTTCGGTCCCGATGCCCAACTGCTCCACCAGGTCCAGCAGACACTTTTTCTCGCTGCCCAACGCGGTGCCGCCCGGGCCCGTCGCCATGAACAGCGGCTTGATGCCGAAAGGATCGCGTGCGCAGAACAACTCGCGCCGGGCGGTGTCCCAGATCGCGAAGGCGAACATGCCGCGCAGCCGGTGCAGCGCGTCCGGGCCCCAGAAGTGATAGGCGGCCAGGATGGCCTCGCCGTCGCCCTCGGTCGCGAAGACGGCGCCGTATTCGGCCCGGAGCGCTTCTCTGAGTTCTAGGTAGTTGTAGATCTCGCCGTTGAAGACCAGCACGTACCGATCTGGGGCATCCGCGGGCCCCCAGCGCAGCGGCTGATGCGAATGCGCGATATCGATGATCGAGAGCCGATTGAAGCCGAAGAGCACGTTTCCCTCGTGCCATATCCCGGGTTCGTCGGGGCCGCGGTGGCGCATATGCACCATCGCCGCATCTACCGCCGGGCTATGAGATTCGAGGGAAGACCCGGGCGGGCCCAGCCACGCCACCAGTCCACACACGCGGCCAAGTATGCAACATCACGGGACCTAGGTCCCGACACCGGCCCCGTCGCAGCCCTGATGCGACCGCGTGGTCTACGCTGCGTAGTATTCGATTGCTGCCACTGGTCAGCGATGGATTCTGCAGGCGAAACAGGAGGCTAAAAACGTGACGTCACGGTCCGGCTCACGGTCGTCCCTGCTGGCCACTGTGGTGCTGTTGGGCGCGGCGAGCTTCCTGCTCAGCGGTTGTAGCGTCCAAGAAGTACTGCGGTTCGGTTGGCCCGAGGGAATCACTCCCGAGGCTCACGACTACATGGCCCCCTTGTGGACCTGGGCGGTTGTCGCCTCGTTGGTCGTCGGTGTCATCGTGTGGGCCCTGACCTTCTGGACCGTCGCGTTCCACCGTCACAAGCCCGGCGATACCGAGTTCCCGCGTCAGTTCGGCTACAACCTGCCGCTGGAGCTGGTCCTGACGGTGGTGCCGTTCCTGATCATCGCGGTGCTCTTCTACTTCACGGTCGTGGTGCAGAACAAGGTCATGCACAAGGACCCGAACCCCGAGGTCGTCGTCGACGTCACCGCGTTCCAGTGGAACTGGAAGTTCGGCTACCAGAAGGTCGCGTTCAAGGACGGCAGCCTCAACTACGAGGGCGCCGACCCCGAGCGCAAGAAGGCGATGACCTCCAAGCCCGAGGGCAAGGACGCGCACGGCAACGAGCTCGTCGGCCCGGTGCGCGGCTTGAACCGCGAAGATCGCACCTACCTGAACTTCGACAAGATCGAGACCATCGGAACGTCGTCGGAGATCCCGGTGCTGGTGCTGCCCAGCGGCAAGAGCGTCGAGTTCATCCTGGCCTCTGCGGACGTCATCCACTCGTTCCGGGTGGTCCCGTTCCTGTTCACCCGCGACGTGATGCCCGAGCCCAAGGCCAACAACTCCGACAACGTCTTCCAGGTCAGCAAGATCCTGAAGGAAGGCGCGTTCGTGGGTCGCTGCGTCGAGATGTGCGGCACCTACCACTCGATGATGGCCTTCGAGCTGCGTGTGGTCAGCCCCAACGACTTCAAGTTCTACCTGGAAGCGCGCAAGGCCGGTAAGACCAATGCCGAGGCGCTGGCCTCGATCGGGCAATCGCCGGTCTCGGTCACCACCAGGCCATTCGACGGCCGTCGCGGCGAGCTTGCGCCGGCAGACAACAACGCGGCGAAGAACTAGGCGAGGGAGCGCAGCATGCATATCGAAGCCCGACTCTTCGAAATCCTCACCGGGTTCTTCGCCCTGGCCACCGTCGTGTACGCGGTGCTCACCGCCATGTACGCCAACGGTGGTGTGGAGTGGGCGGGCACCACCGCCATGGTGATGACCACCGGTCTGTCGCTGATCATCTCGACGTTCTTCCGCTTCGTGGCCCGTCGTCTGGACACCCGTCCCGAGGACTACGAGGACGCCGAGATCGCTGACGGCGCCGGAGAGCTGGGTTTCTACAGCCCGCATAGCTGGTGGCCGCTCATGATTGCGCTGGCCGCCGCCACCACTGCTGTGGGCGTGGCGCTGTGGCTGCCGTGGCTGATTGCCGCCGGTGCGGTATTCGTCCTCAGTGCGGTCGCCGGCTTGGTCTTCGAGTACCACATCGGCGCGGAGAAGCACTAGCTCATCGCGCGTTTTGCCTCGTCGTCCACCACTGTGCTCGTGCTTTGCGGCGGGACTCCCGTGGCTGGTGTGACATTGCCGTGTGCACTATCACGATTTCGATAACAATCCGGTGGTCAGTTTGGTTTTTCAGGCCGTCGGGATTCGTCGCCCCGGATTGCTTTGGCTATCGTTGCCATGGCCCCTCAGGCAGGTGGCCCGCCGGGGAGCGGGAAGTGACGAAAAGGAACTTGTGTAGATGAGTGGGACGGACAACCCAGGGTCGGGGACTCCCGGGGAAGTTCCGGACCTGGATGGTCCGAACGAGGATGGCGCAGCTGCTGACTCTTCCGGGGCGGATTCCTCGGCGTTTCATTCACAGGCGTACTCGGCGCCCGAATCCGAGCAATTCACCAGCCCGTACGTGCCGTACGACGAATACGACACCCAACTGGTCGACGGCGAGGAACCGGCTCCGCCGCGGTGGCCCTGGGTCGTCGGAGTGGCGGCGATCATTGCCGCGATCACCCTGGTGGCGTCCGTCGCACTGTTGGTAGCCGGGCGCTCGGACGAGACCACCGGTGCCGCCAAGAGCACCTCTGTCACGCCGACACCGAGCACCACACCGTGGAACGAGATCATCACCACCACGACACCGCCGCCACCGCCACCGCCCCCACCGCCGAGCAGCGAGCCCCCGCCTCCGCCGCCGCCCCCGGTCGTGACCGAGACGGTGACCGTGGAGCCGCCTCCGCCACCGCCGCCCCCGCCGGTGACGACACACGAGGCGCCTCCGCCGGTGACCACTACGACACCGCCGCCGCCTCCGCCCCCGACGACCACGACGCCGGCCGGGCCGCGACAGATCACCTATTCGGTCACCGGATCCAAGGCTCCGCTCGATCGCATCTCGATCACCTGGACCGACGGTTCCGGCCGTACCCGGGTGAACCCGAATGTGTACATCCCGTGGTCGATTACCGTCACTCCGATCTCGAATTCGGAGATCGGCTCGGTATCGGCAAGCAGCTTCCTGCGCTTGAGCCAGCTCAATTGCACGATCACCACCAGCGATGGCCAGGTGTTGTCGTCCAACAACAACAATTCGGCGCAGGCAACCTGCTGATGCCAGCAGGTCGATTGGCCAAGCCACTGGAGGCGATTGCCGGCCCGGTGCGGCGTTCCACCCCCGAGTCCGTCGATCGGATGCTGGTCGGGCTGTGTGCGGTCATCTGGTTGGCTTTCGTCGGCATGCTGGTCGGTGCGATCGTCGTGATTGCCGGAATGGGGCAGGATTCGGGATCGTCCGGGTCGTCCTGGGGGATCTACATCGTCATCGGCGTGTCGCTGGCCGTCATCGTCGGGGCCATACCGCTGCTGTTGCGCGCTCGTAAGACGGCGGCCCAGCGCACGGCGCGGGGCGCATCGAAGACCGCGCCTAAGTCCAAGGGCAGCAACGTTTCCCGAGAGGGGGACGCACCGTCCGGTCCGCCTCCAGCGGAGGCCTCGACAGAGAAGCTCAAGACCTTCGGCGGTCTGGCCGATCATGTGAGTCATGTCCCCAAGGACTACAGCGGTCCCGGGTCGCCGGCATACCGCGCTGCCGCCGAGGTAGCGGCGAAATCGGCGGTTGTGGACCGGCTGTGGTTGCGGGCGACGGTGGGGATCGCGGGTGCGATCGGCCTTGCCCTGCTGGCGGTGGTCACCGGTACCTATTTGCTTGCGGTGGACAGTGATACTGCGGCCATCGTGGCCTTTGTGTTCGCCGGCCTGATCACCGGTGCGATGGGCGCGATCCCGTGGTTTACGTTGAAGAAGCTGCGTGAGCTCGGCGCCTCGGGGTCGTCCGAAAAGTAGCCGTCTCTACTCCGCGATGCCGGCGCGGGCGATCACCTTGGTAATCCTGGCCCGGACAAGTGATTCCTCGGGCACCGCATTGCGGTGGCCGTACTGCTCGGCCAGCTCGGCTCCCATGTAGCGCGCACCGATCCGGGTCGCCCAGTCCAGCAGCTCGTCGTGACCGCTGGTGAGGTGTGCTTCGGCGGTGAACTGGACATAGGAGAACGGTGGCCGCTGGTCGTCGACAGCCAGCGAGATACGTGGATCGCGCCGGATCGCCTTGCCCTTCAAGGTGTCCGTGCCGGTCATGAAGATCAGCTCGTCCCCGTCGGAACCTTCGTTCAGGAGAAACCAGACGGGCGTCACGATGGGGGCGCCGTTGGCTCGTACCAGGCCGAGCATTCCGGTGCGCGTGCCCTCGGTGGCGAAGGCCCACCATTGCTCGCGGGTCATCTCACGCATACGTCCACCCTAAAGCAGTTGGGCCCCGCACACTTTCGTATGCGGGGCCCAACCGTAGAACTGACTTCTAGTGGCCGTGACCGTTCGTCGACGGTTCGCCGTCCTGGTACTCCTTGAGGGCGAGCAGCGACTTGTGGTGTGCCTCGTGTTCGGCTTCCACCAGTGCGGCTTGCTCGTCGGCGGGGTCGGCGAACAGGAACGAGCCGGTGCCGGGTGCGCCGGCCGATCCGAGCTTGTTCATGCGCTGAGGTACCGCTGCGCCCTGGTATTCCAGGGGGATGGCGTGGCCGTGCTCGTCGACACCGGCCAGTGGCTGGTGCAGCTCGATGTACTCGCCGTGTGGCAGTCGCTTGATGATGCCGGTTTCGATGCCGTGCTCTAGGACCGCGCGGTCGCTGCGCTGTAGGCCGATGGCCCATCGGTAGGCGAGGTAGTAGACCACGATCGGCAAGATCACCATGCCGATGCGGCCGATCCACGTGGTCGCGTTCAGCGAGATGTGGAACTTGAGCGCGATGATGTCGTTCATCGCGGCCAGCGTCAGGATCATGTAGAAGGAGATCGCTGCCGCGCCAACGGCGGTGCGTACCGGGGCGTCACGCGGACGCTGCAACAGGTTGTGGTGCGCATCGTCACCGGTGAGCTTCTTCTCGATGAACGGGTACATCGTCAGCAGTCCGAAGACCACACCCATGATCAGGGCGACTGCGAAGACCGCCGGCACGGTGTGTCCGAAGATGTACAGCTCCCACGCGGGCCACAGACGGGCCAGACCCTCGGTCCACATCATGTAGAAGTCCGGCTGGCTGCCCGCGGACACCTGGGACGGCTTGTAGGGGCCCAGCAGCCAGATGGGGTTGATCTGCAGCAGACCACTCATCAGCGCCAGGATGGCGGTGGTGAAGGCGAAGAACGAACCACCCTTGAGCGCGAACACCGGCAGGATCCGCACACCGACGACGTTCTTCTCGGTGGCACCGGGTCCGGGGAACTGGGTGTGCTTCTGGTACCAGACGAGGGCCAGGTGAACGGCGATGAGCGCCAGGATGATCGCCGGGATCAGCAGGATGTGCAGCGCGTACATGCGTGGGATGAACACGTTGCCCGGGAAGTCGCCGCCGAACAGCGCCCAGTGCAGCCAGGTGCCGACGACCGGGACACCCAGCGTGATGGACGACATCGCGGCACGCAGGCCGATGCCGGAGAGCAGGTCATCGGGCAGCGAGTAGCCGAAGTAACCCTCGAACATTGCCAGGATCAGCAGCAGCGAGCCGATGACCCAGTTGGCTTCGCGGGGACGGCGGAACGCACCGGTGAAGAAGATGCGCGCCATGTGCACCATGATCGAGGCCGCGAACATCAGGGCGGCCCAGTGGTGAATCTGGCGCACGAACAGTCCGCCGCGAACCTCGAAGCTGATGTTCAGCGCTGTTTCGTAGGCCTTGGACATCTGCACACCGCGCAGCGGCTGGTACACGCCGTTGTAGGTGACCTCGGCCATCGACGGGTCGAAGAACAGCGTCAGGTACACGCCCGAGAGCAGCAGGATGATGAAGCTGTACAGCGCGATCTCACCGAGCATGAACGACCAGTGGGTCGGGAAGACCTTGTTGATCTGTCGCTTCATCCCGGCGGCAAGGTGGTACCGCGAGTCCATCGCCTCGCCCTGGGCGGCGGCGATCTTGCCTATGCGAGAGGGTTTTTGGACGGCGTCCGTGGCTCGATCACTCATGATTTGCGCTCCCAGAATGCGGGTCCGACGGGTTCAACGAAGTCGCCGTTGGCGACGAGGTATCCGTCCTTGTCGACGGTGATCGGCAGCTGCGCCAGCGCGCGGGCGGCCGGCCCGAAGATGGGCTTGGCGAAGTGCAGCGCATCGAACTGCGACTGGTGGCACGGGCACAGGATGCGGTAGGTCTGCTGCTCGAAAAGCGATGTGGGGCAACCCAGGTGCGAGCAGATCTTGGTGTACGCGAACAGGTCGCCGTAGTTGAAGCTTTCCTGTCCCTTGCGCTTGATCACCTTGGGCATGTCGACGGGCCGCACCCGGATGATCATGACGGGGTTACGCACGCCCATCTGGATGTGCGACAGCTTCTCGTGCGATTCCACGGTGGTGCCATCGCCATCGGACTCGCGCCAGGGGAACACGGTCTCCATGCCGCCGGCGTCGATGTCCTCGGGACGGATCTTGAGCAGGACATTGGAGCTGCTGCCCACGGCCCGTCCGAGGTAGATGGTCTCGCCCTTGTACCGCGGGGTCCAGCCGCTGGTGAGCAGCACGGGCTGCTTGCCGTTGGCGGTGGGAACCACGCGCGCCCAGGGGTTCTTGATGATGCCGCCGATGAGGGCGACTGTGGCACCGGCACCCATGGCGCCGACACCGAAGCCCAGGGCTCGGATGATCATCTTGCGACGGGGAAGCGTCGAGGTGTCCAGGGTGTCCTGCAGCTGCGCGACGATGGTCTTGCGGTCCACCTCGGAGGATCCCGGGCCGTCGTGACGGTCCTGGATCGAGATCTCCTGCGGGATGAACTTCTTGGTGTACAGCACCGCACCGATACCCAGCGAGAGCACCGACAGGCCCAGCGTCAGGCCGTACAACGGCGTGGCCAGGTTGTAGACCGCGTTGCCGGGATCGCCCAGCGGCTTGTACTCCCACGGCCAGAACAGGAACACCCCGAGCAGGGCGAGTCCGAACACACCACCGAGGGCGAACCACAGCGCGATCTGACGCTCCGCGCGCTTCTCGGCCTTGGTGCCCTCGACCGGCCAGCGCGGCTCGCGGTAGACAATCTCGACACCGTCGAGATTGGTACCAAGCTTGACCAACTCGTCGCGGCTCATGCTCGCGAGCTGCTCGGCGCTCGGGATCTCTGGCTTGTCAGCGTCACTCACGCTCACGCGCGTGCTCCAATCCACAGTGCCGCGGCGATGGCGGCGACGATGCCGATGATCCACATGGCCATGCCCTCAGAGGACGGGCCGAAGCCCCCCAGGCCGTAACCGCCCGGATCGGGGGTCTCGGCCGAAGCGCGGACATACGCGACGATGTCCTTCTTCTCTTCGGGGGTGAGCTGACGATCGGAGAACTTGGGCATGTTCTGCGGTCCGGTCAGCATCGCGGTGTAGATCTGCGCCTCGCTGGCCGGGTCGAGTTCGGGGGCGAACTTACCCGACGAGAGCGCTCCACCGCGGCCGGTGAAGTTGTGGCATGACGCGCAGTTCAGGCGGAACAGATCGCCACCGCGGGCGATGTTGTTGCCGCGCAGCGACTCCTGCGCCACCGCACCATCGGCATCGCGAATCACCTGCGGGCCGCCACCGTTGGCCTGGATGTAGGCGCCCAGGGCGTCGGTCTGCTCTTCGTCGAAGATCGGGTCCTTGCGCTGGGCCTGAGCCTCGTTGCGCATGGCCGGCATACGTCCGGTGGAGACCTGGAAGTAGACGGCCGCCTCGCCCACGCCGATGAGGCTGGGGCCGCGGTCGGGCACACCTTGCAGGTTGGCGCCGTGGCAGGTGATGCACGAGGTTTCGTACAGCTGCTTGCCGGTACGCAGCAGGGCCGACTTGTCCTCGTCGGCCACCGCGACCTGCGGGGTTGGCGTGAAGGTAGAGGCCAAGCCGCCCGCAACCACCAGTGCGATCAGCAGCAGCAAACCTGCTGAGACGCGACGGCGGAACTTGCGGCGTGCGCGATTCTTGGCGGCTGTGTCCTTTACGGGCTCCACGCTCACCTGTTGTGCTCCCTTCACCGGGCTGGGCTGGGTCTTTGGGCCGTCGGGCATTTAGCGGACAAAGTAGATGGTGGCGAACAATGCGATCCACACGATGTCGACGAAGTGCCAGTAGTAGGACACGACGATCGCGGAGGTCGCCTGGGCCGGAGTGAACTTACTCATCCGGGTGCGAATCAGCAGATAGACGAAGGCGACCAGACCGCCGATGACGTGCAGGCCGTGGAAGCCGGTGGCCAAGTAGAAGGTTGAGCCGTACGAGCTACTCGCGATCGTGGTGCCCTCGTGCACGAGGTTCATGTATTCGTAGCCCTGGCCGAGGACGAAGAAGGTGCCCATGATGAGGGTGATGACGTACCAGCGGCGCAGCCCGAAGACGTCCCCGCGTTCTGCGGCGAACACACCCATCTGACAGGTGAAGGACGACGCGACCAGCACCGCGGTGACGGGGATGGCAAGCCCGAGGTTCAGCTCGGTGGGCTCCGGTGGCCAGTTACCGCCGGACTGGGCCCGCGCGGTGAAGTAGAAGGCAAAGAGCCCAGCAAAGAACATCAATTCACTGGAAAGCCACACAATGGTGCCAACACTCACCATATTGGGCCGGTTCAGTGAATGAACCCGCTGGGTAATGGCGGTTCCCGCCGGCGATCCTGGGGCTGCTGCGGTCGTCACGTCGTAAGTATGACGCTTTGTAGTTGTCGAGAGCCACCCGGGTCCGACATTGATTTGTGACCGACTCTCCACAGCATGCGTGGCCTCTGGAGAGAGCGGTATCGATGACCTGCGCCCGGCGTGTCGCGGCAGGCTCCGAAGGCATTTAGTCCTTTGTTGTCACCGCCGTGTCCATGGGACCATTTGCGGCGTGCTGGAACATTCCTGGCCCCAGGTGTTGGGGGAGCTGACCAACCGTCGCGACCTTGCGGCAGGGCAGGCGGCCTGGGCCATGGACCAGATCATGACGGGGACGGCGACACCAGCCCAGATCGCGGCCTTCGGGGTCTCGATGCGGATGAAGCGTCCGACCTCGGACGAGGTGTCCGAGCTGGCCGACACCATGCTGTCCCACGCGATCGGCTTTTCCTCCGGCGCGGATGGCGGCCCCATCGGTGCCAACGCCGTCGACATCGTCGGCACCGGGGGCGACGGCGCCAATACGGTGAACCTGTCCACCATGGCCTCGATCGTGGTGGCGGCCTGCGGGGTGCCGGTGGTCAAGCACGGCAACCGGGCGGCATCCTCCCTGGCCGGTGGCGCCGACACGCTGGAGGCGCTGGGTGTGCGCATCGATCTGGGCCCCGATCAGGTGGTGAGCAGTCTTGCCGAGGTCGGTATCGGATTCTGCTTCGCGCCGCATTTTCATCCGTCGTACCGGTACGCCTCGGCGGTGCGCCGCGAGATCGGCGTTCCCACCGTCTTCAACCTGCTGGGTCCTCTGACGAATCCGGCCCGCCCGAGGGCGGGTCTGATCGGCTGTGCTTTCGCCGACCTGGCCGAGGTCACCGCGGGGGTGTTCGCGGGGCGCGGGGCCAGCGTGCTGGTGGTGCACGGTGACGATGGACTCGACGAGCTGACCACCACCACGACCAGCACCATCTGGCGGGTTCAGGCGGGCACCGTCGACAAGCTGCGGTTCGACCCGGCGGCCTTCGGGTTCGCGCGGGCACGGCTGGAGGAGTTGGTAGGTGGCGATCCCGGGTTCAACGCCGCGGAGGTTCGGGCGGTGCTGGGTGGTCGCGCGGGTGCCGTGCGGGACGCGGTGGTGCTCAATGCGGCCGGCGCGATGGTCGCGCACGCCGGGTTGGCCAGCGATGCCCAATGGGTGCCCGCCTGGGAGGACGCGCTGGCCCGAGTGTCCACCGCGATCGACTCAGGGGCCGCGGCGGCGCTGCTGGACCAGTGGATCACTGTCAGCCGGCGACTCGGGAAGGAACAAGACGAGACGTGAGCGGCGGATCTATATCCACGGTTGCCGGTTGTTGAACCAGGCTTGATAGTCGGGGTGGCTGTCCAGGAACGGTTGGATCTGAGCGCGTCTTAGCTCCCAGGGGAACTGGTGCACTCGCGCGAATTCTTCGGCCAGGTCGGGGTGGGCGTCGAGATAGTCCTGGACGTCAGGTGGGTAGGGCGCGTTGTCGTTGGTGGGGCACCGATATGGGCACGTGTCCGTCCAGGTGGGTTGCCAGTTGTCCCAGTAGCCGCTATTGGCCCAGTCGTAGGCATATGTGTCATCCCAGGCCAGGTCGCGGTTCCAATTCCAGTGATAGGGCCAGCGGTGCCGCGCGTACAGCTCTGAATCGCCGGTAGGCCTTTGGCCGGGCTTGGCGGCCTCCTGGCGTCCCGGCTCGTTGCCGCCGGATGCGGGTGCTGGTGTGGTCTTGGCTGGCGCGGCCGACGGGTTGGTGCTCGTCGACGGTTCGTCTGCGGCGGCGGTAGGTGCCGTGGACACCGGCGCCTTGGCCGCGGGCACCGGTGTGGCCGCGGTGCTGCTGGCTGGTTCGTGTGGCTGGGCCGTCGGTGGCACTGGGGCGTTGCCGCCCTTGGGGGGCTCTGCCGGATTCTCCTCGTGAGGGGTTGACAGGGGTGTCTGTGCTTGTGGCGGGGTCGCCGATGCTGCGGGGGCAGGCGCCACCGGTGCGGGCGCCGCTGCGGGTTCGGGTAGGGATACCGCCGGTGCGGGTGCCGTCACAGGTTCGGGCACAGACACCACAGGAGCCGGGGCGGGGGCGGGCGGATCGGGGGGTGCCGCCCAGCCGAAGGCGGGCGAGCAAATCATCACTACGGCAATCGATCCCGATACGAACAGGAGCCGCCTACCCCGTGACCGTTTCATGGTTTTCTCCGCGTCTGTGATGCCGACAAATTCGCCCTCGCCAATGCGATAGTGCCTGCGGTAACTGGCGATAGCGTCGTCGGCAACTGTGAAAAACCTGTGTCTTCAGGCCAACTCGTGTCAGTCAGTCGCCAACTGCTGGCGTGCGAGCGCTTGCCACTGCTGCAGGTGCGGGTCGGTCGCGGGATTCCGCGGGGTGATGGCATAGGTCAGTGCGACTCCGCGCATGCTGGTGTTCAGTAATTCGCGCAGTGCCGTGTACTGCGGGCGTGCGGTGAGCGTCGGCCCAAAGAAGTTGTCGGTCGCGGTTCGGACCAGCTGTCCGATGGCGTGTTCCTCGGGGGCCAGTGCTGCTCGTAACTCTTTGTGGGTCCGCGCCGCGATCCACAACTCCATGGACGCCCAGAAGTATGGCTGCGCGTAGGTCGCCCACATGCTGGCGACGGCAGCGTCGATTCGCTCGTCCGGACCATCCGGCCAGTCGGTGCGATCACGTTGCGCGCGAACGCGTTCCTCGGCTAGATGGTGCACAGCCGCGACCAGTAATGCATCGCGGGAAGGGAAATGGTGTAACAGCTTGCCGCGGGACACGCCGGCTTCCTGCTGAATCCGGACGGTGGTCGCCGCGGCATAACCCTCAGTGACCAGGATGTCGAGTGCCGCGTCGAGAATGCGGCGTCGGCTCTCGCGGCTTCTGGCCTGTTCGGCGCGTTGGGTGGCTACCACCTGTGCAGGCTATCCGGTCACGTCACGCCCGATGAGCCGCCGCGCGATGACCCACTGCTGCAGTTCGTTGGCACCCTCGAATATTTCGAGGATCTTCGCGTCGCGGTAGAGCTCTTCGAGCCGTACGGATTCGCCGGTTTCGGCTACCCGCCGCGCGAATCCGTAGCCGCCGTGGATCTGGAGAGCGTCGCGCACGGTGTCTACCGCGACCCTGGTTCCATGGGCCTTGGCCATCGCGGCTTCGGGTTCGGCGCTTGCTTCGCCGCGATCCAATCGGGCCGCGGCCTTCTGGTAAAGCGAACGGGCGCATTCGATTTCGGTAGCACGCTCGGCCATTTTGAATTGCCAGTACTGCATCCTGCCGAGCGGTCCGCCGAACAGGTTGCGGGTGCGCAGGCGGTGCACGGCAAGATCCAGCGCCGCCTGCGCGACGCCGACGCCGGCGGCGCCTATGCCGATTCGCCCACGGGTGAGACATGAGATCGCGACCGACAGACCCGCACCGACGTCGCCCAGCACATTCTCGGAGGGGACGAAGACATCCTCGAACACGATGTCGGCGGTGAGCTGGCCGCGGTGGCCCATCTTCAGATCGGGGTCTCCGACCCGGATGCCGGGGGAGTTCTTCAGATCGATCAGGAGCATCGTCTGGCGTTCGCCGGTGCGCACCAATGCGGCCACCCACTGCGCGACAACGCTATTGGTGATCCATCGCTTGCGCCCGTTCACGATGAATCCGCCCGATGTCTCCTGTGCCACCGTGTGCATTGCCCCGACGGACAAGTCGCTGCTGGCATCCGGCTCGGTGGTCGCGAAGGAAAACGCCTGCTGGCCCGACACGAGTTCGGGGATGAGGGCCTCGCGCAACGTGTCCGAGGCAAACGCGAGGGCCTGTGGCACCAGAATGCACTGCCCGTCATAGACGCCGGCCATCGACGACGAGTGATACGCGATTTCCTCGGTGACGGTGCATGTCCCGAGTGCCGGGTAAGACAGGCCGAGTCCGAAGGGGTGCGCGAACGGGACGGCGAATAGCCCGGCATCGGCGAGGCCGCGGAACGCGTCCCAGGGGAAGCTGTCGCGGGTCTCCTCCTGTGCACCGATTCTGCGGGCCACCGGTGCCAGCGTGCGCTCGATCGCCGACCGCGCGCGATGTCGGAGTTCGACCACTTCATCGGGTAACCAGATGTCGCAGGACATCACATCCTGTGTGCGTGCCACGGTCGTCAGCTGTGCGGTCACGAGCGAGCCTCCTTGTCGTCTACATAAACAGTCATATCAGACTGTTTATGTAGACGACAAGATATGCGAGCTTGACCCTGTAGTGCGCTACAGGGTCAACAATGGCGTCATGCGCAGTGGCGAGGTGGCCTCCGAGGCCGGCGTGAGTGTTCAGACGGTGCGGTATTACGAACGCCGGGGCCTGCTTTCGCGGCCGCCGCGGTCCTCGTCGGGATACCGGGCCTACCCGGTGGACGCCGTCGAGGTCGTCCGTTTTGTCAAGAGAGCACAGGAACACGGATTCACACTCGATGAGGTCGACGAACTGCTGCAGCTGGCCGACGGTGGGCCCGAGGACTGTCAGGCCGCTCGTGACCTGGCGCAGTCCAAAATCGACCAACTGGCAGCGAGGGCAGCCGAACTAAACCGGATGATGCGGTCGCTGACCGACCTCGTCGATACTTGCGACCGACCACGCAAGGACCGCAGCTGCCCGCTTGTCCGGACCCTGAACAACGAGGGGACGGCACGATGAATCTGGAGATCCTGCAGGTGCCCGACTGCCCGAATGTCGCAGTGCTGCAAGACCGAATCGCTGACGCGCTGGAGGCGGAACGCGTTACCGCGACAATCGTCCACCGCGTGATAGAGAGTCTGGCCGCCGCCGAGCAGTTCGGTATGACCGGGTCGCCAACGTTACTCGTCGACGGCAAGGACCCCTTCGGTGAACCCGGGCTGGCACCCGCGGTGTCCTGTCGCCTGTATCCGGCGGAGGACGGCAATCGATACGACGGAGCGCCATCGGTCACCGCACTTCGCGCCGTCCTGCGCGTCGTCCGCGACAACGACTGCGATGCGACCGTCGCGACGTTGGGGCAGTGGAGTGGTTTGACGCTGCCCGAGGGCACCATCGAGCGCGCGATTCATGGTGCCGCCTTGCGCGCCTTTGCATTCGGTGGCGTGGCGCCCACACCGGACGAGCTCGCCGCGGTCTCCGGCGTCGACATGGCAGTGGTGGGTGCCGTGCTGGAAAATCTCCACCGGACGGACATCATTCGTCTTGACGACGAGGGCCGAATCGCTTCGGTGTATCCGTTCTCCGCGACCGCCACGGAGCATCGGGTTCGGATCCATGGCGGTGCCGAGGTGTATGCGATGTGTGCGGTCGACGCACTGGGGATTTCCGCGATGTTGGGTGGCCGACCTATCACCATCGATTCGGTCGACCACCACACGTCCGGGGCCATCGCTATCCGGGTGGACGGCGATGCCGCGACAGCCGATCCGGAATCCGTGGTGGTTTTCCTCGGGATGCAGATGGCAGAGGGTCCGCGGGCGGAAACCTGCTGCGGCCACATCAATTTCTTCACGGACTACGAGTCGGCCGAAACGTGGTCGGCCGCGCACCCGCAAGTGACCGGAACCGTGCTTGATCTGGCTGCCGCGACTCGATGTGGCGTGGCGCTCTTTGGCTCCTTGCTGACCAGAGAAGCCGACGGGACCGCCGTCAGCCCGCAGCCCGGGAATGAACAGGGCTAGCGACCCTGACCAGCTCGGCCATTCCCCAGTCGTCTTGATGGACGCTGTGTGCCATGCGTGCACTATGCGCTGTCGCCACCCAATCCCGCAGCGGGCCAGAGCATCCCGTGGCCTCGGCGTAGCCCTGGGTCGAGGACACGATGCGTACTCCGGGCTCGGCCAGCCAGCGGGTGACCAGCCCGATCTCCTCGGGTGCGGCCCCGCCGAACGGTTCCGGTGTGGGTAGCACCACCTGAGCCGACGCCGAGGCCGCCGCCACCACCGGCATCGGGGGGACGCCGCGGCGGGCGACCGCGGCACCGGCCAGTTGTCCGTGTCGCACTACCGCGAGCTGCCATCCGCCCGCGCCGTCGGGGCGTGCGGCGATCAGCTCCTCGATACGCGAGAGCGCGTGTAAGCGGTGCTGGCGGGCCAGGGCTCCGATGAGGGCGGCCGCCGCGTCGCGTTGTCGCGCTGCGGTTTCGTAGCGTGAGAGGGCGCCGAGTTCGGCCACCCGGTCGCACATGGCGTGCAGCGGATCTCCTTGTGTGCCCGCGAGGACGGCGAGCGCCGTGACGAGGCAGTCCCGGTATCCGACCGCGTCCACCCCGGCCGGCGCGGGACACGGCGAGGCGGTGTCGTGCGGGTAGGACTGGCCGTCACAACCGGGGCCATGCCGTCCGTTGGTGCCGATGCGCGTGGTGCAGGTGCGGACGCCGCTGAACCGGGCAAGGGTCAGGGCGGCGGTCGTCGCGTCGCCACGCGCACGAAACGGGCCGAACATGGACCGTCCGCCGGTGGTTCGGACGACGGCGAACCGGGGGAACGGCTCGTCGGTGAGCACCACCCACCACCAGCGATGCGGGAAGCGGGACTTGCGGTTGTACGGTGGTGCGTGCGCACCCAACAGTCGCAGCTCGCGCACCGCGGCCTCCAGCGGGTGCGCGCAGGTCACGTGGTCCACCGTGGTTGCGAGGGTGACCATCTCGCGCATCCGGCCGCGGGGGTCCGCGCCGGTGAAGTACTGCTGCACCCGTCGGCGCAGGTTGACAGCAGTGCCCACGTACAGCACCTCGCCCGATGGTCCGCGGAACAGGTAAACCCCTGGTGCGTAAGGCATTCCATCGGCCAGGGTGCGCTTGCCACGTAGCTCGTTGGGCACATGGGTGCGATAGCGTCGCAGCTCACCCATGGTGTCGACGCCTTGGTTGCCCACCCGGCCGATGAGCGCGTGCAGGACGTCGACGGTGGCCCGGGCATCGTCGAGCGCACGGTGGTTGGGGGTGGTCGTCGCGCCGAGCAGCTGGGCCAGCGCACCCAGGCTCACGCGGGGGGCCTCATCGCGCGAGAGCACCCGGCGCGCCAGCCGGACGGTGCACAGCACGGTGGGGTGCGGCCAGTCGATTCCGCATTGCCGTGCGGCGGCCTTGAGGAACCCGATGTCGAAACCGGCGTTATGGGCGACCAGTACTGCGCCGCGGGCGAATTCGAGGAAAGCCGGCAACACCTGTTCGATCGGTGGCGCGTCCACCAGCATTGCCGAGGTGATGCCGGTGAGACGGACGATCTGTGGTGGCAGCGATCGTTTCGGATCGACCAGCGTGGCCAGCTCTCCAAGTACCTCGCCGCCACGCACCTTCACCGCGCCGATCTCGGTGATCGCGTCGTTCTCCGCACTGCCGCCGGTTGTCTCCAGGTCCACCACCACAAAGGTGGTGTCGCGCAGCGCCTGCGCCGATGACCCCGACGAGGAGTCCACCTCGTCGAAGGTCAGTTGCGTCATGTGGTGACGGTAAGACCAGGGACCGACATTTCGGGTTCACGCCACGGGGGTACAGATCAACGCGAATGCGTCCCTCGTCGCCTCCACACCGTCTGCCCCAATCGACTGCCCAAGGCGTAAGCGCAGTTCGGCGCGCTGAGGATCGTCGAGCATTAGATACCTGGAGAGCGTGAGCACCATCTCCGTGTATGTCTCCGCCGGGAACTGTAGCTGCTGGGTGAAATGCCGACGCTCTGCGTGGTAGCCGGCCCGCTCGATCGTCTGGACGAGTCTGTCCCTCTCGGAGTCCGTCGGCTTTTGTGTGGACTGGGTTCTGTAGTCGGCGAGTATTGCGCCGATGTCTTGCCGGGCCGGCCTGGTGGGCACGATGTGATTCCACGCCAAGACTAATCGGCCACCGGGGCGCAGGATCCCCAAAGTCTTCTCCAACGCCAACTGGGGCTGCACCCAGTGGAACGACTCAGCGAACAGCACCATCTCAAATGAACGTCCGGAGGGCGCCCAATCTTCGTACGACGCCACTTCCACGTCGATGCCCTTGGCTGCAGCGACCTGAGCCATCCGGGCGTCGGGTTCCACGGCAGTCACCTGTGCTCCGGCGGCTGTCAGCTGCGTGGACGCGATGCCCGTGCCCGCGCCGACATCCAGAATCCGTGGACGGCTGCCGGTGGGCACTAGTTCGTCGATGAATGCCTGCGGGTAGCGCGGGCGGTACCTGTCATACGAGTCCGCCACGCCTCCAAAGGATTCAGCTCTGCGGCGGTCTGTGTATGTGAGGCGCGGCTGCTCGGTCATATCGTCAGCATGCCTAGGAATCCTGGGCAGCCACTTAAAGCCGCTTGTCAGTTGTCGCAACGTTTCCGGGTTCACGCCACGGGGGTACAAAGCAACGCGAGTGCGTCGTTCGTGGTGTCGACGCCACCGTCGCCGATCTTCTCTTCGAGCCGCGACCGTAACTGGCTCCGTTTGGCCGGGTCGAGTGTGAGGTGATTGGAATACGTGAAGACCATGTCCAGATAGGCCTGCGTGGAGAAGTGCTTCCGTTCCAGGAAATGCAGGTGCCGCACGTGATACCCGGACTTCTCGATCACCGGGGACACCGCGTCCTCGGTGTCGATGGAGGGGCGCCTCGTGGTGTCCAGGAAATCGGAGTAGACGGTGTCCAGGTCGCGCCGTGTCGGGGCGGTGGGTTCGATGCGGTTCCACACCAGGGCGAGCCGCCCGCCGGGGCTGAGCACTGTGCGCACTTTCTCCAATGCGGCGTGGGGCTCCACCCAATGAAAGGACTGCGCGAACAACACCAGATCGAATGTCCGGCCAGCCGGCTGCCAGTCCTCGAACGTGGCGACCTCGACGTCGATGCCCTTGGCGGTCGCCGCGCGGGCCATCCGGGCGTCCGGCTCCACGGCGAGCACCTCGGCGCCCGAGGCGAGCAGCTGGGCGGCCGCGATTCCGGTACCCGCTCCCACGTCCAGGGCACGCACCCGAGCACCGGAGACCAGTTCGTCGATCAGTGGTTGTGGGTAGCGGGGACGGTGGCGGTCGTAGGCATCGGCGGATTCTCCGAACGACTCGGCCCGTCGGCGGTCGGTATGTGCTGGTTGTTGCTCATCCGTCATACCGCCAGGGTGCCAGGCAGCGGCTACTTGTCGGTGGGCGCGGATACGGTCCGCTCGAACCCGAAAGAACGACTCAATGGGAGAGGAGGAGCCATGCTCATCGACTGCGACGATTGCGCGATGCGCGGCCCGGGATGCGAGGACTGCGTGGTCAGTGTGTTGTTGGGGGTGCCCCAGACACTCGCTGATGACGAGCGTGCCGCGTTGGCCGTCTTGGCCGAGGCCGGGATGGCGCCCAAGCTGCGCCTGGTGCCGATTCAACGCACCTACGACACGCCTGATTCTGCGAAGACGCCCGATGCGGGAGTCGCATAGGGCACACTCGAATGAGGTGCTTGATGGCCCTGCCCGGAAACGGGGAGGAGAACCGACGCTTACGCGACGCTGACGTCGTTCCACACTGCGGTGGACAACGCCGATGCCATTTCGTAACCTATCTGAGACCTATCGGCGTCGCGGTTCGCGGCGATCAAATTGCAGTAAAGGGATGTAGTCAGTGAGTGTCGGGCGTCTTCTTCGAAATCATTCGGATCGACTGACGCCCTCACCTCTTCGCCGTGTGGTACTCGCGGCGACTGCTGCCGCCCTGGTCGGAGGGATATTTGCGGGCGGTCAGACCGCTACCGCAGACCCCAACAACGACGCCGTCAAGAAGCTCAACGAACTGTCCCGCCAGGCCGAGGCGACCTCCGAGGCGGCTAACTCGGCGAAGATCGATCTGGACGCCAAGCTGGCGGCTCAGCGCGATGCCGAAAAGGCTGTTCTTGCCGACGAGGCGGTCGCGAAGGCTGCGCGCATGGCGGTGTCCACGTACCAAGTCGACGTCAACAAGGCCATGGTCGCCGCTTACATGGGCGGTAACACCAGCGGTTACGGCGCGGTGCTGACGTCCAATTCACCGCAGAACCTCATCGACCAGCTGTCGGTGCAGCGCACGGTGGGAACCGAGATGCGTAGCCGCATGGACAGCTATCGCGCGGCGCAGTCCTCGGCGGATGAGGCCGAGCAACGGTCCCGTGACGCCGCCGAGAAGGCGCGGGTGGCCGCCGAGCAGGCCAAGAACGTCCGTGCTTCGCTGCAGGCCAAGCAGAGCCAGCTGCAGGTGCAGATCGCGGTCGTCAAGTCGCAGTACAACACCCTGAGCCCCGGTCAGCGTGCACAGCTGGCGCTGCCGGCACCCGTCCCACCGCCGCCCGCGGCGCAACCGGGTGAGGCCGCCGATGTGCCCGAGCCGCTGATGCAGGCCGCGGCTGCCGCACCCGCGCCCGAGGCCGCCATCGGCGGTGGCGGGTCTGCGGTCGGTGCGAACGCCGTCGCGGCGGCATTGACCCGCATCGGTGCGCCCTACTCGTGGGGCGGTTCGGGCCCCAACGCCTTCGATTGCTCTGGTTTGGTCATGTGGGCCTACGGCCAGCAGGGCGTGTCGCTGCCGCACTCCAGTCAGGCACTGGCGCGCGGCGGCACCCCGGTCGCGCTGAGCGAGCTGCAGCCGGGCGATGTCATCAACTTCTACGGCGACGCCTCGCACACCGGTATCTATGTCGGCAACGGCATGATGGTGCATGCGTCCACCTATGGTGTCCCGGTCGCGGTCGTGCCGATCACGTCCTCGGGCCCGATTTACAACGCGCGCCGCTACTGAGTCCTGGTTATCGTGCTGGTGTGCCCGGGGTAGCACGTTGCGCGCCGTTTCTCGCGGTGCTGCTGCTGATTCTGTGTGGGGGTTGTCGAGCACAGCCCGCCGCGCAATCCCATGACGTGCGCGCCTCGATCCGAGAACTGTTGACGCGTTACTCCGAAGCGCTGCGCAGCGGCGATGCTGCGGCATTGTACGCCGTGCTCGCACCGGACAGATCCAAGTTCATCGAGGCGCAGCGACGTCTGCAGGAGAATCTTTCGGAGCTCAAGACCGATACGTTCGAGTATCGGCCGGCGGCCGAGATTCCGGCCGATCCGATTGCCCCACACCAACAATGGCGACTGGACGCGGCGTTGTTCTATGCGATCAGCGGAGTAGACAAGGTCGCGGTCCGGCGCCCCGTCACCGTCGGTATGGTGCACGACAACGACGGCTGGCGGTTGTTCGACGCCAGCGCGATCACCGTGCCCTGGCAGTACGGCCCGGTGATGGAGACGCGAAAGAAGGCGGGGGGCCGGGACGTGCTGGTGCTCGGTCATCCCGGCTCGGCGGTCGCGCCGCGGCTGGTTCAGGAGATAGACGGCGCCATGAGGTCGCTGTCGGAGTTTTGGGGGGCACAGTCGCGTACGGGGATGCTGTTCGTCGCCGCGGAAACAGACGCGGAATTCGCCGCCCTCGTCGGTGGCGAACACACCGAGGGAATTGCCGCTGCCGCTGTCGCGGACCGTGTTGACAGCGGAGTCGCGGTGGGACAGCGGGTGATCTTCGCACCCGGCTCGGCAGCGCTGCCCGCCGATCAATTCCGCGTGGTGCTGCGCCATGAGCTCTTCCATGCGGCCGCTCGTACCGTCACCGGTGACCGTGCGCCGCTGTGGTTGGTGGAGGGAGTGGCGGACTACAACGGCCGCCGGGGCAGCGATACCCCATTCCGCAATGCGGCGCCCACGTTGGCGAGTGCTCTTGCCGCAGGACGTGTTCCGGATCATCTGCCGACCGACGAGGAAATCGAGAATCCAGGGCCTCGTCGCACGCAGGCCTACGAGGAAGCCTGGTCGGTCGCGCAGTATGTGGCCGAAGCATACGGCGAGCCCCAGCTTGTGCAGCTGTATCGGTACGGGGCGCAGTTCACGCCGGACCCACAGGGGGCGGCGATCCAGCGCGCGCTGGGTATCGACGAGGCGACATTGGTACGCCAGTGGCAGAGCTGGCTCGGCTCTCGTCCATTACGGTAAGCGTCGTGACATTTCACCCCGGCGATCAACGGCAGCGGATTCTGTTGGTCACCAACGATTTTCCTCCCAGGCCCGGCGGCATCCAGTCCTACCTGCAGGAGTTGGTGACCCACCTGGTCGGATCACACGAGGTCACCGTCTATGCGCCGCGGTGGAAGGGGTGTGAGCGTTACGACGCCGCCGCCGATTATCAGGTGGTCCGGCACCCCACCTCGCTGATGCTGCCGGGGCCCGGTGTCCGCCAGCGCATGGTCGACCTCATCCGTTCGCAACGCTCGGATGTGGTGTGGTTCGGCGCGGCCGCGCCACTGGCGCTGTTGTCCTCGGCTGCGAAGGCGGCAGGAGCCGCCGTGACGGCCGCCAGCACGCATGGGCACGAAGTGGGTTGGTCGATGCTCCCGGTGGCGCGTTCGGCGCTGCGGCAGATTGGGGAGAGCACCGACGTGATCACCTACGTCAGCCGCTACACCCGGGGACGGTTCGCCGCGGCTTTCGGTCCACGCGCCGCACTGGAACATCTGCCCTCCGGTGTCGACACCGGCCGTTTCCGCCCCGACCCGGCGGCACGCGAGGAGTTGCGGCAGCGCTACGGGCTCGGCAGCCGACCGACCATTGTGTGCGTCTCCCGGCTCGTGCCGCGCAAGGGGCAGGACATGCTCATCGAGGCGCTGCCGGCGATCCGGGAGCATGTGGACGGCGCGGCGCTGGTGATCGTGGGCGGCGGTCCGCACGCGGAACCATTGCGGGCCTTGGCAAATCGGGTCGGCGTCGATGAGCACGTGGTGTTCACCGGCGGCGTGCCCTGGGAGGAACTGCCCGCTCATCACGCGATGGGCGACGTCTTCGCGATGCCCTGCCGCACCCGTGGGGCGGGGCTCGATGTCGAGGGGCTGGGAATCGTCTTCCTGGAGGCGTCCGCCTGCGGTGTCCCGGTGGTCGCCGGAAACTCGGGGGGTGCACCCGAGACCGTGCGCGATGGTGAGACCGGACTCGTCGTCGACGGTAGATCGGTGCCCGCCATCACCGACGCCATCGTGCAGATCCTGTCCGATCCGGCGCGCGCGGCGCTGATGGGGGCAGCGGGTCGCAGCTGGGTGACCGACCATTGGCGCTGGGATCACCAGGCCGCCCGATTCGCCGAGTTGGTCAGCGGCTCCGCATAACCTGGGCTGGTGGACCCTGTCGAACATGCGTGGCACACGCGCGACGTGTATGACCGGCTGGCGCCGGTCTGGTCGGCGACGACGGACGATGGGCCGTTCAATGGACTGTTGGAGAGGCCCGCGCTCCGCTCACTGATCCCGCGCCCGCTGATCGGCACGTCGGTCCTGGATGCCGGATGCGGTTCTGGTGCCCAGTGCGAATGGCTCCTCGATGAGGGAGCCGAGGTCACCGGTGTGGACCTGAGCCCGGTGATGATCGATCAAGCGCGCCAGCGCTGCGGTTCGCGGGTCGAGCTGCTCGTGGCGGATCTGGCGGAGGCACTACCGCTGGAAGCGCAGTCGTTCGACGGCGTCACATGTTCGCTTGCCTTGCACTACCTGCGTGATTGGCAGGTGCCGCTGGCGTCATTCGCGCGAATCTTACGTCCGGGAGGGTGGGTGGTTATCTCGCTGGACCATCCCTTCGGTGCTCCGCTGCCCGATCAGCATGACGGCTACTTTCAACACCAGCTGGTCAGTGATACCTGGACCAAAGCGGACGTCGAAGTGACTCAGCACTTTTGGAGACGGCCCCTCGCTCAGGTCGTGGATGCGTTCGCCGATGCCGGCTTCCTTGTGGAGCGCATCGTGGAACCACGCCCGTCCGGCGAGGCAATGCGGCGATTTCCCGCCGAGCTACGAAACGTCGTCGATTCACCCAGCTTCATCGTCTATCGGCTGCGTTACTCGGGTGCTCCCGTGTAGATCGCATCGATATCCGCGGCGAACTTGTCGGCAACTACGTTGCGCTTCACCTTGAGCGTCGGCGTCATCTCGCCGGTGGCCTCGGTGAAGTCGACCGGCAGAATCCGGAACTTTTTGATGGCTTCGGCATGGGAGACAACCTGATTGGCCGCCTTCACGGCGGTCTCGATCTCCGCCAGCAGATCGGGATCCTCGACCAGGTCGGCGACGGTGGCATCGGCAGGCTTGCCGTTGCGCTGTTTCCAGCCGTCGATGGCTTCCGGGTCGATGGTGATCAGAGCGCCGATGAATGGCTGCTTGTCGCCGACCGCCATCGCCTGGCTGATCAACGGGTGCGAGCGCAGCTGATCCTCCAACACCGCGGGCGCAACGTTCTTGCCTCCAGCGGTGACGATGATTTCCTTCTTGCGGCCGGTGATCGTGACGAATCCGTCCTCGTCGATCGCGCCCAGGTCGCCGGTGTGGAACCAGCCGTCCACGATCGATTCGTTGGTGGCGGTCTCGTTGTTCCAGTAGCCGCTGAAGACCACGCCACCGGACACCAGCAGCTCGCCGTCATCGCCGAGCTTGACGGCGTTACCGGGCAACGGCCTTCCGACACTGCCGATCTTGAGGCCGCCGATGACGTTCACCGCGCATGCGGCCGTCGTCTCGGTGAGACCGTAGCCCTCGTAGATGGTCAGGCCGACGCCGCGATAGAAGTGGCCCAGCCGAGCGCCCAACGGGGCTCCACCGGAGATCGATGCCACGCATTCGCCGCCGAGTGCCGCCCGTAGCTTGCCGTACACCAGCTTGTCGAAGGCCGCGCGCTTGGCACGCAACACGATGCCCGGGCCGCCCTTGTCCAGCGCCTCGCTGTACTCGATGGCGGTCTCCGCGGCGGCATCGAAAATCTTTCCCTTGCCGTCGTTCTGGGCATTTTGACGGGCGGTGTTGTACACCTTCTCGAAGATGCGGGGGACCGAGACGATGAAGGTCGGCTTGAAGATGCCGAAGGTCGGCACCAGCGTTTTGATATCGCTGGTGAACCCGACGGTGACCTTGGACTGGAAGCAGGCCATCGCGATACCGCGGGCCAACACGTGGGCCAGCGGCAGGAAGATCAGTGTCCGGCTGCCCTTCTGCAGGTAGTCAGGGAAAACGGCACGCGCACCGCGGGTTTCGTAGACCAGATTCGAGTGGGTGAGTTGGCAGCCCTTGGGCCGACCCGTGGTTCCCGAGGTATAGATGAGTGTCGCGGGGTCGGTGGCCTTGATGGCAGCCAGTCGGCCGTTGAGTTCGGCGGCATCGACACCGGCGCCCGCCTCGGCGAGTTCGTCGAGGGCTGCGGGCGCGCTCGAGCCGGCGATATGAAACACCGTGCGCAGGTTGGGCAGTTCCGGAGCGAGTTCTTCGGCGATCTTCGCGTGCGCATCGGATTCCACGAACAATGCCACCGCGGCGGAGTCCTGCAGCACCCACCGGACCTGATCGGCCGAGGATGTCTCGTAGATCGGAACGGTGATCGCGCCGATCGACAGGATCGCGTAGTCGATGATCGTCCACTCGTAGCGTGTCGCCGAAATCAGTGCCACGCGATCGCCGGGCGCCACGCCCTTGGCGATCAGGCCATTGGCCACTGCACGGATCTGCGCGGCGGCCTCCGCGTAGGTGACGGGCGTCCAGGTGTCGCCGACAAGACGGGAGAAGGCAGCCTGGTTGGGGTCCTCATGCTCGTAGTCGTAGACGGCATGAACAACCGAGGCGTTGTCCTCGACGGTGAAGGGGGCAGGAACGCTGAACTCTCGCACCTGCTCAGACTAGTCGTGGCCCGAAGATCGTCGAAGGCGTTGCCCGCATTTCTCTCGGCGGCGAGGCTTAAGCTTGTCCGCGATGAACAGCATCCAGGTCGCCGACCAGACCTTTATCGCGGCAGATCCCGCGGACATCGGCCGCGCCATCTCCAACCCCGCGGACTGGCGCCGTTGGTGGCCTGACCTGCAGCTCAACGTGGTGGAGGAGCGCGGCGAAAAGGGCATCCGGTGGACGGTGGCCGGGCCGCTCACCGGGACCATGGAGGTGTGGCTTGAGCCCGCCCTGGACGGGGCGATCCTGCACTACTTCCTGCATGCGGAGCCCACCGGCGCCACACCCGCACAGGTGGCCAAGCTGAAGCTGGCCCAGCTCAATCACGCCCGCCGCGTCGCCGGGAAACGGTTCGCCTTCGGGGTCAAGCAGCAGCTGGAGACCGGCCGGCCGGTCGGTGAATCGCGGCTGCCCAGTCCCTGATCAGGCCGGGGCGAGCACGACCACGGGTATGGGTCGGGAAGTCGCCCGCTGATACGCGCTGTAGTGGCCAGAGTTGTTGGTATCGGCCAACTTCCATAGCCGCTCGTAATCGGCATCGCCGGGCAGCAGGGCGGTGGCGTGGACCCGGCGCTTGTGCCTGCCCAGTTGTACCTGGACATCCGGATGCGCCCTGAGGTTGTGATACCAGGCGGGATTGCGTCGCGCACCGCCGTTGGAGGCCACGATGACCAGATTTCCGCCGTCCCGCGCATAGGTCAGCGAGTTGATGCGCTGCGCTCCGGTCTTGGCGCCGATCGAGGTCAACAGCAGGCTCGGGGCCATCCCCGGAACACGATGACCCAGATAGCCTTTCGATGCGATGTAGATGCTCTGGTGCACACCGAGCACCTTCGCCACCAGACGGCTCATGGGCGTCTCTCCTTCGCGGGGCCGCAGCGAATTGCCAGGATGGGAGTATCCGAGCGCCAGCGAGAAGGGTACCGTCTGTCAGGTGGCTGAGAAGACTACCCAAACGATTGCCATCGACGCCGAACCCGGCAAGGTGATGGCGGTGATCGCCGATATCGGCGCCTACCCGGAATGGGTGTCGGAGTACAAGGAAACCGAGGTGCTCGACACCGACTCCGAGGGCAGGGTCAAGCGTGCCCGGTTGGTGTTGGACGCCGGTGTCCTCAAGGACACCCAGGTCCTGGAGTACGTGTGGTCCCAGGACGGCCGCAAGGTCACCTGGACCCTGGCGGAAAGTTCCCTACTGCGTTCGCTGGAGGGCACATACCTTCTGGCGCCCAAAGGGTCTGGCACCGAGGTGACCTACGAGCTGGCGGTCGACCTTCAAATTCCGATGATCGGAATGCTCAAGCGCAAGGCCGAACGCAAGATCACCGATTCCGCGCTCAAGGATCTGAAGAAGCGAGTCGAATCTGACCGCTAGCGACGTCGACGCGACGCCGCGCCCAGATGTCGAACTACCGTTGACAGCCACCATCGGTCTATTCGTCGGCAAGGGGGGCGTGGGTAAGTCGACGCTGGCCGGTGCCACTGCGGTTCGATATGCACGCGCCGGGCAACGGGTGCTGGCGGTATCCACCGACCAGGCGCATTCCCTGGGTGATGTCTTCGGCGCCCAGGTCGATCCTTCCCCGGGTGCTCACTGCGTGCGCGTCATCGAAGACCCGTACGGCGGGCAGCTCGACGTCATGGCCCTGGACACCCTCGGTCTGCTGGAGCGGCGCTGGGGTGAGATTTCCGCGACGATCGCCGCGCAGTACCCCGAATCGGATATCGGATCGCTTGCCCCAGAAGAGCTTTCCGCGTTGCCGGGCGTTCAGGAGATGCTCGGGCTGCACGAGGTTCAGCAGCTTGCCGACACGGGCGAATGGGATGTCGTCGTGGTCGACTGTGCCTCGACTGCCGACGCCTTGCGCATGCTGACGCTGCCCGGAACCTTCGCGATGTATCTGGAACGGGCCTGGCCGCGCCATCGAAGGCTCGGTGGCATCGGAACGCCACGCGCACTGGTGCTGGCTGAACTGCTGGAACGTGTTGCGGCGTCGGCGGATCGACTTGCGGGTTTGCTCTCGGATGCCGAGCGGGTGGGAGCGCATCTGGTGCTGACCCCCGAACGGGTGGTGGTGGCGGAGGCCATTCGCACCGTGGGTGCCCTGGCACTCATGGGTGTGCGCATCGACCAGGTGATCGTCAATCAGGTTCTGATTCAAGATGATTCGTACGAGTACCACAATCTTCCCGACCATCCTGCCTTCGAGTGGTACATGCAGCGCATCACCGATCAGTCTGCCGTTCTCGATGAGATGGGGGAGGCGATCGGGGATGTGGAGATGCTGCTGGTACCGCATCTGCCGCGGGAACCCATCGGGCCGGATGCCCTCGGTGAATTGGCCGAGGCGGTGCGCCGCCGTGACGGCGCCAAGCCGCCGGCTCCGCTGGCCACCGTCGTCGAGCACGAATCCGGATCCGGCGCGGACACCGTCTATCGGTTACGGCTAGAGTTACCGCAGATCGACCCGGCCACGTTGAGCCTCGGCCGGGTGGGAGATGACCTGGTCATCGGCGCAAATGGGATGCGTCGGCGGGTCCGGCTGGCCTCCGTGCTGCGGCGCTGTGTGGTTGTCGACGCCCGGCTCGTCGGTGGCGAGCTGACCATACGGTTTAGAGCTGATCCGGAGGTGTGGCCTACGTGACGGGTACCCATCCGGAGCTCGGTCCCGAGCTGCGGGCGTTGGCCGCCTCGATCCTGGACAAACTCGATCCGGCGCTGCGCCAGGCCGCGCGCGCACCCGCCGACGGCGGTGTCCCCGGGAAGTGCGACCAGTTGTTCTGCCCGGTGTGCGCGCTGGCGGCTTTGATCGAGGGCGAGCATCATCCGCTGCTGGCGACGATCGCCGAACACAGCCTCGCGCTGGTGATGGTGGTACGCGCGATGTTGGAGGCAGAGGCGGGCCCAAATGGCCCCGACGGCCCGGGCGACGGTGGGCTCGGCCCCGAGTATCACAGCCCGTTCCCACCCACCCCGACGAGCTCGCAATCGACTGGCTATCAACCCATTCCGGTCGACATCGACGAGTGATCAACTCCCGAGACCGGGTCGGATCGCCTGGACGCCCGGGGAACCCTTCTGGGACATCGTGTCCCATCTATCGTCGGTGCGGGGCCGGCGAGTGCGTCATGGGCGTCTACCAGGTCGCGAAAATGGCTCCGCGCACGGCGGCGTTTCCCTCGGCGACGGCGGCGTCCCTCTGGCCGGTGTCCATCCCTGGACTGTCTAACGTCCGGGACCTTAGACAGTCCACGGAGTTTCGCCGCCGCCGAGGGTAAGCTCGGCGCCAGCCCCATGGGAGTTCATCGGGGACTGGGACGGGCCCGGGAGAGGATGCGCGATGTTCTACTGGCTGCTGAAGTACATCTTCATGGGGCCGATCCTGCAGCTGATGGGCCGGCCGAAGGTGGAAGGTCTGGAGAACATCCCGTCCTCGGGTCCGGCCATCTTGGCCGGGAACCATCTCGCGGTGGTGGACAGCTTCTTCCTTCCGTTGGTGTCCACCCGCAGGGTGACGTTCCTGGCGAAGAGTGAGTACTTCACCGAGCCCGGTTTCAAGGGCTGGCTCAAGAAGGTGTTCTTCGGCGGCTCCGGTCAGGTGCCGATCGACAGGACCAGTGCCGATGCCGCCGAAAACGCGCTGAGCACCGCCAAACGGCTACTCGGCGAGGGCAAGCTGCTGGGCATCTACCCGGAGGGCACTCGGTCGCCGGATGGGCGCCTGTACAAGGGCAAGACCGGTCTGGCGCGCATGGCACTGGCCACGGGTGTTCCGGTCATCCCCGTCGCCATGGTCGGCACCAACGTCATGAACCCGCCGGGGACCGCACGCTGGCACTTCTCCAAGGTCACCGTGAAGATCGGCAAGCCGCTGGACTTCTCCCGGTTCGACGGGATGGCCGGCAACCGTTTCATCGAGCGCGCGGTCATCGACGAGGTGATGTACGAGCTCATGCAGCTGTCCGGTCAGGAGTACGTCGACATCTACGCGGCCTCGCTCAAGGACAAGCCCGCGGAAGCCACGCAGCCCTCCGACCGTGTGCCGGAGAGCGCCGCCGGTTAATCCGGTTTCCAGCTATCCGCGCCGGTACCGCTACTCTTAGGGCCACCGGCGGGAGAACTGAGAGATGCGAGGGCCGTGCCGAATTCAATAGACGAAACCACCGTCGCGGACGGCGGCTCCGCTCGTCGAGTCGCCAGATGGATTACGTGGGGTGGCCCGCTCGTCCTCGCAGTGGCCCTGTTGCTGCACGCGATCGTGTTCATCCACTGGCCTACGTACGCGCTGCAGATCGACGTGTTGGTCTATCGATTCGGCGGCACCCGCGTCTTGGACGGGCTCGACCTGTACTCGATCGGACGCAACGGCGAGATCGACGATCTGCTGTTCACCTACACCCCGTTCGCGGCGCTCGTGTTCACCCCACTGGCCTTCATCACCGACTTCACCGCACAGGTCTTATCGCTCCTGGTGTTCCCGGCGCTGCTGGTCTACTCGGTGTGGCGCATGCTGCGGTGGCTGAATGTCTCCGTCGGTGCCGGACTGTGGGGGCTGTTGGCGCTGCTGGTCGGGCTGGTCTCGTGGCTGGAGCCGGTCCGGCTCTCCATTCAGCTGGGGCAGATCAACCTGCTCATCCTCGCCGTGGTGGTGACCGACGTCTTGGCCCCCAAACGATGGAAGCTGGCCGGGATCGGAATCGGGATCGTCGCGGGCATCAAGCTGACCCCGATGATCTTCATCGTCTTCCTCTTTGTGGTGGGACGGATTCGCGCGGCCGTCGTGGCCACCGTCACGCTGATCGGCACCATTGCTCTGGGCTTCATCTTCCTGCCGTCGGCATCGCACTACTACTGGGTTGACCGCGCCTTCGAGAAGATCAGCCGCATCACCCGCGATCCCACCGCGAGTACCAGCATCAGCGGTCTGTTTCTCCGTTTGGACCTCTCGGCCGCGACCGCCACCGCGCTGTCTGTGCTGGTGATCGTGGTGAGTTTGGTGATCGCGACCATGGCCTACCGGCGGAATCAGTTGTTGTTGGCGATCTCGGTCGTGGGCATGGCCTCGGCGGCTGCCTCGCCGTTCAGCTGGAGCCATCACTGGGTGTGGTTCGTGCCGTTGGTCGTGCACCTGAGCTATCGCGGGTATGTCCTCGGCAAGCGGGCCTCCGCGATCACGATGTGGGTGTTCTGCGCGGTGTTCGCGGCCTGGTTCACCAGTCTGAGCGGAAAGACGCCGGACTCCGGCGCCCTGACGCTGCGGCCCGGAGGCGTGCTGAACGACCTGATCCCCAGCCTGTACGTGTTCGTTCATCTCGGGGTGCTCGTGGCCAGCTGGATATGGCTGCGGCGCGATTGGTCGGAAGCCAACGACGTTGCGGGCGAAGAGGAATCGTCACAGGCCGATGAGCTGGCGCCGGCGTCTCCGGCGCACAACTAGGCGGCTCGCGTGCGTTATTTCTACGACACCGAGTTCATCGACGACGGCCGCACCATCGAACTGATCTCCATCGGGATGGTCGCCGAAGACGGCCGCGAGTACTACGCAGTCTCCACCGCCTTCGATCCGCAGCAGGCAGGCCCCTGGGTGCGTCAGCATGTGCTGCCCAAGCTGCCGGCGCTGTCCTCGCCGCTGTGGCGATCCCGCGGACAGATTCGCGACGAGCTGGCCGAGTTCATGGGTCTGAACGGGGGCGGTGGTCCCGCGGACCCGATCGAACTGTGGGCCTGGGTGGGTGCCTACGACCATGTGGCGCTCTGTCAGCTGTGGGGGCCCATGACGGCGCTGCCCCAGCCGGTTCCGCGATTCACCCTGGAGCTGAAGCAGCTGTGGGCAGATCTGGGACGTCCTGCCATGCCGAAGCGGCCCGCCGACTCTCACGATGCGCTGGTCGACGCCCGGTTCAACCTGGCCCGCTACCGGGCGATGGTCCCCGATGAGCGCTTGCGCGAAGGGCGATAACTGGGACGGCCGAGCCTCGGGGTGAAAATCCGCTGGTTAGACCCGGTTAAGATGGGTGCGTGAACTGGACAGTCGACGTCCCCATCGACCAATTGCCGGAGCTGCCGCCGCTCCCGGCGGATCTGCGTGACCGCCTCGATGCCGCGCTGGCCAAACCCGCTGCTCAGCAGCCGAGCTGGCCCGCGAATCAAGCCGCGGCCATGCGAACCGTGCTGGAAAGCGTGCCCCCGATCACCGTCCCCGCGGAGATTCAGCGGTTGCAGCACCAGCTGGCTCAGGTGGCGCGCGGTGAGGCGTTCCTGCTGCAGGGCGGCGACTGCGCCGAAACCTTCGCCGACAACACCGAGCCGCACATCCGTGCCAATATCCGCGCCCTGCTGCAGATGGCCGTGGTGCTCACCTACGGGGCGAGCATGCCGGTGGTCAAGCTGGCCCGCATCGCCGGCCAGTACGCCAAGCCGCGCAGCTCGGATACCGACGCGCTGGGCCTGAAGTCCTACCGCGGTGACATGGTGAACGGTTTCGCGCCCGACGCGGCACTGCGCGAGCACGACCCCTCACGCCTGGTACGCGCCTACGCCAACGCCAGCGCCGCGATGAACCTGGTGCGCGCGGTGACGGGCTCGGGCATGGCCTCGCTGGCCCTGGTGCACGACTGGAACCGTGAGTTCGTCCGCACCTCGCCGGCGGGAGCCCGGTACGAGGCGCTGGCTTCGGAGATCGACCGTGGTCTGAAGTTCATGAGCGCCTGCGGTGTGGCGGATTCGAACCTGGACACCGCCGAGATCTACGCCAGTCATGAGGCGCTGGTGCTCGACTACGAGCGCGCGATGCTGCGCCTGGCCGAGGACGAGAACGGCGAGCCCGCGCTCTACGACCTGTCGGCCCACTACCTGTGGATCGGCGATCGCACCCGGCAGCTCGATCACGCACACGTGGCGTTCGCGGAGATCATCGCCAACCCGATCGGGATGAAGATCGGTCCGACGACCACACCCGATCAGGCCGTCGAGTACGTGGAACGCCTTGACCCGCACAACAAGCCGGGCCGCTTGACGTTTGTTTCGCGGATGGGCAACTCCAAGGTGCGCGATCTGCTCCCGCCGATCATCGAGAAGGTGCGGGCGACCGGACATCAGGTGGTCTGGCAGTGCGACCCGATGCACGGCAACACCCACGAGTCGCCGAGCGGTTACAAGACACGGCATTTCGATCGGATCGTCGACGAGGTGCAGGGCTACTTCGAGGTGCACAACGCCCTCGGGACACATCCGGGTGGCATTCACGTCGAGATCACCGGCGAGAACGTCACCGAGTGTCTCGGTGGGGCACAGGATATTTCCGATGATGACCTGGCCGGCCGCTACGAGACGGCATGCGATCCGCGACTGAACACCCAGCAGTCGCTGGAGCTGGCGTTCCTCGTGGCGGAGATGCTCAGAGACTAAGGCTGCGGACTAGAACAGGTTGGTGATGTTGGCGCCCAGCGACCAACATCCCGCGGCCACCGAACTGGTGATGATCAGGACGATCACCAGCCACATGAAGATCGCGCGGCGGCTCTGCTGGCGTTCGTATCGGTAATCGGAGTCGTCGACATCGGCGAAAAACGCCGATTCGTCTAACTCGTCGTCGAACTCCCGATCGTATTCGGGATCGTAGGCGGGTACCGGGTCCATCATCCGCGTGGGGTTGGGCACCTTGGGCCGTGCGGCGACACTGGGTCGTGCGGAAACACCCAGGGCCGCTGCGGCCGAGGCGGTGTCGGCGGCATCCGATGTGCTCGGAGCACTGAGGTTTCCAGTGGTGCTGCCGCCGGCGTCGATCAATCTGCTGCGGTACAGCTGTTCGGCGACATGCTGTTTAGAGTCCTTGGGGGCGGGCACCCGGAAGGACGGCAGCCGTAACTCGGAGGCGATCGCGTTCAGTTCGGCGCCGAACTGCGCGGCGTCGGCGTAGCGGGCGTCCGGGTCGCGGGAGGTGGCCCGCAGCACCAGTTCGTCGAACTCCTCCGGAACCCCGTCGATCGCTTCGCTCGGCGCAGGAACATCGCGATCGATGCGTTGATAGGCCAGTGCCAACGGCGTATCGCCGGTGAACGGTGTTGAACCGGTGAGCAATTCGTACATCAGGATGCCCGCCGAATAGACGTCGCTGCGCGGCCCCGCGGAACCGGTGCGCACTTGTTCAGGGGACAGATACGCCGCGGTGCCCAGGATCACGCTGGTCGAGGTGATTCCGGCTTCGGCGACGGCCCGGACCAACCCGAAATCGGCGAGTTTGACCTCGCCGTCATCGGAGATCAGTACGTTCTCGGGTTTGACGTCGCGGTGCACCAGCCCCGACCGGTGTGCCACCGCCAGACCACCCAGCAGCGGGTTGAAGACCGCGGCGACCGCATGCGGCGGCATGGGGCCCCGTTCGCGCAGCAGCTCGCGTAGCGTGCCGCCGTCGATCAGCTCCATCACCAGGAACGGGTGCTTGCCGTCCATACCCTGATCGAAGACGGCCACCAGCCCGGGGTGACGCAGCCGTGCGACGGCGCGGGCCTCAAGCCGGAATCGGGCCAGGAACCCGCTGTCGGAGGCGTAGCGGCTGTCCATGACCTTCACCGCCACGGGGCGATCCAAGCGGGTGTCCAGCCCGCGGTACACGGTCGACATGCCGCCCGTGGCGATCGGAGCCTCTATGCGGTACCGACCGTCGAGCACCGCGCCGATCATCGGATCGAGGCGGGCACTGGGGGACTTGGGCGACGTCATCGCATCGATCGTATCGAGTGATGCGGGAACGCCCCGTCGTCAATGCCGCTTATCGAGCATTTCGCGCAGTGAGTTGAGGATCGGCCCAGCCCCCGAGAACAGCATCGTCCGCCACTGGCGGTGCAGGGGAATGGACGGGTCGAAGCGGCTGTATGTGACGCGGAGTCGCGTGCCGCCGGGCTCCGGGAGCAGATTCCACCGGGAGGTCACTTCGATGCCGGGCGCGGTCAACACCTGTTCGATGTGCTCACAGGGCACCACGCTGGTGTAGGTGGTGCGGACCACGCCGTCGAACCCGACCGCCGGTTGCGGGTGGGTGATCATGACCCGGGTCTCTCCGACTTCGACCGGGGCGTCGCTGACCTCTTTCACCTGAGAAGCGGTCAGTTCGAGGGAGACGAGAACATCCCAGACCTTCTCGACGGGGTAGGGATAGTACTCACTATGGGTGACCGATGTCGGATCGCCGGAACTCGTCACGGTCCGAAGGTTACGCGTGTCACCACACCCACAGGACACTTTTGACGACGGTGGCGCGCGGGGCGACTAGCGTCATTCGTCATGAGCGCAATTCCATACGTTGCCGACACGCTTGACGCCGATGAGCCGCTGTTCTCCCTCAAGGAGGTGGCCGTGCGCCTGCGGGTACCGGTGAGCAAGGTTCAGCAATACTTGCGCGACGGCGAGCTGATCGCAGTGCGGCGCGATGGCGAAATCAAAGTTCCCGTCATCTTTTTCAGCCCCGAGGGGCCGGTGGTCAAGCATTTGTTCGGGCTGTTGTCCGTGCTGCGGGACGGAGGGTTTCACGAGCCGGAGATCATGCGCTGGTTGTTCACCGGTGACGAGTCACTCACCGTGAGCCGGGATGGCACCACCGAACGGATCGAGGCTGCCCGCCCGGTCGACGCGCTGCACGGGCATCAGGCACGTGAGGTGCTGCGGCGGGCGCAGGCCATGGCGTATTAGCTGGCGGGAGCCGGCGATTGTGCTTCGGCGGCTTCGGGACCCTGCGGTTCGGGTGCGGAGTTGATCATCCGCCATGCGATGGTGGCGCAGGTCGCGGCGATCAGCACGTGGATCCATACGTACATGCCGTGGGAGCCATCGGGTTTGAAGATGACCATGATCCACGCGGAGAAACCGGCGATGGCGGCGATGGCGGTCCGTGACTGCAGCAGCGGCGCCGCGATGGCCAGCGGCCAGGTGTAGTACCAGGGCAATGCAGCCGGTGCCATGAGCACCACGACCACCATGGCCCACAGAATGCCGAACATCGCATCGCGATCGTTGTGGCGGTGCCGCCACCAGATCACCGGCAAGCTGACGGCGATGACCATCACCCCGATGATGCGGGTGATCTCCAGAACCGCATCGAAGTTGACGGTGACGAAGAGACCGGCGAAGACGTTGATGATGTTGGCGACCGCGGTCGGCACCGTCAGCCAGTTGATGATCTTCACCGAGCCGGCCAGTGCGGTCAGCCATCCCAGACCCACTCCGGCGATCCAGGACAGCACCGCGAAGACGGCGACGACGATCGCGACGGAGGCCGCCGACGCCAAGGCGAAGGCGGCTATCGGGCGGCGCTGCGGCGAACCCTCGGCGGCGTTCTCGATGAGTCGACGCATCCAGATCCAGACCAGAAACGGCAGTGCGAGACCCGCTGTGGCCTTGACGGCGACAGCCAAGGCCACCACCGAGATACCCCAGACATGGTGTCGCTCAAGGACGAGGGCGATGCCCGCCATCATGATCCCGACCATCAGCATCTCGTTGTGTACCCCGCCCATCAGGTGGATGATCACCAGCGGGTTGAGCACGCAGATCCACAATGCCTTGCTGGCATTGGCGGAAAGGTGTTGAGCGACCTTGGGTGTGGCCCACACGAGCAGTGCCAGCCCGGGCAGCATGCACAGACGCAGCAGCATGGTTCCGGCCACCACGTCGTCGCCGACTATCTGGGTGACAAACCGTGCGATCAGGATGAACAGTGGCCCATAGGGGGCGGTGGTGGTGGACCAGATCGGACTGACGTTCTCCAACAACGGATTCGGATTCTCGACGGGGCCCACCACATACGGGTCGAACCCGTCGCGCAGCAGCGCGCCCTGTGCCAGATAGGAGTACGCATCCCGGCTGAACACCGGAACGGAGGCCAGCAGCGGCAAAAGCCAGCACGGAATGACAACCAGCAGCGACTCCTTGGTCACCCTGCCCGCGATGACATGCCGGCCCAGCCCAAGCCATGCCAGCAGCATCAAAACAACCCCGAGCCACATCAGGATCGAGGAGACCACCAGTCCGTGTCCGAAACGCAACCAGGACAGCCCGAGGGACTCCAGCAGCGGATCATGTTGGCGAGTGCTGCCCGCGCCCAATCCGCCGATCGCGATGAGAATCGCGCCGCCGAATCCGGTGATGGCCGCACGCCCCGCGGGGGACCGGAGGAAGGCGCCCGCCCATCCGCTATCCGGTTCGAGCGCAGTGTGTTCGGGTTCTACCGGGGGCTCGACGGCCTTCGATGATGTGCTCACGTGATCATGCGTTCCGGTTGGACACCAACCGGACCAGGTCGGACAGCGCGGCGCGGGCGTCCTCGGCGATGTCGGCGCTCGCCAATTGGTCCAAGGCGCGCTGCGTGTGCTCCTCGATGCGCGATTCCACCGCGGTGAGGGCGCCCAAGTCGACTATGAGTGAACACATTTCGCCGACCTGCTGGTCGGTGAGGGGGGTACCGATCCACGAGTGCAACAGATCCTCGGCGGCACTGTCATGGCGCCGCGCCAGCTGCAGCGCCTCGGCCAGCAACACGGTGCGCTTTCCGGAACGCAGATCGTCTCCCGCGGGTTTGCCGGTCACCTTCGGGTCCCCGAAGACGCCGAGCACATCATCGCGAAGCTGAAACGCGACGCCGATATCGAGCCCGACGTTGCCGAGAAGCTGTGAGATTTCTGGGTTCTCGGCAGCGATGGCGACGCCCAGCTGCAGCGGGCGTTGCACCGTGTAGCCGGCGGTCTTGAAACGGATGACGCGCATGGCGGTTTCGACGGACTCGTCACCGGAGGATTCAGACAGTATGTCCAGATATTGGCCGCCCAGTACCTCGCTGCGCAGGATCGACCACACACCTCGCGCCCGCGCGTGCGTCTCCGGCGAGAGCCGTGCTCCCACGACCATGTCGTCGGCCCAGGTGAGTGCCAGGTCACCCAGCAGAATCGCCGCGGATATTCCGAACTGTTCGGGGGAGCCGGACCAGCCGTTCTCGCGGTGCAGGGCGGTGAACTCGACGTGGATGGTGGGCTCGCCACGCCTCGTCGCAGAACTGTCGATCACGTCGTCGTGGATGAGCGCGCACGTGTGCAGCAGCTCCAGCGCGGCACATACCCGCAGCACTTCGGGGTTCCACGGATCGGGATCATCGGTGACCGCGCGCCAGCCCCAATACGCGAACGCAGGGCGCAGTCTCTTGCCGCCACGCAGCACAAACCGGTCAAGGGCGGTGATCGCATGCTCATAGTTCTGTCCGATATGCGCGGTGTGTTCGCGGCATTCGGCCAGGAACTGGCTCAGCTGGTCGCTCACCGCATCGGTCAGGTGCCGGGCGTTGGCAGCGGCTACGTTGACACTCAGCGGGGCGTCCTTTCACGGTGCGGCAATTGGTCCCGGATGCACGGGGAGTGAACCTAGAGTAATCCCACCTATCCTGGACGGGTGACAACCAACCCGCTCGACCATGATGCACCGGTCGCCGAGCTGCAGGATCCGGGGTCGATCGCCGATCGACTGGCCGCGGTTCAGCCCGGCGAGGTCGCGTTCTCGGTCGAGTTCATGCCGCCCCGTGATGAGGCGGCCGAGGCTCGGTTGTGGCGGGCGGCAAGAGTTTTCGAGCGGTATCAGCCGGTTTTCGTCTCGGTGACCTACGGCGCAGGCGGTTCTACCCGCGACCGCACGGTGCGGGTGACCGGGGAGCTGGCCGAGAACACCACATTGCTACCGGTTGCGCACCTGACCGCGGTCGGGCACACCGTCGACGAGCTGCGCGCCATGGTGGGTGCGTATGTGGACCGTGGCATCACCAATATCCTTGCCCTGCGCGGCGATCCGGCCGGGGATGTGAACGCGGAATGGATTCCTCACCCGGGTGGCCTCACCTACGCGGAGGAACTGGTGCGGCTGGTTCGCGACCTGGGCGATTTCCACGTCGGGGTGGCGTCCTTCCCGGAGTGCCATCCGCAGGCGATCGATGTGGACAGCGATACGGCCAACCTGGTCAACAAGCTCCGGGCCGGGGCCGAGTACTCCATTACCCAGATGTTCTTCGACGTCGACGACTATCTGCGGCTGCGGGACCGGGTGGTGGCCGCCGACCCCGAGCAGGGCGCCAAGCCGATCGTTCCGGGACTCATGCCCATCACATCGCTGCGTTCGGTACGCCGGCAGGTCGAGCTCTCCTCGTCCACATTGCCCGCTGCGTTGGAGGAACGGCTGCTCCGGGCGGCAGGAGACGGACCGGAGGAGAACCGGGACGAGGTTCGCAAGGTCGGCGTCGATGTCACCACCGCGATGGCATCCCGATTGCTGGCCGAGGGGGTTCCGTGTCTGCATTTCATGACGCTGAACTTCGCGCGGGCCACCTCCGAGGTGCTGGAGAACCTCGGCGTTCGGATTACTCCGGGAACTGGTCGGGGGTAAAGCGCGGGGACTGGTCACGGTCCAGCCAGGCCAGCGAGGCGACCAGGGCGCCGACCAGCAATGCGGCGATCGCCACAAAGATCGTGGCGCCGTTGAACGAGCGAGTGCTGGGGTCGGTGTAGCGCGCGGTCGCCGTGAAGGTGCTGACCACGCCGGGACTGAGTTTCCACTGCACGGAGTCGGAGCCGAGCGTCTCCCCGTTGGTCGATTCGATATCGCCGGGGAAGGACACGGCCAGCGATACGTCGGCGTCCGAGCTGGTTTCCAGCGCGGTGAGATCTGCGCGACCCTCCAGCACGACCATCTCTCCGTTGCGGCGCAGAGTCAGGTCGAACCCGGCGGCGTTCTTGTTCATGCCGGCCAGCTGGGGGACCTCGGAGAAGGTCAGGTCGTTGAAGATGGCACGCGATCCCACCATGCCGTTCTCCTCGTACTCGCTCACCTGAACCTTCTGTGCGAAGGACATGTTGCGGTCGAGCTGGGGACCTTTGTCGTCCTTGCCCTGTGGTTTGGCCACGGCGATCAGCTGGCCGGAGACGTGATCGTCGGTGGTGACGGTCATCGAGGCCTTGACGCGCACACATCCCGACAGCAGCGGCAGCGTCGTCAACAACAGCACGGCAGCGATTCGTGCCACGCGCCCTGGGCTAGTCATCGCGGCTCATCGTGCCAGACGGCGGTCGCGCCGGCCTGTCGATATCCGGGTTCCAGGGGCAAAGGCCGGCCGAGGACGGCAAATCGCCTTGGATCTCCCGCGAACTGATGCTGCCGGATGACGTCGGTGAATCCGAGGCGGCGGTACAGCCGCCAGGCCCGATTGGATTCGCCGGTGATTTCGGGAGTGGACAGCAAGACATGCGATTCGGGGCGGCCGCCGAGCAGTCGGCGCGCCAGCGCTTCTCCGAAGCCGTGTCCCTGCAGGCCCGGGTCGACGTGTAGTTCGGTCAGCTCGAAGTACTGATCGAGGAGGGCGCCGATGCGATCGCGTGGCATCCCCGACTTGCGTAGGCCCTGGCTGACCTGTTGGTGCCACCATTGGTCGGCAGCTCCGCGGTAGCCGTAAGCGATCCCGACGATGCGGGCCCGGTCCATCAGATCCTGGTCGACGGCGGAATCCGCCCCGGATGAGTCCGACGGGGTCTGGAAGACGGCGGCCGCCTGCCAGCCGCGTCTACGGCTGTGTTCTAACCACATGGGAGCGCGCTGATCCTCGGTGCCGTGCGGATAGCCCATGGCGATCACGTAGACACGAAGCGCTTCGCTGAGCCGGCGCTGCATATCGCGTTGCGACAGGTCGGCCAGGAATGTCGTCAACGTGCGTCCTTTTGGTTTCCGGTTGAGCCTTGGTGTGTACTGCCCGGGTTTATCACGCTTGGCCGATTCCCGGGTGCGGTCGTGGCTTTCGCCGGGTCTGTCGGCGCGCCGTAGTGTGGCGTTGCCCGGCGGGAGCTGCTGGGAGATTGATGGGTGAACCGGGTGGTATAGCGGGTATTCACCTCGTATTATGAACGTGAGGGTGTTGTAACCGCGGCACCCTTGATAAAACGACACGACACACTCAACCGGTTGCGATGCGCCAGAGGGAGGGACCGATGCCACTCTCCGAGCACGAGCAGCGCATGCTCGACCAGATTGAGAGCGCGCTGTACGCGGAGGATCCCAAGTTTGCGTCGAGCGTGCGCGGAGGCCGCCTGGGAGCGACCTCCGGCCGTCGTCGTCTGCAAGGCGCGGCGCTGTTCTGCATCGGATTGGCCATGTTGGTGATCGGTGTGGCGGTTCCCGCCACCCAGATCGGAAACTTTCCGGTCCTGAGCGTCATCGGATTCGTCGTGATGTTCGGCGCCGCGGTTTTCGCGATCATCGGAAGCCGACGCTCGGAGCAGGACGCCACCGGGCCGGGGTTATCGGGTGGGGCCAGTGGTCGCACTCGTCGGCCCCGTGCCGCTGGATCGTTCGCACAGCGCATGGAAGAGCGTTTCCGCCGCCGTTTCGACAACTGACAAACATCCGCTAAACCGGTCCACGATCACAGACCCGCGCACTCCGCGCGGGTCTGTTGCTTTGTGAGTTGCTGTCCGGGCCGCTGGGCGCCTCCGGTCCGGACTGCCGGGTGATCGCTCGCAAGCCCGGTTGCCCGGGCAGGCCAAATCGTTATCAACTCGTCGAGATACCGGCGCCCCACTCACCCCCACCGGGTTTACCTGGGAAAACAGCATTCTGATGCCCTCTGCCACCCTTCGTGTGGGTGCATGGTGGGGAGACACGCGGCAAATCAGATTCAAAGTGGGGGATTGTGGGGTAAAGTGGCGCATATCGGAGGGAAGGGTAGCTCCGAAGGGTTTGGACAGGGAGGTGTCGAGATGTTTCTCGGTACCTACACGCCCAGGCTCGACGACAAAGGGCGGTTGACGCTGCCCGCCAAGTTCCGGGACGCACTAGCGGGAGGGTTGATGGTCACCAAAAGCCAGGACCACAGCCTCGCCGTGTACCCGCGGGCCGAGTTCGAGCAGCTGGCGCGCAAGGCCGCCGCGGCTTCCCGGAGCAACCCCGAGGCCCGTGCCTTCCTGCGCAACCTGGCGGCAGCCACCGATGAACAGCATCCGGACGCGCAGGGCCGTATCACCCTGTCTGCCGACCACCGGCGGTACGCGGACTTGTCCAAGGATTGTGTGGTCATCGGATCCGTTGACTACCTGGAGATTTGGGATGCTGCGAAGTGGCAGCAATACCTGGAGGAACACGAAGAGAACTTCTCGACGGCCAGCGATGAATCCCTCAATGGCATCTTCTGAGCGGGCCCGCGAAGCGCGGCCTCTGTCCGATACGGCCCTGGCGTACTTCCCCGACGCCAGGTTCGCACCATCGGGCAGGGACCAGGCTTCGCGGGTCTATTGCACCTACCAGCGCTCTCGCCCCCGGAGGGGTATCGCCGTGTCTGACAATGATTTTCCGGCTGATTCTGGTGCCGCGTTCGGTCACGTTCCGGTCATGCTCGATCGTTGCTACGAGCTGCTGGCGCCGGCGCTCACCGCCAGGTCGGCTGACGGGGCCGGTGCGTTTCTGATCGATGCCACCCTGGGCGCCGGTGGGCACACCGAGCATTTTCTGGCCTCGCTGCCGGAGCTCACCGTCATCGGTCTGGATCGTGACACCAACGCCCTGGACATTGCCCGGAAGCGGCTGGCACCCTTCGGAACACGATTCGTCGGAGTGCACACCCGCTACGACGGGCTCGCCGACGCGCTCGATGGGCTCGGTTACCCGGCGACGTCCTCGGTCGACGCGGTGCTCTTCGATCTGGGTGTGTCTTCCATGCAGCTCGATCAGGCCGAACGCGGATTCGCGTATTCGATCGACGCCCCGCTGGACATGCGGATGAACGCCCAGGATGAGCTGACCGCCGCGGATATTCTGAACACCTATTCGGCCGCGGAGCTGTCCAGAGTGCTGAGCAGATTCGGTGAGGAGCGCTTTGCGCGCCGCATTGCCGCCGAGATCGTTCGGCGTCGCGCTACGGAACCTTTTACGCGCAGTGGACAGTTGGTTGAGCTGCTGTACGCGACCATCCCCGCGGCGACGCGCCGTACGGGTGGCCACCCAGCGAAACGGACCTTTCAGGCTCTCCGGATAGCGGTCAACGCAGAGTTGGAATCCCTTGCAGCGGCAATACCTGCCGCGATGGCCGCGCTACGTCCGGGCGGCCGCGTCGCGGTGATGGCCTACCAGTCACTCGAAGACAAGATCGTGAAGGCGCAGTTCGCTGCCGCCACCGCATCGCGGTCGCCGATCGATCTGCCGGTCGAACTACCCGGTGACGCACCGGAATTCACCCTGATCACCCGCGGGGCGGAACGGGCGAACGATGCGGAAATAGAAATCAATCCACGTAGTGCACCAGTGCGGTTAAGGGCAGTCGAACGAGTTGCGGATAGGAGGCGGGCATGATCGGGGTGCGCAAGAAAGCAGGAGAGGCACCCAAGAAATCCAAGCCCGCCAAGCCCGTCAAACGGCGCGGTGCCGCGCCGAAGGCAACCGGTTCCGGCCCCTCGCCGCGTCCGCGTCGCTCGGCTCCCCAGACCATGCCCATCCCGGTGCAGCGCAAGGCGCCCGAGAAGATTCGTCCCGCCACCAGTACTCAACAGGCCAAGGCCCGCGCGAAGGCGCGTAAGGCCAAGGCGCCCAAGGTAATCCGGATACCGCTGCGCGAGCGAATTCTTACTCGTCTGTCCGAGGTGGATCTGCGGCCTCATGTCTGGATCACCAGGGTTCCGTTCGTCGTCCTGGTCATCGGTGCCCTTGGGGTCGGTCTGGCCATCACCCTGTGGTTGTCGACCGACGCCGCGGAGCGTTCCTACCAGCTGGGCACCCAGCGGCGCACCAACGAGGAACTGCTGCAACGCAAGGAAGCCCTTGAGCGCGATGTGCTGCGCGCGGAATCGGCGCCGGCATTGGCAGATTCGGCACGCGACCTCGGCATGATCCCCTCGCGTGACATCGCACATCTGGTGCGCGACCCGCAGGGCAACTGGCTGCTGGTGGGCGCTCCGAAGCCCGCTGAGGGCGTTGCGCCGGCACCACTGAACTCGGTGATCCCCGACGACGCCGACGCCGTTCCCAAGGCGGGCAACTCGGTTGAAGTGCCGGTACAGCTGCCTCCCGTGCCGCCACCGGTGGCCGTCGTGCCGCATATGGCCCCGCCTGCCGCAGTCCCGCCCGCACCCGTGGTGGAAGCCCCCGTCGGACAACAACCCGCGCCTGTGCAGCAGGCCGCTCCGGCGCCCGCGCCGGTGGTCGCCGCGCCGGATCCGGCCATCGCGGTACCGCCCCCTGTGGCCGACGCGCCGCAAGCATCAAATATCACGAATTCTCCAGTAACCGGGGAACAATTCAGTCCCGTGGCAACAACGATTCCCCTCCCGACGGCGTGAACCGGCAGGATCGGTCCCGGCCGGTCGGTGCCCGGCGCACCCGGCGGCCGGTTGCTGCCATTTCGCGGACGGCAGGCTTCGCCTTTCGTCACCGCACGGGCAACATCATCATCTTCCTGGTGTTGGCCGTCGCGGCCATCCAGTTGTTCACCCTGCAGGGACCGCGCGCGGCGGGTCTGCGCGCAGAGGCCTCGGGACAGCTGAAGGTCACCGAGACCGAGAAGGCATTGCGCGGCGCCATCGTGGATCGGCTGGGTAACAAGCTGGCCTTCACCATCGAGGCCCGCGCTCTGACGTTCCAGCCGAAGAAGATTCGCGAACAGCTCAACAAGGCGTGGGAGAAGAGCGCGGAGATCCTGAAAGACCCGGGCAAGAGTGACGCCGACAAGGCCGCTGCGGCGAAGACCAGGGCCACCGAGCCGGAACGCCGACTGCAGCAGATCGCCGATGGGGTGTCGGCCAAGCTGGGCAACAAGCCCGACGCCAAGAGCCTGCTGAAGAAGCTGCGCAGTGACGACACCTTTGCCTATCTGGCGCGCTCGGTCGATCCGGGCATCGCCGCCGAGATCGTCAAGGAGTTCCCCGAAGTCGGCGCGGAACGGCAAGACATCCGCCAGTATCCCGGCGGCTCGCTGGCTGCCAATATCGTCGGCAGTATCGACTGGGAGGGTTACGGCCTTCTTGGTCTTGAGGATTCGCTGGACAGCGCGTTGGCAGGCAAGGATGGATCGCTGACCTACGACCGCGGATCTGATAACGCGGTGATTCCGGGCAGCTACCGTGATCGCCACAACGCGGTCAATGGGTCCACCGTGGAACTCACGCTGGACAACGACATTCAGTTCTACGTGCAGCAACAGGTCCAACAGGCCAAGGACCTATCCGAGGCGCGAAGCGTCTCCGCGGTGGTACTCGATTCGAAAACCGGTGAGGTCCTGGCGATGGCCAACGACAACACCTTTGATCCGTCGCAGAACCTCGGTAAACAGGGGAACCGCGAGATGGGCAACCTCTCGGTGTCCTCGCCGTTCGAGCCGGGGTCGGTCAACAAGGTCATTACCGCTTCGGCGGTGATCGAGAACGATCTGTCCAATCCCGATGAGGTACTGCAGGTTCCGGGCTCCATCAACATGGGCGGCGTCACGGTTCGCGACGCGTGGGCGCACGGAACGGTGCCGTACACCACCACGGGTGTGTTCGGAAAGTCGTCCAACGTCGGCACGCTGATGCTGGCGCAACGGGTTGGCCCGGAACGATTCATGGATCTCGTGGACAAGTTCGGCCTGGGGCAGCGTACGGGTGTGGGCCTGCCCGGTGAGAGTGCCGGCATCGTGCCGCCGATCGAGCAGTGGTCGGGCAGCACCTTCTCGAACCTGCCCATCGGCCAGGGCTTGTCGATGACGCTGCTGCAGATGACGGGCATGTACCAGGCCATCGCCAACGACGGGGTGCGGGTGCCGCCGCGCATCGTCAAGAGCATCACGACCTCCGACGGCGTCCGCAAGGAAGAACCCCGCCCCGAGCCGGTGCAGGTGGTCAACGCGGGCACCGCGCGCACGGTCCGCAACATGCTGCGTGCGGTGTTGCAGCCGGACGCGCGTCAGATCCAGAACGGAACCGGTGCGTCCGGTGCGGTCGACGGTTACCAACTCAGCGGTAAGACCGGTACGGCCCAGCAGATCAATCCTGCCTGTGGGTGCTACTTCGACGACGTGTACTGGATCACGTTCGCGGGAATCGCCACCACGGACGATCCCCGGTACGTCATCGGCATCGAGATGAACGCGCCGAGGCGTGGCTCGGACGGGTCTCCGCACATGACCGCCGCGCCGTTGTTCCACAACATCGCGTCCTGGCTGATGCGGCGCCAAAATGTGCCCCTATCACCCGATCCCGGGCCACCACTGATCCTGCAGGCGACCTGAGTCGTCCTCATCGATCTGGGGGTACCTGCCCGCCCGGTAATGTCGTTTGACGCCCGAGGACGAGCAGCTTGCGCGAAGACCGCCAAGCGGGGGCAGGCGACAGACACACGGCAGGAGGTGATCGCAGGTGGCGGCATCCGGTACCCACCGGTTCCTTCCCCGGACACGTCCGCACCCGGTCGCCGACCTCGCATCGTTGGTCTCGGCAGAGCTGCGCGGGCCAGATGCGTCCGCCATGGTCGTCTCCGGGGTGACGCTCAGGGCGCAGGACGCCCGCGCGGGTGATCTCTTCGCCGCACTGCCCGGCACCAGTGCACACGGTGCACAGTTCGCATCCGAGGCGGTGGCGGCGGGCGCGACGGCCGTGCTGACGGATGCCGCCGGGGCCCAGTTGGTGGCGCAGCAGGGTCTCGATATCTCGGTGTTGACGCACACCAACCCGCGCGCGGTGCTCGGAGAGCTCGCGGCGACCATTTACGGAGACCCGTCGCGCCGGCTGCGGGTCGTGGGGGTCACCGGCACATCCGGGAAGACCACGACCACCTATCTGGTCGAGGCCGGGCTTAGGGCCGCGGGTAAGCGGGTCGGCCTCATCGGCACCGTCGGGGTGCGCATCGACGGTGAGGATGTGCCCAGCGCGCTGACCACGCCGGAAGCACCGGCATTGCAAGAACTGCTGGCCGAAATGGTGCAACGCGGCGTGGACACCGTGGTCATGGAGGTGTCCAGTCATGCGCTGGCTCTCAATCGCGTAGACGGCACCCATTTCGCGGTGGGCGCGTTCACGAATCTTTCCCGAGATCATCTGGACTTCCATCCCGACATGGAGGATTACTTCGCCACCAAGGCCCGCCTGTTCCAGCGTGATTCGCCCTTGCGTGCGCACAGCAGTGCCATCTGCGTCGACGACGAGGCCGGGCGCGCCATGGCGGCGCTGGCGCGCGAGGCGGGCCCCGGAGTCGTCACGGTGACCTCGCACGCCGGTGCGGTCGCGGACTGGACCTGTTCGGGTGTGGCGGTCGGTCATGACGGCGGTCAGCAGTTCGTTGCGAATGGTCCGGCGGGCGCTGCTGAACTCGCCATCGCACTGCCCGGCCACTACAACGTGGCAAATTGCCTTGTTGCCGTCGCAATTTTGGATCTTCTTGGAGTCTCTTCGGCGACAGCGGCACCGGGAATCGCGACTGCCGGGGTGCCGGGGCGCATGGAAGCGGTGGTCGCCGGTCAGCCGTTCTTGGCGCTCGTCGACTATGCCCACAAGCCCGGCGCATTGCGTGCCGTTCTCGAAAGTCTGCGCAGCCACCGCCGCGGCCGCCTGGCGGTGGTGTTCGGGGCGGGCGGCGACCGCGATCGCGGCAAGCGTGCCGACATGGGGCAGGTCGCCGCGGAGCTGGCCGACTTGGTGGTGGTCACCGACGACAATCCGCGAAGCGAGGAACCGGCCGCGATACGTTCCGAGATCATCGCGGGTACCGCTGGTTCGGATGTGCAGGTGATCGAGATCGGCGACCGGCGGGCCGCCATCGACTTCGCCACGCTCTGGGCGCAGCCGGGGGACACCGTGCTGATCGCGGGCAAGGGGCATGAGAGCGGTCAGAAGACGGGCGATGTCACGGTGCCCTTCGATGATCGCGTGGAGCTGCGTGCGGCCCTGGAAGCACTTGGGAGTCTGGATGATTGAGATGACCGTTGCCGAGATCGCCGAGATCGTCGGCGGGCGGCTCGACGGGATCACCGCGCAGGAGGCGGAGCAGGCGCGGATCACCGGCACCGTCGAATTCGATTCGCGTCAAGTGGGTCCCGGTGGGCTCTTCCTGGCCCTGCCGGGAGCCCGGGTTGACGGGCACGATCATGCCCGCGGCGCCGTCGCGTCCGGGGCCGTGGCCGTGCTGGCCGCCAGGCCGGTCGGCGTGCCGGCCATCGTGGTGTCGCCTACCGGCGTAGCGCGTACCGAAGTATCTGCGCTGGAACATGATTCGGACGGATCGGGCGCTGCGGTACTGGCTGCGACCGCAGCGCTGGCGGCCGAGGTGGCCCGTCGGCTCTCGGCGCAGGGACTGCGCATCGTCGGCGTCACCGGCTCGTCGGGCAAGACGTCGACAAAGGATCTGATCGCCGCGGTGCTCAGCCCGTTCGGCGAGGTGGTGGCTCCTCCCGGCTCCTTCAACAACGAACTCGGTCATCCCTGGACCGTGCTGCGGGCAACGGAATCGACAAGGTTTCTGGTGTTGGAACTTTCGGCCCGGCGCCCCGGAAACATCGCCGACCTTGCTGCCATCGCACCGCCGTCGATCGGTGTCGTGCTCAACGTCGGCACGGCACACCTGGGGGAGTTCGGTTCGCGACAAGCCATCGCCGACACCAAGGGTGAACTACCGCAATCGCTTTCGAGCGATGGTGTGGCGGTGTTGAACGCCGACGATTCCGCCGTGGCCGCGATGGCCGCCAAGACATCGGCCCGGGTGGTGCGCACCGGCGTGCACAATTCCGCCGACATCTGGGCCACCGACGTCAGTGTCGACGACCTGGCCCGGGCCCGGTTCACCCTGCACACCGCGAAGGATTCGGTCCCGGTTCGGCTGGCGGTGCACGGCGAGCACCAGGTAGGGAACGCGCTGGCGGCCGCCGCGGTGGCGCTGGAATGCGGCGCGACCCTCGAACAGGTCGCGGCCGCGCTGGCCGGGGCTGGCCCGGTGTCGCGGCGCCGCATGGAGGTCAGCACCCGAGACGACGGGGTGACCGTCATCAACGACGCCTACAACGCCAACCCCGATTCGATGATGGCGGGGCTCAAGGCCCTGGTTTCGATGGCCCGCCACGGGGCGCAGCCGCGCCGCAGCTGGGCGGTGCTGGGTGAGATGGCCGAGCTGGGGCCCGACGCGATATCCGAGCACGACCGCATCGGACGGGCCGCCGTGCGATTAGATGTCAGTCGATTGGTAGTCGTCGGGACTGGGAGGTCACAGCGGGCAATGCATGCGGGTGCGGTGATGGAGGGGTCGTGGGGGTCCGAGGCGGTGCTGGTGGACGATCCTGCGGCAGCCGCCACACTGCTGGCCGACGAGGTGGCCGAGGGCGATGTGGTGCTGGTCAAGGCATCGCAATCGGCCGGGCTGTGGGTTGTGGCCGATGAGCTGTTGAAAGCGGGTAAGGCATGAGGCAGATCATCATCGCCGCCGGGATCGCGATCCTGGTCTCGATCATGCTCACCCCGGTGCTCATCCGGGTGTTCTCGCGGCAGGGCTTCGGCCAGGAGATCCGGGACGACGGCCCGCAGCACCATCAGAAGAAGCGCGGCACTCCGTCGATGGGCGGCGTCGCGATTCTGGCGGGCATGTGGGCCGGTTACTTCGGGTCGCATCTGGTCGGCATCGCCTTCGGATCGGACGGCCCCTCGGCATCCGGCCTGCTGGTGCTCGCGCTGGCGACGATGCTCGGCGGAGTCGGGTTCATCGACGACTTCATCAAGATTCGCAAGGCACGCAATCTTGGTCTGAACAAGACGTCCAAGACGGTCGGCCAGATCTTGTCGGCGCTGGTCTTCGGTGTGCTCGTGCTGCAATTCCGCAACACCGACGGGCTGACCCCGGGCAGCGCCCAGCTGTCCTACGTGCGCGAGATCGCGACCGTCACCATGCCTGCGGCGATCTTCGTGCTGTTCTGCGTGATCCTGGTGATGTCCTGGTCCAACGCCGTCAACTTCACCGACGGGCTGGACGGACTGGCCGGTGGCTGTATGGCGATGGTGACGGGCGCCTATGTCATCGTCACCTTCTGGCAGTACCGCAACGCGTGCTCCACGCATCCGGGCGTCGCCTGCTACAACGTGCGCGACCCGCTGGACCTCGCCGTGATCGCGGCGGCGACCGCGGGTGCGTGCATCGGATTCCTGTGGTGGAACGCCGCCCCCGCCAAGATCTTCATGGGCGACACCGGATCGCTGGCCCTGGGTGGCGTCATCGCCGGCCTGTCGGTCACCACCCGGACCGAACTGCTCGCGGTGGTGCTGGGCGCGCTGTTCGTCGCCGAGATCGTGTCGGTGGTGCTGCAGATCGCCGCGTTCCGCACCACCGGCCGCCGGGTGTTTCGCATGGCGCCCTTCCATCATCATTTCGAGCTGATGGGCTGGGCGGAGACGACTGTCATCATCCGTTTCTGGCTGTTGACGGCCATCGCCTGCGGACTGGGCCTGGCACTGTTCTACGGCGAGTGGCTCGCCACGATCGGTGACTGAGCGGCCATGATCGCTTCCGAAGTCGCCGAGCTGACCGGCGGTGCCCGGGTTCTGGTCTGCGGTGCACGGGTCACCGGTGATGCGGTCGTCGCCGCACTGACCGGATTCGACCTGCGCATCACCGTCTGCGATGACAACGAGGAGGCCCTGCGGCGTCATCGCGCGGCGGGGCGCGCGGCGCTGACCACCATCGAGGCGCAGCGGTCCATGGCCGATCAGGATCTGGTGATCGTCAGTCCCGGATTCGGCCCGTCCTCACCCGTCGTGGTGGCCGCCGTGCGGGCGGGCCTGCCCATCTGGGGAGACGTCGAATTGGCTTGGCGCCTGGATGCTTCCGGCCGCTATGGGCCACCCAAGCGGTGGTTGGTGGTCACCGGTACCAATGGGAAAACCACCACCACGGCGATGGCCCACGACATGGTGACCGCGGCAGGTCGCACCAGTGCGCTGTGCGGGAACATCGGTGACCCGGTGCTCAATGTGCTGGATCGCGATGTCGAATTTCTGGCCGTCGAGCTTTCCAGCTTCCAGCTGCACTGGGCGCCCTCGGTGCGGCCGGCGGCCGGCGTGGTGCTCAACGTGGCCGAGGATCACCTCGACTGGCACGGGGGAATGGATGGCTACACTCGGGACAAGGCCCGGGCACTCGACGGTGCGGTCGCCGTCGTCGGTCTTGATGACGCAGTGGCCGGTGGGCTGCTTACCGGCGCCGCGGCGCCGGTCAAGGCGGGGTTCCGAATCGGTGAGCCCGCGTCCGGCGAGCTCGGAGTGCGCGAGGGCTGGCTGGTGGATCGGGCATTCGGTGCCGATGTGCCGCTGATCGAGGCATCGAAGCTTCCGGTGGCGGGTCCGATCGGTGTGCTCAATGCGCTGGCCGCAGCGGCGCTGGCCCGCGCGGTGGGCACGTCCGCAGAAGACATCGCCCGGGCGCTGGAGGCCTTCCAGGTGGGACGGCATCGAGCCGAGTTGGTCGCTCGGGTCGCAGACGTCGCCTATGTGGACGACTCAAAGGCCACCAATCCCCACGCGGCCGCAGCATCGATTTCCGCGTACCCGCGGGTTATCTGGATCGCTGGGGGGTTGCTCAAGGGGGCTGCAGTCGATGACCTGGTGCGTGACTGCGCCGACCGGCTGGGCGCGGTTGTGCTGATCGGCCGGGATCGTGGACTGATTGCTGAGGCTTTGGCGCGACACGCGCCGGATGTACCCGTAGTTGCGGTTGTTACGCGCGAGGATGCTGGGGTGCAAGAGGCAAATGTGGTTTATGTGACTGATGAGGCGGATGGGGGTGGCGCTGACTTGGGCACTCGAGTCATGGCCGCGGCCGTTCGGCACGCCAGCACACTGGCCCAGCCTGGCGACACCGTGCTGCTGGCCCCGGCCGGCGCGTCCTTCGACCAATTCAGCGGGTACTCCGAGCGTGGCGATCGATTCGCCGCGGCGGTGCACGCACTTACCGGTTAGGTGACCTCGCCGTGTCGACCCTGACCGCTCCCTTCGCCAGAATCTTCCGCTCCGAGAAGAGCGCCGACACCAAGACCCCGGCCAAGGCCGCCAAGAAGTCCTCCGATACGAAGGGCGACGGGTTGGTCGCCCGCACTCGTCTGGGCGCCTGGCTGAACCGCCCGATGACGTCGTTCCATCTGATCGTCGCGGTCGCGGCGTTGCTGACTACCCTCGGCCTGATCATGGTGCTGTCCGCGTCGGGCGTCGAGTCCTATGACGTCGACGGATCGGCCTGGACCGTCTTCGGCAAGCAGGTGCTGTGGGTCTGCGTCGGCTTGGTGGGTTTCTACATCGCCTTGCGCACCCCGATCCGGGTGATGCGCAAGTACTCGTTCCCCGCGTTCGTCTTCACCATCGTGCTGATCACCCTGGTGCTGGTGCCCGGAATCGGCACGTACTCCAATGGTTCTCGTGGTTGGTTCGTCTACGGCGGTATGTCGATGCAGCCCTCGGAGCTCACCAAGATCGCCTTTGCGATCTGGGGTGCACATCTGCTGGCCTCGCGCCGCATGGAGAAGGCGACGCTGCGCGAGATGCTGGTGCCGCTGGTGCCGGCCGCGCTCCTGGCGCTGATCCTGATCGTCATCCAGCCCGACCTCGGGCAGACGGTCTCCCTGAGCATCATCTTGCTGGCTTTGCTGTGGTACGCCGGTCTACCGCTGAAGGTCTTCCTCAGCTCGGTGGTCGCCGCCGTATTGGCCGCGGCCATTCTGGCCGTTTCGGCCGGGTATCGCTCGGACCGGGTGAAGGCGTGGCTGGATCCGTCCGCGGACCCACAGGCGACCGGCTATCAGTCCCGGCAGGCGCGATTCGCGCTGGCACAGGGTGGCTTCTTCGGCCAGGGGCTGGGGCAGGGTTCGGCCAAATGGCACTACCTACCCAACGCCCACAACGACTTCATCTTCGCGATCATCGGCGAGGAGCTCGGTTTTGTCGGCTGCCTCGGGGTGCTCGCCCTGTTCGGAGTCTTCGCATACACCGCCATGCGCATCGCCAAGCGCAGTGCCGATCCGTTCCTGCGGATGCTGACCGCGACCGCCGGTATGTGGGTCATCGGGCAGTCCTTCATCAACATCGGATACGTGATCGGTCTGCTGCCGGTGACCGGTATCCAGCTTCCCCTCATCTCCTCGGGTGGAACTGCCACGGCCACGGCCCTTTTCATGATCGGTCTGATCGCGAATGCGGCACGCCATGAACCCGAGGCTGTCGCCGCGCTGCGTGCGGGGACCGGGGACCGGATGAACAGGCTGCTACGGCTCCCCGCTCCGGAGCCGTACGTGCCGCCCCGCATCGACAGCGCGCGTGATCGGCTCCGCGCCAAGTCGGCCGCACAAAGCGCCGCGGCGGCCAAACCGCAGCCCGAGCGCAAGCGGCAGCCGGAGCCCGCGCAGGCGCCCAAGCGCAAGCCACGTGCACGCACCGAGAGCGACGCAGGGCATCATAGGCAGGTACAGCAGGTGCGCAGGGCCTCGGGCACGCGCGCGAGCGGCCGGTCCCGTGAGCAATCCCGGGCCGGGAGTTCACGGGCCCGAACCCATCGATAGTCGCTGAACATGTGATTGCCGCCAGACCGAAAGGATGCTCCCGGAGTGAGTGACGAACTTCGGCCGCTTTCGGTGGTACTGGCCGGTGGCGGTACTGCGGGACACGTCGAGCCCGCCATGGCGGTCGCCGACGCGCTGCGCGAGATCGACCCGTCGGTGCGGATCACCGCACTCGGTACCGAGCGCGGGCTGGAAACCCGGCTGGTGCCCGATCGCGGCTATGACCTGGAGCTGATCGTTCCGGTGCCCCTGCCGCGGCGTCTGACCGGCGACCTGATGCGGCTGCCGTTGCGGGTGCGCCGGGCGGTTCGGCAGACACGGGCGGTGTTCGACAACGTGGACGCCGACGTGGTGATCGGTTTCGGCGGATACGTCGCCCTGCCCGCCTATCTGGCCGCTCGCCGCGGGCCGTTGCGTCGCTCCCGTGTCCCGGTGGTCATCCACGAGGCGAATGCCCGTGCAGGCCTTGCCAACCGAGTTGGGGCCCGCCGCGCGCAGCGCGTGCTGTCGGCGGTCTCGGACTCCGGCTTGCGTCACGCGGAAGTGGTCGGTGTCCCGGTTCGCGGGTCTATCACCTCACTGGATCGGGCCGCCCTGCGGCAGGAGGCGCGCGCCCATTACGGCTTTGACGACGACGCCGTGGTGTTGTTGGTATTCGGAGGTTCCCAGGGGGCGGTATCCCTGAACAACGCCGTCTCAGCCGCCGCGAACGACCTTGCCGCTGCAGGCGTTTCGGTGTTACATGCACACGGGCCGAAGAACACGGTCGAGCTGCCCGAGCGCGCCCCGGGTGCCCCGAGGTATGTGGCCCTGCCGTACCTGGACCGCATGGACCTGGCGTATGCCGCTGCGGATATCGCGGTGTGCCGATCCGGCGCGATGACCGTCGCCGAGGTCTCGGCGGTTGGGTTGCCTGCCATCTACGTACCCCTGCCCATCGGTAACGGTGAACAGCGGCTCAACGCGTTGCCGGTCGTCGACGCCGGCGGTGGTGTCATTGTCGCGGATCGCGAACTCACCCCGGAAACATTGGCGCACATGGTGATCGAGATAGTGTCCGATTCCGGCAGGCTCGCGGAGATGACATCGGCCGCAGCGCTGTCCGGGCATCCGGATGCCGCACGGCAGGTCGCCCAGGTGGCGCTGGACGTCGCCCGCGAGCAGCGGTCTCAGGGACGGGGAGCACGGCGATGAACGTTGGTCCACTGCCGGAGCACCTGCGTCGTGTGCACATGGTGGGCATCGGTGGCGCCGGAATGTCCGGTATCGCCAGGATTCTGCTTGACAGGGGAGCGCAGGTATCGGGCTCCGATGCCAAGGAGTCCCGTGGGGTGTTGGCACTGCGCGCCCGCGGCGCCCTCGTCAACGTCGGACATGACGGTGGCGCCCTGGACCTGCTGCCCGGTGGTCCCACGGTGGTCGTCACCACCCATGCCGCCATACCCAAGACGAATCCCGAACTGGTGGAAGCGAACCGGCGGGGGATACCGGTGCTGCTGCGTCCGGTGGTGCTGGCGGACCTGATGGCCGGATATCGCACGCTGATGGTGACCGGAACACACGGCAAGACCAGCACCACCTCCATGCTCATCGTGGCACTGCAGCATTGCGAATACGATCCGTCCTTCGCCGTCGGCGGTGAGCTCAACGAGGCCGGTACCAACGCCCACCATGGCAGTGGGAATGTGTTCGTGGCCGAGGCGGACGAGAGCGATGGCTCTCTGCTGCAATACCGGCCCGACCTGATCATCGTCACGAACATCGAGGCCGACCACCTGGACCATTTCGGCAGCGTCGAGGCGTACACCGCGGTGTTCGATGAGTTCGCCGAAACTCTTGGGCCCGAGGGAGTCCTGGTGGTGTGCCTGGACGACCCGGGTGCTGCCGCGTTGGCGCGCCGGGCACACGAGCGCGGAATCCTGGTACGTGGATACGGCAGCGTCGAGCAGGCTGAGGCCGGGGATGTCCCCGTGGCGGGGTGGCTGCGGGATTGGCAGTTCAAGGACACCGGAGCCACCGCCCAGATCCAGCTGACAGGGGAGACCACACCGCGGACCATGCGGCTGGCGGTGCCCGGTCGGCACATGGCCCTGAATGCCTTGGCCGCGGTGGTGGCGGCCAAGGAGATCGGGGCATCCGTCGATGACGTGCTCGACGGGTTGGCCGGATTCGAGGGTGTGCGCCGCCGATTCGAGCTGGTCGGGTCGGTCGAGTCGGTGCGGGTGTTCGATGACTACGCACATCACCCCACCGAGGTGCGCACGGTGCTGCAGGCGGTCTCCGGGATCGTCGCGCAGCAGGGACACGGCCGTTCCGTCGTGGTTTTTCAGCCTCACTTGTATTCCCGCACAGCAGCTTTCGCGACAGAGTTTGCCGAGGCGCTGAGCATCGCCGATCTGGTGTTCGTGCTCGACGTCTACGGGGCGCGGGAAGCACCGCTGCCCGGTGTCAGCGGTGCGCTGATCGCCGAACAGATCTCCACGGTTCCGGTGCATTACCTGCCCGATCTGTCGACGGTGGCCGACAAGGTCGCCGCAGCCACCGCACCCGGCGACCTGGTGATCACCATGGGCGCGGGCGATGTCACGTTGCAGGGCAAGGAGATCGTGCGCGCACTGCGCGCTCGCGCCAATGACTGGCCACCACCCAGGAACGGCCAATGAGCAAGCCGGACGGGACTTCCGAAGGTCCGTCCGAGGACGCGGTGGATGCGGTGGATGCGGATCAGGTGTCCATCGAGGCCGACGAGATCAGCGAGGAATCCGCCGCTGCGCCGGTCGAGGAGGGCGATGTCACCGCGGACGACGCCGAGGGGCCGCGCATGCGGGCCCGGCGCGAGCGGATGGAGCGCCGGGAGGCCCAGCGCCGCGCGATCGCCCTGGAGCAGGCTCGTCGTGAGGCGAAGGCGGCGGCCAAGGGCAAGTACGTCGACCAGGGCAAGGGGGCCGGCCGCGGCAAGGTCCAGGGTCTGCAGACTCTGCTCTTGGCGGTTCTTCTCGCGCTGATCGCGGTGGGTCTCGGGGCGATTCTGTATTTCACGCCGCTGATGTCGGTACGCCAGACCGTGGTGACCGGCACCGGAGTGGTCACCCAAGAAGATGTCCTTGGCGCACTGAACATCCCGAAGGGCACCAGACTGCTGCAGATCGACACCGCCGCCGCCGCGGACCGGGTGGCGAGCATCCGTAGGGTGGCCAGCGCCCGCGTGCAATGCGAGTACCCGTCGACGTTGCGCGTCACGATCGTCGAACGGGTTCCCGTCGCGGCCTGGACCGGCGGCGACGGGACGCACCTGATAGACCGTGACGGGGTGGATTTCGGCACCGAACCGCCGCCGCCGGGCATCCCGGCGCTGGATGTGGTGGCTCCCGGCCCGCAGGACCCGACCACCAAGGCGGCGCTGCAGGTGCTCACCTCGCTGGCACCCGACCTGGCGCGGCAGGTCGCCAAGATCGCGGCGCCGTCGGTGTCGTCGATCACGCTGACGCTCGACGACGGGCGCACCATCGTGTGGGGGACCACCGAGCGGACCGCGGAAAAGGCCGAAAAGCTCGGTGCGTTGCTCACGCAGCCCGGCCGCAACTACGACGTCTCCAGCCCGGATCTGCCCACCGTCAAGTAGGGCGCTCTGCCGCCCAGGGGTTCTGGAAATAGCCACGCGAAAATCCCGGCATCTTTCGGCGCGCCTCCCGAGCGTGGTTAACCGCGCCCCCTACCGTTCTGTTTCAGCGGGACAACCTGACATAACTCTAAGCCTGAGGTAGAGGTTGAGAGTTTGCAGAGGGTTCCAGATCTGACAGACCACGGCAGCAACCAGGGAGGAAGGCGACCATGACGCCTCCACACAACTACCTCGCGGTGATCAAGGTCGTCGGCATCGGTGGCGGCGGTGTCAACGCCGTCAACCGCATGATCGAGCACGGCCTCAAGGGGGTCGAGTTCATCGCGATCAACACCGACGCGCAAGCGCTGTTGATGAGCGATGCTGACGTCAAGCTCGACGTCGGCCGCGATTCGACCCGCGGCCTGGGCGCCGGTGCGGACCCCGATGTGGGCCGCAAGGCTGCCGAGGACGCCAAGGACGAGATCGAGGAGCTGCTCAAGGGCGCCGACATGGTCTTCGTCACCGCAGGTGAAGGTGGTGGCACGGGTACCGGCGGCGCACCGGTGGTGGCCAGTATCGCCCGCAAGCTCGGCGCGCTGACCATCGGCGTGGTCACCCGGCCGTTCTCGTTCGAGGGAAAGCGCCGCAGCGGTCAGGCCGAGCTGGGTATCGGCTCGCTGCGTGAAAGCTGCGACACCCTCATCGTCATCCCCAACGACCGTCTGCTGCAGATGGGTGACGCCGCGGTATCGCTCATGGACGCGTTCCGCAGCGCCGACGAGGTGCTGCTCAACGGTGTTCAGGGCATCACCGATCTCATCACCACGCCGGGTCTGATCAACGTCGACTTCGCCGACGTCAAGAGCGTCATGTCGGGTGCCGGCAGCGCCCTGATGGGCATCGGGTCATCGCGGGGCGATGGCCGCGCGCTCAAAGCCGCCGAGACCGCCATCAATTCACCGCTGCTCGAGGCCTCCATGGAGGGTGCTCAGGGCGTGCTGATGTCGATCGCCGGTGGCAGCGACCTGGGGCTGTTCGAGATCAACGAGGCGGCCTCGCTGGTGCAGGAGTCGGCGCACCCGGAAGCGAACATCATCTTCGGAACCGTCATCGACGATTCCTTGGGCGACGAGGTGCGGGTCACCGTCATCGCCGCCGGTTTCGACGCCGGTGGTCCGAGTCGCAAGCCGATTACCCCGGGTGGTGCCGCGGCGCCCGGGACGGTCGCCCCCGGTAAGGCAGGTGAGGTGAACGGCTCGCGCACCAACGGCACCAGCATCTTCGACACCATCGACGCGCAGAGCCTGCCCAGGGATACCAACGGGTCGACGGTGACGCTCGGCGGCGGCGACGAGGACGATGTCGACGTGCCACCCTTCATGCGGCGATGAGCGCTTGCGCGAAGAGCCTCCAACGAGGCTAGGGACTCCTTCTTACTCATGGGTTTTCGAGTTCGACGCGTTACCACCACCCGTCGCGGTGGAGTGTCTCGTGCGCCGTTTGACAGCTTCAATCTCGGCGATCATGTCGGCGACGATCCGGATGCGGTGGCGGCCAACCGGTCCCGGCTCGCCGGTGCCCTGGGGGTGCCCGACGATCATCTGATCTGGATGCAACAGGTTCACGGTGACCACGTGCACCGGGTCGAGGGGCCCGGTACCTCCGTCATTCCGGAGACCGACGCGCTGGTGACCAGTGAACCGGGTATCGCGCTGGCAGTGCTGACCGCCGATTGTGTGCCGGTGCTCTTCGCCGACGCGGCCGCGGGTGTGGTGGCGGGTGCTCATGCCGGACGAGTGGGCGCCAAACTCGGCATCGTGCCGCGGACCATCGAGGCGATGGTCGCCGCTGGGGCGCAGGTGGAACGCATCTCGGCCTTTCTGGGGCCGGCGGTGAGCGGCAGCCACTACGAGGTGCCCGCTGAGATGGCCGCCGATGTGGAGCAGGCATTGCCGGGCAGCCGTACCACCACGTCCACCGGAACTCCCGGTCTGGATCTGCGCGCCGGAATCGCCCGGCAGCTTTCCGGATTGGGTGTGACGGCAATCGATATCGACCCGCGGTGCACGGTGGAGGACACCGATTTGTTCAGTTATCGCCGGGAGCCGCGCACCGGTCGACTGGCGTCGGTGATCTGGCTCAGCTGATGACGCGTGCCGAGGAATTGAGTGCGGCATTGTCCTCAGTGCGGGAACGGATCCGTGCCGCCGCGGCCGCTGCCGATCGGGACCCGGAACACATCCAATTGCTGCCGGTCACCAAGTTCTTTCCGGCCGGCGATGTCGAGGAGCTGTACCGGTTGGGGTGTCGCGCGTTCGGGGAATCCAGGGACCAGGAGGCGGCGGCGAAGGTGGCAGAGGTCGGTCACGGCGACATTCAGTGGCACATGGTGGGAAATCTGCAGCGCAACAAGGCGAAATCGGTTGCCCACTGGGCTCATTCGGTGCATTCGGTGGACAACGCGCGGTTGGTGTCTGCGTTGGACAGGGCGCGCGGGGCAGGGGAGAGGTCGGAGCCGTTGCAGGTGTTCCTGCAGGTCAGCCTGGACGGCGACACCGCACGGGGCGGGCTGCCCGTCACGGATACCGACGGGGTCGACGAGCTGTGCGCACAGGTTGTCGCCAGCGAGCATCTCGAGCTTGCCGGTCTGATGGCTCTGCCTCCTCGAGAGGCCGATCCCGACCAGGCGTTTCGTCGGCTCCAGCAAGAACACGAACGCGTTCGGCAGCGCTATCCGCAGGCCGATCGCTTATCGGCGGGAATGTCCAACGACCTGGAGACCGCCATTAAATATGGGTCCACTTGTGTGCGTGTCGGAACGGCGTTGATGGGGCAACGACCGCTAACGTCACGGTAGATCGTCACTCCAGTCACATTTGCAACACAGCTGTAGAGACCGAGCGAACAACTGAACGCCATTTAGCCCAAGTACGGAAGGTCACGCGATGAGCACGCTGCACAAGGTCAAGGCCTACTTCGGCATGGCTCCCATGGACGACTACGACGACGAGTACTACGACGATGTCGACGCCCCCGCGCCCCGTCGCGCGCCCGTCGAGGATCGCCGTTACCCGCGTCGTGGCGATCGGTTCGCCGACGATGCCGACTACGGCTACGACGAGCCCGGCTACCGTCCGGGTGCCCCGAGCGGTTACGCGGACGAGGACCGCTTCCGCGCTCCCCGTGAATTCGACCGTCCGGCACCGCGTTTGGGTTCGCTGCGAGGCAGTGCCCCGACTCGTGGGGCGCTGGCCATGGATCCGCGCCGTGCCGCGATTTTCGAGGAGGGCAGCCCGCTGTCGAAGATCACCACGCTGCGTCCCAAGGACTACAGCGAGGCCCGCACCATCGGTGAGCGCTTTCGGGACGGCACCCCGGTGATCATGGACCTGGTGTCGATGGACAACGCCGACGCCAAGCGCGTCGTGGATTTCGCCGCCGGACTCGCATTCGCGCTGCGCGGTTCGTTCGACAAGGTGGCGACCAAGGTCTTCCTGCTATCTCCGGCCGATATCGACGTCAGCGCCGAGGAGCGCCGTCGGATCGCCGAGAGTGGTTTCTACTCCTACCAGTAAGTCTCCCTGTCGAATCGGTGCAAGGTGCGCTCAGCGCGCTCCTTGCACCGATTCGTGTTTAGTGGCACGGCTTGGCCGGCCTCGGATCGTGCGGATCGTCGGGGTCCGGGTCTCCGAACCAGCGTGACGGTTCGTGTGCCCCGTATGTGTCATGCCAGTCCCACCATTCATATGCGGGGGACTGTGGATAGCCCTGCGGCGAGTCTTCCCACGTCTCCTGACGGCCCAGCGCCGTCATGTCGAGGAATGTCCAGGTGTTGTTGAAGGCCTCGTCCCCGCGGTTGTTGATGAAGTAGGTGCGAAACACGCGGTCGCCTTCGCGGATGAACGCGTTGGTTCCGTGCCAGTCTTCGACACCGAAATCCCGGTCGAAGGTGCTCTCGGGAACCATGGTGTACCAAGGGATCTGCCACCCCATGCGGGTCTTGATGCGTTCCAGATCGGCCTGGGATCCGCGCGAGACGTAGACCAGGGTGGTGTCGCGGGCATTCAGATGAGCCAGATTGCCGATGTGGTCGGCCATCAGCGAGCAGCCGATGCATCCGTGTTCGGGCCAATCGCCCGTGCCGGGATCGATGAAGGCGCGGTACACGATGAGCTGGCGCCGGCCCTGGAACAGGTCGAGCAGGCTCACCGCGCCCTCGGGGCCCTCGAAACGGTACGAGCTGTCTACCTCGGTCCAGGGCATGCGTCGGCGCTTGGCGGCCAAGGCGTCGCGAGCTCGGGTGAATGCCTTCTCCTCGGCGAGCATCTGCTGATGGGCGTGTTCCCATTCTTGTGCCGGCACGATGGCGGGTGTCTTCATGACTATCTCCTATTCGGCCTTCTCGGTGTTCTGCAGGCTCTCGGCGATCTGCTTGATGCGTGCCAGCCGTCGATCCCATGCGGCACCCACCGCGGTGAGCTGCTCGGCGATGCGTGCGACCTGCTCTGCATTGGCGCGGTACTGCTTCTCTCGGCCGTTGGCGGTGGCGTGGACCAGGCCGGCCTTGTCGAGAACTGCGAGATGTTTGGTCACGGCCTGGCGGGTGACCGGAAGACGGTCGCTCAGCGTGGTCGCGGTCGCCATACCGTCACTGAGGATGAGATCGAAGACCCGACGCCGCGTCGGGTCGCCGACCGCCGCCCACAGGTCGTCGTCGATGACGGCCGTCATGATCGGCCCGCCAGCTCCAGAGCACAGGGAGCCAGCCGGGGCAGGTGCTGTGCCCAACCCTCCTCGTGGGCCTCGTACTGCTCGGCGACCTCCGACTCCGTCCGGCCCTGGTCCCGAAAGCCGACCTCGGTCATCCGCACGCGTGTGCCCGTGCCCGACGGTGTCAGGTCAAAAGTGACCAGTAGCGAATTTTCAGGATTCGCCGTGTGCCCCTCCGGATAACACCAACGGAACGAGAACCGCCGCGGCGGATCCACGTCGACGAGCGTGAGCCCGAAGACGTGGATCTGGTCTGGCTCCTCGCCGTGGAAGGAGATCTCACCCCGCGTCCCGGGGGTCGGGGCGAACTCGGCCTCGTCGGGCCACCACTGCCTCATATGCTCCGGGCGGCTGATGACGGAGAAAACCACCTCTGGCGTCGCGTCGACATGAAGCTCTCGCTCGATCCGTTCGTATGACATGTCTCTCCTTACTCGCAACGATCGGTTGCGTATGACGCTAGTCCCGAATCGAACAATATGCAACCACTAGTTGCCAATCAGGGGCCCTGCGGCGCGGTCCAGGGGATTTGTTGTGCGGCAGGCGGTCCGGCGGGCCCTGCCGGTAGGCTGGGGGCGCTGTTGTAAGAAGCCCGCGCGTGGTTGTTCACGCTTGGCCGGTGAGGGGTCCGTTGGCGCTGTTCTTTGAGATCATTGGCTACGCGCTTTTGCTCTTCTGTTTGCTGCTGTTCGCGCGCATAGTGATCGAGACCATTCAGTCCATTAGCCGTGATTGGCATCCGCGGGGTGCCACGGTGGTGATTCTGGAGCTCATCTTCACCATCACCGACCCGCCGGTGCGGTTATTGCGTCGTCTCATTCCGCCGCTGTCCCTTGGTGCGGTGCGATTCGACCTATCCATTACTTTGCTGCTTTTGGTCGGATTCTTTGGCATGCGGGTGGCGTTCCTGATGGCGGCTGGCTAAGCCCGTAGCGACGCAGAATTTCGGTATTCAACTCACATCGATCTGGATACGAATACGCGTCATATCCAAAGCCTCAGAGTATTTTTATGCACGTCAGAGGGATACTTAACAAGCTCTGCTGCGACCGGCGGGTCTGATGTGACAGGATGGACGCCAGTTACAGTGAGACCGCATGTTCGCTTTACACTGCAATACGATTCCAGACGTCGAGACTTGATAGGGGCAGGCAATGCCGCTTACACCAGCTGATGTACACAACGTCGCGTTCAGTAAGCCACCCATCGGTAAGCGTGGATACAACGAGGACGAAGTTGATGCGTTCCTCGACTTGGTGGAGAACGAGCTGGCCCGCCTGATCGAGGAGAACTCGGATCTGCGTCAGCGGGTTCAGGAGCTGGACCAGGAGCTGGCCGAGGCCCGCAAGGGCGGCGGCGCGGCCCCCGCCTACGAGGCCCCCAAGCCCGAGAAGAAGCCCGAGCCCGCTAAGCCGGAGCCGACACCGGCACCCGTGGTGGCGGCTGCTCCGGCCGGTGCGTCGACCGAGGAACACCACGTGCGCGCGGCCAAGATCCTGGGCCTGGCACAGGACACCGCGGACCGTCTCACCGGGAACGCCAAGTCCGAGTCGGAAAAGATGCTCGCCGATGCTCGCGCAAATGCGGACCAGATTGTCAGCGAGGCACGCGCCACCGCCGACAAGACGGTCACCGAGGCACGGACCAAGGCCGAGGCGCTACTCTCGGATGCCCAGACCCGTTCCGAGACCCAGCTGCGCCAGGCGCAGGAGAAGGCCGATGCCCTGCAATCCGATGCCGAGCGCAAGCACTCGGAGATCATGGGCACCATCAACCAGCAGCGCACGGTGCTGGAGGGGCGTCTGGAGCAGTTGCGTACATTCGAGCGTGAGTACCGCACCCGGCTCAAGACCTACCTCGAGTCTCAGCTCGAGGAGCTTGGCCAGCGCGGTTCCGCCGCGCCCGTCGATGCGGGGGCTTCGAACGAAAACGCATCCAAGGAAGCCGGTTTCGGCCAGTTCAACCGTGGGAACAACTACTGATTTAGATCGGTCTATGCTCGCGGCACGTATGAGGAGTGATTCGCGATGCTGATCGTCGCATTGGTACTGGCCGCCGTCGGTCTGGCGTCCCTGGTGGCCGCAGTCGTCACCAGTAACGAGGTTCTTGCCTTCATCTGTATCGCCGCGGCAGCCGTCGGCGTGGTGCTCATGATCGTCGATGCCATCCGCGACCGGCATGCCGGTGCTCTGGAATCTGATGAGGAATCCGGGGAGGACGGCGGCGAACTCGACGAAGAGCACTCCGACGAGGAGGCCGACTCCGCCGCTGTGGCCGAGGATGGCGCGGAAGCCATTGAGCCAGAAGCTGATCCGGCCGAGACCTCGGTGATTCCGGCGGTGCGCGAGAGCGCCACCCCTGCAGCCGGCGCGGTGAGCCTCAAGGAGGCTGCCACCGCCGCTCACCATCATTCGTCCGCTGAAGAGACCTACGAGCAGTTCGACGTGGACGACGAGGACGAGGACGAGCCGCACCGCTCGTGACGGGACCTTGTCGGATGTCGCGTGGTGCAATCGTGGGCCTGGCCGCCGCCACGACGCTCACCTTGTCGGCATGCCACGGCGCGGGCCCGGCCGTGAGCGGCCATTCCGACGCGGTGGCCACCATCGTTCTGGTGACGGCCCAGACGACCGTTCCGCCCCTGTCGACGCCCAGTACGCTCGGCGAGGAGCCGGACGGAGGCGCATTGTCCGCGCCGGTCAGTCCGTTCGACACCTCCTCGTTGGCGGTCATCAGGCTGGACCCGCCGCTCCTGCGAGCGGTCCAGGACGCCGCGACCAGCGCCTCGGCCGACGGGGTGGCACTCGTGATCACGTCCGGCTGGCGTTCGAGGGCATTTCAGCAGCAGCTGCTCGATGATGCGGTACAGACATACGGCAGCCTTGCGGTGGCCCGACAATGGGTGGCCACTCCGGATGAATCGCATCATGTGTCGGGCAAGGCCGTCGACATAGGTCCCGCCTCGGCCTACGGCTGGATGCTGGCGCACAGCACTCAATTCGGTCTGTGTCAGGTCTTCGCCAACGAGAAGTGGCACTACGAGCTGACTGCGGATGCCGAAGGGCAGTGTCCGCCGCTGCGGACTAACGCGGCAGGTTAGTCGGACTTGCTTTACTTCTGACCTGCTGCGGCCTTGGCGAGCTGACCAGAGATGGATTCCATTGCCTGGGTGAGGTTTTGGAAGGGAATTTCGGGGTCGTGTTCGTGGTAGATCGCCGCGATGATGATCGGCAAGGTGACCATCGCTTCAGGATATTTCGTGACATCGATGAGGGCAGTCGCGTCCTCGACGGGGATGCCCTGGTCGTAGAGGCGGTTCGCTTGCTCGTGCAAATCCGACCAGAACGCGATGCCGCGATCGACGGCCGCGTCGATCTCGGGGCCGACGAGCACCGGACCATGCCCGGGTACAACGGTTTTGGCGCCGAAGGCGCGGATGCGCTCCAACGCGGCGATCCAGTTGGGGATCGAACCCGACCAGACGACCTTCACGATGGCGCGGGTCAGCAAGTCGCCGGAGAAGAGCACCTTGTGTTCGGGCAGGAAGGCGATCGCGTCTCCGACGGTGTGGGCCGGACCGAGCTCATGTAACTCGACGTCGAGCTTGCCCACCCGAAGCGCCCTCTCGCCCGAGAACGTGGCGTCCGCGGGCCGAACGCGTACTTCATCGAAGCGGAAGGGCTTGGCCAGTGGAGCCAACACGTGCATAGGTGAAGACGGGTCGGCGCTGCCGCCCAGCAGCTCGGCGGTCAGGTCGGCGTGCTCCTGCACCATGAGCGCACTGGCGGCTTCCGTGGCGATGATCTCGACATCGTTGGCGAATGCCTGATTACCGAAGAAGTGGTCGCCATCGGTGTGCGTGTTGAGCACATATCGCACCGGGGCGGTGGCCGTGTGCTGCCCGAACGCGGCACGCATCTCCCGTGCGTGCCGCACATCGTAAAGGGTGTCCACGACCAGTGATTCGCCATCGCTGACCACCAGACCCGCGTTGGCCAGCCCGAAGCCCTCATCGCCGGAGAGGAAAACGTGTGCGCCTCCGCCGAGTTCGACGAGTCCCTTCTGGAACGCGAAATCCTGCGTCATGTCAGTTCTGCCCTTCTTCTGAACGCAACGTGTTCGTGGCGGTCGTGAGGATGTCTTTCGTCTCGCCCTCACCTTCGGCAGTGATGCCCAGCGTCTTGAGGAAGAGTGCTGTCATCACGTAATGCCCAGTGAGCAGTACGATTTCGGCGATTTCGTTGTCTGAGTAGAACTTCTGGACCGCGGCGGTGCCCGCGGGCGCGTTGGTGATCCCGGCAAGAAGGTCGTCGACGAAACCGATCAGTGCGTCGAGGCGCTCGTCGCCGAAAGAATCTGCCCCAGACACCACCGCGTCGATCACCTCGGCCGGCACTCCGACGCGCTGCGCCTCGGGGGCATGGTGGTGGATCTCGTACTGGGCGTGCGTAACCGCGCCGACACGCAAGATGACCAACTCTCTGGTCTCCGGAGCCAGCCCGCCGTCTCTGAAGGAGAGCCCCAATGCGAGATAGGGCTTGGCGCTGTTCCTCGTCATCACCAGGCCTCGGGTCAGATTGGCCGGGAACAGATCGAATGCTTCCCGTTGCGTGGGGCTCAAATCGGCCACCGTCGGCAGAACGACGCTCATGAGTTTCCTTCCTGGGGCAGGGCCGGGCGGCGCCAGCGATACCATAAGAAACGATCCGTATCTTGCTTGATTCGATGATAGCACGCGTAAGATACGCAACGTGTCTACTGGAGACTTGAGGGAAAGCGTGGAAGCACCGCAGGTGGAGGCGGGTACGCGGCGGCGCGACGAAGCGCTGATGTCGGCAATCCGCGACGCGACATACGCGGAGCTGAAGGAACACGGCTACTCGGGGGTCACTTTCGAGGGTGTGGCCCGTCGTGCCAAGACCAGCAAGCCGGTGCTGTACCGCCGCTACCGATCTCGTGCGCACATGGTCGCCGACGCGCTGCCGACGCTGCGATACCCACCCGCGCGGCTCGCATCGGCCACTTCCTTGCGTGAAGACGTGCTGGCACTGTTGGGGGCCTTGCTCCGGGAGCTGCAGCGCATCGGGATTGGTAACTACCGCTGCCTATTGGCTGAGGCCGACGACCAGTTGGCCGACGACATGACGACGGCAATCGCCGGATGGGTCGACCACACCGTGCTGCAGGCCTTGTGCGAGGCGCGCGAGCGCGGTGAGATCGGCCCGGAAGACATTCCGCTGCCTGTGGCGACGAGCATCCTTGCGCTCATGCGCCACGAGCTGTTCTTCACCCGCAAGCCGTTTGACGACGACACGCTTGCGGAGCTGTTCGACACCGTCTATCTACCGTTGATCAATCTGACGTCGCGTGGCGGCTAGAAAGCGGAACTCGGCATGGCTGTGAGTGCCGGCGGATCGTGTGTGTCCGAGGGGGGACTTGAACCCCCACGCCCGTTAATAGGGCACTAGCACCTCAAGCTAGCGCGTCTGCCATTCCGCCACTCGGACAAGTGCGGGCACTATGGCCCGTGGTTGCCGTCATAGGCTAGCGGAAACCCTGCACAAGGCCCAAACCGGTTGCCCGCGCCCGGTGTGCAGTCTCCGACGATGGTAGGAAAGGTAGTTGTGACTTCTGTGAAACCGGCGCCCGAGGACGAGGTCGTCGAACTGGTCAGCACGCTGATCCGTTTCGATACCTCAAACACCGGAGAGCTGGAAACCACCAAGGGTGAGGCCGAGTGCGCGCGGTGGATCCAGCAGCAGCTGGAAGAGGTCGGATACACCTGTGAGTATGTCGAGGCGGGTGCGCCCGGACGGGGAAACCTATTCGCACGGCTTCCCGGGGCGAATCCTGATCGTGGCGCCCTGCTCGTCCACGGCCATCTCGACGTGGTTCCCGCCGAAGCCGCGGACTGGAGCGTGCATCCCTTCTCCGGGGCGGTCAACGACGGTTACGTATGGGGTCGCGGCGCCGTCGACATGAAGGACATGGTCGGGATGATGGTGGCCATCGCCCGGTACCTCAAACGGTCTGGGATTGTCCCGCCGCGAGATCTGGTCTGGGCTTTTGTCTCGGACGAGGAGAACGGTGGCAAGTGGGGCTCGCAGTGGCTCGTGGACAACCGTCCCGACCTGTTCGAGGGCGTCACCGAGGCCATCGGCGAGGTGGGTGGTTTCTCGCTGACCGTGCCCCGCAAGGAAGGCGGTGAGCGGCGCCTGTACCTGCTGGAGACGGCAGAGAAGGGCATCGCCTGGATGCGGCTGATCGCCAAGGCCCGGGCAGGCCACGGCTCGATGGTGCATGAGGACAACGCCGTCACGGCCGTCGCCGAAGCCGTCGCCAAGTTGGGGCGGCATCGCTTCCCACTGGTACTGACCGAGGCGGTCACACAGTTCCTCGCAGCGGTGGCAGAGGAGACCGGCTACGACTTCGACCCGGACTCACCGGATCTGGAGGGCACGGTCGCCAAGCTGGGTTCGATCGGCAAGATTGTCGGCGCGACCCTGCGTGATACCGCCAACCCGACCATGCTCAAGGCCGGCTACAAGGCGAATGTCATTCCGGCGACTGCCGAGGCCGTCATCGATTGCCGGGTGCTGCCCGGACGGCTGGAGGCCTTCGAGCGTGAGGTCGACGAGATCATCGGCCCCGACGTCGAACGCGAATGGGTGCAACTGCTCCCGGCCTACGAGACGACGTTCGACGGTGACCTGGTCGACGCGATGAATGCCGCGGTGCTCGAATTCGATCCCGAGGCCCGCACCGTGCCGTACATGCTCTCGGGCGGCACCGATGCAAAGGCATTCGCCCGGTTGGGTATTCGATGCTTCGGTTTCGCGCCGCTGAAGCTGCCGCCCGAACTCGATTTCGCGTCGTTGTTCCACGGTGTCGACGAGCGCGTGCCGGTCGACGCATTGACCTTCGGTACCAAGGTTCTTCAGCATTTCCTGCTCAACCACTGATCACGACCGACTGAAAGGACGCCCAGATGGCCTCTCCGTACGACTCCTTGCCGCAGCTGCCGACCTTCACCCTGACATCTGCCAGCGTCACCGATGGACAGCCACTCGGCATCGAGCAGGTGAGCGGAATCATGGGCGCTGGGGGACAGGACGTCTCGCCCGAGCTGAGCTGGTCCGGATTCCCGGAGGAAACGCAGAGCTTCGCCGTCACGGTGTACGACCCCGATGCCCCCACCGGATCGGGCTTTTGGCACTGGGCGGTGGCGAACCTGCCTGCGACGACCACGCAGCTGCCGGCCGGCGTGGGCAACGGAAGCGACTTGCCGGGGGATGCGATCACCTTGGCCAATGACGCGAGCCTCAAGCGGTACATCGGGGCCGCGCCGCCCGCCGGTCACGGACCGCACCGGTATTACATCGCCGTGCACGCCGTGAGCGTGCCGAAGCTTGAGCTGCCGGAAAGCGCCACCCCGGCATATCTGGGCTTCAACCTGTTTGGGCACGCGATTGCCCGTGCCGTCATCCACGGCACCTACGAGCAGCACTAGCTGCCTCGCGGGGGTCTGTTAGGAGGCGGAGCCGACGGCCTCCTGAAGGCTGGCGAAGCCCTCGTCACGTAGACGTTGGGCGATGCCGTCGTGAATTCGCTTGGCGTAGAAGCCACCCCGGTAAATGAAACCGGTGTAGCCCTGCAGCAGTGAGGCCCCCGCGGTGATGCGCGCCCAGGCGTCATCGGCATCCTCGATACCGCCGACGCTGACGAGCACCAGGCGATCTCCCACCCGTCGGTGCAGCCGCCGCAGCACCTCGAGGGATCGCGCGGCCACCGGCGGGCCCGAGATCCCACCGGCGCCCAGATCTTCGACATTCGGTGTCTGCAATCCAGCACGGCTGATGGTGGTGTTAGTGGCGACGATCCCGGCCAGGCCCAGTTCGGCCGCCAGATCGGCGATCTCGTCGATGTCGGCATCGGAGAGATCGGGGGCGATCTTCACCAGCACCGGGGTGGCGGTCTCCTCCAGCACCGCGGACAGGATTTTACGCAGCTCACCGATGGCTTGAAGGTCGCGTAGCCCAGGGGTGTTGGGGGAGCTCACGTTGACCACCAGGAAGTCGGCGGCGGGCCCCACCAGCCGGGCGCTCACCCGGTAGTCGGACGACGCGACGGCAGCCTCCACGATCTTCGACTTTCCGATGTTGGCGCCGATCGGCACCGTGGCCCTGCGAGTCGCCAGTCGGGGCGCCAAGGCTGCCGCACCGTGGTTGTTGAAGCCCATTCGGTTGAGAATGCCGCGGTCCGCCTTGAGCCGGAACATCCGGGGTTTCGGATTGCCCGGCTGGGCGATTGCGGTCACCGTGCCCACCTCGGCATAGCCGAAGCCGAGCGGGCCCCACACCTTGAGACCCTCGCCGTCCTTGTCGAATCCCGCGGCCAAACCCAAGGGTGCGGGGAAGTGCACCCCGAACACCTCGCTGGCCAGGATGGGATCAGTGGGGGCGCATAGACGATTCATCAGCCGGCGAGTCGGACCGAAGGCCGCCGCGGCGCGCAAAGATGCGAACACCAGAGTGTGCGCGCGTTCCGGCGGCAGGACGAAAAACAGCCGCAACAGGATGGCGTACAGCATCACATCACCGGGGCCGTCAACGGGCCGCCGAGGTTCCCGCGTAGCTTCTTGCGGCGCAACAAGACCCGTCGGCTTCCGTCAGTGTAGAGCCGTACCCGAGTGAGCTCCCAGCCGCCGAACTCGGCCTGAATCGACAACCGCAACGAGGCGGTGATCCTGGTGATCTCCGGTGGCAGTCGCAGTGGGTAGTAGTCGTAGTCGTCATCGGGTTCGCTTTCCCAACCTGCCGGGAAGCTTGATCGCGAGGCGCTGCTCATCCGATGCTCCTGATGTCGATGGCCTGTATCCCATCGCCCGCACCGGATGCCACATACAGGGTGGATCCGTCACTCACCAGTGAATTAGGTTGCCGCACAGTAGCGAATCGGGCCCTTTCCTCAGGTATGCCAGTGGACAGATCGTAGCCAATAACCGTGTTGGATGCTGTCTGCGACACCCAGATGAGCTTGCCCGAATAGGCGAGTCCATACGGCGCGTTGGGCACCGGATAGCGCTGGCGCAAGATGAGGGAATCCGCGAGCCCGAACACCAGCAGGGCGCCGCCGCGGGTATCGGCGACCAGTAGGCGTCCCTTGTCGTCGGCCAGCATCGTGGTGGCACCCTCGCCGGCGCGAAGAGCATGGGCGGTGCCGTCGCCGACGTCCGTCAGGGTGGTTACCGAGCTTTGCGCGCGATCGAGAACCGCAACCCTATCTCCTTGGTAGGCAAGGCAATCAACGTGTGCGAAACCCTGGGCACGGGCGATCACCTGGTTTTGCGCGTCGAGGGTGAAAACACTTCCGCCGCCGCCCAGCACGATTCGCCCGTCGGGCCGCCGGGTTATCGCCGAAAACTCGATCTGCTCCTGGCCCGGGATGTCGACCTTGTCGGTGCGCCCGGTGGCGATGTCGAGCGTGAAGTAGCCACCCTTGGTGGACAGGTAGAGCTTGCCGCGACCGTCACCGACAACCGCGGTCGCCGGGGAGGCGAGCGAGGCGGTGTGACGCGGGGCGTCCAGATTCACGGGGGTGAACAGCGTCACGGTACGGCCGCCATTGGCCAGAATCGACAGCGTGCCGGTCGGGGTGTCGAACAACACGGCACCGGCCTGGCCGGCGAATCGGTGCACTGTGCCGGCGGGCGCGGTCGTCAGAGGCGGTGACTGTGCTGCAGCGGCCGGGGTGATGACGCGCGGATCGGTCGAATTGTCGCTATCGCTGCCTGATGAGCAGCCCGACAGGACGCTTGCGGTCACGGCGATGACTGCTGCTAGCGCGGCGACTGTGCCCCTTATACCGCGCACATCGCGGCCCGGTAAATGATTCATTGGAACCATCATCGCAATTGACCTGGGGTTGCCGGACAGGAGATGACTTTCTCGGCGCGTTCGGTGCTAGCAGTCGGTAGCTGAGGGCTATCGTAAGGACCATGACGCTTGCCGACAGTCCGGTCTTCACCGTCGAGGTCCTCGTGACGGGCGTGCACGCGAATGGATTTGGTGAGGTGGGCGATGGTCGTAGCTTCGCTTTCCGCATCGAGGATTCGTTGCTGCGTGTCGAGATCTATCGAGCCTTCCTTACCGAGTTGGTTCCCGACGACAGCGATGTAGTGGCGGTGGGAACCCGGCCGATCACCGATATCGACGTCACCGACGAGCGCAGCATCGTTGCCGCGGTGCGTGATCTGGTCGCCGGCGCGCAGCCGGTGAGCACCAGCCGGCTCGCCCGGCTGCTGGCCGGCTAGGGCGATCTGCCGGCGCGTCCAGTACGGTCGCTGTCGTGGATTCGGCAGTAGCGGCAATGTCCTGGTTGCAAGTGATCGTGCTGGCGGTGGTCCAAGGGCTGACCGAGTTCCTGCCCATCTCGTCATCGGGTCATCTGGCGATCGTGTCGAGAGTGTTCTTCGACGAGGACGCGGGAGCCTCTTTCACCGCCGTGACTCAACTGGGTACCGAGGCGGCGGTGTTGCTCTACTTCGCCAAAGACATCTGGCGCATTCTTCGTGCCTGGTTTGACGGACTGTTCGTCAAGGCGCACAGAAACTTTGACTATTGGATGGGCTGGTACGTCATTGTCGGCACCATGCCCATCGGGATACTGGGCCTGGCGTTCAAGGATCAAATCCGTTCCGGTGCAAGGAATTTATGGCTCATCTCGGCGTCGCTCATCATTTTCGCGCTGGTCATCGCCGCAGCCGAGTACTACGGGCGTCAGGTGCGTCATACCGAGCAGCTCACCATGAAGGATGCCGTGATTGTCGGCAGCGCACAGGCTTTGGCGCTCATCCCGGGCGTATCCCGTTCTGGCGCCACCATCAGCGCCGGGCTGTTCCTGGGCTTGGACCGGCCGGCCTCCGCCCGGTTCGGATTCTTGCTGGCGATACCTGCGGTGCTGGCCTCGGGACTGTTCTCCCTGCCCGACGCCTTCCATCCGGTGACCGAGGGCATGAGCGCGACGGGCCCGCAGCTGCTGGTGGCCACACTCATCGCGTTCGTCATCGGATACGCCGCCGTTGCCTGGTTACTGCGGTTCATCAGTAACCACAGCATGTACTGGTTCGTCGGATACCGCGTGGTGCTGGGTCTGACGGTAATGGGCCTGCTGGCCGCCGGTGTGGTGAGCGCATCGTGACGGTCATCCTGTTGCGCCACGGGCGTTCCACCTCGAATGTTGCCCACACGCTGGCCGGTCGCAGCCCCGGTGTCCAACTCGACGAGAAGGGTCAGCTCCAGGCCCGCGGTGTCGTTGACCGGCTGGGCGCGGTGACGGTCCAGGCGATCGTCACGTCCCCGCTGCTGCGGTGCGAGCAGACCGTGGCGCCGTTGGCGGCGGAACTGAACCTGACGCCGGTCGTCGAGGAGCGGCTGGCCGAGGTGGATTACGGGCAGTGGACCGGCCGCGAGATCGCGGAGCTGCTCAGCGAGCCGCTGTGGAAAGTCGTCCAGCAGCAGCCCAGCGCCGCGCGGTTTCCCGGCGGTGAGGGGCTCGCCGAAGTGCAGGCGCGTGCGGTGGCCGCGGTGCGCGAGCACGATCGACGGCTGTCCGAGGAGCATGGTGGCGACTGCGTGTGGGTGGCCTGCACTCACGGAGATGTCATCAAGTCGGTGTTGGCCGATGCCCTCGGCACGCACCTGGACGCGTTTCAGCGCATCGTGGCCGACCCGGCGTCGATGAGCGTGGTGCGCTACACCGAGCTGCGGCCCTTCGTCATGCACATGAACCACACCGGCCACGACCTGTCGAGCGCATTGCATGCGCGGCCGCCCGAGAAGCCCGCCGGAGACGCCTCGGACGCGCCAGTGGGCGGCACCACCGATTAGAACCCTTCGCACGAGGGGTTCATTGACCGGTAGTTTTGGAGACACCATGCCGCGATCGATTCACGTATTCCGCAGCCCGGACCGTTTCGTCGCCGGAACGGTCGGAGAGCCGGGGAACCGCACGTTCTATCTTCAGGCCGTCCACGAGACCCGAATCGTGAGCGTGATGTTGGAGAAGCAGCAGGTATCGGTGCTGGCCGAACGCATCGGAACTCTGTTGTCGGAGGTCCATCGCCGTTTCGGGACTCCGATTCCGCCCGAGCCGGACGTGGTCGAGGACCTCAACCCGCTGGTGATGCCCGTGGACGCTGAGTTCAGGGTCGGCACCATGGGCCTCGGCTGGGATGCCGAGGCCAATTCGGTGGTTGTCGAATTGCTCGCGGTGAGCGAGCAGGAATTCGACGCGTCGGTGGTGCTCGATGACTCCGAGGACGGCCCGGACGCTGTGCGGGTGTTCCTTTCCCTGGAAGCGGCACGACAATTCGCGACGCGCTCCACCAGGGTTGTCTCCGCGGGGCGTCCTCCGTGCCCGCTGTGCGAGGAGCCACTCGATCCGGCCGGACACATCTGCGTCCGCACCAACGGCTACCGTCGCGGGACGGTGCCCGGGGCGCCAGATGACGCCGAGTCCTGACGACTCGGGCCCTGGCGGCAACCCCGAGGATCATGCCGCGATCCGTGACGGCGAGCTCACCGTCATCGGCCGCATCAGATCGGCCAGCAACGCCACATTTCTCTGTGAGGTCCAGAGCGAGGCGGGGGACAGCGTGCACTGCGTCTACAAACCGGTGCGGGGCGAGCAGCCGCTCTGGGATTTCCCGGACGGCACCCTGGCCGGTCGTGAGGTGGCTACGTACCTGATCTCGGCCTATTTGGGCTGGAATGTGGTGCCGTATACGGTCTTTCGTGACGGCCCTGCGGGCGTTGGCATGGTGCAGCGGTGGATCCACGAGCCCGAGCTCGCCGAGGGCGAGCTGGATTTGGTCGACATCTGCCTTCCGGATGCCGTGGCGCCGGGTTATCTGCCCATCCTGCGTGCCCTGGATGCCGACGGTGCCGAGATCGTGTTGGTCCACGCCGATGACGCCCTGTTGCGCCGTATGGCTGTTTTCGACACCCTGGCCAACAACGCCGACCGCAAGGGTGGTCACATCCTGCGGGGCGCCGACGGCGGTGTCTACGGTGTCGACCACGGAATCTGCCTGCACGCCGAGGACAAGCTGCGAACCGTTCTGTGGGGCTGGTCGGGCAAGCCCGTCGAGCCCGAGTTGCTCACCGATGTCGTTCGCCTCCATCACGGACTGCGGGGGGACCTTGGGGCTGCCCTATCGGCCCACATCACTACGGCTGAAGTGGCAGCTTTGGGCCAACGCGCTGCGATGATGCTGGATGAGCCGGTGATGCCGATGCCCGATCGCCACAGGCCCATACCGTGGCCCGCCTTTTGATTGCCGATCGTCTAGCCTGGTCGGCAAAGCATGGTGTTCCGAGACGGAACGGGGTCAGGGGGGTGCAGACGTGACAGGACCGGGCGATCCGTACCAGTACGGCGGTACCGGGCAGTGGGGTGCACCCGAAGGGCAATGGCAGGGAGCGCCGCCGACTCAGAACCAGTACGGGTACGCGCAGGATCAGTATGGGTATGCGCCCGCGGAGTACCCGGACGACTCGATCGGCCGGCTGTATGACGGAGTTCCGCAGGGGTACGCCGTCCCGCCCATGTATCCGGGCCTGCCGGGGCAGGCTCCTCAAGCTCCGCGCAAGCAGTCCAAGCCGTGGATCCTGATCGCGTCGATAGCGGGCGCGGTCGTCGTGGTGTTGGCCTTGGTGTTGGTGCTGATACTCAACCGGGAAAGCGCCCCCCGACAGTCCGCCCCGTCGCCGACCAGCACGGTGTCCTACGCGAACCCGGAGTCGCCGAATGTCGGTGGCTCGCCGACCTATCAGACGCCGACGGTGCAGCCACCCAGTCCGCCGATGGCGCCGCCGCAGGTGCCCGTCCCACCCCCGGCGCCGACGGGCCCGCCCAAGGCCCCGGGCCAGGTGGCCGCTGTGGGTGACTGCATCGCGCTCGCGGCTCCTTCGGACTACAAGACGGTTACCTGTGCCGACCCCAAGGCGGCGTGGCGGGTGATCGAGGTGGTTCCCGGTGGTAAGTGCAGGGCGACCTACACGGGATTCACCGCCGGCGATTTCTCGTATTGCATTGCCCCGCAACTGCGCATCGGCTCCTGCTATCAGACAGCCGTTGTGATGGGAAGCACCGTGTTCGTGGCCGCGGATTCCTGCCAGGCGCCGAAGGCGTTCGTCGTGCTGTTCGTGATTCCGGGGACCAAGGAAGCGGCGCAATGCAAGGGCAAGCCCGGCGTCGTGCATTCCTTCGCCTTCCCGGATCCACCGATGGCGATCTGTACGGGCGAATTCGCGCCGTGATCTTGAAAACTGGGGTGGTTCGACTTACGGAAAAACCCCTCCGACCAGTGCCTAGCGCGCAATAGGATCGTCTCCTCGTCAGAGGGGACATCATGATCACAAACTTTCGTGGGCTTTCGGCTACCGGTTTACTCGTTGCGTTACTGGGTGTTGTGGGGGTCGGGCTGGCGGTGCCGGCTCACGCCGACGGCGAGGTCGAGTTCCTGCAGATGTTGAACGACACCACGCCGGGTACCGCGATATTCGGTGGTGCGTCGGCCCGCTACCTTGCCAGCGGTTATCGGGCCTGTGACGCGTTGCGCGGCGGGGCGTCCAAGGAGGACGCGATTGCGGCCGCAACGGTTTTTCCGGGGATTCAGGCCCGTTGGGAAGTTGCCTCGATCGTGGATATCGCTCCGAAGACACTGTGTCCTGACGTCAAGCACTGACGCCTAACGCGGTGGCCCGTTTTCGATGCGGGCGCGTAGCGCGGCCAGCGGATCGTCGTGCTGACCACCCCAGTCCGAATCCAGGTACCAGGTGTACCCACCGTCATGCAGGGTCGCTATCTTCTCGCGGGTGGCGGCGAGCTCCTTCCAATCGGTGGTCGCCTCGTACACCATGTCGTAGCTGCCCTCGTTGCCCAATTCGCTTCGTAGCGAACGGGCTTCGCGTGCGGCGCCGAGCCAGCGTTCCAACGGCGGGTCGGCGTCGAACCGTCCGTCCGCGGTGGTGATGTTCGGCAGCAGCCCGTCGCAGCGGACGGCGCGGGACATGGATTTGCGTGATCCGGCCAGGCCCACACACCAGGTCGTGATGCGCGGCCGCTGCGCCGGGGGGTCGGGTGCCAGGTGTGTCGTCGGCATCACCCGGTAGTGCTTGCCCTCGTAGCCGAAGGGTTGGCCGGCCCACAGCCCGAACAGGACGTCGAGTCCCTCGTCGAGTAGCTCGGCGCGGGTCTTGCGGCCCTGGTCGCGCTCGAACGCCAGCCAATTATCGTGCAATGCACCCATTCCGACCGACAGGATGACTCGTCCACCGGAGAGCCGGTCCAGCGTCGCGGTGGTGGATGCCAGATCCCAGGGCTTGCGGCGCGGGAGCGGAGTCAGCATGGTGCCGAGCTTGATTCGGGTGGTGCGCATGGCGGCCGCGGTCAAGGCCACCCATGCGTCGACGCCCCAGACGGGTTCCCAGCCGAAGATCGCGTCCCAGCCCACCTCCTCGGCCAGCGCGGCCAGCTCCGCGACATCGGCCGCATCTCCCGTCGTCAGAACGATTCCGTAGCGCATGCCGGTCATGGGGCCGAGTATGCCGACGAGCTCAGACAAATCCGGATCGGGTAATACTGACCGGGTGACTCTTTCCGATGCCGCGCTCGCCGCAGAACTCGCCCACGAAGCTGGACAGCTGCTGTTGCAGGTGCGTGCCGAGCTCGGTTTCGACGACCCCAAGGGGCTCGGCGCTGCCGGCGACAAGCGCGCGAACGCGCTGCTGTTGGAGCGACTGGCGGCAGCGCGCCCCGCGGACGCTGTGCTTTCGGAGGAGGCCGTCGACGACAAGGCCCGCCTCGGGGCGCAGCGCGTGTGGATCATCGATCCGCTGGATGGCACCCGCGAATTCGGGTTGGAGGGCCGCAACGACTGGGCCGTGCATGTGGCCTTGTGGCAGGCCGACGGAGATGGTGGTTCGATCACCGATGCCGCCGTTGCGTTGCCCGGATTGGACACGGTATTTCGCACCGACGAGACCCGGGTGGCCCCTTCGGCGCGCGCTGAGTCGGACCCGATCAGGATCGTGGCCAGTGCCAGCCGGGCGCCCAAGTTCCTCACCGATATGGCCGAGCGACTCAACATCGAACTCATCCCGATGGGTTCGGCGGGCGCCAAGGCGATGGCGGTGGTACGCGGCGAGGCGGACGCCTATCTGCACGGCGGCGGCCAATGGGAATGGGATTCGGCGGCTCCCGCCGGGGTGGTGCTCGCGGCTGGGCTGCACGCATCACGTCTGGACGGCTCTGCGCTGCGATACAACGAGCCGCATCCGTACCTGCCCGACCTCATCATGTGCCGTCCCGATCTGGCGCCGTTGCTGCTGGATGCGGTCGCCGGGCGTGCCTGACCACCCCATAAGGTGTGCGTATGCAGTCGTGGGCGTCGGCGCCGGTTCCTGAACTCGACGGTCGTGGTCCGCAGCTACGGCTGTACGACACCGCCGACCGTCAGGTGCGCCCGGTAACCACCGGGCCGACCGCGACCATGTACGTGTGCGGCATCACCCCGTACGACGCCACTCATCTGGGCCATGCCGCAACGTATCTCACGTTCGACCTGATCTACCGGCAATGGCTCGACGCGGGCCTGGACGTGCACTACGTGCAGAACGTCACCGATATCGATGACCCGCTCTTCGAGCGGGCCGACCGTGACGGTATCGACTGGCGTCAGCTGGGGGACCGGGAAACCGACCTGTTTCGGGGTGATATGACAGCGCTGCGGGTGTTGGCGCCGCGCGAGTACGTGCGTGCCACCGAGTCGATCGCGTGCATCATCGAACTGGTCGAGAAGATGCTCGCCTCCGGCGCCGCGTACGTCGTGGACGATTCCGAGCACCCGGATGTGTACTTCCGGGTGGACGCCACCGAGCAGTTCGGTTACGAGTCGGGTTATGACATCGAGACCATGTCACGGCTCTTCGCCGAACGTGGCGGCGACCCGGACCGTCCGGGTAAGGCCAACGAGCTCGATGCGCTGTTGTGGCGGGCCGCGAGGCCAGGGGAGCCGAGCTGGGAGGCGTCATTCGGGCCGGGCCGGCCGGGCTGGCACGTCGAATGTTCGGCGATCGTGCTGCGCGAGCTCGGGGCCGGTATCGACATTCAGGGCGGCGGCAGCGACCTGATCTTCCCGCATCACGAGTACAGTGCCGCGCACGCCGAAGCCGTTACCGCACAACGCCGTTTTGCGCGGCACTACGTGCACGCCGGGATGATCGGGTGGGACGGACACAAGATGTCCAAGAGCCGCGGAAACCTGGTGAAAGTGTCCGGCCTGACGGCGCAGGGCGTGGATCCCGCCGCGATCCGTCTCGGGCTGCTGGCCGGCCACTACCGCGCGGATCGGTCCTGGAGCGATACTGTGCTCGCCGATGCGCAGGGCCGGCTGGCCCGGTGGCGCCGTGCGGCCGCGCTGCCCACCGCACCGAGCACTCGGGACGTGGTTTCGCGGGTGCGCCGCTATCTCGCAGATGATCTCGACACACCGAAAGCACTTGCTGCCCTGGATAATTGGGTGACCGATGCGCTGGCGTACGGCGGCCACGATGCAACGGCAGGTGGTCAGGTGCGCGATGCGGTGGATGCCCTGCTGGGAGTGCAGCTGTAGCGTCTGCCCATGGGTTCAACGGCGAACGACATCGCAGGCAAGACCGTCATGATCACCGGCGGCGCCGGCGGAATCGGCGTGGAGGTCGCGCACAGGCTGCATGCCAAGGGTGCGAATCTGCTGCTTACCGATGTGGACGAGGCCAAACTCGCCGCGATCGCCGACGATCTGGGCCGTGATCGTGTGCTGGTGGCTGTTGCCGATGTGTGCGATCTTGCCGCGCTGGAAGGAGCCGTTGCCCAAGCGGTCGAGCGGTTCGGTGGCATCGACGTGGTGCTCGCGAACGCGGGCCTGCTGACATTCGGCTCGGTGCTGCAGGTGGACCCGGCCACCTTCAAGAAGCTGATCGATGTCAACGTACTCGGGGTGTTTCACACGGTGCGGGCGGCATTGCCCTCGCTCATCGAACGGCAGGGTTATGTGCTGATCGTGTCCTCGCTGGCCGCGTATGCCGCCGCGCCCGGGGTGACGGCGTACAACGCGTCCAAGGCGGCCGTCGAACACTTCGCCAACGCACTGCGCCTGGAAGTGGCGCACCGCGGCGTTGATGTCGGTTCGGCACACATGTCGTGGATCGACACCTCGATGGTGAACGACCAGAAGGCCAACTTGTCGGCGTTTTCGGAGATGCTGACCCGGCTGCCACCGCCATTGAGAACCGTGACGTCTGTCGAAGCGTGCGGGAAGGCCTTCGTCAAGGGCATCGAAAAACGCCGCCGGCGCATCAACTGCCCCGGCTGGGTGGGGGTGACCCGCTGGCTCAAGCCGGTGTTGTCGACATCGCTCGGCGAACTGCCCATGCGGGGCATGATTCCCGAGATCCTGCCCCGCATGGATGCCGAGGTGGCCGCCCTGCAGCGGGCCGCGCGCGGGGAGTCCCAGTAACGGTTCCGCAGTCATACGCGTGGGGAATGCGACGGACTGAAGAATGTCCGAATGAATACCCACTACGGGTACGGGGTTCGGGTGTAGGGTAGTCCCATGGCGCTCACCGGTGAACGTGCGGTGCGGCGCGTGGCGCTTCCCGCGGCGTCGGCGTTGTTCTGGGCGCTGCTGACCATCGCGGTTGCGCTCGCGCCGATGCTGACGTGCCCGACGGCCCCGGCCGCTGCGGCGGGAAGCGCGATCACCGATCTGGGCGTCGTGGCCGCGTCACTGCGCGTCACCCAAGCGCCCCCTCTGATTGCCGCGGCGGTCGACACCGGCGATCATCACGGATGTCAGCTGCCCGTGATTAACGCGGTGACCGCGACCGGGCCGGGCGCCCTCCAAGGCTGGGCCCTCGCCATCACGGCGATGGCCTTCGGGGTATTTGTGGCGTGGGCCAGGAGGCACACGGCCAGGCGCGGCCCTCCGAAGGGGCGATCCCGGTGGTTGTCGACCAGCGGTCGCGAATGTTTCCTGCGCCTCTGCGTGATGCGGCGCTGATCGATATCTGCCTGTGTCCATCGATGACACGGGCCTGCGGTCGTAGCTTCCACCGCTGACCATACGAGTGCGGCCATTCCGGCAGGAATTGCGATGAGTGGGGTCATCAGGTGGCGATGCGCGATTGTGTCGCCAATGGTCACCACGTCAACACTTTTCAGACAAGGAAGCCGTCATTGTGGCTGCATCATGTTTGGCCGTTGCTCCAGCGTTGTTCAGGGGTCATGCCGTTGGCCTGGCACTGGCGGCCGGACTTGTCGCCGTCCTGTCGGCTGCTCCCGTCTCTGCCGGCCCGGCGCAGCCGGGGCCGCAGGCGCCCGGTAATGCGCAGGCTGTCATCACCGCACTGAAGACCCGTGGCGACCAGGTCATCGTCAACCGCAGCGGCCCCGTCAAACCACTGTCGCAGTGCATAGCCACTTCCGTGCGTGTCGGTCGGCACATCTACAAACAGGTGCCGCAGCGCAAAGGACCGGCCACTCGCACCCTGGCCTCACACGTCATGTACGTCACCATTCAGTGTTAGGGAATTTCCATGCCCAACAACAGATTTAGGCGCCGAGTCGTCATTGCGGTCGCATCGCTGGTAGCGGTACCGATCGTCACCGCATCTCCGCTGGCGTCGGCCGGGCCGGCGTCGACAAACGCCCTACAGTTGATCATGCTGTTGCAACGTCAAGGTGACCAGGTCATCGTCCATCGGGCGGGCGACAAGCCGCTGCAGATGTGCACCGTGATCTCGGTGCGCGAAGGCAGGTCCGAGTACTGGTGGACCCATCCGCGGATGGTCGACCCCAGTCCGGCAAGACGAGCCAACGGCCGCGGGAGCCAATTGCTGTACCGGACCGTGTATATCGATGTGCGATGTTGAGCCCGGACCGCGATGCCCTCGTCCTCTGCATACCGGGTAGGGGTATTGGCGCATCGTGTTATGGTGAAGATGTGTTGCCGCCCCGTGGCGAACGATCGTTCGGCAGTCTCCGGGTGGGGCGTGCCGCCTTGGTGTTCTCCATCGTCGCGGCGGCCCTCGCGATGCTGGTGTTGCAGTGCTCGGCGACGCCTCATCGCGACGCGGCCAGGGTGGCGCTGCCTCATCACGCCGTCGCGGTCGGCTCGCCGCGACAACTCAGCGACGTTGTAGCCGGTGTGCACGACCATGTCGGCAGGGCGGCGTTCCTCACGTGCACCGCGTCCGACGCCGTGGCCACAGTTCTGAGCGCGCCCGCCATGTTGCGTGTGCTGGTGCTTGCCGTATTGGCTCTGGCGGTCGATGTGTCGGCAGCTGTGGTTTGTTCATGCTCAAACAGGGGGCCGCCACCACATACCGCAGCTGCCGCGATCGTCGGCGGCCGCACTCTCATTCATCACCTCTGCGTAATGCGGCGCTGATCGGGGCGAGTTGGTTCTCGGCGCGCACCGACGCGTGCCAAGAACCAAGCGCGCAACCGATCCGTTACCCGCCTGCCGCGCCGACGTGGCGCGGCCCCATACATAAGAGGTTCTCTTGCCATGAACACCAATTTTCGCCGCCGTGTGCCCGGATTGACGCTGGCGGCCACCATCGCCGCGACGCTGCTGGTTGCCCCGATCGCTCACGCTGGTCCGGGCACGCTCGGCGACGCCGAACAAGTCATCGAAAGCCTGAAAGCCCAAGGCAACAAAGTCATTGTCACGAAGACGGGCAACAAGCCATTGTCGCAATGTGTCGCCACGCGGGTGCGCAAAGACCTCGATGTCTACGGAAACCCGCGGATATACCCGAACATTTCCTCCGGGCCTACTCGGCGGGTGTGGCTCTATAGCGTCTACCACGTCGACATCCAATGCTGACCCTTGGTGGACGCGCCACGGGGCGCCGCCTATCAGCTCGCGGGCCGCTTTGAGTGGCAGGGACGTTCTTCAGCGACGTGGTGGGGCGCTTGTATCAGGTTACGGCTGAAGGGATTACGGTATTGGGTGGCTCGCAATGTCGCGGGGCGACGAGGGTGCGCCGGCGATCCGGATGATTTCGTCGGCGACCAGGTGCGGCTCCGTGAAGACAACCTGGTGGCCAGATTTTCGGGCCTTCACCAACCGGGCGCCCAGCCGACCGGCGGCCCGCTCGTGTGCGCCGAGGAAGGCTTTGCGGATCGACCTGTCAATGAGTGTCGATCGCGTTGCGGAGATCACGGTGACCGGCATGTCGCCCAGTTTCGGGGGCCGGCGCCGCAGGCTCGCCAACCCCTGGAGAAAGAATTCTTCTTCGGCCTCGGCGGCCTGCCGGGCGCGCACGGTCAAATCTTCGGCAACCAGGTCATCCACCACGTCGGCGGGCATGCCGGGTGCGGCTCTGCGCACGGCTAGCGGCAAGAGGCGGAGGCGTCGTAGCGCATCGGTGGACCAGCGGCCCGCCAGCGCGAGCATGTGCAGACGTTTCAAGGATGGCCCGCAGCAGACGTCCAACTGCTCATCGGAATGGTCGACCAGCACCAAACCGGCGACATCGGAACGATTCTGCGCCGCGGTCGCCAGCGCGATCGTTCCTCCATAGCTGTGTCCGACCAGGATGTACGGGGCCGCATCCAGCGCGTCCAGTAATTCGCCGAGATCGTAGGTGAGACGTTCGAGAGTGCGTGGTGCGCCGTCGTCGTCGCTGCGCCCCAGATTGGCCCTGTCATATACGACTGTCGAGAACTGGCGCGCCACAAGAGGCTGCACCAGGCCCCACTCGGAGCGTGACGCGCCCAGGCCTGATTCAAACACCACGGTAGGGCTGCCGATGCCTGCCTTCATGACGTGCAGTGCACGCCCGTCTGCAAGCCGGATGAATCCACTATCGCCCAGGGTGTGCAACACCCTTCCATGATACCCCACGGGGGTATCTAATCGACCCGCCCTGCTCCGTTGACGTATACCCCCATGGGGTATACGGTGTGAGTATGAGTTCCCGCATGGAGCATCCCGAACATTCGTCAACCCAGACGTCAGCCGCGGCGGATGAGTCGAAGGCCCATGCTGGGCACGGCGGTTCACACGAGCAGCGTGATCATCGGCAGCACCAACACGGCGATCACTCGGACCACGCTGCGCATGGAGGTCACGGTGGTGGTCATGGCGATCACGTCGGACAGTTCCGCAGGTTGTTCTGGATCATGCTGCTGCTTTCGGTGCCGGTGATCGCCTTTAACGACATGTTCGCGATGGTCATCGGTTATCAGCTGCCGACGGCCGGGTGGGTTCGGTGGGTATCACCGGTCCTGGGCACCGTCATCTACTTCTGGGGCGGTAAGCCATTCCTGAGCGGCGCGGTCGCCGAGGTGCGCGGCCGCAAGCCGGGAATGATGCTGTTGATCGGCCTGGCGATCACGGTGGCCTTCGTCGCATCCTGGGGTGCCAGCCTGGGTCTGATCGATCACCAGCTCAACTTCTGGTGGGAGCTGGCGCTTCTGGTGGTGATCATGCTGCTCGGGCACTGGATCGAGATGCGGTCGTTGGCAAGGACCACGTCGGCGCTCGATTCCCTGGCCGCGCTCTTGCCGGACACCGCCGAGCGTATCGAGGGCGATGCGGTGGTGCGCGTCGCGCCGGCAGATCTTCGCGTGGGCGACGTCGTGGTCGTGCGCCCGGGCGGTTCGGTGCCGGCCGATGGTCGGATCACTGAGGGCAGCGCGCACCTGGATGAATCGATGGTGACGGGCGAGTCGCGTCCAGTACGCAGGCAGACCGGGGATCCAGTGGTGGCGGGTACGGTGGCCACCGATTCGGGCCTGCGCGTTGAGGTTACGGCGGTCGGTGACGACACCACTCTTGCTGGAATCCAGCGCCTGGTCGCCGATGCCCAGGCATCCAGCTCGCGCGCGCAGCGGATCGCCGATACCGCCGCGGGCTGGCTGTTCTGGTTCGCACTCGGCGCCGCGGGTTTGACGGCCGTGGCCTGGACGATACTGGGGGAGCCCGATACCGCGGTGGTCCGCGTCATCACGGTGCTGGTGATTGCGTGCCCGCACGCCCTGGGTCTGGCCATCCCGTTGGTCGTTTCCATCGCCACCGAGCGTGCAGCTCGGGGCGGAGTCCTGGTGAAAGACCGTCTGGCTCTAGAACAGATGCGCACCGTCGATGTCGTGCTCTTCGACAAGACGGGAACGCTCACCAAGGGTGCTCCCACGGTGACGGGCATCGAACCCGTTGACGGGCGCGATGCCGACACCGTCCTTGCGCTGGCGGCAGCGGCCGAAACTGACAGCGAGCACCCGCTGGCGCATGCCATCGTCGAGGCCGCACGCGGCCGGGGGCTGCGCATCGCCGCCGCCGGCGGCTTCTCCTCGGAACCCGCATTGGGCGTCACCGCCGACGTTTCAGGGGTACAGGTTGCCGTCGGCGGGCCCGCATTGCTGAAAAGGCATGGTGCGCAGGAGCTACCCATCGCTGAAACGTGGCGCTCCGAGGGGGCGATCATCCTGCACGTGCTGACGGACGGGCGGGTCGCCGGCGCACTGCGGCTGGCCGATGACATTCGCCCGGAGTCCCGGGACACCGTCGACGCACTGCACCGCCTGGGTGTATCGGTGGTCATGATCACCGGTGATGCACATGCGGTGGCCCACACGGTGGCGGCCGAAATCGGAGTCGACCGGGTGTTCGCCCAGGTGCGGCCCGAGGACAAGGCGTCGGCGGTGGCGCAACTGCAATCCGAAGGACACATCGTGGCGATGGTCGGCGACGGCGTCAACGACGCTCCCGCGCTGGCACAGGCCGATGTGGGCATTGCGATCGGAGCGGGCACCGATGTCGCCATCGCGTCCGCCGGTGTCATCCTGGGAAGCTCGGACCCGCGATCGGTGCTGTCGGTCATCGAGTTGTCGCGGGCCAGTTATCGCAAGATGAAGCAAAATCTCTGGTGGGCAGCCGGATACAACCTGGTCTCGGTTCCCTTGGCGGCCGGTGTGCTCGCTCCGATTGGGTTCGTTCTCCCGATGAGTGTGGGGGCCATCTTGATGTCGGCGTCCACCGTGGTGGTGGCGCTCAATGCGCAACTGTTACGCCGCCTGGATCTGCGTCCAGAACAATCCGTGCGGCGCATCCTGGGCAGGTGAATGTCAGTGGCTGATGGGACGATTCAGCGCCGCGGCGGCGTCGACGATGGCCGGGTGATGCAGATCCAGGAGTTCGACCCGCTCCAGTTTCGGGCGGACCCAGCTCGCCAGCACCGGCCACGACGGACGATGGTACGACCACCATCGGACGGCCTGCCAGCGCTGATCCGCGCCGTCGGCCATGGTCTCTGACCAGATCTGATGTCCCCAGGACTGGGTGACGGCGAGGTTCCGTGCGACCACCTGAGTGGGACGAAGCCCAAGCCGTACAAGTTGTTTCGCGTCATCGAGATCGCACACCCGCAGTTCGTCGGGCAGGCTGAATACGCCGAGCGCACGCCGAGCACCCAGTAGGGGGAACTCCAGCATCGAGTCATCCCAGACCTGTAGATCCCCGAACACCTCCCCACACGCCACCTCGGGCCGTGTTCCCAGATACCAGACGTAGTAGTCGGGATGGTCGATACGGCCACCGCGCTGCGGTCGGTGCTGATAGAGCGGGTGTCCAGGTTGTCCCGTCTTCGCGTCCGCGAGGTACGGGAAGATCCGGTAGGCGAGCATTTACGAAAAAGACCCCGCGGTAACAGCATCCAGTGCGTCGAGGACTCGGCCTGGTCCTTCGCTCAGCAGAACGTCGAGCGGCCGCGCGCCTCCGAGATAGCTGTTGGCGCTTTCCAGCCAGGTGGTCGCCGCCCGGTCACCCCACACCAGACGCGCCCGGGACACGACATGCTCGAGGTCGATGATCAAGGGAGCGCTGCGGCCGCCGGGGCGCTCCTCGCCGGAGATCCACCGGGACGGCTGCGACCGGTTCACGCCGATGATCCGGGCCAACTGTGCGGCCCCGCCCACGGCATCCACCAGGTAGGACACCCGCAGCGGTGCGAGCGGATCGTCTGCGGGCTGTGTTGCGACCGCCAGGTTGCCGACGACTACGCGCTTGGGGGTGCTCACCGAGCGGATAGCGGTCGACGCTCGCTTCTTCGCGGTTCCGGAGGTCGCCACTGCCTTGCTTGCGGTGCTGCGTCGTGTCGGTGCCATGCCACAAGTCTACCCAACAAGTTTGTTGGGCACGGGGTCAGTGCGTCTGAGCCGCGAGAGCCTCGATCACGTGGTCGACCGAGGCGCCCCCGAGCAGATCCTGCACCGGGAGCTCGAAATCGAGTTCGGCCTGCACGCGCCGACGGAACTCCAGCGCCTGCAATGAATCCAGCCCCATCGCCACCATGGGCATGGCCGTGTCGATGGAATCGGCGTGATCGGCGCCGATCACCTCGGCGAGCAATTGCACCAGATGTCCGGACCGGTTGGCGGGCACCACCGCTGTGGGTCGAATGAACTCGTCGGACGCGGCGGGCCTGCTGTTGTCTTCAAGCTCGGAGAGCAATGGGCCGTACCCGAACACGCCCAGCATCGCGCGTGCTTGCGTGAGGTCGAAGGCCCCGACGAGAGTGTTGCCTGCGTGCCTGCCCATGCCGGCGGCAAGGGCGTCGGCGGGACGCATCGGATGGACGCCAGCGGCAGCCAGCTTGGCGATACCCGTGTCATCGAGGTCGAGATGGACGGTCCACTGCCCCCACTGCACGGAGACACAATCCAGCCCGCCTGCACGCCGGCGGGCCGCGAGCACGTCCAGCATCCGGTTGCCCGCGGCATACATCAATTGGCCCTTGCCGCCGATTGTCGCAGCCAGCGAAGAACACAACATCACGCGGCAGGAATCGGTGCGGCGCAGGGCATCGAGAACATTGACGACGCCACCGATCTTGGCGCGCAATGCCTGCTGGAACTTTTCGACCGTGATCTCGGTGAGTGGGATATCCGAATAGTCCACGGCGGCATGAATGATCACGTCCGCCGGAGTACCATCAAGCTCTTCGGCAAGGGCGGCGACGGCGGCCGTGTCGGTCACATCGCAGGCGAGCGTCCGGACCACGGCGCCGGTACTGCGTCGTATCGCATCGAGTCGCCCTGCCACGGCATCGGTTTCGCCCGACCGACTGATCAAGGTGATCTGGCGGGCGCCCAACCGCGCGTAGTGCTCGCAGAACTCCTGTCCGAGCTTTCCGGTGCCTCCGGTGATCACCACGTGGTCGGCTGCTGCCGCGCTGGCCTCGCCGTCATGGTCTTGCCCGGCATCCAGAATGCGCTTGGCGTACATGCCCTCCGCGCGCAATGCCAGCTCAGATTCACCGGCTGATTGCAGCGCGGCCAGGATGATGGCGGCATGGCCCGGGTGTGCGAGGTCGGTCCCGAGGTCGAGGTGCCGGAACGCGATGCCCGGATGTTCTGTGCCCATGCAGCGGAACCCGGCCGCGATGGCAGCGTGCACGGGATGCGCCGGGGACTCGCCGGCGGTGGCCTGTTCGCCTCCGACGGTGAGGAGCCAGCATCCGGTGACGGAACTGGACAGTTCGGGCCACCAGGTGCGGTCGCCGAAGAACTGCGAGACCGCGTCGGCGGCCGCGCGATCGTCGAGCGGATCCGGGGCGGGCAGCACAATCACCACGGTGTCGGCGTCACCGGTACCGGATTCATCTGCCGGGGTGAGGATTTGGGCCGATGAGCCGAAGTCCGGCGCACCCTCTCGGAGAGCCTCGATCAGGGGGCCGGCTTCGCCGGTGGCGTCGATGAACCCGTACGACCTGGGCGGCATCATCGAGCGCCGGTTCACCTTGGTCCAGGCTTCGCGCAGCAGCCGCGGGCGTGCCGAGGACCGGGTGTCGTCCGCAACACGGTCAGCAACCTTCGCAACGGACTGTTTCGTCGGCGAGGAGAGCTCGTTTTCCGGCTCACGATACGACAGCCACAATGCAACATTGTTGTTCTGGACATTCGGAAAATCCCGCAGCGGCAGCGATATCGGCTCGGATGTCTCGGTTCGCAGTGCATCCCAGTCATAGTCGAGATCGTGGACGGCCAGGTTCGCAAGATTGGCGGCGAATTCGGTCAGATCCGTCGCGGTGCGGGTGGAGGTGCCCGCCACGCAGGTGGTGTGTTCGGAGTCCAGGGCCGCGAGGTTCTCCCGGATCGCGAGTTGCAGCGTGGGGTGCTCGGCCACCTCGATGAAGGTGTCGACCTGCGTCTGTGTCGCGGCAGCGATGGCACGGTCGAAACGGACGGCGTTGCGCAGGTTCCAGAACCAGTACTGATCGACAGGCAGCTCCGCGGTGATCGGCGCTCCGAGTGTGGCTCCGATGCAATCGATGTCGGTGGCGGCGAACTCGGCATCGCCAAGTCGCTGGACGAGCGCCTCGCGAATCTCGGCACCGATCGAGGCGATCATGCTGGTATGAGCCGGATAGCGCACCGAGATGACCCGTGCGAACACGCCGTCTTCGGTGAGGCGCTCGACGATACGGTGCACCGTCTCACGCTGGCCGGAAATCCCCACCATCGACGGCGAATTGACCACCGACAGCTCGGCCCAACCCGATTGCCGGGCAAGGAGATTCTCGCAGGTATCGCGATCGGCCGCGATGACTGCCATCGCATAGTCATCGGCCGGGAACTCGTCGGCGATCCGGGAACGGGTGCCCACCACGGTCACCGCGTCGGTAAGGGGCATGAGGCCGGAGACGTACGCCGCGGCGATCTCGCCCTGGCTGTGCCCGATTGTGGCATCCGGGCTGACACCTACCGAACGCCAGAGCGCGGTCAGGCCCGCCATCTGGGTGAACAGCGCGGGCTGGACCACACTTGCACTGTCGTCGGCAGGGAAGTTCTCGTCGAGAAGATAGTCGAGCGGAGAACGACCGAATTGGGCATCGAACAGTTCCGCGCAGCGATCGACCTCCGCGCGGAACTGGGGGAACGCGTCGTAGAAGAGTCGCCCCATTCCCGGCCGCTGTCCGCCCTGCCCGGGGAACACGAATCCCCGTCGGCGTGAGGTCGCGGGCATTGAGTTGCGGACCACCCGGGCGTGGTCCGTTCCGGTGACCACGGCGCGCAGGCCGGCCACCAGTTGGTCGTGATCGTCGACAGCGATCAGCGCGCGGTACCGGCGCGCCGTGCGGGTCCGAAAGATCATGCCCGCAATGCGGTCAGGGGAGACCTTTGGACGTTCAAGCACATAGGTAAGGAGTGCGGAGGCCTCTCTCCGCAGTACCTCAGGGGTGTCTGCGGAGAGCAGGACGGGGATGGCCCCGCCGGGCAAGCGGTGGCTAGACATCGTCGCCTTCCTCTCCCTCTGAGTCGCTGGCCGGCATCGCGATGATGGCGTGTGCATTGGCGCCACCGGCTCCGAACGACGAGACCGCGCCGTACCGGATGCCGTTCTTCGGCTCCCACGGGTGCAACTTGGTGGCCAGGCGGATCCCTGTCATCGACCAGTCGACCTTGGTGGTGGGATTGTCCGCGAACAAAGTGGGCGGGATGTGTCCGTGCTGTCCGGACAGCAGCAGCTTGGTCAGGCCAACGATGCCCGCAGCGGCCTGTGCATGCCCAGCGTTGGACTTTGAAGAGCCCAGAAATGCACTGGAGCCACCGGCGCCGTACGTACTCTGCAGTGCCATGATCTCCAGCGGATCACCGGCGCGGGTGCCGGTACCGTGTCCTTCGATCATGCCGATATCGGCCGGGTCTACACCAGAGGCGGCGATGGTCGCGGCGACCAGCTTCGCTTGCGCGCGTCCTCGTGGAACGAGAATGGGCTTACCGCCACCATTGTGGTTGGTGCGGATGGCCATGATGCGTCCATAAATGCGGTGACCGAGAGCGCGGGCACGTGATTCCCGTTCCAGCACAACCATTCCGGCCGCTTCGCCCCAAAGAGTGCCGTTGGCCTCGTCAGAGTATGAGCGGCAATGCCCATCGGGGTCGAGGGCGTGAACTCGGGAGAACTCGTAGAACGCGCCCGGCGAACCCAGTACGCAGACAGCGCCTGCCAGCGCCCATTCACACTCGTCTGCCCGTATTGCGGAGGCGGCGAGATGTACTGCCGACAATGATGATGCGCACGCGGAATCGATGCACATCGACGGGCCGATGAGGCCTAGTTGATGCGAAATGCGGCCCGCGATACCGAGTTGTCCTGTGCCGACAATGCGATGTCCGCTGTGGGCATGTACCTGTGCGACCCTGGGGCCATACTCTGTGTACGAGGCTCCCACGAAACATGCGGCCTCAGATCCGTCGACGGTGGCGGGATTGACGCCTGCGTGTTCCAGTGCTTTCCAGGCCAGCCGCATGCCGACTCGCTGTTGCGGGTCCATTGCTATGGCCTCGCGTTGGGTGACGCCGTAGAAGGCCGGATCGAAAACAGTTGCGTCGGTGATGAATCCGCCGGCATCGGAGACTCGGCCCCAGCCTTCGAGGTTGGATAGGGATAACAGTTCATCGATGGGCCAATCCCGATCGCGCGGGAACGGGCCGATGAGCTCTCGGCCGTCAGCAAGAGCATTCCAAAATGCCCTCGGGGTATCGATTCCGCCCGGGGCTTCAATAGCCATCCCCGAGATGACGACGGGGTCGTTCTCGACGCTGGAAGTGATTGCAGGAGTTGATGTCACGGTGTCCTTATCCCTACGACGAGGTCGCGCGGGCAATGTTGGTATTCAGTAGTTCGGCCAGAGCGTCGGTCTGCGAGTTCAGGAAGAAATGCCCGCCATCGAACAAGGTCACTTCCAGTTCGTCGGTGTGCTTGCCCCAGCCGTACAGATCGCGCATCGTGATCATGGGGTCTTGGTCTCCACCGATCGAGTGGATACGTGCCGCAACCTTGACATCATCCGCGCAGGCGTACGCATTGAATGCCTGATAGTCGCCCTTCATGACCGGTAGCGCCATCCGCATCACATCGAGGTTGCCCATGACGGCAGAATTCGTGCCCTCCAGAGCGCCCATATGCGCCAATACCGCATCGTCGTCGGTCGGCAGATCGGGTTTGTCGGCGATATTGCACGGTGCCACCGCCGAGGACACCGTCAGCTGATGCACATCCAGACCAGCAGCCTCTGCCAGGCGGGCGAACTCGAAGGAGATCACGGCTCCCATGCTGTGACCGAAGGTGTGGATAGGAACGCCGCGATTGTGCTCGGACGATTGGAACTCGGCGAAGGCTCCGGCGGCGATATCGGGGAGCGTCGCCAACGCCGGCTCACCCGCCCGATCCTGTCGCCCCGGGTATTGGAAGATTACGACATTAAAATTTGCTGCAGTTGCTTTTGAGAGTGTGCGGTACACCGAGGCTCCGGCACCCGCATGCGGAAAAAGCAGTAGCAATGGTGCATCGGCTGTCTCTGGCTTGTGAAACTGCCTGATCCATCCGAGTTTGCGATCCACGTCCAGCTTCCTTCCAAACTTGCAGATAGTTAGATTAGCCTAACGTAACTCTCGATGGGGTATGTCGCTCGCACCGTCCGCGGTGATGCAGGGCACCCATGGGGAGTCGCCCGCCGTCGCCGGCAGCCATTAAGGTAAGGCTAGGCATAGTTCGGAGATTGAGGTGGTTCGATTCATGCGCGCGGAGTCGCTCGGATTCCAGGCTTTCGTCGTCGGCGGTGACGCTCGGTGAGCGGAGATCAATTGTCCGCACTGGACCGCCGGCGGGAGCTGTTACGCAAACGACTCGCCGAAAGCGGTGTCGAGGCGCAACGCGTCGATGCGGTCCCTCGGGTCCAGGCGGGCGAGCGTCGCCGGCTGGCGCCGGGCCAGCGCCGGCTGTGGTTCCTGCAAACCAAGGATGCGGCCGACACCTCACTCAACATCTGCGTCGCGCACCGGATGCAGGGCGCGCTCGACGGCTCGAAGTTGCGTGATGCCTTCGCCGCGGTGATTGCGCGACACGACATCCTGCGTACTTCATACGGTGTCGATGCTGACGGAGAGCCCTATCAGGTTTTCAGTGACGAAATCGAATTGCCATGGACAACAGTCGATCTAGGGCATCTTGTTGAGGGCGAGCAAGGGCGGGAAGTTCAGGCGCTTGCTGATCGCGAGTTCGGGCGGCCGTTTGAACTCGCGGTGGACGCGCCACTGCGGATCACCCTGCTGCGTCTGAGCGATCAGGACTTTGTCCTGCTGCTGGTGGTTCACCATATCTGCTGGGACGACAACTCGTGGGAAGTGTTCTTCGCCGAGCTGAATGGTCACTACAACGGTCGCCTTACCGAGGGCCACGCGCCGCAGTTTGTCGTCGTGGGGGCTGGAGACGATTCAGCGTCCGAAGCGGACATCGAGTATTGGCGCAAATCCCTGACGCCGCTGCCGGATCCTCTGGAGCTCCCTGGCTCCGCCGCCACGCATTCTTCCAGGGCTGCACGGCGGCGTGCGGCAGCGTTACCTGACGAAACTGCTTCCCGGGTAGAGGAATTCGCCCGCGAGCACTCGGCGACTCCGTTCATGGTGCTGCTGGCGGCCTTCGGGACGCTCGTGTATCGGTACACCGCCGCATCCGATTTCGTGATCGCAATTCCGGTGGCTGAGCGTAAGGCCAATGCGGAAAAGGCGATCGGCTACTTTGGCAACACACTGCTGTTGCGTACCGCATTGGATCCGCGGCAGGGTTTCGCGTCCTACCTCGCCGCTGTGCGCGAGGTGTGCTTGGGAGCTTTCGGTCACCAGGGCGTCGGCATCGATCGAGTGGTCCGCGAAGTCAACCCGATTCGCAATGCCGGGCACGATGGGCTGGACGAGCTGGTCAGGCTCGGCTTCAGCATGCGCAAGGACGCCAGCGGATATCGGCTGGAGGGTGTCCAGGCGACCCAGCTCGATCTCAGTGCTGTCAGTGCGCAGTTGCCGCTGTCGCTGGCGATTGCCGCAGAGTCGTCCGGCACGATGGTTGAGATCGAGTACCAGACCGACACGATGCCCGAATGGCTTGTTGACCAGCTTCTGACGCATTACGGACGTCTACTGGAGGATGGGGTGGCCCGTCCGGAAGTACCTGTTGCTCTGCTGGACCCCTTCGGAGTCGAAGAGCATGCCGCACTGCTCGATCAATCGCGCGGGGTGTTGTCGACCGTCCCGCAGAAAACTCTTGTCGATGTGCTGGAAGAGGCCTGCCGGGCGACGCCCAATGCGCTGGCGCTGGTGGCTGACGATGGCGAACTGACTTACGATGCGCTGCATCGACGTTCCAACCGGCTCGCGAGATGGCTTGTCTCTCAGGACATCGGCACCGAGGACGTCATAGCGCTGAGAATGTCGACCTCGATAGAGTTCATCGTGGCGATGCTCGCAGTCCTCAAATCGGGTGCTGCGTACATGCCGATTGACCCCGCGTTGCCCGCTGAGCGCATCGAGTATCTGACCAGCGATGCGCGGCCGCGAATGGTGCTGGGCACTGAGGAATTCAGGGCCGCTGAGGCGAAGTCTGCGGATTTGGCCGACGCCGCAATCGATGACACCGAACGATTGCGTTCACTGCGGCCCGAGAACTTGGCCTATGTGATTTACACCTCGGGATCCACTGGGCGGCCCAAGGGTGTCGCCGTCGCTCATGCTGCCATCGCCGAGCACATCGTCTCGTTCACAGCAGACTGGAGCATGACTGCCGAGGATCGGATGTTGCAGTCGACTTCGGTGAGTTTCGATGCTTCGTTGGCCGACATTTTGTGCCCTCTGTCTCTAGGGGCACAGGTTGTTGTTCCGAGACCAAAGCCTTTCTCGGATATTGGGTATGTGATCGACCTCGTTCGTCGTCGCGGTGTAACGGTGCTGCACATGGTGCCGTCGCTGCTCAATTCGGTGATGTTATTGCCCGAGGCGCGTGAGCTTCGCGGGCTCCTGCGGCACATTCCTGTGGGCGGTGAGGCATTGCCAGGCGAGGTGGCAGACAAGTTCGCCACCATGTTTGACGCGGAACTGCGGAATCATTACGGCCCCACCGAGGCGGTGGTGTGTTCGACGTACATGCCGGTGGAAGGCCCTCAAGGTAATTCGGTGGTGCCGATCGGCAGGCCGAATCGCAATGTGTATGCCTACGTGCTGGATGAGGCGCTCGCGTTGGTGCCCGCAGGAGTCGTAGGTGAGCTGTATCTCGGTGGCGCCCAACTGGCACGTGGCTACCTTGGTCGGCCAACCCTGACCGCGGAGAGATTCGTGGCCGACCCATTCGGTTCCGGAGGGCGGTTGTATCGGACGGGTGATCTGGTGCGCCGTAATGTTTCCGGCGAACTGGAATTCATCGGTCGCGCGGACGAGCAGGTGAAGGTACGAGGGTTCCGTATCGAGCTCGGCGAGGTGGAAGCGGTCGTAGGCGCCGATCCTCGCGTCGGTCGCTGTGTGGTCACGGTGGTGGAGGACGCTCAGGTGGGGCCAATGCTGGCGGCCTACGTGGTGCCCGCTGCGGGCGGCGATGCGGAGATCAATCTGGAGGAGCTGAAGACTCGTGCGCAGGATCTACTGCCCGGGTATATGGTCCCCAGCGCGTTCGTGGTGATTCCGGAGATTCCGCTGACCACCAGCGGCAAGCTTGACAAGCGGGCGTTGCCGGCCCTCGATGCACTGGTGGACAGGGTGTTTCGTGCCCCGACAACACCCACGGAGCGCCGGATGTGTGCGATCTATGCGCACCTGTTCGGGCGGGCCGAGATCAGCCTGGACGATTCGTTCTTCGAGCTGGGCGGGCATTCCCTGCTTGCTGCGCGTCTCGTGGCGCAGGTCCGGGCTCAATTCGGCATCGACCTGACTGTGCGCACGGTGTTCGACAGCCCCACGCCGGCGGGACTGGCCGAACAACTCACCACGTATTTCCGCGAGGAGTTCGAGATCGAGCTCGACGAGCTGGACCTCGATGAGTCAGACGAGATGGAGGCCGCGCCGCAGGACGGCCGCCCAGAACTGGTTCGGGCCGTGAGGCCGGATCGACTCCCGTTGTCCTCCTCGCAGCTGTCCATGTGGTTCGAGTGCCAGATGGAGGGTGTCACCGACATCGCCAACATGTGGCTCGCGTTGCGCTTCGACGGTCCGCTGCAGACCGCTGCGTTGAGCGCTGCGCTGGGCGACGTGGTCGCGCGGCATGAGACGTTGCGGACCAACTTCGCGATTCATGAAGGCGCGCCGTACCAGATCGTGCATCCGTCACGGGAGTTGTCGATCCCGGTCCTCCAACGATCTGCGGAGGACCTTTCGGAGACGCTGGCAGAGCTGCGACACCACATTTTCGGGCTGGAGTCGGAGTCGTTGATACGGCCCACCATCATCGAATTGGGTCCGCGGGAACACGTGCTGGCGCTGGTGGTGCATCACCTGGTGGTGGATCATGCCTCATTCACCGTGATCGTCGACGACCTCGTGACCGCCTACCGTGCGCGTATCGAGGGGGAGGCCCCGAAATGGGATCCGCAACCGGTGCAGTATGCGGACTACGTCCTGTGGCAACGCGAAGCTTTTGGCCCCGATAGTGAATTCGGGCAGTCCGAGACGGCGTATTGGCGCGAGTTGCTGGCCGGCGTACCCGTCGAGATAGCCGTGGCACACGATCGTGCTCGACCACAGATCCTCGGAAAGCGCGGTGAAGTCGAGAGGTTCACCGTGTCTCCGGAGCGCAGGCAGGCTCTGACTCGGATGGCCGAGCAGCGTGGAGTCACCGAGTTCATGGTCTACCAGGCTGCACTGGCGACCGTGCTGCATCGGCTGGGCGGAGGTGCCGACATCGTGATCGGTAGCCCGGTGGCGGCCAGGGTGCACCCACATGTCGCCAATCTCGTTGGGCTGTTCGCCAATATGGTGGCGCTGCGCAATGACTTGTCCGGCGACCCGACGGTGCGTGAGGTGTTGGAGAGAAGTCGAGACGCCACCCTCAACGCGCATACCCACCAGGAACTGCCCATCGAGAAGCTGGTGGAAGCCATCAATCCGCCACGTTCGCTGTCCTGGAATCCGTTGTTCCAGACCATGGTGAACTTCCGGGGCGCCGATTGGGGTACAGAGGCACAGGACCTGACGGGCTCGGGCGAGACCTCGATGGTGCCGTTGCCCATGGAGGTGGACGTCTCCTTTCTCGACCTGAACTTCGCGCTGAACGTCACGCCGGAGGGCGGCCTCGATGTTTCGGTTGTGGCCAACGCCGATCTCTATGAGGTGGAGACCACGCGACTGATTGCCCAAGCACTGGATGCAGCATTCGATGCGTTCGTCACCCACCAGGACACCCGGATTTCCGAGATCGTGCTGCTGCCGGTCGATGCCATGGAGCGGCTGCTGGCTCCGCCGGCCGCTGCCGTCGAGCGCACCGCGGGGCCGGTGAATGAGGGCTCGGAGGAAACCAAACGCATACTGATCGCTCTCCTGGAGGAGCTGCTCGAGATCAGCGGCATCGACCCGGAGGACAACTTCTTTGCCTTGGGCGGGGACAGCGTCATCTCGATTCAGTGGTCGACACGTGCTGCCGAACGCGGGCTCGCGATGACACCGCAAATGGTGTTCGAGTGCGCGACGATCTCCCAGCTGGCCGGCGCCGTCGATTCTGCCGATCACGTTATGGTGGAAGATAATCCGGCGCCGTCGGCACGGGTGGAGCCCAGTGCTCCGATGAGTGCTTCCGGCCTCAGCGCCGAGGCGCTGGCGGAGCTCACCGCATCGTGGCAGGCGCAGTCGTGACGGGAACCGAACAGCAGCCCCAGATCGAGGACGTACTGGCGCTGAGCCCACTGCAGGAGGGCTTCTTCGCGCTGGCCCAGCTCGCGGACGAGAGTGTTGATCTGTACAGCATGCAGTTCGTCGCCGATATCGAAGGTGGCCTTGATATCGACTTGCTGCACCGCAGCGCGCAGGCGATGCTCACCCGCCATCCCAATCTGCGTGCCGCCTTCTGGGACCGCGGGCTGCCCAGGCCGGTGCAGATCGTGCCCACCCATGCGGAGATCCCGTGGGAGGAACGTAACGCGCGGCCAACGGAATTCGACGATATCGCCCTGAGCGAGCGACGGCGCCCATTTGACCTTGGCAAGGGGCCGGCGATCCGCATCGTGCTGCTCACAGTTCCCGATGAAGCGCGCTACCGAATGATCGTCACGACGCATCACATCCTGATGGACGGTTGGGCGATCGCGATCTTCTTCACCGAGCTACTCGCCGCCTACCAGGCACACGGATCGGTCGACGGATTGCCGGCGGTTCGTCCGTACCGTGACTACATCGCTTGGCTCAACACACAGGACACCGCTGCGGCAGCGGAGCGGTGGACTCGCTATCTCGGTACCGTGTCGGGGCCACTGATGCTCGCCGACGGTGCTGTCGCCGCGCACGACAGCGTGCCCGAGAAGTCTCAATTTCTTTTGACTCCCGAGGAAACCGTGCGGCTTCGCCAGTGGACGGCTGCCAATGGGCTCACCCTCAACACCGTCACCGCGTTCGCCTGGGCGCTGGTGCTCGGTCGGCTGACCGATCGTACCGATGTGGTGTTCGGCACGATCGTATCCGGACGGCCCAAGGAACTGCCCGATGTCGAGAGGATGGTCGGCCTCTTCATCAACTCGGTGCCGATGGTGCATCACGTCGACTATTCGGCCTCGGTTATCGAGCAGTGCACGCAGTTGCAGCGTGAGGCGGCCGCGATGCGTGATATCGGATATCTGAGCCTGTCCACACTGCAGCGGGCCGAGGGGAGCGCCGCGTTGTTCGACACCCTGTTCGTCTTCGAGAACGCGCCCATCGGCGATGCGGTCCAGGATGTGGAGATGGCCGACGGCGCTCGATTCCGTCCGGTCGAAATGGAAAGCCTCGCGCACTACCCTCTTACCGTCGTATCGCATATGCATGGCGAATCGTTGTTGGTGATGATCGAGGCGATTCCGGAAGCGTTGCAGTATTTTTCAGGTGCCAGTGTTGGCGAGCGCCTGGTTTCGATACTGCGTCAGTTGCCAGAGATCGCAGACCGCACGCCGGATGCGCTCGATGTGTTGACTGAGCATGAGCGCGCCGAGATCTTGGCCACCCCCTCGGCCGCCGATCAGTCCGTGTCGTCGGTATGGGAGTTGTTCCAGCAGCAGGTGGTCGAGAACCCTGAAGCCATTGCGCTTGTTGCGGGCCGCGAGGAGCCTCACACCTATGCGCAGTTGCATGCCGCCGCGTGCCGGTTGGGAAACGTACTGGCTGAGCATGGCGTGGGCCCGGAAACCACGGTGGCTCTGCTGCTTCCGCGTTCGATTGATTCGATGATCGCCATCCTCGCTGTGTTGGCCGCGGGCGCCGCATACGTGCCGGTGGATATCGCGCTGCCTACTGCGCGTGTCGAATCAATTCTGCGCCAATCTGATCCGAAGCTGGTCATTACCCACGCCGAGTATCAGGACATCGCCGGGCCGCAGCGCTCTGCGGTGGTTCTCGACGACCCCGCGACCGTCGAGCGGATTTCCGGACGAGAGGCGAAGATCGCAGCTGTCACCAGGCATCCCGATCAGAGCGCCTACTTGATTTTCACCTCCGGGTCCACGGGTGAGCCCAAGGGCGTCATCGGCACGCACGCTGCCTTGATGAGTTACTTTGCCGACCATCGCGATCGGGTGTATCGGCCCGCCTCGATGCGGCTGGGACGCAAGCTGCGGATCGCGCACGCGTGGTCGCTGAGTTTCGACGCTTCGTGGCAGCCGATGATCGGTTTGTTGGACGGCCACACCGTCCACCTCTTCGATGCCGAGGACATGCGCGACGCGCAGCGGTTGGTCAGCGGTATGGCAGAGCACGACATCGACATGATCGACACCACGCCGTCGATGCTGGCGCAATTGTCCGCCGCTGGTCTGCTCGATCGGGAGCTACCCGTCCTCGCGCTCGGCGGTGAGGCCATCGAGACTGCCCTCTGGAACCGGTTGCGTTCATTGTCCGGGACTGCCGTCTACAACTGCTACGGCCCGACCGAGACGACCGTGGAAGCCGTTGTGGCAGAGGTCAAAGACTATCCGAAGCCCACCATCGGTACGCCGAATCAAGGGATGGCCGGATACGTGCTGGACTCACGGCTGCGACCGGTACCGGACGGGGCCGTGGGCGAGCTGTATCTCGCGGGTGCGCAGTTGGCCCGGGGCTATGCAGGGAAACCGGCTGTTACTGCCGGCACCTTTGTCGCAGACCCGCAGCGACCTGGCCGGCGGATGTATCGGACGGGTGATCTGGTGCGCCGGCTGCCGCATGGAGGTTTCGCGTATCTGGGCCGGGCTGACTCACAGGTGAAGATCCGCGGCTACCGGGTCGAGGTGGGCGAGGTCGAATCCGCGCTGCGGCTGCAGCCGGGCGTGCACACCGCCGCGGTGACTGTGCTCCGTCGTGCCGGTGGTGCGAGCCTGGTGGGATTCGTTGTTCCGCAAGACCAGGCGGTCGACTTCGAACCGACTCGTACCCTGATGCGGCTTGCCGATCGGCTGCCGTCGTACATGATGCCGTCACGTCTTGTTGTTCTTCCGCAACTGCCCGTCACCGTCAACGGCAAGCTCGATGGGGACAGACTGGAGCGGCTAGCACTCGAGAGCCTGTCCGGCGGTACCGGCGGCGACGAAGCGCGCCCGGTCACTGCCACCGAATGCGCACTCTGCGAGTGCTGCGCCGAGCTGTTCGACGGAGCCGTGCCGGGTATCGACGAAGACTTCTTTTCACTCGGAGTGGACAGTATTGTCGCGATCTCGCTGGTCAACAAGGCACGCAAGCGCGATCTGGTAATCACCCCCCGCATGGTGCTGGCCGCGCCGACCATCCGCCAGCTTGCGGCCCTTGTCGATACCCGTGGTCACGTTGATTCCCTGGCGGGAGAGGCTGATTACGGTGAGGTGCCACCGCTGCCGGTCGTTTCGTGGATGTATGAGAGTGAGATCTACCGCAGACTTTCATTGTCGGTCCTCATTCGGCTGCCCGAGGAGATTGACAGTCCACGGATCGAGCAGATGCTCCAGTTGCTTCTCGATGGATTCGCCATGCTGCGGTCGACGCTGGTGGATACCCCTGACGGTCCCCGAGTTGTCACCCGCGAACCGGGCGCAGTGCGAGCCGAAAACGTGCTGAGCCGAGTGGAATTGCCTGCGGGTGCTGCCGCTCACGATGCGATTACCGTGGCCGCGCGCGAGGCGTTCGACGCCCTGGACCCACGGTCGGGAGCGATGATGCGCGCGACATGGTTGGTGGACGCCGGATCGGGTGACGCATTGTTGTTGACCGTCCACCATCTGGCTATGGATGTGGTGTCCTGGCATGTTGTGCTCGGTTACCTCGCCGACGCATGGCGAGCAGTGGAATCCGGTGGAGTTCCCAAGGCGCCGATGGAATTTACCTCCTACCGGCAGTGGAGCCAGCTGATGCAGCAGCGGGCATCCAGCGCGGATGTCTTGCGTCAGAGGGACTACTGGACCGAGCAGGTCGTGGGTGCCGATCCGGAGCTCGGGTCACGGCATGCGGATCCTGCCCGGGATACGTGGGGGACCCTGCAGACTACGCCGGTGCCTACCCCCGTGGAGATCACCACGCGACTGTTGGCCTCATTGAACAAGCCCGAGGGCGTGTACGGATTCCTGTTGTCGGCACTGGCGGTGACGGTCGCGAGTTGGCGCAAGCAGCGTGGACAGGACCCAGCCGCAGGCACTTTGGTGTCCCTCGAGGGGCACGGTAGGGCAGATGCCGAGCTTGACACAGATACCAGTGGCACCGTCGGCTGGTTCACCACCGTTTATCCGGTACGGATTGCATCCGGTGAGGCCGTAGTGGACATCGACGGGATAGAAAATGATGCCGACGCAGCACGGAGACTGTTGGCGGGCGTTTCGGAGTACTTCAGTAAAATTCCATACCAGGGTTTGGATTACGGACTGCTCCGCTATGCTTCTCGGTGCGAAGAGCTGGTCTCTGCGCGGGACCCGCAGATTCAGTTCAACTACGTCGGCCGGATGGATATCAGCGGTATCGACGATCAGCCATGGTCGCTCATCGCCGACGCTCGGAGTCTGGCTGTGCCCCCCGACTCCGAGCCGGAAATGCCACTGCGGTTTGCGATCAACATCGGTTCGGCAGTGATGACCACGCCTGAGGGCCCCCAGTTGCTGACCAATTGGCAGTTGAGTTCGGCACTGTTCACACCTGCAGATGCCGAACGGCTGGCACAGCTGTGGCAGCGAAGCGTTGCCGCGCTTGTCGAGGCACTCGACGGATAACGACGGGAAGAATCACGGATGGAATCATTCAGCAGGGACGAGATCAAGGCGACGGTCGCCGACCTCATAGGGCTCACACCCCAAGAGATCTCGGACGCAGACGACCTCATCACGCTCGGACTGGACTCGATTCGCATGATGACGTTGGCCGGTGGCTGGCGGAAGCGGGGCAGCCGCATCACCTTTGCGCAGCTCGCGGCCGAGCCTTCGGTGGAGTCGTGGTACGCGTTACTGGGTGACGGAACCGATCCGGTCTCGGATGCCGGCATCGGCAGTTCGGCCCCCGTGGCCAACGAGGATGCGGCAGAAGATGTGCCCTTCCCGTTGGCCACTATGCAGCATGCCTACTGGATAGGCCGTTCGGAGGATCAGGAACTCGGTGGGGTAGCGGCGCACCTCTACGTCGAATTCGACGGTGGAGCAATCGATCCCGAACAGCTGCGGTTGGCGGTCGATCGGCTCGTGGCCGCCCATCCGATGCTGCGGACCAAGTTCCTGCCCGACGGCACACAGCAGACCATGGCGGCTCCGGGGCGCGATGCGTTCAGCGTGGTGGATCTGCGTGGGCGTCCGGCCGATGAGATCGACACGGCGCTTGCCGCGCTCCGTGAACGCAAGACGCATCAGCGTCTGGCCATCGAGGATGGTCAGGTTCTCGACGTCACTCTGACCCTGCGCGCAGAGAACAGCAGTCGGCTACATCTGGATGTCGACATGCTGGCCGGCGATGCGATGAGCTATCGAATCCTGATCTCGGATTTGGCGGCGTTGTATCACGGTGCCGCACCGCCGGAACTGGGATATACGTATCAGCGGTACCGCACCGAGGATCGTGGCGATGCAGAGGCGCAGGAGCGTGACAAGCAGTGGTGGCAGGAAAGGTTGGAGAACCTGCCGGGTGCACCGGAACTGCCTGTCGTTCCAGTGAGCGAACGTACCGACCAGCACCGCACCGTTCGGTACGACTACTGGCTCGAACCTGAAGCCAAGGAGAAGCTACTGGTGGCCGCTCACCAGCGTGGGATAACCCCCGCGATGGCGATGGCCGCCGTTTTCGCGGAGACCATTGGCGGCTGGTCGGCGCAGAGCCGGTTCTTGTTGAATGTTCCCCTGTTCCATCGTGAATCGGTGCACGCCGACATCGACCGGGTGATCGGTGATTTCACCTCCTCGATCATGCTCGAGGTAGATCTCACCGAGGACATGTCGGTGGCTGACCGGGCCCGGGTTCTGCAGCGCAACATGTATGAGAGTGGGGCGCATTCGGCCTATCCAGGACTGAATGTGCTGCGGGATCTCGGCAGGTACCGGGGCGAACCTGTGCTGGCTCCGATCGTGTACACCAGCGCACTGAATTTGGGAGAACTGTTCGCCGAATCGGTCATGGACACCTTCGGCGAGCCCGTGTGGATCATCTCGCAAGGACCGCAGGTGCTGCTCGATGCTCAGGTGACCGAGGTGCGCGGTGGCCTCTTACTGAACTGGGATATCCGTGAATCCGCATTCCCGCAGGGCATGGTCGCCGCGATGTTCGCGCGGTATACCGATGCGGTGGCGGCGCTGTGTGCCGGAGACGACGGTTGGAATGCCGACGCGGCAGTGAGGCTACCTGTTTCCCAAGCCGAGGTGAGATCAACAGTCAATGCCACAGCGGGACCCGTAACCGGCCGCCGCCTGCACGAAGGCTTCTTCGATTTCGCGAAGACGAGCCCGGGTGCACCCGCGGTGGTCTGGGGCTTCGGTGACGAGGACGGTGTGTGGTCCTACGGCGACCTGGCGGCAGAGGCACTGGCCGTCGCCGGTGCATTGCAGGCGCGCGGGGTACGCACAGGTGATTCCGTTGCGGTGCAGCTCCCGAAGGGCCGCGACCAGATTCTTGCGGTGCTCGGCGTGCTTGCTGCGGGGGCGACGTATGTACCCATCGGATTTGACCAACCGGCCCAGCGCCGGGCCGCGATACTGGAAACCGGTGGAATCTCGGTGGCGTTGACCACAGACGGATCCGATATGCCTATCGACCATCTGTCGATTGACGCAGCCCGTCAGCATCAGGAGCCGCTCGGGGCGCCCGTGCTGACCGATGCTTCGTGGATTGCTTACGTCCTCTTCACGTCGGGTTCCACGGGCACCCCGAAGGGCGTCGACGTCTCACACGCGGCGGCGATGAACACCATCGACGCGTTGAACGACGAGTTCGAGGTGGTCTCCTCGGACCGTGCGCTTGGATTGTCCGCGCTTGAATTCGACCTATCGGTGTATGACATCTTCGGCATGTTCTCGGTGGGCGCTGCGGTGGTTGCCGTCGATGCCGCCCAACGCGCCGAAGCCACCACCTGGGTGGAACTAATACGGCGCCATCGGGTTTCAATTATCAACTGCGTACCCGGTCTGCTGGATATGATCCTGTCGATTGGCGGCACTGAGCTTGGTGATTCGTTGCGTGCGGTCATTCTGGGTGGCGACTGGGTAAGTGCGGACCTAGCGCGCAGGCTCGCCGCGCAGGTGCCCGGATGCCGCTTCACCGGCCTTGGCGGGGCGACCGAGGCGGCCATACACAGCACGATTTGCGAGGTGCTGGGCGATCCTCCGGAGCATTGGGCGACAGTTCCTTTCGGCGTGCCTCTGCGCAATGTGAGGTGCCGTGTCGTCTCGCAGGCGGGTCGTGACTGTCTTGACTGGGTTCCCGGCGAGCTGTGGATCGGTGGCGACAGCGTCGCGTCCGGCTACCGCAACGATCCCGAACGGACTGCGGAGCGTTTCGTCGAGTACGACGGGGTGCGCTGGTACCGAACGGGCGACATGGCCAGATATTGGCCCGATGGAACCATCGAATTCTTAGGCCGCGCGGACCATCAGGTGAAAGTCCGGGGCTACCGCGTGGAATTGGGCGAGGTGGAGAGCGCGCTGCGCCTGGTGCCGGGTGTACGCCACGCGGTTGCCGCCATAGTGGGTGGCGATGCACCGAATCTTGTTGCCGCGGTGGCGGGTACCCCAGATCATTGCACCGACTATCCGGCGCTGCTCGGTGATCTCCTCCCCGCCTACATGATTCCGGCGCGGGTTGAGCTCCTTGAGCACATGCCACTGACGTCCAATGGGAAGTTGGATCGGCGTGCGGTGTCCGCACTACTGGAGCAAGTGAACGTGGCGGTCGCGGACGCGGGGCCACGCCACGACCTCGATGCGGCTCTTATTGATCTCGTTGCAGGGGTGCTGGACGTCGAATCGGTTGGCGTACACGACGATTTCTTCGCTCGAGGTGGTGACTCGGTACTGGCGACGACCGTGATCGCGCGGGTGCGCGACTGGCTGTTCGTTGACCACGCGCTTGTCGGGGACTTTTTCGCCACGCGGACCGTCGCGGGGCTGGCCGATCGGCTGTTGAAGCGAGAGGCCGAACTCGGCACGCCGGATCGCCTGGCCGTCGTCGCGGGGCACTACCTCGAGATCGCGGCGATGACCGATGAGGAGATCCTGGCCGGGACCACCTGACCGGTCAGGAGGTGGCGGGCGTACCGAGCACCATGCTGCCCACACTGCACTCCTGCAGTTCGGGGACTGCCGCGGCCGCCGTGAATGCCGCGGTGTCACCGAAGCCCTGGGCGCATGCGCCCAGGCCCATCGCCGTGGCGGCCAGATAGATCGTCTGCATGAGCACGCCGACATGTTTGAGGATGGCCGAATACGCGACCTGCTCGTAGGTCCACATGACGCGGTCGGCGCGTGCCGCCATCACCAGGAGCACCTGCGGTTCGGCGCCGCCCTCAAGGGTCGCCGAGGTCGACTTCAGCAGCTGCTTCACCGGGGTGGAGTCCGCATCGGCGACCGGCCGCAGCACGTGCTCGAAGGAGTCGTAGTGGTACATGCCGGGCGCAAGCCCGGAGACGTGCCGAACCACCGGATACAGCTCGAGCTCGTACACGCTCCCGCCCGAGGGATAGGGCCGGGAGACCAGTTCCTCGCCCTCGCTTTCCGATCGGGTGCCGCGGGTTCGGGCTGTGCGATACAGCAGCTCGGAAAGCTGTTCGAGGGTAATCGGATTGGCGTCATTGAAGGCGCGCACCGAGATCCGGTCTTCGATGACGGCGGTCAGGGGCGGGTCGGCTGCACGCAACGCCGTCAGATCCGGGGCGGGCAATGCGACCGGGGTGCCTGGATAGTCGGGTTTGCGCGCCGCCGGTTGCGGGAACTTGCCCTTGGCCCACTTGGTCGGTCCGAAATGGTCCCAGGTGACGGTGCGTTCACCCAGCGTGCTGCGCCGGTGGAACCACAGGTCCGCTGCATTCCAGCTGATCGGGGCGAACTCGTGGCTTTCGTCATCGCCGTTGGCGACGAGAAATCCGCCCCAGCGCAGATCAGCGAGAAACCGTGCGACAAGGTCCGCAGGAAGGCCCGTGGTGACGCCATTGGGGCCGTCGAGCAGGGGAAGCAGGCGCAGATCCTGGATGCGGATGTCACACCAGCTACGCGGATTTTCGAGCACATAGCCGCGTGAATCGCGATGCAGTACCGAGAATTTCGAGAGATGAGTGGCTGGGGGCAGGGCGCCGGTAGGGCGGGGTCCTGGAACTCCGAAGCACTCGACGGCGTAGAGGTCGTGCCCGTCGTCACGGACCGCCACCGACAGCCATCCGCCGTCGAGTAGTTGGGTGACGAGCGCTTCGATGATGTCGCTGTCGGCATCGGCGACAAGGTCGGCCAGCGTGGCAGGACCGCTGTTGAGGGTTTTGAGCACACGCCGCTGCGCGCTGGTGAGCCCGGTGAGTTTCTCGTTGCGGGGCGGGTTCAGCAGTATTCCGCCCGCCGCTGTGACCAGGCATGTTGCGCCATCGCGCAGGGCGAAACGGGTCCCGGCAGGGTAGGTGAGAGCAGACAACGGAAGCCTTCCGGGTGATGTGCCGACGCCGAATGCGCATGCGCTTCACGCACGATCATAAGGAACCCCGGTAAGGTACCCCTAACTTGGGCACCCATTTGCTGTAGAGGCGGGTTGCCACCCGCGTGCAGAACGGTGGAGCCGGAGCCGAAAGTGCCCAGTACGCTCAACATCTAGCGAATGTCCGAACCATGAGGGGTGCTCGATGAACTTCGGCGATTTCCAGCTTCAGTTCTATGCGGCGGGTGCGCTCGGGAAGGTTTCGACCCTTCCGTTCACCTTTGCCGAACTGGAGAGTCGAGCGGAGCAGACGCTGGGCGAGGGAATCTTCGGCTATGTGCGTGGTGGTGCCGGTGACGAGCACACCCAGGATGCGAATGCCGCCGCATTGCGCCGTTACGGGCTGGTGCCCCGGATGCTGAGGGATCGGACCGCTCGGGACATGTCGACGTCATTTCTGGGGCGCACGTTCACCAGCCCGGCGTTCATCTGCCCGGTCGGGGTGCTGGGTGCGGTCCGCGAGCGTGGCGATCTGCTGACCGCCGCCGCGGCACGTGAGCTCGACATGCCCGCCATGTACTCGACGCTCTCGTCGGCCACCCTTGAGGAGGTCGCCACGGAGCGCGGCGATTCCTATGGCATCTTCCAGCTGTATCCGTCCTCGGACTCCGAGCTGACCGACAACTTCGTGCGGCGAGCGGAGGCCGCGGGATATGACGCCCTTGCGGTGACGCTCGACACGGGCACGCTCGGGTGGCGCCCGCGCGACCTCAAGCACGGATATTTGCCGATGCTGCACGGGCATTGCCTGGCGAACTACACGTCCGATCCGCGTTTCCTGCAGATCGCGGGCGTGCGTTCCGCCGGAGAACTGACGCCGATGCACGCGGGTCTGGTGTGGGCGTCGTTGTTCAGTCATCCCGGATTGACGTGGGCAGATATCGACCACTACCGAGAGCTGACGAAGCTCCCGATCATCCTGAAGGGCATCTGCGACGTCGACGATGTTCGGCAGGCGGTAGACCGTGGCATCGATGCCATCGCGTACTCCAATCATGGTGGGCGTCAAGCGAATGGGGGAATTCCCGCGATCGACGGCCTCGCTGCGGCGGTCGAGGCGGCCGGATCGGTTCCGGTGACGTTCGACTCCGGCGTTCGGGACGGTATCGACATCCTGCGGGCCGTCGCGCTGGGTGCCAGCCTGGTAGGGATTGCTCGTCCGTATGTCTACGGGCTCGCGCTCGATGGAACCAACGGCGTCAAACACGTCATCCAGTCGCTGCTGGCCGAAGCCGACCTGACCATGGCGGTGAACTGTTACCTTTCGCTCGAGGAGTTAGCGGTGCAGCGCCTTTCCTGAGCAGGGCGGTAGCCGACGAAGGGGGAGTGTCGTGATCCAGCAATGGCCACAGGAACCGGTCTCCTATCCGGGGTACTTGGCGCCTCCGCCTAGGCCTGGTCGGTGGGTGACGGTGACGATCATCGTGGCAGGCGTGATCAGCATGGTTGCTCTGACCGGTTGTGGTTTCCTGGGGTGGAAACTTGCGAGCGACCGGCGCCAGATGCCTTCCGGATCCGCAGAAGTTCATGCGGCGGCAGGGGAAGCGCTAACCGCGGCACGCGAATTCGTCACCCTGATGATCAACGTGGATTACCGAGAGCTGGAACAGAACACCTCGGAGGTGCTGGCACGCTCCACCGGCGAGTTCAAGACGAAGTACAGCAGCAGCCTTGATCAGTTACGCCAAACCATGGTGGAAAACCGCGCATCGGCCAAGGGCACCGTGGTCGACTCGGCGATTCGGTCGGAAATGGCCAACAAGGTCACCACACTGATGTTCGTTGACCAGTCGGTCAGGAATACCGCCGTGCCGGACGGCCGCTTGGACCGAAGCCGGGTGCAAGTGACCATGGAGAACGTCCAGGGTCGCTGGCTGGCGAGCGAGGTCGACACGGTATGACCGAGTACCCCTCGCTGCATCCCGGCCCTTCTGGTGGCCAGTGGCGGATCGCTGTCGCGAGCGTGATGGTCGGCGTGGCCGTTGTGGCACTGTGCGCCTGTGGCCTACTGGGCTGGAAGCTGTTGCACGACGGTCCCGTACTGGCTGCGCAGCATCGGGCACAGCAGTTGCGCGAGCAAGGACTGAAGGCGGCCGAGTCGGTGACTGTGCTTTTGACGTCGATAGATTCGTCGAATGTCGACGAGGATTTCGCCGAGATCCTGGAACACTGCACGGGCGATCTCAAGGACCAGTTCTCGAAAAGTTCCGTGCAGTTGCGTCAGTTGCTGATCGACAATCGGGCCACCGCGACCGGCAAGGTGATTGCCTCCGCTGTGCAGTCCGACACCGTTGACGCACCCGATAAGAAGGTGGTTGTGCTGTTGATGGTGGATCAGTCGATTACCAACAGTGAACGGCCGGATCCTCGAATCGACAAGAGCCGGATGAAGATGACCATGGAGTTGGTTGACGGTCGCTGGTTGGCGAGCAAGCTCGAATACATTTAGACAAGAGGCGAATCGATCAGCGCCTGCGGGCCAGCCGACCCAGGTCGGCCGTGAACTAGCCTCCGAAACGGGGACCGCGGCGGCGGAGGTACCGCTCGAACTCCGCGGCCAGCGCGTCGCCGTCGATCTTGCTGAGGATCTCGGTGGTGTCCACCTCGGCGTCGCCGCGTTCCTCCAGTGACTGCACGTACTCGGCGATCTCTTCGTCCTCGGTGGTCATCTCGGTAACCGCCTGCTCCCATTCCTCGGCCTGCTCGGGCAGGTCCCCGAGGGGCACCTCCACATCGAGCACGTCCTCCACGCGCTGCAGCAGGGCGACGGTCGCCTTCGGGTTGGGGGGTTGCGACACATAGTGCGGCACGGCGGCCCAGAATGCGACGGCCGGAATGCCGGCGTTCACGCAGGCGTCCTGGAACACCCCGGCGATGCCGGTGGGGCCCTCGTAGCGGGTCTCTTCCAGGCCGAAGAATTTCGCGGCATCCGGCGAGTAGGCAGTGCCACTCACCGGCACCGGCCGAGTGTGTGGGGTATCGGCCAGCAGTGCGCCCAAGATCACCACGGTGGACACGTTGAGACGGTCCGCGATGGCGAGCAAGCGGTTGCAGAAGGTGCGCCAGCGCATGTTCGGCTCGGCACCGTGCATCAGCACCACATCGCGCTGCGAGCCGGGAGGCGAGCAGTAGGAGATGTGCATGCCGGGCCACTCCAACTCGCGGGTGACACCCTTGACCAGCCGCACCACCGGGCGATTGACCTGGTAGTCGTAGTAGTCCTCGTCGTCGATGGTCATCAACGGGGTGGCCTGCCAGGTGGTGTCCAGGTGTTCCAGAGCGGCGCTGGCGGCATCGCCGGCGTCATTCCAGCCCTCGAAGGCGGCAACGACCACCGGGTCGCGCAGCACGGGTAGGCCGTTCTGGGCGGTATCCGACGGGGTCACGGTGTCAGCGTAAGCCCTGCGTGACGGGGACGAGCCGCGGCTGGCGGAGAATGGATTGGATAGCCAGATCACATTGTTGATATGACGGCCCTAGAGAAACCCGCACGAGAAAGTTAGGCGTTCGCACGACTGTCGAGTGACCACGTAGACTTCATCTGGTCGAGAGGCGTTGCAACGGTTCGGGGATCACAGCCCGTGACCGCCACGCTCGGCAGAGTTAAGGACGCCTTCCGCTCTGGAAGGAATGCGCGTGACCAATCCGCAGCCCAATATCAGGCCTGACAGCACGGACTCGCTGACAGCTGCCCTCGAACAGCGGATTCTGGTGATCGACGGCGCGATGGGCACGGCGATCCAACGCGACAGGCCCGACGAGGCCGGATACCGCGGCGAGCGGTTCAAGGACTGGCCGAGCGACCTCGTCGGCAACAACGATCTGCTCACTCTGACGCAGCCGCACATCATCGAGGGCATCCACCGCGAGTACCTCGAAGCGGGCGCAGACATCCTCGAGACCAATACGTTCAACGCGAACGCGGTATCGCTTTCCGACTACGGCATGGAAGAGCTGAGCTACGAGCTGAACTACGCCGGTGCCGCGCTGGCCCGGGCCGCTGCCGACGAGTACAGCACCCCCGATAAGCCCCGCTACGTGGCTGGGGCACTGGGGCCGACCACCCGAACCGCGTCGATTTCGCCGGACGTTAACGATCCCGGAGCCCGCAACGTCTCCTACGACCAGCTGGTCGCCGCCTACCTCGAAGCGGCCAACGGCCTGGTCGACGGCGGTGCCGACATCATCCTCGTGGAGACCATCTTCGACTCACTGAACGCCAAGGCGGCGGTCTTCGCCGTGGAGACGCTGTTCGAGCAGCGCGGGCGGCGCTGGCCGATCATCATCTCGGGCACGATCACCGATGCGTCCGGGCGGACATTGTCCGGTCAGGTCACGGAGGCATTCTGGAACGCGATCCGGCACGCCAAGCCTCTCGCGGTGGGCCTCAACTGTGCCCTGGGCGCCCCGGAGATGCGGCCTTACATCGCCGAGATGTCGCGTATTGCAGATACTTTCGTCTCCTGCTATCCGAATGCAGGTCTGCCCAACGCCTTCGGCGAGTACGACGAGTCCCCTGAGCATCAGGCCGGCTACCTTGCCGAGTTCGCAGAGGCTGGCCTGGTCAACCTGGTCGGCGGGTGCTGCGGGACTGCGCCCGCGCATATCGCGGAGATCGCCAAGGTTGTCGAGGGCGTGAAACCCAGGGATGTACCGAGCATCGACATCGCCACCCGGCTGTCGGGCCTGGAGCCGCTCAACATCACCGACGACTCCCTGTTCGTGAACATCGGGGAGCGCACCAACATCACCGGATCGGCCCGGTTCCGCAACCTGATCAAGGCCGAGGACTACGACACCGCGCTGTCGGTCGCCTTGCAGCAGGTCGAGGTCGGTGCGCAGGTCATCGACATCAACATGGACGAGGGCATGATCGACGGCGTCGCCGCGATGGACCGGTTCACCAAACTGATCGCGGTTGAACCCGATATCAGTCGCGTGCCGGTGATGATCGACTCCTCGAAGTGGGAGGTCATCGAGGCAGGGCTGAAGAACGTCCAGGGCAAGCCGATTGTCAACTCGATCTCCATGAAGGAGGGCGAGGAGAAGTTCATCCGTGAAGCACGGCTGTGCCGCAAGTACGGTGCCGCTGTCGTGGTGATGGCCTTTGACGAACAGGGGCAGGCCGACAACCTGGAGCGCCGTAAAGAGATCTGCGGGCGCGCCTACCGGATTTTGACCGAAGAGGTCGGCTTTCCGGCCGAAGACATCATCTTCGATCCGAACTGCTTCGCGCTGGCGACGGGTATCGAGGAGCATGCGACGTACGGGATCGACTTCATCGAGGCCTGCGCCTGGATCAAGGCGAACCTGCCCGGGGTGCACATCTCCGGCGGTATCTCGAACGTGTCGTTCTCGTTCCGTGGCAACAATCCCGTCCGCGAGGCCATCCACGCGGTGTTCCTGTTCCACGCCATCAAGGCCGGCCTGGACATGGGCATCGTCAATGCCGGCGCACTGGTGCCCTACGACTCGATCGACCTCGAGCTGCGGGACCGCATCGAGGATGTCGTCCTGAACCGTCGCGCGGATGCCGCCGAACGGCTGCTGGAGATCGCCGAGCGGTTCAACAGCACGGAGAACTCGGGCGGAGGAGACGATCGAGCTGCTCAAGAGTGGCGCAGTCTGCCTGTGCGCGAACGAATTACGCATGCCCTGGTCAAGGGAATCGACGCTCACGTCGATGACGACACCGAGGAATTGCGCGCCGAGATCGCCGACGCGGGCGGCCGCCCGATCGAAGTGATCGAGGGTCCACTGATGGACGGCATGAACGTCGTCGGTGACCTCTTCGGTTCGGGAAAGATGTTCTTGCCCCAGGTGGTGAAGTCGGCCCGAGTGATGAAGAAGGCCGTCGCGTACCTGCTGCCGTTCATCGAGAAGGAAAAGGAAGCGTCCGGGGCCGCCACATCCAAGGACACCAACGGCACGATCATCATGGCGACCGTGAAGGGCGACGTTCACGACATCGGCAAGAACATCGTCGGGGTTGTCCTGCAGTGCAACAACTTCGAAGTGATCGACCTCGGGGTCATGGTGCCTGCCGAGAAGATCCTGGCGGCAGCAGAGGAATACGACGCCGACATCATTGGGCTGTCCGGCTTGATCACCCCGTCGCTGGACGAGATGGTCAACTTCGCCGTCGAGATGGAACGTAAGGGGCTGGAGATCCCACTGCTGATCGGCGGCGCGACCACTTCGCGCGCCCATACCGCCGTGAAGGTGGCGCCCCGGCGGAGTGGCCCGGTGGTCTGGGTCAAGGATGCCTCCCGATCGGTGCCGGTGGCCGCGGCACTGCTCGACGACAAGCAGCGTCCGGGCCTGTTGGAGGCCACCGCGAAGGACTACGCGTCGCTGCGCGAGCGCCATGCGCAGAAGAACGAACGCCCGACGCTGACCTTGGAAAAGGCCCGCGCCAACCGCACGCCCATCGAATGGGACGGCTACCTACCGCCCGTGCCCGCTCAGGGTCTCGGCGTGCGCGAATTTCTCGACTATGACATCGCCGAGCTGCGCGAATACATCGATTGGCAGCCGTTCTTCAACGCCTGGGAGATGAAGGGTCGATTCCCCGACATCCTCAACAACCCGGCCACGGGTGAGGCGGCTCGCAAGCTCTACGACGACGCCCAGCAGATGCTCGACACCGTCATCAAGGAGAAGTGGCTGACCGCCAATGGGGTGATCGGCTTCTTCCCGGCGAACGCGGTGGGCCCAGGTTTTGACGACATCGAGGTCTACACCGACGACACCCGCACCGAGGTGCTGACCACATTGCACAACCTGCGTCAGCAGGGCGAGCACCGGGAAGGCATCCCGAACCGGTCACTGGGCGACTACATCGCACCTAAGGACACCGGTCTGGCCGACTACGTCGGTGCCTTCGCCGTCACCGCGGGGCTCGGCAGCCAGGATAAGATCATGGAGTTCAAGGCGGATCTGGACGATTACAGCGCGATCCTGCTGGAGTCGGTGGCCGACCGGCTGGCCGAGGCCTTCGCCGAGCGGATGCACCAGCGGGTCCGCAAGGAGTTCTGGGGATTCCAGCCCGATGAGCAGCTGGACAACGAGGCCCTCATCGGGGAGAAGTACCGCGGTATCCGCCCGGCCCCGGGTTACCCGGCCTGCCCGGAGCACACCGAGAAGGTGACGCTGTTCAACCTGATGGATGTCACGGAGCGGACGGGCATCGAGCTGACCGAGTCGATGGCGATGTGGCCCGGCGCCGCCGTCAGCGGCTGGTATTTCTCGCATCCGCAGTCGCAGTACTTCGTGGTAGGCCGGCTGGCCCAGGACCAGGTCGCCGACTATGCCAGGCGCAAGGGCTGGACGCTGCAGGAAGCAGAGCGTTGGCTCGGACCGAACCTCGGCTACAACCCGGAGGACTGAGCACCGGCGTCGTGGGCGGCAGGTGGCCTCTGACAGAATTGGTCGCATGCGTGCGGTGCTGTGGGATATGGACGGCACCCTCATCGAATCGGAAAAGCTCTGGGACATCTCGATGGGAGAGTTGTGCCGCAGGCTCGGCGGTGAGATGACACCCGAGCTGCGCACCGCGCTCCTCGGGGGCTCGGCGGACGCCACCATGCGGATGATCTTCACGGCGCTGGAGCTGGAGCACGATGCCGAGCGGATGGCCAGCGAGAACGCCTGGCTGCACGAATACACCGGTGAGCTCTTCGCGACCGACCTCACCTGGTGTGATGGTGCCCAGGACATGCTGGCGCAGCTTGCCGCCGAGCAGGTCCCGATGGCGCTGGTCACCAACACCATCAGATCGCTCACCAACCAGGCACTCAAGACCATTGGCACGCACTGGTTTACCGAGTCGGTGTGTGGCGACGAGGTGCCTGCGGGTAAGCCCGCGCCCGACCCGTACCTGCGGGCCGCCGCGCTGCTCGGGGTCGACCCGGGCGATTGCCTGGCCATCGAGGACTCGGTGACCGGTGCCGCCGCGGCCGAGACGGCGGGGTGCGCAGTGCTGGTGGTGCCCAACCACGTCGAGGTGCCCGCAGGCGACCGGCGCAGGCATGCCTCCACCTTGTCGGGCCTGTCGGTGGGCGACCTGCGCGGTGCCCACGCCGACGTGCTCACCGCGACCACCTGCAAACCCATATGACTCGCCGGGCGGGGTCGTGACAGAATCGCCACCCGTGAAGACCTTCGACGAGCTGTTCGCCGAGCTCAGTGACCGCGCCAAGACCCGGCCCGAGGGGAGTGGCACCGTCGCCGCCCTCGATGCGGGGGTGCACACCCTGGGCAAGAAGCTGCTCGAAGAGGCGGGTGAGGTGTGGTTGGCCGCCGAACACGAGAGCGACGAATCGCTTGCCGAAGAGGTGAGCCAGCTGCTCTATTGGGCACAGGTGCTGCTGATCGCCCGTGGTCTGACTCTCGACGACGTCTACCGGAAGCTCTGACATGACAAGTTCGAATGGAGCTTCACAGGGAGCACTGCGCGTCGCTGTCCCCAACAAGGGCGCACTCAGCGAGGCCGCATCGGAGATCTTGTCGGAGGCAGGCTATCGGCGGCGTGGGGACGCCAAGGATCTGACCGTGCTCGACCCGCAGAACGACGTCGAGTTCTTTTTCTTGCGACCCAAGGACATCGCGATCTATGTCGGCTCGGGCGAGCTTGATCTCGGTATCACCGGCCGCGACCTGATGATGGACTCTGATGCGCCGGTGATCGAGCGGCTCGCACTGGGATTCGGTGGTTCGACCTTCCGGTACGCTGCGCCCGCGGGGCGTGACTGGACGATTTATGACATCGCGGGAAAGAGAATCGCCACCGCGTACCCCAACCTTGTCCGAAAAGATCTGGCCGCCAAGGGGATCGAAGCCGATGTCATACGGCTCGACGGTGCCGTCGAGATCTCCATTCAGCTCGGGGTGGCCGACGTGATCGCCGACATCGTGGGGACCGGCCGCACCCTGCGTCAGCACGGACTGAGCGCCTTCGGTGAGTCTTTGTGCGATTCGGAGGCAGTGCTGATCGAGCGGGAGAACGCCGATCCGGCAACGGAATCGGCGCGCACGCAACTGACAACCCGCATCCAGGGCGTGGTGTTCGGCCAGCAGTATCTGATGCTCGATTACGACTGCCCGCGCGCCGTCCTGGACGAGGCACTCAAGGTGACCCCGGGGCTGGAATCTCCGACGTTGGCTCCGCTGGCCGACGAGGCATGGGTGGCGGTGCGCGCCCTCGCCCCGCGTAAGGGCGTCAACACCACGATGGACGCACTGGCCGCGATCGGAGCAAAGGCAATCCTGGCCTCCGAGGTCAGGTTCTTCCGGGCATAGTTCTCCTGGGTTTCCTGGGCTTTCCCGGATTCCTTCGCGAGTGGCCCCCACGCGTCCTACCATGGCCGTATGGCGCTGCAAGTCCTCGTGTACAGCGATGACATCACGGTCCGGCGCAAGGTAATTCAAGGCATCGGCACCCGGCCGGATTCCGCGCTGCCGCCGCTGGAGTTCATCGAGGTCGCCACCGGCCCCATGGTCATCGAGCGTCTGGCGGCCGCCGGTATCGATCTGGCGATTCTGGACGGTGAGGCGACCCCCTTTGGCGGGATGGGTGTGGCCAAGCAGGTCAAGGACGAGGTCGATGCACCGCCCCCGATCGTCGTTCTGACTGGTCGTCCGCAGGACAACTGGCTGGCGAGCTGGTCCCGCGCCGAAGCTGTGGTACCGCGGCCGATCGACCCGATGCGCTTGACCGCGACAGTGATCGATCTGCTCGGTTCGGCAGCCGCAACACGCAGCTGACTCAGTCGCAACACAACGGCGGCCTCAGCCTTCCCGGGCGCTTGGACTCGGTACTTAATTGCGCAAAACACCGTCAAACGGTGGCATGGATCCGGCGCCAACCGATAGTGTGTTTGTTAGGTCACATCTGTACTGGTCGGCAGCCCTCGACCACAACAGCAATGACGCGGCAATGTTGCCGATCCAGCACAGGGACCCGATGGATCGATTTCGGGAGGCTGGTCTGCGATGGATGCGTATGTACCGATCTTGGTACTCGGCGCCATTGCGGTGGCGTTTGCCGTTTTCTCCGTTGGGATTTCGTCGTTCGTCGGCCCACGCCGGTACAACCGGGCCAAACTCGAGGCGTATGAGTGTGGCATCGAGGCCACCCAGCATTCGATGGGGCGCGATCATCATGGTGCCGCCGCGGGTGGACACCGGGTGCCCGTGAAGTACTACCTCACCGCGATGTTGTTCATCATCTTCGACATCGAGATCGTCTTCCTGTATCCGTGGGCCGTCCACTTCGACGCCCTCGGAGTGTTCGGACTGCTCGCCATGGCCCTGTTCATCGTCAACGTGTCGGTGGCGTACGCGTACGAATGGAGGCGCGGTGGCCTGAGCTGGGATTAGCCCCGTGCGATTGGTGGGGCAACTGGAAGTCCTTGCAACATCACGAATAAGCACACCTGTCGGGAGAGTCATGGGTCTTGAGGAAAAACTGCCTAGCGGATTTCTGCTGAGCACCGTCGAGACGCTGGCGGGATACGTGCGCAAAGGATCGTTGTGGCCGGCCACCTTTGGGCTGGCTTGCTGTGCCATCGAGATGATGTCCACGGCGGGCCCACGATTCGACATCGCCCGCTTTGGCATGGAACGGTTCTCGGCCACACCGAGGCAGGCCGACCTGATGATCGTGGCGGGCCGGGTCAGTCAGAAGATGGCTCCGGTGCTGCGTCAGATCTACGACCAGATGGCTGAGCCGAAATGGGTACTCGCCATGGGAGTGTGCGCATCTTCGGGCGGCATGTTCAACAATTACGCAATCGTCCAGGGCGTCGATCATGTTGTCCCCGTGGATATCTACCTTCCCGGGTGTCCGCCGCGGCCGGAAATGCTGCTCCATGCGATTTTGAAACTGCACGAGAAGATCGCCCAGATGCCGCTCGGGGTAAACCGCGAGGAAGTCATCCGTGAGACCGAAGCCGCCGCACTTGCCGCGACGCCCACCATCGAGATGAAGGGGCTACTGCGGTGACGGACAACGAGCGGGAACCGCAGGAGATCATCGGTATCAGGCGCGGGCTCTTCGGAGTCACGGGCACGGGCGACACCTCCGGTTACGGTGGCCTGATCCGGTCAATCTCGTTGCCGGCCAGCTCGAACCGCCCCTACGGCGGATACTTCGATCAGGTGGTCGACCGACTGGAATCGGTTCTCGCGGAGCAGGAGCACGTCACCTACGAGGACGCCATCGAGAGCGTGGTCGTCTACCGTGATCAACTCACGATCCACGTCAAGGCCGAGCATCTGGTGCAGGTTGCCCAGTCCCTGCGCGATGACCCCGAACTACGTTTCGAGCTCAGCCTGGGTGTCAGCGGAGTGCACTACCCCGACGACGCAGCACGTGAACTCCATGCCGTGTACCCTCTCATGTCCATCACCTGGAACCGCCGGATCATGCTCGAAGTAGCAGTCCCGGAAAGTAATCCGCATATTCCGTCGCTGAACGCCGTGTACCCGACCACGGACTGGCATGAACGGGAAACGTACGACTTCTTCGGCATCGTCTTCGACGACCACCCCGCACTGACGCGAATCGAGATGCCCGACGACTGGGAAGGGCACCCGCAGCGCAAGGACTATCCGCTCGGCGGGGTGCCGGTCGAGTACCACGGAGCCACCATCGCACCGCCCGATCAGCGGAGGTCCTACAGCTAGTGACAACGCAGCCAGCACATCCTCAGACCGTTTTCATGGCCGGCGGCCAGGATTGGGACGAGATCGTCACCGCCGCATCGCAAGCCACCGACGAGCGAATAGTCGTCAACATGGGCCCCCAGCATCCGTCCACCCATGGCGTGCTGCGTCTGATCTTGGAGATCGAGGGCGAGACGGTCACCGACGTGCGCTGCGGTATCGGGTATCTGCACACCGGCATCGAAAAGAATTTGGAGTACCGGACCTGGACGCAAGGTGTCACCTTCGTGACCCGGATGGACTATCTGTCCCCGTTCTTCAACGAGACCGCGTACTGCCTGGGAGTTGAGAAACTGCTGGACATCACCGACGAAATCCCCGAGCGTGCGAGCGTGATTCGGGTGCTGATGATGGAACTCAATCGCATCTCCTCACACCTGGTCGCACTTGCCACCGGTGGCATGGAACTCGGGGCGATGACCGCGATGTTCCTCGGTTTCCGTGAACGCGAAATGATCCTGAAGGTCTTCGAGGCGATTACCGGTCTGCGTATGAACCATGCCTATGTCAGACCCGGCGGGCTCGCCCAGGATCTGCCCGACGGCGCCGAACAAGAGATTCGGGACCTGCTCAAGATCCTGCCCGGCAGGTTGCACGACATGGAAAACCTGTTGAACGAGAACTACATCTGGAAGGCGCGCACCCAGGGCATCGGATACCTGGACCTCACCGGATGCATGGCGTTGGGCATCACGGGTCCGGTACTGCGCGCCACCGGCCTTGCGCACGACCTGCGGCGTGCGCAACCGTACTGCGGCTACGAGAACTACGACTTCGACGTCGTCACTCACGATGATTGTGACTCATACGGCCGGTATCTGATCCGGGTCAAGGAGATGCACGAGTCCATCAAGATCGCACAGCAGTGTGTCGAACGATTGCGGCCGGGGCCGGTCATGGTGGACGACAAGAAAATTGCCTGGCCCGCCGACCTGGCCTCGGGCCCAGATGGTTTGGGCAACTCGCCCAAACACATCGCCAAGATCATGGGCACCTCGATGGAGGGATTGATCCACCACTTCAAGCTGGTCACCGAGGGAGTGCGGGTGCCGGCGGGTCAGGTGTATGTCGCCGTCGAGTCGCCGCGCGGTGAGCTCGGCGTCCACATGGTCAGTGACGGCGGAACCCGGCCCTATCGCGTGCACTTCCGCGACCCGTCGTTCACAAATCTGCAGTCCGTCTCCGCGATGTGCGAGGGAGGCATGGTGGCGGATCTGATCGCCGCGGTGGCGAGCATCGACCCGGTGATGGGGGGAGTGGACAGGTGACGGAGATCTTCGTGGAGCTCGGCAGTCGCCCACCCGAGGACGAGGGCCGATTCTCGGGGCGCAAGAACTATCCACCGGAGGTGGTTTCGCGGTTGTCCATAGACGCCAAGGAAATCCTCGACCGCTATCCGAGCCACCGCTCCGCATTACTGCCGCTGCTGCATCTCGTACAGTCCGAGGACGGATACGTGACGATGGCGGGCATCGGATTCTGTGCCGATCAGGTGGGATTGACCCCGGCCGAGGTGACGGCGGTGGCGAGTTTCTACTCGATGTACCGACGCGGACCCACCGGTGACTATTTGGTCGGAGTCTGTACCAATACGCTGTGTGCGGTGCTCGGCGGTGATGCGATCCTGGCGCGGTTGGTCGACGAACTCGATGTGCAACCCGGCGGTACCACCGGGGACGGCAAGGTCACACTCGAACATGTCGAGTGCAACGCCGCCTGTGACTATGCGCCGGTGCTGATGGTCAATTGGGAGTTCTTCGATAACCAAACCCCAGATAGTGCAGTTGATCTCGTGGAGGCACTGCGCGGTGGCCGTGTGCCCGAGCCCCGCCGCGGCGCGGCGCCGTGCACGTTCAAACAGACCGCCCGGATCTTGGCCGGGTTCGCCGACGACCGTCCCGATGCGGTGGCCGCGGCGCAGGCGGGTGCCCCGACATTGGCGGGATTGCGATTGGCTCGGGATGCACAGCGGAACGTGCGAACCGACGCGACGAGGTCGGCAGAGGAGATGGAGCCGTGACGTCGACGATTCTCACTCCGGTCCTGTCCGAGCACTGGGACGAGGGCGACTCCTGGACCCTCGAGGGGTATCTGCGTCACGCGGGCTACGAGGGCCTGCGCCGCGCACTGGACATGGAACCGGACGCGGTGATCGCCATGATCAAGGACGCGGGGCTACGTGGGCGTGGCGGAGCGGGGTTTCCGACGGGCACCAAGTGGTCCTTCATCCCACAGGGTGACGGCAGGCCGCACTACCTGGTGGTGAACGCCGACGAATCCGAACCCGGCACCTGCAAGGACATTCCGCTGATGTTGGCGACTCCGCATACCCTCGTCGAGGGCATCGTCATCGCGGCGTATGCGATCCGGGCCTCGCACGCCTTCATCTACGTTCGCGGTGAGGTCATCTCGGTGATCAGACGATTGCAGACCGCGGTCGCGCAGGCCTATGAGGCCGGATACCTGGGCCGCAACATCCTGGACAGCGGTTTCGATCTGGAACTGGTGGTGCACGCCGGTGCCGGTGCCTACATCTGCGGGGAAGAGACCGCACTGTTGGACTCGCTGGAAGGGCGACGCGGCCAGCCGCGGCTACGTCCGCCGTTCCCGGCCGTCGCGGGTCTGTATGCCAGCCCGACCGTGGTCAACAACGTCGAGTCCATCGCGAGTGTCCCGGCCATCGTGCGGCGTGGTGTCGAATGGTTCCGCACGATGGGGTCGGAGAAATCGCCGGGATTCACTCTCTACTCCTTGTCCGGACACGTGCGCAGACCCGGACAGTACGAGGCTCCGCTCGGGGTGACGCTGCGGCAGCTCCTAGAATTGGCCGGGGGGATACGCGACGGACACGGGCTCAAGTTCTGGACGCCCGGTGGCTCGTCGACACCGTTGTTCACCGCAGAACACCTGGATGTCCCACTCGATTACGAGGGCGTCAGCGCCGCCGGATCGATGCTGGGTACCAAGGCTTTACAGATATTCGACGACACCACCTGCGTGGTGCGCGCGGTGCTGCGGTGGACCGAGTTCTATGCGCACGAATCTTGCGGCAAGTGCACACCGTGTCGGGAAGGCACCTACTGGTTGGTGCGCATCCTGGCGCGACTCGAATCCGGTGAGGGGACCGCCGAGGACCTCGACAAACTTCTGGATATCTCGGACATCGTGCTGGGCAAGTCCTTCTGTGCACTCGGTGACGGCGCCGCGAGTCCGATCATGTCCTCGCTCAAGTACTTCCGCGGAGAATACGAGGCTCACCTGGAGAACGGGTGTCCCTTTGACGCGGCGGCCAGCACCGTCTTCGCGGAGGAAAACCGATGACAGCCACAGAGCCGGCTCTCAACACCGAGTTCGTCACCGTCAACATCGACGGAACCGACATCTCGGTGCCCAAGGGCACGTTGGTGATCCGGGCCGCAGAACTCATCGGTATACAGATACCCAGGTTCTGCGATCACCCACTGCTCGATCCGGTGGGTGCGTGCCGCCAGTGTCTGGTCGAGGTGGAGGGGCAGCGTAAGCCGCTCGCGGCGTGCACCACCACCGTCACCGACGAGATGGTGGTGCACACCCAGGTGACATCTGAAGCGGCGGAGAAGGCGCAGAGCGGCGTGATGGAACTGCTGCTGATCAACCATCCACTCGACTGTCCGGTTTGCGATAAGGGCGGAGAGTGTCCATTGCAGAACCAGGCGATGTCGACGGGGCGAGCCGAGACCCGTTTCACCGAGGCCAAGCGCACGTTTCCCAAGCCGATTCCGCTGTCCACCGAGGTGCTGCTGGACAGGGAGCGTTGTGTGCTGTGCGCCCGTTGCACCCGGTTCTCCCAGCAGGTGGCCGGCGATCCGTTCATCGAGCTGTTGGAACGCGGCGCGCTACAGCAGGTGGGCATCGCCGGTGACGAACCCTTCGAGTCGTACTTCTCCGGCAATACCGTGCAGATCTGCCCGGTGGGTGCGCTGACCGGCGCCGCTTACCGATTCCGCGCTCGCCCGTTCGATCTGGTGTCCTCGCCCAGCGTCTGCGAGCACTGCGCCAGTGGATGCGCGCAGCGGACCGACCACCGAAGAGGAAAGGTGTTGCGGCGCCTTGCCGGTGATGATCCGGAAGTCAACGAGGAATGGAACTGCGATAAGGGACGCTGGGCGTTCACCTACGCCACCGCGGGGGACCGCATCACCGACCCGCTGATTCGTAACGAGTCCGGAGACTTGGTGCAGGCATCCTGGCCGCAGGCACTGGAAGCCGCCGCAAAGGGTTTGGCCGGTGCCGGCGCAAACGCCGGAGTGTTGACCGGGGGGCGGCTCACCGTCGAGGATTCCTACGCGTACGTCAAATTCGCCCGTATGGCGTTGGGCACCAACAATATAGACTTCCGGGCTCGCGCGCACAGCGTTGAGGAGGCGGCGTTCCTCGGTTCGGCTGTTGCCGGGCGTGGGATGACGCAGACGTACGCGGCGCTGGAATCGGCGCCGATGGTCCTGTTGGCGGGATTCGAGCCGGAGGAGGAATCTCCCATCGTGTTCCTGCGTTTGCGCAAGGCGGTGCGCAAACGAGGAATGAAGGTGCTCACCATCGCGCCCTTCGCAAGCCGCGGCTCCACGAAGCTCTCCGCCGACGTGATTGCCACCGTTCCCGGTGCTGAGTCGGAAACCATTGCAGGACTGTCAAATTTCGAACTATTGCGTCAGCCGGGCGCGGTGATCATGGTAGGAGAGCGGCTGGCGTCCACGCCCGGTGCCCTGTCTGCCGCGGTCCAGCTGGCCGTCGAGACAGGCGCCACGCTGGTATGGATTCCGCGCAGGGCGGGCGAGCGCGGTGCATTGGAAGCCGGGGCGCTGCCGAGACTGCTCCCCGGTGCGCACCCGGTATCCGACAGCGCGGCGCGGCGCGCTGTTGCTGAAAAGTGGGGTGCGATCGCGCTTCCGGACCTGCCCGGGCTTGATGCCGCCGCCATGCTGGATCCGGGAAGCGGCCTAGGTGCCTTCCTCGTCGGTGGCGTCGAGCTGGACGATCTGCCGTACCCCGCCGCAGCGGCCGGTGCGCTCCGGGCCGCATTCGTCGTCAGTCTCGAGATGCGCCACGGGGCAGTCACCGAGCTCGCCGATGTCGTGCTCCCGGTGGCGGCGGTCGCCGAGAAGTCCGGCAGTTTTGTGAATTGGGAAGGCAGGCTCAGGCCCTTCGACACCACACTCGATGCCAGTGATGCCCTCGACGATCTCAGAGTGCTGGCCGCTCTGGCTCGGCGGATGGGTCGTCCGATCGGCCTGAGTCGTGGAAGCGAGGCACTCGCCGAGCTCGCGGACATCGGCCCCTGGGAGGGCCTGCGGGAGACCCCGGGAGCCGTGAGGGCGACGGCCAGGCCGCAGCCCGAAGCAGGGGAAGCGGTGTTGGCCTCGTGGCGGATGCTCCTCGATGCCGGTCGGTTGCAGGATGGGGAGCAGTACCTGGCAGGCACCGCACATCCGGCTCAGGTGCGGCTCTCGGAGGCGACCGCCAATGAAATCGGCGCCGCGGAGGGTGAATCGGTGACCGTGCGCAGTATGTCGGAGTCGATTCCGGGGGCCATCACCTTGCCGCTACGCATAACGGAGATGCCGGACAGGGTGGTGTGGTTACCCATGCGCTCGTCGGGTTCGGAGGTTCACCGGCAACTCGGTCCGGCGCTGGGACAAGTGGTGCGGATCGAGGTTGCGCCATGACCGGAAAAACCGATCTCTCGATGTTCGGGATTGATCCACTCTGGCTTGTCCTCGTGAAATGCGTTGCGGTGTTCGCATTTTTGGTCCTCACCGTGCTCGTCGCGATCCTCGTCGAACGCAAGGTACTGGCCTGGATGCAGCGTCGGATAGGCCCCAACCGGGTGGGCCCGTTCGGTCTGCTGCAGAGCCTGGCCGACGGCGTCAAACTCGCCCTCAAGGAGGGCCTGACACCGGCGGGGGTGGACAAGCCCATCTATCTGCTCGCGCCCATCATCTCGGTGGTGCCGGCGATTGTCGCCTACGCGGTCATCCCGTTCGGGCCCGTGGTGTCGGTCCTCGGTCACCGCACACCACTGCAGCTCACCGACCTGCCCGTGGCGATTCTCTTTGTACTGGCGGTTACTTCGGTCGGCGTGTACGGGATCGTATTGGGAGGCTGGGCATCCGGATCTACCTACCCGCTGTTGGGTGGATTGAGGTCTTCCGCACAGGTCATCTCCTACGAGATCGCGATGGGTCTCACATTCGCGGCGGTGTTCCTACTCGCCGGAACGATGTCGACGTCGGGGATCGTGGCGGCGCAAGCCGGCCGCTGGTACGTCTTTCTGCTGTTGCCGTCCTTCCTGGTGTACGTCACCGCGATGGTGGGGGAGACGAACCGGGCACCCTTCGACCTGCCCGAGGCCGAGGGAGAACTGGTCGGTGGCTTCCACACCGAATACTCCTCGCTGCGCTTCGCCATGTTCATGCTCGCCGAATACATCAACATGGCAACTGTTTCCGGGCTGGCTGCCACCATGTTCTTGGGAGGCTGGCATGCCCCGTGGCCACTGAGCCTCGTCGATGGCGCAAACGCCTCCTGGTGGCCGGTGCTGTGGTTCGTGGCCAAGGTCTGGGGCTTTATGTTCCTGTTCATGTGGCTGCGTGCCACTCTGCCCAGGCTGCGCTACGACCAGTTCATGCGATTGGGCTGGGAGATCCTGATCCCGGTGGCATTGGTATGGATCGTCATTGTCGGCGTGGTGCAAGCCATGGCGCTCTACGGACACGGAAACCCGTCGATCATCCTCGGGATCACCGGATTGGTGGTCTCGGTCGGCGCCATCGCCTTGGTGGGCGTCCTCTCCCGACGAACAGAAACACCAAAGCCCTTGTTGTCCAAAAATTTCGATCCGATGGCGGGCGGATTCCCGGTGCCGCCACTGCCGGGCCAGCACGTTGGTACCACCCCACATCCGACCAGAAAGGAGGACGCACATGCCTGATCTTCTGCGACGTTCGGCGGATGCCATGGCCGGGTTCTGGGTGACGTTCTCGTCCATGTTCAAGAAGCGGCTCACCGAGCAGTACCCCGAGAAGAAACAGCCCACCGCGCCGCGCTACCACGGGAGACACCAGCTCAACAGGTACTCGGATGGGCTGGAAAAATGCATCGGCTGCGAACTGTGCGCCTGGGCCTGCCCAGCCGACGCCATATTCGTCGAGGGCGCGGACAATTCCGAGCAGGAGCGGTTTTCGCCGGGGGAACGGTACGGCCGGGTCTATCAGATCAACTACCTGCGGTGCATCGGCTGCGGATTATGCATCGAGGCGTGCCCCACGCGGGCGCTCACGATGACCAACGACTACGAGATGGCCGACGACAACCGGGCCGACCTCATCTACGGCAAGGACAAGCTGCTGGCGCCGCTGCAGCCGGGCATGGCGCCACCACCGCATGCGATGTATCCCGGCACCACGGACACCGACTACTACCTGGGCAACCTGCCGAGGGCCGGAGGGGAAGCCAGGTGAGTTTCGATGTCGTGGCCGCCCACGCGGCAGTGCTTGCGGCCGAGGGCTTGTCGCGCACTCCGACGTGGGAAGGAGTGACGTTCTGGGTACTTGGTGCCATCGCGGTGCTGGGCGCACTCGGTGTGATCGCGGCCCCCAAGGCGGTGTACTCGGCGATCTTCCTGGCGATGACGATGGTCATTCTGGCGGTGTTCTTCGTGACCCAGGGCGCGCTGTTCCTGGGTGTGGCTCAGGTGGTGGTGTACACCGGTGCGGTCATGATGCTTTTCCTGTTCGTGCTGATGTTCGTGGGCGTGGATTCCTCGGACTCACTGGTGGAGACCCTGCCCGGACAGCGGGTGGGTGCCGTCGCGGCGGGGCTGGGATTCGGGATACTCGCCGTCGCCGGCATCGGAAATGCTTCTACCACGGCGTTCGTCGGACTCGACCAAGCCAACAGCCGAGGAAACGTCGAAGGTTTGGCCGAGCGCATCTTCATCGATTATCTCTGGGCGTTCGAGTTGACCGGAGCACTGTTGATCACCGCGACGATCGGTGCGATGGTGCTGGCGCACCGCGAGAAACTGGGCCACACCGGCGGTCAGCGCGAATTGGTCATTCGACGGTTCCAGCAGGGAGACCGCGCCACTCCGCTGCCGAATCCCGGTGTATACGCCCGTCACAACGCTGTCGATGTTCCCGCACTGCTTCCCGACGGGTCGTTCTCGGAGTTGTCGGTCAGCGGTGTGCTCACCCCTCGGGACATGGAGGCGCGGTGAATCCCGATAACTATCTCTATCTGGCCGCACTCATCTTCACCATCGGCGCTGCGGGCGTGATGTTGCGCCGCAACGCGATAGTTGTCTTCATGAGCGTGGAACTAATGCTCAACGCTGCCAACCTGGCGTTCGTCACTTTCGCCCGCATGCACGGGAACCTCGACGGGCAGGTCATCGCATTCTTCACCATGGTTGTCGCGGCCACGGAAGTGGTTGTGGGGCTGGGGATTATCATGACCATCTTCCGCACCCGCAGGTCGGCTTCGGTCGATGACGCCGATTTGTTGAAGTTCTAGGGAAGGAAAGCCGCCCGTGACATGGCTCATGCCGGCGCTACCCCTCGCGGGTGCGGCCGTACTCCTGCTCGTCGGTCGTCGCGGGGATGCGTGGGGGCACCTGTTGGGTTGCGCGACAGCCCTGGCATCCTTCCTCGTCGCTGTCGTCTCCTTTCTCGGAATGCTCGGCCGCTCCGGCACCGAACGAGCAGTACACGAAACGCTTTTCAGCTGGGTTCCGGTTGGATCGCTGCACGTCGATTTCGGGTTGACCCTCGATCAGCTGTCCGTGTGCTTCGCGCTGCTGATCACCGGTGTGGGTTCACTCATCCACATCTACTCGATCGGCTACATGGCACACGATCCTGACCGACGCCGCTTCTTCGGCTATTTGAACCTCTTCCTGGCGGCCATGCTGTTGCTGGTTCTCGCCGACAACTTTCTCGGTTTGTACGTGGGCTGGGAAGGTGTCGGCCTGGCGTCCTACCTACTGATCGGCTTCTGGTACCAGAAGCCGTCGGCAGCGGCCGCGGCGAAAAAGGCCTTCATCGTCAACCGGGTAGGCGATATGGGGTTGGCGCTGGCCATGATGTTGATGTTCGCGACATTCGGCTCGGTCGGCTTTGGGCAGGTGCTGGGGTCGGCGGGCGCTGCCGGTGAGAGTCGTGACACCGCAATCGGATTGGCTCTGCTACTGGCGGCCTGCGGAAAATCGGCTCAGGTGCCGTTACAGTCCTGGCTTGGGGACGCGATGGAGGGCCCCACCCCGGTCTCGGCACTCATCCACGCGGCCACCATGGTGACCGCGGGTGTCTACCTGATCACCCGGTCCGGGCCGATCTTCGAACGCGCCCCCTCTGCCCAGGCGGCGGTGGTGCTCGTCGGCGCCGTCACTCTGCTCTTCGGGGCGATCATCGGGTGCGCCAAGGACGACATCAAGAAGGCTCTCGCCGCGAGCACGATGTCGCAGATCGGGTACATGGTGCTGGCGGCCGGGCTGGGGCCCGCCGGGTATGCGGTGGCGATCATGCATCTGCTGACACACGGTTTCTTCAAGGCGGGGCTGTTCCTCGGTGCGGGATCGGTCATGCACGGCATGAACGACGAGACCGACATGCGTCGTTACGGCGGATTGCGTACGGTCATGCCGATCACCTTCGTCACTTTCGGGCTGGGATACCTTGCCATCATCGGTGTTCCGCCGTTCGCGGGTTTCTACTCGAAGGACAAGATCATCGAGGTCGCTTTCGGGCACGGTGGCGCGGGAGGTCTTCTGCTGGGGGCGGTGGCGCTGCTGGGGGCCGGGATCACCGCGTTCTACATGACCCGGGTCATGCTCCTCACCTTCTTCGGTAAGCGCCGTTGGCGTGAAGACGCGCATCCTCACGAATCTCCGTCGGTGATGACATGGCCGATGATGGTGCTCGCCGTCGGTTCGGTGGGCGCGGGCTTGGTGCTGAGCTTCGGTGGGGCTCTGCAGAATTGGCTGGAACCTGTCGTCGGCGCGCATCATGGTGAGCTACCCGTTCCGGCATGGGTGATCAGCGCGGTTACCGTCACGGTGGTGCTCTGCGGAGTCGGTGCCGCCTATCGGATGTACCGCACCGATGTTCCCGAGACGGCGCCGCAGGGTTCGCGGTTCACCGCCGCCGCACGTCGCGATCTTTATGGTGATGCCGTCAACGAAGCGGTGTTCATGCGTCCCGGACAACGACTCACCCGTGGTCTGGTTCTCGCCGACAACCGCGCCGTCGACGGTCTCGTCAACGGCGTGGCCTCCGCTCTCGGCGCGGTTTCGGGTCGGGTGCGGCAGATGCAGACCGGCCATGTCCGGTCGTACGCGTTGTCCATGTGTGCCGGCGCGGCCCTGGTGGTCGCGGTGTTGATGGCAGTGAGGTGGTGAGTGTCGTGGGTGCGGTGACTGCTCTGTGGCTCATTCCCTTGGCGGGCGCCGCCGTGGTGCTGCTGATACCGACGCACCAGCGCACGTTGGCGAAATCGGCCGCCCTGGGTGCGGCGGTGCTCGCGCTGATCGTCGCGATCGGACTGGCGGTCGCGTTCGACCCCTCCGGTCCGCAGTATCAGTTCGTCGAATCGGTGTCCTGGATACCGGCCTTCGGGATGAAGTACGCAGTGGGTCTCGACGGGATCGGCCTGGCATTGGTGCTGTTGACCACGGGCCTTCTTCCCGTTCTGCTGGTGGCTGGGTGGAACGACGGCGCCGAGGTCCCCGGCTACGGCAGTCGTCCGGTGGCGCACCGCTACGTGGCACTGATTCTGGTCGTGGAATCCATGGTGTTGCTGTCCTTTTCGGCCCTGGATGTGCTGTTGTTCTACATCTTCTTCGAGGCCATGCTGATCCCGATGTACTTCCTGATCGGAGGATTCGGAAGCATGCACTCCGACGTCACGCAGCGTTCGCGGGCGGCGGTGAAGTTCTTGATGTACAACCTGTTCGGTGGCCTGATCATGCTGGCGGCGGTCATCGGGCTGTATGTGGTCACCGCACGTGGCCAGGCCGGTACCTTCGACCTGCGGGACATCACCGAACTGGTCGCCACCGGCGCGCTCGACATCGATCCCGGAGTGGCCAAGGCACTCTTTCTGGGATTCATGTTCGCGTTCGCGGTCAAGGCACCGCTGTGGCCGCTGCACACCTGGTTGCCCGATGCCGCCGTGCACGCCACCCCGGCCAGCGCGGTGCTCATGATGGCGATCGTCGACAAGGTAGGCACCTTCGCGATGCTGCGGTATTGCATCCAGCTGTTCCCCGATGCCAGTAGGTATTTCACCCCCGTCATCATCACGCTGGCGGTCATCGGCATCATTTACGGTGCCATCGTGGCGATCGGTCAGGTCGACGTGATGCGTCTGATCGCCTACACCTCGATATCGCACTTCGGCTTCATCATCTTGGGCATCTTCGCGATGACAAGTCAGGGGCAGTCTGGTTCGACGCTGTACATGGTCAATCACGGAATCTCAACGGCGGCGCTGATGTTGGTCGCGGGATTCCTGGTATCCCGCAATGGCTCTCGACTCATCGCGACATACGGGGGAGTGCAGAAGGTGGCCCCGGTGCTCGCCGGGTCTTTCTTGGTGGCGGGTCTGGCCACGTTGTCGTTGCCCGGATTGGCGCCCTTTATCAGTGAATTCCTGGTTTTGGTGGGCACATTCACTCGTTATCCGGTAGCCGCGGCGTGTGCGGTGATCGCGTTGGTGTTGGCGGCGATCTACGTGCTGTGGATGTATCAGCGCATGATGACCGGACCGTTGGCTCCGGGAAACGAGAATATCGGCGATTTGAAGCGCCGTGAGCTGACTGTGGTGGCGCCGCTGGTCGCGCTGCTGCTGGTGTTGGGTATCTACCCCAGGCCGCTGCTGGATATCGTGAATCCCGCCGTCGAACAGACGTTACGTACGGTCAACGAGAAGGATCCTCCGCCCGCGGTGGCCGATGTCGCCCTGCGACATGGCGAGAGTGAGGGCCGATGACCGAGATTGGGATACTGCCCGCTCCGTCGATCGCCTACGGTGCGCTCTCGCCCATGCTGGTCATGTTCGGGGTGGCGGTGGTATCGGTACTCGTGGAGGCGTTCGTACCGCGACGCCATCGGCTCACGACCCAACTGGCATTGGCGGTGGGCGGAATCCTCGGCGCCTTTGTGGCCGTGCTGGCATTGGGCGGTTCACGCCAGGTCGTGATGAACGGTGCGGTGGCGATCGACGGTCCCACGCTCTACCTGCAAGGGCTCATCCTGGTGGCCTCCGGGTTGGCGTTGGCGGTCATGGCGCAACGCAGGACAGCCGTGGCCGTCCCGAGTGCGGTGGGCGGCGGCGCCGGCGGCGGGCTGGATGCCTTCGCCGTGCAGGCGTCCAGCGTCCCCGGAAGCGAACCGGAACGGGTGTTGAACCGCACCGGCATCACGCAGACAGAGATCTTCCCGCTGACACTGTTCGCGATCGCGGGCATGATGCTGTTCCCGGCCTGCAACGACCTGCTCACCATGTTCGTTGCGCTGGAGGTGTTTTCGCTGCCGTTGTACGTGATGTGTGCGCTGGCGCGACGCCGGCGGCTGCTGTCTCAGGAATCGGCACTCAAGTACTTCCTGCTCGGTGCGTTCTCGTCGGCGTTCTTCTTGTTCGGGTCGGCGTTCGTGTACGGATACGCGGGGAGCGTCGAACTCGACGCCGTCGCGCGGGCGATCGGTGCCGATGCAGGAGAGCGCTCCTTCCTGCTGCTGGGTGTGGCCATGCTGTCGGTGGGTCTGTTGTTCAAGGTGGGGGCGGTGCCCTTCCATTTCTGGGTCCCGGACGTGTACCAGGGGGCACCGACCCCGGTGACCGCGTTCATGGCGGCCACCACCAAGATCGCGGCCTTCGGAGCGCTGCTACGGGTTCTGTATGTCGCGCTGCCGGGGATCACCGCCGAGTGGCGGCCGGTGCTGTGGGCGGTGGCGATCGCCACCATGTTGATCGGATCGATCGGTGCGGTAACGCAGACCGACGTCAAACGCATGCTGGCCTATTCCGCCGTGGCGCATACCGGGTTCCTGCTGACGGGTGTGGCCGCCGCCAATGATCGGGGTGTGTCGTCGACGCTGTTCTATTTGGCCGCATATGGTTTCAGCACCGTAGGGGCGTTCGCCATCGCCGGGCTGGTGCGCTCCGGTGGCGCAGATGACGGTGCTGACGGCGACTTCGACGACGATGACGAGGTGAGCGAGCTGAGGCGGTGGGCCGGAATCGGCCGCCGGTCGCCGGTGTTGGGCATCGTGTTCGCACTGTTTCTGCTGGCGTTCGCGGGTATCCCGTTGACGAGCGGATTCGTCAGCAAGTTCGCGGTCTTCGAGGCTGCCGCGTCCGGTGGCGCCGTGCCCCTGGTGGTGGTGGGCGTCGTGTGCAGTGCCATAGCGGCGTACTTCTACGTGCGCGTCATCGTGCTGATGTTCTTTGCCGACCCGGTGGAGGACTCCGGGGTGCTGCGGATGCCCGGACCCGCGGTGACGATATCGATCGGAGTGAGCGCGCTCGTCACCGTTCTGCTCGGTGTGGTACCCCAGCCGCTGCTCGATCTTGTCGGGAATCTCGCCGACTTCGTCAGGTGAGGCCGGTCACCGTTCATCGGCTTTGACACGCCTTGGATTCAACCGGAACTCGGCGTGTCGACACCGGCCGTGGCCTGGTTGTCACCACCTGTGGCGTGTCCATTTACCAGCGAGTAACCTACGGGACCGTAGGCTATAGGTATCGTGGGCGCGGAAGGAGGCCGATGGCGATCACGGACATCTCGGCATTCGCGCATCTCACAAGCGAGGACGTCGAGAATTTGGCCGTCGAGCTCGATGGGCTCCGGCGTGAGATCGAGGAGTCGCGCGGTGCGCGCGACGCCCGGTATATCCGCCGCACCATCGCCGCGCAGCGCGCCCTGGAACTGACCGGCCGCGTGCTGCTGGCGGCGAGCAAGAAGCGCTCGGCGTGGTGGGCGGGAACGGTGACTCTGGCCGTCGCCAAGATCATCGAGAACATGGAGATCAGCCACAACGTCCTGCACGGGCAGTGGGACTGGATGAATGATCCCGAGATCCATTCCTCGACCTGGGAGTGGGACATGGCGGGCGCCGCGAAGCATTGGCGCATCACACATAACGTGGCCCACCACAAGTACACCAACATTCTGGATCTGGACGACGACGTCGGCTACGGCTTGCTGCGGGTCACCCGCGATGAGCCGTGGACGATCCGGAACCTGTTCAACATCCCCTTCAATTTCATGCTGGCTGCGGGCTTCGAATGGGGAATTGCCTTACAGCACTTGGAACTTCGGAAGATCTGGAATAGCGAAACGCGCGAGGCCACCAAGCAGCGGTTGCGGGAGCTGGCCACATCGGCGGGTTCGCAGGTGCTCAAGGACTACGCCGTCTTTCCGGCGATCACCGCGCTGTCTCCCGGTGCCACCTTCCGGTCGACCCTGACCGCCAATGCGGCGGCCAATTTGCTCCGGAACTTCTGGTCGAATGCCGTGATCTTCTGCGGGCATTTCCCAGACGGGGCCGAGAAGTTCACCGTGACCGACATGGAGAACGAGACGCGCGGCCAGTGGTACCTGCGCCAGCTGCTGGGCAGCGCGAATTTCGATGCCGGGCCGACCATGCGGCTGATGAGTGGCAACCTGTGTCATCAGATCGAACATCACCTGTATCCGGATCTGCCGAGCAACCGATTGCACGAGATCTCGTTGCGGGTACGGGAGATCTGCGAGCGCTACGACCTGCCCTACACCACCGGCTCGATGCTGTTCCAGTACGCGAAGACCTGGCGCACCATCGCCAAACTCTCACTGCCGGACCGATTCCTGCGGGCCACGGCTGACAACGCGCCCGAAACCCGTAGTGAGCGCATGTTCGTGGTCTTGGAACCGCGATCGACCGATGTGGATTCGGTGCCATCCGTGCCACGGCGGGGACTCAAGACCGCTATCGCCATGGTTCGCGAGCGCCGCCGCCACAAAGTCACGGTCTAACCTCTCGCAGGGCGGACCGTCACCGCCGTGGCAGTTGTTCCCAGCTACATCGACCGGTCGTGCCCCCCGTGGAGATCTTGATGATTCCGCCACGGAGGGCGACGTAACGCGATATGTAGTGAGGTGTGACCACGTATCTAGACGCGCCTCGGCTGACAGAAGCGACCCGAGAAGGGGGCGTCGCCCCGGGTTCCGTGGAGAAGCCCATTCGCTCGCTGATCGGCTTCCTGTCGATGACAGTGGACACGTTTGTCGCGATGCTGCGTCGCCCGCCTGCCGTGCGCGAGTTCTTCCGCCAGGCGGGATCGATAGCCAGGGTGTCGGTCCTGCCGATGTGCATGGTGGCGATACCGCTTGCCGTGCTGATTGTGCTTGTCCTGGAAGCCCTGGTGTTCGGCCCCACGGGATTCCCGACACACGCGGTACTGGTGGCGGCCGCCGCAGGTGCGACGGTGGTGTTCGCCGAGGCTGATTCGGAGCGAATACAACAGGAGATCGATGCCATGCGCGGACGGGGCGCGGACGTCACGCACGCGTTTATCGTCCCGCGTGTGCTCGCCACGGCCGTTGCGGCAGTGCCGTTGGCGTTCATAGCCGTTGGAGCAGCAGGTGTCTACTTCTTCTCCGCTTTCGGCAAGCACACTCCGTTGAGCCTGTTCGTCGGAAACCTGGCGCAACTGCTGAGTCCGTCCAATGTCCTCATTGTGGTCCTCGAAGCCGCCGCCCTGGGGCTCGTTGCGGGCCTCATCGCCTGCTACCGGGGACTCTCCGCACTCAGTGGCCCGGACGCCTAGATCCATCCGGCCACATCCTCCGCTAGCGCCTCGCGGTCAGCGCGGTCGCCAGGCGAAACACCGGTGCGACCAGACTGGCAGCGCGTAGTCCGACTTTCTGGAGATTGCGATTGCGTACCAGGGGTCCGAGTCCGGCAAGCTGCGCGGCGCCGTAGAGCATGTCCCAGTCGGTGTCGATGTGTGTGATCTTGAAGTCCTCGGTCAGGGTATAGCGGTCAATACCAATGAAGTTCAGGCAACGCCCTGTTCCCTTGAGTTTGGCTCCGGTGTTGGGTTCGACGGTCTGACCGATCATTCGGCCGATGCCCCGCCACGGGATGGTCACCCGCCACTCGTCCTGGAAGTAGTCCCAGTAGGGCAGTGACCGGTTGGTCCCGTCCTGTGGGTAGAAGGCGAAGTCGGGAAAGACGTCGAAGGCGGCCTGACAGTTGTCGATCGTGAACTGGCGTCCGAGCCGGTTCTCCTGGAACGTGGTGCTGTCGATATAGCTGCAATCATCGGCGATGCAATAGTCGATCTTCTTGATGTCTTGCTCGGCCCAGGCGTCGAACCAGGTGTACGCGAATTCGGTGCGTCCCTGGGCGGGAAGCCCGCGCTCGATGTCGTTCTTTTCCTGCTGCTGCACCTTCTTCCAGAACTCCGGCATCAGTGCCTGATATTGCGCATGTTCGGGAGAGGGCCCCAACTTGTCCAATCTGCTCATGGTTTTTCCTTTCGTGGTGGGCAATGTGTGGTGAATCTGTTGGTTCAGCGAGCGAACAGTCGTGTCGGTAGACCTCCGGCAAGGCCGGTGGATACGCGCACGCGATGCCGGGGTGTCCATCCGTCCCGGATCTGAAATGCGTAGCGTTGCAAGATGGCCCCGAGGGCCAGTGTTCCCTCGATGTAGGCCATGCGGGTTCCCATGCACTTCCGAGGGCCGATGCTGAACGGCAGGAAGGCATTTCGATTGACCTTGTCGGTCAGGAATCGGTTGGGGTTGAATTTGTCGGGCTCGGACCAGAATCGGGGGTCCCGCTGCAGTGCGTATTGGGTGATGATGACCTGTGAGCCCCGCGGAATGAAGTAGCCGCCTATCTCGTCATCCTCGACGGCCGTGCGGACATTGGCGGGTGCGGCCTGAAAGCGTTGCGCCTCATCGAAACACGCTCGCAGGTACCTTAGGTTTTCCAGGTCCTCGTATTCCAGCGATTTCCCACCGAGCGCGTCGACTTCCGCATAGGCCTTGCCCAGCGCGATGGGATTGCGGCACAGCAGTGCGATGGTCCAGGCAAGTGCGGCGGCAGTCGTCTCGAATCCCGCGAACACCAGGCCGGCGGCTTCGGAGCGCCGACGCCGTTCCTGGGTTTGGGGACAGCCGTCGAACTCCAGCCCAACCAGGGTGTCCACGAGATCTGGAGTGTCGGATGCCGGGCAGCCCCTGCGCTCGTCGACGAAGCGATCGAGGATGCCAAAGAGCTCGGTCTTGGCTTCTTCGCCACTGCGGCGTAATGGATTTGGTATCCATTGAGGCAGGAAATGCAGCACGACACGGCTGATGACGTAGACACCGTAGCGACGCGCGCCGTCGACGGCGCGATCGATCTCGGCGGGACTGAGTCGCACCTTGAACATCGAACGCATCAACCCGTCCATGACGACCGCACCGAGTTCGTGTTCGAGGTCCACCAGTTCGCCGCTGTCCACGTGACGCGACCAGGCATCGACTCGCTCGGCGATGCCTTCCATCATCAGCGGGGTCGCACCCGCCAATGCGCGCTCACCGAAGTAGGGATTGAACGCCGAGCGGACCCGCTTCCACTCCTGGCCCTCCAGCAGGGGCAGGGCTACCGGCTCGCCGGACACGAGCTCGATGGTGGCCTCGTGCTTGACGTATCGGTCGTGGTGCCGGGTGAAGACATGGTCGACGTAGTCGGGATGGTTGATCAGGGTGAGCGTGAGTGACGGCGTCGGACCCGTGAACAGGCGCACGATGTCGCCGTATCGGTTCGCGATCTTGGGCAGCAGTAGATACGGCAGGCGAGACGGATCGCCCATGCAGCTCAACCCCAGCAGGGCCGCCCGATGGAGGGGCACCTTGGGCGGTAGTTCCCGGGTATGGGCATTCGTGTCGATGGCCGGCATGCCGCGTTTCCTCTTCCGGTCGGTGACGTCTGGTGGCGAAGTGTATGGCGGATTTGAGGCATATGCAACATTGAATCAAAAATAATACATTGATTCAATCGCCAGGTAGATGGCACGAAGGGAGTTGTCGTGAGTCGTTACGACAGTGCGCCGGCCGACACCGTTACTATCGGCTCCGTGGTAGAGCTGGACTCGTTGCTGCGGCAACTGGCCACGGGAACCCTGTCCGATACGAATGTGGCGACATCCCGTTTACTGGACGCCGCGCGCGAAGAATTCATCGCCCATGGCATCGCGCGCACCGCGGTTGGCGACATCGCGCGCCGGGCGGGCGTCTCGCGTCCGACGCTGTACCGGAAGTGTGGGGACAAGGAAGACATTGTCGCGGCCGTATTGGTCCGGGAGACAACGGAATTCTTCGTCCGGGCGCAGGCGGTGCTCGCTCCTCTGCCGCATGCGGAAGGCAGGATGGTGGAAGCATTCGTCATGGGGATGCGGGAAGCGCGGGATCATCCCCTGGTGATGGCACTGAAGGAGTTCGACTCCGAGTCCTTCTCGCGGAACGTTTTCGACGTGAACGCGACGGGATACCAAGGTCTACTGGCTGTCATCGCGGAACTGCTGGCCGACGACGACTACCCCGTTCCGGCGGTGAAGCGTTCCCTCGACTTGGCCTTCCGGTTGACGTCGACGTTCTTGGTGAATCCGTCGGTGCTGCTGCCAACGGACACCGATGAGAACACCCGTGAATTCGCGACCAGGTATCTGCTACCGCTCATGCGCGCCGCCCGCTAGCGCGTGACGGCCCGGAAGGCAGACTTCGTATCCTGTACAGGTGGCGACAGTCTTAGCGGTGAATGTGGGGAAGCTGCGGTCTAATCCTGCCGGCGGGCCGGTACCTACCGGGATCGACAAGCGTCCAACCGATCTGGCGATCGCCGTCAGCGCACCCGTCGGGGGCCTCGGTAGCGGGCTGGCGGGCGACGCCATCGGTGACCACAGCCACCACGGCGGCGACGATCAAGCCGTCTATACCTATGCCCGGGAAGACCTCGACTGGTGGCAGGGCGAACTTGGGCGGGATCTAGGCAACGGCCAGTTCGGCGAGAACCTCACCACTTGTGATGTCGACGTGACGGGTGCGCGGATCGGTGAGCGATGGCATATCGGCACCGACGGGCTCGTGCTGGAGGTCTCGTCACCGCGGATACCGTGCCGGACATTCGCGGCTTGGCTTGATCGGCAGGGCTGGGTGAAAACCTTTACCGTGCAAGCGGTTCCCGGAGCCTATCTGCGTGTGGTCTCGCCCGGGGTGGTCCGACAGGGCGACTCTGTCACCGTCCGCAACCGTCCAGATCACCAGGTGACGGTAGGGATGGCATTCCGTGCGCTGACTCTTGAGCCCGCGCTGCTTCCCGCGCTGCTCGAAGCCCCTGGATTGTCGGAGCGCATCAGGGAAACTGTGCGCCGTAGGAGCGGGGTGTTGAAGTAATCCTCTACCGCCGTTGGACCAAGACCGTTTGCGCACTGGATCCGATGTAGCCCAGCCGGTCGAAGATCTCCGCGGTGGTGACCCCGACTCCGTCGGGTCCGACCGACATGCGGGCGCGCACCCCGAACTCGTCGCCCTGAGGAATCCGGTGTACGTGCATCACGGTGTCGGTGTTCATGTAGACGAATCGCAGCGGGTTGAGTGTTGCGCCTATCCCGTTGGCGGAGTCGATCACGGACGCCAGGCGTTGCCACGGAGTGGTGGGTTCGGTATCGACAATGTGCACGTGTGGCCGCATCCACGCCACCTGCGGTTCCCCGTCTGGTACCGAATACCATTGAAAATCGACGGATTTCGAGTAATTGGAACCCTCGAAGCCGAAGGCCGGCGGCGTAGGGCCCCGCGGGTACTCGGGCAGCGGCGGATATCGGTCGCTGGCCTTGTCGGCCGTCACCGACGTCGCCAGCAGCCAGGCGCTAGCCCGCGCGACGGAGCGATATCCGCCGTTGGCGTGTGCCTCCATCTCGGCGACGGCGAGCGCGATCCTGCGGCCGGGACGTTCGATCCACGCCCGTACCCGTACCGGTTCCAGCGGCACCGGCCCGAGGATGTCGAGCGCGACGCGGCCGATCCGCAGGCTTTCGCGTGGCTCGGGCAGTTCTTCGATGGCCTTGAGTAGCAAGGCCATCGGGGGAGATCCGTGCTGGAGATTCGGTCCCCAGCCGCTGGCGGTCAGTTCGGTGGACTCGAAGACCTGGAACTCGCCGTCAGTATCCAGTCGTCGGTAGTAACAGCCCGTCAGGTCCAATGTCATGCGGCATCTCCCGGGACGGCGGTCGCGGCGGCTTCGGCGTCTTCGATATCCGCGTCGGTGACACCGTAGTCGGCGGGCCAGCCCGGGTAGGGGGGTGGTGTGCCGCCGAATGCGGGACATAACGATTGATGGGCGCACCAATCGCACAACCGGGACGGATTAGGGCGGAAATCGCCGGTGGCGCCGAGGTTTTGAATGGTCCGCCAGATTGCCATGAGCGTCTTCTCGAATTTGAGTAGCTCGGCCTCATCCGGTGAGTAGTCCAGGACCTCGCCATCGGATAGGTACAGCAGTCGCAGCCGTCGCGGCACCACGCCGCGGGTGCGATACAGCGCGACGGCGTAGAACTTCATCTGGAATAAGGCCTTGGCCTCGAAGAGGGCGCGAGGTGCGCGGCCGGTCTTGTAATCCACGAGTCGCATCGCGCCCCCGGGGGCTATGTCGATGCGGTCGATGAATCCGCGCAGCATCGTGCCATCGGAGAGCTCGACCTCGACGCGCTCTTCGCAGCTGTCGGGGTCGAATCGGGTGGGGTCTTCCAGACGGTAGTAGCCCGATAGCAGGTCACGTGCCTCGTCGAGGAGCCGTGGAAGGTGCTCGGTCTCGACCACCTCGGCCAGTTCGGGATTGGATTCGACGAGCCGCTCCCACGCGGGCCGCACCAGCCCCGCCGCGGTGGCGTATTCGCGCTCGATCGCGGGCCGCGCGTACAAATCCTCCAGGGCGGCGTGCACCAGGCTGCCGCGCACCTGTGCGGTGGACGGCGGCTCGGGGAGCCGGTCGATGGCGCGAAACCGGTACAGCAGCGGGCATTGCTTGAAGTCGCTGGCACGAGAAGGGGACAGCGCGGGACGGCGCGTCGGCCGCTCCTGCGTGGGTTCCTCCATGGTTGGCAGCCTAGGCACCGAGTCCGACAGGTGCCGACGCCACGCCGCGCACAAACCCGGCGGAGGTTGTTCAACACATGTCACAAGTCGTCCCCAAAATACCCGTACTACAAGTAACGTGCATCTCCATGTCAGATACGGGCAACGATGCCCCCGTCCGGGAGGGACCGCAGTGACCACGGCAAAGTATCGAAGTTCCCAGGTTGCCGCACGGACGATCGACACCTCACTGGCCGGTGCGAGTCTGGCCGAGCAATGGACTGCGGTGGCAGACGGTCCCGGCCGATACCCGCGCGTCTCATTCACTCCCAATGTGTCGATACCGCTCGCCGACGGCACGGTGCTCAAGGCTCAGGTTTTTCGTCCTGCCGATGCCGACGGCACTCCGGTGGGTGATCGGGTGCCGGTGCTGTTCAATCTGACCCCGTACAACAAGTCCGTCACCCACGTGGCGGCCTGGCTGCTGCGGGGATTGGCACGGTTCGGCATTACCGTGCCCGCCGCACCGCCGAAGAATCCGCGCCTGTTCGAACTCGCCGAGCTGGCCCGAGCACTGCCGGGCGGTGGCCTGACGACGTTCGGTGTGAATGACGCGCTGATCCGTAGCGGCTATGCGCAGGTGGTCGTCGACGTGCGCGGCACCGGTGCGTCCACCGGTGACTGGGGAATGTTCAACGATGTCGAGCAGCGCGATACCGCGGAGGTGGTCGCCTGGGCGCGGGCACAGCCATGGTGCGACGGGACGGTCGGGATGTACGGCATTTCGTACTGTTCGATCAACTCCTTGCAGGCCGCGGGTAATCGGGTGCCCGGGCTCGGTGCGGTGTTCGCGGTGGAACCGGTCAGTGACATCTCTCGTGACCTCATGAAAACCGGTGGGGCGCAGACGTTCTTTTTGCCCGTGTGGATGCTGGCGGTGGCCCTGGGCAAGTGGCTGCCATCGCCCTCGGACGTGGTACGGGGCGGTATCGGGCTGGGCTGGCTGGCGGGGAGGCTGCGTGCACCACTGAATCGCGTGGTGCGGTACATCTTCGAAGGATTGCGTGGCGGGGGCGCTCTGATCGACGACGACGAGTATTTCCGGCAGATCAGCCCTCGGTTCGAGGACATCGAGATTCCGACATTCGTCTACGGGGCCTGGGACGACATCTTCGGCCCGGCCGCGCTGCGAATCCATCGTCGGGCTGCGCTGCCGGCCGGCAGGATTCAGGTCCTCATCAACGAGGGCTACCACGGATCTCCGGGCTCGCAGCTGGGCAGGCCGAACGGCCCGCCACGGCTGGATGTGTTGCAGCGTGCGTGGTTTGACAAGTGGCTCAAGGGTATTGAGAACGGAATCGATGGTTACGGTCCGCTCACCTTGCAGCAGCAGAACGGCGGATGGCACACCCTGGACACGTATCCGCGGCCCGAAGCCACGCCGCGACGGTTCTATCTGGATGCCGAACCCTCGGGGTTCGCGGCGCATACCGCCTTTGACGGCTCGCTGGGCGGCGCCGCACCGCTCAACCGCACCGAGCATCTCCTGCAACGCAGGATGGGGCTACTGAAGTCGCCCACGACGTCCCGGATGACGGCGGGTATCACGGCGGCGTTGGGCACCTCGGGTCTGAAGGACTCGCGTTACTTCGAACGCGGCGCACTCACCTTCACCAGCGCTGCTGCCGAGGAGTCGTGGGTGATCTCCGGTCCGCTCAACCTGCATCTGCGCACTAAAGCCTTAGGTAAGGAGGCATTTTGGGTTGTTTCGGTAACGGACGTCGCGCCGGACGGGTTTTCTCGGATGCTGGCCGAGGGCGCTCTGTTGGCCTCGCGCCGCGGCGTGGACGAGGGTAGGAGCCTGCGTACCGCCGACGGTGACTACCTGTCGCCGTGGCATCCCACGGGTAAGGGGCACAAAGTTCCCGTGGTGCCGGGTGTGCCGATGACTCTCGAGATCGACCTGACCGAGGTCGATGCGGTGATCGCGGTCGGTCATCGGCTGCGGGTGGTCATTTCGGCGGCCAGCTTGCCCCGGTACATTCCCTCGATTCCGGAGCTGTGGGCGAGTCGCCACGGCCAGTCGGTGGTGTTGGACCCGAGTGAGCCGAGCTATCTGGTGGCGCAGGTGGTCGCGCGTCCGGACGCCGGGGCCGCATAGTCCTCTCGAGTTCACCTATCTCTAACCTACTGTCCCGTAACTTACGCTACCGTAGGTTAGAGATCGCGGTCAGGCCGCACAGAGAGGTGGATGAGATGGTGACTGGACTACAAACACGACTACTCACCGAGCTGGAGCCCGTTGTCGAGGCCAATCTCGAGCGGCACCTGGGGGTCGCGCGGCCTTGGGCGCCACACGATTACGTGCCCTGGAGCAGGGGCCGGGACTTCGCCTTTCTCGGGGGCGAGGACTGGAAACCGGAGGACAGCCCGCTCGATCCGGTCGCCCAGGCTGCGCTGGTCGTCAATCTGTTGACCGAGGACAATCTGCCGTCCTATCACCGTGAGATCGCGACCAGGTTCGGCCGAGATGGGGCATGGGGGACATGGGTGGGCCAATGGACCGCCGAAGAAGGGCGGCACAGCATCGCGCTTCGCGACTATCTGGTCGTTACCCGCGGTGTCGATCCGGGCAGTCTGGAAGCAATGCGTATGGCGCATACGGTGGCCGGCTACGACTCGGGGGACAAGACGCCCCTGGAGGCGTTGGCGTACGTGTCGTTTCAGGAGTTGGCCACGCGCATATCGCATCGCAACACGGGTAAGGCCTCGGGCTGCCCGATCGCCGATCAGCTGTTGGCGCGGGTGGCGCTGGACGAGAACCTGCACATGATCTTCTACCGCAATCTGATGGCAGCGGCACTGGATATCGAGCCCGATGCGGCGATGCAGGCGATCTGCAAGGAGATCGTCGGATTCGCGATGCCGGGTATGGGAATGGAAGGTTTTGCCCAGAACGCCATCGCCATCGCCAAGGCCGGGATCTACGACCTGCGTATCCATCACGACGACGTCCTGCAGCCCACCCTGCGCTTCTGGCGCGTGTTCGATCGGGCCGATATCGGCCCCGACGGCGAGCAGGCTCGTGAAACCCTCGCGAAATTCCTTGCCGCCGTAGACGAACGCGCCAAGTACTACGAGGAGAAGGCGGCTGCGCGCTTGGCACAGCGCGCTGCACTCGCCTAGTTCGACGCGCTGTTGCCCGCTCGGCGGGTGGATCGCTGCTGACCGCGCCCGCCGCGCCGCGGCGTCCGGGCCGGCCGGCCCTCGCCGGATTCGGTGTGCTTGCGCACCCGGCGTCCGGGCCGCTGCTTGGCCGCGGCGGGAGCCGAAGGCTTCTGAGCCGGAGCGGGTTTCACATAGGGTGCGACCTCGCCGACGAGGCTGGTGACCTCGGCCGAGTCTGCCGTCACCTGACGTGGAGTGGCCTTGATGGCTGCCTTGCGCAGCAGCGCGTCGACATCGCGGCGCTGTTCGGGCAGGACGAGCGTCACGACGTCACCCGTGCCGCCGGCGCGTGCCGTCCGCCCCGACCGGTGCAGGTATGCCTTGTGCTCGGCGGGCGGATCGACGTGCACGACCAGGGCAACATCGTCGACATGGACCCCACGGGCGGCGACATCGGTGGCCACCAGCACTCGGGCCTCGCCGTTGGCGAAAGCGGCCAGATTACGGTCGCGTGCCCCCTGGGAGAGGTTGCCGTGCAAGTCAACCGACGGAATGCCCGACTTGGTGAGCTGCTGAGCAAGGCGCTTGGCGTGATGCTTGGTGCGCATGAACAGAATTCGGCGCCCGGTGCCGGAGGCCAGGGTGTTGACGAGATCGCGCTTGGCGTCCGGCCCCGACACGGTGAACACATGGTGTGTCATCGCGGCGACGGGAGAGTCGACAGGATCAACCGAATGCTCGGCGGGGGAGTGCAGGAATCTCTTGACCAACTTGTCGACATCGTTGTCCAGGGTGGCCGAGAACAGCAGGCGCTGACCGGAACTCGGTGTCGCGGCCAGCAAGCGGGTAACAACCGGCAGGAATCCGAGATCGGCCATGTGATCGGCCTCGTCCAGGACGCTGATGTCCACGCCGTCCAGCGTCAGCTGACGCTGCTTGAGCAGATCCTCCAGGCGGCCGGGGCACGCCACCACGATGTCCACACCGGCCTTGAGTGCCTGGACCTGTCGGTGCTGCGACACCCCACCGAAGATGGTGGTGACCTTCATCCGGTAGGCGGAGGCCAATGGTTCTATGACGGCGCTGATCTGGGTGGCCAGCTCGCGGGTAGGGGCCAGCACGAGTGCGCGTGGGCGGCCCGGCACCCGAACGCCCTCGGCGACACGAGCGACCACGGGGATGGAGAAGGCGAGGGTCTTTCCGCTACCGGTCTTGCCGCGCGCCAGGACATCGCGACCGGCGAGGGTGTCGGGCAGGGTGGCGGCCTGAATGGGGAAAGGTGCCTCGATACCGCCTTGCGTCAGGACATCGACGAGGGCCTCGGACACGCCGAGTGATGCGAATGTGGTTGTGGATGTTGAAGACACAGCAGTAATACGCCTTTCGAGGCTTGGATAGATGGCGAGATTGCCGACGGGCAAAATCGATCGCCGTGAGAAAAGCCTGAAATCAGCGGGGCTGACGAAGAATGATCTACGACGCGTGCGCACAGTCGCGCTTACTCACAACAGTACGGGCAGCATGCCCCTAGAGCTAAATCGTGTGTGCCGAAACACAATGAGGCTCCCGCTGCTCACCTGCGAAACCCGCCCCATTCGCGTCGGGCGGTGCGCACCTGGCAAGGTGAGCGCATGTCTCGAACCGGACCGTTCGTCGTCGGCGACCGCGTGCAACTGACCGACGCCAAGGGACGCCACTACACGATGGTGCTCGAGCCCGGTAAGGAGTTCCACACTCATCGTGGAGCCATTGCCCATGACGGGGTGATCGGGATTCCCGAGGGCAGTGTCGTGAAGTCGACCAACGGCGACCAGTTCTTGGTGCTCCGTCCTTTGCTGCTCGATTACGTGTTGTCGATGCCGCGCGGCGCGCAGGTGATCTACCCCAAGGACGCCGCGCAGATCGTGCACGACGGTGACATCTTCCCGGGCGCGCGAGTGCTGGAGGCGGGCGCAGGATCAGGCGCGCTCACCTGCTCGCTGTTGCGAGCGGTGGGGCCACAGGGATCGGTGATCTCTTACGAGATTCGTGAGGATCACGCCGAGCACGCTGTGCGTAACGTCACAACATTCTTCGGGGAGCGACCTGGTAACTGGGAGCTGGTTCTCGGCGATCTCGCCGAGCGGCCCGCCGATGCCGGCGGCGTCGACCGGGTGGTCCTCGACATGCTTGCTCCCTGGGAGACTTTGCCTGCGGTAGCCGAATCGTTGGTGCCCGGCGGCGTGTTGATCGTCTACGTCGCCACCGTCACCCAGCTGTCGCGGGTAGTCGAGGCGTTGCGCGAACAGCAATGCTGGACCGAGCCCCGGTCCTGGGAGACGATGCAGCGCGGCTGGAACGTGGTGGGACTGGCGGTGCGCCCAGAACACAGCATGCGTGGACACACCGCGTTCCTGGTCAGCGCTCGCCGTCTCGCGCCGGGCACGATCACCCCGACACCGCTGCGGCGTAAGCGCCTACCGAGCTAGCTTCTTCGGCTACGGCGTGGGCGTGGGGGTCGGCGCCTCGGGGGCGGGGCCCCGGGGGAAGGTGCCTCACTGGGTGCTCCGGTACCCGCGAGTGAGGTGCCGGTCTTGAGCAACAGGTCGGAGGTTCGCTTCGAGAGCTTCCATCCCGTGCCTTCGGGCGAGAAAGACATGGGGACCGCGAAGCCGCCCATCTTGGGGCTGGGGCTGTTGATGGTGACGACGGCCTCGACATCGCCCTGAGTCTCGGTCGACCACTTGGGGTCCTTCACGGTGAACGACAGCGGCGAGAACCCGGCATCACCGATGGCCTTGGTGAATTTGTCCAGCTGATCGGGAGTGGCGCCCTGGACGGATGCGACCTTCTCGGTGCCCGGCAGGTTGGGGTCCGCGAGACGGTTGAGGACATCGGTCAGCACCGCCGGATCGGGCAGCGGATTTTCCGGGCTCACCGCGGCGACGGTCGAGGACGCGGGCGGCGTTGTCGAGGAGCTCGCCGGGTTGGCCTTGTCGCTGGAACCACTGCAGGCGGTCAGCGCGAGAACGGCCGCTCCGGCGGAGATGGCGACAAGGTGGGTGGCAAGGCGGTGACGGGCCATGATCCAGGTGACTCCCATTCGGCGTATCGGCTCAGTCATTCGGTCAAGTGTGGTGACGATATCGGCGAGTGAGGTTATGGAGATCGTCCAACCCTCCTTGCGCTCCTTGCGTACGTCTACCTTCCAGACTTACCGGATGCCGCTTGAATCAGCGAAATGGCCGAGGCCTTGCTGATCTTCCAGCCGTCCTGGTTCACGAAGTTGATCTTCGTCGTGTAGGCCTGGGTCTTGGGTCCGGTGATGGTGACCGCAGCCGCTGCGGTGCCCGGCGCGGTGGACTTGATGTCGGACACCGTGAAAGCGAGGGGCAGGAAACCGTCACGGTTGGCGTTCTTGAAGGCACGGTCGGCGTAGATGGCCTCCCCGGCACCGATGCCGCCCTCGACCAGACCGCCCTTGGCAAGGGCCGACACGCCCGGATCGGCGAGCGAATACAGCAAACCGCTCAGTTCGTCGGAGCTGGGTGCCGCGTCGGCCGGCTCGGAGGGCACATCCCCAGGGACATCCCAGGAGGCCGGGACGATGCCGGAGGCCGTCACTGTCGTTGCTGTCGGACCAGGAGAGCTGGCTGTCGGCATGGCCGAGCCAACCGCTGCCGCCGCGAGTAAACCCAGCATGGCGACCCCTGACACACCGGTTCGTGAGCTCACGGTTGTCCTTTCGATCGACCTGAATGTGACGAACGCTAACAGCGTAGACGTCACAGCCAACGGGTAGACCCCGCACGGGCGGCCAATCGCCGGTAGCGTTGAAGCATCCACCGCACCAATTCTCGGTGTGGGAAAGGAGGACATCATGAGTGAGTCGGAGCGTTCTGAGGCGTTCGGCACACCGGATGCCGCCGAAGTGGAGCGGCTACGCCGAGAGATTGCGGCACTTCGCGAACAGCTGGAAGACGGCGCGGCACGCGGGTCCGGTGATACCGGTCGGCTGCGCGACCTGAACCAGCTCGAGGCCCGTATCGACTCCCTGAACGCGCGGAACGCCAAGCTGATGGACACCCTCAAAGAGGCCCGTCAGCAGCTCCTGGCGCTACGCGAGGAGGTCGACCGGCTGGGACAGCCGCCGAGCGGTTACGGCGTGCTGCTGGCCGTCCAGTCCGACGAGACGGTGGACGTGTTCACCTCGGGCCGCAAGATGCGGGTGACCTGCTCGCCCAACATCGAGACCAGCGAGTTGCGCCGGGGGCAGACGGTTCGCCTCAACGAGGCGCTCACCGTGGTCGAGGCGGGCAACTTCGAATCCGTCGGTGAGATCAGCACCCTGCGCGAGGTGCTGGACGACGGGCACCGGGCACTCGTGGTGGGGCATGCCGACGAGGAACGCATCGTCTGGCTGGCCGATCCGCTGACCTCTCCTGACCTTTCCGATGTCTCCGAGGACGCTGATGGTGCGGATCTCAAGCCCCGGAAACTGCGGCCCGGTGATTCGTTGCTGGTCGACACCAAGGCAGGGTATGCCTTCGAGCGCATCCCCAAGGCCGAGGTCGAGGACCTGGTGCTCGAAGAGGTGCCGGACGTCAGCTACAGCGACATCGGTGGTTTGGCGCGGCAGATCGAGCAGATCCGCGACGCCGTCGAGCTGCCCTTCCTGCACAAGGATCTGTACCAGGAATACTCGTTGCGTCCGCCCAAGGGCGTGCTGTTGTACGGCCCGCCCGGATGCGGAAAGACGCTCATCGCCAAGGCCGTTGCCAACTCGCTCGCCAAGAAGATGGCCGAGCTGCGGGGCGACGACTCACGCGAGGCGAAGTCCTACTTCCTGAACATCAAGGGCCCGGAGCTGCTCAACAAGTTCGTCGGCGAGACCGAGCGACACATCCGCTTGATCTTCCAGCGGGCCCGTGAGAAGGCCTCAGACGGCACGCCGGTCATCGTGTTCTTCGACGAGATGGACTCGATCTTCCGCACGCGCGGCACCGGCGTCAGCTCGGACGTGGAGACCACGGTGGTGCCGCAGCTGCTCTCGGAGATCGACGGTGTCGAAGGCCTGGAGAACGTCATCGTCATCGGTGCCTCCAACCGTGAGGACATGATCGATCCGGCGATCCTGCGGCCGGGCCGCCTGGACGTCAAGATCAAGATCGAGCGGCCGGATGCCGAATCGGCGCAGGACATCTTCTCCAAGTACCTGACCGAGAAGCTGCCGGTGCACTCGGAGGATCTGGCCGAGTTCGGCGGCGACCGCGGATTGACCATCAAGGCAATGATCGAGAAGGTCGTCGACCGGATGTATGCCGAGATCGACGACAACCGGTTCCTGGAAGTCACCTACGCCAACGGCGACAAGGAAGTCATGTACTTCAAGGACTTCAACTCCGGTGCCATGATCCAGAACGTCGTGGACCGTGCGAAGAAGAACGCCATCAAGTCGGTGCTGGAAACCGGCCAGCGGGGTCTGCGGATCCAGCACTTGCTCGACTCGATCGTCGACGAGTTCGCTGAGAACGAAGACCTGCCCAACACCACCAATCCGGATGACTGGGCACGGATCTCGGGCAAGAAGGGCGAGCGGATCGTCTACATACGCACCCTGGTCACCGGCAAGAGTTCCAGCGCATCGCGTGCGATTGACACCGAATCAAGCCTGGGCCAGTACCTGTAAGTACCTTCTCTATCGCCGGGTGTGGGCCTTCATTGCTCACGCCCGGCGATTTTTTTCACCCAGCGCATACCAGGTGCAGGGATATCGCTCCAATGGCCTGCATCCGGTATGCGTTCGGCGAGGATCCTGGCGTGGCGGATGCGTTAGACGCGTGAGGCCACCAGATAGGCGTCACGCCCGGCCAGGCTCACCGCGACATCGGCGATCAACGGTTCGAAGAACCGGCTGCGGTACTGAGGGTCCACGCTGCTGTTGACCGTGAAATACAGCCCTGAAAGCACTGCGACCAGCAGTGCCATGTGAATGAGGGTCTGTGGCAATCCGATTCGGATGCCGAACCATGTTCCCGCGCAGGGCGGCACGGCCCCGGAGGGGCAGACGGCTTCGCTGGACCACAATGCCATCACATCGTGGGGCACCGCCACGATGCCGAGCAGCATGAAGAAGGCGAACACCCCGGTGGTGAAGAAGACGACCTGAATCGCCTGCGAAACAACCATGACCAGCAGCACATTCAGGCGTTCCGGCCACCGCAACGCGGGCCTGGGTGCGTCGCCGTCGATGAGATCGGCCAGCGGAGTCCCCGCGAGCAGCGCCGCGCTCGCGTGCTGTTCGGCACGGTTGTCCCGGAGGCTGGCCAGCTCGTCGCGCACGGTCACCGCCATGAAGGCCACGGCCGTGAGCGCCAGGAAACCGATTGTCTGCCACAACCTTTCCCTGGTCATGCGGGCCGACAGCTGCCAGAGTTCGCCGGTGAAGAACACCACGACGGTCAACATCAGCAACGGCAGCGCGCGTGACATCAGTGTGCCGAGCGCCCCGAATTGTGTTGAGGCGTATCGCAGCGCCCACAGGCCGATGGATCCGGCGCCCAGGTAGGTCAGCCAGATCAACACCAGTGCGGCAAGCAGGAACGCGGGCATCGTGGCGGCGGCCGCGGTCCACGATCCGGTGTCGGCCAGGGGAAGCATGATCACGAAGATCGCGATGACGAGCCAGGACAGGATGCGGCGCACCGTGTCGCCCCGGACGGTGCCGAGACGTTGCAGTGCCGTCAGCACCAACGGCTGCGCCGCCAACAGCAGCGCGAGCACGATCAGCACGACCATCAACACGATCGACCGGGTGTCGTTGTCGGTGGAGACCAACTCATACAGCGACACGCCCGCGCCGGCCACCCCGATCATGGGTGCGGCGCGGTCCAACAATTCGCGGGAACGCACACGGCGGTCCAGAACGACGGGCAGCCCCCGGCTCAGGAACCACTCATGAACCTCCTCAAGATTGCGCACCCGATCATGATGACAAGCCTGTCGGAGGTGGCAAAACAGGCGTACGTTGAACCGATCGGGCGGTCGGATCGTGTAACCGTCGGAGGTGTTTCATGGCGGATGGGCAGGCGAGGCCTGATGCGCTTCGCGTAAACGGCTCATCAGGGCTTATGCGGGCCTTTTACGACGAGTACGCGGGCCCGCTGCATCGTTATGTCATGCATCTGACCCATGACTCGGCGCTGGCGGAGGACATCGTGCAGGAGGTGCTGTTGCGGGCCTGGCGGCATCCGACGCTGGTCAACCAGACCGAAGGGTCCGCCCGCGCGTGGCTGTTCACCGTCGCCCACAATCTGGTTCGCGACAACGCACGTAGCTCGCGATTTCGCAGCGAAATAGCCACCGCCGAAACGCCCGAGTTTGCCTCCCCGGATCAGGTCGATGCCACGTTGGATGCGTGGCTGGTCGCCGAGGCGCTGCGCTCACTGTCCACCGATCATCGGGCAGTCATCCTGCGCGCCTACTACCGCGGGAGTTCGGTCGCCGACATATCCGCTGAGCTGGGGGTGCCCGAGGGTACCGTCAAGTCACGCCTTCACTACGGTGTGCGCGCACTTCGGTTGTCGCTGCAGGAAATGGGGGTCACGCGATGACTGTCGAACATGTTTATGCCGATTGGGACGCCGCCTATGTGCTGGGCGCGTTGTCGTCGACCGAACGGCGTGAATACGAACAACACCTGGTCGACTGCGTGAGCTGCCAGCGCGCGCTGTCCGAGGTGACCGCGATGCCCGGGCTGCTGTCCAAGGTAGACCGCGACTACGCCGAGAAGATGGAACTCGAGGACCCGCCGGCACTGGCCAAGCCTGCCACCAGCTGCCCGGTGCAGGCGTTGTGGCCCAAGCTGCAGGCGCGCTGGCGCCGGCAGAGCGCGGTGCGCCGGCTCGCGTATGTGGGTGCGGTCGCGGTGGCCGCCGCCGTCGCATTGACGGTTTCACTGGTACCGCCGCCGTGGTATCACCGGCCCGCGCCGATGAACGTGGCGGCGGGTTCGCTGCCCTCGGGTGAACATTGGCAGCCGATGCGTCAGGTGACACCCTCGCCGATGAGTGCGCAGGTGGCACTCGTTCGCGACGGTGCCGGCACCCGTATCGAGATGTGGTGCAGTTATCCGGCGTACGGAGACGACACCGATGACTCGGCGGCGCCGTACGCGCTGCGAATCGGCACCCGCGCCGGTGGGAACATCATCGCCGGTTCGTGGACCGCCAAACCCGGTTCGACGATGATGACGTCGACGACCGTTCCGATGGCTCAGGACCAGATCGAGAGCGTTCAGGTGATCGACAATCACGGCGACGCCACGCCGCTGGTATTCCTCGAACTACGTCGCTGAGATCCTCCTCCCACACAGGGCGCGTGGGCCTTTGACATGCCCATATTGCGATTACCTGAAACCTGATTCATGTTGTGCCATCACATGATTGAGATGACTCGATCACTTTTTCTCGTGGATTGTTGAACCCGTCACGTGTGACAGTCGTGTACTAGTCATGACCACGCCGATATGTGCCGGGAACGGGAACATACGAGTGGTTGACTGGCTCGCCCTTGAGCTGCGTCGCCACGGTGTCGATTTCGTCTTCGGAGTCGACGGTGCCAACATCGAGGACCTTTACGATGCCGTGCACTACACACCGGGTATCCAGGCGATCGTCGCCAAACACGAGTTTTCGGCGGGCACCATGGCCGACGGCTATGCGCGCGCCACCTCGCGGATGAGTGTGGTGGCCACGACCTCGGGCGGTGGCGCCGTCAATCTCGTTCCTGCGCTTGCCGAATCGTATGCAAGCCGGGTGCCGGTGCTGGCGATCGTGGGCCAGCCACCCCGTCCCTTGGAAGGCAACGGCGCGTTTCAGGATGGAAGCGGACGGGCCGGAAGCATGGACCTCCAGGCGGTCTTCCGTCCCGTCTCCGGACACTGCGCGCGCGTGGAGCGCCCCGAGGAAATCGCGGAGGCACTCGCGCATGCCCTGGCCGCTATGCGGGATGACCTGCCTGCGGTTCTCTTGATCCCCAAGGATGTTCAACAGGCGCACCTGACCGCCGTGCCGCCGCTACAGGGTCGGCCCGAACGCCGCCCGGCGGTGCCCGCGCAGCTCGCCGACTTCGCGCAGCATCTGGCCGATACGCCCGGCCGGATCTTGGTGGTGGCGGGGCCCGAGGTGGCTCGACACGACGCCCGCGGCGAGCTGTCGGACCTCGTCGATCGTTTGGATGCCTTTGTCGCGGTATCCCCGGACGCCAAGGACGCCGTGGACGGTGAGGATCCGCGACTGCTGGGCGTCATCGGAGTCATGGGACATCCGGCGGTGGAAAAGGTGCTACGCCACGGTGTCACGTGTGTGTGCATCGGAACCACCATGCCGGTGATGACGCGAGGGGGTGTCGACTTTTCCGAGACGCCGGTCCTGTCCATCGGTTCGGTGACGCCGCATATCGAGTCCCGTCACCTGCAGACCGAGAACCTGGCATCGACTCTGGCCCGGCTTGCCGCCGTCCTGCCCACGCGCGTGGACGCTCCTGATAGCGAAACACTCTATGCACCAGCTCATCTCGAACCTCCTGCCCATGACGGCGGCGGAGTCCGATACCACGATGGGATGCATGTTCTGGACAGGGTGATTCCCGACGACGCGGACATCTTCGTGGACGCCGGCAACACCGGAGCCGCCGCTGTGCACTATGTGGGCGCGCGGCGGCGAGGGCGCTATGTCGTCGCGCTCGGGATGGGCGGCATGGGATATGCCTTCGGCGCCGGCATCGGCTGCGCGTTCGCGCGGGGCGGCCGCACCGTGGTGATCGCGGGTGACGGCGCATTCTTCATGCATGGCATGGAGATTCATACCGCCATCGAGCACCGGCTACCGGTGACATTCGTCATCGTCAACAACAACGCACACGCCATGTGCGTCACCCGTGAACAGCTCTACTACGGGGGAAACTACAGCTTCAACCGCTTCGCGCTCTCGCATATCGCGTCCGGCCTCGGTGCGATGTTTCCTGGTCTGATGTGCCATTCGGCCGAAACCGTGGCCGATTTCGAGGCCGCCATGCACGACGCGATGGCTCACAGCGGCCCCGCCGTGGTGGAGGTCATCTGCTCCACAGACGAGATACCACCGTTCGCCCCGTTCCTGTCATCCGAGATCGCTAAGGAGAAAACGCATGACCGACACGATTTCCGAAACCACCAAAGCCTTGCCCGCGCTTAGCGATATCGCCGCGGACGCCGGCACCGAGGATGCGCTTCCCGGAGTGCACCGTATCGAGACCTCACCCCGTGAGAAGGCGACGCCGATCATCATGGACATGATGCGGTCGGTGTACCCGCACGATCAGGTGTTCGGGCCGTTCTGCACCGTTCAGGAGTATGTGGACTGCCCGCCCGATGAATTGCATCGCTATCTGTCGGACACCCGCTGCCTGGAGGAATGGACGTACAGTCTGCGTGGCTTCGAGGAGACCGATGAGCCCGGCCTGTGGGTTGCCCACGACCGCTTGGGATCTGACACGCTGATCTATACCCGGACAGAATCGAACGCCGAATCCGGGACCGTGGACTACCACTGTGCCTGGGATCAGGGCGATCACCTGTGGATGATCTACCTCATGCGAGTGGTCGATGCGCAAGTGGTGCTCAACAAGCCGGGCTCGGTTGTGCTGTGGACCAATTGCCATCACCCGTTCTATGACGAGAATCCCTATCCGGAAACCGCTCCACCGCAACGTAAACCGTGGGTCGGGGACTTCTGGGACATGTTTGGTGCGGGCCACCTGTTGGAGCTGCTGAACCTGAAGGCCATTGCTGAATATCGACACAGCCACGGGCTGCCGATTGTTCCGGAGTGGATGAAATGACCGTCAGCATCTTCGACATCTCCAGCTATCTTCCCGAGAACCGGGTCAGTGCTGACTACTTCGCGCAGTACGCGAAGGACGACGATCTGGCCGAGAACGTCATGTTCCGTAGTCCGGCCTATCGGCATCACATCGCGGCCGACGAGACGGCGGTCGACATGGCCGAGCGCGCAGTGGCTGGTCTGCGGGAGCGCCACGGACAGGCCGTGCTCGACGAGGTCGACATTCTGCTGACCCACACCCAGCTGCCGGACCTGCCGTTCGTGGGCTGCGGTGGGGAGGTCGCCAACCGGTTGCAGATCCGACCTGAGTGGATCCTGGATGTGCACAACGGTGGCTGCGTGTCGTTCGTGCTGATGCTCAAACTTGCTCAGCAGATGATGGCCTCGTCGAGTGCGCGCTCCGCACTGATCGTGAACATGCAGAACGCGGCGGGACAGATCTTCGTACAGGAGCAGGTGCGGTCCACCGCACAGGCGTCGATACCGGGAGACGGTGCTACCGCGGCGTTGATCACCCGTGACGGAGGTTCGCCGGTCTTGGGCATCGAGACGCGCAATTTCGGTGAGTATGCCGGTGACATGACCTACGCGGTGACGCCTCATCGCAAGTATTGGGAGGCCGGATCCGGGCAGGGGCGGGTGGCCTTCACCGAGCACAAGATCAGCAAGGTGCTGGCCCGCGGTAACCGGATGGTGCCGGAAGTGGCGCTCGCCGTGTGCGATCGGATCGGGGTTGCTTCGACGGACCTGGACGCATTGGTGACCAATCAGCCCAACCGGATCTTCCTGCGGAACTGGCGCGATGCCCTGCAGCTGCCCAAGGAGAAGCATCCGGACACGTTTGACGAATGCGGAAACCTGTTCGGGGTGGGCATTCCGCACACGCTCGACCAGGCGATCTCCGAGGGGCAGGTTCGGACCGGCGACACCGTGATGCTGGCGGGATTCGCCCATGCCGGTGACTATGCGGCTGCGGCCGCGGTGCGATGGGGAGGGAGGGGTCAGTGACGGTGAGTCCGCTCCGACTGGCATTGAACGAAAATCCCTATCGTCCATTGCCGTCGGTGCGCGATGCGCTCAGGCACGACATCGCGGAGGTGAATCGATATCCCGAGTTTCTGCCCGTCGTGCTGCCGCGATTGATCGCCGAGCGAGTGGGCATGACACCCGAGGAGGTGGTGGTGGGAGTCGGGGCCACCGGGGTCGCGTTGCAGGTGCTGCAGGCCCTGTGCAGGCCCGGTGATTCGTTGGTCTTCGCACATCCGACCTTTGACGGGTACCCGATACTGGCCGACATAGCCGGGCTGATTCAGGTTCCTATTCCACTGGCGGACAACGGTATGACCGATCTCGATGAGCTATTGGGTGCGGCATACGACGCCGATGCGGCCGCCGTGGTGCTATGCCGACCGCATAATCCGACCGGAACGCTGATACCGGCCGAGCAGGTTTACGGGTTTGTCCGTCAAGCGCCGCCGACCAGCGTGGTCATCCTCGACGAGGCCTACATCGAATTCGTGGATCCCGATGCTCACCTGGACATACCGCGCTTGATCGCGACGCATCCCAACCTGGTTGTGTTGCGTACCTTTTCGAAGGCATACGGCTTGGCCGGGTTGCGGATCGGCTATGGATTGGCCGCTCCCGCGGTGTGCGGCGTGATCCGTCGCTATCAGCTCCCGTTCGGCATGAACCGGGCTGCGGCGGTCGCGGTGGCGGCGTCCTACGCGGCCGAGGACGAGCTGCGGCTCCGGGTCGATTCGATTGTCTACGAACGTGATCAGCTCCGGAAACGGCTCGCCCAGATGGGTGCACACATCCCGCAATCGCACGCCAATTTCGTGTATCTGCCGGCGCGCGGCGATGGTGCGCCGTGGATGTCGCTGCTGGGAACGGGTGACGTTGTCGCCAAGGAGTATCCAGACGGCGGTGTCAGGCTCACGGTCGGCGATCCGCGCGAGATGGCCATCGTCGCACGGCGGCTGCTGGAGGTAGATGAACTCGGTGATGGCACAGCACCTCAGTTGAGTAGGCCTGCTTCATAGACTGGTTGGCCGCGGCGATCCGTCCCCCCGATTGCCGACCCCGAAACGGCAAGGACCGCCGCGGTCAACCCCAACTTCTCAGAACGCGTAGCGGTGATACTGCGCCATGTATCGAAGCGTCGGCGACAGCGACATCGCCTTGGCCAGTAGCCGATACGCCATCTTGGTTCGTTGGAAGGTCTCCGAATCGAACGGCGACTCCCACTCCAGTAGCTGCAGCTTGGGGATGGCGTGGATGAGGTCTTCGGGGCGGTCGATTCCCCAGTACAGCGTCGCTCCCGAGCGCCGCACCACGGCATTCGACCATTGTGTCTTGATGCCGAACCGGTTGAACGCATCGAATTGCAGTTCCCCGTAGGGGAAGTGATCGACGATCCGGCGAAACAGTGCAATGCCGTCCTGCTCCTTGAGGTACATCGTCAACCCCTCGCCGATGGCCAATACCGGACGGCCGCCGGGAATGTTCGCGAGCCATCCGGGATCGATCACCGACGCCGAAACGACGCGGTAATGATCACGCGTTGGATAGAGCTGGTTACGCAGCGTGGCCACCTCGGGGTAATCGACGTCGTACCACTCGATCCCGGGGCCGGGATTCAGCCGGAAGTATCTGCCGTCGAGACCGCAACCCAGATGCAGTACGACCGCCTCGGCATGCCTGGACAGGAAGACGCGGGCCCAGTTGTCGAAATGCGCCGAGCGTGTGGTGACGGCGGGGGAGCGGCCGGCGGTGATGGTCGTCTTGGACCAGTCGTAGTCGATGCGGTCGGCGATATCACGGGCCAGCCGGTCTCCGAGGATCGGTGTGGGCAGATCGGCGTCGAGCGCCTTGGCGTAGAACGTCGCCAGCATGGTCTGCGGGGCTCCGCTGAGATCGACATGAATCTTCTCTGGGTAGCTCATGAAACCCGACGCTAACGCGGATTTTGAGGCGCGCAGAGCACTCTGAACAGTCCCCGGCGTGGTGTTCAGCCCCGCCTCTCTAGGCTGAACGTCATGCAACGGATCATCGGTACAGAGGTCGAGTACGGCATTTCGTCGCCCACGGACCCCGCCGCCAACCCGATCCTCACCTCCACGCAGGCGGTGCTGGCATACGCCGCGGCAACGGGGATTCAGCGGGCCAAGCGCACCCGCTGGGACTACGAGGTCGAGTCGCCGCTGCGCGATGCCCGTGGATTCGACCTGGGGCGTACTACCGGCCCGGCTCCGATCGTCGATGCCGATGAGGTCGGGGCGGCCAACATGATTCTCACCAATGGCGCCCGGCTCTACGTCGATCACGCGCACCCGGAGTACTCGGCCCCCGAATGCACCAACCCGCTGGACGCCGTCATCTGGGACAAGGCCGGAGAGCGCGTCATGGAGGCCGCCGCCCGCCACGTCGCCAGCGTGCCCGGCGCCGCACGGCTGCAGCTGTACAAGAACAACATCGATGGAAAGGGTGCCTCCTACGGCACCCACGAGAACTACCTGATGGACCGCCAGACGCCGTTCTCCTCGATCATCGCGGGCCTGACCCCGTTCTTCGTGTCGCGCCAGGTCGTCACCGGTTCCGGCCGGGTGGGTATCGGGCCCTCGGGCGACGACGCGGGATTCCAGCTCTCCCAGCGTGCCGACTACATCGAGGTGGAGGTGGGCCTGGAAACCACCCTGAAGCGCGGCATCATCAACACCCGAGACGAACCGCACGCCGACGCCGACAAGTACCGCCGGCTGCACGTCATCATCGGCGACGCCAACCTTGCCGAAACCTCGACATTCCTCAAGGTGGGCACCACCTCGCTGGTGCTCGACCTGATCGAATCCGGCGCGGATCTATCGGACCTGCAGCTGGCCCGACCGGTGCATGCGGTGCATGTGATCAGTCGTGATCCGTCGCTGCGGGCGACGGTGGCGCTCGCAGACGGTCGGGAGCTGACGGGCCTTGCGCTGCAACGTATTTACTTGGATAGGGTGGCGGAGCTGGTCGCCTCTCGCGATCCGGACCCGCAGGCCGACCACGTCTTGCAGGTCTGGGCCAAGGTGCTCGATCTACTGGAACGCGATCCGATGGAGTGTGCGGACCTGCTGGACTGGCCCGCCAAGCTGCGGTTGTTGGAAGGATTCCGGCAGCGCGAAAATCTGAGCTGGTCGGCACCGCGGCTACACCTGGTTGACCTGCAGTACTCCGATGTCCGCCTCGACAAGGGCCTCTACAACCGGCTCGTGGCCCGTGGCTCCATGCAGCGGATGGTCACCGAGCAACAGGTGCTGGACGCGGTGACTCGGCCTCCTTCGGACACCCGGGCCTACTTCCGCGGCGAGTGCCTGCGGCGGTTCGGTGCGGACATCGCCGCCGCGAGCTGGGACTCGGTGATATTCGATCTGGGCGGGGATTCGCTTGTCAGGATTCCGACGCTGGAGCCGCTGCGTGGCAGCAAGAGCCATGTGGGCTCTCTGCTGGACTCGGTGGATTCGGCTGCTGAGCTGGTCGATCAGCTCACCACATAACGGGTTGGGCGACGCACACTTGTGAAACGTCACCTCGTCGGCGCTGCCCGGTAGGCTGAACGGAACCGACCTAGAGTCAGGAGGCAGCGATGGCGCAGGAACAGACCAAGCGCGGTGGTGGCGGAGACGAGGACGACGTCACCGACCTGGGAGGACCGGCCGGGCAGGAGCGCCGCGAAAAGCTGGCGGAGGACACTGACGATCTGCTCGACGAGATCGATGACGTGTTGGAAGAGAACGCCGAGGACTTCGTGCGGGCATACGTCCAAAAGGGTGGCCAGTGATCTGGCGCGATGACTCGATCGCGCCCCAGCAGTTCACCCGGCACTCGCACCTCTCCTCCTTCTCGGAGTACCTGAGGATCCAGGCTCCGGAGCTCCTTCCGGCGCTCGGAAAGGCGAATGGTGACGTGATCTCCAGCCTGCCGCACGGGACTACCATCGTGGCGCTCACCTATCGCGGTGGGGTGCTGATCGCCGGTGACCGGCGCGCGACCCAAGGCAATTACATTGCCAACCGCGATATCGACAAGGTGCAGATCACCGACAACTACTCGGCCACCGGCATCGCCGGGACCGCCGCCATCGCCGTCGAATTCGCCCGGTTGTACGCGGTCGAGCTGGAGCACTACGAGAAGCTCGAAGGCGTGCCGCTGACCTTCAACGGCAAGGCCAACCGTCTGTCGGCGCTGGTGCGCGGCAACCTTGCGGCAGCCATGCAGGGCTTGGTGGCGGTGCCGCTGTTGGTGGGTTACGACATCGACGATCCGAACGGCGAAACCGCAGGGCGCATAGTGTCTTTCGATGTTGCCGGTGGTTGGCATGTCGAGAGCGACGGCTATCAGGCGGTGGGTTCGGGTTCGGTGTTCGCGAAGTCGTCGATCAAGAAGCTCTACAAGTCCGGTGGCGACGCGCTGAGCGCGCTGTCGGTGGCCGTGGAGGCGCTGTACGACGCGGCCGAGGACGATTCGGCAACGGGCGGGCCGGATCTGGTGCGCCGGGTGTTCCCGACGGCGATTCGTATCGATTCCGGCGGAGCGATTCGCGTGCCCGAGGCCGATATCGAAAGCATTGCGCGCGAGGTCATCGAGAAGCGGACCGAAGCGGCCGAAAGTGGTGATCCCTCATGACCTTTCCGTATTACGCCTCGGTCGAGCAGCTCATGCGCGACCGTTCGGAGCTGGCGCGCAAGGGAATCAGCCGTGGCCGGTCGGTCGTGGCGCTGACCTACGCCGACGGAGTGCTGTTCGTCGCCGAGAATCCGTCCAACTCGCTGCAGAAGGTCAGCGAGGTCTACGACCGGGTGGGTTTTGCGGCCGTCGGAAAGTTCAACGAGTTCGACCGCTTGCGCCGTGGCGGCATCCAGTGGGCCGACATGCGCGGCTACGCCTACGATCGCCGCGACGTGAGCGGACGGCAGCTGGCCAACATCTATGCCGAGGCGCTCGGCACCATCTTCAACGAACAGGCCAAGCCCTACGAGGTGGAGCTGTGCGTCGGGGAGGTGGCCCACCACGGTCGCGACACCGAACCGGTGCTGTACCGAATCACCTACGACGGGTCGATCGCGGATGAGCCACATTGGGTGGTCATGGGGGGCAACACCGAGCCCGTGATCAACTCGCTCAAGGAGAGCTACGCCGAGGGCGCCACGCTCAAGGATGCGGTTGGTTTCGCGGTGAAGGCACTGCAGGCCGGGACGGCCGGCACCAATGGCTCCGAGGGCCGGGCGCTGGGCGGACTGGAGGTGGCGGTGCTGGAACAGAGCCGTCCCCGCAGGGCCTTCCGCCGGATCAAGGGTGCCGCTCTTGAGGCGCTGCTGCCCGAAGATTTCTCGCCGGGGCAGACCGAGGGCGGCGGCGATCCCGGGCCCGAGTCCGGCGATTCCAAGGACACCAAGGACAGCTAGCCGCCGTCGTTGTTTGTCCACAGCCTGAAAATCGAGGGAACCGGGCAGCCGCACTGACGGTCCTACCTGCTATCGAACCCGTATAGCCCCAGGTAGGAGCAGTCATGTCCCTCGATGACCCGGACACATACATCGACCTCTCGACGCTGCGGCTCGCAGACGGTGCCTGTGAGGAGCTGGCGACGCGCTGCGAGCTGCTGCGAAGCGCATTTGCGAGCGTCATCGCCCGCCTGGAGACCTTCGCGCCCGTCAACCACGCCATCTTCGGCGACTGCGAAGAGGGGCGGGGGTGGGGCAGGGTCCTGCATGACGCCGCCCTGGCGTCGAGTGGATCGTTGGGTGCGGTACTCGAACAGCATCGATCCGTGCTGACCGAGTTCGCCGAGAGCTATCGGCGGATCGGTGACGCCTACCTCGACGTCGACAGGAGCTCCGCCGATCGCTCCCGGAAGGCGATGAGATGACCGGCACCGTACGGTCCGACGAATGGCACGGTGAGAAGTGGAGCCATGAATCGATCATGGACATGCAGGCGAGGATGGCCCCAGCGGATATCACACGCATCGCTGTAGAGTGGAAAGGCCATCTGCGAGAGCTTGATTCGCTGTTCTCGACCTTTCTGGAAGACGTGACCGCGACCATCGACGAGAGCTGGAGCGGTCCGGGGGCGAGGGCGGCTCTGCGCACCATGCGGGCGTATGTCGAGAACTCGCGCACCGCACTGGACCCGGCGCTCACCCTCTCGTCCGGTCTGGACGTGCTGGCGTCGGCGACACGAGAGCTGCAGCAGAAGATCGCGTCTCCGCCCGCATCGGCACCGGTCAGCAAGTTGGGTGACCTTCCTGGCTGGAGCGCGCCGTTCTCCGAGCACCTGAGCCGGTGGGAGCAGGCCTTGAATCAGGTGCAGACCATGTACAGCGGTCCGGCGATAGCGGCCGGAAACGCCGTCGCAGAACTGGTCGGTCCGCGGGAACGACTTCGCTTTGGTTCCGGACCGGATGCGAGCGTCGCGGCGGCACGCGATCGATCGTCCGATGAACAAGCCGAGCGTGCCGAGGAGTTCCTGGCGCGGTGGGGGCTGGGCGCGCAGGGGCAGAACCCGCAGCAGATGGTCTTACCGGGTGGCACCGCCATGGCGCCGCAAATACCTGCCATGACGAGATTTGCGGGTAACGCATTGCCGGGCAAGGGTTTCGGATCGGGATCGACATCCGGATCGAATATCGACGAGCTTGGCGAAGACGATGTCTACGCGGGTCAGGACTGGATGCGCGACCCGTTGTGGCGTGAGAGCCCGACCCGCAGCGCCGGATTCGAATCGACGGCGACACGCCAGCCGCTGGCTCCCGACCGGATGCCCCCACTCGCTGCGGGACCCACCGCCACGAGTGGCGGCGGTATCGGCACTGGCGCGGCGCCACGGTCATGGGGCGCGATGATGCCGATGATGGCCGCGTATCCGCCGCACGCAGGTCAGCGGCGAGGCGACGAGAACGAGCATTACTGCCCGCGGTACCTGGTCAACGGTGACAACACCCGCGAGCTACTCGGCGAGCTGCCCAAGGGAGCGGCCCCGGTCATCGGCCTGTGGGATAGCGACCCCGACGAGGACACCGGGCCAGCGCTCCGACGTGGGTTTCGTTCGCGCTGAGTCGGACTCTTGAGGGTCCGAGTTTGCGCCGGTATCAATACCGGGTGCCTTCCACACTGTCCGCAGATTGCTGCTGTCGCCTGACGCCGTTCCCTAGCGCCTAGTCACAGAAAGTCATTCGCACAGTGTCTATTTTCGTCGACTTCGTTCCGGACGAGTCACCCGCAGCCGAGGCCACCCCGCGCCCATCGCAGTGGCGTCCGCGGCTCACCCGTGCCGCCCTGCCGCTGCTGTCGGTAGTCGTCTTCATCGGAATATGGCAGCTGGCGGCGGCCAGCGGCATCTGGAACCAAACCTTCGTGCCGTATCCGAGCAGCGTGTGGCGCGCGTTCATCGAAGTATCCACCAACCACGACGGCGTGCACGGCTACGGCGGCTATCTGTTGGTCGAGCACCTGTACATGACGTTGCGCCGCTTGCTGTTCGGTGTGATCATCGGCGTGACGGCGGGTGTGCTGCTGGGGCTGCTGATGGGATCGATCGGGTGGGTGCGCAGTGTTCTCGAACCCTGGCTGACGTTCCTGCGCACACTGCCGCCGCTGGCGTATTTCTTCCTGCTGGTGATCTGGCTGGGCATCGACGAGGCACCCAAGATCACCCTGCTCGCGCTGGCGGCACTGCCGCCCGCGACCGTCGCCACCACGGCGGCGGTGGTGGCAGCCCCGGTGGGCTTGGTGGAGGCCGCCCGCGCGCTGGGTGCCAGCCGGTGGCAGGTGACCCGAGACGTGGTGATCCCGTCGGCATTACCCGAGACCTTCACCGGAATCCGGCTCGCCGTGGGCATGGCGTACTCATCGGTGGTCGCCGCCGAATTGTTCAACGGCATACCGGGTATCGGTGGTCTGGTGAAAGATGCCAGTAACTACAACAACACTCCGGTGGTGCTCGTCGGGATCTTCTCGATCGGCATCTCAGGGCTGGTGATCGACGGTGCCCTACGTGCGGTGGAGCGCCGGGCCGTGCCGTGGCGGGGCAAGATATGAGACTGCGCACGGTCGCGGCTGCCCTTGCCGTGGCGATGTCGGTCCTGTCTGGGTGCGCCATCGACCACTCCGGTCTGCAGAACGGCAAGCCCACCATTCGGATCGGCTATCAGAGCTTTCCCAGCGGAGACCTTGTGGTCAAGCAAAACCGTTGGTTGGAAACGGCATTGCCCGAATACAACATCAAGTGGACGCGGTTCGACTCCGGTGCCGATGTCAACACGGCGTTCATCGCCAGGGAACTGGACTTCGGAGCGCTGGGGTCGAGCCCCTTCGCGCGCGGCCTCTCAGCGCCCCTGAACATCGCCTATCGGGTGGCATTCGTGCTGGATGTGGCGGGCGACAACGAGGCGCTGGTGGCCAGCAACCGCAGCGGCGTCACAACGGTAGCCGAGCTCAAGGGTCGGCGCGTGGGCACGCCGTTCGCGTCCACGGCACACTACAGTCTGCTCTCCGCGCTGGCGCAGAACGGATTGTCGGCGAAGGACGTTCAGCTGGTGGACCTGCAGCCGCAGGCCGCGCTGGCCGCCTTCGACCGGGGCGACGTGGACGCCGTCTACACCTGGCTGCCCACCGTCGATCAGGTGCGCAAGAACGGCAGGCAACTGATCACCAGCCGACAGCTGGCAACCGACGGCAGGCCGACCCTGGACCTGGGTGCGGTATCCAACGCGTTCGCCGATGCGCACCCCGAGATTGTCGATGTGTGGCGCAAACAGCAGGCGCGGGCGCTCAAACTCATCCGCGGCGAGCCGAGTTCGGCGGCCAAGGCCATCGCGGCAGAGATCGGGCTCAGCCCACAGGAGGTGGCCGACCAACTCAAGCAGGGCATCTATCTGAGCCCGGAAGAGATCGCCTCGCCGAAATGGCTTGGTGAGGACGGCAAACCAGGCCACATCGCCATCGATCTGCAGAGCGCATCGCAGTTTCTGGCCGATCAGAAGCAGATCCCCGGTGCCGCGCCGCTGTCGACGTTCGAGAATGCTGTCTACACGAAGGGCTTGCCCGATGTCATTGGTCGATGATGTGGAAACCGGTGTACAGGACCGAGATACCGGATCGATTCGAATCAGCGGGGTGACCCACAGCTACGGCAGCGGTGCGACCAGGACGACGGCATTGGGCCCGGTGGATCTGACCGTCGAGCCGGGAACCTTCCTGGTGCTGGTGGGTGCCTCGGGCTGTGGTAAGAGCACCCTGCTACGGCTGTTGGCCGGATTCGAATCGCCGAGTGAAGGGGCCGTGCAGGTGGCCGGCGGCGTGCCCACACCGGGCATCACCTCCGGGGTGGTGTTCCAGCAGCCGCGCCTGTTTCCGTGGCGCACCGTGGGCGGCAATGTCGAGCTCGCGCTCAAGTACGCAAAGGTGCCCCGTGAACGCTGGGCGCAGCGCCGCGACCAACTACTCACCCGAGTCGGGTTGGAGGGCACCGCGAATCGCCGCATCTGGGAGATCAGCGGTGGCCAGCAGCAGCGAGTGGCGATCGCCCGTGCGCTCGCCGCGGAGACTCCGCTGTTTCTCCTGGACGAGCCCTTCGCGGCGCTCGACGCGCTCACCCGTGAACGTCTCCAGGAGGATGTCCGTCAGGTCAGTGCCGAATCGGGTCGTACCACGGTCTTCGTCACGCACAGCGCCGACGAGGCTGCTTTTCTCGGATCGCGCATCGTGGTACTGACCCGTCGTCCTGGCCAGGTGGCGCTGGATATCCCGGTGGGGCTGCCTCGGACCGGCGTCGACCCCGACGACCTACGCCGTTCGCCCGAGTATGCCGAGCTCCGCACCGAGGTGGGTCGAGCGGTGAAAGCCGCTGCCGCCTAGCCTGTTTCCGGGTATAGCCGCAGAAGCTCGGCCGCCTCGGTCTGGTACGCGTGCTCTGCCCAGGCCAGCGGGGTCGTGCCGAAACGGTCATCGGCGATCGTGCGATCGGCTCCGGCCTGCAGAAGTCGTCGGATCAGCTCCAGATCGCCGGCCCAGGCCGCATGGTGCAACGGCGTAGCGCCTTCCGCGTCGCGTGCGTTGACATCGGTGGGGAAGGAGGGTGGCACCAGAATGGCCCCCGTGGTGTCGATTCCGTGTCGGGCCAGTAGCTCCAGGCGGTCGGCGAACCCATGCCCGGCGGCCCACTCGATCTGTCGTCGCCACATCTGCTCGCGGGTCTCCATGGCCTCGCCCAGGCGGCGTTCCCAGGGGCTGATACCGGCGTCAGCCAGCCCGTGGGAGAACAGCAGCTTCAGATGCGAGTCATCGGGGCGGAACATCCGGTTGTAGAGGGTCTGCTGATCCACCGGGTGTGCGCCGCGTTCGAGCAGCACAGTGGCCAGCGCCTCGGCGAACGGGTGACGGGGCTGGCGGCCCGGTCCTTGCTCGCCTTCGCCGAAGGCGCCGGTGAGCGCGGTGAACGGGGTGGACAGCCCACACCACAGGTACCCCGAGTTCGGGTCGGCGCCGGCATCCAGCAGCAGGTGTGCGGTGGCCAGCGTGTCATCGACGGAGCGGCCCAACGGGGCGCGTCCGTAGCACAGGTACATCAGCGGAAACCATTGGTAAGGGCCGCCGCTCGTCGTCGCGAGCGTCGGCCGCGCGGCCAGGTGGCGGGTGAGCGCGGCAGGGTCGGCGGCAGAGGCGGCGGCCCACACGTGTTTCTCGACCAGTCCTGGCTCGTCGGCCAACAGATCGGCTGCCGCCTGCCAACGCGGCGGCTCGTCGTTCTCGTCGTATCGCAGCGACGCCAGGGCGCAGAACCGGTCGGCGGGGTCGAGGGCGGCCTCGTCCACCGCACTCGGATCGGTGTTCAGTTCGACGACGAGTTCCACGTAGCGCACGAGCGCCGGCCAGCCGGTGAATCCGTAGCGGCGTGCCGTCGTCGACTGTGCATCGTGCAGTGCGAATCGCTCACTCGCCAAAGCGATATCCGGGCGTGGATGGTATCGGCGCACCGTGGCGATCGCCTCGGGATCTTCGGTGCGTACCGCGCGCTGCAACCCGCGCGCGTCATCGCGGATGCGATCCAGGGACGGATTGCTGGGAAGGGTGCTGGCCATGACGGCCTCCTCTCGTGAGCCCGATGTCCGCGAGACCGGGCCGAGAAGAGGTCGGTGAACCTATCCAAGCAAAGCAGGGAGGCTGAGCCTCTTCGGGCGGACACCGGGCGCTCCTGCACGCCCGGCATCCACATTACCGCGCTACAGCGCGGGTCGGCGGTCCGCCCACGGCTGCGTCGCTTCCAGCTGAGCTGCCAGCCGAATGAGCAGCGATTCGCCGCCGAGTGGGGCGACGAACTGCACCCCGAGCGGCAGGCCATTCGGTGTCTGATACAGCGGCAACGAAATAGCTGGGCGCCCAGTGAGATTCGCCAACTGGGTATAGGGGACCCAGCCGAGATTGTCGTTGATCATGCTGTCGACGATGTTCGCGTACTTGAGCACGCGGGCCGTCTTGGTGCGTAGCAGCAGATCGGACACGGCCGCCAGCGGCGCCGGCAGGTTGAACTCGCCGATACGCGGCGGAACCTTGGCCAGCGTCGGCGTGAGCAGCAGATCGTAGTCGCCGAAGAAGGCCGACAGGTCCCGCACATAGTTGTGCCGGCGCTCCACGGCCGCAACGTAATCGGGGCCACTGGTGGCGCGGCCCAGCGCGGCGATGAGCAGGGTGTCGCGCTCGAATCCCTCGTCGCCCGCTCCGGTTCGCCGCTTGGTGTCGTCCACCTCGTAGGCGGCGTGCACAAACCAGGTCAGCAGGAAATCGCGGGCCAGTTGGCCGTCGTCGTAAGGGGCACTCACCTGTTCCACCTCGTGGCCCAGGTGAGTCAGAACACGTATCGCGGATTCGACCGCGGCGACCGCGGCGGGGTCGGGATTCGGGGTGATGACGGTGGGGATGCGCACGCCGATTCGCAGCTTGCCGGGGTCCCGGCCCACCTGTGAGGCATACGAATCCTGCGGTATCGCTGCCAGATACGGCGACGTCGCATCGGGTCCGGCGATGACGTCGAGCATGGCCGCTGTATCGCGGACGGTTCGCGATACGGTGCCGCTGACCGCCGCACCGTGCATGGGCTCACCGGCCATCGGGCCCATCGGAGTGATACCGCGCCCCGGTTTGAGACCTACCAGACCACAACATCCCGCGGGAATGCGGATCGATCCGCCCCCGTCGCTGGCGCCTGCCACCGGCACGATTCCGGCCGCCACCGCGGCGGCAGATCCGCCCGAGGATCCGCCGGGTGTGCGGTCCAGATCCCATGGATTACGGCTCGCACCAAATAGTTCCGGCTCGGTGATGCCCTTCGAACCGAACTCGGGGGTGTTGGTCTTGCCGAAGACGACCAGCCCGGCGTCGAGCCAGCGCTGCACGATGGTGGAGTGTTCCGTTGCGGGCAGGTTGGACAGCGCCCGGCACCCGCCCGCCGTCGGGTGGCCTTTGTAGTCCTGGCCCAGATCTTTGATGAGGAAGGGGACCCCCGCGAACGGTCCGGTCAGCTCGCCTTCGGCCTGTTTGTCTGCCTCGGGGATGGTCCTGACGACGGCGTTGATCTTGTCGTCGACCGCGGCCGCGCGCGCACGGGCGGCCGCGAGCAATTCGACCGGCGTGACCTGCTTGGTGGCGACCAGCTCGGCTAGGCCGGTGGCGTCATATTGGGAGTAGTCGGAGAAGTCCACCCGGCCAGCCTATGCCGCCTCAGGAGGTCAGGCGTTGGCCTTCTTCAACACGTCGTTGTAGATGGCGACGATTTTCTCGGTCTGCAACGACTGCCGCGGCTCATCCTGATGCGCGGATACGACCTCGGTCATCTGCCGGAGCTTGGCGCGGTTATCGGCGAGTGCGCGGATGGCCTTCGCGATGGCTTCGACGGACTCGTTCTCTGTGACCAGACCGCCGCCGTCGGGCACCGATTCGCCCAGGATCTGGTCGCAGAAGATCACCGGGGTCGACATCGAAATCGCCTCCAGCAGAACCAATCCCTGGGTATCGAAGCCGTAGGAGGTGAACAGCAGGGCGCTGCTGGCTCCCATCGCCGCCAGGCAGCTGTCCTGGCTGACCCGGCCACGCAGCCGGATGCGATGCGAGGCCCCGTGCGAATCGACGTACTTCTTGATCGCGTGTTCCAGGTGGCCGTCGCCGTAGATGTCCATGACGCAGTTCTGGACCTGGGTGGCCGCCTTCACCGCCTCCAGCACCCGCTTCTCGGGAGACAGGCGTCCGCACCAGATCAATCGCAGCGGCTCGTCATCGGTCGGCTTGTCGTCGGCGGCTTCGCGGGCGATGTCCACGAGCTCGTCGTCCACACCGTTCGACACCACCGAGATTGGGCGACGTAGACCGCGGTCGGTGAGTGCCTGCGCGAAGTGTGTCGTGGGGGTGATCTCGTGATCCACTGCCTGCGCCTGCGCCATCATCAGCTGCCAGGCCCGCCGTGACGCAGCGGACTCCTGCACCGTCGTCAGGTGGAAGTCCTTGGGCAGGTGGCGCTCCTGCATCTGACTGAAGATCCAGGCCAGCAGCAGGGGATTGGGGCTGGCCTTCTCGAAGTAGACGTCGTACCGCGTGTGCTTGGTCTGCACCACCGGGATGCCGTTGCGGCGCGCGGCCTCCACACCGGCGATGCAGACGCCCAAGTCACCCTGGCTGTGAATGATGTCGATGGGTCCGCGGGCGCGCAGCTCCCGATCGATCAGCTCCCGGTTCGCCGCTCCCGGCCACACGAAGGTGAAGTCGTCGTGCTTACCGAGCTTGCGCATGGCCTCGGCCACGAATGGCACGGGCTTGACCTCGACGACGTTCGGGTCGGGGTCGACGGTGTGCGCCAACGGTGCGGTGAACACGGTCACCTTGTGTCCCAGCCGCTCCAGGCCGTGACGCTGGCGGGCCACCGAGATCTGTGCCCCACCCAGGCTCTCGGGGTGAAGATCGGTGAACAGCGCTATATGCATCGTCGAAACCTGTCGTTGTGTGCCAATACGGCGTGCGGAACCGGGGCCCAACCCGCCCCGAACCGTATCGGATCGCCGGTACTGCCGCTGAGATACCCAGACAGAAGGCCCCGACTAAGGCCAGCCTCCCCACCGCGGATGACCTCACCCAGTAGGCTCGATCATGTGCAACGTCGAATTATGGGGATCGAGACCGAGTTCGGCGTCACGTGCACATTTCACGGCCACCGAAGGCTGAGCCCGGACGAGGTCGCCCGCTACCTGTTCCGCCGCGTGGTGTCCTGGGGCCGCAGTTCCAACGTCTTTTTGCGTAACGGCGCACGGCTCTACCTCGACGTGGGCAGCCACCCCGAATACGCCACCGCCGAATGCGACAGCCTGGTGCAGCTGGTCACTCACGACCGCGCCGGGGAGCGCGTGCTCGAAGACCTGCTCATCGATGCCGAACAGCGCCTGACCGATGAAGGCATCGGCGGCGATATCTATCTGTTCAAGAACAACACCGACTCGGCCGGCAACTCCTACGGCTGCCACGAGAACTACCTCATCGTGCGGGCGGGGGAGTTCTCCCGGATCTCTGACGTGCTGCTGCCGTTCCTGGTCACCCGCCAGCTGATCTGCGGCGCGGGGAAGGTCCTGCAGACACCTAAGGCGGCGACCTACTGCTTATCGCAACGCGCCGAACATATTTGGGAAGGTGTGTCGTCGGCGACCACCCGTAGCCGTCCCATCATCAACACCCGAGACGAACCGCACGCCGATGCCGAGAAGTACCGGCGCCTGCACGTCATCGTCGGCGACTCCAACATGGCCGAGACCACCACCATGCTCAAGGTGGGCACTGCGGCCCTGGTGCTGGAGATGATCGAGTCGGGTGTGGCCTTCCGTGACTTCTCGCTGGACAACCCGATCAGGGCTATCCGCGAGGTCAGCCATGACCTCACCGGACGGCGCCCCGTGCGACTCGCCGGAGGACGGCAGGCCAGCGCGCTGGACATCCAGCGCGAGTACCACGCGCGCGCCGTGGAACACCTCAACACCAGAGAGCCCAACGAGCAGATCGAGCAGGTCGTCGAGCTCTGGGGCCGCACGCTGGACGCCGTTGAGAGCCAAGACTTCTCGAAGGTCGATACCGAGATCGACTGGGTGATCAAGCGCAAGCTGTTCCAGCGCTACCAGGACCGCTACGACATGGAGCTGTCCGATCCCAAGATCGCGCAGTTGGACCTGGCGTATCACGACATCAAGCGTGGCCGCGGCGTGTTCGACCTGCTGCAGCGCAAGGGTTTGGCTGCCCGGGTCACCACCGACGAGGAGATCAAGGCAGCCGTCGACCAGCCGCCGCAGACCACCCGGGCCAAGCTGCGCGGTGATTTCATCACCGCCGCCCAGGAGGCGGGACGCGATTTCACGGTGGACTGGGTGCACCTCAAGCTCAACGACCAGGCGCAGCGCACCGTGTTGTGCAAGGACCCGTTCCGGTCGGTCGACGAGCGGGTGGAACGTCTCATCGCCAGCATGTAGCGGCCCATTTCTCGCCGAGATGACATTGGTGCTGGAGATTCGCCTGATTCACCCGCATGAGTGTCATCTCGGCGGCCGTAAACGTCGAACAAACTTTCGCAACACCCCCTAAAGCGCTGGCAGGAAACGCGCCCTGGTCCTCTAAGCTTTCCGCCGTGGCGATCTCCAAAGTCGAGCGGTTGATGAACCTGGTGATCTGCCTGCTGTCCACACGCGCCTACGTCACCGCCGAACGCATCCGAACCTCCGTGGCCGGTTACTCGGACTCGCCGAGCGACGAGGCCTTCAGCCGGATGTTCGAGCGTGACAAGAACGAACTGCGTGATCTGGGCATCCCACTGGAGACGGGGAAGGTGTCGTCCTTCGACGCCACCGAGGGCTACCGCATCCGCCGCGATGCCTACGAGCTGCCCGACATCACCCTCACCGCCGACGAGTCCGCGGCCGTCGCCGTCGCGACCCAGCTGTGGCAATCGCCCGAGCTGGTCACCGCGGCCCAGGGTGCGCTGATGAAGCTGCGGGCGGCGGGGGTCGACGTCGACCCTGCCGCCGAGAACGTCTCGGTGGCAGGGTCCACGGCAAACCTAGCAATGCCCGGTGGGCGCGGATCGGAATCGGTGTTGCGAGTTCTGTTGTCCGCCATCGACTCCGGTCAGGCCGTGCAGTTCGGACACCGGCCCTCGCGTGCCGAGCCTTACGTCACGCGCACCGTTGAACCCTGGGGCGTGATCACCGATCGCGGACGCTGGTATCTCGTCGGGCACGACCGCGACCGGGATGCCACCCGCACCTTCCGGCTCTCCCGTATCGGCGAGGACGTCACGATGATGGACAAACCGGGGACGGTACGACGCCCCGAGGGAGTGGATCTGCGCGCCATCGTGGCCAGGGCTGTCGGTGACGGGCCGGTGCGGATCACCGCACGTGTGTGGATCGCCGAGGGACGCGCCCAGGAACTGCGCCGCATGGGTGCCGTGGTCGAGCCCCGGCGGCTGGGCGAACGTGACGGAGATGTCGTCGAGATCGAGGTCGCCTCACCGGACCGGCTGGTCCGTTCGATCGCCTCCCACGGCGCCGACGCGGTGGCGCTGGAACCGGCCCAGGTGCGTGACGAAGTCGTGGCCCGGCTTCAGGAGCAGGCAGGAGTCACCGCATGACCGAGCTGTCGAACAGGCTCACGCGACTGCTGAACATGGTTCCGTACTTCCAGGCCAATCCGGGTATCAGCGCCGCCGACGCCGCCGCGGACCTGGGTGTCACCACCAAACAGCTGATGGCTGACCTGAACCAGCTGTGGATGTGCGGTCTGCCCGGCTACGGTCCCGGCGATCTGATCGATCTGTCCTTCTCCGAGGAGAGCATCGAGGTCACCTTTTCCGCCGGTATCGACCGTCCGCTACGCCTCACTTCGCCGGAGGCGACGGCGCTGCTGGTCGCGTTGCGCGCACTGCTGGACATGCCCGGAACCGTCGATCCCGAGGCCGCGCGCAGTGCCATCGCCAAGATCGAAGAGGCCGCCGGGGCGGCTCCCGCCGACGCTGCGCCCGTGCCGGCGCCCGCCGTCGAATCAGAGGCGGTGAGCGCGGTGCGTTCGGCCGTACGCAACCGCAAGGCATTGCGCATCGAGTACTACTCGGCATCGCGCGATGCGTTGTCGGAGCGCGTGGTCGATCCCATCCGCATCGCGGTGGTGGGGGACCACAGCTATCTGGAGGCCTGGTGCCGCGCGTCCGAGGGCGTGCGGTTGTTCCGGTTCGACCGAATCGAACAGGCCGAGGTCCTCGATCAGCGCGCGGCGCCGCCCGCACCGGCCGTGCAGACGGCCACCGACACCGGTCTGTTCGAGGCCGATCCTTCGCTTCCGGCGGCGACGGTGCTCGTCGGCCCGAGTGCCTCCTGGGTGTTCGACTACTTCCCGATGCGTCCGACCGGCACCCAGCATGCCGACGGATCGGTGGAGGCCGCGATGACCTACGCCTCCGAGGATTGGATGGCGCGTTTGATCCTGGGATTTGGTTCGGCGATCCGCGTGCTGGCGCCGGAGTCGTTGGCGCGACGCGTGCGCACCGACGCGGCGGCGGCGCTGGCGGCCTATCAGGCCAGCTGACCGCAACCCGCCCTGGGGTAGCATTCAGGGCAGACATGACGTCAGGAGGTGACCACATTGGGCGGTCTACAACCCATGCACTGGGTAATCGTTATCGTCGTATTCGCGCTGCTCTTCGGAGCCAAGAAGCTGCCAGACCTCGCGCGTTCGCTGGGTAAGTCGCTGCGGATCTTCAAGTCGGAAGTCAAGGAACTGCAGAACGACGGAAAGAGTGCGGATACCGCCGCGCAAGCCGTTGAGCAGCAGCAGGTGCCTCCCGCCGCCGCCGTGGAAGCTCCCCCCATCGAAACGACACCCGGTCACAAGCCCGCTGTCTAGCCGCGTTCGACCGCAGGATAGGCCGGCCGGACAGGTCATGCATTCATGAACAAAATCGTCGGTGCTCTTCGGCTGCGCCGACAACCCAAGAATCCCGACGGCACCATGTCGCTGGTGGAGCATCTGCAGGAGCTGCGGACGCGACTGCTGATCTCGGTGGCTGCCGTCCTGCTGACCACGATCATCGGTTTCGTCTGGTACGAGCACGCCATGTTCGGGATCGAAAGCCTCGGTGAGTGGCTGCGCGAACCGTATTGCTCGCTGCCGGCCAGCGCGCGAGCCAACCTCAGCGCCGACGGCGCCTGCCGGCTCTTGGCCACCGCGCCCTTCGAGCAGTTCATGCTGCGCCTCAAGGTGGGCCTGACCGCAGGCGTGGTGCTGGCCTGCCCCGTGTGGCTCTACCAAATCTGGCGGTTCATCACCCCCGGCCTGTACCGCAATGAACGCAGATTCGCGGTCATCTTCGTGACCGCGGCGGCGGTGCTCTTCGTCGCCGGTGCGCTGCTGGCCTACCTGGTGCTGGCCAAGGCCCTGCACTTCCTGTTGACCGTGGGTAGCGACGTTCAGGTCACCGGGCTCAAGGGTGACGAGTACTTCAGCTTCCTGATCAACCTGCTGCTGGTCTTCGGCGTCAGCTTCGAATTTCCGCTGCTGCTCGTCATGTTGAACTTCGTCGGGATCCTGTCCTACGACAAGCTCAAGAATTGGCGCCGCGGCATCATCTTCGGCCTGTTCGTGTTCGCCGCCTTCGCCACGCCGGGCTCCGATCCGTTCTCGATGACGGCACTGGGGCTCGCGCTGACGCTGCTGTTGGAGTTCGCGATCCAGGTCGCCCGCGTGCACGACAAACGCAAGGCCAAGCGCGAGGCCGCACAGCAACTCGATGACGACGAGGCCTCGGCGCTCGACGCGCCCGAAGCCATTGCCGCGCCCGAACCGATCGGTCCCCCCGAGCGGTTTGACAACATGGGCAAGTGACCAGCATCGGAACCGAGCTCAGCGCCTTCTCCCAAGGGCTGAGCTTCGCGCTCGATCCGTTCCAGGTGCGCGCATGCACCGCCCTGGAGAACGGCCACGGCGTGCTGGTCTGCGCGCCCACCGGCGCGGGTAAGACCATCGTCGGAGAATTCGCGGTGCACCTGGCGCTGGCGGCCGGGCGCAAGTGCTTCTACACCACCCCGATCAAGGCGTTGAGCAACCAGAAGTACAACGACCTGGTGTCGGTGTACGGGCCGGAGAAGGTCGGTCTGCTCACCGGCGACTCGTCGATCAATTCAGATGCTCCCGTGGTGGTGATGACCACCGAGGTGCTGCGCAACATGCTGTACGCGGATTCGCCGGCACTGCATGGTCTTTCGTATGTGGTGATGGATGAGGTGCACTTCCTCGCCGACCGGTTCCGCGGTGCGGTGTGGGAAGAAGTGATCCTGCACCTGCCCGAGGATGTCGCGCTGGCCAGCCTGTCGGCCACGGTGAGCAACGCCGAGGAATTCGGCGGTTGGATCAAGACGGTCCGCGGGGACACCACTGTGGTGGTCGACGAGACCAGACCGGTTCCGTTGTGGCAGCACGTCATAGTGGGCCGGCGGCTGTTCGACCTGTTCGATTACGACGGCAAGAAGACCGATGTCGACCCCGAACTCACCCGCTACATCGCCCAGCGTCGACAGGCCGATCGGTTCGCCGACTTCGACCGCCCACATCGTCGCGGGCCGCACCATCGGTCCCCGCAATCACGCCCCACCCTCTACCGACCGCCGTCGCGGCCGGAGGTCATCACCCGGCTCGACGAGGATGGCCTGCTCCCGGCGATCACCTTCATCTTCTCGCGGGCCGGATGTGATGGCGCTGTGGCGCAATGTCTTCGGTCCCGGTTGCGGTTGACGACGGAGGAGGAACGGCGCGAGATCGTCGCGATCATCGACCGCCGCACCGAGGGACTGCCCGAGGCCGACCTGGATGTGCTCGGGTACTGGCAGTGGCGGGAAGGCCTGCTGCGCGGAATCGCCGCACACCATGCGGGCATGCTGCCGGTCTTCCGACACACCGTCGAGGAGTTGTTCACCAAGGGGTTGGTGAAGGCGGTATTCGCGACCGAGACACTGGCACTGGGAATCAACATGCCCGCGCGCACGGTGGTGCTGGAGCGGTTGGTCAAGTTCAACGGCGAGCAGCACGCCGCGCTGACCCCGGGGGAATACACCCAGCTGACCGGGCGGGCGGGCCGGCGCGGAATCGACGTCGAGGGGCACGCCGTCGTGCTGTGGACACCCGAGGTGGAGCCCAGCGAGATCGCGGGCCTGGCGTCCACACGCACCTTCCCGCTGCGCAGTTCCTTTGCGCCGTCGTACAACATGACGATCAATCTGGTGCACCGCATGGGCCCGGACCCCGCGCGTGAACTGCTGGAGCGATCCTTCGCGCAGTACCAGGCCGACCGCTCTGTCGTGGGATTGGTGCGCGGAATCGAACGCGGTCAGAGGATGCTCGATGAGATCGCCAAAGAGACTGGCGGACATGATGGTTCCATCTTGCAGTACGTCCGGCTGCGCGCCAGTCTCTCCGAACGCGAGCGCGCGGCGGCCCGTGCCTCGCGGCTCGAACGCCGCGGCGCGGCCAATGATGCCCTGGCGGCGCTCAAGCGCGGTGATGTCATCGCCATCCCGCACGGAAGGCGCAACGGCGTGGCCGTGGTGCTGGAGCCCGCCAACGACGACGAAGATCCTCGTCCGCTGGTTCTGACCGAACATCGTTGGGCGGGAAGGATTTCCTCGGCAGACTATTCGGGAGGGGCGGAACCACTGGGATCCATCGCGCTGCCCAAACGCGTCGAGCATCGCCAGCCCAAGGTGCGGCGCGATGTGGCATCGGCGTTGCGATCGGCGCTCGACGAGGGCCGGGTGCGCAGGCCCCAACCCGCGAAGGGCCGCAAGGGTGCCGACGGATCGGATTTCGGGGTGGACGCCGAAGTCCAACGGCTGCGTCACGAAATCCGGGAGCATCCCGCCCATCACGGCGCCAACCGCGAGGAGCTGGCGCGCACCGGTGAACGCTATCTGCGCATCGAACGCGACAACGCTCAACTGCAGAAGAAAGTGGCTGCCGCGACGAACTCGCTCGCGCGCACCTTCGACCGCATCCTGGCGCTGCTGGCCGAACGCGGATACGTCGAGAGCAGCGAAGAACTGGGGATGAAGGTCACCGAAGACGGCATGCTGCTGGCCCGCATCTACAGCGAGAGTGATCTGCTGGTCGCCGAGTGCCTGCGGCGCGGGCTGTGGGCAGGCCTCAAGCCCGCTGAGCTGGCGGCGGTGGCATCGGCGGTGTTGTACGAGTCGCGCGGCGACACGGTATCGGTGACGGGCGAGGCCCCGACAGCCGCGTTGCGCGGGGCACTCGCCGAGACGCACCGGGCGCTGGCACGCCTGCGGCGCGACGAGCAGCAGCACCATCTGTCGCCGACCCGCGACATCGACGAGGGCTTCGTGGGGGCGGTCTACCGGTGGGCGACCACCGGAGATCTGGCAGCATCGTTGGAGGCGGCCGGCGATACCGGTACCGCGCTGCCCGCGGGCGATTTCGTGCGGTGGTGCCGACAAGTGGTGGATCTACTAGACCAGATTCACAAGGCGGCGCCGGATGCCGATGTGCGTTCGGCGGCAAAGGCCGCGGTGGCCGACGTGCGGCGTGGCGTCGTCGCCGTTGATGGCACATAAGGTCGAGCAAACGCTAAGGTGGAGCGTCAGCACGCTCTTACACACCGGTAAGTAACAATGTCGCGACACGGGAGGAACGATGAGCGGTCCACAGGGAACCGAACCTGGCGGACAGTGGGCGCCGCAACCTGGGCAAGGCCAAGAGCCCTGGCAGACACCGCAATCCTCAGATCCGGCGCAGCAGGGTGAGCAGGGGTGGCAGCAGCCCGCCTACGGTCAGGGACAGCAGTACCCGCAATACCAGCAGCCGGGTTTCCCGGCCGGTGGCTTTGGGGATCCGAGCCAGTTCGGTCAGCAGCCCGCCCAGCCGGGATTCGGCGAGCCGAGCCAGTTCGGTCAGCCGGGTGCCTACGGCCAGCCGGGACAGTACGGGCAGCAGGGCGCATACCCCGGCCAGTACGGGCAGCAGGGGCAGCCGTTCCCCCAGTTCGGCGCCGGCAAGCCGCAGCGGTCCACCAAGACCATCGCGATCATCGGCGGTATCGCCGCGGCCACGCTGATCCTGCTCGTGGTGCTGATCACCGCTTTCTTGGCTCCCGGTTGGGCCATGACCACCACCCTGGACGTCAACAAGGCCCAAGAGGGCGTGACCAAGGTTCTGACCGACGAGACCAACGGGTACGGCGCCAAGAACGTCAAGGACGTCAAGTGCAATGACGGCAACAACCCCGAGGTGAAGAAGGGCGCCACCTTCACCTGCGATGTCAGCATCGACGGCACCAAGCGTCAGGTCACCGTGACGTTCCAGAACGACAAGGGCACCTACGAGGTGGGCCGCCCCAAGTAATCCGCCTTTTCGAAAACCCCGAGTGTGCAGATCCACACTCGGGGTTTTTGTCGTCAGGGGAGCCCGTCGAGTGCCTTCTGCAGCCGGTTGATCGCCGACCCGATGCCCAACTCGACGCCCAGTGCGGCCACGCGCTGCGGATCGCGCGCCGTCAGTGGCAGCGCATCGCTGGCCCGATCGATTGTCACCGGCGCATCCACCGCCACCCGTACCACGGGTTCGGCGGCGCCGATGTAGTCCGTCGCGGCCTGTAACTTGGCGCGAACCGCTTTGGCCAGTCCGGATTTCGGATCATCAGCCGCCGTAAGGATGCCTGCCAGCGAGCCGTACTCGGCAAGAAGCCTGGCGGCGGTCTTCTCGCCCACACCCGCGACGCCGGGCAGGCCGTCGGACGGATCGCCGCGCAGCAAGGCCAGCTCCGCGTACGCCGCACCGGCTCGAGCGGCGGGCAAGCCGTACTGTTCGGCCACCTCGGTGGGGCCGAACAGCGTGGCCTTGGCGAATCCGCGACCCATGTAGAAGACCCGGACCGGCACCGGGGCCTCGGTGACGACCTGCAGCAGGTCACGATCGCCGCTGACGACGACGACAGGGTCACGACGTTCGGCCGCCGCCAGGGTGCCCAGTACGTCGTCGGCCTCGAAGCCCGGCGCGCCGGCAGACGCGATTCCAAACGCATCCAGCATGGCGGCGATCATGTCGACCTGGGGTGTCAGCTCATCGGGTACCTCCTCGACATCGACGGAAGCCGGCACCTCTTCCGCAACTCGATGCGCCTTGTACGACGGAATGGCCGCCACCCGCCATTGCGGGCGCCAGTCCAGGTCCAGACACACCACAAGCCGATGCGGCCGATGCAAGGTGATGAGCTGCGAGATGGTGTCCAGGAAGCCGCGGACGGCGTTCACCGGCCTGCCATCGGGTGCCTTGATGGAGTCGGGCACTCCGAAGTAGGAGCGGAACCAGAGGCTGGCGCCATCGAGGAGCAGGACGGGGCGTGCTTGGGCGGGGTCTTCGGACACGGCACCCAACCTATGCCAGATAGCCTGGACCGTATGGCAGCCCAGCGTTTCGAATCCGATGTGTACGCCGATCGCCTGCGACGTGCCGCCCGAGAGGCCGCGGCGGCCGGGGTGGCCGGGTTGGTGATCACACCCGGATACGACCTGAGATACCTCACCGGTTCGCGCGCGGAGACATTCGAGCGGCTCACCGCGTTGGTGGTGCCCGCCTCCGGCGCGCCGACCGTGATCACTCCGAGGATGGAGCTTGCGGCGCTGAAAGATTCGGCGATCGGCGACCTCGACATCCCGGTCAGCGATTGGGTCGACGGTGAGAACCCCTACGAGCTGGTACGCACGGCGTTGGGGACGACGGGAACGGTGGCGGTCACCGAGTCGATGCCCGCGCTGCACCTACTCCCGTTGGCGGAACTGATCGGGACAGTGCCCGTGCTGGCCACCGGAGTGCTGCGCAGGCTGCGCATGGTCAAGGACGCCTCCGAGATCGACGCACTGCGCAAGGCCGGGGCTGCCATCGACCGAGTGCACGCACTGGTTCCCGAGCTGCTGGTGCCGGGACGTACGGAGGCTCAGGTGTCCGCGGATATCGCTGAAGCGATTGTGGCCGAAGGCCATTCGGCGGTGGCCTTCATCATCGTCGGTTCCGGACCACACGGGGCCGACCCGCATCATGAGTGCTCGGATCGGGAGCTGCAGGTGGGGGACATTGTGGTGGTCGATATCGGCGGTAGCTACGAGCCGGGCTACAACTCCGACTGCACCCGTACCTACAGCATCGGCGACCCAGACCCCGATGTGGCGCAACGGATCTCGATCCTGGAGCAGGCTCAGCAGGCTGCGGTTCAGGCGGCCCGCCCCGGGGTGACCGCCGAATCCGTGGACGCCGCCGCGCGCCGTGTCCTGACCGAAGCCGGCATGGGCGAGGCGTTCGTGCACCGCACCGGGCACGGCATCGGGCTGTCGGTACACGAGGAGCCGTACATCGTGGAGGGCAACGATCTGATCCTGGAGCCGGGAATGGCCTTCAGCATCGAGCCCGGTGTGTATTTCCCGGGGCAGTGGGGCGCTCGGATCGAGGACATCGTCGTCGTCACCGAAAATGGTTGCGAATCGGTGAATTCGCGGCCACACGGCCTGACGGTTGTGCCTACTCGCTAGGAGTGTCGCCCCGGTTCAGCAGATCCGAGGAACCGAGCACCCGCTCGATCTTGACCTCGATGACCACGCGCTGAGGGTTGACGCGCGGGGTGCGGTAGCGCTGCGCGTAGCGCAACTCGGCATCGCGGACGGCTTCCTTGTCGGTGACAACCGTGGCTGAGCCCTCCAGTGAGAGCCAGCGTGCCCCGTCCACCTGACTCAGCACCGCGAGACCGCCGCGCTCGGCGTTGACGGCCTTCTGCGATCCACCGGTGGTGATCACCCGCGCGATATGCGTTGCGGGATCGAAGGTGAATCCGACGGCCACCACATGCGGGCTGTTGTCCTGCCGCAGGGTGGTGAGCATCGCCAGATGGCGCTCGGAGAGGAACGCCAGCGCATCGTCGGTAAGTCGGGTCGTAGGGGTGTTCGGCATCGGCTCTCACGCTAGCGCAGGACATAATCGCTGACGTGACCGACACGGTGCGACACTCCGGCAAGCTTGGGGATGAACCGCTTGCGGGAAGACCGTCGACGGTGGTGATTTTCGGTGGCCGTAGCGAAATCGGGGTGGAGGTAGCCACCCGACTGGCGCCAGGAAACACGGTGGTCCTGGCCGCGCGTCGGGCGGAGGACCTGCGTGAGGAGGAACAGCGGGTTCTCGATGCGGGCGCGATCGGCGTCGATCGCGTCGAGTTCGACGCGGCCCAGCTCGACAGTCATGAGTCGGTGCTGGCCTCCGTCATCGAGCGACACGGAGCCATCGACGTGGCGGTCGTCGCATTCGGGCTGTTGGGTGATCAGGCGCGGGCGGAGACCGATGCAGAGCATGCCGCCGCGATTGTGCATATCGACTACGTGGCGCAGATCGCGTTGCTGACCAGTCTGGCCGTGCGCATGCGCGGTGCCGGTCGCGGTGCTCTGGTGGTCTTCTCGTCGATCGCCGGATGGCGGGTGCGGCGGGCCAACTATGTGTACGGGTCGGCCAAGGCGGGGTTGGACGGTTTCGCGAACGGCCTCGCCGACGCGCTGCACGGATCCGGGGTCCGCTTGCTGATCGTTCGTCCGGGCTTCGTGATCGGCCGGATGGCGGCGGGTATGTCACCAGCCCCCTTGGCCAGCACCCCGCCCCAGGTGGCGCAGGCGACGGTGCGGGCGCTGCGTGGCGGAAAACGCACGGTGTGGGTTCCCGGGACGCTGGGCGCGCTCGCCTTCTTGATGCGGTGGGTACCGTCGTCGGTATGGCGCAGGATGCCGCGATGATTACCGTGGTCGGAATCGGTGCCGACGGCGTCGACGGGCTGTCGGTGCGATCTCGCCGTGAATTGCAACGCGCCTCAGTCATTTTCGGCTCGCTGCGCCAGCTCGAACTGCTGGCGCAGGAATCTCTGGTTGCCGAATGCCGGGTGTGGCCCTCGCCGCTGCTGCCCGCGTTGCCCACCATGTTCGACGGACTCGGCGACGTGCACGTACTCGCCAGCGGCGACCCCATGCTGCACGGTATCGGCACCACGCTGACCCGACTGTTCGGTGTGCAGCGGGTTCAGGTTCTCCCACATGTTTCCAGCGTGTCGCTGGCCTGTGCCCGAATGGGTTGGGCGGTGAACGATGTCGAGATCATCAGCCTGGTGAACGCGCCCGCCAAATCGGCCCGCAGGTACGGCGGGCGTGCGGTGGTGCTGAGTCGCAATGCCGATACCCCGGCGGAGCTGGCACGCACCCTGACCGCCTCTGCGCTGGGCGCCTCGCGATTGACGGTGTGGGAGCAGCTGGGTGGTGCGGCAGAACGTTCGTTCGGCGGCGTCGCCGGCGACTGGAACCATGTTCCCGGTGATGCGTTGAATGTCATTGCCGTCGAGTATGTTCCGGCTCAGGAGGTTGCGATCCTGCCCTTGGTCGCGGGGCTGCCCGAGAGCGTGTTCGAGCACGACGGTCAGATCACCAAGCGTGAGATCCGGGCGGTCACCCTGGCGTCATTGGCGCCGCGGCCCGGACAGCGGCTCTGGGACGTCGGCGCGGGATCCGGCAGCATCGCGGTCGAATGGTCCCGCAGCGGCGCCGGCTGTAGCGCCTCGGCCTTCGAGATCGACCCGTCACGGCGGGTCGCCATCGCGGCCAACGCGACGAAGTTCGGTGTCGATGTCGAGGTTCTCGATTCGGCTCCACAGGATTTCGAGCGGGCCACGGCGCCGGATGTGATCTTCGTCGGCGGCGGCGTGACTCAGCCCGGCCTGCTTGAGGCATGTTGGGAGCGGCTGCCGGGCGGCGGCCGGATGGTCGTCAACGCGGTGACGGCGGAATCCGAAGCGCTTCTTGTCCAATGGTATTCCCGACACGGGGGAGAGCTGCGCAGGTATCGCGTCGAGGATGCCTCCCCGCTGGGAGACTTCACCAGCTGGAGATCCCGGCTACCCGTCGTCCAATGGAGCGCCGACAAGCCATGACCGTCTACTTCATCGGCGCCGGACCGGGCGCCCCGGACCTGATCACGGTGCGCGGACAGCGGATCCTGCAGCGGTGCCCGGTGTGCCTGTACGCCGGCTCGATCATGCCGCGCGACCTGCTGGACGTGTGCCCGCCGGAGGCCAGGATCGTCGATACCGGGCCGATGACCCTCGATGCCATCATCGAGGAGATATCTGCCGCCGACGCCCAGGGATTGGATGTCGCGAGGCTGCATTCCGGTGATCCCTCGCTGTACAGTGCGGTCGCCGAGCAGTGCCGTCGGCTGGACGCGCTCGGCATCGGTCACGAGATCGTGCCGGGTGTCCCGGCCTTCGCCGCCGCGGCGGCGGCGCTGGGTGCCGAACTCACCGTTCCCGGCATCGCGCAGACGGTGACGATCACCCGAGTCTCGACATTGTCCACCGCGATGCCCGCGGGTGAGGATCTGCGGACCCTGGCCGCGCCGGGGGCGACCCTGGCGTTGCACCTGGCGGCGGCTCAGATCGACACCGTGGTAGCCGATCTCGTCGCCGGTGGATACCCGTCGGACACACCGGTCGCGGTGGTGGCCTATGCCAGCTGGCCTTCCGAGATCATTCTGCGCGGCACGCTTGCCGATATCGCGTCAAAAATGACGGCGTCCGGTGTGACTAAGACGGCGGTCATTTTCGTCGGCAAGGTACTTGCGGCAGAGGGGTTCACCGACAGCTATCTGTACTCGGCGGGACGACGGAGAGGGGCGTCGCACTAGTGGCAGCACCAAGGAAGATCCTGATCCTCGGCGGTTCGGCCGAGGCGCGTGAACTGGCCGAGCGGCTCGCGCCTCGATTCGATGTCACCACCTCGCTGGCCGGGCGAGTGCGGAATCCCGCGGTGCCGGCGGGCGCATTGCGCGTCGGGGGCTTCGGTGGCGAGGTGGGTCTACGGAAATGGTTGTCGGACAACGCCGTCGATGCGGTCATCGATGCCACCCACCCGTTCGCGGCGACGATCACCGAGAACGCTGTGGCGGCGTGCGACAGATTGGGCATCCCGCACCTGATCCTGCGCCGTCCACCCTGGCCGGCAGAAGACGCCACCGTGGTGTCCTCGGCGGCCGAGGCCAAGGACGCGGTGGTGGCGAGGGGCTTCTCGCGGGTGTTCCTGACCTCCGGCCGCTCCAGTATCGGGGCGTTCCTGTTCTCGGACGCCTGGTTCCTGATCCGGGTGGTGGAGCCGATGTCGGCCGATGAGTTGCCCGAACGGCACCACCTGCTGTTGTCGCGCGGGCCGTACACCGTTGCCGAGGAGACCGAACTCATGCGGCAGTACGAGATCGAGGTGCTGGTCACCAAGAACAGCGGCGGCACGATGACCTCGGCCAAGTTGGACGCTGCCGCAGCGCTGAATATCCCCGTCGTGATGATCGACCGGCCGGCTCTGCCGGAGCGCGTGTCCACGGTGTCCACCGTGGACGAGGCGCAACGGTGGGTTATTGAGCGGGATACCGCCGAGGTGTGAACACCTGAGGGCCGGATTCGGTGTCCTGCCACTGGGTCTGTGACGACCCGACGATCAGCAGGGTGCGCATGTCCACCACCGATGGGTCCAGCTCGCCCAGTGTCGTCACGTGCACGGATTCTCCCGAGCCGCCGACATCGCGTCCCACCACCACGGGAGTAGCCGGGGCGCGGTGTTCCAGCAGTACGTCGCGCATCGACGCGACCTGCCACGTGCGCGACTTCGAGGCGGGGTTGTACACGGCCAGCACCAGATCGGCCGCCGCCGCGGCACGCAACCGCGACTCGATGATGTCCCAGGGCTTGAGACGGTCGGACAGGGAGATCACGGCGTAGTCATGCCCCAGGGGAGCACCCACACGGCTGGCGACGGCCTGCGCCGCCGTCATCGCCGGAAGAACCCGCACCGTGACATCGGGCCAGGCCCGGGCCTCCTCCAACACCGCCGCGGCCATCGCGAACACCCCCGGGTCGCCGGATGAGACCACTGCCACCCGCCTGCCTCCGGCCGCAAGTTTGAAGGCGAGCTCGGCGCGCGCGGGTTCGTCACGGTTGTCGCTGGCGTGCCGAATCTGGCCGTCGCGGCAGGGAATCCGGTCCAGGTACGGACCGTAGCCGATGAGGTCGGTGGCCCGTGCCAGCTCCTGACGCACCTCGCTGGTGGTCCAATCGTGATGGCCGGGCCCCAGGCCGAGGACCGTCACCATCCCATCGGGCTCGGCTTCGGCGACCGGCTGTGCTCCGGGAACCAGAACCAGTGAGAAGTACGGAACCGAGGACGGATCGACGTCGGCCGCAGGAAGCACCCGCTGCCCGGACGTGCTGGCGCGTTCCACGTAGTAGGCGCGGTTCAGCAGGCCAGAGTTCTGAAGCGCCTGACGGACGGTGCCATAGGAGCGGCCCAGCTTCATGATGACCGCGGCATCGGAATCGCCGAGCCTGCGGGCGATCTCGTCGGCGGGCAGCGTGCCGGGGATGACGGTGAGGGTCTCGTCGCCCTCGACCAGGGGCGTCCCCGTAGCGGCCGAGGCGGCGCTGACCGAGGTCACGCCGGGGATGATCACCGCGTCGAACCTGTCGGTCAGGCGGCGATGCATATGCATGTACGAGCTGTAGAACAACGGGTCGCCCTCGGCGAGCAACGCCACGTTCCGGCCGGAATCCAGATGAGCGGCAATCCGATTCGCGGACTCTTCGTAGAAGTCGTCGATCGCACCGCGGTATCCACCCGGGTGGTCGGTGGTTTCGGTGGTGACCGGATAGACGAGATGCTCCTCGATTTGACCGGGCCGCAGATACGGTTCGGCAATCGAACGAGCGATGCTGCGGCCGTGCCGCGCGCTGTGGAACGCCACCACGTCGGCCTGGCCGATCACCCGTGCGGCCTTGACGGTCACCAGCTCGGGATCACCAGGGCCCAGCCCCACGCCCCACAGCACCCCGCGGGGTTTGTTCGGATCGGTCATGCTCCGTTAATCCTTATCGCTCGCAATCGCGTTCACCGCGGCGGCGGCCATCGCACTGCCTCCGCGTCGTCCCCGCACCAGTAGGTAGTCCATGCCGCGCGGCCGGTCGATCAGCTCTTGTTTGGACTGTGCCGAGCCGACGAATCCGACCGGACCGCCGAGGACCGACACCGGGGGAGCCACCCCGTCGTCGACGAGTTCGAGAATGCGGAACAGCGCGGTGGGGGCATTTCCGATAGCGGCAACCGATCCCGGTAGTCGATCAGCCCAAAGGTCCACGGCGGCAGCCGACCTGGTGGTTCCGGTGCGCTGCGCCAGGTCGGCGGCGCGTGGATCGGCGACCAGGGACACCACCTCGTTGTCGGCGGGCAGTCGCAGACGGGTGATTCCCGCCGCGACCATCGAGGAATCGCACAGAATCGGTGCACCCGCATCCAGGGCAGCCCGGGTGCGCGTCACCACATCGGCAGAGAAGGCGATCTCGCCGGGCAGATCGACCTGCCCACAGGTGTGTATGAGTCGGACCACCACACGCGCGACGTCGTCGGGGAACGCCGAGAGATCGGCCTCGGCCCTGATGGTCGCGAACGACTGCCGATAGATTTCGGCTCCGTCCCGTACGTAGTCCAGCACGCGCTAACCCTACGGGTGCCGATGCGCAATTCTTGAACCTGGCCCGCTCACCCCCGATAGCATCGGGCAATGAACGCCGTGCGGGGGACGGACCGGTGAGAGGCGCCGTGTTGCTCGCGGTGCTGGCCCTGCTCGGGGTGCTGACCGCGCCCGCACGGGCAATGGCCGAACCGTTGCCCGACTGCACGGCGGCATATGACCACCAGCTGCCGTCGTGGCAGTGCAGCGCCCGCTCATCCGATGCCAATCATCTCCAGGTGGTGGTGAGCCTGGCCGGCCGGGCGTCGACCTCGCCGGTCTATTCGCAGTCGACGGTGAAACTGCTGACCTCGGTGTCTGACAGTCGGGCCATCTACGAGGGCCGCGCGATCGGGCCCCCACATTGGGCGGATATCGACCGAGTAGGGCTCGATGAGCTGCTCTTGCCGGTTTCGGCCGGCACCGGTGGCACCGGTGGCACCGTATGGCGGGTATGGCACCAGGCCGACCGGGACCGAATTCTCGTCGACGCGGGAGAGCTGTTCGGTAAGACGATCACCGTTTCGGACGAGGGCTACATCGTGGACGTGTCGCCGGGAAACGGATACGGCGGAGCGGGTTTTCATCGTTTCGACGAGGGGCGATTGCACACCTACGCGAAGGTCGAATGGAACGACCGATCGGGCACATTCGAGTGTGCGCTGGCGCGATTGCCCGACGGAACAGCTCACGCGGATCTTTCGGTACTGAACATGGACGAGGTCCAGGCCCGCGATCACTTCTGCGGGGAGGCCGGAAGGTTGTTGGGAGCGACTTTTACCGAGCCAGTGGGCGATAGCCCAGCTCCGTTGCCACCAATACCTGGCCGTTAGCGGGGCTGCCGCAGGCGCGCGGGCAGCCGACCCAGTGCCGGTGCACCGGCGAATGAATACCGCTGGCGATCTCTTCGGCGACTTCGAGCCGCACGTCGGCGTGAACGTCGGTTCGTGAGCGTCCACACCCCGGCAACCCGGTGCACGAGCTGGCATTGAGCCAAGGGGAGCGCTCGTCGAAAACCAGGCCCAGGGGTGCCAGCACCCGCAGCACCGCATCGGCGTCCTCGTGGGGCAGATCGCATAGCAGTACCGACCGCCATGGGGTGATGACGAGGGGCTTTTCGGCGGCGGCCAGCAGCGCGGCCACCCGTGCGGGCAGTTGCCCGAGCGGAACGGCGGCACCCAGCGTCACCAACTCGCCGTCGGGATGCTGTTCGATCCATCCCACGGGCGCGTGCGGTCCGGATACGGCCTCGCCCGGGCCCGTGACCACTGTTGCGCCGATCGCCTCGGCAAGCGTCCGGGCGCCGGCCGGCAGCTCCCGGACGCGCCATGCGTCTCCCCGGATATCGACGAAGGTGTGCGCTGCCGCGAGCATGTGGTCGATGGCGGCGCCGGGTTCGGCGACGCACACGGAGGTGGCGTGGCCGTCGAGCAGCACGCGCCAGCCGCCGGGCTCGTGGACCAGCCCGATGTCGGCACCCATGGTCACCATGTCTGCTCGTCCGTCGTCGAGGCTGAACAGGAAGCGGCCCGGCAGGTCGGCGAGCGCGGAAGCTGAGATCAGCCCATGGTCGAGCGCGAGGACAAGCGGCCGCACATCGGGGAAGTCGCCGGCTCGCCCCGACAGCGGCGAGGCCACGATGTTGCGCACTCGTTCGTGGCTCGGCGACGGCAGCAGACCGGCGTCCGATAACAGGGTGCCCACCGCGTCCGCATCCCGGATCGACCGAAGCTGAACGTTGCCGCGGGACGTCAGCTCCAAAACGGGTGCGCCATGGCTGCCTGCTGCTGTGGCCAACGCGGCCAACTGCGCCGACGAGAGCATTCCGCCGGGCAGCCGGATGCGTGCCAGCGCTCCATCGGCCGCCTCATGTAACCGCAGCGCACCGGGGCACGCGTCGTCGGCGGTGCCTCGTGGTCTTCGCGCAAGCGGCTCGTCACCAGAGCGGGTCACCTACTCACCGTAGGACTACGGTACGAATGTCCTGTGAGCGATGCCCCGATCCTGATTCTGTCGACATCGGATACCGACCTGCTGAGCGCGCGCGCCAGCGGTGCGAACTATCGATGGGCCAACCCCTCTCGTATCCACGTCGATGACCTCCCGGACCTACTGAGCGGGATGGGTGCGGTGGTCGTCCGCCTGCTCGGTGGTCGTCGCGGCTGGGAAGAGGGCATCGATGCCGTCGTCGCCTCCGGAGTACCGGCCGTCGTGGTCTCCGGTGAACAGGCTCCCGACGCCGAGCTCATGGAGTGCTCCACGGTCCCGGGCGGTGTCGCCCTGCAGGTCCACCGCTATCTGGCCGAGGGCGGGACGACAAATCTGCAGCAACTGCACGCATTTCTCTCCGATACGGTCTTGATGACCGGTATCGGCTTTGAGCCGCCGGCGACCAACCCGGCCTGGGGTGTGCTGGAGCGTGACGGCGGAAATGCCGACGGACCCACGGTTGCGGTGCTGTTCTACCGCGCACAACAGCTGGCCGGTAACACCGGCTACATCGACGCTCTTTGTACTGCCATCGAAAACCTTGGCGGAAAGGCGCTTCCGGTGTTCTGCGCTTCGTTGCGTACCGCACCGCCCGAGCTTCTGGACACGCTCTCCGCTGCCGACGCCATGGTGGTCACCGTGCTGGCGGCCGGTGGTGCGACCCCCGCGTCGGCGGGGGCCGGGGGAGCCGACGACGAGTGGAACGTCGCCCACCTCGCGGCACTGGACATCCCGATTCTGCAGGGGCTGTGCCTGACCAGTCCCCGGGAGGATTGGGACGCCAACGACGACGGCATGAGCCCGTTGGATGTCGCCACTCAGGTTGCCGTGCCGGAGTTCGACGGACGCATCATCACCGTGCCGTTCTCGTTCAAGGAGATCGACGGGGACGGGCTCATCACATACGTGCCCGACGCCGAGCGCTGCGCACGGGTGGCGGGTATCGCCTTGCGGTACGCGAAGCTTCGCTCGATACCCGCGGGTGAGCGCCGGATCGCTGTGGTCTTCTCGGCCTATCCCACCAAGCACGCGAGAATCGGCAACGCGGTAGGGCTGGACACCCCCGCCAGCGCGGTCGCACTGCTGACCGCGATGCGGGGGGCGGGCTACAACGTGGGGGCGGACGGCGATATCCCCGGATTGCCCGTAACCGGCAGGCCTGCCGCGGACGGAGACGGAGACACCCTGGTGCACGCGCTCATCGAGCGAGGCGGCCAGGACCCGGACTGGCTCACCGCGGACCAGTTGGCGGGCAACCCGATTCGCGTGTCGGCGCGTCAATATCGGGAGTGGTTCTCCCGGCTGGCGCCGGGGCTCGCCGAGCAGGTCGTCGAGCACTGGGGTCCGGCGCCCGGGGAACTGTTCGTGGATACCAGCGCCAACCCCGACGGCGATATTGTGATTGCTGCATTACAAGCAGGCAACGTCGTGCTGCTGGTGCAGCCACCCCGGGGATTCGGTGAGAATCCGGTAGCCATTTACCACGACCCCGACCTGCCGCCGAGTCACCATTACCTTGCGGCGTACCGCTGGTTGTCGGCGCCGCGCGAGGAGGGCGGCTTCGGCGCTGATGCGTTGGTGCATCTGGGCAAGCACGGCAACCTCGAATGGTTGCCCGGAAAAACCGTTGGGCTGTCGGCTGATTGCGCCACCGATGCCGCGATAGGAGACCTGCCGCTCATCTATCCGTTCCTGGTCAACGATCCGGGTGAGGGCACGCAGGCAAAACGGCGCGCGCACGCCACCCTGGTCGATCATCTCATCCCGCCCATGGCGCGTGCTGAAACATATGGTGACATAGCGCGTTTGGAGCAACTGCTGGATGAGCACGCGAACATCTCGGCGCTTGACCCCGCCAAACTGCCGGCTATCCGCCAACAGATCTGGACGCTGATGCGGGCAGCCAAGATGGATCACGATCTGGGACTCGAGGAGCGTCCCGACGAGGATGTCTTCGACGACATGCTGCTGCACGTCGACGGATGGCTGTGTGAGATCAAGGATGTGCAGATCCGCGACGGTCTGCACATCCTGGGCAGCGCTCCGCAGGGACGGGCCCAGGTCGATCTGGTGCTGTCGATCCTGCGGGCCCGTCAGATGTGGGCCGGGGAGCAGTCGGTGCCCGGATTGCGGCAGGCGCTCGGCCTGGCCGAGGACGGAACGGACGATCGTGCGCGGGTGGATGAGATTGATGAGCAAGCACATTCGCTGCTGACTGCATTACAGGCCACCGGCTGGAATTCCGGGTCCGTTGACGATCTCACCGAGGATGCCCAGGTCGCACAGATCCTCCGGTTCGCGGCCACCGAGGTGGTTCCCCGTCTCGACGGCACCAACGGCGAGATCGACTCCGTCCTGCGCGCGCTGGACGGGCGGTTCATCGAGGCCGGGCCCTCCGGCTCGCCACTGCGCGGACTCGTCAACGTGTTGCCGACCGGACGCAATTTCTATTCGGTTGATCCCAAGGCGGTTCCGTCGAAGTTGGCCTGGGAGACGGGCCAGGCCATGGCCGACTCGCTGCTGGAGCGATACCGCACCGACTATGGCGACTGGCCGCGATCGGTCGGGCTATCGATCTGGGGAACCTCCGCAATGCGGACCTCGGGAGATGACATCGCCGAAGTGCTTGCGCTCCTGGGTGTTCGACCGGTGTGGGATGACGCCTCCCGGCGGGTGGTGAGCCTGGAAGCCATCTCGCTGGCAGAACTGCGGCGTCCGCGGATCGATGTGACCGTGCGTATCTCCGGATTCTTCCGCGACGCCTTCCCGCATGTGGTGACCATGCTGGACGACGCCGTCGCGCTGGCGGCCGGTCTCGACGAACCCGCCGAGCAAAACTATCTGCGCGCGCACGCCGAGATCGACCGCGCCGAGCACGGCGATTGGCGACGCGCGACCATGCGCATCTTCGGTTCCAAGCCGGGAACCTACGGTGCCGGACTCCTCCAGCTGATCGACAGCCAAAACTGGCGTAACGATTCAGATTTGGAGCAGGTCTACACCGCGTGGGGCGGGTTTGCCTATGGTCGTGGACTCGACGGCGCAGCAGCGAGCGAAGACATGCGCCACCAGTATCGCCGGATCGCGGTGGCGGCCAAGAACACCGATACCCGTGAACATGACATCGCCGACTCTGACGACTACTTCCAGTACCACGGTGGCATGGTCGCCGCAGTGCGGGCGCTCACCGGTAAGGCTCCGGCGGCGTACATCGGCGACAACACCCGGCCGGACGCCGTGCGAACCCGCACGCTATCTGAAGAAACCACAAGGGTTTTCCGTGCGCGTGTGGTCAACCCGCGGTGGCTCGAGGCGATGCGCCGTCACGGCTACAAGGGCGCCTTTGAAATGGCTGCCACCGTCGACTACCTCTTCGGATACGACGCCACCGCCAATGTGATGGCCGACTGGATGTACGAGCAGCTGACCAACAGCTATGTGCTCGACGAGCAGAACCGCAAGTTCATGCAGCAGTCCAACCCATGGGCGCTTCACGGTATCGCGGAGAGGTTGCTGGAGGCGGCCAGTCGGGGGCTGTGGGAGAAGCCGGATCAGCAAGTTCTGGATGATTTGCGGTCAGTGTTCTTGGAAACCGAAGGCGAGCTGGAGTCGTAGCATCGGAGCATGGCCCAGGACAACCACTTGGACATCGGCACGGTGGCAGTGGGCCGGTACATCCTGTTGACCACATTCACCAAAGACGGTGTCCCCAAACCGACTCCCATGTGGTTCGTCACCGAGGGCGACGAGCTGCTGATGACGACCGGTGGCGACTCCTGGAAGATCAAGAGGATCAGGCACAGCCCCGCGGTGACGGTGGCCGTGTGTACGCAGGGCGGCCGGGTGATCAGCCCGACCGCGCAGGCCACTGCCGCGGTGGTCGAGGAGCCCGCCTCCGTCGAGCGCATCCGCACGGCGGTGCTGAAACGGTATGGGTTGTTCGGCAGGCTCGCGGCCGCGCTGCACTCCCGTCGTGGGGGTTCCAGGGTCGGTATCTCGGTGACGCTGGGCGCGCCGGAATCGCCCTGACATCCCTAGACTCGTCGGCATGGGTGTGAACCTCCCGGTGCCGACCTTCGACGAAGTCTGTGCCGCCAAGTACGTCTTGCTGACCACCTACACCAAGGATGGTCGCGCCAAACCCGCGGCGGTGTGGGCGGCGCCGGAGAACGGTGAGCTGCTGGTATGGACCGAGACGAACTCCTGGAAGGTGCGGCGCATCCGCAACACCGCGCGGGTGTCGCTGGCGGTCTGCGATGTCCGCGGCAAGGTTCGCAGCGGCGAGATCGAGGGAACCGCGCGGGTCCTGGATACTGACGGCACCGAGCGAGCCCGCGCCGCGATCACCCGCAAATACGGCCTGGTCGGGTGGGTCTTGGTGAAGGCGAGCCTGCTGCGCCGGGGCGCGGGAGGCACCATCGGGCTGGCCATCACGGCCTGATCCGGGAACCCGGCAGCGGTTCGGCGCGTTGACCCGATATGTGGCGAGGCCTGTTTCTGATCTATGTGATCGTCGAGGTGTGCGCCCTGGTGGCGCTGACCTCGGCCGTGGGCATCGGCTGGACCATCATCGCCTTCGCGGCGGCCTTCTTCGCAGGCCTTGTGCTGGCCGGTTCGCAGGCTCGGCGCTCGCTTGAGCAACTGCGCCGGGGAGGGAAATCCCCAGGCGGAGCCGTAGCGGATGGCGCGCTGATCGCACTCGGAACGGTCGCGGTGGTGATTCCGGGGCTGGTGTCCTCGGTCGTCGGACTGCTGTTGCTGCTGCCGCCGACGCGCGCCCTGCTACGGCCGGTGCTGACTTTGGTCGCGGCGCGGCAGTTGAGTCGGCGTGCACCCCTGATCACGGTCATACCCGCCGGATACGGCGCATATCAGAGCACCCGGACCCGGTCGAACGCCTTTGACTACATCGACGGTGAGGTCGTCGACGTCGACGAGGACCCCGCCGGGCAGGCCTCGAGATCCCGCTTCGGTCGCGACCTGCCCGCATAGACGTCGTCTAAACCCGGCAGAATTACCGAGTGCAGACTCCTCACACGGGCGGCTCATCGGGGCGGGACGCTCTTCGCCCCAGCGGCTCATCGCACCTGCTCGTCAACGCGCGCGTGCACAGCCCGTCCCACCCGGCGGCAACCGCGATGGCCGTGACCGGCGACGTCATCAGCTGGATCGGCGAGGACGACCTCGGCCGCGCGGAGTTCCCGGATGCCGAAGTCGTCGACCTGGAGGGGGCATTTGTCGCTCCGGCATTCGTCGACGCCCACGTTCATGTCACCGCCCTCGGACTGTCCATCATCGGACTGGATCTGTCCGACGTGACCTCGCGCGAACGGTGCTTGGCCCGGCTGACCGCATACGCCGGTGAGCACGACGACACGGTGATCTGGGGGCACGGCTGGGACGAATCGCGCTGGCCGGATCGAGCGCCGTTGACCACTGCCGACCTCGACGGTGCCGCACCTGGCCGCGCCGTCTACCTCTCCCGTATCGACGTGCACTCGGCCGCGGTCTCGACGGCACTTCGGCGACAGGTGCCCGGGCTTGCCGAGGCCACCGGCTTCCATCCCGAACATCCGCTGGCCGGTGCCGCTCATCATGCGGCGCGCTCGTACGCGCGCGGTGCTCTTTCGGTCAACGGGCGGGCCAGGGCACGGCGTGCGGCCCTCGACCGCGCGGCATCACTTGGCCTGGTCTCGGTGCACGAATGCGGAGGGCCCGAGATCGGCGGCCTGGAGGACTTCCGTGAGCTGTTGGCCACCGAACATGGGGTGCAGGTCACCGGATACTGGGGCGAGGCGGCCCGTGACGCCGATCATGTCCGTGAGCTCATGGCCGCGACGGGTGCCGCAGGCCTGGCCGGCGACCTCTTTGTCGATGGCGCGCTGGGATCGCACACCGCCTGGTTGCAGGAGCCGTATCACGATGCACCGCACACCTGCGGCATCAGCCATCTGGACGCCGAAACGGTTGAAACACACCTGGACTCGTGCACGCAGGTAGGAGTGACGGCGGGATTCCACGTGATCGGGGATGCCGCGGTCACCCAGGTGATAGATGCGCTGGACCGCGTCGCGGAAAGCCACGGTGTACCGGCAGTGGCCCGGTGCGGCCATCGTCTGGAGCACCTCGAAATGATCTCGGCCGCACAGGCCGAGCGGCTCGGTCGTCTGGGGGTGATCGCCAGCGTGCAGCCGGCCTTCGACGCGCTCTGGGGTGGGCCGGACGGCATGTACGCCGATCGACTCGGTGTTGATCGAGGTACCCAGCTAAACCCGCTGGCGCTGTTAGCATCCCAAGGCGTGCCCCTCGCGTTCGGTTCCGATGCCCCCGTCACACCCATCGATCCGTGGGTGGCGGTACGGGCGGCGGCCCATCACCGCACCGCAAGTAGCTCCGTCTCGGTCCGTGCGGCATTCAGTGCGGCGACTCGAGGAGGCTGGCGCGCACAGGGAATTCACGACGGTGCGACCGGCACACTGACCCCGGGAGCGCTTGCCAGCTACGCAATCTGGGAGACAGGGGATCTGACCATCAACACCAGCCAACCGGGCGTTCAGCGCTGGTCCACCGACCCGCGCTCACGCGTCCCGGCTCTGCCGGATCTCTCGGACGCCGCCGTGCTTCCCACCTGTCTCCGAACCGTGCACCGGGGCAAGGTGATCCATGGCTGACGACACTGTCGACGAGTCGGTTGACGAGATTGTCGATGAGGGCGCGGCAGATCTCGACGAGTCGGCCGACGCTCCGGAAGGCGACGAGCCGCAGGCCGAGTCCGGCCCCTCGCGGAGTGCGGTCTTCGCGGCAGCGGCAGGGGCGCGCGCCCTGGCCTTTGGTCAGGCCTGGATGCGTGCGGCCCCCCGGCAGGGCGCGGCCGTGCTCGGAGGCCTCGCAATGTGTGCCAGCTTCCCTCCGTGGGGCTTCTGGTGGGCAGCGTTTCCCGCGCTGTCGATTCTGGGACTGGTGCTGTGGTCGCCGAAGTCCACGCTGCGCGGCGGGTTGGGATACGGGCTGCTGTTCGGTCTCGCGTTCTTCGTCCCGCTGCTGCCCTGGACCGGCCAGCTCGTCGGTGTGTTCCCGTGGCTGGCGCTGTCCCTTCTGTGCGCCATTTGGGTGGCCCTTTTCGGTGTACTGGCGGTGGCCGTGCGCAACCTGCCCGGCTGGCCGTTGTGGTTCGCCGCCGTCTGGGCGGCCACGGAATGGGGTCGCGCGAGCGTTCCCTTTGGTGGCTTCCCTTGGGGCCGGATCGCTTTCGGGCAGGGCGATAGTCCGATGTTGAGTCTGGCGCGATACGGGGGAGCGCCCCTGGTGTCCTTCGCGGTGGCGCTGGGTGCCTTCGCGGTGACCGCGCTGGGCATTGAGATGTACCGGTGGTGGCGCAGCCCGTCCGTGGGCCCGGACGGTGCCCGGCCGGTGCCCTCGGTGCTGCTGCCCGGCGCCTGTGTCTGCCTGGTCCTGTTCGCGATGGCCGTCAGCTGGCAGCAGGTCCGGCACGCGAGCCACGGTGCGACCGACGGACGCACCGTCACCGTCGCGGCCATCCAGGGCAATGTGCCCCGCCTCGGCCTGGACTTCAACGCGCAGCGGCGCGCCGTACTGGACTACCACGTCAAGGAAACCCTCCTGCTGGCCCAGGACGTCAAGGCCGGGAAGGCTCCCGCGCCGCAGTTCGTGGTGTGGCCGGAGAACTCCTCCGATATCGATCCGATCCGCAATGCCGATGCGGCCGAGGCCATCAACGAGGCCGCGCAGGCCATCGGGGTGCCTATCCTTGTCGGCGGGGTGCTGCGGCATCCGGACTCCACTGCCGAGCAGCCCAAGTCGATCAATTCGATCATCGTGTGGGATCCGAACACGGGCCCCGGTGAACGCCACGACAAGCAGATCGTGCAACCGTTCGGCGAGTACCTGCCGTGGCGGAGCTTCTTCGCGCACTTCTCCAAGTACGCCGACCGTGCGGGATATTTCGTCCCCGGCGACGGCAACGGCGTGGTTACCGCGGGCGGAGTCAAGATCGGCGTCGCCACCTGCTGGGAGGTGCTCTTCGACAGGGCACTGCGGCAGTCCACCATGAATGGTGCGGAGATTCTTACCGTACCCAGCAACAACGCCCTGTTCGGTAGCGCGATGAGCGAGCAGCAGCTGGCCATCTCCAAGGTGCGGGCTGTCGAGCACGACCGGGAGGTCATCGTCGTCGGCACCACCGGGATCAGCGCCTTCGTGTCTCCCGACGGGGTCGACGCAGGCCGCACCAAGTTCTTCGAGCCGGCCTACATCGACATGCAGGTGCGACTGCACAATGACCTGACACCGGCCACACAATGGGGCCCCTGGGTCGAATGGGCGCTTGCTCTGATCGCCGGACTGGCCGTCCTGGCCTCGGCTGGCCTGGCGATACTGCACAATGGAGGGCTGAAGAGGCCGAAACCTGAGGTAGAACCGGCCTCACCGATTAAGGAGACCTGACCGGAGTGGATCCCGTGACCGAACGTCCGAGCGCCCGGACCCTGGTGATCATTCCGACGTACAACGAGCGGGAGAATCTCCCGCTGATCCTTGGTCGGTTGCACAAGGCGCAACCCGATGTGCACGTGCTGATCGTCGACGACGGCAGCCCGGACGGCACCGGCGAACTGGCCGACGAGGCCGCGCTGGCCGATCCCGACCGCGTGCACGTGATGCACCGCAAGGAGAAGGGCGGCCTCGGTGCCGCCTACATCGCGGGCTTCGGTTGGGGCCTGGCACGTCAGTACTCGGTGTTGGTGGAGATGGATGCCGATGGCAGTCATGCCCCCGAGCAGCTGTCCCGACTGCTCGACGCCGTGGACGCCGGAGCGGATCTGGCGATCGGCTCTCGCTATGTGCCCGGCGGAACCGTGGTCAACTGGCCGTGGCGGCGGTTGGTGCTGTCCCGCAGCGCCAACGTCTATGCCCGGTTGGTGTTGGGCGTCAAACCCCACGACATCACCGCGGGCTACCGCGCGTACCGGCGTGAGGTGCTCGAAAAGCTGGACTTGGCCGCCGTCGAGTCGCACGGCTACTGCTTCCAGATCGACCTGACATTGCGGACCATCGCGCACGGTTTCGAGGTCGCCGAGGTGCCGATCACCTTCACGGAGCGTGCGATCGGTGAATCCAAGATGAGCGGTTCGATCATCAACGAGGCCCTGGTCAAGGTGACCAAGTGGGGTGTGCGAAGCCGACTGGACCGGGCTCGCGGCGTCAATCGCTGACGTGCTCAGCTCTCACGCATTGCGGGCCATCAGCCCGCCGTCGACGGGGATGACCGTGCCGGTGAGATAGGACGCGACCGGTAGGCACACGCTCAATGTCACGTGTGCGACCTCCTCGGCGCGGCCATAACGACGCAGTGCGGTGCGTCGACGGGCGTAGGTGTCCTTGTCCTCAGCGGAGATCGCGGCGGTCATCGCGGTGTCGATGGGGCCCGGGCAGATGCAGTTCACCGTGATCCCGTCGCGTCCCAGGTCGACGGCCAAGCTTCTGGTCAGACCCGCCAGGCCGGATTTGGCTGCGACGTAAGGGCTGTCGTACGGCGTGGCGCCGAGGGCCTCGGTCGAGGCGATGTTCACCACGCGCGGGGCAGGGGAGTCACGCAGGAAGGGAAGCGCCGCGCGGACAATCCGTTGTGGTGCGGTCAGGTGGACGGCCAACGATCGGTCCCAGGTCTCGCCGTAATCGGGGTCGTCGAGCGACCGGAACGCCGCGAAACCGGCGTTGTTCACCACGATGTCGAGCCGGCCGAATCGTTCGGCGACGGCGGTGACGACCTCGCTGATCTGTGCGCCGTCGGTGACATCCAGCGCCCACGGCACTGCCGCGTCGCCGATCTCGTCGGCGACCGCCTTCGCGTCCGCCAAACGCAGATCGGTGACGGCGACATATGCGCCGTCCTCGGCGAAAACCCGCGCTGTGGCCTTCCCCATGCCGCTCGCGGCGCCGGTGATCAGCACGGCCGAGCCCGCTACTGACCTAGCGGCCGCACTCATAGGGGTGGGCGACTAACCGCGACGACGGCCCTTGATCAGTTCCAGACGCTCTTTGAGCAGCTCGTCGAGCTCTTCGACGCTGCGGCGCTCCAAGAGCATGTCCCAGTGGGTACGCGGGGGCTTGACCTTCTTGGGCTCGGGCACATCGCCGTCGAGCAGGGTGCCCTCCATGCCGTTGCGGCATGCCCAGTTCGCCGGGATTTCGGCGTCGTGGGCGAAGGGGACGTCGAACTCCTCACCGTTCTCGGTGCGGTAGCGGGCCATACGGCGAGGCGCCAGGTCGTGGTCACGATCGGTTTCGTAGCTGACGGCGCCGAGCCGGCTGCCTCGTAGAACACGATCTGCCATGTGTACTTCTCCTCTATCACTGCGCGGTATTCACTGCGGGTCGGTGACCGTACATCCCGCGCTTACATTGCTGGTGGCTATTCAAGTCAACGCCGTACCCGCGGGATTAGTTCCCTGTTCATGCAGGTTGTGGCCCTCATTATAGGGCGTCAACCCTGATCTGAGCGCCACCGCTACGCATCCGAGACGTGTGGCGGCCGCACGTGCTGCTATCCGGTGCGCTGTGCGGTGGTAATGGCTGCCCGACCGTCGACGGGTGAGCGGCCGGCGTACGTGGGTGCGTAGTGCTGCAACAGTTCGAGGGTGGTCAGGTGCCGGCCGCACTGGAATCCATGGGTGGTAAGCAGCGCATCGGCGTCGCCGGCGGTGAGGCCGGTCAGGTAGGGCTCCCCGAACCGTGCTGCCGCCTCGGTCCACAGCCGGGCGCGAACGGACTTGCCGCCCCCGGCGACGACGGTGGTGTCGAGGTAGTCGAATACCAGCCGACTGCCGGGTGCGCAGACCGTTGCGAGATCGGCGAGTGTCGCATCAAGTGCTTGCTGGGTGAGGTACGCGGTCACACCGAGCCAGATGATCAGGCTCGGCCGAGTGGGATCGAAGCCACTGGCGAGCAGCCGTTCGCGGAGCACGTCGTGTTCGAAATCGCAAGGTACCCAGACGATCTGATCGTTGTTCTCGGCAGAGAGCAGCCCCTCCACGACGGCGCGTTTGTCCGCCTGGGTGGTGGGGGCGTCGACTTCGAAGATCTTGACGTGGCGGTGCGCGGCCCGGCGCAGCGTGGTGGTGTCGAATCCGGCGCCCAGCAGCACGATCTGATCGACACCGTCCTTGACGGCGGATTCCAGGACATCGTCGGTATAACGCACACGCAATACCAAGAAAAAATGTCCCGCGGCGCCGAATACAGATTTCAGTAATCCGATGAAGCCACGGGCTACCAATGGGTGGATCAAACCGGCCCGCAACAAGGGGTCGCGGACGAAATGCCGCGAATACGGATCGTCGAGAAGACGCCGACTTGGCGGCTGCAACGTTTCTGCCGCGCGCTGAGCGGCGCACGATTGCGCCGTAAAACTCGCGCGGCGATCAAGGCGGCGACTTTTCACGCGTAGGTCTCCGAATCTGGGGGTCGACAATTACCAATTCTGCAATTTCTATACAAAGATTTCTGTTTTATGCCTGGCGTGCGCCTGTCGTCGAACGAATTAGTGCCGGGTCCGTTTCTCGCAATGCGCGGCACGGTACTCGCATGGGCCACCAGAACCACCGGCCGAGCAGGGTCGCGATGGAGGGAATGACGAGTGAGCGGACGATCAGCGTGTCGAGCAGGAGTCCGACGCCGACGGTGGTGCCGATCTGTGCGAGGGTGCTGGAATAGCCGGCGATCAACGCGAACATCGTGAAACCGAAGATCAAACCGGCGGTGGTGACCACGCTGCCGGTTCCCACCATGGAGCGAATGATGCCGGTCTTGATTCCGGCGCGGAGCTCTTCCTTGAACCGGGCGACCAGTAGCAGGTTGTAATCCGCGCCGACGGCGACAAGAAATATGAAGGAACACGGTGCCACCGCCCAGTGCAGTGGCAGACCGACGCCGTGCTGCCAGATCGCCACACTGAGACCCCACGCCGAAAGGAAGGACAGCCCCACGGTGCCGACGACGGCGACCGCGGCGACGAAGCTGCGCAGCAGCAGCAGGACGACGCAGAACACGAATGCGAACGCCGCCACGGCGCTGGTGATGAAGTCCTCCCTGGCGAATGCGGCGATGTTGAGCAGTGTGCCTCCGGCCCCGCCGATGCTCACCTGGCTCCCGCCGAGCGAGGTGCCCTTGAGGGCGGACTTGGCCGCGGGGATGATCTTTGCGCTGTAATCCATGCTCTCTCTGCTGAACGAGTTCACGTCGCCCATGACGAGCATTCGGGTGATCTTGCCGTCCGGTGAGAAGAACACGGACAGGGCGGACTGGAACAACGGGGACTCGAACGCCTGACTGGGCAGGAAGAAATACCCACTCGGGTCGCCCTTCATATAGGTGTCGGCGATCTCCCGCAGGAACTGGGTGACCTCGTTCATCTGTACGAGCAGCGAGTCCGCCATGCCACGGATCGGAGTGAGAGTTTGTTGCGCGTCGGCCAGGAAGCGGTCCAGTAGCCGGACCTGCGCCACCAGATTCGGCAACGACTCGGAGGCGACACGGGACGCGTCCACCAGATCTTCGAACTTGCGCCCTCCGGCCTGGTTGAGTCCGTCGAGAACGGCCAGACCGGTGAGCGCGGTGTTGCAGGGCAGCAGCTGCTTGCAGTCGGGGACCATATCGACCAGCTGGCCTGCCGTATCGATACCGGCCGCGAGCATGGGCTGCATCTCGTTGTGGATGCTCTTCGCCGTCTTCAACAGGTCGATGAGGCGCGCTCGGGTGGCCTGGCCTGCGCCGCCGGGAAGTTCGACAGCGCGTTGGGTGACCTGGAGGTCCTTGAGGACCACCTTCACGCCCACGGAGAGCTGATCGATCTGACCGGTGATTCTGGCGATGCCGTTGAGCTGGGTGCTGACCATCTCCGCTATTTGGGACATTCGTTCACCGATGTATCCGCCCTGGTAGGTCAGGGTTCCCTGGGGTAGCGGAGATATCAGCGGCCGCGTGATGCCCTGCACCGCTTGGACACCGTCCACGCTGTAGACGGCATTGGTCAGCTTCGCCAGTGCGATCAGGTCGGCGGAGTTGCGCATGTCGTGGTCGGACTCGACGAAGAGCAGGTTCGGGTTCAACAGATTGGGCGGTAGGTGCCGATCCGCGGCGTCCAGTCCGAGGTTCGCCTCGGTGTTGGCCGGTTGTGCCGCGCGTTCGTTGTAGCTGATGACGTACGTCGGCAAGACCAGAATCGCGAGTGCGAGCACGGCGAGGCTGCCCGCGAGTACGGGGCCGGGCCAGCGGACCACATGTGTGGCGATGCGCCGCCAGCGCCGGATGGCGCGGTCTCCACGCGGCTCGTAGAGCCCGAGCCTGCAGCCGATTGCGAGTAGCGCGGGGCCGAGGGTCAACGCCGCCGCCAGCGCGGTGAGGATGCCGATGGTGCAGGGCAGACCGGAGGTGGAGAAGGCCGCGAGTCTGGTGAGGGTCATGCACGCGGTCGCGCCCGCCACGGTCAGCCCCGACGCGAAGATGATGCGTTGCACGCTCGACAGTGCGGTGTAGTAGGCGGTGGTTGGGTCCTGGCCCGCCCGTCGTGCCTCCTGATATCTGCCGAGCAGGAAGATCCCATAGTCCGTCCCCGCACCCAGCACGATGCCGGCCAACAGACTCGAGGCGAATATGGAGATGCCGATGATTCCGCGTTCACCCAGCAGCGCGACGATCGGACGGGCGGTCACCAGAGCGACCGCCACGACCAGCAGCGGCATCGATGCGGTGAACAGCGACCGGTAGGTCAACGACATGATGATCGTGATGCAGATCGCGCACGCGACGATGATCGGCAGGATCGATCGGTTGATCGCGAGCAGTTCGTCGTTCACGACCGCAGACGGACCGGTCACGTAGATCTTGACCCCATCGGGGGGTGGGTAGGCCTTGACGATGTCGCGCACCGCTTGGGTGGATTCCATGGCCAGCGCAGTGCCCATGTTTCCGGCGAGATTGAGGTAGCTGAAAGAGGCCTTCCGATCCTGGCTTTCGAAGGCCGGGGCGAACGACGGGTCGGACCACAGATCGATCGTGGTGACGACGTGCTTCTTGTCGGCCTTGAACTTCTCCATCAGGTCGGCGTAATAGCCGTGCATCTCCGCGCCGAACGGTTTGTCTCCTTCGGCCAGCACCGCGACGAAGTTGTTGGTGCCGCCATTGCCGAAGTACTTGCCCATGTTGGAGAGTGCCTGCACCGACGAGGCCTCGTCGGGCAGGAAGGACAGGGCGTGCCCTTCGATCACCTTTTCCAGTTGGGGCCCTGCAGCATTGAGGCCGCACGCGAGCAGCACCCACAGCACGACGATGGGTATGGATAGCCCGTACAGCAGCCTGGCGTAGAGCGGTCTGTGCTGTTCGGTGCCGGTACCGGCGTAAGTCTCGCGGCGGAACGGCACGGAGAACTCGTTGCGTACTCGCCCACCGAATGCTCGCGATCGATCGGAGAATCCGGCGCGGTCGCCGGGTGTGGCTATGGGTCCGGTATCTGCTTCGCTCTCATCCTTTTTCATGCGACTTGCACCTTGCAGCTGGCGATGCCGCCACTGGCGGTTGCGACTTGTTCGTCGCGGACCTTGCCGTTGACGGTGATCCTGCATCCGACGCCGGAGCTGTTGGATTGCACGACCATGCTGGTCACGAGCGAAGGTTCCACGGTTCGCAGTGCCTCCTGCCATGGCAGGACCGTGTTGACGTTTTGGTTGTGTCCGTCGTCGTCGAGATAGGACACCGTCGCCGGAGTTCCGTCGGGCCCGACCGCCTCGTACTGGATCGTTCGTTCGGACAGCGTGCCCAACGTGGGGAGGCGGCTCACCGTCCCCGCGGCCTCGTCCGGGATCTCACTCGAGCGCAGTTTGAGGATGAACAACGCCGCGACGGTAAGCACCGCCAGCACAACGAGATACACCCAGGCGTTTCTCATTGAGCTACTTCTGAGGGGATCAACAAAGTCATCTGAAACACCCTTCGTGTTGCCAATCAGACGGGTACAGTCCGAACTCCACGGAATGACACGGCAGGCACGGCATCGTTAGTGGTCAAGATGATTCCAGATGAGCTCACACTGTCTCGCTATTTCGGAAAAAGTTCCATCATCTCCCGATAGTTCGACAACTAGGAGAGGGCCGAGCATTGGTTGCAGTGGCTATCATTGGCATCGGATGCAAATTCCCCGGGGGAATTGGTGATCCGGACAGTTTCTGGAACTTTGTGTTACACAAAGGCGACGCTGTCGTCGATATTCCGAAGGATCGCTGGGACGCGGACAAGTACTACGACCCCGACCCGGATACACCGGGCCGGATGTACACCCGCAGGGGCAGCTTCCTGACCCAGGAGTTCCGGCGGTTCGACGCGGACTTCTTCGGGATCTCCCACCGCGAGGCCGCTGTCCTGGATCCCCAACAGCGACTTCTGCTGGAGACCACCTGGGAGGCGCTGGACGACGCGGGCATCGCCGCACAGGCGTTGGGCGGCAACGTGGGAACGTTCATCGGCGGCTTCATGAACGACAACATGATCAGCCGTGGGCTGGCCCGAAACCTCGAGAAGATCAACAACTTCGCGGCCTTCAGCGCGTCGCAGACCTTGTTGTCCAATCGCATCGCGCACGCGCTCGATTTCTGGGGACCGAGTATGACCGTGGACACGGCATGCTCGTCCTCGCTGGTGACGACGCACCTGGCGGTACGGGCGGTCGCGAACGGTGAATGTGACGTGGCGCTTGCCGGTGGCGTGAACGTCATGTTCCAGCCGGAAACGTTCATCACCATGTGCAAGGGCAGGTTTCTTGCCGCCGACGGTCGCAGCAAGTCGTTCGACGCGGCAGCCGACGGCTATGGCCGCGGTGAGGGCGTCGGGATCGTGGTGCTCAAGAACCTTGAGCAGGCGCAGCGCGACGGTGACCATATATATGCGGTCATTTTGGGCAGCGGGGTCAACCAGGACGGCAGAACGATAGCGTTGCCCGTCCCCAACCCGGTGTCACAGCAGCGGCTCGCGGAGCGGGTGCTCAACGAGGCGGGCGTCGACCCGGCCCTCGTCGGATACATCGAGGCACACGGCACGGGCACGAGCGTCGGAGACCCGTTGGAGGCCGCGGCATTAGGGCACTCGTACGGCCAGGCCGCCGGTCGCGCGGAGTCCCTGGTAATCGGTTCGGTGAAGAACAACTTCGGGCACACCGAAGCCGCGGCGGGCGTCGCGGGCCTGATCAAGGCCGCGCTCACCGTGCAGCGCCGGACCATTCTGCCGCAGGTCGTGCTCGACAAACTCAATCCCGAAATCCCCTTCGACGAACTTCGGATCCGCATACCCACCGAGGTCGAGCCGTACCCCGACCTGGGCGCTCCGGCATACGCTGCGATCAACAGCTTCGGCTACGGCGGGACCAATGCGCACGTCATCGTGTCCGAGCCGCCCGCGCCGGTCGCCGCTGCGCCGGTCAGGGACAGCATCCGGATCTTCCCGGTCTCCGCGCGCAGCAGTACCGCCCTGCACGAGGTCGCCGGGCGTTATGCCGAGCTCTTGGGTTCCGATACCTCCGGCGAGAACACGCAACGTCTGAAGACCGCGGTCACCGGCCGCCGTGCGCACCACTACCTTCGCAAGGGCTTCATCTACCGTGACGGGGACGACCTTCTCGCACAGCTGAATTCCTATGCCCAAAGCGATGAAGCGGCACCGGCGCGTGCGCTGGTCGAGGGGATCTCAGATCCGGTGTTCGTCTTCAGCGGTATGGGCCCACAGTGGTGGGGGATGGCGCGTGGTTTGTTGGAGACGCCCGGTGTCTTCCGTGACACCGCCGCCGAGATCGACGCGGTGTTCCAGGAGATCTCGGGCTGGTCGGTGATCGCCGAGCTGCTGCGATCCGAGGGAGACTCCCGTGTCAGCCGTACCGAGATCGCCCAGCCGGCGAACTTCCTGGTGCAATCGGCGTTGGCAAAGCATTTGCAGCAGTTCGGGATCCGGCCCGCGGCGGTAGTCGGACACAGTGTCGGCGAGGTCGCCGCAGCATATGCGAGCGGTGCGTTGTCCCTGCGAGACGCCGCCACCGTCTCCTTCCACCGCTCTCGACTGCAGGCCAAAACAGCGGGGTCCGGCGGCATGCTGGCCGTGGGGCTCGATGCCGAGGAAGCCCAGCGCCGAGCCGCGCGCTTCGGCTCTGCGGTATGTGTCGCGGCGATCAACAGCGCTTCGGCCACAACGCTATCCGGCGACTCCAAGGCCCTGCGGATCCTGCACGACGGGCTTGCCGAAGATGGAGTCTTCGCCCGCATGCTGCACGTCGAAGTCCCGTATCACAGTCAGCTCATGGACCCCATCCTCGATGAGCTTGCGACCTCTCTGGCCGGGCTTGCCCCGCGTCAGGCGGACGTGCCGTTGTATTCGACGGTGACCGGCGAGAAGATCGACAGCGCTGCATTCGCGGACCCGGACTACTGGGTCAAGAACGTGCGGGAAAGCGTCTTCTTTGCCAAGGCCATCGACACACTTATCACGGACCGCTACCGGGTGTTCCTGGAGCTCGGGCCGCACCCGGTGCTGCTCGGGAACATCCGGGAAAGCTTTGTACGCCACAGTGTCTCCGGTGCGGCGGTGCAGACGTTGCACCGGGATCAAAGTGATGAGCAGTCGGTGCTGCAGGCCATTACCGACCTGTACGCGGTCGGCGCGATCGATGTCCCCGGTGAGGCCGCGCTCTATGAGGACGGCGCGGTTCCACACATGGAGTTGCCGAAATATCCATGGTCGCAGGACGAGCTGTGGGAGGAAGATCCGCTGACGCTGCGAGCGCGCTATGGCGACGCCGATCGCTTCGCGCTTCTCGGCGACAGGGCGGACGCGCTGACGCCGCAATGGGAGGTCACCCTCGCTGCCGCGAACCTACCCTGGCTCTGCGACCACACCGTCCTCGGTTCGGTCGTGCTTCCCGGCACCGCGTATCTCGACGTGGCACTGTCGGCCGTGCGTCAACGATCCGGTCGCACCTATGCGGGCCTGGACTCCGTGGTCTTCGCGGTGCCGTTGGTAGTCGCCGAACACGATGCGCCGATCACGCGGCTCACCGTGGACGAACCGACGAAGAGGTTCACCGTCAACGGCCGCTCCGCGCACACCCAACTGTGGACGGCGCACGCCAACGGCAGATTGGTCGAGGCGAACCCGGGGACGTTACGGATCGACGTCCCAACACAATCCGAGTTCGACAGGGTCTTCGAGGGCGACGACGTCTACAAGGGGTTGTCCGCGGTCGGGCTTTCCTACGGTCCCGCCTTCCAGCGAATTCGCAACGTGCGCATCAGCTCCGCGGGTTGCGTCGCGCAGCTGACGAGCCTGGACGCGGAGTCTCAGCCCAGGCATGCCGTCCACCCCGCACTCGCCGACTCCGCATTGCAGTGCATCGCCGTTCTCTTGGCGGCGCGCCCGGAGCTGGACATACCGCCCACGGCGCATATCCCGGCGGCGGTCGACCGGGTGCGGCTCTACCACGAGGTGCCAGAGGATCCGATCGCGGTCGTGGAGATCACCGGCACCCAGCCGTTGCGGGCGAATGCCTATTTGGCTTCGCCGGACGGCGACGTGGCACTGGCGATGACCGGAGTGACGCTGCGGCCGGTGGGATCGGCCACGGAGCCGCTGTCCGAGCTTGACCAGTACTTCTACGAGCCGCGTTGGGAGCCTTTGGAAGAGGAGGTCGACGGCCAACCTATCGCGCCGCCCGCGGCGGCCCGCCCGGCAAACGTGATCGTCGAGATCGGAGACGCGCCCGCCGCTGTTGTCGAAGGCGCACGCCGCGCGTCTGAAGCCGACGCGGTCGTCCTGACGGCCGAAGCCGAGCAGTCCGCGGAGTTGGCGGAGGCCTTTGGTGCAGCGCTGGGCAGGGACGCGTACTTGCGTGTCTTGGTGACGGTCGGGTCGGGCGGGGCCCTGGTGGAAAGCCTGTATCAGGTGGTTACCGTCGCGCAGGCACTCAGGACGGTGCTGGAGGCCGAAACCGAACGCGGCGTGGTGAATCCGGATGTGCAGGCGGTCCTCGTCAGCCAAGGGGCCTTCCTCGCGCCGGGCGATCGTGATCTGGTGTTGGACCGGGCCGCGCTCGTCGGGGCACGGCGTGTGTTGGCGAATGAGCAGCACCCCGCCAGATGGTCCCTGGTAGATCTGCCCGATTCGGCCTCCGCGGCCGAGGTGGCCGCGGAGATCTCCGCGATGACCAAGGCCGAAGAGGTGGCCGTCCGCGCGGGACAGCGCTGGACACAGCGGATGCGCCGTTCGTTGTCCGAACTCGTCGCGCCGTGGGAAGAGCCATTCGAACCCACGGACCCCGATGTTGCCTATGAGGTGCAGATCCCGGACACGCGCACGCTCAAGGACATCGCGCTGCGCGCCTGCGATCGTGTCGAGCCGGGACCCCGGCAAGTGGAGGTCCGGGTGGAGACCGTCGGCCTCAACTACAAAGACCCGCTGAAGATTCTCGGGATCTTGACCGAGCGCGAGCTCGGCGAGACGTACTTCAAGTTGGAGCCCGGCATGGAGGGCTTCGGTGTCGTCACGCGGGTAGGGTCCGCGGTCAACGAGCTTCGGGTCGGGGAAAGCATCGCGGTCGCCGAGCGCGGTCTGCTGCGCCGGTACCTGACCTTCGACCTCGATGGCGGGGCCGCGTGGGAGCGGATAGAAGACGAGCATCTGCAGCGTGCGGACTTCGATCCACTCGCGGTGGGCTCGGGCGTCCCCTTCTTCACGGCGGGCTACGCGTTCTACAAGCTCGCCGACCTCCAGCCTGGCGAGACGGTGCTCATCCACGGCGCGGCCGGCGGCATGGGCATGGGTGCGGTGCAGGTCGCAGTCAACATGGGCGCGACCGTGTACGCGACGGCCGGCACCGAGGAACGCAGGCGTGCGGCGCTGGAACTCGGCGCAGCCGCGGCCTTCGACTCGCGGTCCGTCGGGTTCGTCGACGACATACTGCGCATCACGGAAGGGCGAGGAGTCGACGTCATCTACAACTCGCTGCCCGGCGAGATGATCGCTCAGAACTTCGCGGTCGCCGGAGAGTTCTGCCGAATCATCGAAATCGGCAAGGCTGACATCTATTTCGGTGGCGCGATGGATCTCAAGCCATTCAGCGGGAACCTCTCGTTCCACTCGATCGACATGGATCGCATGCTGCGGCTGCGGCCGGAGATCTTCCGCGAACTGCGGCGCGAGTGCACCGAGATGCTCACCTCGGGCAAGCTCACCCCGCTCCCGTTCACGCGGTTCCCCATCGAGGAGGTCGTGGGGGCGTTCGAGGCGGTGTTCCGGGCGGAACACATGGGAAGGATCGTGCTGGACTTCCGGAACCAGACCCCGAAGCTGCTGCCCCGCAAGGCAGATCCTGCACCCGTGCTCGCCGGCCACTCCTACCTCATCACCGGTGGATTCGGCGGGTTCGGGTTGGCCACCGCGCGTTCGCTCGCCAGGGCCGGGGCTACCCATCTGATTCTCGCGGGGCGCAGCGGCGCCACCACCGAGGTGGCGCGGGCGCAGATCGAGGCGTTGCGCGCCGCCGACGTGGACGTGTGGGAAGAGCGGATCGATATCAGCGACTACGACCAGGTCGCGGATCTGATCGGCAAGGTGGAGGCTTCGGGGCATCCGCTGCGCGGTGTCTTCCACGCCGCGGCGGTGGCTCATGACGAGGTGATCGCCGATATCAGCGCCGAATCGTTGCACAAGGTTTTCGCGCCGAAGGTGCAGGGCGCACTGAACCTCGACAAGGCCACGCGCGAGCACAATGTGCCACTGGACCACTTCGTGCTGTACTCCTCGATCAGTGGTCTCATCGGCATCGTGCCGCAGCTGACGTACGCGGCGGCCAACAGCGTCCTGGACGCTCTCGCTCATTCGCGACACGCGGACGGACTGCCCGCGCTGTCGGTGAGCTGGGGTGCGATGAGCGGCGGTGGCATGGCCGAGACGGACGCCATTGTGAAGTTCCTCGACTCGGTGGGATTGCGCCGCCTCAACATGGATCTCGGGGCGACGCTCATGCACGAGTGTTCCCGTTTCAGGCTTCCGCATGTCGCGGTCGCGGGCGTCGACTGGGGGGTCTTGCGTACCCCACTGCCCTCGACGGCCAAGAGCACACGGTTCGCGCACCTGTCCGCCGAGGCCGCAGCAGTGTCCAACGAGCAGGCCGCCTTCCGTGCTGCGGTGCTGGCACTCCCCGAGGAGGAGCGGGGGCCGATGGTCACCAAGGAGTTGGCCAAGGAACTCGCCAACGTGCTCAAGGTCGATGTGGACAGCATCGACCCCACCGGACCGATCGCCGACCTGGGGATCGACTCCCTGATGGCGGTCGAGTTCGCGGCCCGGGCCGGCAAGCAGTTGAACATCCAGATCAGTGCGTTCCAGTTCACCCCCGACCTCACCCTTGAGGCGGTCGGTGCCCGAGTCGCACTACTCATTGCGCAAGGGGTCGGCGATCCCGAGCATGACGCGATATAGAGGATCGGCGTGACTGTTGCGACTCCGCTCGAATGTTGGTGGTGGCCCAGGGCTTATCAACCCTCCTTGCCGACCGTGTTGTTCTTCCCGGGCGCCGGGGCCAATCACGCCGGTGAACAGCACCTGGTTCCCCATCTGGCGGGGGTGAACTTCGGGGTGTGGCGGATGCCGGGGCGCAGCACCCGGTCGACCGAGCCATCGCCGGAGAGCCTGCGCGCGTTGTCGGAGGACTGCGCGTCGGCGATCATCGGGCTCGGTTGCCGTCGACCTGTCCTGGCGGGCAAGAGCTTTGGTGGGCTGTTCGGCTACACGGTATGTCAGGCGTTGGAGTCACGAGACTTCGCGGTGGGCCGGTTCGTCCCGGTGGTCAGCGGGCATCCGTCCTTGTGGCGAATGGATGCTCTCTATGCCAAGACCCGGGGGCACAACCCGAAGCAACATGCGCTCTGGAGGCTCACCAACGACGAGCGGCGCGGGGCGTGGCCGCCGAAGAAGATCGCCGACGAGTCATTGCTGGAGCAGGCGCGGTTGCATGCGGTGATCGATTTCAGTCTTGGCCTGCAATCGATTTCGCGCCGCCGGATCACGACTGCGATCACGGAGGTGAGCGCGAAGGATGACGAGGTGATCCCCAAGTTTGCACCACCGCGCCGATGGGCACCGTACACGAAGGGGGAGTTCACCAGCATCCTCGTGACGGGCGGGCACTACTTCTACTGGTCGAATCCGCAGGCCTTGGCGACCATCTTGACGCACGAGGCCGAGTTGGCCCTCGGCGGCTCGTACTCCTACTAGCCGCCGAGGCCTACCAGCCGCTGAGGCCTACGGGGTCTCGCGCTGGCAGTCGGGACCGGTGTACTGCCAGTTCGGGTTGCTGGTGTACTCGCAGCCCGGGCCCACGTACTTCCAAGCGGGGGCCGGCGGCGGCAGTTGTCCGCCTTCGCCGCGCCAGTTGGGTCCGGCGTACCGCCAACCCCATTGGCTGAACCAACTGTCGGGGTTCACGCAGCCCTCCATGGTTCCTGGCCCCCAGGGGGGCGGCGGTGAAGGATACGGTCCGTTGAAGCACACGTCCGCGGGGGCGGGGCTCGGCTGCGCCGAGGCCAGGCCCGCGTTGATGACGGCGACCGGAGCGGCAATGACGCCAGCTGCCAACACGGCCTGCCCAAGCTTGATGATCTTGTTCATCGCACAACCTCCGACGTTGGATGCCGCTGTGATTGGGCAAGATTAGCGCACTATCATCCGTTTTCCCGGCAATTGTGTTAATTGCGCTCGATGGCTTTGCGTGGCGTGGAGCCGGACTCACCACACCGGCTCCCACCAGTCATGTCGCCGGTTTTGGTGATGCCGATTTCTCATATCCGACGGCGGTCAGGTGGTTCGCTGTCACGGGCCGGACCTTGTGTGACTGCGGAGCCGGGCCACCACTACGCTGACACGACGTGGCACGTCGCAAACATGCTCAGCCCTGCAAGTGGTGCGGGCGTGAGGTCGACGACGCCGAACTGGGGCGGCGGCGCCAATATTGTCGCCAGTCCTGCCGACAGCGCGCCTACGAACAACGTGCCGCGGTCAAGGGCACCTCGGTGCCCGCCGATGCCGTCGTGCTCACCGCCGACGAGGCGACCGACCTGGCAGATCGCGTGTATCAGGCGCGATGCGCGGCCGAGGACGTTGCGACCGCGGTCGAGGAGGGTGCGACCCAGGAGGAACTGCGCCAACTGTGCGAAGAACTGCTACGGGCCGCCAAGGCTGCGGACGGTTGGCGTTAGTCCCCTCCGTAAGCGCGAGCAGACGTAAAAGCCCCCAATCACCCGGCGTGTTGGGGGCTTTTACGTCTGCTCGCGCTTAAGTCTTCACCGAATCCGAACGCGCCCATAGTTTGTCAACACCTGTCGATACACAGCCGCCGACCCGTGAGGATTCCCGAGCTTTTCATGACCACCCGTAATACGTTGGTGGCCGCTGCGGCGACTGACACAGATACCCCCGCTTCCACCCCGTCCCGGCGGGAGTGGGTACTCAATCGGCGCTGGGAAATCGTTCGATTTCTCTCCCCGTTAGCGGTGCTGCTCATCTGGCAGGCAGCCAGCGCCTGGGGGTTGATCGATCCGGACATCCTGCCCGCGCCCTCGACCATCGCGCACGCCGGAATCGAATTGATCGGCAACGGACAGCTTGCCGAGGCGTTGCGGGTATCCGGCGTCCGTGCCGCCGAAGGACTGCTGCTGGGCGGCCTGGTGGGTGTGGTGCTGGGCGCCGCGGTGGGGTTGTCACGTCTTGTCGACGCGGTGGTGGACCCGACCATGCAGATGGTTCGGGCGCTGCCGCATCTCGGGCTGATCCCACTGTTCATCGTGTGGTTCGGCATCGGGGAGCTGCCCAAGGTGCTGATGGTGGCGCTCGGGGCGGCGTTCCCCTTGTACCTCAACACCACCTCCGCCATCCGGCAGGTGGACCCCAAGCTCTTCGAAACCGCTCAGGTGCTTGGGTTCTCCTTCTGGCAGCGTCTGCGGGTCATCGTCGTGCCCAGTGCGACACCCCAGGTGCTCGTGGGCTTGCGTCAGTCTCTGGCGTTGTCCTGGCTGACCCTCATCGTCGCCGAGCAGATCAACGCCGACGCCGGGGTGGGCTTCCTTATCAACAACGCACGTGACTTTCTACGTATCGACGTCATCATCTTCGGTCTGGTGGTCTACGCGCTGCTGGGCATTGTCACGGACGCCGTCGTGCGCGTGCTGGAACGGCGTGCGCTGCGATACCGATCATGAAAGGCAGATCATGACAGCGGTTTTCGAGGTCGCCGAGTTGTCGGCGCAGTCCGCCACCCCGGCGGCCGAACTGGCATCGGTGACCAAATGGTACGGACGCAACCGCGTGCTGGACGACGTGTCGTTGCGGGTCGGTCGCGGTGAGATCGTGGCGTTGGTGGGACGCAGCGGCTCTGGCAAGTCGACGGTTCTGCGGGTGTTGTCGGGGTTGGCCGGTGACTACGACGGCGACCGCGAGGTCTTGGGCGCACCCGCGGTCGCCTTTCAGGAACCACGGCTGTTCCCGTGGCGCTCCGTGCGCGATAACGTGCTGTACGGGCTCACCCGCACCAAACTGTCGAGGACCGAGGCACTTTCCCGTGCAGAACGAGCCCTGGACGAGGTGGGGCTGGCCGACAAGGCGCAGGCATGGCCGTTGACGCTCTCGGGCGGACAGGCGCAGCGGGTGTCCTTGGCGCGTGCGCTGGTCGCGGAGCCGCAACTGCTGCTCCTCGACGAGCCGTTCGGCGCCCTGGACGCGCTGACCAGGCTTTCCATGCACCGACTGCTGCTGAATCTGTGGCGGCAGCACGAATTCGGCGTGCTACTGGTCACGCATGACGTGGACGAGGCGATATCGCTCGCGGACACCATTGTGGTGCTGGACGAGGGCAGGGTGGTGCACACGCTGCGCATTCGGAATCCACGCAAACCGCAGGGCAAGCATGACGCCGAAACCGAGAAATACCGAGGAGAGCTCCTTGCGCAGCTTGGCGTTTAAGTCAATCGTCGGTGTAACCGCGATTCTGTTGTCGTTGACGGCGTGCACCTCCGGTCGTGACGAGGCAGGTGATTCGGCCGCGCCACAGCTTGTCCCGCTCTCGGAGCTGGCAGGTCTGACTCTGCATGTGGGGGATCAGAAGGGCGGCACGGAGGCGCTGTTGCGGGCGGCGGGTGAGCTGGACAACGTGCCGTACAAGATCGAGTTCTCCACCTTCACCTCCGGCCCGCCACAGATCGAAGCGGCGACCGCGGGCAAGATCGACTTCGCTGTCACCGGCAACACGCCGCCGATTTTCGGTGCCGCTTCCAAGGCGAAAATCAAAGTGGTGTCCGGATACACCAACGATGCTTCCGGAGATCAGATCCTGGTTCCCGCGGACTCCGCCATTCACGCGGTGACCGATCTGCGCGGTAAGAAGGTACTGGTCGGCAAGGGCAGTTCGGCGCACGGTCATCTGCTGCTCCAGCTGCAGAAGGCCGGTCTCACCATCAAGGATATTCAGGCCGTGTTCTTGCAACCGGCCGACGCGTTCACCGCGCTGAGTCAGGGCCAGGCCGATGCATGGGCCATCTGGGACCCGTACACCGCGATCGCCGAAAAGCAGCTCAAGGTTCGTACTCTCGTGACCGCGAGCGGCGTCGCCAACGGATACGGGTTTGGTGTCGCCGCACAATCGGCTCTGCGTGATGCCCAACGCAATACGGCATTGTCCGATCTGGTGCAACGCATCGCCCGGGCCAGCTCCTGGGCGCAGGCGCATCCGCAGGAGTGGTACGCGAAATACGCCGCGGCCATCGGAATCGACCCCGCGGCAGCCGCTTTGGCGCAGTCGCGCAGCGTGCGCCTGTCGATACCGCTGAACGACGAGGTGAACGCCTCGGAGCAGAACCTGACCGATCTGTTTGCCCAGTCCGGCCAGATCCAGGGCAAGCCCACGTTCTCCGATTTCGTCGACAACCGCTTCAACGACGTTCTCAGCCAGTTCTTCGTCAAGTCCCAATAACTCACCCAAGGAGAGCATTCCCGTGGCCGCCAAGTTTTTCTGGTTTCTGCCCACCAACGGTGACAGCCGTTCGATCGTGGGCGCCTCACACGCCTCGACGCACCACACCGTCCCGGCGGGCTACCGCGAACCGAGCCTGCGGTATCTCGGCGAGGTCGCTCGTGCCGCGGACCGGCTGGGCTTCGAGGGTGTGCTGACTCCCACCGGCACCTGGTGCGAGGACGCCTGGCTGACCGCGGCCGGGCTGCTGGATCAGACGGAGCGCCTGAAGTTTCTGGTGGCCTTCCGGCCGGGATTGGTACCGCCCACCCTGGCCGCGCAACAAGCGGCGACCTTGCAGCGCTTCTCCAACGGCCGATTGCTGCTGAATGTGGTCAGTGGTGGTGATGATGCAGAGCAGCGGCGCTTCGGCGACTGGCTCAGCCACGACGAACGTTACGAGCGCACCGGGGAATTCCTGCAGATCGTCCGCGACGTCTGGAAGGGCGAGCCTGTCGACTTTTCTGGAAAGCACTACACGGTCACGGATGCGCGCGTATCGGAGCCACCAAGCCCGTTGCCGCAGTTATATTTCGGCGGTTCCTCCCCGGCGGCACTGCCCATCGCGGCCGATCACGTCGACGTGTATCTGACCTGGGGTGAGCCACCGGCCGCCGCGGCAGCCAAGATCGAGGCGGTGCGCGCGCTGGCCAAGGAGCGCGGACGGAACCTGCGATTCGGAATCCGGCTGCACACCATCAGCCGCGACACCTCCGAGGCGGCCTGGGCCGTCGCGAACTCGTTGGTCGGGGAGCTGACGCCCGATCAGATCGCCAAGGCGACAGCGCTGCATTCGAAGTCCGAATCCGAGGGGCAGCGTCGCATGACGGCGCTGCACGGCGGCCGGCTCGACAAACTGGAGATCTATCCGAACCTGTGGGCGGGTGTCGGACTTGTGCGTGGCGGTGCGGGTACGGCCCTGGTGGGCAGCCACGAGGAGGTCGCCAACTTGATCTCCGAGTACCACGCCCTCGGGTTCGACGAGTTCATCCTGTCCGGGTACCCGCACCTGGAAGAGGCGTATTGGTTTGCCGAGGGCGTGCTGCCGTTGCTCAGGAAACGCGGAGCGCTGGCCGCGTAGGCGGTGAGTATTCGTCAGCCCGGTCCGGCTGTCGGTAGGTACTCGTAGGGTGGGGTCATGGGATTGAGTTTGGAAGAACGACAGGCATTTTTGGCCGAGCCCCATGTCGCGGCGATCTCGGTGAGTGCCGGGGCGGAACGAGCTCCGCTGACCGTGCCGATCTGGTATTTCTATACCCCCGGCGGTGATCTCTGGATCCCGACGGGTAAGGGGTCGCGGAAGCATCAGCTGATCGAGGCGGCGGGCCGGGTGACGCTGATGGTCGATCGGGAACAGCCGACGGTGCGCTACGTGAGCGTGGAGGGCCCGGTCACCAAAATCGTGGCTCTCGAACACGACCAGCATCGGCAGGTGGCCGCGCGCTACATCCCCGAGGAGTTTCTCGAGGGGTATCTCAAGTACGCCGAGGGATATGGCGAGCAGATCGCCGTGTATGTCTCGCCGGAGCATTGGCTCTCGGCAGACCTCGGTGGCCCGGAGAACTGGGGCTGATTCCTCGGTTCCTCAACGGGGCATCGGGAACGTCTCGCTTCCCGGATCGCCGGCGGGTATGACCGGCAGCGTGAGTGTCGAGGGGTGCGCCGCATCATGGAGGATTGTCTGGGTGGCGGTGCGCAGCTCGGCGTGCTGACCGAAGGGCGCACCAGTGTTCGGATTCGGTGCGTACTGGGGGAAGTCGCTGCTGGAAATCTCCAGCCGGATGCGCTCGCCGGACCGGAATTGGTAACTGACGGGCCAGATGTCGATGCGGTACATGCGTGGCTGTCCCGCGGGGACGGGGTGTCTCTCGGACAACGATTGCGCTAGCGAGGTCCGGACGATGCCGTTGTTGAGGTTGACGGCCGTGCCATCCGATCGCACGACAACAAGCTTCGCGGTGAAATCGGTGTCCGGGGCCGACGACGACGCCCATAGGTCGACGGTGATCGGGCCGGTGACCTCGGTGTCGGCGGATAGCGGGGCGCCGGTGTACGTCAGTACATCGGGACGCTGCTCCACGGCCGTCTGGTCGTATCGACCTTCGGGAGCCGAATCGGCGGCGCAGCACGAATGCCCGCCGGCACTCGGCACCGGATCGGCCGGGTCGTAGAGATAGGTATCGGGCCGATCATGAGGTGATGACGAGCTCCGCAGGGTTCCATCATGTTTCGCACCGGGACCACCGAGGTGATAGACGGTCCAGTCCGTCTGCGGCAGCGGCCACGCGGGCGCGCTCTTCCATTTGTTCGCACCCATCAGGTAGTAGTCGACGCGGGGCGACTCTGGGGCGACGGTGTTGTCTGCGCCTTTGAGGAAGTGATCGAACCACGCCAGCTGCAACTCGTTCACGGGGCTGTTGGCGCCCGGCCCCAGTTCCTTTAACAGTGGTGACGGGCTTGACAATTCGCGACCCCAGGCAAGGTGATCCCACGGCCCGATGACGATGCGTTGATGACGACGTGCCTCCGGGGACCCGCCGCGTGCGGACATGCCTGCGAAGTTCTCCAGGCCACCGCGTAAGAACGCGTCGTACCAGCCCTCGAAGTGCAGCACCGGGACATTGACGCTCTCGTACCGGTCACGGATGCTCCACCGCCTCCAGTAGTCGTCGCGGGTCGAATGCGTGATCCAGTCGAAGTACCACGGCGCCACGCGGGGATTACCCGGCTGCATCGGTGGAAGACCCGCGTAGGGGCGGAAAGCGAGCCAGCGATCACGCTCCTTGGCGGCGGCCTCGAGTTGTGCGACGGCGGCATCATCGCCCCGGTTCTCCGCCGCCGTGGTGGCGATCGTCCCCATCGCCCAGGGCAGCACGAAGCCGAGCCGGAACTCGCCGCCCTCATAGGTCCAGCCGTCGTAGTAATCGGAGGCGGTGTTGGAGGGGACGATGGTGCTCAGGTGTGGGGGAGTCATGGTGGCGGCGAGCCATTGTGTCGCACCGACATAGGAGGAGCCGTACATTCCCACCTTGCCCGTGGAACCGGGGAGACCGGCGGCCCATTCGATGGTGTCGTATCCGTCGGTGCCGTCGTTGCCGAATTCGGTGAAGACCCCGTCCGAGGCGCCCTGACCCCGTATGTCCTGCACCACCACGAGGTAGCAGTGGGAGGCGAACCAGTCCGGCGCGCGGAATCGCGACGGCTGCACCTGCGCACTGCTCTTGCCGTACTGGGTGCGCATCAGAATGACCGGAACGGGATCCTTGAGCTTGGGGCGGTAGACGTCGGCGCGCAGGATTGTGCCGTCACGCATGGTGGCCGGCACATCGGTCTTCTTGGCGACCGCGCACGGACCGCGACCGTCAGCAGGCGGCCAGGAGGCCGCGCCGGTGTTCGTGTGCCCGCAGGCCGTGAGTACGAGACTCAGCGTGGCGGCGAACATTCCCAGACGTCTGGCCGAACCTGCGATCACTCCGAAAGGGTACCGAGGGTGAATCTGCCCGATGGATCCCCGAAGTGATGGGCCACCGCGCGAGAGGTTCGGTGTCAGACCAGAGCCGGTGTCGCGTTGCGCTGTGCGAGTTTGTCGAGGAACTCCGGGGTGACATTGGCGTTCGCCGCGCGCAGGGGGCTGGACGACAGCGGGTCCATGGCCCGCAGGACGAGCAGGTGCTCACCCCAGCACGGCGTCAGCCCGGCCAACGGCGCTCGCGGGGCGGGCTTCTCCTCGGTGCGCAGCGCGCACACCACGCTCAGATGGGGAGCGTCGGTAGTGCCGGTCAGCTCAAGAACCGTCCAACGTTCGGGCAGTGCGGCGCTCCAGACATCCCTCAGGGTTTCGGGCAACTCGCCGTTCACGGTGGCGCGATAGGCAGCCAGGTAACCGTGATCGTCGATGACCCCGCGCGAGCCCTCCTTGACCTGGACGGGCAGTGGCGCGTTCGGGCTCTCGGCCGCGTTGACGTGCCAGCCCAGCTCACGCAGGTGATCTGCCAATCGGCGTGCCACCGTATCGGCGGTCTCGCGCAAGGGGATTCGCGGGGACCGTGCCTGCAGCGCGGTGAGGTTGGCCGCGGCACCAAGGGTCAGGCTCACCCAGGTCTTGCTTTCGGCGCCGACGTCTGCGGTGGTGACCCGGATGGACGAGCAGCGCACGCCATAGCGATCCAGGTACCCGGCGATAAGCCCGATCGGCACTTCCTCACCCGATTCCGGTGAGGTCAGCTCCAGGGCCACGGTGCTGCGTGCGTCGACGCCTGCGGTGACAACCTGAGCGGTATCGGCGGCGGGGGTCCGTCCGGAGATCCGGCGGGCCAGCAGTTTGGTGAACCGTCCGAGAAGGTCGGTGAGGAAGGTGCCGCGCCACCACACCAACAGAACCAGCGCCAGCACTCCGGCGGTGATCGCGATCCAGCGGTCGGCGGGATCCCGGCGGTAGAGCGCGAAGGCGCCCATGGCGATCAGCGTGGCCACCAGGGTCAGACGCAGCGTGCCGGGCACCGGCGGTCGATACAGCTTCAACTTCTTGCTCTCATTCGTGCTCACTCAGTGCTCTCCTGTCTGCGACGTGCGCTGAGCGCGGCGACGACGATCACCGCGAGCAGGCATACACCGGCGCCCAGGAAGGCGAGTCGCCGGGGAAGTGGATTTTCCGGGGTGGGAGGGGGTGGAGGCACGACAGCACGCGCGCTGGGACCTGCCGGCGCGTTCCCGTTGGCCGGGACCTCCCAGGTGAGTGCGGCGACCGGGTCGACGGTTCCCGCTCCGACGAGATTCGAAGGTGATCGTCCCGCGTCCCGCGCGGTTCGTTGCAGCCGCGAAATGACCTGAGGTGCTGTCAATTCGGGATAGCGGCTGCGTACCAGCGCCGCCACCCCGGACACGTATGCGGTGGCATAGCTGGTTCCGAAGAGAGGAACCGCCTTGCCGTTCTGGCCGATCATTCCGTTGGCCAGCCCGCCTTCGGCATCGTTGGACAGCGACGTCACGTTCTCGCCGTTGGCCGCGATACCCACCCATGGGCCCGCCATCGTGAACTTCGACGGGCTGCCATCGGCACCCACCGAGCCCACGGACAGCACATACGGCTGCCACCAGGATGGAACCGAAACAGATTCCACCCCAGTCCAGTTCCTGGGGTCGGCGCTGAGACCGCTGAACGGATTCTGCTGGCAATTGGCGCCGCCGCCGTTGACGTTGCCGGCCGCCGCGACGACGACGGCGTCCTTCTCCTCGACCGCGTACCGCAGTGCTGCGCCGAGTGCCGCCTGGTCGATGGGTTTGGCCGCCGGAACACAGACAACCGACGAAATGTTGATCACACGCGCCCCGAGGTTCGCCGCATGCACGATCGACCGGGCCAGCGTGCTGACAAATTGGGTGGCGCCGTTGGTGGTCGGGTCGCCGCCGGTGAGCCGCGGAGAGAACTTGGAGGATTCCTGACGGATCGAGATCAGTTTGGACGCCGGTGCGATGCCGGAGAATCCGTCGGGACCGGGCTGGGCGCCGATGATGCCGGCGACCATGGTGCCGTGCCCGTCGCAGTCGGTGAGCCCGTCGGTTGACTGCACGTAGTCGCCGCCGCCTTCGACATGAAGTCGCGAACTCGGCTTCACCCCAGTGTCGATGACGGCGACGCTTTGGCCCTCACCGCGAGAGAAACGCCATGCCTCTTCGAACTCGGGTGAAGGTTTTCCGGAGGTGCCCGTGCCGGGCAACAGCACCGTGGTGCTGCACGCCGCGGACTGCGTGCCGGCGGTGGCGCTTGGGGATGAATCCCGTGGTAGCGCAGCGGGATCTGCTTCCGGCTGGATGACCGCGTTGGCGGCGGGAGCCGTCATGGGAGACAGCGCCAGCAGCATCGCGGCGACGGCGCCCACAGACAGAAATCGCATCATCGGTTGAGGATCCAGGTGAACAGCCCGGTGAGGTATGCGATGACCGGCAGCAGCGAGGCGTCAATGCCCGAAGCGAGGAATCCCAGGAGACGCCGGCTGGGCAGCGAGTAGCTCTCTGCCTCACCGATCTTCGGGTTGAACACGACGACTGCCACCGCCGCCACCAGGAACGCCAGCACTCCGAGCGCAACCAACGCGCCGGTGTAGCGCCCCGCGGCGGCGAAGATCACCAGCAGTGTGGTGGTCACCAGGAACGGTACGGCCAGCAGCCAGGCCTTGCACACGGCCGAATCCCATACCCGCGCGCGCAGTGCGGCTCCGGCGCTCACCGCGACCACCAGGTACCAAGCCCATGGGCTGACGGGCGCCGATCCGCTCACGATGGCCAGCGATCCCAGGATGGCCAGAAGCGAGGCGCCCGCGATGAATCCGCTCTGATGCGAATCGCTCAACTGAACGCGTCGCGGCAGGTCCTTGAGAACCGACATTCCGGGGGCAGAGGGGGTGGCGTCGCCCGGGGCGGGAATGGTCGGCAGAGGGAAGCGTGCGGCCAAGGCCGAAAGCTGTGCGGCACGCAGGGTGACCAGCAGTGCGACGATGATCAGTCCGCTGCCCACGATGAGCAGGGAGGGATGCCAGAGGATCTGAGCGCCTGCGGCAACCGCGATACCGACCGACAGCACCGCAGTCGCGGTGAAGAAGGCGATCAGCTGGCGCGCCACAATCAGGTAGATCAGCGACCATGCGGCCACTCCGGCCGCGCCGAGTAGAACGCGCGGTGCCAGTCCCTCACCGGGCACGGCCAGGGCAAGTGCCCCGGCAATCGGGGCCAGTGCGACGATGGCCAGCTCCGCGCCCAGGCGCGGGGAACGCATGTGCGCCACCAACGCACCGATTGCCGCGGCTACGGCCACCACTGCCAGACCGGCGAGGCTCAACGACGACCCGGTGCGAAGGTTGTGCACGATGGCCAGAACCGTTGCTGCCACGATCAATCCGAGGACACCCAGGCGTGCGACGCGGGCAATGTGCTCGGCACCCCACGGACGCTTGCGTGATTCGGAGAAGATGACGGCTGCGTCCGCGATGTCCTCGACGATGCCCGGTGCGGCGGGGCCGGCGGGGGTGGGGCGCAGGGTGAGCAGGTCGCCGTCGACGACGCCCACGGTGTCCAGGGTCGCGTCGGCGCTGAACGGAGCACCGTTCACCGGGGCCAGGCTCAGCCGTTGAGGCGTTGCCGATTCAGGGGCATCGGGTGCCACCATCCGGTGTACCGCGGGAATGATGTCGCGCATCGGCAGCTGTGTCGGCAAGGCGACTTCGGTCAGCTTCTCTTCACCGAGCACGGCTACCCGGACGATGGGCATCACGGCGTTGTCAGACATGGTGTTTCGTTGGACTCTCTCGATAGGGGGTGGGGCTCAATGGGGAACTACAGGAACAGCATCAGTCGAACTCTCGGGTCAGCCGGGCATCCGGGAACCAGTGCCCTTCCGGGAGCGTGGTCATCAACTGCTCGACGGCCACGGCGATCGCGAACGGGGTTCCGGGCGCGAAGGTTGACAGCCAGGTGCCGTCGCCGGCACGGTGCGGGCTGACGAGGATGCGTCCGGCGCTGGTGTCTACCACGCTGATACCCACCTCGGAGGTCTGCTGGGTTGCGCTATCGCGTTGTCCAGCAACTACTTCGACATAGTTGCGGTTTCCGACGAACGCTGATTCCACCACATTCTGCGCGGCGGGAGGGACACCCAGATATCCCATGACATCGGCCAGCGAGGCGCCGGAACGCAGCTGCTCGTCGGCCTTGGCTCCCACGTGAGTGGGCAGGGTGAACTCGGGGAACCGTGCGGGTGCGCGCCATCGAAGCCCGGCGACCACGCTGGGGACGAGCGCGGAGGGGTCATCGGCGTCGACCACGGTGAAGGTGATCAGATGTGCGTTGCGCAGTGAGACCACGGTTTGTGCGCGGCCCTGCGACTGTTTGCGCGCGATGATGCCGCGCATAACGTCCGGGTTCTCTGAACCTGCTGCGACATAACGCAGTTCGAGCCAGCGGTCGGGGCGGCACACCGCGCGAATCCATCCCGCCACGGCCGGATCCACTGTGCCGTCGGGCAGTAGAACTCCGGCGCGGGTGAGTTCCTGAACTCGCTGGGCATTGAACCCCGCGCGTTGTGCTTCATCCCGGAAGGGGACGGTGATCGCCAGCACCCAGGGAAAGGTGCCGGCGCTCAACGTATCCGCGAGGAACCAGGCCTGGTCGACCGTCAGCTCGACGGCATCCGGCGACCGAGTGGCCTGGTTCATCGCACGATCAGGTGCAGGAGCACCAAGGGCGTCTATGCGCCCCATTTGGCTCCTTCGGCCATGTCGCGGGCGTTCATCGAGAGGGTGTTGGTCTCGTGGGTGCTGCCCATGGCGCGGTAGGCGCGCACGAGTTCTTCCATCGCGGTGTTCCACTGAGCCTGCCAAGCGGCCTGACTCATCGAGGTATCACCATGCCAGGCAGCCTGCAGAGAAGCCTGCTGAGCCGCCAGGTCGGCGCCCAGAGCGGTCAGCACACCGGAGAAGGTGTTCATCTCACCGGCATGGGCCAGCATCGCGGGATAATTGAAAGTGATCTGCGACATTGTCTTATCCGTCCTTTCCTAGACGCCGACGTAACGGCTGGCAGCGGCGGCGTCTTCTGCGACGTAGGTCGCCGCGGCGTCACCAAGGTTGACCTGGGCGATATCCAGCAGTGCGTTGACCTTGGCGGCCACCTCCACGAACCGGGCGTGCGCGGCTTGGAAAGCAGCCGAGGACTCACCGACATGGAACGCCTGCGCCGATATCGCCGCCGACTCGGCCTGCGAAATCGTCGAACGCATCAAAGCGGTCTTGGCTCCGAAGGTGCCCTCGGCGGCCACCAGAGCGGGGATGTGTGCGTCAAGCAAACTCATAGGATCCTCTCCTTACTCTCTGTTTCTCGTTCGTGTACTGCGTCGTGCGTCTGTGGCGAATCAGGTGCTCGACCCCCTGTCACCGGGCGGCCAGTCCTCGTCCGGCGCTGGCGCAGAGGGGGTTCCGGGGTCGTGTTCGGGATCGGTGCCCCAGGTGGTGGGGAGCATGGGCATGGTCCGGGTTCCGTCCACTGCCTCCGCGGCGGATTCGCGCTTGACAAGACCGGCCGCGCTCGTCGTCGAGGTGGTCCTGGGCACGGTGCCGGCGAATCCCAGCTGCCCGGCTCCGCGGCCCGAAGACCCCACACCTGCGGGCTGGCGGGTGGCCGACTCGGAAAAGTCCGGGCTCACCGTTGAGTTCATGTCCATGAACTGGTGCGCCGGGTCCTTGATCCGGGCGCCGCGCTTGCGGCGCGCCCGTGAACGTGCCGAGGCTGCGGCCGCGGCGGCCGCGGAGATTCCCGCGGCGGGCGCCTTGGCGCCGCTGCCCTCGTTCAACGTCGGCCCGAACCGTGCCGCGGGCGGATCTTCTCGCGCCGCGTAGACCAGGTATGCCGGAGCCGCGGCAGCCGCCGCAGGCGAGGCCGGAGCGGTGGGCGCCGATGCCACACTTGAGCTGCCGCTCAGTGGCGCACCGCCACCGCCGGGCAGTCCGCCCATCGCAAATGGTTGCTGCTGAGGCGCATTGCGCTCGATCCTGGCAGCTTCCGGAGCGGGTTCCGGCGCCGGTGCGTCGGCCTCGACCGGTACCGGGTTGACGAGCTGCGCCAGTCCGACCAGAAGCAACGGCAGCCACAGCGGCGCGGACAGCATCACACCCCAGAAGGTGAATCCGAAGGGGATGAAGAAGGCTTCGTACGCGATGAAGAACAGCAGCGGTCCCCAAGCCACCAGTGCCTCAAGGGGATTGCGCAGGAAGTCTTGCAAGATCTTCTGCAGGGTGCCCAGTGGATCGCTGAAGAATTCCTGGATCTGCCGCATCAGCTTTTCGAAGAAGCTCTCGCTGTTGTCCAGTGCGGTGCCGGATTCGAGGGCTTGGGCCTGTGCGGCCATGCCGGTCATGTCGGCGGTCATGCGGGACATCTCCCCGCCCGGCGCCATGATCATCGGCGACGGTTCCGTGGGTGCGGCGGCGGCCAATGCCGTACTCGAGACACCTTGGTAGATGCTCATGGTGGTGGCGGCCTGGACCCACATCCGGATGTAGTCGGCCTCGTTCACTGCGATGGGAATCGTGTTGATACCGAAGAAGTTGGTGGCCAGCAGCACGCCGTGGATCATGTGGTTGGCAGCCAACTCGGCCAGCGTGGGCATGGCGGCCAACGCCGTGGTGTACCCGGCTGCCGCCGTCTCGTGCAGGACGGCGTTGGTGGCGCTCATCGCGCTCTGCTGCGTCAGCCACGCCAGATACGGCGCATGACTGGCCACGTACTGCATGGCACTGGGCCCCTGCCAGGGACCGGCATTGGTGGCGGCCAACAGTTGGGTCAACTCCGTGGCGGCCGTGGCGTACTGCACCGAGAGCGCCTGCCATTGCGCGGCAGCTGCCAACAGTGCGCCCGGGCCGGGCCCGGCGCTGAGCAGCGCCGAATGCACCTCGGGGGGCGAAGCCATCCAAATCGGAGCCGTCACCGGATCTAGCCTCGCGCGATCAGGTAGGTCGCAGCCGCCTGCATGTCCCCGGTCGTGTAGCTGGCAGCGGACTCCGACACACCCAGTGCGGCCCGGCCCAATTCCTCGACGGCCACCGCCGCGACACCGGTGTGCTCCACACCGCGAGCACTAAAACCCGCGGCGGTCTGCAGCGATACCGGATCGGCCGCCGGCGGCACGACCGCACCGATCACCGGAGCGGCGGCGGCATGGGCGGCAGCCAACCGTGCGGTCAGTGCCTCCACGGCCGCACTGGTAGCCATCAAACCTTCCGGAACAACGTTCAGATTCATCGTGGATACTCCCTTCCCTGAGCAACATGCTCACCGACGAGCGGATTGACGGTCTGTACATATGTCGGGACATCGTTATCGGACAACAGGATTCCGCGGCCTGCGGGCAGTCGTTCGAAACGGTGGCCGCGAATGCGGCCCCCGTCCTGCGGGCTGCCGCTGAGCATCAGGGTGTGGGCCTGCAGCTCGTGGAAGCGACGCAGCATGGGGTTGGTCATCAAGATATGACCCGAACCGGTCGCTCGTGCGGTAATGATCACGCGCAGGCCGAGCTCGCGAGCCTCGGCAAGCAAACCGGTGATCGGATTCCAGGGCCGCTGCCCGATGTACGGGCCGCTGACGGCCGGTGCGTCGGGGATCTGGTCCACGTCATCGATGATCAGGTAGTGCCGCTGCGCGGTCACGCCGCGCGATACCCAGTTGTGCAGCTCCTCGGCAGACAACCCGGCCGGTGGCCGGCGCTTCTCCAGGAGCGCGCCCAGGCCCAGCATCGCCGGGGTGATCCGGTCGATGTTGGGGGTGTACTCGTTGTCGGGGAACAGTGGTTCGTCGACCAGATGCAGTCGCCGGTCCAGGACCGTGAACGCCACCTGGTCGGGTGCCGAGTGCTCGCGGACGGTACGGATGATGTGCCGTAACAGCGTCGTCTTGCCGGATCCGCTGTCGCCCAACACCATCAGCAGCGGGTTGTTGGCGAAGTCGAGCGCCACCGGTGCCAGATCCTGCTCGCGCTGACCGATGACAACCTGCTCGCGCCCCGGATACAGCGGGCCGATGGCATTGGGTGCCAGGTCTGCCGGCAGCAGGCGGACGATGGGTGCCTTAGCCCCTGGGTAGTGGGCGTTGACCTCTTCGACGGCCTTGGCGTCCGATTCTGCGAACAGGAAGTGTTCGGCCTGCATGGTCAAACCGCGACCCGGCTGATCGTGCGGAACGCTCTCGGCGGGGCGGCGCAGCGCGCCCGGTACCCGCACATTGCTGTCGGCCGAGTCGTGCAGCTTGAGCTCGAGGCGAAGTCCCAGGGAATCACGCATCGCCAGCGGCACCTCGATCCAGTTCGGCGTTGTGATCACCACGTGGATGCCATACGACAATCCGGTGTTGGCGAGCTCGGTGAGCCTGGCCAGCAATGGGTTTCGGGTGTTGAACTGATCGGTGTTGTCGCGGCTGAACGCATACAGGTTGTCCACCAGCAGGAAGGTCTCGCCGTAGCCGTCGTCCAGTGTGCGATCGCTGTCCCGCAGCGCGCGCAGCTGACTTACCGAGGTGATGCCGCGATCGCGGAACAGGCGCTGGCGGTACGCCAGCAGCTGCTCCAGCTCGCCGAAGGTACGTCGGATGCGCTCGGGCTCCAGGGCGCTGGCGACACTGCCGACGTGCGCCAGCCCGTCGAGAGCGTGCAGTTGTCCGCCGCCGTAGTCGATGCAGTAGAACGTGACATCGCGAGGGGAGTGCAGCGCCGCTGCCGACAGCATGAAGGTCTGTAGCGCCGTTGACTTCCCGGACTTCGGGCCGCCGTGAATGATCACGTTTCCGGCAGACGAGGTCGCATCGAAGATCAGCGGATCGCGGCGCATCTGGAACGGCTTGTCGATCTCGCCGAGTGGCCAACGTAGCTGGCGCGCCGGGATTCCGGTCTGGCTCAGCACGTTCGCCAACGGAATCGCGGTGTCCAGCGGCGGCAGCCACAGCTCCGGTGCGCGCGGGCCCACCTTGGACAGCTGATCGCCGACGGTCGAGACCAGCTTGCGGGCCGGCTGCCGTGGTCGGTCGGATTCGCCCTTGACGATCACCGTGGTGGGGTCGGCGGCCACCGGTAGCGCAGTGAACTGCCTGGGTTGCGGGGTGGCGCGGATCTCCACGGTGGTGGTGGTCGACGGTGGTTCGTACATGCCGTCGACATAGGTGCTGCGGAACTTGATGGGTACCGCACCCGGCGCGGGCACCAGGAAGCCAACGCCCTTGTGGTCCTTGCCCGATTCGATGTGGTATGCATCCTCGGTCCCGATGATCTGCCGGGATGCACTCGGGCTGGCCACCTTCAGACCGATGCGGTACGAGGTGTTCTTGTCGATGTCCTTGATCTTGCCGACGTCCAGGGTCTGCGAAGCGAACAGAATATGGATGCGGAACGAGCGGCCCTTGCGCGCGACGTAGTCGAACAGCTCGGCGTACTCGGGATGGTCCTGGAGCATAAGCGTGAATTCGTCGGCCACCACGAAGAGCGTGGGGATCGGCGGCAGGTCGTGACCGGCGGCGATCGCTTCCTCGTACTCGCGGACCGAGTTGAAGGCACTGCCCTGCACATCACGGCCAGCTTGCTTGAGCAGATTCTCGCGGCGGGCAACCTCCCCGCGCAACGTGTCGGCGAAACGATCTGCCAGCGAACGCTTTTCGGCCATGTTCGAGATCACGGCGACAACTTGCGGGAAGTCGCGGAAGATGTCGGCCCCGGCCTCGCCCTTGAAGTCGGCGTAGATGACGATCAGGCGGTCGGCGGAGTGGGTCGTCAAGAGCGACAACAGGATCGACATCAGCGTCTGGGACTTGCCCGAGCCTGTCATACCGATCATCAGACCGTGCGGGCCCATGCCGCCCTCGGCCTCGTCCTTGAGATCGAACATCAGCGGTTCGCCAGAGGACGTCACGCCGATAGGCACCCGCAGCTCCTCGTCGCGGGAGCGCGGCGACCAGAGGGCGGGAACATCCAACTGAGACGCGTCCTCGATGCCGAGCAGGGAGGTGAACGTCGCGCCGCCGGTGGCAGCGGAACGCAGCCCCGGATGGGTCGGGTTGGAGTCCCAGCGGGAGAGCCGACGGGACACGTGGGAGGCGGTTCCTACCGTGATCTGGTCTGCCTCGTCGATGTACGGCTGCCAATCGTTGCCATTCCACCGGGCAATGCGTGCGCTCACGCCGTTCCGGCTGACCTGCAGCACAGGGCGTTCGGGGTTCAGGTAATCGGGAAGCTTGAAGAAGCCCGCCGAGCCTTCCGAATCTTCCTGGCCGTCAACCCGCTGGATGACGGTGACGCCGTCGAGGCCGGTTGCCGGGATGGGTGAATTGACGCCATTCAGATCGTATGTCGGATCGTCCAGGATGATCAGCACGTGCTTGTGCGTTCCGGACTCGGTCCCGAAGAGCGCGCGCTCGGCCAGTGCGGGCTTGAGCGCCTCGAAGAGTTCGGCACCGGTGCGGCGCAGGTAGCGCGCGGGCCCGACGCCGTCGACCTCGCCGCTGATGTCCACGTGCGGAAGCCACTTGAGCCACGACCACTCGGCATCTTCGACGCTGGGGCCGGCCATCGCCACGGTCAGCAGCGTCGGATCGTGGAAGGTGGTGGCCTGCGTCACCCACGAGCGGATGGCGGCGCGAGTGACGTCGTCATCGCCGAGCACGGTGATGCGCGAGACCTTGTTCAGGTCGATGCCGAGCGGAGCGCTACGCACGGTGCGCTGCGTGTCCAACAGTCCACGTAATGCGCTGTGGCTCACGGGTTCTAGGTCGATTTCGTCGGCAATGTCCTTGACCCGCACCGGGCTGGCCAGCGGGACGTCATGGCGTCCCGCGCGCACGATCAGGTAGTCGTCGTCATCGGGATCCCGCTCCCATTGGCGACGGGTGCCCGGGACAGTGGTCAGCTCCTCGGGATCCGGGTGCGACCACTCCAGGGCCTTGCGCTGCTGTGCGGCGTGGGTGCGCAGGTTCTCGCGCACCACCGACAGATACCGCAGGTAGTCGCCGCGCTCGGCGTCGACCTCCTCGGTGCGGACCTTGTCATTGCCATTTCGCATGAATGCGGTGGCCGCCAACAAGAGCACGAAGGGGAAGAACAGCGTGGTCGGTGAGATGACACGCATGCCTGTGGCGAACAGTGCGACCACCATGCCGACGATCAGGACCACGATCACCACGGGCATGGCGCGCCGCAGGAACGACGGCGGTACCACCCGGGGCAGCTGCGGAGGCGCCTCGACGGTCACCGTGGCATCGGGTATCGCCGGGGGCGCTACACGCCGATGGGGTTCGAAGATGAGACGGCTCAACGGGACTCCTGTGCCTGAGCAGATGGGTTGTCGGTCTGGATACGCATGGCCGGTCGATCACTCGGGGCCAGGCTGTCGTGCGACAGCAGGGCATCGGCGCGTGAAAGCGACGGCCCGGACGCGAACAGATCCAGAATCGACGAGGGGATGGTCAGTGCCGGCTTGTGCAGGCCGAGTGCCTCGAGGGTTTTGTCTCCGTCGGCCTCGGTGTCGATGCCATAGCGGACGCCGGTATCGGATATCCACTGATATCCGCCGCGGCCGCTCGGCTGCACCAGGTATCCGACACCGGGGGTGACGGCGACCCGGGTCGGGGTGGCGGCGGTGGAGATCAGCTGCACGGTGTGCACCGAATCCGAGAGAGGCAGAACCGAACCCGCGAGCAAGGACCACGAATCCGAGGCGGCATCGGCCGTCCTAGTGAATCGGGTGCACAGCACGGGATCTTCGTTGGCCGCCAGTGGCTTCACGGCAGCGCTGGGGAAGATCCGGGTATCGATGGCCGACGCGGGCGAGGGCGTCGGCAGATGCGCGATCTGGTCGGCCGTCAACCGCGGCGGCTGCTCCAGCCCATAGGAATTGGCATTGCGCAATGCCGACGCGATCACGGGTGAAACCTGTTGTACGCCATCGGCAAGCACCACGTAGTGCACTGGCGTATTGTCGGTCGAGTAGCTGACCAGCACCGAGCCGACAGGCGCCGCGACCGGTAGGGGATATGCCGTAGGCGACCCTGCTCCGGCGATAGCGGGAACCACGAGTGCCGGGGCTTCGGGGATGGCGTTGAGCAGACGGGTCGTCACCGGACGCACAGCGGGTGGCGCGGTGAAGCCCAGGGCACTGGTGACGGCGACGTCCGTGAGGTTGAGCGCGCTGCGCTTCCCGTCCCACAACAACCACGTGCCTGATTCGCTCGACACCACGGCAGCACGGTCGCGGGGGAGATCGGCGGCCTTGTCGCCGCTGGTGTCCAGCGCTCCGGCGATCACGGTGACGGCACGGTTGTCGGAGGCCTCGCATACCGCCCAGGCGGCGTCGGTGCTCTTGGCCTGGACCATGCGTTCCGGGGCGCCGGGAATGCCGATCAGGTTGCCACGCGGAAACTTATCGAGTTCCGCACTTTTGACCATCGTCGGGTCCACGGCCTTGCCGGCGATCAGACGGGCCGAGGTGAGGTTGAGCACGGGGTGCAGGTTGTCACCCACCCGTACGTAGAGCGCGGCGGTGGACCGGTCGGCCAGCACCGGATCGGTTCCGGCGATACCGGAGGGGCGCATCAGGCTCAGCAGAAAGCACCCGGCGATACCGGTGATCACGATGACGGCACCCATGCCGAATGCGCGGGATTGGGTGCGCAGCGGGTCCACGAGCATGCGGGCATCGTGCAGCGCCACGCCGGACGCGATGCGCCGCATGACGAATCGCCATCCGGTCACCTGGTGGCCGGTGACGAACCCGCGCCGGTACTTCAGCGGCTCGGGACTCTCGCTGGCCGGGGTGCGTGATGCGAACGCCCGACGCTCGGAATTGGGGTTGTTCTCTCGGTTGTCGCTCATTTCTTGACCGACGCCCCCGAGGCCGACAGTCCGAGGCCGCTGACGATGGCCTCGACCGAGGCCTGTACATCCTCGACCGTGACGGTCATGAGGTCGTCGTCGCTGAACTCTTCGGCACCCGAATTGTCAAGGCGGTGTTCACGTTCCTCCTCGGAGCGTTCAACGACGTTACGTACGAAGCGGCCGTTACCGGCGACGTCGATGCTGCGGCGCGCGATGCCGCGGGTGTCCGGTGCCTCTGCGGCACACATTGCCGAGAAGGCGGTGAGCAGCTCGGCGGCGGCACCCTCGTCGAACCGGCTGTCGCGCACGGATGCCATCGCGGAGGCGATCTCCACGAGCTCGGACGGTGCGTACGAAGGGAATTCGATGGACCGTGTGAAACGAGAGCGCAGACCCTCGTTGGTGTCCAGGAACTGGTCCAACTCGGCGCGGTATCCGGCGACGATCACGACCAGACGGTCGCGGTCGTTCTCCATCCGGGCGAGCAGGGTGTCGATGGCGACCAGGCCGAAGTCGTTTTTGGCGCCGGTGGACACCAGGGCGTACGCCTCGTCGAGGAACAGCACGCCGTCCAGCGCGCTGTCGATGACGGCATTGGTCTTGGCTTCGGTCTCACCGATGTGCTGACCGATGAGGTCGGCACGGTGTACCTCGCGAACGTTTTCACGCTTCAGAAGTCCCAAACCGCAATAGATCTTGGCCACCACGCGAGCGATGGTGGTCTTACCCGTGCCGGGAGGACCGGCGAACACCAGGTGGTGCGTGCGATGACCAACGGCCAGTCCGCGCTCCTGACGCCGCAATGCCATGGCGACGGAGCTCTTGAGCCGGGAGACCTGGTCCTTCACCTGTTCCAGACCGATGAACTCGCTGAGCTGCTGCTCGGCCTCGGCCAGCAGGATCGCCTTGCGCTCGTGGGCCTCGGGGTCGATGAAATCTTCTTCGGTGGGCTCGGTTTCGGGATCCCAGGGATCGGTACGCGCGGCGATGCGCGCTGCGGTCGTGGTGTGCAGACCCACGCTCGGATCGGTGAGCGCATGCTCGATCTCGGCATTCTCCGGATTGGCCGCGTACAGGTCCTGCAAGACCTCGGTGGCGGTTTCCTCGTCGCCATGGTGGCGCAGGTTCAGCGCCTTGGCCAGGGCGCCGTCGGTGGCGGCCACGTCGATGGGGCCACTGGGATCTTCGAGATAGGACAGGGCGGGGTTGACCATGCCGAGCTTGGCCAGCGCGATGCCCAGGGTGATCCGCACGGCGTGCGACGTGGTGGGGTCCAGCGACGCATCGGTGACAACCGGCGTCAGCAGTGTGACGACATCGGACCAGCGCTCGGCCCGGTTCTGCATGGCAGCGGCGACCCACCGCGCGTTGAACCACCCGGGGCGACGCTCGGTCACGGCGGTGATCAGCTCGTCGGCCTTGGCATAGTCGCCCTTGTCCACGAGGGCGGCGGCGTAGGCGAGGTGGTAGTCATCGGGGCCGCTGGCGCGAAACTCCAGATACAGCCCCGTGTCATAGGTAAAGGTGAGATCGCCCGGATTCAGATTCACCGCATGCTGAAGATGTCCGGCGGTGGCTGCCGTCTCGGAGATCGCTTCCAGGACGTCGATGGTGGCACCGCCGGAGGCGGCCAGACCGACCCAGACATCGCAGTGATCCTGGGCCGTCCGGCACAGCGATGTGAAACCGTAGCGCGCTGCCGGCAAGTCTGCGGGACGTCGCCTGTCGTTGACAGAGAGACCAAGAGCCCGGCAGCAGGTTGCGAATCGGCTCTCCAATTCGGGGTCGATGCGTGCCGGCGCCGCCTTATCGGCGGCCACCCACTCTCGCTGACCAACTCGTTCACGAATGTCCACTTACAGCCCTTCACCCGATCGACACGCTCGCTGACTGGAGTAGTCGGCTCGCGAACGTGATTGGTTCCTGACAAAGCTCCCTCGAGCCGTCAGCAAATTTTTGGTTGATCGCCTGCTGTTGCCGGCTTGCTCTCCGTGGTGTCGGAGATGGTTGAACCGGTACCCCTGAGTGGCGGCGCGGCGTCCCGGTGTGACCACCGCCACAACCGGGCGTTCGAGTTGACCAACTCGTTCGCGAGTACTCATCTACCGCCTTTACCCATGGCACCGTTGCTTGCTCGGCAAGAGATTAGCATTCCCTTACCTAAGTGTCGATAGCTAACCCGGCTCTTCCGCAGGTCAGCATAGTTAGGCTAGCCTAAACTAAACGAAGCATTTAGTGAATCGAGGAGGGTGTAATGCCGAGCACAGTGGCGCAACCGACACGTGGATGGCAGGGGACAGTTCTGAAAATGTTCCGCGCCGGCGACTATCAGCTAACAGTGACCGGTCGGTCCGATGTCACGGAACACTACGTGCGGCTCAGCTTCGCAGCCGGTGGCCTGCTGCGGGGCCGCGAGGTTCACCCGACCATGTGGATTCGGTTGTGGTTCTCGGATGGAGTGAAGCTGCATCAGCGCGGATACACACTGGTCAACCCCGATGCAGGAGCCGACACGGTGGACATCGAGTTCGCGCTGCACGACGGGCTCGCGGCTCGTTGGGCACAGGCGGCCGGCGTTGGCGACACGATCGAGGCAACGGTGCTGGGCAGTCACTTCGCGCTACCCGACCCTGCGCCGCGTGGTTACGTCATCGTCGGCGACAGTGCGTCGCTGCCTGCGATCAACTCCCTGCTGAAGGCGATCGGGGACAGCCCGGCCACGGTGTTCCTGGAAGCCGCGCATGAGAGCGATAAGACACTTCCCGTCGGTGGCGAGGCGACCTGGGTCGACCGGCAAGGCGGCCGCTCGTTGGCGGAGGTCGTACGTGCGGCCGCCTTCGACGCCACCGGCTATTTCGGCTGGGTGGCATGCGATACCCGGAACACCCGCGAGGTCGCCCACGTCCTCAAGGACCACTTCGGGATCGCCCGCAGGTCGATGAAGGCCCAGGCCTATTGGATGGCCTAGTCCGGGAACCCAGCGGGTCTACGAGGCGAGCCGCAGGTGGGGCATCTGCCTGCCGGTGGCATCCAAGATGGTGGTCACGGTGCCAAAGCGGTCGGTGGCGCGTCGGCAAAGCTCACGCAGCTGACGTGGATCGCTGGTATCCGCGGCAATAGCCATGACCTGGTCTGTCCCGTAGCCGTGCAGCATCCTCGTCAGATCGGTGGCGTGTCGGGCACAGACGACGACCCGATGCCCGTTGCGTACCAGAATCTGCAGGATCTGGCGGCCGCTGGGGTCGTCGGCATTGAGGACGACGACCACGTCGGTGCTGGGGTTCGGGTTCTGACGCATGTCCCTATTGAGCCAGCGATTCCTGGACCCCGGATGTGAGCGTCATGTGGATTGGTTGGGTGACCTCCGCCGTTGGTTGCATTCACGCCGAGTCCGCGGATGTCACGCTCTTGTGCGCCGACGGTAAGACCGCGCGGCTTCGGCCAGCCCCTCCGGGGATTCCTCGCCCCAGGATCGCAGCATCGCGCGGTTGGCCAGCACCACATTGCGTGTGGCCTCGATCCGCTCAGACTCGTAGTCGGCCAGTCCGCGGGTGGGATCGTTCGGGCGGCCTGACAGTGTGCGCGCCAGCGCGCGGGCGTCGACCACAGACTGTGATCCGCCGTTGGCGCCCAATGGGTACATGGGATGTGCGGCATCGCCCAGCAGGGTGACTCGCCCCTGGCCCCACCGGGGTAGCGGGTCGCGGTCGACCATCGGGTATTCGACGATGCATTCGGTGCTACGCACCATGGTTTGAATATCCAGCCACCCGAAATCCCAGCCGGGGAAATGCCGCAGTACCTCGTCGGCTGTCACGGGGTCATTCCACCGGGCCCCGTCCGGGAGCTGCCCGGCACAGCCGGTACGTGCGAGCGCCACCCAATTCACGGTGCGCTCGCCGATGGGGTAGGCGATGAGTTCGTGATCGGTGTCGTCGTGTGCGGCGATCATGGCCTTACCCGTGAGGAACGGTCCGACATCGACGGCGCCGCGCCACATCCGCACACCGGACCAGCGCAACGGATCCGCGGGATGCAGCTGTGCGCGTACCGCCGAGTTCACGCCGTCCGCGCCAACCAGGACATCTGCTTCGACATCGCCGCCGGTGGTGTGGGTCCGCACGCCGACCGCACTGCTCTCGAATCCGAGAACGCGGCAATCCGTCCGAACCGCTTGTGGGCCAATGCGTTCCCGTACCGCATCGAGCAGCATGAGTTGCAACCGACCACGGTGGACAGAGATCTGTGGGTACGGGTAGTCGCCCGTGAGGCCGCGCGGCTCGGTGTACAGGACGGTGCCGTGCTTGTCGCAGAACCGGATCTCGGTGGTGGCGACGCCCGCGTGGGCCAGCGCATCACCCAAACCGAGTTCGGTCAGCACGCCCACGGCGTGGGGCAGCATGTTGATGCCCACGCCCAGCGGCTTGACCTCGTGCGCACTCTCCAACACCACCACCGGGAACCCCGCGGCATGCAGGGTCAAGGCTGAGGTGAGTCCGCCGATACCTGCTCCGGCAATCACGATCGATGTCTTGTTGGTCTTCATATGATCCAGCGTCGAGTGATGTCGCGTAGAAGTCCAAGATCTATGTGTTCATCTATCTATAAGATCTTCTTATGGAGATTCATCAGCTGCGCTATCTGCTCGCCGTCGCAGAGACGGCGAGTTTCACCAAGGCCGCTGTCTCACTCCATGTCGCCCAACCCGGAGTAAGTGCTCAGATTCGCCTACTGGAACGCGAACTGGGGCAGGAGTTGTTCGACCGGTCGGCGCGTCAGGTCCGCCTCACCGATGCGGGTGAAGCGGTAATTCCTTACGCCCGAGCAGCTCTAGCTGCGGTGGACGGCGTTCGTGCCACGGCGGACGAGATCGGGGGACTGCTGCGGGGACATATCGCGTTCGGGACCGTCCCCTCGCACGGCGCCGACCTGCCGACGCTGCTCTCGGGTTTTCATGATGATCACCCGGCGATCACCATCGCCCTCACCGAAGCGGGGAGCGACGAGCTTGTCTTCGGCCTGCGCGAGGGCCGGTTGGATGGCGCGATCGTGGCTCTGGGGGCGAAAGAGCCGGAGGGTCTTGGCCTGCGCGTCATCGATGACCAGCCCCTGGTGGCGGCAGTTGCCGGCGGCGATCCGTTGGCGAGACGTCGTACGGTCACCCTGGAGATGCTCGGTGAGCGGACCCTGATCTGCCTACCGAGGGGCAGCGGCGTCCGGTCGATCCTGGAAACCGCATGCCGATCTGCGGGGTTCACTCCGAACGTTGCGTTCGAGGCGAGCTCGCCGCGATCACTGGTGACCCTCGCCGAGCAGGGGCTCGGTGTGGCGGTGCTGCCTGCCCCGTACGTGCGGGACGGCGGCGCCCTGGTGGCGCTGGGCATCCGGCCGGCGTTGCGCGGTCGCCTCGCGTTGGCGTGGCGTCTCGACGGTTCCATCGGCCCGGCAGCGCGCAGCTTCCTGGAGCGGGCCCGCACCGCGCTGTGACGGTCGTTGCGATCATCCTGAATCCAATCTCCGGCCCCGCGCCCCGGTGGCGCAATGGTGCATCTACGACGGTGCATAGCAGGTCGTGGGTGGTGTCGACCGGCGCAATGCAACGGACCTGACAGATTTTCATTTCACCCGGCCGGTAGCCGCTGAACAGGCCTTTAGCGTGTGGGCGAGGTCGATTCACGTCAGGAGGACTCGTGGCCGCTGCCGAGCCCACGCCATTGCGTCGCCCACGCGCCGATCAGGCGCGGTTGGTCGCCGACGTGTTGCGTCACCAGATCCACGCGGGTGGTTACGTCGACGGTGGCCTGCCGAGCGAGCAGGAGTTGGCCGCCGAATTCTTCGTCTCCCGTAACACCGTCCGTGAGGCACTGACGACCCTCAAAGACGAGGGCCTGATCGAGCGCGGGCCACGCACCGGCACCCATGTGGCGTTGCGCAAGTATGAGCACGGTTTGGATGCGCTGCTCGGGCTCAAGGAGACATTCAAGGGTTACGGCGAGGTTCGCAATGAGGTCCGCGTCATCCAAGAGGTGAACGCCCCGCCCGCGGTGGCCCTCCGATTGCGTGTCGGTGCCGGAACCCCGGTGATCTTCATCGAGCGTCTGCGCTATCTCGGTGACTTGCCGCTCAGCCTCGACAAGACCTATCTCACGCCGGATGTGGGGGAGGCGGTCATCGAGCACCAGCTGGAGACCAACGACGTGTTCGCCCTGATCGAACGTGTCACGGGCCGTCGGTTGGGTTCTGCCAACCTGTCTCTGGAAGCCGTTGCGGCGGATTCACATTCGGCTGCGACACTGCAGGTGCCGGATAACGCGCCACTGCTGCTCCTGGAGCGGCTCACTCATCTCGACGACGGGACCCCCGTCGATCTCGAATACATCAGAATGCGCGGAGACCGAATCACGTTGCGTAGCAGCTTGCTTCGGCCCGCCGAAGGAAGGTAAGCGCGACGTGACTCTGGTCAACAACCGCATCGACGTCCCGGTCACCATCGATGAATCACTGTGCATCGACGGCTGCACGCTGTGTGTGGACATCTGCCCACTCGATTCGCTGGCGATCAATCCAGAAAACGGTAAGGCCTTCATGCACGTCGACGAGTGCTGGTACTGCGGGCCCTGCGCCGCACGCTGTCCCACCGGAGCCGTCACCGTCAACATGCCCTATCTCCTTCGTTAAGTCAGGACACCATGAAGAGAACAGCCCTTCTCAGTTCCGTTGTCACGACCCTGCTCCTGCCGCTGCTCGCCGGTTGCTCGCTGGACTCCGGGTCCGGCTCGGCCAATGAGGTGACCGTCGTCGTCGGCTATCAGTCGAAGACCATCAACACCGTGACCGCGGGCACACTGCTGCGCGCCCAGGGTTACCTGGAGAAGCGGCTCGCCGAGGCCGGCGAGCGCACCGGAACCAAGTACACCGTGCAGTGGCAGGACTATGACACCGGGGCGCCGATCACCGCGCAGATGCTCGCCGAGAAGATCGACATCGGCTCGATGGGCGACTACCCGTTGCTGATCAACGGGTCCAAGACTCAGGCCAACGAGAAGGCTCGCACCGAACTGGTGTCGATCACCGGATACAACGCCAAGGGTGCGCTCAACATGGTTGTGGTGCCAACAAATTCGCCGATTACCGCTCTTCCCGAACTGAAGGAAAAGAAGGTGTCCGCCAGTGTGGGCTCCGCGGGGCACGGAACCCTGGTACGCGCGCTGCGCAACGAGGGTATCGATCCAACCAAGGATATCGAGGTGCTGAATCAGCAGCCACAGGTCGGGGCATCGGCACTGGAATCCGGTCAGGTACAGGCACTGTCACAGTTCGTGGCGTGGCCGGGCCTGTTGGTGTTCCAGAAGAAGGCCAAGCTGCTCTACGACGGCGCCGAGCTGAATGTCCCGACTTTCCATGGAGTGGTGGCGCGCCGAGACTATGTCAAGCAGCACCCCGAGGTACTTGACGCGTTCCTGCAGGCGCAGCTCGACGCTACCGACTTCATTCACGAGAAGTCTCTGGAGGCCGCTCGCATCGTGGCCGAGGGCAGCGGCCTGCCGCAGGAAGTGGTGTACCTGTACAACGGGCCCGGCGGCACGTCGTTCGACGCCACGCTCAAGCCCTCGCTCATCGAGGCTTTCAGAAGCGATGTGCCCTATCTGAAGTCGATAGGTGACTTCGCCGATCTCAACATCGACGAGTTTGTGCAGGACGGTCCGCTGCGTCAGGCATATACGAATCGTGCGAAGAACTACGAGACCGAGTTGGCGGCCAAGGTCAATCCGTTGGTGCTGAGGCCGGCCGACGGTGCGGATCCGAGCAATGCCGCGGAGATCTGGTTTGACGGCAAGGATTCCACCCAGGTGTATGGCACGGCGCAGGAGTTGCTGAAGGCTGTCGGTGCGGCCAATGCCGCGGGACAGAAGATCCGTGCCGCCTACATCGCCGACGCCGAGCTGGGCACCCGGTGGTTCGCCGACCATGCCTGGTGGGTTCGGGATTCGGCGGGACTGCACCCGTTCACCACCAGTGCCGGTGCCACGCGCTACATCTCGACGCATCCGGGCGCGACACCCCTGGATTACGCACAGGCCTTGGCGGCGGCTTCATGAGCAGCCTGCCCATCCTGCAGGCTCGACCGCGCGCGGTACCGGTGATCGAGGATGCAGTCGACGAGCCGACGAATCCCCGACGTCCGGGGTCGCCGTATGTCGCCTGGAGTATCCGGGCCTCGTCGGTCGCGGTCGCGGTATTGCTATGGCAGCTGTTGACGGTCAACAAGGTGCGCTTCGGGCTGCGTTTCGACACTCTGCCCACGGTCACCGAAATCGCCTCTGCCTTCACCAAGCGCATTGGCACCGAGCAGTATTGGCTGGATCTCGGTCAATCGACCATCCGGATTCTCACCGGATTCGGCCTCGCGGCGGCGCTGGGGATCGTCACCGGCATCTGGCTGGGGCGCTCCCCGTTGTTCGCGAACATCTTCGGCCCGCTGACCGAACTGGCGCGCCCGATCCCGGCGATCGCCATAGTGCCGGTGGCGATCCTGCTGTTTCCCAGCGATGAGGCCGGCATCGTGTTCATCACCTTCCTGGCGGCCTACTTCCCGATCATGGTGAGTACCCGGCACGCGGTGCGTGCCCTTCCGACACTCTGGGAGGAGTCGGTGCGCACCCTGGGCGGCAATCGCTGGGATGTGCTGTTGCGTGTGGTGCTGCCCGGCAGTCTGCCGGGGGTCTTCGGTGGGCTGTCCGTCGGCATCGGCGTCGCCTGGATTTGTGTGGTGTCCGCCGAGATGATCTCGGGCCGTTTGGGAGTCGGGTACCGCACCTGGCAGTCGTACACGGTGTTGGCTTACCCGGACGTGTTCGTCGGAATCATCACCATCGGCGTGCTCGGGTTTCTGACATCGGCGGCCGTCGAGGTGGTTGGCCGTCGTGTCACTCGTTGGCTACCCCGGGCCGAGGAGGTGCGCTCATGAGCGCTTCAACACTGGTGCTGGACGGGGTGAGTCTCGGCTATGGCGGACGCACAGTCGTGGATCGTCTGAGCCTGACCGTGCGCCCCACCGAAATCCTGGTCCTGACCGGGCCGTCGGGCTGTGGCAAGTCCACCGTGCTGCGGGCCGTAGCCGGGCTGCTGTCGCCCGAGTCGGGGGCCATTGCCGCCGATGGCGAGAAGGTCGTCACCACCTCCCGACACCGGGCCATGGTTTTCCAGGACAACGCATTGCTGCCCTGGCGCACAGTGCGATCGAACATCGAGTTGGCTCTCAGGCTGGGTGGTGTGCCGCGCCAGGGCCGGCGTGAGGCGGCGCAGGTCTGGATCGACGATGTGGGACTGACGGGATTCGAGAACTACCTGCCCAAGAGCCTCTCCGGCGGTATGCGCCAACGTGTCCAGCTGGCCCGCGGCCTGGCCGGTGCGCCCCGTGCGGTCATGATGGACGAGCCGTTCGGGGCGCTGGATGCACAAACCCGTGCCAGCATGCAACGCCTGCTCGTCGACACCTGGCGCAGCCACCCCACCACGGTGGTGTTCGTGACGCACGATGTCGACGAAGCGCTCCTGCTCGGCGACCGAATCGCTGTCCTGGGGCGCGCGGGTCAACCCCTGCGTGCGCTGCTGGACGTCCCCCGACCCCGTGAGGCCGACGTCGATCGCAGCATGTTGCGCGCCGAAGTTCTTGCCGCACTGAACCATACGGAGCTTGTTTCCTGATGCAGACCCCTGAAGTTGATAGCGCCATCCGGCTGGACTGTGACGTCCTGGTGATCGGCGGGGGCACCGCCGGAACCATGGCGGCGCTGACCGCGGCCGAGAACGGTGCCCAGGTGATTCTCCTGGAGAAGGCGCATGTGCGCCATTCCGGTGCGCTGGCCATGGGAATGGACGGTGTGAACAACGCCGTCATCCCGGGCAAGGCCGAGCCGGAGGACTACGTCGCGGAGATCACCCGCGCCAATGACGGAATCGTGAACCAGCGCACCGTGTATCAAACAGCGACACGCGGTTTCGCGATGGTGCAGCGCCTCGAACGCTACGGAGTCAAGTTCGAGAAGGATGAGCACGGTGAGTATGCGGTGCGGCGCGTGCACCGATCGGGCTCCTATGTGTTGCCGATGCCCGAGGGCAAGGATGTCAAGAAGGCGCTCTACCGCGTGCTGCGGCAGAAGTCGATGCGCGAGAAGATCCGCATCGAAAACCGCGTCATGCCGGTGCGCGTGCTCACCGATGACGGGCGGGCCGTCGGCGCCGCGGGCTTCAACACGCGAACCGGCGAATTCGTCACGGTCGGTGCGAAAGCGGTCATTCTGGCCACCGGGCCCTGTGGTCGCCTGGGTCTGCCCGCGTCTGGCTATCTGTACGGCACCTACGAGAACCCGACCAACGCCGGCGACGGATACGCGATGGCTTACCACGCCGGCGCCGAGTTGTCGGGGATCGAGTGCTTCCAGATCAACCCGCTCATCAAGGACTACAACGGTCCAGCATGTGCCTATGTCGCCAATCCCTTCGGCGGCTATCAGGTGAACGCCAAGGGGGAGCGCTTCGTCGACTCCGACTACTGGTCCGGGCAGATGATGACCGAGGTCAAGAACGAAATCGAATCCGCGCGCGGCCCGATCTATCTCAAGGTGACTCATCTGCCGGAGGAGACGCTGTCGGCGCTGGAAGGCATTCTGCACACCACCGAGCGGCCCACGCGCGGAACCTTCCATGCCAACCGTGGACATGACTACCGCACACACGACATCGAGATGCACATCTCCGAGATTGGTTTGTGCAGTGGACATTCCGCATCGGGGGTGTGGGTGGACGAGCATGCTCGCACCACGGTGCCCGGTCTGTACGCTGCCGGTGACCTGGCTTGTGTGCCGCACAACTACATGATTGGCGCCTTCGTCTATGGCGATCTGGCCGGTGAGCATGCCGCCTCGACCCTGTCGAAAATACCGGCGCCACTGGAGTTTCCGGTTGACCAGGTCAAGGAGGCGCATGAGTTGATCTATCGCCCGTTGCGCCATCCCGACGGTCCGCCGCAGCCGCAGGTCGAATACAAGCTGCGTCGATTTGTCAACGATTATGTGGCCCCGCCGAAGACGGCGGCCAAGCTGTCGCTGGCCGTGCAGACCTTCGAGCGGATGGCCGAGGAGGTGGGCCAGATCGGCGCGCGCACGCCCCATGAGCTCATGCGCGCCGCCGAGGTGTCGTTCATCAGGGATTGCGCCGAGATGGCGGCGCACTCCTCGTTGACCCGCACCGAATCGCGGTGGGGTCTCTACCACGACAGGGCGGATCTACCGGATCGTGACGACACGAATTGGCGTTACCACCTAAACCTGCGCAAGGGTGCCGAGGGTGGCATGGACTTCGTGAAACGTCCCGTCGCACCGTATTTCGTTCCGGTTCCCGGCCTCGACGATCTGCCGTCGGGAGAGACCGAACCGATCGCGGTGCACCAGCCCGAGCTGCTGGGCGGCAAGGCCCCGGCCGCCCGGGTCTCTCAGGCGGTTCCGGCGGAGGCGGAGCAACCGCCCTCCCCACGGATTGCCGCGGTGCTGTCCCTGGAGGCCCCGACTGTGGAGGATCTGGCACCGTATCTGTCCGACGACGATCCGGGTGTACGCCGTACCGCGATCGCGTCCCTGACCGAACACATTCCCGGCGGTTACGAGGATGCCTTGTTGAATGCGTTGGGCGACAGCGATTCCTCGGTGCGCCGCACAGCGGCCGATGGAGTGCGCGAATTGGTCGAGGTACTGGAGACCCCCGCGGCGATCCGCGGATATGTCAGCGCACCCGATCCGTTGGTGCGCAGTACCGCGCTCTACGTCGCCAGCGCACGGCGAGTGGGCGATCCGTCCGCCTATGTTGGTTCGCTGCGCGACCCCGACCATCGGGTCCGGATCGAGGCCGTGCGTGCGCTGGTGTCTGTGGACGACGCGGTATCCATCGGCACCGCAGCCGATGACGACAACCGTGAAGTACGGATCGCCGTGGCCAATGGGCTCGCCAAGCTGGCCGCCGGTGGCGAAACGGTGCGGGCGCTGGTGTCCGATCGTGACCCGCTGGTGCGGGCGGCCGCGCTCACGGCGATCGGCACACTGGGGGTCGATGAAGGAATTTTCGACGCCGTGGAGGAGGCGCTGCGAGCCCCGGCCTGGCAGATCCGCCAGGGAGCGGTGCGGGCACTGGCGGGGGCATCCCCGGAGCAAGCGCTGCCTCCGCTGGGGCGGGCCCTGGCCGATCCGCACCTGGACGTGCGTAAGTCGGCGGTGCTGAGCCTGAGCCAGTGGGCATCGGCGGAGCCTGCCGCGCGCGAGGCACTGACTGGTGCGCTCGACGATGGCGATGCCGATGTGAGAGCCTATGCGCGACAGGCACTTGCGGCCGGCTGACGGGAACGCCACAAGCACAATAGATTCGGCCCGGCAACGTGGCGGAGGTCATGTTACGGGCGGGTACCAGGGCCACTTAGCATAGGCTAGGCTTACTCGGGTGTCGAAGATGAGTACGGTCGTAGATCCCCATACCGGCGCCCGGACCTGGGTCTCTGTTCAGGAAGGGCTGCCAGACGGCTTTGCGCCGGCAGACCTGGCAAGTGTGCTCGCGCAGGAAATCCCCGAATGTAACGGCGACGAATACCTGATATACGAGCGCGACGGCGAATGGGTGCTCGCCATCGGTGCCCGTGCCTCCGTCGAACTCGACAGCGACGGCCTGCGCATCAACCGCGATGGGGCCGTCGAGCAGCGCAGCTGGTCCGGTCATCCGGGCTCCGCCCTCGAACAGGCCGTGAACGAGATTTCCGATGGCGTGCATCGCGTCTTCGGGTGGGTTGCGTTCGAGTTCGGCACCTACCGTTTCGGCTTGCAGCACCGGCTGACCCCGGGCACCGCGTTGGCGCGGGTCTTCGCTCCGCGCGCCGAGGTCGTGATCAGCGCCGACGGAGTGTCGGTGTGCGACGAGACCTATATCGACCAGATCAGGCGACTGATCGGTCAGGGTGCCCCCGCAGCGCCGGTTCCGGCGTCCATCGACTTGGTTCCGGACACGTCGGACTACCGCGGCCGCGTTGCCATCGCCACCGCCGAGATCCGATCGGGCCTGTACCACAAGGTGATTCTGTCGCGGCGCGTGGAAGTGCCGTTCGCGATGGACTTTCCATCCACCTACCGTCTCGGACGGCACAACAACACGCCGGTGCGTTCCTTCTTGCTGCGGCTCGGCGGCATCCGTGCCCTGGGCTACAGTCCCGAGCTCGTCGCCGCCGTGGAAGCCGACGGAACCGTGATCACCCAGCCATTGGCCGGAACCCGCGCCTTCGGCCGGGGAGAGGACGCTGACCGTGTCGCGCGCGACGACCTTGAGTCCAATGCCAAAGAGATTGTCGAGCACGCGATTTCCGTGCGTAGCTCGCTGGCCGAGATCGCCGAGGTGGCCGATCGCGGTAGTACCAAGGTGACCGATTTCATGACCGTGCGTGAGCGCGGCAGTGTGCAGCACCTGGGTTCGACGGTCAGCGGCGCGCTGAGCTCAGGTATGTCGCGAATGGACGCGTTGGAGGCGCTCTTCCCTGCGGTCACCGCTTCCGGCATCCCCAAGGCGGAGGGTGTGGACGCCATCCTCCGGCTCGACGATCACCCGCGCGGCCTGTACTCGGGTGCCGTGGTGATGATGTCCCCGGACGGCGGCCTGGACGCGGCGTTGACGCTGCGCTCCGCCTACGAGCAGAACGGGCACACCTGGCTGCGCGCCGGAGCCGGCATTATCGAGGCCTCCACACCCGACCGGGAGTTCGAGGAGACCTGCGAGAAGCTCGGCAGCATCGCTCCCTATGTGATCAAGCGCGAGGCTTAGCTCGTCAGGGTGGCCAGCAGTGCCCGCTTGTCGATCTTGCCCACGGCGGTGAGGGGCAGTGCGGGCACTGCGACCAATTTGTCGACGCGCGAGTGGGTGGCGGCCCCGCGGTCCTGCAGGTGCTGGTTGAGTTCGGCGGCCGTTATCGGCTTGCCGCTGAACACGATTGCTGCACAGACGATTTCGCCCAGATACTGATCCGGTAGGCCCACCGCGGCGGCCGCGTAGACCGCCGGATGGGTCTGCAGATGTGATTCGAGGTCCAGTGCGGCGATGGACTCGCCCCCGCGCAGGATGACGTCCTTGATGCGGCCGGTGACCTCCAGGTATCCGTCGGGCAGTGCCCGCACACGGTCCCCGCTGCGGTAGAAGCCGTCCGCGGTGAAGGAGCGCATGTTGTCCGCGTCGGCACGGTAGTACCCGTTGAGGGTGTACGGCCCGCGCACCAGCAGCTCGCCGGTCTCACCGGGAGCGACCTCGGCGCCGTCCTCGTCGACGATGCGAACCTCGTCGGCTGGGCACATGGGTCGGCCCTGCGTATTGTCCAGGAGGTCCGTGGGATCGCCGGGGCGGGTCAGGCATAACAGGCCCTCGGCCATGCCGAAAACTTGCTGCAGTCCCGGGGTGAGCGATTCGCGGACCGTGCGCGCGTCGCCAGCACCGAGTTTTGCGCCGCCGACCTGTAGCAGACGCAGCGATTCGGGTAGCACCGGCTCCCATGCGGTCGCCTGGGCCCACAGTTGCGCCAGCGAGGGCACCAGGGCCGTCACGGTCACCTGATGTCGGGCGATGGTCTCAAACGCCGACTCGGGGCTTGGGTCTGCGAGGAAGACCGTTGTGGCACCTACGCTTATCGCCCCGAGCAGGCCGGGGCAGGCCAGCGGGAAATTATGGCCGGCAGGCAACGCAATCAGGTAGACGTCGTCTTCGGTGAGGCCGCACACTCGTGCGGCCTGCGTGGCGTTGTAGACGTAATCCTCGTGGGTCCGCGGGATGAGCTTGGGGGCGGCGGTCGTGCCACCCGACACCAGCAGCAGCGCGGGGGTGTCGGTCTGCGAGCTGGGCAGGGGCCCCTGAGGTTCAACGCTTTCCAACAGGCTCGACCAGGCGGTGAAAGGCCCTGCCTCGCCGTCTACCACCACGGTGCGCAGGCCCGGATGTTTGTGGGAAAGCTCGACTGCCAGCGCCCGGTAATCGAATCCGCCCGCGGAGTCGGCGATCACGAGCGCCACCGCATCGGCCACCTCGACGAAATGGGACAGCTCCGCGGCTCGGTGCCCAGGCAAGCACATCACCGGTATCGCGCCGGCACGCATCAATCCGAACAGCGCCACGGCGAAGGATGCCCGATTGGGAAGCTGCAGCAGGACTCGGTCCCCGGCGTTTATCCCGAGCCGGACGAAGGCGTGGGCAGCACGATCGGCGGCCTCGTCTAGTTCTCGGTAGCTCAGGGCGGAGTGCTCGTCGATCACCGCGGGGTGGTCGGCGCGCCTGGCGGCGGCCTTCCGAAGCAGGGACTCGACGGTGCTTCCGGCCCAGTATCCGGCCTCGCGATAGGCCCCGGCGCGCGCCGGAGGGAAGGGGACGAAACCGTCCGTGACAGCTCCCGCTGTCGTGGCGGCAGGGGTGGGTGTGGCCTGAGTCATCGCAGCTCCTCGTGGGTAACCCCTCGCAGTCTAGATAGGGTAGCCTCCTCACAGTTAGGGCAGCCTGTACTAATAGCGAAAACGCGAGGTGAGGTCGAGTTGCGCACCGTGAGCAAGGGTGACGTCGAGGTGGGCGTCACCGGCGGAGGAGCGTCGTTGGGCCTCGATCCTGAGAACGCTGCACCGCTGTCCGCGGTGCAGCAGCGCATCTGGTTCGCCCATCAGGTGACTCCCGTACCGATGAACGTGTGCCGTTCGTATCGGCTCAGCGGTGAGGTCGACATCGACAAGCTGCGGGTCGCTGCCGCCGCCGTGGTGGGCCGTCACGAGGCGCTGCGCACGACGATTCGCGCCGGCATCGACGGCAATCCTGTCGCGGTGGTGCACAACGAGCTGCTGGCCCCCTGGACGGAGCATGACGTCTCCTGGCTCGCGGGTACCGCGCAACAACTGCGATTGGGTGTGCTGGCGCAACGTGAGTTCGGAACCGCATTCGATCTGACCGTGGATTCGCCATTGCGCATCACGGTCATCCGCACCGGCGCCACGGAGTGCATCGTGCTGGTGGTGGCCCATCGCATCGCATGGGACGACGACTCATGGTCGGTGTTCCTCGACGACTTGACCACTGCCTACGTCCACGGTGCTATCACGGCACCGCTTCCGCTGCGTCCTCCGCTGGCCGGGCCCGATCGTGGTGATCTTGCCTATTGGCGCGAGGAGATGGCCAATCCTCCTGAACCACTGGAACTTCCGGGGGTGCACGGCTCGGTGGTGCCGACGGAATGGAAGGCCGCTCGCTGTTCCACGCGGCTCTCGCCGTCGGTGATGGAGCAGGTGGAGCAGTTGGCATGCGGGGCCGAAACAACGCCCTATGTGGTGTTGCTGACAGCATATTCGGCTCTGCTGCATCGCTATACCCACGCCGACGACTTCATCGTGGCGGCCCCGGCTTCCATGCGCGACGCCACGATGCGGGGCCGAATCGGGTGTTACGTGAACGCGATCGCTCTGCGGATGCGTCCGCACAGTGGCGAAAGCTTCCGGGACCTGTTGGCCAAGGTGCGACGGACCACCTTGGACGGGTGCGCCCATCAGGGAGTCAGCCTGGATCGAGTGGTTCCGCGCGTCGGCTTCGCGATGGGTGCCGACTCTGCCTCGCGTTTCTGTCCGCCTGGAATCCACTGCGAACGAGCATCATTGGACGGCCAGATGGCGTACGTGCCGCTGGGCCTGGGGATCGAGACGGCTCCCGATGGTGCTCACGTGGTAGCCGAGTACCTACTCGACGTGCTGGACGAGCGTATGGTGGCGCAATTGCTTCGGCACTTTGTCAACCTCTTGGACGCCGCTCTTGCCGGTCCGGACCTGCCGTTGGGCAGCCTGGAACTCATGGACGGCCGGGAAGCCGGGTGGCTGCGAGAGGTGTCGTCGGGCGAGGATTTTGAATCCGAACCGGCGACGCTCGGTGAGCTTGTGGCCGCGCGCGCTGCCGCTCAGCCCGACGCTACCGCGCTGGTGTACGAGGGCCGGCACTACTCGTATCGGGAGACCAACGAGCTGGCGAACCGGCTGGCGCACTGGATGATTGGCCAGGGTGTAGGCGCCGAAGATCGCGTGGCGGTGCTGCTCGACAAGTCCCCGGATTTGATCATCACCGCACTGGCCATCGCCAAAGCCGGCGCGGTGTATCTGCCCGTTGATCCCGAGTATCCCGCCGACCGCATCGCGCATATTCTCGCCGACGCGCAGCCCAGTCTTGTCATCCGTGAACCGGTCACCGGCTGGGAGCAGTTCGATGCGCGCGAACCGGCCGATTCCGACCGGGTGCGGCCCCTTTCTCCCGACAATGCCGCGTACCTGATCTACACATCGGGTTCGACGGGAATGCCCAAGGGCGTGACGGTGACGCACCGTCCGCTCACCGAGTACTTCAACTGGTTCCGTGCCGAGTATCACGTCAGCGGATCGGATCGAGTGCTGCAGGTGGCCTCGCCCAGCTTTGACGTATCGGTGGGCGAGATCTTCGGCATCCTCAGTTGTGGTGGCCGATTGGTCATTCCGCGCCCCGGCGGTCTCGGTGACGTCGCGTACCTGACGGATCTGTTGAACAACGAGGCTGTCACCTCCATGCACATGGTGCCCTCGCTGCTCGGGCTTGTCCTTTCGCTGCCCGGAGTCACCCAGTGGAAGTCGCTACGTCGGGTTCCGGTCGGCGGGGAGGCGTTGCCCGGGCCGGTGGCGGACAAATTCCACGCCACCTTCGATGCGTCGCTACACAACTTCTATGGCCCCACAGAGGCGGTCATCAACGCATCTCGGTACAAGGTTCGCGGAATCCAGGGTACGCGGACCGTGCCGATCGGTACGCCCAAGATCAATACACAGATCCATATTCTGGATGAGACGTTGCGGCCGGTACCTGTGGGAGTTATCGGCGAGATCTACATTGGCGGAACGCATCTGGCGCGCGGATACCATGGTGCCGCGGGGCTGACGGCACAGCGGTTCATCGCCGATCCCTTTACCCCGGGGCAACGGATGTATCGGTCCGGTGACCTCGCGCGCCGCGCTGCGAGCGGCGACATCGAGTTCGTCGGTCGTGCCGACGAGCAGGTGAAGATCCGCGGATTTCGGGTGGAACTCGGTGAGATCTCCTCGGCGATCGAGGTCGACCCCAGTGTCGGCCAGGCGCTCGTGGTCGTCGACGAGCTGCCGCACCTCGGCAGACGTCTCGTTGCCTATCTGACACCGGTCGGCGAGCATGTGGTCGATATCGATCGCATCCGCTCTCGGATTGCCGCGGCCTTGCCCGACTACATGATTCCCTCCGCGTACGTTGTGCTCGAAGACCTTCCGATTACGCCGCACGGCAAGATCGACCGGGATGCCCTGCCGCCGCCCGAGGCGGGTTCCATCACCGAACGCCGCCAGCCGGAAACCGCATCGCAGCGGCTGGTCGCCTCGCTCTTCGCCGAGTTGCTCGGGTGTACGGCCGTGGGCGCGGACGACTCTTTCATCGCGCTAGGCGGTCATTCACTGCTGGCAAGCAAGCTCTCGGCCGCGATCCTGACCGAATGCGGGGTCGGGATCGAGATCCGCGAAATCTTGGAGCAGTCCACCGTCGCATCTCTGGCGCAACTGATCGATCAGCGCCGAAACGCCGACGCCGACGACGCCGACGACTGCATGTGTGAGGCTGACCCGATCCCGTTACTTCCCAATGGTCGTCGGATGTACGAGCACGGAAACCCGCGCCGGCTTGCCGAGACCGCTGTTTTCTGGTTGCCGGAGGGCATCACGCGATCGATGTTGGAGGAACTGTTCGGCGCTGTGGTCGGCGAGCACGAGGTGTTGCGCAGCCGCCTGGACCGCGACAACATGGCGCTGGTTCCGAGGTTGCGGCCCGCCCTGCGATTTGTGGAGATCGTCGCGGCGGATCCCGCCGACGTCGCGGGCGCCGAGATCGATCGCGCAGTGGATCGGCTTGATCCGGAACAGGGCTGGATGCTCTCGGCCGTGTGGCTGCATCCCGACGGAGGGCCTGGCGCCCTTGTCCTGGCCGTGCATCACCTAGCCGCAGACCCGATGTCCTGGCGGACAATCGTCGAAGGGCTGGAATCCCGCTGGCAGAGCCTGGTAACAGGCTCGGTACAGCCGCCGGTCCTGGCCGCCTCCGGATATCGGCGGTGGGCCAACTCGTTGGTGGCGGCTGCCGGGGATGTGCGCAGCCTGCCATTCTGGATTGCCCAGCTCGACGGTGACGACCCGGAAATCGGTTCGCGTCGAATCGTTCCCGAACGTGATCGGGAGGGTGATCTGGCGGTCACCGTCGAAGCGGCGCCGTGCGAGGTCACCACGCCGCTGCTGAACTCGGGAATCCCGATGGATCAGCTTCTGATGGCTGCGGCCGCGCGCACCGTGGCTCAGTGGCGGCGCCGCCGAGGGCAAGCCGCGGTTGAGCCACTGTTGGCGGTGCAGGTGCCTGGGCGCAAGCACGCCACGGCGGCAACCGTGGGACCGCTCAGCACGACATATCCATTGCGTGTCGGTGGCGCCGATCCACTCGGGGTGGGCGCGCGCGGTTTGGTGGAGCGAATTGTGCGGCAGCACAGCGCAATGCCGGGGCGGAATATCGACTATGGGCTCTTGCGGTATCTACGTGCAGATTCCAGTGCCGTGTTGCGCAAGTACCGCGATCCACAGATCTTGTTGAACTATCTCGGGCATGACTTCGGATTCGAGGGCGAGCTGCTGCGCCGCGACGGAATGCTTTCGGTATCGGGTTCGCCGGTGCCAGAACCAGATTCGGCGGTTCGGCACGAACTCGACATTTCGGTGCTGATTATGGAAACCACCGAAGGGCCGTCCATCGGCACACTGTGGCGCGCGATTCCGGAGGTGCTTGGCCGCTCCGAGGTCGCTGAGCTGCAGGCGATATGGCACGAACAGCTGGGGATCTTGGCGAAGGAGCAATGGTGACATCGACATTGGCAGTGATAGGCGCGGGCGCCAAGGCGGTCGCGGTCGCGGCCAAGGCAGCCGTGCTGCGCGAGTGTGGTGTCGAGGTGCCCGATGTGGTGGCGATCGAACGTCAACAGGTCGGCGCCAACTGGCAGGCATGTGGCGGCTGGACGGACGGACAGCACCGGCTGGGGACCAGCCCCGAGAAGGATGTGGGCTTTCCGTACCGGTCCGCGGTACTGCCCGGACGCAATGCAGAGATCGATGCCCGGATGATGCGGCTGAGCTGGCAGTCTTACCTGGTTGCCACCGGTCAATTCGCGGAGTGGGTCGATCGCGACAAGCCGGCGCCAACGCATAAGCGGTGGGCCGACTACCTGACTTGGGTGGCCAACACGGTCGACATGAAGGTCGTACACGGCGAGGTGACAGGTCTGTCCATCGACGACAATCGATGGGTGGTGGGCACCAACGATTGCACCATGGCCGCGGACGCCGTGATGGTGACCGGACCCGGTCAACCGGAGCGCTCGGTGCTGCCCGAACATCCGAATGTCCTGTCCATCGCCGAGTTCTGGCGCCGCTGCGCCGGACCTACCCGGCTCACGGCAGAACGCGTTGCGGTGATCGGTGGCGGCGAGACCGCCGCCTCGGTGCTCAACGAACTTTTCGGACACCGGGTTGCGACGGTCACTGTCATCTCGCCGGGCGTTACGCTCTTCACCCGTGGTGAGGGCTATTTCGAGAACGCGCTATTCAGCGATCCGACCGGGTGGCTGCACCACACCATGGAGGAGCGGCGCGACGCCCTGAACCGTACCGATCGTGGGGTGTTCTCGGCACGGGTGCAAGAGTCGTTGTTGGCCGATGACCGTATCCGCCATCTGCGCGGCAGGGTCGCCCACGCCGTTGCCCTCGAAGACCGGATAAGGCTGACGCTGCGCAGCGATCGTGCGGGCGAGCCGTTCGAGACCGTGCACGGGTTCGACCTGGTGATCGACGGCGCGGGCGCGGATGCGCTGTGGTTCCTGCCGCTGTTCGACCAGAGCGCGCTCGATCTCATGGAGCTCAAACTGGGTGCCCCCGTGGACGGAAACGTCTTGCAGGAGTCTCTCGGTCACGATCTGTCGGTGAACGGCCTTACCCCAAAGCTGATCCTTCCGACGCTCTCGGGCCTGACCCAGGGCCCGGGGTTCCCCAATCTGAGCTGTCTCGGGTTGTTGTCGGATCGTGTGCTCGGTGGCCATAGCAGTACCGAATCGGCTCGTCATGGAAGGAAAACAGTTGAGTACCAACCCATTTGATGACGATAGCGGCAGCTTCTACGTGCTGGTGAACGACGAGGAGCAATACAGTCTATGGCCCAAGGCCATTGAAGTCCCGGCGCAATGGCGCGTGGTTTTCGGCGACGCATCGCGTGCGGAGTGCGTGGAGTACGTCGACGCCAACTGGACCGATATGCGCCCCAAGAGCTTGCGCGACGCGATGGCGGGCAGCTAGACAGGTCTGGTGAGCAGCGGCGAACCGGATCACACCGCAGTACGCACCGCGCTATGGCGGGCCTTGCATGTCGAGTTGGACCCCCCGCCGCACGTGCTGACCGATCTCGTCGGCTTGCAACTGGTGGCGCCCTCGGCGGATTGGCGTCGGCGCCCCGACATGGATCCGCGGGGTTCCACCGTGTCGCGCCTTGGCATGGTGGCGCGAGCCCGATTCGTCGAGGACCTTGTCGACCGGCAGGGTGTCGGTCAATACGTCATTCTGGGCGCCGGGCTTGACACCTTCGTGCAGCGCCGCCCTGAGGCGGGGGAGCGGCTCACCGTCTTCGAGGTGGATCAGCCAGATACACAGGTGTGGAAGCGGAAGCGGCTGACCGAGTTGGGATTCGAGATTCCTGACTGGCAGCGGCTGGTCCCCGTCGACTTCGAAGCGGGCGGATCGTGGCGAGATCAGCTAGAGATCGCGGGCTTCCACCCCGGCAGACCGGCGGTGGTGGCGTCCACGGGTGTCAGCATGTATCTGCACCGTGATGCCATCGTCGCGACTCTGCGCCAGTGTGCGTCCCTCGCGCCGGGTTCCATTCTCGCGATGACGTTTCTCTTGCCGTCGGAACTGCTCGATGAGCAGGACCGCGCGGTTCGGCAGGCAATCGTGGCGAGGGCGGCGGATTCGGGTACGCCCTGGGTCAGCTTCTTTTCACCCGCGCAGATGTTGTCCCTGGCGCAAGAATGCGGTTTTCCCGACGCATCCCACGTGCCCGGGCATGAACTCATCGAGCGTTACGTGCCCGGCACCGGGCTGTCCGCCGAGGAATTCCTGGTGGCCACCACCTAGTTGGATGCCGCTGCGATACGCCAGCCGGAGGTCGACTCCTGCTGGCGCCAGAACTCGGCGAAACGTCCTCCGCGGGCGCTGAGTTCTGGGATCGAGCCTTGCTCGACTACTTGCCCCTCATCCACGAACAACACATGATCTGCGTTGCGGATCGCGCTGAGCCGGTGGGCGATCATGACCCGCGTCCGGACTCGCGGATCGTTTCCGATGGCCTCGGTGACCGCAGTCTCGTTCTCGGTATCCAGGGCGCTGGTGGCCTCGTCGATCAACAGAATGGGAGCGGGTTTCACGAGAGCGCGCGCGATGCTCACCCGTTGGCGCTCGCCGCCGGACAATGCTGTGCCGGCCTCGCCGACCCGGGAATGCTCGGCGTCGGGTAGGCGGCCCACGATCTCGTCCACCCGCGCGAGTGCCATTGCCCGGCTGGCTTCTTCGTCTCCAGCAGTGGGGTGCCCGGCGAGAATGTTGTCCCGGATCGGCCCGTCAAACAGGTAGGGATGCTGGAAGACCATGCTGACCAAGGCACGCCGGGTGGCGGTGTCCACGGTGGCGACATCGGTTCCGTCGATCAGGATCTGGCCGCTGACCGGTTGCTGCAGGCCCGCGATGAGCGAGAGGATGGTGCTCTTCCCGGAACCGGAGGGTCCGACGATGGCGGTTGTGGTCCCCGGCTGCAAGGTGAAGTCGATGCCCTTGAGGACCTGTTCCTCGGCACCGTCGTAGCTGAACCCGACATCGCGGAATTCGATGCGGGGCGCAGGCGTCTCGGCAGAGGCAATCGCGTCTCCCGGCTGGTCCACGGCATCGGTCGAGATGATCGTGTGCAGGCGTTCGAAAACCCCACGCGAGTTCTCGACGGCGGAGGCCAGGCCCGCCAGTACGGTGAACGGTTCCAAGAAGCGCACCACCACGACCATCAGAGCCACCGCCTCCGGCGCCCCGATTTCGCCGCCCAGCGCCAGCACCGTCGTGGTCCCGGCCAACAGGATGAGCGCAATTTGGCTCACGATGGTGAACATCAGCTGACCGGGGATCTGGAACAGCAGGAGCCGCATGGTCGCACCGCGGGCCACCGCGACCGCCTCGCCGGTCTGGCTGCGGGCGGGGGCGACGCGCCGGCTCGCCCGGAGTGCGGCCTGGGTGCGCGCAAACTCCAGGATTCGTTCGGTGAGCAAGCTGTGCGCCTTGGCGTCTGCCTCGTCGGCCGATCGCACGATCCGGATGCTCGCGAGCAACGCGCCCAGCAGCAATGGCAGGCTGATCGCTGCGGCCACACCGAGCTTCCAGGAGATGAAGAACAGCCCAGTCGTGATGGCTGCCGGCAACAACACGGCGCCGAGGAGCGGGGTGAGCAGATTCGCGATGAACCCCACCAGATCTGGGCCTCCGGAGGAGATGGCCTGGCGGGCCATGGCAGTGCGCTCGGCGGTGAACCATCCCAGCGGAATGTGGGTGAGCCGGTCGGCCACCCGATGCTGCGAGTCGTTCAGCAGCGCGAAACCGATGCGATAACCGATGCGCGCCTGCGCGGTATCCACGATCCATCCGCCCACCGTCACGGCCGTGAGCACGCCGAGCCAGGGCAGAGCATCGCTGGGGGTTGCGCCGAAGAGGGCACCGAGCAGAGGCACCAACAGAAGGCAGCCCGCTGCACGCAACGCGACCGACACCAGCGACAGCACGATGTATGCCCACAGCGGCCCGCGGTGGCCGGGGGGAATCAACCGAATCAGGTTGGAAATCATCAGATGTTCTCCCCGGCAAGTACGACCGACGGTTCTTCGAGGCGGCCTTCCCACAGTCGCCGGTACCGCCCTTGGGCGGCCACCAGCTCGGCATGGGTGCCGATCTCGACGACGTGTCCGTGGTCGAGGACCACGATCTGGTCGGCATCGGCGATGGTGTGCAGGCGGTGGGCGATGACCAGCACCGTCCGGTTGTGGATCAGCCTGCCGAGCGCCTGTTGTACCAGGTACTCGGATTCGGGATCGGCGAAGGCGGTGGCCTCGTCGAGGATCAGGATCGGGGTGTCCGCCAGCAGTGCGCGGGCGATGGTGAGCCGCTGCTTTTCACCCCCGGAAAGCTGGGTGTTGGTATCCAGCACGGTGTCGTATCCGTTGGGAAGACGCAGAATTCGTTCGTGTATCTGTGCGTCCCGGGCGGCCGATTCGACTTCGACGTCGGTGGCTTCGGGGCGGGCCAACGCGATGTTCTCCCGGACGGTGCCGGCGACCAGTTGCACATCCTGGAAGACGAATCCCACCTTGGTGTACAGCTCGTCAGGGCTGAGTGCTCGGATATCGGTGCCGTCGATTCGGATGGTGCCGCCCTCGACGTCGTGGAAGCGGGCGAGCAGGGAGGCCAGGGTGGACTTGCCCGAGCCGGACGGGCCGACGAGGGCGGTGACGGTTCCCGGTCGCAGCGTCAACGTCACGTCGTGAATAACGGGTGCTCCGGGCCGATAGCCGAAGGTCACGTTCTCGAAAGACACGGAGGAGACCTGGTCGGCGCCCGCAGGTGCCTCGATGAGGCCCAGTTCCGTCTCGTCCAGGACGACGGCGATATGCCGCGCCGCTTCGACGCCGCCGCGAATGCCGCCGAGTCCGTATGCGATTCCCAGCAGCCGGGTGCCGAATGTGGTGCCGAGCACGAGGAACGGCAGCAGTGTCTCGGGCCGCATCGTCCCCGCGACGACGAATAGGGTGCCGGCCGCGGCGATGATCCACAGGAATGTCGTGGGCCTGGTGGCCAGGTCCATGAATGTCTTCTTGCCGATGAACGGCCGCTGCCATTCGTTGAGGAAGGTGATGTACTCGTCGAGCTTGCGCTTGAACGAGGATGCCGCGGCACCGCCGAACACGCGGATCACCGGTTGTCCTTCGAGATAGGCGGCCGATTCGCCGCTCATTCTCTCGGTCCATCGGGAGGCCTCGATGATCTTGGGGCCGCTCTGGAACATCATCGTCGCCGTCGTCACCACGTGGATGAGAATCGGGATGAGAAGGATGAGAGCCATCCGCCAGTCGACGATGAACAGGTACACCAGCACGGCGACCGGCCCGACCACGGCTGCCACCGCGTCCGGGATCGCGTGGGTGATCAGGTAGTGCAGGGACAGGGTGTCGTCCTGGATGAGCTTTTTGACCGATCCGGAGCCGCGCTGGGTGAACCACCCCAGCGGAACTCGGGAGAGTTTGTCCAGTAGTCGGCGCCGGATGCTCGCGCTGAACCGGATATCCACCACGTGTAGCCACAGGGTGAGAGCGGTGCCGAGTGCTGCGCCCAGTACCAACAGCACGAGGAAGATGAATCCGGTATGCCACAAACGGGTTTCGTCGGCGCCGGCCAACAGCAACCGGGTGAGTTCGACGAGCACGACGAACGGGGCCAGTTCGACCAGGGTGATGATCACTTGCAATATGCCGCTGGCGATCATCTGCTTCTTGACAGGTGCCAGCAATTCACCCGCGGCCTGTGACCGCCACCGTCCTTGCGGGACAGCGGCTTCGGGCGCGGGCGCAGGCCTGGCCGCGGGAGTCGGGGCGGAGGGCTTCGGAGCCGGTGCCTGATGAGCCTCGGTGTCGCCGCGGCGGCTTCCCATCGCGCGGCCAAAGGTCCAGTAGGCCGCGGCGTGCAGCTCGCTCTTCGGGAAACCGAACTCGTCCTTCAATCGCTTGCGTAAATGCTTGAGCGATCCTGCCTCGGGTCCGGCCCACGCGTACCAGTTGGACCAATCGCGCGCCTCGATGGCGGCCGCGAGCGAGGTCTCGTCGATTCGGTCCACCCAATGCAACTGTCGCCGGGGATGGTCTGTCAGTGGAATGAGTTCGTCGTTGGGGTCGTGTCGTTCCAGGTACACCTCGACGTCTACGTCCGCGGGCAGCGCGGCCAGGATCGAGTTGATGGCGGGAATGGACGCGGCATCACCGATGAGAAGGAACCCGGCCGGCAGGTCCTCGGGGATCTCGAAGCGTGACGAGCCGAAGGACACCACCGGAATCGTCATTCCTGGTCGCACCGCCGCTGCCCACTGGCAGGCGGGGCCCGCCGGCTCGTGGATGACGACGTCGATGGTGAACTCGCCCGTGCCCTCGTTCGTGGACACGATCGTGTATGCGCGTTGGTGCTCGGTGCTGCCGCCGTCGGGGTCGGGGAACCAGAACCGGAGCCACTCGGCGGGGGTGTGCAGCAGGTCTTCGAAGAGCGTCGGTGCGGACATCTCGATCCGTACGCAGTTCGGCGCGACGGGTGTGGTGCCGACGACGGTCGCCACGTGATCGCGCGCCCCGAGCCCGCGCAGCACCGCGCCCTGGAACCCTCTACCCATGCTTATGTGACCTCTGTTCGTGCCCGCCTTTACTTAGCCCATCCTAACCTAAGCGGTATGGGCGGGGTCAGGCACGAACGACGTCATCCTCTGACTGGGGCGGTTCGGCGTCATCGGGATCTGCGCAGGGGATATCGGTGCCCGCGATGGAGGCTCCGGCCGTCTCGATGAGGAATGGCAGGGCACAGAGCCCGATCACACACGCCAGCATCAAGTAGGCGGCGGGGAACAGATCCCAGCCCGTCTTGTCCACCATGAGGTCGTTCACCAGCGGCGCGGTGCCCCCGAAAGCAGCGGTGGACAGGTTGTAGGAGATCGCGAATCCGGCATAGCGAACCTGAGTGGGGAACATGCAGGGGAAGGTCGCGGTGATGGTGGACAGCTGCGGTATGTACAGCAACCCGAGAACCGCGAAACCAACTATGGCCCAGACGAATCCCTGCCCCATCAGCCAGAACATCGGTAGTGAGAGCGCGAAGAGGCCGGTCAGGGAAAACAGCCACATGGGCTTGCGCCCCACCCGGTCCGACAGCGCTCCGCAGAACGGCAGGAACGCCATCATGGCGATCTCGCCGATCAGGATCACGATCTGGCCCTGAGTCTCGGTCATGCCGAGTCTGGTCTTGAGGTAGGTCGGCTGATAGCTGAGCAGGGTGTAGTTGGTGATGTTCAGTGCGATCACCAGCAGCATCATCACGATCATGGGCCGCTTGTATTCGCTGACGAGATCGCGGAGGCGGTGCAGTGCCGATTCTTGGCCCTCCGGCTCGTGCTCCTGCATGTCGACGAACAGCGGTGGATCGTCGAGGCGGCTGCGCAGATACCAACCGATCAGACCCATCGGCAGCGCGACGAGGAACGGAATGCGCCAGCCCCATGAGTGCATCGCCTCGTCGCTGAGGGTGGCATCCAGGACGAGGACGAATGCGGCACCGGTTGCGAAGCCGCCCAAGGTCCCGAACTCGAGGAAGGAGCCATACTTGCCGCGCTTCTTGGCGGGCGCGAACTCGGCCATAAACGTTGCTGCGCCGCCGTATTCGCCGCCGGTGGAGAATCCCTGCACGACACGCAGCAGAATCAACAGTGCAGGTGCGGCCATACCGATGCTTGCCCAACTGGGCAGCACGCCGATGAGTGTGGTGGACAACGCCATCAGCACGATGGTGATGGCCATGACGCTCTTGCGCCCCAACCTGTCGCCCAGTGGTCCCCAGACCATGCCGCCCAGGGGCCGCAGCAGGAAGGAGATCGCGTACCCCAGCATGGTGAATGCGGTGCCCAGGGTGGGGAAGAAGGCCTGCGTCAGGAAGGTGGTGGTGGCCGCGTAGACGCCGTAGTCATACCACTCGGTGGCGTTACCCATCGCCGATGCCGTAATGGCCCGGTGTAGCTGCCGCCGGCCCTCTGGGGCCTCGAAGTCCGGGCCGGCGGCCGCCATCAGATGCTGCTCGGCGATCGGGGGGTCAGCGGCGTGAAGTCTCGCGCGGCGATGTACTCGGGGCGCGGTTCGTATCCGGCGAAGGGTTTCTGCGGGGTGTTCTCCACCGAGTTGAACACCAGGAACACGTTCGAGCGTGGATAGGGACTGATGTTCGACCCCGATCCGTGCATCAAATTGCAGTCGAACCACAGCGCATCACCGGGCTGGCCAAGGAATAGTTCGATGCCACTCGTGACGGCGGCCTCGGCAAGCGTTTGGGTAGACGGCACGCCGATCTCTTGTTCCACCAATGACTTCCGATGGTTGTCGCGCGGCGTCGCGCCTACACAGGGATAGAAGGTGCGATGCGTGCCCGGCATCACCTGCAGCGTCCCGTTGTAGGCGACGTTGACGGTCAACGCGATCGAGCACGACACCGTGCGCATCTGGGGTAGCCCGTCTTCGGTGTGCCAGGTCTCGAAGTCCGAATGCCAATAGAAGCCGCGCCCCCGGAACGCGGGCATGGCGTTGATGCGGGACTGATGCAGGTATACGGGCCCGCCCAACAGCTGTTCGGCGACATCGAGAACACCCGGCGAGCACGCCACATCCATCACCACCGAACTCAGCACGTGCGCCTCGAAGATGGAACGCACCTCCTGTGATCCGGCCTCCCTGATGATCCTCGGGTCATCGCCGAGTTGCGATGGAACCCTGTCGATCTCGCTTCTCAATGCGGAGACGGTCGCGTCGTAGACGGTGCTGGGCCGGATCAGGAAGCCTTGCTCCGACATCTGAGTCAATGCCGGCGGGGCCAGCGGCCCCTCGTCGGCTGCGCCCCAGACGACGGGCTCGCTCCGCACGATCGGTGGCTGTTCGGCCTCCAGGCGGCTGGGGTAGCGATCGGTGATCGCGGGGGCGCTCATGATAGGACGGGCGCAGCCGGGTATGCGCCGGACTCGTCGTGGACCTCCCGTCCGGTGACGGGAGGATTGAAGACGCACATCATGCGCATCTCGGTGTCTGCGGAAAGTTGGTGTCGCTCATTGCCGTCGAGCAGATACATGCTGCCCGGCCCCAACGTGAACACGTCGCCGTTCTCCAGGTTCTTCAGCGTGCCGGTGCCGGCAGTCAGCCACACCGCCTCGATGTGGTGCTGGTAGTGGAAGACGTGGACAGTGCCTGCGTCGATGGTGGTTTCGTGGAAGGAGAATCCGACTCCGTCATCCGCCAGCACGATCCGCTTGCTGTGCCAGCCTTCACCGCTGACATCGCGTTCGGTACCCGTGATCTGTTGGGTAGTACGGACAATCAAGATGTTCCCTTTCTCTCGTCGTACGCCTTGTCGGAGTTACTGGGCCGATTCCGTGATGGCCTCGCGTAGGGTCGCGATGCCGATATCGAGTTGTTCATCGGTGGTGGTGAGTGCAGGCAGCAGCTTGACCACTTCGTCCTTGGGGCCGGAGGTCTCGACCAGCAGTCCGCGTTCGAACGCGGCCCGGCTCACCCGCGACCCTCGCTCGGTGTCGGCGAACGCGATGCCCTGCACCATGCCGCGACCACGCACCGACACCGAGTCGTCGTCGGCCACCAACGCGGTCAGCTCGGCATGCAGGCGGTCGCCCTTGCGACGCACATCGTCACTGAATGTGCTGTCCTGCCAATACTTCTGCAGTGTCGCGGTCGCCGTGACGAAGGCGGGGTTGTTTCCCCGGAAGGTGCCGTTGTGCTCGCCGGGAGCCCACTGGTCCAGATCAGGCCGGATCAGTGTCAGGGCCATCGGCAGGCCGTAACCGCTGATCGACTTCGACAACGTCACGATATCGGGCCGGATACCCGCGTCTTCGAAGGAGAAGAACGAACCGGTTCGGCCGCAACCCATCTGGACGTCGTCGACGATCAGAATGATCTCGCGCTTACGGCACAGGTCGGCGAGCGCCTGCAACCATTCGGCGCGTGCGACGTTGACGCCACCTTCGCCCTGCACGGTCTCGACGATCACCGCGGCGGGCTTGTTGAGGCCGCCGCCCTCGTCGTCGAGAACCTTCTCGAACCATTGGAAGTCCTCGGTGACACCGCCGAAGTAGTTGTCGTACGGCATGGGGGTGGAATGCACCAGCGGCACCCCGGCCCCCGCGCGTTTCATCGAGTTACCGGTCACCGCGAGCGATCCCAAGGTCATCCCATGGAACGCATTGGTGAAGCTGATGATCGACTCGCGCCCTGTGATGTTCCTGGCGAGCTTGAGTGCGGCCTCTACGGCGTTGGTTCCGGTGGGGCCGGGGAACTGGACCTTGTAGTCCATCCCGCGGGGCGCCAGGATGGTCCGCTCGAACTCTTCGAGGAACTGTTGCTTGGCGACCGTGGCCATATCGAGGCCGTGGACCACGCCATCGGTCGTGAGGTAGTCGATGAGGGCGGTCTTGAGCACGGGGTTGTTGTGTCCGTAGTTGAGCGCGCCCGCGCCGGCGAAAAAGTCCAGGTAGCGCTCACCGGAGGTATCGGTCAGCCACGACCCTGAGGCGGACGCGAAGGTGGTGGGCCAGGTGCGGCAGTAACTGCGCACCTGGGATTCACGCTCGTTGATGACCTTCGGCAGCCCAGCTTCCTGAGCGGGCAAGGTGGCGGTCATTTCTGTATCCCCTTTCGGCCCAATATTTTTAGGCACTGTTATTTGGGCGCTTCATGTGTTCTTGCGGAGTGAGCCGCAGTAATGGCTCTGCCTCATGTGCGTCGGGGAAGAGATCCACGCCGAATCCGTGGGACTCGGTGAGTTCCATGCCGCGCCGGCGGGCAAATCCGGCGAAAAGCGCACGTGAGGCTGTATTGGACTGTGTGACAGTGGTTTCCATGACCAGCGGTTCGCCTTGCAAGGTCGCGAGAGAATCCGCGAGCCAAGCCAGCATGCTGGCGGCAAGTCCGTTTCCGCGATACGCCTCATCGACGCCGACCTGCCAGATCATCAATGACCCGGAGGGGCGTAGGTAACCGGTGACGTAGCCGATGACTTCGTCGCCGACCTTTGCGACGGCGGATGTAGAAGGAAAGTCGGTGCACCACAACACATATGAATAAGAGGAGTTGAGGTCAAGCACGCCGGAATCGCGCGCGATGCGCCACATGTGAAGGGCATCCGACTGAGTCGGGTGGCTAATCGACCACACGGGGGTGCAACGTTTTTCAGTTTGCAGTTCAGTATCGACCACTAAAAATCACCATCACGACAACGTGTTTCGTATCAACTCGGGTTTCGTACCGTTCGACCGTAACCACATTGACACCGGTATGGCCAGGACCCGCGGCGGCGATCCGGGTCAAGTCCCGGCGTTTGCCGAGGGTATCCACATGATGTGACCCTCGTCACATTATTGCGGGACGATGAGAACTTGACGGGATCTTGACGGATGTGCATCGAGATTGCCCGGCAATCGTCACGGGTTGCTGCTGAAGCAGCGCTCCCAACGGTCGGGATCGGCGAGCATCTGTCCGGGAGGTGTGGCCCAACAGGCGGCCACCAGGTCATAACCGTGATGAATGAGTGCTGCGTGCGCCGGCCAGTGCGACTGCAGCCAGGCGGGCTCGTTGTGTGCGGTGTCCACCCCGGCCCGTATGGCGCCCTCAAGTTCGAAGGACAGGTCCCGGGCCTCCGCATATGCGGCGTCGTGGGCGGGCTCGACGCGTGCGGTCGCGATCAGCCCGAGGGCGGCCCTGCGGATACGGGCTTCGGTGAAGGCGAAGGTCCGGCGATGAGCGCGTGGTGCGATCAGATACATCGAGGCCATGGCCACGGCGACGCCGATGATCGTCTCGGCCAGACGGTCGCGCACGATCGATGTCACCGACCCCTGCAGTGTGACCACACCCGCCGAGAGCAGCGCGATGGGGGTCACGAAGATGACGGCGACGGCGTAGTTGCGCGGCAGAAACAGCTCGGTGCAGAACTGCAGCGTCGCGACCGCTGCGATGAGTGCGTATCCGGTGAGGGAAAGCTGATACAGGACCGCGAAGAGGACGAGCCCGATCACCGTGCCCGCGAAGCGCTGTAAGCCGCGCACCGAGCCGTGCAACCGGTCCGGGCCCAGGTGAATGATCACGAGGGCGCTCAGGATCGCCCACTGGGGCCGTGTCAGGCCGACGGCGGCACTGAGGACGCCGGCTCCCAGGCAGGCGACGCCGACCCGTCCGGCGGTGATGGTGGCGTGCGAACGGAACCGCACCGAGCGGCGCAGCCGGTACCAGATGCTGGGCCGCACGACGAGGACGTGATCACCGGGGATGAGGTGATCGAGCACCGTCTTTCGGCCCACCGCAGTCTCGGTGAATCTGCGGTGGGTATCGAGCATGGTTGTCACCAAAGGTGAATCGGAACTCGTGGACAGCCCCGCGTCGTGCAGCGCGGTCCATGCCGACGAGATCGCGGCACCCGCGGCATGCCGGGCGTCGACCGTCGCGTTGCCCGGCCGCGCGTAGACATCGACCGCTTCGACTGCTCGCTGGACGGCGACGCGTTCGGGTTTGTGCCGGTCGATCGCGGCGCCCGCCATCGAAACGATCACGGCGGTAACCGCTCCCAGGCCCGCACAGACGAGAATCCGCATGGGGTCCACACCCCATTCGGTAGCGCCGAGCGCACCACCGCACACCAGGACGAAGAACAGTGCGCCCGGGGGTCCAAGGCGAAGAGCATCGACGGTGTAGACGACCGGGATGGCGACCGCCGTCAGGGTGAGGATGGTCGCCGCCTTGTTGGCGACACCGCCCGGGGCGTGGGTGCCGACCATGGCACCGATCGCGGCGACGAGCATCAGCGTGATACCCGCGGTGGCCACGACCGCGGCGCGCACCCGATAGGGGCGGCCTTCGCCGTACAGGACGGCGAAGGCGCCGTAGGTGACATAGAGCGCGGCATTCGGGTAACCGGCCGCGACGACCATCGCGCCGGGAATCGCGACGGCCGCGGCGGCGCGCAGTCCGATGCTCCAGCGCCGGCCCGCCGGTGGTGCCGAAAACAGAATGGAACGAGCCCGGGCGATCTGCGGAAGCGGATCCGGCGATTCAGGCGCGGGCGGGGTCACACGTCATTTCATACCGTGCCGGTGGCGGTAGGCGCGCTGTTTACAGGCGGGGGAGCAGTAGCGCGGGGGGCGGCCCTTGCCCTGGGTGCTCAGTTGGCCTCCGCAGAAAACGCAATTTCCGGAGCGGCTGCCCGTCATTTCGTCACAGGTCGCAGCAGATTCGTAACAAGTGCCGCGGGCGGCGGATACCAAGTCTGGGCCGGCCGCGCGGCCACGCGGCGTACGGACGCGCAGCTCACCATCCAGGTAGGGGCAATCGACGATGTCCTCGTTCTGGCAGCTGAGTAGGTGATTGAGGTACTCGCGGGCATGGTCGAGCTGTTCGATCCGTGCGGAGATGTCCGCGACTTGCTCGGTGACCGCATGGCGCCAGGTATCGGGTTGTGCAGAATGTGATGTCACGATGGCGGCCTGGCGTAGCGGCATCATCCCGGTGATGCAGCACAGATATGCGATGCCGATGCGCCTCAGGTCTCGCTCGGTGTAGGTGCGGCGGCCGCTGTGCTGTGTCGGCGAACTGAGAACGCCCTGCTTTTCCCACCAGCGCAGCGTGGACGGCGCCAGGCCATAGAGTGCGGCTGCCTCGCCGATGTTCACCGTGGGTTCGGCGGCGGCGGGTCTCGACATCAAGCTCACTTCACCATTGAAACTTAGGTAACCCTAACTTGCAAGGGGTTCATGCGGGCGCTGCCTGCTAGCCCAACAAGGAGTGGCCTAGATAGCCATCCTCGGCGGTGCCGGGCGGCATGACGAACACGGCCGATCCGACCGCGGTATTCCACTGGTTGAACTCGTCCTTGTCGGCCAGGCGTTGTTGGACGGGGACGAACTGCGTGGCGATATCTCGTTGGTATGCAGCGAAAATCAGCCCCGAGTTCGATGAAGCTCCCGGCATTGGTGCGTCGTCGAAGTTGTAGGGGCGTCGCAAGAACCTCTCGCTCGGGCTGCGGTGGCGCGCCAGGGCGATATGGGAGGTTGGCGGGATGACCGGGATGCCGCCGCGGGTCATCGTCAGGTCGGGCTCATCGGATTCCTTGTCGCCGGACAACGGCGCTCCGTTGTCCGAGCGTCGGCCCATCACCAGATCACGGAGCTTGCGGTCCAACTGGTCCCATCCGTCCAGGTCCATCCTGATCCGTCGAAGCACCAGAAGTGTTCCGCCCCTGAGCCACTGATGGTCTTCGCCCTGGTGCCACAGCAGGCTGTCCAGCTCCGCGACGCCGGGGTTCACCGTGCCGTCGACCTGGCCCATGAGATTGCGCATGGTGCCTCCGGACGGGTCTTCGGCGCGTGGCGTCCGGAATCCGGTCTGGCGCCAACGCTCGGAGGCCAGCGAGCGCACGTTCTTCAGTAGCACCCGCGCGGCGTGCGCCACCACAAGCATGTCGTCGGCGCAGATCTGCAGCAGGAGATCGCCTCCGCACCAACGTGTGTCGAGCCGGTCGGTGGCGAAGGCCGGGAAGTCGCGGGCCGAGGCGGGGCATTTGTCCGCCATACCGACCTTGGTGAACACCGACGGGCCCAGACCTGTGGTGATCGTCAACCGTGCTGTGGATGTGGCCAATTCCGGTTCGGTATCGGCCAAGGCGGGTTGGCCTTGGGTCAGCCTGGCCGCGTCGGTGGTCCACAGTCGCAAGATCGACCGCAGGTTCTCGCGGGCCGACCCCGGTTCCGCGGCGGCCCCGGACAGCAGGTCCAGCGCGAGGAACATGGCGTGCGATTGCGCGGCGGTGGAGATCCCTGCCTGATGCTCCCCGTAGAACGGTTCGACAGCCGGAACGCTTTGCGGGCGTGCGGCCTGGGATTGCGCGGACCAGGCGGACAGACCGGCACCCGCGGTGAGGGCGGCCGCAGCGCCGCCGCCGACGATGAGCCCCCGTCGAGAAAGAGAACGACGCGTCATGATCAGGGCTGGTAGTTCTCGTTGCCGCCTGCGAAGTCACGGATCTGGGCTGTCAGGGGCTTTGTCGAGCCGTCCTGGAAGGACAGCGTGATGACGACGTCCTGGCCGGGGCGAAGGGGAGTGGTCAGTCCCATGAGCATCACATGGTCGCCCCCGGGGGACAGTTTGTGTTCGCCGTTGGCGGGAATGACGACCCCGCCTTCCTTGGGGCGCATCAACCCACCGGAGGTCACCTCGTGCAGTTCCACCGATCGCGCGGCGGGTGAGGTGGCGGAGACGATGCGGGCCTCGGTGGAACCGTTGTTGTGCACCGTGCCGAACACGGAGGTCATGGAGCCGTCGGGTGCGGACTTGGCCCACTGGTCGGTGATGGTTACTTCGGAGGCCTGCTCAGCGGGCGTGGACTCATGCGCCGAACAACCGGCGAGCAATGACAGCGCGACTGCTGCCGGGATGACGATCTTCACGTTGAGCTAGTCGTGCGGAAGGTGAGAAAAGTTCCGGCCGGGCAGTTTTCGGCGCAGGCTCAGCTCCGCGAAGAGCTGTTCGGTGGCGGCCTCTGCCGCTTCGATGTCGCCGGCGATGACGCCCTCGACGAGCTTGGTGTGCTCGTGCTCGAATGAGCACTCCGCGCCGATGGGATTTCCGCGCATGTAGTGATCCATCAGGCCCAGCAGTGAGTCGTAGAGCTCCAGGTAGAGCGCGTTATGGCTAGCGGCGACCACGGCCCGGTGGACCGCGATGTCGGTCGAGATGGCGTCCTCGACGTGTTGTGGCGCGACATGCAGGGGCGCCCACAGTTCATTGCGTCGCCGCAGCAGCGCCCGCAGCTGCTCGATGTCATCCTCGTCACGTCGCTGTGCGGCGAGCCCGGCCGCGGTCACTTCGAGGGTCTGCCGTAGCTCGATGAGGTCGCGGTCGTTGGCGGCGGCGAAGTAGTCGGCGATGGCCGAGCCACCGCCGCCCAGGGAGAGCACATAGGTCCCCGAGCCCTGCCGTCGTTCCAGCATGCCCGCGTGGACCAGGGCCTGGACGGCCTCCCTAATTGTGTTGCGAGAGGTTCCCGTGAGCTCGCACAATTCGGGTTCGGTGGGAATGCGCGCACCGATGGCCCAGCGCCCCGACAGAATCTCCTCGCGGAGTTGCTCGGTGACCTGGCCAATCAGTGTTTGGCGACGTACCGGCTGCATGACGGCTCATCGTAGCGTGCGTCGGAAATCACGTTGAACCAATTCATCCATTCATCCTATGATTTGCCGGGCTGCTTAAGGAGGATGACCGGTGACCGCGACCATGCACGACGAAACCCACACCATCTCGGCTTCCGCGCTGCGGCGTGGGCGTGTGATGGTGCTGGTAGCGATTCTGCTGTTCGCGCTCTGCCTCCGGTCCGCGGTTACGTCGTTGACCCCGCTGCTGACCCAGATCTCACGCGAGATCGGGTTCGGATCCGCGGTGATCGGTGTGTTCGGGATGCTGCCGACGGCCATGTTCGCGGTCGCGGGGCTGGTGACGCCTGCCCTCACAGAGCGGTTCGGCCTGGAGCGCACGACGCTGGCCGCCGTGGTGGCCACCGTCATCGGTATGGCGGCACGGCCCGCGATGAACTCGACCGGCGGGCTGCTGGTGTTGTCCTGCCTGGCGCTGCTCGGCATGGGCATCGGCAACGTGGTGATCCCCCCGTTGGTCAAGCGATACTTCTCGCATCGTGTCGCGCTGATGAGCGCGGCTTACCTGACGGTGTTGCAGATCGGGACCACCGTCCCGGCGCTGACCGCGGTTCCGTTGGCGGATGCCTACGGATGGCGATTCTCGTTGGCGGCCTGGGTGCTGGTCCCGGTTGCGGCCCTGCTGCCCTGGATCGGTGTCGTGATCGCGCGCCGCGGCCATGACGTCGACGATCACTCTGCCGAGCCACGTGCGGATTCTGCTGCCGTTGGCCAGGTTTGGCGCTCGCCGCTGGCATGGGGAATGGCCGGCATGTTCGGTATGACGTCCCTGGTGACCTATTCCATGTTCACCTGGATTCCGGCGATCCTGACCTCGGCGGGCGGTAGCGCCTCGCTGGGTGGAGTGATGGTGGCCCTGTTCTCGGCGGTGGGATTCGTTGGCACGCTGACCATTCCTCCGTTGGCTGCTCGTATGCGCAATCCGTTCCCGCTCGTCGCGGCGTGCCTGGTGTGCTTCCTCGTCGGATTCGCGGGCCTGCTGTGGATGCCGATGACCGCCACCGCGGTGTGGGTGATCGCGCTCGGCTTCGGGCCGTCCACGTTCCCGCTGGGGCTGACGCTGGTCAACTTGCGTACGCGTACCCCCGCCGGTTCCGCGGCGTTGTCCGGCTTCACTCAGGGCGTTGGATACGCCGTTGCATGCGTGGGCCCCCTGCTGTTCGGTGTGCTGCACGATGTGAGTGGCAGCTGGTACGCACCGTTCGGCCTGTTGCTTGTCGCGATCACCGTGCTGGGTATCGGCGCGTTCCAGGCCTGCAAGCCCCGGATGTTAGAGGACACTTGGGGACGCTGACTACTGGACAAGTGGTAGTTGTGCGATGACCGGGCCGGTCGGTGTGGCAGAACCCCGCCCGCTCTCGACGGTGAACGCCAACGAGGTGGAGTCGTCGAGGCGGGGTATGACCGCGGTCGTCGAGGGTGCGACGGCCTGAGCGTCCATGGTGCCGGCCGATTTTGGTCCCCGGTCGTCGATCAGCCACATTTGGTACACGGTGCCGGGTTGTGGTGGTGCGACGTTGTTCATCACGAGTACCGCGGTGTTCTGCTGCCGTGAGTAGACAACGGTCGCGGTACCGCCGGTGGGAATCGCCCCGGTGACAGTCCGGACGTCGCTTGCGCTGAAGACCTGCTGCGCGGTCGGCGGCGGGGGGCGCAGGATGGTACCGATTCCGGCGGCGGCCAACCCGATGGCGGTGGCGGCCGCGACGGCGACCAGTGGAGCTCTCCATCGGTTGATATTTGTTGCCCCGGAGGTCCTTTGGGCGTCTCGCGCCACAATCTTGAGTAGTCGTGGACGGAGCCGGGCCGGGGGTTCGGTCGCGGTGCTCGCCGCCAAGGTGGCCATGGTTTCCCGTGTGGCGCGCACTTCCTGGGTAAAGGAGAGGGTTTGTTCGGTCGCGCCTGCGGACAGCCACCGGTCGATCTGGTCTCGTTCGTCATCGGGCAACGCGTGCAGTGCATAGGGGGTGGCGGCCGTGATGAGGTCATTGGGTTCGGTCATGGTGTCCCCAGGCATCGGCGCAGCGCCTTGATTGCGTCACGCATCCGAGATTTTATGGTTGCCAGATTGGCGGCAAGCCGTTGCGAGACTTGGTTGTACGTCAAACCGTCGTAGTAGGCCAGATGCAGGCATTGGCGTTGGGTGTCGGTGAGCGTGTCGAGGCATTCGGTGACTTGCCGCTGCTCTTCGTTGAGGATTGCCGATTCTGTGACCACGTCGGCGGCTCGTTCCATAGTGGCGGCGCCGTAACGTGACTCGCGGTCGGCTGCGGATTGTTCCGAGCGCACGCGGTCGATGGCGCGGCGGTGAGCCAAGGTCATGACCCAGGCCAGCGGAGATCCGGCGGTGGGGTCATAGCTTTGGGCTGAACGCCAGATCTGTAGGTAGATCTCCTGCGTCGTCTCTTCGCTATAGCCGGGGTCGCGTAATACCCGCAACACCAGCCCGTAGACGCGTGCGCGAGTGTGATCGTAGAGAGCGGCGAAAGCATCGGTATCGCGGTCGGCGACACGGCGCAAAAGGGCATCCAGGTCGCCGGTCACGGACGTGAGCCTAAACGTATCGCGGAGAATGTTCATGGCATTGCGCGCTTCGGGGGTCGCGGGAGGAAAAAGGAGACCTGGCTCTGGTACTCGTCGAATCCGGGCCGCCCGGCCATGGCCTTCTCGGTGCGGCGACCTCCGGTGGCATAGACCAGGAAATAGGTCATCAGCACGGGGTAGGGGACAGTTGCCAACGATTGCCAACCGGTGACGGTGACGAGCCACAGCCCCCACCACACGCAGGCATCTCCGAAATAGTTCGGGTGCCGCGTCCAGGCCCACAAGCCTTGGTCCATGATCTTGCCTTTGTTGGCAGAGACCTGCTTGAAACGGCGCAGTTGATGATCACCCACTGTTTCGAAAATCATTCCGAGCAGCCACAATCCGAAGCCGACCGCCAACACGGGACGCAGCGAATCCGGAGTGGGCCCTTCGACGGCTGAACGTTGGATGGGTATGGAGACCAGCCACGTGGCGGCGGCTTGGATGGCGAAGATCTTGCGGAGCACATGCGGCACCGAGAAGTCACCGTCAAGCAAGTCGCGGTATCGCGGATCTTCGCCTTTTCCAGCCGATTTCACCAGCATGTGCCAGGAGAGCCGGGCGCCCCATATTCCGACGAGCACGAGCAACAGAACCCGGCGCTGCCAATCACCGCCGCCCAGTGCGGCGCACACCGCTGCCACTGCGATGAACCCGAGACCCCACGCGACGTCGACCACGTTGTAGCGCCCGATGCGGTAGCCGATCAGGAAAGTCACGCTGTGCACAACCACGACGGCGCCCAGAGAGCAGCCCATCACCATCAGAAAATTCATTGCTGGCCTCGCTGGAAAATCCATTGGTGGACATCGAGATACCCGGAACGAAATCCGGCTTCGGAGTAGGCGAGGTACAGCTGCCACATGCGGTAGAAGGCGTCGTCGAAGCCCAACGACGACACGGCCTCGCGCCGGGTCGCGAACTGTTGACTCCACAGCCGTAGTGTTTCGGCGTAGTGAGGACGCAGTGAGGTCATCTCGACGGTCCTCAGATGTGTTGCTTCAGTGGTTGTCTCGGTGATAGCTCGCACCGAGGGGAGCAGACCGCCAGGGAAGATGTACTTCTGTATCCAGGTATGAGTGTTGCGACTGGCCAGCATTCGCTCATGGGGCATGGTGATGGTCTGAAGGGCCAACCGCCCGCCCGGTTCAAGCAGCCTGTCGATGGTTTGGAAATACGTTGTCCAAAAATCGAATCCAACCGCTTCGATCATCTCCACGGACACGACGGCGTCATACCGGCCATGTACGTCTCGATAGTCGCGCAGCTCTATCTGCACCCGGTCGGACAGTCCGGCAGCTTGCGCCCGCTGCTGGGCCATTATCTGTTGTTCGCGCGACAAAGTGACCGATCGGACCTGCGCGCCGCGGGCCGCTGCCGACAGGCACAGTTGCCCCCAACCCGTGCCGATCTCCAGAACGCGGGTGCCGGGGCCCACCTGCGCGTGATCTAGTAGGCGATCGATCTTGCGTCGCTGGGCGTGCACAAGTGTGTCCGTTGAGCCCGGAATGCGGTCGAACAGTGCGCACGAATAGGTCATGGTCTCGTCCAGGAACAAGGCGAAGAACTCATTCGACAGGTCGTAGTGATGCGCAACATTGCATAGGGCTTGGGGCGGCTCGTTGTACTGTGCCCGTGGGATACGCGGAACGGCGATACGCCGGAAGCGTTGCAGCACTGGCGGAACCAGCTCTTCCATCGATGCAGCCAACGGGGTGAGAAAGCCAGTCAGGTCGTCGCAATCCCAATCGCCGGCCATGTATGACTCACCGAACCCGATCAGGCCGGACTCGCCCAGGCGTCGTGCCAGTACCACCGGCCGCCGGATCCTCATCGTGGGCAGGGACGCATCGGCTGCACCGACAACGGAGCCGTCGGGGTATGCCAACCGTACTGGGAGCCGCGAAGCCGCCCGACGCAGCAGTTTGTCGGCCGCTGCCGCGCGTGCTGCCGCCAGCGGCCCCGAAGAAACTCGCCCGGTATCTGGCCGACGGCGCAATCCGCAATCTCCCAGATCAGTTGTTTCGCTGTCGATATGCCCGTTCACGCTGTCTTCGTCCTCTCATGTTCGGGTGTGCGCTCTACCACCGGTAGCCCTTTCAGCCATAGCCTGACCCCTTCTATGCGGATGGCCAGCGCACCCATCAGCGGCGCCGCGGGCGCAATGACCTGCAGCCGCAATAGTTCACCGATTCGGGCATTGCGCCGGGTGCCGCGGACTGCGGCGAAGAATGGCTGCTGACCGCTGCGCTGCAACGCGATGCTGATGTTCAGCGTGTCGCCGGGGAGGGGGGCACGGACGTGGTACCGCCCGTCTACGTCGTTGAAAGGTGACACGTAAAACCGTTTGGCTACTGCTGAATTCGCGACAGGAGGCAGAAGATATGCGTGTCGCCCGCCGTAAGTGTTGTGGACCTCGGCAATCACGTGCACCAGAGTGCCGTCGCGGTCGCGGCACCAATACAGACTCAATGGGTTGAAGACATGCCCCAACACCCGAGCTTGCAGCAGCGCGGTGACGGTGCCACCACTGAGATCGGCTCCGTGTGAAGCCAAGAATCGATCCACACGTTGTCGCATCGTGTCATCGACGTCCCCCCAGAAGTGGTCCCGCGCCTGGAAGCTTGCGAAGGCTCCGAGTCCGCGGGGTAGGCGCGGCGGCTTGTCGACATCGATATACCAGCAGTAGCCGCGATAGGTGAACCTATGTGCCACCGGGGAGCGCCGCACGTGGACGATCCGGGTGCGGTACAGGCAGGGAACCAAGGGCGCTGAGCTCATCGCGCGTCCACCCGCCGATCGCGCTGAGTGGCCGAAGGCGTCGCCCAGTATCGGCCCAACGCCTGGGCCGCCCGCAGACCTGACGCTGCGCCGTCCTCATGGAAACCCCACCCGTGGTAGGCCCCGGCGAACACGATGCGGCCGTCGTTGAGGCTCGGCAGTCTGCGTTGGGCAGCCACAGATTGCGATGTGTAGACAGGGTGGTGATAGGTCATTTCGGCGAGTACTGCCGCGGGCTCGACCAGGCACTCGCCGCCGAGGGTGACCAGAAATCTTTGCGGTCCAGGCAATCTCATCAATCGGGTGATGTCATACGTCACCACGACGCCCTGGCTGTCGTCCTTGCTCAGATAGTTCCAGGACGCGCGGGCCGCTGCGTAGCGGGGCAAGAGGGACTCGTCGGTATGCAGTTGCGCCGAATTGCTCACGTAACCAATGGCTCCCAGCACTGCACGCTCGGCGGGGGTCGGCTGCGCCAGTAGGCTCAGCGCCTGATCGGAGTGCGTCGCAATTACGGCGGCATCGAACACTCTCGGTGGGTGTCCTGTCGCCGTTACCGTCACACCCCCTGCCGGGATGCGCTCGACCTGGGAGACCGAGGCACCTGCGAACGCCTCGTGTATGCCGCTGACCACGGCATCGACATACGTGTGCGAGCCCCCTTTGACCGTTTTCCACTGCGGCGATCCGAACACCGACAACATGCCGTGATGGTCGAGGAACCTGAACAAGTACTGCGCCGGATACGTCATGGCCTGCCCGGGCGGGCACGACCACACGGCCGCCACGAGTGGTGTCAGGAAGCGATCGACGAAGAACTGCGAAAATCCCGACTGCTGAACGAAATCCCCGAGTTGCACCGCTTCGCCCCTTGGGTCGGCGAGCAGGCGCCGCGCGCAGCGGTGAAACCGCTTGATCTCTGCCAGCATCCACAGATAGCGGGGCCTCGCCGTGGCCGGGGACGCGAACAAGCCGCGCGGTCCGCGCGCGCCGGCGTATTCCAGGCCGATGCTGTCATCCCGCACCGACATCGACATGTCCGCGTCAGCGGTCTCGATACCGAGTTCGTCGAACAGCCGGCACAGCGTGGGGTAGGTCCGGTCGTTATGCACCAAGAACGCGGTGTCGATCGCGGTCGGGGCACCTGGGCGGACGTGGACGAACTGCGTATGAGCATGGCCGCCGAAACGTCGATCAGCCTCGTACAAGGTGACCCTGTCGTGGCCAGAGAGCACGTGGGCTGCGGTCAACCCGGCCACACCACTGCCGATGACGGCGATAGATCTCGCACCGGTGGGGGCTGATATTGCATTCACACCCAATATTCGGAGTAGACCGGCCCGCGGATGGGTATGGCTGTTTCGGGCGGCGCCTCGGCATGGGCTCAGCTTTTTCCGCAACCGGCCCATCCGGAGGACGTTTGGCACCGAATTGACAACAGAGCCGCGCGCACATGCCCCCCGAGTGCGGCCACTGACGCGCACCCGCAGACGAAAGGCCTGCGGTCAGGAGACGTTGCCGTACCGCTATGAAAGGTTCCGCTCAGATGTCAAAAGCACCACGCCTGCGCCCGCATTTCAGCGATGTTCAAGCTCATTACGACCTGTCGGATGACTTCTTCCGGCTCTTTCTCGACCCGACCCAGACATATAGTTGCGCCTACTTCGAGCGCGACGACATGACCCTCGAAGAGGCACAGATCGCCAAGATCGACTTGGCGTTGGGCAAGCTCGATCTGGAGCCCGGCGTGACGCTGCTGGACGTGGGCTGCGGTTGGGGCGCCACTCTCAACCGGGCGCTGGAGAAGTACGACGTCAATGTCATCGGCCTGACACTGAGCAAGAACCAGAAGGCGCACGTCGAGGCCCTCTTGGCGGCATCGTCGAGCACCCGGTCAAAGGTCGTCGAGCTGCGTGGCTGGGAAGAGTTCGACGGCAGCGTCGACCGGATCGTGTCGATCGGCGCGTTCGAGCACTTCGGCTTCGATCGTTACGACGACTTCTTCAGATTCGCTTACAACGCGCTACCCGATGACGGCGTGATGCTGCTGCACACCATCACCGGGTTGCATCCCAACGAGGTCATCGCAAAGGGCCTGCCGCTGAGCTTTGAGCTGGCACGGTTCATCAAGTTCATGGTCACCGAGATCTTCCCCGGTGGTCGGCTGCCCACCATCCAGATGGTGCACGAGCATGCCGAGCGGGCGGGCTTCAGCTGTACGCGCACACATCAACTGCAGCCGCACTACGCGAAGACCTTGGACCTGTGGGCCACGGCGCTTGAGGAACACAAGGACCAGGCTGTCGCGATCCAGGACGAGACGGTTTACGCGCGCTATATGAAGTACCTGACCGGATGCGCCGACGCGTTCCGCACCGGCTACATCGACGTCGCCCAGTTCACCCTGCCCAAGCTGCACATCCCGTATCTCGAAAAATAGCGACCGTTGGGCAAACGACTAGCTATTCAGTTGCCACACCGAGAAATTCAGGACCGCCGCATATGTCGTCCACGCCACATACGGAAGCAGCAGAATTGCAGCCCATCGGCTCCGGTGCCAAAACAGCATCACTGTGGTGGCGATGAATCCCCACAGCACCAGGATTTCGATGAATGCCGTTCCCCGCCAGCCAAGGCCGAAGAACAACGGTGTCCACGCCATGTTCAGAAGGAGTTGTATGCCGTAGACCGCCAGAGGTATGCGGTTTTCCCGCGAGGGCTGAGATCGCCATACCAGCCATGCCGATACCGCCATCAACGCGTACAGCGCCGTCCATACGGGGCCGAACAGGGATGCCGGCGGAGCCCACCCGGGTTGTTGCAGGCGTCCGTAGGATTCCGCAGCACTTGCCGCGGCCATCCCGCCAACTCCCGCGACGATGGCCACCGCGATCACGGACACGGCGAGCCCGGCCCATTCTCTGGGCCATCTGCGTGAAACCCCTTGAGTCATATCGACATAATAGCGCGATGTGCTGACGTCCCCTAGAAGGGCGGCGGATTGGCCTCGGCGTAGGCGGCCTGCACGTTCGCGCGTTCTAATCGGTCTTGCCGGTTGAGGTTTCGCTCGTCGCGTTGGCGTCGTTGACGGTCCTGGGTTCGCGTGCGGGCACGCGTGAGATTGTTGAACAGCAGCCCGCCGGCGGGGGTGGTGATGTAGGTGTGCCCGGTTGGTGCCTTCCATACGACGGTGCCATCGGGTTCCTGAACTTCTCGCCATCCGCAAAACGTCTTCAGTAGATGATGCTTGCGGCACAATGCTTTGAGATTCTCGGCGTCGGTACGACCGCCGTCGGCGTAGGAGACGCTGTGGTCCAGGTCTGCGGTGTCGGCAGGGCGAGAGCAGCCAGGAAAGCGGCACAACTGATCCCGGCACCGCACAAAGGTGTCGAGTTTCCGGGTAGGCCGGTAGCGATCTGTGCCGTCGGTCGCATCCAGGAGATGGACGCGGGCGCCGGGTTGTGCAGCGATCTGGCGAGCCTGACCGGCACTGATCACTCCGAACCCGGATACATGGCCCGGCTCAAGGCTTTCGGGGTCTTCCAGGGTGTCCTGGTTTGCAACCATGTGCACGATAACCTGTGTATCGGCGACACCGCGGCCGGTGCAGTCAGCGGCCGCGCAGGTGCACCGCATGCGATCGAGGCCTTGGGTGAGGGCGCCAATGGCATCGGCACGCCGCTGTGCCGTGGTGCGCGGGTCCGCGCTGCAGACGGTTCCTACAAGCTGCTCGAGACGTTTGTCGAGTGCGACAGCGTGCGGGGTCTGCAGCACGCCCCAGATCTCCGCGAGTGGGTCGCCGGTGTCTAGTGGCCTGATCTGGATGTGCCGGTCATCGGTGGCGGTCTTGGTGCGGCGCACGGCATCACGATCGTGGCGGTAGACCAGGGAGTCCAGGGCGGCGGTGATTCGTTTGATCGACCAGCGTTCCCAGCGAGGCAGTGCTTCGGAGATCGCCGCGTCCACGGCGGCGACCACGCAGTCATCCTCGAGTAGTTCAGTGCGGCCGATGATCAGTGCGATGGTGCGAAAGTCGATGTCGCCCGCAGCGAATCGCTCGGCAACTGACCGCAGGCGATGTCGCAGCACATAGGCGTAACGCATCTGGTGTGAGGCCAACGCGTGGGTGATGCCTTGCGCGGCGGCCACCTGGGCGGCGACCTCGTCCCAGCGGTCCACCGTGAACCGATCGCGTGGGTCCTCATGTTCGGGATCGGCATGGCGGTCTACCAAAACCCCAATAGCCGAGAGACGCCGCGAGGCAGCCTGCGCCTCGGCACGTTGGGAGGAACTGATCACGTCGATCAGTTCGCCATCCCCCAAGGTATCGAACATACATTCGAACATACTGGGGGAATGGCCAGCAGGCAAGGGGTTTCGACAACAACTTCCCGCGCGCCGGTAACGGACGGCATCACGCGGTGGAATGGCTGTTTCTGGGCGCGACGATGAGAATCACCAGTAGCGCGGCAGCCCCAGCGAACAGCAGCGGGACGCCGCGCGGTCCGAAGGCATCCAGGGTGGTGCCGACGGGGAGCGCCATCGCGGCACCGCCGAGGCTTGCCGAGGCCACGAAGTAGCTTGTCATGATCGGAATCGGGATTCCTCCGATTCGGGTGGCGAGGGTCAGTGCCACCGGGAACATCGCGGCCGCGAGCAGCCCGGCCGCGATCACCCACGGCAAGGCGGTTGCCAGTTCGTCACTGAAGCGCGCGAGGCCCAGCAGCGCGGTGGTAAGTCCAATAGCCAGTACCGCCAGAGCTTTTCGCCCAACAATCGTATGCACGACACTCACCGTAAGTAGGCGACCGGCGGTGATGCCGAACCAGAATCCGCTCACCGCAAGCACGCTGGTCGTTGCCTCGCCGTGGGAGTCGACGATTCGCGGCAGGAAGTTCGCGAAGTTGGTCTCAAACCCTGCGTAGACGACGGCGAAGACCAGCAACAGGCAGGCCGCGGTAGTCGGTATCCGGCGTACTGCAGGCCTCGGTGCTGCGGACGCCCCGGCCGTGTCGACCTGCGTGCGCGGACTCAAGGAGGCCCTGTGCGTGCGTGTCCAGACCACACACAGTATGGCCATCGCCGTGGCGGCGAGGGCCACCGGCGCACGCCAGGAGATTACCGGCGACAGCACGAACACCAAGACCGGAAACAGCAACGCGGCAAGGCCAAAACAGGCCTCAAGCACCGTCAGGGCGCGAGGTCCGCGTGCGGGGTCCAAGGCCAGTGCCCCGATCTGTGTCTCCAGCGAGCCCGCTGCCGCGCCGAGAATGACGCTGGCTCCCAGGAGAATCGGAGGGCTCAGCACCCACAGCGGCGCAGACAGTGCGATCGCAAATAGTGCCAGCGCGATGGTGATGTGCCGGCCGACGCCGATCCTGGTGCTGAGGCGAGGCGCCGACAGTACGCCGAGCAGGAATCCGGTGAACTGCGCGGCGATGAGTGCTGCCAAGGTCTGGCTGGCGGCCTCGACCGGCAGCGCATAGGGGGACACGGTGCCCCAGAACACATGTGCGGTGCCCACTCCGGCGTAGGCGCCGCACGATGCGAGATGGACGTGCCCGGAGCCGGTCACAATTCGACGGGACTCGGCAACGTGTAGTCGACCGGCAATCGCTCCGACTGGGACTTGCTGCCGCGCAGCAGTGTCTCGAGCACCTCCTGGGCGGCCAGACCGTCCTCGAACGTCGCCAAGGTCTGACGATTCATCGATACTCCGCCGGTGGAGACGAGACGACTCCAGTGATCGATTTCCGAGCGAAACGAATCCGACCAGCCGTGTACTTCGTTGGCCGGGTCGGACAGCAAGGTACGTTCCAGCTCAACAGTTTCGGTCTCGGCACCGCGTGAGATGAGGTAGTGCCCGGGGTCGGCCGTGTGGTAGCGGAACACGGCATTGGTCCCCACGATCCGGATGGAGAATCCGCAGTCCGCGGTCGGTGCTGCCTTGGATGCGATCAGGGAGAAGATGCTTCCGGTATTCAGACGGCCGTAGATCTCGGCGTGGTCGTCGACCTCAACGGCCTCATCGCCTTTGTTGTTGACATGAGTGGTGATTCGCGCCTGGCATTCGTCGACGAGGATTCGGCCTCCCGATATGTAGGTGAGCAGGTCGAGTAGGTGAACCCCCAGATCGCCCAGCGCTCCGCTGGTGCCGTTGGAGCGGCCGCTGTCGCGCCAGGTGTGGTTCTTGCGGCGGTATGCGGAATCCTTTCGGAAACCGAGTTCTAGCGCGCAGATCGTGCCGAAGTCGCCGCGCTGGAGCCTGTGGCGCAGCTCGACCACGACCGGAAGATGCCGATAGTTGAATCCGACGAGCGCAGGGGACGTGATTTCGCCGGCGGCCGCCACCATCTCCTTGGCCTCGACTCGTGAGAGCGCCAAGGGCTTTTCGCACAGCACTGATCGTCCGGCGCGTAACGCCGAGAGCGAGTGGTCGCGATGCGTGAAGTTGGGTGAGGCGACGACGACAGCATCGGAAAGTCCCAGCAGGGCATCGACATCGGTCACCGGGGTGCCGCCATGGGCATGGGTGAACGTCGCGGCTGCGTGAGCATCGATATCCAGGACCGCCACCAGTTCAGCGGATTTGAGGGTATTCAGGGCGCGCGCGTGTGCGCGGGCGACGCCGCCGGCGCCGATGATTCCGACTTTCAACATGACTACTGCTCCTTTGTGAGAATGTGGCGAATGGTGTCGAGGACTCCGCCGGCATGAGGCCGGGCGGTGATATGTGAATGCGCTCTGCGCGCCTCGGCGGTGGCATTGGAGACCAGCCATGCGTGACCGGCACACGCGAGCATGCCGAGGTCGTTGCCGCTGTCGCCGAAAGCCAGAGTGCGGGTGCGCGGTACCTGCCAACAGTCCTGCAGGAAGAGTGCTATCTCCTTTTTCCCTGCACCCAGCGGCAGAAAGTCGACATCCAGGAAGCCCTCGGGATCGCCGGCAGCGGGGTTGCAATGGTTGACGTTGACGGCGAGAGACTGGGCTGCTACCAGACGACGCAACGAGCTGACCCGGCCGTCTTCGTCGAGGTCCTCCACAACCGCATGCAGATAGAAGTTGCGCTTGTAGACGCCGGCTCCGTGGGTCGACTGTGGTCTGAGATCAAGATCCGGCCGTGCCGCCAGCACGCGATCGACCCGTGCCGAAAACTCCTGGGGAGTGGGGAACCGGGCATGCCAGCGCGGGTCGGCGGTCAACTGTCCGTCATTGTCGGCGACGAGCAGGTCCGTGCCCAGGTTTCCGCCGATGAACGCGGGCCGCAGGCCACTGGCCAGTTCTTCGAGTCTCCCGATCACCGTGGTCGGGGCGCTGCCGGTGATGAATCCGAACCGCAGACCAGCGGACACGGATAGATCGTTGACGAGTTCTGCCAGGTCGGTCAGGTCACGTTGGGAGCGGATCGCGGGGTCGTGTGCGAAGAATGTTTCATCGAAGTCGCACAGCACCAGCCAGTCCGTCTCGGTGCGGGTGTTAACGAAGGACGTCATGCAGAGCACCGATCACGCGGTCTTGCTCGGCGAGTGTGAGCCCGGGGTAGAGCGGGAGCTGGAACATTCGCGCATGTGTAGCCTCGGTGCGAGGCAACTTGACACCCTCGAATATGCCTGCCGCCGAGGGTGTCTGGTGTTTGTGCGTGAGTACCGGATAGTAGAGATCTGTGGCGACTCCGGCCTCTCGCAGCGCGGAGGTAACGGTGTCTCGATTCTCCTGGGCTGTTTCTACGGTGAACAGGTGCCAGACATGATCGACGTCCCAGTCGGGGAGCCGAAGGCGCCCGTCGTGGCTCAGGTCGGTGAGACCTTCCACATACCGTCGGGCGAGGATGCTGCGGGCCAGGTTGTTCTGGCCCAGCCAGTCGAGACGGGCGCGCAGTACCGCGGCTTGCACGTTGTCCAGACGGGAGTTGAGTCCGTATCCACTTGCTTTGACGTTCTTTTGGCCTGCCGCGAAGCCGTGATAGAGCAGTTCGGTCACCCGTCGGGCAAGACCGGGTAGGCGGGTGGCCACCGCACCGGCTTTCCCTATTGCGCCGAGGTTCTTGTAGGGGTTGAAACTGAGTATCGCGGCATCGGTGAAGTGCCCCAACCCGTCAAGGCCGATTCCCTGGCATGCGTCCTCCACGACGGGGATGCCATGGCGTGCAGCGACTTCCGTCAACGCGTGAATGTCGGCGAACGCACCGTACAGGTGCACCGGCAGTACCGCGACCGTCCGACTCGTGATGGCCGCCTCGACCTCTTCAGGGTCCAGCAGGTAGTTGTCTGCGCGGGTATCTACCAACACGGGCCGTGCGCCCGTGAGGAATACCGCGTTTTCGGTGGCTGCAAAGCTGTTGGCGGGCATGATGACTTCGGTACCGGGACCCGCGCCGAGCGCGAGCAGCACGGCGGTCATCGCATCGGTGCCGCTGGAAGCTCCGACAACGTGGTCGAGCCCCAGGTAGTTCGCGATCTCGTCTTCAAACGCATCGACGTGAGGGCCGGAGGTGAACTTTCCGGTCGGCAGCACACTCTCGATCGCCCCGCGAATAGCGGGTAGCTCCGCGGCGTTGACCAACCTGGCCAGCGGTAGGAAATCGACTGTGTCAGGAGCTATTCCCGGTGCGAGCACATCGCCGACGCCCCGTAAGCCCGGGTGCGTGGCCAGGTCGCGGAGCGTGGTGTAGGCGCGACCTGCCGGGATTTCGTCAGGATGCACCCCTCGCCCGGAGAGTATGGCCTGGGTGAACGCGCGGGTTATCGAGGACGGCGAGGACCCGGCGCGTGCCGGCAGATTTGTGGATTCTGCAATAGACATAGAGACTCCCGGAAAGAAAGCAGGTTAATCAATTTTGATGGCGACTTGTCGGTGCCCGCCGGGGCGTCATGCGTCGACGGATCTAATAGGCAACGTGTCATTTAATTGCGCTGCCGTCAATAGATATCGGCGCCGCTTTCACACAGCCATCATGCATGCTTAACTTCTAATTAATCTGATCAGCGTGTGCTTAATTTATCCGCACAGTGACTTCCCAGGCATTCGGAAATGTGATGACTGCCATCCGATATGGCGATAAATGCCGGTGTGGCTCGACGACAGGGCCAAGGCCTCAATATTTAGTCAAGATTTGTGCAGATCTATTGAGATAGCGGATACATAGAGAAAAACTCGGCACCGCGCTCTTCTCGATGCCACAATTCGTCGGCGCCCACATCGAGGCCGTCGGAAATTAGCGTGCGTTTGACAATCTTATTGGTAGCGGTGGACGGCAGGCGCTGAGTCAACCGGACATACCGGGGCCAGCCGATCCGTGGTAGGTCCTGCTGCGCGGAAAGAAATTCTGTGAGCTCCAAATATGTCAAAGGTGCCCGCAGCACCAACGCCGCCGCCACCGCGTCATTACCCCGCGCGTCCCGGATGGCGTATACCGCCACCTGACTCACTGCGGGATGTCTCTGCAGGATTCGCTCGATGGGTGCCGCCGCCAGATTCTCGCCGTTGATCCGCATCCAGTCGGCTGTGCGCCCCGCCAGGTAGATCCAGCCGTTGGCGTCTCGGTAGGCGAGGTCTCCAGACCAGTACATGCCGTGGCGCATGCGCTCGCCGGTGGCGTCCTCGTCGTTGTAGTACCCGGAAAAGAACCCTGCTCCTTGGGTATTCACCAACTCGCCAACTGCCTCATGCGGATTGGACAGGATGCCGTGCGCGTCGAACCGCGCCACCGGACACTCGGTCAGAGTGTCGGGGTCGTACACCCCGACACCGGGAAACCCTTTACCGATTGACCCTGCCGGTGTTCCCGCTTCTCGGGTGATGATTACCGCGTTCTCGGTCGAGCCGAACCCGTCGTACACCATGACATCGAAGCGTCGCGAAAACTCGGCGATGTCGTGGTCGGAGGCTTCGTTGCCGAACGCCACCCGCAAGGGGTTCGATGCGTCGTCGGCTTGCTCCTCGGTGGCCAGTACATACGCCAACGGCTTACCCACGTAGTTCATATAGGTGGCGCCTACTTCTCGGATATCGGTCAGAAACCTCGAGGCGGAGAACTTGGCCGGGGCCAGTGTGGCGCCCGCGGCGACAGCGACGCCCCATCCTGCCAAGACGGCATTCGAATGGAACAGCGGCATCGAGACGTAGCAGACGTCGGCGGGGGAGAGTGAGAAGCGGTCGACCAGCGACTGCGCCGCGACGAGCACCATCGCGTGTGTCACCAGAACTGCTTTCGGGTCCCCGCTGGTGCCCGAGGTGAAGATCATCATGAACGGGTCAAGGGCTGTGGCGGTGCGATAGGGCCGCAGTTCACGAGCCGCATGCACCTGCGCATGCCACTGCGCACCGTCGACGTCTATCACCGTCACACCGGTCAGATTCAGGGTTTCGAGCAGGGAGCGGTGCTGATCGTCAACCAGCAGGATCTGCACATCCGCCTTGCGGATATCGCGTTCCAGTCCCTGATCGCGGCGGGTGTTGTTGATTGCGCACAAGATGTATCCACCCTGCGCTGCCGCGGCCATCGCGGTGGCCATCGCCGGCGTGTTGCCGAGAAGAGTCCCCACGTGCAACGGCCGGAGTGGATCCGCCAGCCGAATCAACGTTGCCGCCTGCCTGGCCGCCTCGGCCAGGTGTTCACGCCAGATCCAGGTCTGTCCTCGGTAGACGAGTGCGACGTTATCGTCGGTCGTGCGGGCGTTGACCAGTTGCTGAATGGTCTCAGCCATGGGCCGCTGCGGTCAGTGATGCTGCCTTCACACCCAGATGCCTTGTCAAAAAGCTGATTTGGTGGGATATCGCGGCATCGAAGTACTCCTGTCCCTGATACACGCCGAAGTGGTCACACGGATAGTGGCGCACTTCGGCGCGTGCCTTGAAGGCGGCTTTGGCCGCCGCATGCGGTGGTGCGGCACGATCGAAGTCGGCGATCTGCACGAGGGTGGGACAGCTGACCTCCGAGGCGTACCGAGTGGGGCGGTAGGAAGCGAGCTGGGTACCAACGGTCGCATCGATCTCATTGCGCCACGACGGACCCGCGATCGCGAGATGCGCCTCGTAGTAGCCCTCGCACGTCAATGCCGCCAGTTCGCCGGGGCGACCGACGATCGGGATCGTGTGCTGCTGACGGCCCACCCGGCTGCGGATACCGGTGAGCGCAGAACGCAGTAGGGTGCCGGCGCTGTGCTCGCCCATCGCCGAGCGCGCGGCGGCGACGCCATCCACCAGAGGAGTCACGGAGACGACGGCCGCCACGTCGTTACGCGAGCCGGCGACCGCTAATACATGCCCGCCGGCCAGGGAAACACCCCACAGCACGACTCGGGTGGGATCGACGCCCGGCAGGCGTGCGGCCGTGTTCACCGCGGCGTGGTAGTCGTCGATCTGATGGCTGAAGGAAACCTGTTGGCGGGGAAAGCCGTCCGAGGCGCCGAAGCCGCGGTAGTCGAATGCGAGCGCGTGCATGCCCACATCGGCCAGGCGCTCGGCGAATGGTTCCAGGCCCGAGTCCTTGGTGCCACCCACTCCGTGTGCCATCACCACCACGGGCGCCGTGTCGTCTGCGGTGTTGGCGCGGTACAGCCATGCATCGCAGTCGATCCCATGACTATTGAATCGGATGTTCTGTCGGTTCACGCGGCACCTCCCGCCCGCGCGAATCCGCGCGGGATCTCCTTGGTTCTCATGTCGTGCTCATAGAGGAAGTAGTCCAACTGCTGGGTATGCCGTGGGCGATCCAGCATGTGCCCGGTGTACTTCCGATGCTCTGCCGCGATCACCTCGTGCATCTCGCCGACCGAGGGCAGTCGATACTTGCCCGCCGCATATGCGCCGACCAGACGTGCCTGGCATTCGACGAACGGGAACAGGGACGGAACGGCCTGCGCGAGGCCGACGAAGATCAGGTCGTCGAGGCCGGGCTTGAACATCCGCTTGTACAGGTCGATCCGATTGTCCGGGGCGCTCAGGAATTCCGGATCGAAGAAGGGGAAGGTGATGTTGTACCCGGTCGCGAAGATGATCACATCGAAGTCGGCGGAGGTGCCGTCCTCGAAGTGCACTGTTTGACCGTCCATGTGGCTGACGTCGGGCTTGGGAGCGATGTCTCCCGAGCCCAGTCGCAAGGGGAGTTCCACCGACTGGGTGAAGTGTGCCTCGCCGAATTTGTGGTTCGGCACCGGCAGTCCCAATTGATCGGGGCGACCGGCCATGAGTGGTTGCATCATCTGAAAAAGCTTGCGTTGCCAGGACATCGGTATGTGCGGGCTGGTGCGGAAGTACTTGTCCGCGGGTTGACCGGCGATGTATTTGGGGACGATCCAGGCGCCCGAGCGGGTGGAGAGGGCCACTGTGTTCCCGGTGGCACGAGATGACAGTTCGACGGCGATGTCTGCCGCACTGTTGCCGAGGCCGACTACCAGGATCTTCTTGTCCATGAGATCGAGTGGGGTACGCGGATCGATGTAGTGGTGCGAATGCAACGTGGTGCCGCTGAAAGTGCCAGGGAAGTGCGGATATCTGGGGTCCCAATGATGCCCGTTGGCCACGACCAGAAGGTCGAAGAGTCGTCGTTCACCCGTCTGGGTCAGCAGTTCCCATCCGCCGTCGGGTAGCCGCTCCGCGTGGACGATGCCGTTCTGGAACTCGATGTTGCGCTTGAGGTCGAAGGCCGTCGCGTAATCCTCGAGATACTGCTTGATGAGTGTGTGGTGCGGAAAGTGTGGGTAGCTCTCGGGCATGGGGAAGTCCCGGAAGGAGAGCTGATGCCGCGAGGTGTCGATGTGCAGGGAACGGTAGGCGCTGCTGTTCCCGTTGGGATTGCCGAACGCCCAGTTTCCGCCGATCCGATCCGAGGTCTCGAAGCACGTGTGAGGAATACCGTAGTCGGACAACATTTTCGCGGATGTGAGTCCGCTGATGCCGGCGCCGATGATCGCGGTATTGGGTCGGGTCATGGCACTCCTCCGAATGCGGCCGCGGCGATGCGGTCGCTTGTGAACAGTTTTCAAGATCTGTACATCCGCAGTGTACACAGATCTTGAAATGTGTCTACACCTTGTTTACATTGAGAGCATGACCGCGGTGTTCGACGAAGCCTCGATACCTGATCCCGATGGCGATTCGGTGGCCGCACGGCTGCTGGATGCTACCGAAAAGCTGCTGGCCGACAAGGGTATTCGTGCAACCACGATGACCGACGTGGCCGAGGAGGCGGGCGTTTCCCGGTCCTGGTTGTATCGCCACTTCCCGGACAAGCAGACCCTGGTGGGTGCCACGATCATCCGCCTGATCGAGGTCAGCTGGGCGCAGTCGGCGGCCGAGCTCGCGGCCATCGAGGGGTTCGAGGAAAGGCTGGTGGCCGGCGTGAAGATCGGCCGCCGTGCCTATGACGATCCAGGCACCCTTCTCATGCGGATGCGGGTGCGCGAGCCGGAAGAGTTCATGGCTTGTGCCGGTGCGGGGGTTCAGGGATTGGTGCCTGATCTAGCCGGGTTCTGGAGACCCTACGTGGAGGCGGCCCGCGATGCCGGAGAGATTCACGCGCGCACCGATGTCGATGAGGCCAGCGAGTGGATCGCGCGCGTGATGATCAGTCTGGGCAGCGTCCCCGGGAACTGCGTCGACCCCGACGATCCGGTCTCGCTGGGGCGGCACTTCCGGCGTTATGTCCTGCCGGCGCTTCGCATTGCGCCCGTGAAATAGCAGCAATACAAGGAGGAACCAGATGGCTTCCCAGTTCGACACGGTGATACGAAACGGGCGATGGTTCGATGGAACGGGCGCTCGGTCCGCTGTTCGGAACATCGGTATCAAGGATGGTCATATCGCCGCGATCTCGGCGGAAACCCTTGAGGAAGCGAACTGTCCGAACGTCATCGACGCCACCGGAAAGTGGGTCCTGCCGGGCCTGGTCGACATTCATACGCATTACGACGTGGAAGTGCTGGCCGCTCCGGCGCTGTCGGAGTCGGTTCGTCACGGGGTGACGACCGTGCTGCTCGGCTCGTGCTCTTTGTCGGTTGTCCATGTCAACGGCGTCGATGCCGGCGACATCTTCGGCAGGGTGGAGGCCATACCGCGCGACCATGTGATCGGAGCCGTGGATCAGCACAAGACGTGGACCAACGCGCATGAATACGTCGCTGCGCTGGAATCGTTGCCGTTGGGGCCGAATATCGCCACCTTTCTGGGGCATTCGGATATGCGGGCGGCGGTGATGGGGCTAGATCGGGCAACCCGAAAAAACGAGCGGCCCACGCCCGGCGAGCAGGCGCAGATGGACCGGTGGCTGACAGAGGCGCTTGATGCCGGTTTCGTCGGGATGTCCTCACAGCAGTTGCTCTTCGACAAGCTTGACGGAGATATCTGTCGTTCCCGGACACTGCCCTCTACGTATGCCAGGTCGCGGGAGCTACGCAAGCTCAAATCGCAGCTACGCCAAAGGAATCGGGCACTGCAATCCGGTCCCGATATCGAGAATCCGTTCAACGTGCTCTCTCAAGCCGTTCAGTCGCTGGGCATCCTACGTAAACGATTGTCCACATCGCTGCTCTCGGCGGCGGATATCAAGGCCAACCCCTATGCGATCCGGGCGATGGGGCCGCTGGCTCGCGTGATCAACAAGTTGGGCGGAAACTTCCGCTGGCAACACCTGCCAGTGCCATTCGAGGTCTACGCGGACGGTATCGACTTGGTGATCTTCGAGGAGTTCGGCGCGGGGGCCGCTGCGCTGCATCTACGCAACGAGGTCGAGCGCAATGAGCTGCTGCGCGACGAGACGTACCGCCGCCGGTTCCGCAAGGAGTATGAGAGCAAGTTTGGCGTAAGGGTCTGGCACAGAGACTTTTTCGATGCCGAGATCGTCGCATGCCCGGAGGCCTCTGTCATCGGCAAATCATTTGGACAGGTCGGTGTGGATCGCGGTGGCCTACATCCAGTGGACGCGTTCCTCGATCTGGTTCTTGAACACGGCACCGCCATTCGTTGGCGGACCACCATTTCCAATCATCGCCCCGAGGTGCTCAAGCAGCTGGCGCGCGACCCCGGGATTCAGATCGGCTTCTCTGATGCGGGCGCTCATCTACGGAACATGGCCTTCTACAACTTCGGGCTGCGCCTGCTGCGTCATGTGCATGAGGCGCAGCGGGCGGGGCGGCCATTCATGACCGTCGAGCAGGCGGTGCACCGGCTCACCGGGGAGCTCGCGGACTGGTACCAGATCGATGCCGGTCATCTCCGGATCGGTGACCGCGCAGATCTTTTCGTGATCGATCCGGAGCGGCTCGACGGAACGCTGACCGAGTATGCCGAGCAGTCCGTTGCTGCGTATGGCGGACTGTCGCGGATGGTCAACCGCAACGACGCCACTGTCAGCACTGTGCTGATCGGTGGACAGGCCGTGGTGGTGGATGGGCGACCCGCCGACATTTTGGGCAAGCGGCGCACCGGGAGCTTCTTGCGGGCGGCGGAGAAGGTGCGCGCGGTGGCTAGGGGTCGAGTCTCCGTCGAGAATTAGTACATCTAGAAATGAATACAGAATAGCCTGTACTATCTGGGTTCATGGAGACCCTGGTTCATCGTGATGCCCTGACGAGATTCGGGTGCGCGTTGTCGGACCCGACCCGGGCGGCGATTCTGTTGAGCCTCAGATCGCGCCCGGGCTATCCCTCCGAGCTTGCCGAGGAGGTGGGGGTGTCGCGACAGATCACCTCGAATCACCTTGCATGTTTGCGTGGTTGCGGGTTGGTCGTCGGTATTCCGGAGGGGCGACGCACCCGGTACGAGCTGGCCGATGAGCGGATCGGCCACGCACTGGATGACTTGGTGGATTTGGTGCTGACGGTCGATCCGTCGTACTGCCCGGTGGACGAGGGCTGCTGCTGATGGTGCTCACCTCGCAGCGCCGGGACGTGCTGAATCGCCGGGTGCGTCTGTTCGTCGCCGCCACCATCACCTACAACGTGATCGAGGCCGTCGTGGCCCTCACCGAGGGCGCTCGGGTCTCGTCGACCGCGCTGATCGGCTTCGGTCTGGATTCTGTTATCGAAGTATCGTCGGCCGCGGCCGTCGCATGGCAGTTCAGTGCCAAGGACCCGGAGGCCAGGGAAAAGGCGGCGCTTCGTGTGATCGCGTTCTCCTTTTTTGCCTTGGCCGCATACGTGACGGTGGAATCGATCCGCGCGCTGGTCGGCTTTGGTGAGGCCAGACATTCGACGGTCGGGATCGTGCTGGCTGCGGCCAGTTTGGCGATCATGCCGGTGCTGTCCTGGGCGCAGCGACGCGCGGGCCGCGAGTTGGGGTCTGCCTCGGCGGTCGCCGATTCCAAGCAGACACTGCTGTGCACATATCTGTCGGCGGTACTACTGGCAGGCCTGCTGGTCAACACGTTGTTTGGATGGTCGTGGGCCGACCCGATCGCGGCCTTGGTGATCGCGGCAATCGCGGTGCGAGAGGGCATGAACGCCTGGAAGGGAGAATCCTGCTGCGGGCCAGGGCTTACCTCGGGCGTGGACGTCATCGGCGACGACGCGTGTGGGTGTTGCGAACACTGAACGTCTCAATGCTCTATTATCTGCGTATCAATGCAGATATGTAGTAGAGGAGCATCTGCGATGGGGCAGACGGACAAGTCGTCGTTGGGCGACGAGCAGGTCGGGTTGGTGGTCGAGGTATTCCGAATGCTGGCTGACGCCACGCGTGTTCGGGTGTTGTGGGCACTGACCGCTGGCGAACTGTCGGTCAACGAGTTGGCGGACCTCGTCGGCAAGCCGGCGCCCTCGGTGTCGCAACACTTGGCCAAGTTGCGAATGGCGCGGCTGGTCCGGACGCGTCGGGACGGCACCACCGTCTACTACAGCCTCGAGAACGAACATGTCGAGCAGCTGGTGACCGATGCGGTGTACAACGCCGAGCATGCGGGTCCGGGTATCCCGCCGCATCACCGTTCGGAAGCGGCCCTGCGCACCGTGAAAGGGGTTGGGCGATGAGTCATACCCGTAATGCGCCGGTGCATCATGACGACCACGACCACGAGCACCATCACCACCACCACGGGGGCGGTCTGCGGCGAATGCTTGCCGAGATCGTGTCCCCGCATAGCCATGACGCCGCAGACAGCATCGACGACGCGCTGAGCTCCAGTGCGGCAGGCACCCGGGCCGTCAAGACCAGCCTCGCGGCACTACTGGTGACAGCCGCGTTTCAAGTGGTCATCGTCGTGGTCTCGGGGTCGGTGGCGCTCGCGGCGGATACCATCCACAACTTCTCCGACGCGCTCACCGCGGTTCCGCTCTGGATTGCCTTTGCGCTCGGAACACGCGCTGCGACAAAGCGATACACATACGGATTCGGCCGCGCCGAGGATCTGGCCGGCTTGTTCGTGGTCTCGATGATCGCGTTGTCGGCGGTGGTCGCGGGCTACGAGGCGGTGATGCGCTTGATTCATCCCGTGCAGATCGGCCAGCTGGGCTGGGTGGCGGCGGCGGGTGTCGTCGGCTTCATCGGCAATGAACTTGTCGCCCTGTATCGGATCCGGGTGGGCCGCCGGATCGGTTCGGCGGCATTGGTTGCCGACGGCCTGCATGCGCGCACCGATGGATTCACCTCGCTGGCGGTTGTCCTCGGAGCGGTAGGTGTCGCGCTGGGATACCCGTTGGCAGACCCGATCATCGGATTGGTGATCACCGTGGCCATTCTCGCGATCCTGCGTACCGCGGTACGAGACGTGTTCCGGCGGTTGATGGACGGCGTAGATCCCACCCTGGTGGACGCCGCCGAAACAGCGCTGGCCGCTCAGCCCGGGGTGCGGACGGTACGCAGTGTCCGGTTGCGGTGGATTGGACATCGCCTGCATGCCGATGCCGAGCTGGACATCGATCCGGATGTCAGCCTCGTCGAGGCGCACCGCATCGCCCATGTCGCCGAACACGAACTCACCCATGCGGTTCCCAAGCTCGACACCGCCCTCATTCACGCCTATCCCGGCCACTGACGCGACGGGCCGCATAGACTCCGACGCCGAGGGCCAACACCGTGCTGCCGGCGGCCACCGACGACAGCGGTAACGCGAGAGCCACCACCACACACCCGATCAATCCCAGTGCCGGGACGATGCGGGGGGGACGTCCCTCGGCAGGGGATAGCGTCCACGCCGAGGCATTGGCCACCGCGTAGTACACGAGCACCGCGAAAGACGAGAAACCTATCGCCCCGCGCAGGTCAGCGATGGCCGCCAGAATCGAAACCACCAAACCGACAACAAGTTCAGCGCGGTACGGCACCCCATATCGGGAATGTACCGCGGCCAGGGCAGGGGGCAGGTGGCGGTCGCGAGCCATCGCGAAGGTCGTGCGGGATACGCCGAGGACGAGAGCCAGCAGCGAGCCCGTCGCCGCGACGACGGCGCCGATTCGTACCACCGGTTCCATCCACCGCACACCCGCGACGGTGACCGTATCCAGAAGAGGGGCTGCCGATGTGGCCAGCCGCGACGGACCCAGCGTTGTCAACACTGCCACGGCGACAACGGCATAGACGACCAGCGCGATGCTCAAGGCGATCGGGATGGCGCGTGGGATGGTGCGCGCCGGGTCACGCACCTCCTCGCCCAAGGTCGCGATGCGGGCGTAGCCGGCGAAGGCGAAGAACAGCAGACCGGAGGCTTGTAGCACGCCAGTGATCGACACCTCGGTGACGTCGAGGGCCGCAGCATCGATTCCGCCGGAGCCGAACGCCGTGACCACAATCGCGGCCAAGACCGCCAGCACGATCGCCACGACGAGGCGCGTCAGCCATGCCGATTTCTGAACGCCCACATAGTTGATCGCTGTCAGTGCCACCACGGCGGCCACCGCGACGGCGTGCGCATGCGCCGGCCATGCGTAGAAGCCCACCGTCAATGCCATGGCCGCGCAGGAAGCTGTCTTCCCGACCACGAACCCCCAGCCGGCGAGGTATCCCCAGAAGTCGCCGAGACGCTCGCGGCCATATACGTAGGTGCCGCCCGAGGCGGGATACACCGCAGCCAGCCGGGCCGAGGACGTCGCGTTGCAGTAGGCGATCACGGCGGCGAACGCCAGACCGAGCAGGAGGGCGGAACCGGCTGACTGAGCGGCGGGGGCGAGGGCCGCGAAGATGCCGGCGCCGATCATCGAGCCCAACCCGATCATGACGGCGTCGAAGGTACCCAATTCTCGTCGAAGCGAGCCGGGCTGATCGGCGCTCATGCGCTCCGGGGTGCGTACATGATGACCCCCACCCCGGCCAAGCAGATCAGTGCGCCGCTGATGTCCCAGCGATCGGGGCGAAAGCCGTCCAACGCCATTCCCCAGAGCAGCGATCCGGCCACGAATACTCCTCCGTACGCGGCCAGGATTCGGCCGAAGTGGGCGTCGGGTTGCAGGGTCGCGACGAACCCGTAGGCACCCAGGGCGATGACGCCGAATCCCACCCATGCCCACCCGCGATGCTCGCGTACCCCCTGCCAGACGAGCCAGGCACCACCGATTTCCAGGATCGCGGCCGCGGCGAACAAGATGATCGACTTTGCGACGGGCATGGGGTGAGCCTAATCGCCCAGATCGGGCCCGCGAGGTGCGCGCAGATCGTAGGATCTCGACTCGTCGAACTTCGGGGGAGGGGAAAACATGGGGATGCGATCTGCGTCGGTGGTCACCGGCATGTGGCTAGCGCTGTCGCAGCGAAACTGGGCGGCAGTTACCACGTTTCTGGCCGACGACTGCATCTATCTGGATATGCCGGTGGGGCCTACTGCAGCCGCGCGCGGACCGGGGAACATCGTGAAGCGACTGAAAATCGGGCTGGGGCCCTTGGCGGATTACGTCCACCATGACGGGCTGATCGTCGCGAACGGCGAGGACGTGATGTACGAGCACTCCGAGACATGGACCTGGAGTACGGGTGAAACCGCACTGTTGCGCTTCGCTTCTGTGCTCAAGGTGATCGACGGAAAGATCGCACTTTGGAAGGACTATTGGGACATGGGAGCGCTGACCAATTTCGCGCCACCATCGTGGATGAATGACCTGATGAACGCCGATATGAGCTGGATCTATGACGCGACTGGTGAGGTCTGAGCCTTAGCCCAATTTTTCGCCGTAAATCCGTTCGACGTTCAGCGCCATGAGTACGCGACGATCCGCCACCATGACCGATCGGTATTCATCCCAATCGGGGTGTTCTCCGGCCGCACCCCGGTAATAGTCGACGAGCGCGTCGACCTCTGGCCCGTTCGGATCTGATCCGGGGCCGGTGAGCGTTACGGCTCCCTCGGCAGTGGCCCAGGCCCGCCCGTCGGCACTGGTGACTTCCAATGCGGCGCGGGGGTCGCGGCGAAGGTTCACCGTCTTGGCCCGCCCGTCCGTCATCGAGACATAGATGACGGCCTTGTCCCGGTCGAAGAAGGGTGTGACGGGGGAGAGCTGTGGCACTCCGCTGGACTTGATGGTCGCCAGTACACCGATGCGGCTGCCGGCGATGAGCGCGTGCGGATCGAACTGATCAGTGGCCATGCCTGCACGAACTCCGTGCGTTGGACAGGTATTCCACCTAGACGACGGTCACCGTGCCGGTGCACCGGGCGAGGTTCTCGTCATTCCAGAAGAAGCCGGAACGGCCGCCGTATTCGGTGGTGATCTCGACCTGGCCGGGGCCGGTGACGACGTTGAACGTGGACGCTCCTGCAGTACCGCTGCCTTCGCCGTGTGCCTCACCGACGGCGCCCGTGGTGAGGTTGCGCCAATGAAAGTACGCCTGCTTAGGGCCGGCGAGCCCGTCCGTGGCATTCATGTTCACGGTGCCGGGAATCAGATCGCGTCGTTGATCGGCCTGACTCGCCTGCCAGGCGCTGACCCGCACATCGCCGTCAAAACAGAGGGCTACCTCGCCTGATGGTGCTGCCGCTGCCATCGGGCAGGTAAGCACGGCTGAGCCGGCAATGGTCAGGGCAAGGACGGCGCCTCGACCCAGAATTGATGAACGCATGCAGGGAGTATCGCTTATGTGCTCTCGGTCTGGCCTCGGTTTCCCGGGCTGTGCAGGTGCTAGATGGTTCCCAGTGCGGCGCCGATCAGGCGCCAGAGTCGCTGGGTGATCAGCTCGGGATCCGGCAGTGGTGAGAGCTGGAGCTGCTGTGCGATCCCATGACGGATGCCACCGATGATGAATGCGCCCGCACTATCCGGGTCGATGTCGATGGGCAGCTGACTCAGCTTCTGCCCGCGGCGGATGTTCTTGGCGGCGTTGTGGCTGATGCGTTGCAGGTATGTCGCCTCCAACTCGGCGAGCTGTGGGTCGAGGGCTGCGCGATTGAGCAAGATCGGTGCTAGTGGGTCGGCGACGTGATAGTCCACGAATCGTCGGGTGCGCTCTAGCTCGTGAACGTGCCAGTCGGTCTCCAGGTCCAGGTGCGCGTCGGCAATGGCATGGAGGAGGCCCTCGTAGAACTCGTCGTAAATCACCACGAGCAAGCCACTTTTGGACCCGAAGTGGTGATAGAGCGCGCCGGTGCTCAGGCCCGCCCGCCGCGTCAGTCCACCCAGATCCATGACGCCGCTGCCGCGGACGAGCTCGTCGCGTGCGGCGTCGAGCAGTTGTTGACGTCCTATCGGCGAGCGTGCCATCATGTGATTCTACAAAACATAATTACTTTATGTTTAGGAGGCGCGATGAGCGCGGAAGTTTCGTCATTGGTGAACCTCGCGGGTGATCTCGCGGGAACGTATCGCCGGACGGTCAGCAGTGGTGAGACCATCGACCCTGCTGTCGCAGAAGCGGATCTGGAGGCGTTGCGGCGCGACGGATACGTGATTCTGCCCGATCTGCTCACCGCGACCGAGCTTGCCGAGATACGGGAAGCTGTTGTGCCGCTGCTGGATCTGCATGGCCGGAACCGATTCGAGGGGCATACGACGCAGCGGGTGTACAGCGTGCTGAACAAGACGCGTGCCTGCGATCGGATCGCGGATCACCCTCGAGTGCTCGCCTTGTTGGATCGGCTGTTCATGCCCAACTATCTGCTGTCGATGCTGCAGGTCATCAACATTCTGCCGGGCGAGCGCGCGCAGATGCTGCATACCGACGACGGTTTCTATCCGCTCCCGCGACCCCGGGCGGCCCTTGGAGCGGCCACGATCTGGGCGATCGATGATTTCACCACCGATAACGGAGCCACCGATATTATTGCCCGCAGCCATCTTTGGGGAGATCGCGCGCCGCAGGACGATGAGCGTGCGCCTGTGGTGATGACAGCGGGATCGTGCGTGTTCTTTCTCGGCACGCTGTGGCACGGCGGCGGTGCGAACAGCTCCGACGCTGCGCGTCTGGCGCTGACGGCCCAATACTGCGAGCCCTGGTTGCGCCCGCAGGAGGCATTCACGCTGTCCATGACTCGCGATACCGTTCGCGCTGTGTCCGAGGACATTCGACGCATGCTGGGATATAGCATCCATCCGCCCTTCATCGGGCAGGTCGACGGCATGCATCCCAAGCGACTGCTCGAGCCGGACGCGCCGTCGATCTAGTGCTGGTAGACGTCGTTGAGCGTCACGGTTCGCAACTGCCGTTCGCCGATGACATCGAGTAGTTGGTGATAGACCGTGGTCACGGGCGGATGGTTGAGGTGCCCGATGACGATCGCCTGCGGATTGAAGTACTTGTGCGCCATGTCCACGATGTATTGCGGAGTGACCACGCCAGAGTCCGACAGTGATCCGTACCAGAGCACCGGAGGTCCATAGCCGAGGCCCTGCGCCACTGAATCGGTTGCGGCGTTGTGCTTTCCGTACGGAGGGCGGAAGAACGGCGTCGGGTTGACGCCGTAGGTGTTGGTCAAGAACCTGGTGTTGCGGGTGAGCTGGTCGGCGATCTGCTCGGCGGTCAATGTCGTCAGATCCGGGTGTGACCAGGTGTGATTGCCCAGTTGGATCTGCCCGCTGTCGACCAACGGCCGAAGCAGCGGAGCATTCTGCGTCCACCCCGCGTTCACACCATTGACGAAGTAGGTCAGGCGAATTCCGGTGTCACGAGCCAGCCGGGTGTAGGCGGCAATGACGTTCGTATCGGTACCGTCGTCAAGCGTCAAAGCAAGCAGCCGCTGGCCGTCGGTGCGAGCCGGCAGGGCGGTCAGAGTTCCACCTCCCGGCAGTGGGACACGCGTCAGCCCGCCTCCTGCGGCTCCGGTCGATGTGCCCGGGTCGGCTGCGGCAGAGGCGGATTCGACGACCGCTGCGCCCACTGCGGCAGCGCCTGCCAGCAGTGTCAGAAACCTGCGACGGTCGAACACAACGACAGGGTAGCGCCAGAACCTGGATATCCCGCGGCGTCGCTCGTGATGTCGGGCTACCGTTTCTCCCGTGATCAACTTTGCTCTGAGGTCGTGCGGTCTGCGGGGTCATGCCACATTCGACCCCGACGAACAGTCGTTGCGGGAGCGTCTACGCGTTGAGACCCCGGTGGGTGAGGCATGGCGGTGCTTGCGCTGCGAGACGTTCGTGGTCGGAGCGCCCCGCTATCGGGGCCCGGCCGACACCGCACCGGAGATCCCTCGTGGCCGCCTGCTGCGCGATCGGACCCTGATGCGAGTACTGGCCGTCGAGCGCGTGTTCCGTGGTCTGGTGTTCGTATTGCTCGCATTCGTGGTGGTGAAGGTGCGCGGGTCACGGGAGCATCTTCAGCAGGTCTTCGAGCAAGACATCCCGCTGATTCGTCCACTGGCCAATCAGGTCGGTTGGAATCCCGACAATTCCAAGATCATTCACCATATCGGCCAGGCGTTTTCGCTATCGTCCTCGACACTGATGTGGGTGGCGGTGGGCCTTGCCGCGTACGCCGCGATCGAGTTCATCGAAGCGATCGGGCTCTGGATGATGAAGCGCTGGGGCGAGTACTTCGCCGTCATCGCCACGAGCATCTTCCTGCCGCTGGAGATCTATGAGCTCTTTGAAAAACAAACTTTTCTGCGGGTTTTGGCGTTGTTGGTGAACATCGTGGCCGTGGTGTGGCTGCTGTGGAGCAAGCGTCTTTTCGGGCTCAACGGTGGAGGTAAGGCGTATGAGGAAGAGCATCGCGCCGAGAGTCTGCTGAGCGTCGAGCGTGCGGGACTGGCCGAAGAGCTGGATCGGTAGGCCGCGCTCAGCCCCGTAGGCCGTGGCTGGTCAGCCAGTCGTCGACGGTGATGGTGGTCGTCACCTCGTCCAGGTCCAGGACCAGTCGGGTCTGCCGGTTGATCATGTCCACCGCGCGCTCGCAGACCGCGGTGGACTCGCGCCGCACCGCGGCGTGGATTGCCTCGTTCAGGCCCGAAGGGAGTTCCGCGGAGTCCTGCACGAGGCGTTCTGCGGTGCGTGCGGCGGTGGCGGTGATTTCATGCAATGTGCGTCGAACATAGCCGCGGACCTTCTCCACATTGGTGATTCCGTGGGCCAGCGCCAGGTACTTCTGGCGAGAATCCGCTTCGGGCGCATGCTCTCGACCCATCCGATCGGCGGCTTCACGGATCCGGTCGGAATCGTCCACCGCTTCAAAGGCCAGATAGAAGCCCGCGACGGCGCGCCCAAGGGGCGTTGACGTATCGACGGCAGGGGAGGGCGGACGCGGGGGCCGCTGGGCAGGTGCAGACTCGGCGACCAGAGATTCAACGAGCGCCGGTAGTTCGCACCGCGGGACATCCATCCGTCTATACTGCCCGAAAAATAGACGGACTGTGCAGAAGTTCGCCGGGGAACATCCGGCGCGATGCGGCCGGTGACCATGACGTCAGCGTCGCTTAAATCGATCGTTCAGCTGCGGATCGTTCTCCCACCATAGCGTTGACGGAGCGTTGTCCTGCGCCGCTGCGTCGCCGGCCGAGTTCGTCGAGCTCCGGTCAATCCGGTCGAGCTCGGCGTCGATCTGCGCGGCATGGGCCTTGTCGTCGGCGGACAGTGCGCGCATGAGCAGCAGCAGGAACGGCAGTCCGAGGACATCACCCAGTATCCAGAGGATGCCCGCTCCGATGCTCTGGTCGGTGCGCGGGTCGGGCCCCCAGGAACGGTGCAGCGCGCGATAGTAGGTAGTGGCTATCAGTGGTCCCTGCCAGAGCGCCAGTCCTAAGACTCCGTCGCCGATGGTCTCGGCCACGGAGATGAATAGCGATATCAGCTGAGGGTATTTACGCGGCACGGGGTCCAGCTGAAGGCGCGCATAAAAGTACGCAAAACCGATGGACGTCAACAATATTCGCGTGACGGCATCGAGAGAGCCATGCGTGAGCGAGGCCGTGTACCAGGGCGTCAGATACAACAGCCACGGCGCGGCCAGCATGGCGATGGATGTCGTCAATGGATGGGTCAAGAACCTTGTGGCCGTTGACGATATTGTCCTGTCAAACCGTGCTTGCCCGTCCGGCCGCAGTGCGCTGCGCACGACGGTCAACGGCCGGCCAAGGGCGAAGAAGAACGGTGCGACCAGTAGTAGCAGGACGACCTGCAATGCCCGCACCCAGAACAGTACGTGTGCGTAGGCGCCGATCATGCTGACGGATGCCAATGCCCAGCACCCGATTCCGATGAAGAAACAACTCACCCACGTGGCACTGATCTCCACGTGGCGACGCCGCGCGTGCACCAGCGCCCAGCAGTACCCGATGCCCAGCACGGCGGTGAAAGTGGCAGTCGCGATATCGACATGCCAGGTCTGCCAGGCTGTCGCCCAGCTGAGCGGCTCGGTGGGGGAGAACATCTCAGGCAGCGGGGTAGGGGGCCGGGGCGGTTGAGTTGGTGCGGTGCAGGATTGCGGCTGCAATGGTCACCACTGCGGTCGAGAGCACGATGCCCGCTAGGACATCCACCGCCCAGTGGTCTCCGAGGTATAGGCGGCTGGAGGCCACGCAGATCACCGCGACAACCGATGCGGACAACGCCGCCAAGCGTTTCCAGCCGTTGTGGTTGTATCCGACAAGCACGGTCAGTATTCCCACAAGAGCTGTTGTGCCGGTGACGTGACCGGAGGGAAAAGACCAGCCTGTCTCTGCGACCAACTGCGCACTGCTGGGTGGACGATGTTCTCCTACAGACCATTTCGCCAGGGCGGCGAGGACGAATGCCGACACGACTGTCGCGGCTACAGTGGCCGCCGTTTTCATGGACCGTGTTGAATACCAGACTCCCAGTGTCGCAATGGCGGTCGCGATCGATACCAGGGTGGGGCTTCCCAGGTGGGTGACGCCGATTGCGGCTGAGGTGAGCCAGTCATGCCGGTGAATCTCCATCCAGCCGAGCGTGCGATGGTCGACGGCCGAGCCCGAGTCGTAGTGGTGTGCGATTGCGGCGAGCGCCGCGAAGACGGTGAGCAGTCCCGCTGCGAGAATCGCGGCCACCCGCGTGTTCGTCGTTTCGGGTCGAAGATTGCGCAACCTGAAAGTCATCGTGCCCTTCTCGTCGATTTCCGGACCGACGAACCAGGCTAGAGGCCCTATCTGCGAATCTGCTGTGCGTGCGTGTTGGGCTCACGGGCTTCCTGGCGGAACTGCGGGCATGAAAACGCAGAGTGCTCGGATTTCTGACTCGGCGACGATGGTATGACGATCATGCTTGTCGAGCAGGTACATGGTTCCTGGCGCGAGTGCGTATGTCCCGCCGCGATCACGATCGATGAGTTGTCCGTCGCCCTCGACGATCCATACCGCCTCAATGTAATCAGGGTAATGCAATGGAGTCTCCGTGCCGGCATGGATCGTCGTCTCATGAAACGAGAAGCCCACGCCGTCGTCGGCGAGGATTATGCGCTTGGATGTCCAGTTCTCGGTGTCGCGCTGCCTGTCGGTGCCGGTGATTTCCTGGGTTGTCCGAACGATCATGGCTGGCACGACTCTTTTCTGAAAGATGTTTCAGGGTAGGCATTCTCGGTAAGGAATTCCACCAGTTGCTTGCGCGCCTCTCGGGCCTCGGGGATGGGTTTCATCGCCCAGTTGTGGAACATGCCGTCATAGATCTGCAGCCGCGACTCGGTACCCACGGTGCATGCGTTGAAGTGCAGGAGAAGTGCGTCCGGCAGGAGAATGTCGCGGGTGCCGACGAAGATACTCAACGCCGCAATGCCGGTGAGGTCGGCGTGCTCGGGGCTTAGCTCGGGATCATCCAGGGGTCGGTCTGCGGCATACCAACGCCCCGCCTGCTGGAGTCCTTCAATGCCGAGTTCTGGGTCGTGACGCTCGATGACCCGTGATAGCTCATGGTCCACAGCCATGTTGAGCCACGGCGAAAACAGTGCGATACAGGCAGGTTGGGGCTCGCCACGATCTCGAAGCTCCTGTGCAATGCCCAACGAGAGGCTGCCGCCCGCTGAATCTCCGAACAACACTCGGCCGGCTTGTGGGGTATCTGCCATCACTACGCGGTAGGCGCTCCGGCTGACCGCGGTGATCTCGCGATGGTCATGCTGAGGAGCGAGGGGATACATGAACAAGCTATATCGGCAACCGAGAGATTTGACGAGGTTATCCGCGAACCGCCAGTGGTGCTTTTCCGGCTGCTCGACGAAGCCGCCGCCATGCAGATGAAAGACGTGTAAGCCGTTCCAATCGCCGTCAGGATGCAGCGTGTAGCAGGCATGTCCTTGGATGTCCCGTCGGGTAATCCGGCGGCGAAGCCTCACCGCACGTGGTGGCTCGCATCGGGCAGGGCGCTGGTGGATGCTCAGACGGCGACGCATTCCGACAGCGGTGGCATAAAACGACTTCTTACGCTGCAACTGCGCCATGCCGATGATCACCCGCGCTCGCGCGGACACCATGTGACCTCCTCCATTGTGCGAGTAGATATTCCGCCACCGACATAGCAGAACCGCACGGTGCTCCGTACAGATCGCAGTACGAGGTGAGTGGCATTCAGCTCCGTTACCCGAATGTTCGGAGGCTAAACCTGCCTATGAAGCATCCCTGTGTCGAGGATTGGGCGTTTCGGAACGGGCGCAGATCAGCTGTCGCAGAAGCTGATCTGGTCATCGCCGTGGCCCAGGAAGACGCGGTTGCTGGTGCTTCCCGGGCGATCGAGCCCAGCAGCAGCCGTAGTGCGTAGTTGCCGGAGGTGCCACAACCCTGGCGAAATCACCTGGTGCCGGGGCCGCCGCCGACGGTGCCGTTCGTATCGGCGGGGCCGCTGGGGACCCCGCCCGCGGCCCCGTTCACTCCGGCGGGACCGTTAGAGGAACCGCCTGCGGAACCGCCGCCAGGGCCACCAATGGGGGGAGCGTTGGTGTTGGCGGAATCGCTGACGGGACTGCTGGGTGAACCACCGATGGGTCCCGTCACGTCGGAACGGTCAGAATTTCCAATGGGACCGGTCACGTCCGAACCGTCGGAAGAATCGCCGTCGGGATCGGCCACCTCGGAATCGCCGGGGAGTGCCGCCACTGTGGAAAGGACTTCTGCGGGGCTGCCGTGATTGGTGGCGAGGGCGCCGCCGAGCAGAGTCACGACCCCGCACACCACCAGTGCACGTCGCAACATCCGGTGGCGGTTTGAAGGCTCACCTGTCATAGCCACAACCCTAGTTTATTCTGTAAACAATTGCTAGCATCGTCGGGCATCGGAGGTTCGTTCATAGATGTCTCGTGCCGGAGCAAGATCGGCATGAGTGCAGTGCGTGTTTGTTGCAGAAGATCGATCACACACCAAGGGAGAGAAGTAGATGCGCATGAAAAATCTGCATGTCACCGCGTTGCCCGTAGCAGTAGGCGTTATTGCTTCAGTTGCGGTGGGCTGCTCACACAAGACTGGTGACGCGCCTTCGCTCAGTTCTGCTAGCTCGGCCGCTTCGTCGGCGATTTCTTCCATCACCGCCTCACCCTCTGAAAAACCCAGCACCACACAGATTCCGGGCAAGAACGGCACTCCTTACACCGTGGAGGGGCCGATTCTCGCCAAGTGGAACACCCTGAATGATGTTCAGAAGAAGGACTTGGGCGCACCGTACGACAATCAGAAGGAGACTCTGGACCGTAGCGGCGTCTATCAGCAGTTTGATGGCGGCGTGCTGATCTATCGCAACGGAGAGCCGGTCTATTTCGTGTGGGGCAAGATCCGGGACACATGGAATGACAATCAAGCCTCGCAAGGCAAGCTTGGCTATCCCACCGCCGATGAGGTGACCGAGGCCGACGGCTCGTTCAAGTCCACCTTCGAGCACGGAACGATCACTTTCAAGCCCGGCGATGCCGATGCGAAAGTCTCACTTACAAACTGAGCAACCAGTAGAAGCGTCAACACTTGGCGCGGGTCGTCGGTGGCCCTCGTAACACCGCGGACGATCCGAGCTGCCGACAACAGCGGAATTTGACTGTGAGAAAGGTTGGGAAACATGGGAATTGCCGATGACGCCCAGAACAAGTTCGATGATCTGAAGGGCCGCGCTAAGGAAGCCGCTGGGTCCGTCACCAACGACGACGATCTGAAAGCTGAAGGACAAGCCGAGCAGGGTATCGCCTCTGCCAAGCAAAAGGTCGCTGACGCCGCCGATAAGGTCAAAGAGGGTGTTGATGCCCTCAAGGGCAAGCTAACTGGAAACGGCTAATAAACCGCTGTCCATAACGCGGCTGACCTAGTGGGCCAGGCAATACCGTTGACCCACTAGGTCGGCCGCGGACAACAACGTTGTCCATTCTCATCCGATCTGGGGCATGAGGTGAGGTCTGACCTGCGGTGCCCCAGATTCGATGAGAATTTGATCCGGGCGTTTTCTCACTGAATCTGCGGTAAGTCGGCGCCATGCCCAGGGCGAAAACCGGTACGCGATCCCGCGATTCATCAACTGTGGACACAAGCGTGATAGCCCGGTTTGCCTGGGTTCCAGGTTTCGCGGTCCGGTGGGGTAGGTCCGGGAACCGCACAGGTGGGGCTGGGTGCGGGCGCAGTCTTGTTACTGACCGACCTTGATTGTTCGGCCTTCGCTGATGGCTACTGCCAGGACTTTGGCTTGGGTTTCATCGATTCCCTCGCATTTGAGGGCGGCTTCGATTTCTGTGACTGGCCGGTGTGCGTATTTGCGGGCCAGCTTTGTCGAGCTTTCTTTGAACCTCGCGGTCGATCTCGCGTTGAAACTTTGGGTTCATCTTGAATCCTATTGCGTTCCTTACTTTTATAGACATGTCTCATCCGAATGCGACACGGATCGTCGGGCGTGTCGGTCTTATGGGAGCGGCGGGAGCGATTAAGTGGGCTCCTCTGACCGAGCACCATGGCGTCTTGTTCTCTTGCCTTCTCAGTATGGAACGTATGTGCGAACAATGGCCGACGTGACGCGCCGGTCATGTGGTTGGCGCTTGGTGTAACGGGCCTTTGTTCTCAGCGAAGTCTCAGCGCCTGATGGGCATTGTCGGGGCATGTCGAACATTGATGACACGAATGAGTCCCCTGAACCACCCGAGGATGCGAATGTTGAGGGCGCTGAACTGAGTCCGAATGCTGGCCGGGTACCGGAAAGAGCCAGGTGGGCTCTGTTTACCCGGGCGGCGGCCATTGCTGGTGCAGCAGCTGCTGTGGTGGCGGTGCTAGGTCTGACGTTCGGTGCCGGTGTGTGGGCTGGGAGTGAGTTTGGTGATGAGTATGGCCGAGACGGTCGCGGACATAGCGAGTCTCGATCGCATGGGTATGACGCCGACGATGATGACGAGATCGATGAGCGTGGAGCAGGTCGAGAGGCCGCCGACGGCGGACGTGCCGGCGATGATGAGGGCAAGTCAAGCGATGGTCAGCGGGTACGTCCGGGTACTGAACGTACTCAGGCGCCCGCCCCGTCCTCGGCTGCGCCTGTCCCTGCGCCGACGGCCTCCGGGCGGTCGTAGGACTGCAATGATTATGGGATGTCGTTGCCATCCGTGAGGCGGTACCCAATGGCTGTGATGCGTGGGTGGAGCCGATGGTGAAGGGCCGCGTACGCATTGGCGCGTTGGTCTCCCGTTTGCGGCGCTGGTGTGGGGGGATCGCGACTCGCTCGGCGCTGGTGGCCGCCGTTGTGGTGCTGGCCAGCTTGGTAGTTGTGGGCTCGGCATCGGTGGTGCTGCTGTATCGGTCGATGTGTGCCGATGTTGATGACGCGGCTAATTCGCGCGCGTTGGCTGTGGCCGCGCGGCTCAAGAAGGAACCTCCTGACGAACTGGAGTCGGTGCTGTTGGCCACCGATCAGCGGATCGTGGCTGTCCAAGTCATCGATGCCAGAGGCCGGATCGTGCGACATTCGGACTCGGCGCCCAACGGGCCGCTAATGCCGTTGCGCGGCAATAACTTCCGAAATTCCCAGGTCGGTGTTTCTGCCACTGCCGATGATGATATTCGTGTGGCTGCGCTGACTGCGGATGGCCGCAAAGGCCGGTACACGGTGTTGGTGGGCGGCGGTATTGAACCGATCGAGTCGATGACCTCGACGGTCGCCACCATGCTGACGATCACCGCACCTGTTGTGGCCGTCGTGGCCGCAGGGGTGACGTATCTGCTGGTGCGGCGCTCACTGCGCTCGGTCGATGCGATCCGTTCCCGCGTTTCGGAGATCAGCGCCTCCGATCTGAGTGAGCGGGTGCCCGTGCCAGATCGCGCCGATGAGATTTCGGCGCTGGCGGCCACGATGAACAAGATGCTCGAACGGATTGAAGCCGGGCACACCGCCCAGCGCCGGTTCGTCGGGGATGCCTCCCATGAGCTCAGAAGCCCACTGGCAACAGTTATTTCGGCCTTAGAGATCGCTCAAAGCCATCCCGAGGTGTTCGACAAGACTCTCGTGCAGACGGCCTTGCTGCCCGAAGCTCACCGAATGCAATCCCTGGTCGAAGATCTGCTGCTGCTTGCCAGAGCCGATGAGCACGGGCTGCCGATGCGGCGCACCGAGATCGATCTCGATGATCTGGCCAGCACCGAAGTCGCGCGGCTTAAACGAGAAACGTCGCTGCAGGTTTCCGGGAATCTGGCGGCGGTCAAAGTCACCGGAGACGCGCTAGGGCTGGCACGGGTACTGCGTAATCTGGCTGACAACGCGGCCCGGCACGCCCGCACTACTGTGTCCATCGCGGTCAGTGCCGACGCTGACAGCACATGTCTGCAGGTCTGTGATGACGGTCCGGGAATCCCTGTCACCGAGCGTGGGCGTGTGTTTGAACGGTTTGTGCGCCTGGATGCCGACCGTTCCCGGCACGGCGGCGGCAGCGGTCTGGGTCTGGCCATTGTGGCCGAAATCGTTGCCGCACATAAGGGCACGGTAGATATCAGCGACCGTACAGGCGGTGGGACGGTGATGACCGTCCGGCTGCCGCTGGTCAACTCGGCCGACGCAGGCCGCTAACGCGTGCGGGGCGAACGCTGCGGACGTGGTCAGCCGTCGGAAGCGAACTCGCCCGATTCAAGCCGGTAGCCCACGCCGCGGACCGTGATAATCAGGTGTGCGCCGATTTTGCGGCGAAGATAGCCGACGTAGACTTCGACGACGTTGTCGGGGCCGTCATAGTGGTTATCCCAAACATTCTGCAGGATATCGGTTTTGGTGACTGCCGCGTCTTTGTTACGTAACAGGTATTCGAGCAGACCGTATTCGCGCGGTGTCAACGACACCGGGCTGCCGGCGCGTTCGACGACCCTGCGGGTGGGATCTAGTGAGATCTCGCCGGCGGTGAGCACGACGGGACGTTTGGGTGCGCCCCGGCGTATCAAGGCGCGCAGGCGTGCGGTAAGCACCATGAACGAAAACGGTTTGGTCAGATAGTCATCGGCGCCCAAATCGAAGGCATCGGTCTGGTCGTAGTCGCCGTCTTTGGCGGTCAGCATCAACACCGGGGTCCACACGTGCGCGGCCCGCATTCTGCGCAGCACCTCATAGCCGCTGAGCCCGGGCAACATGATGTCCAGGACGATCACGTCGAAGGATTCGTTGGTGGCCTGCCACAGTCCGTCGATCCCGTCGCCGACGGTAACCACAACAAATCCTTCGGCCCGCAGACCGGCTGTCACCGTGTCGGCAAGCAGCGGTTCGTCCTCAACGAGCAGAACCCGCACCGTGCGCCCTTCCGTGTAGCTTTGATCGCTGTCCAGTCTTACAGCCCTGGATGCGCGGCACCCAATACTGGTGCCGGTTCACTGACCGAGACCGCGGCACGTTCGTGTGCGCGCTCTTGTGCCTCGGCCACCGTGGCCGAGGCACCGAACAACATCAAAGCACCGATGATCAGAATCGCTGTCTCGCGGCGGGCAGTGGTCATAATCGGGCCTTTCTGCGTATCTGCTGGCCTCCGGGCGCCGATCGCCCGGGGGAATGCCATATCAGGTTGACATCGCAGCGCTGTGAGAACGCTGAGCGCCGACACCGCCCCGGTTCTCAGCGAATCCTCAGTCCCGCGCCACTAAGGTGCGGCCGAGATCGCTGACACCTACAACAGATTTGGCAGGTCATGGCCGTATCGAATTACAAACTTCCCCAAGTCACAGCCCTGTTCTGGGTTTTGAAGATCGCCGCAACCACACTCGGGGAAACCGGCGGGGATCTGATCGCCCAAACCTTGGACCTGGGCTACGCCGCCGCCTCAGTCCTGTTCATCGCGATCTTCGTGGTGAGTCTTCTTGCACAGCTGCGTGCCCGCCAGTTCCATCCGGCCTTGTACTGGACGGTGATCGCCGCGACCAGCACCGCCGGCACCACCATGTCCGATCTGATCAACCGCGGCCCCGGCTCAGACACCGACACCGCCGACGGCCTGGGCTACGGAGCCGGCGCAGTCCTTCTGATCACCGGACTCGTTGTCGTGTTTGCGATCTGGAAACTGACCCGGGAAACTTTCGATGTCGCCAACATCACCACCTTGCGCGGTGAAGTCCTCTACTGGGCGGCGATCCTGCTATCCAATACCCTGGGCACCTCCCTGGGCGACTACCTCGCCGACAGCTCCGGGATGGGCTACTGGGGCAGCGCAGCCCTAATCGCCGCCGTGATGGCCACCATCTTGGCCGCTCACTATCTCACCAACATCTCCGGAGTCCTGCTCTTTTGGGCTGCATTCATCCTGACCCGCCCCCTGGGGGCCACCGTGGGCGACTTGCTGTCCAAACCACTGGACAAGGGAGGGCTAGCGCTGGGGACCTGGGGCACCTCGGCAGCACTATTGGCGATCCTCGTCATCGGTATCGCCTTCGGATACCGCAAGACCCGCACCACCACCACGGACAATCCCGACCCAGACCTCCACGAGCTGGCCCGCGACTAGCCCAAACGCGTTGAGCGCCAGTCAACGTCACAGCAGATATGCCTCGGCCATCAGGCCGATGGCGGTGACAATCGCGGTCGCCGCACCGCAGAACAGCACGGATTTGGCGACCATCCAATTATCGTGCTCGATGGTTGGCGTTTCGGGGCGAAGATCGGCCGAGGTGAATCTGCTGGCATCGGGATTGTGCATGATCCTCACCATGCCGAGCAGACCCTTAAGTTTGGCTGAGAGCCCGAACCCTGAACTGACGAATCGCCAGCCAGTCATAGGATTCGGCCCGCGTAAACGCGGTGTTGATGGGTCAGATCGCCGTGGAATGAACGTCTTTCATCGTCCGGAACCTGGTGTTCTGACGGCACTGCCCGCGGTCCTTGATCCCATCTGCCGTCGGTGACTGAATGGCTGCGGTGAGCCGCTGATTGTGCACCCACTGTTCGATCGGGGTGATGTCGGTGTGGGCGTGGCCGGTGCGTTCGTTGATCTTCTGCAGAAGCAACTGAGGCCAGGCGATTCGGCGCCTGATGGGATGTTGTGCAATCTGCTGACGATGGATGGCCAGTGTCTCATCTCTCACCTGCCTGTACTTGGACTAACGATCGCGTCATCGGTCAATGTTGTCGCCGCAAGGTCGACGCTCAATTTGCGATGCCAGAGCAGGTGAAACAGGACAGGCAGCACCACCAGGGGAGTGCCCACCGCCAATACCCCGGCCATCAAGGGCCGAGCCCGACCGAACGCCGACATCAGATCATCGGCCAAACCAGGCCGAAACACGCGTGGATGCCGATATCCAGACAGCCACCGAAGATTGGCCCGCAGCACCGGATCAAGCACCCCGACCCGGCGGTAATCCCAGCCAACTGCCGCGCACTCAGCAGCCGAACGGTCAAATTTCTCCTGATCCGCTGCCTCGATCCGGCCATCATCGCGAACATCGAGCACGAGCGCTGAACCATCCCGGCGCCGCACGAAATAGTCCGGAGCATGACTTACACCATCTGCCCAACGGAACCAAAATGATTGTGATACAACGCCAATCACGTCCGGGTCAGCATCCAGCGCCATCAGCTGATCACGTTCCAGCCACGACTCATGGCCAACATGAATACCGGTACGGGAAAACCACCAAAAACCCGGGAAATTGCGTTGACCACGGTACGAAGGAAAATTCCGCACCGGTAAACAGTCAAGCTCAAACGGGAACGTCGCGCACCGGGCCAGCGGGAGGCACAAGCTGCCATCACGCCTGTCGAACTCCAGTTCAACGACACCCGCACTAACAGGCCAAGCCGACACCACCGACGTCAGCACATCTAAAGGTTAAGCACCGTGCCCCAGATTCAATGAGAATGCCCCAACATCCGTGAGAACGGACATCCATCGCTGATGTATATGAAAAAGGTTGTGGGGCTGGCTGATTCATGATCATTACGTCACTGTGACGCAATGGGCGTGCCTAAAGGGGTGGCGAAAGTGGTGGGGTAGCGCCGTTCATGGCGGTTTATGCGATTGTGCAGCTTCGGTTTGCGGGCGGCCTGCGCGTTCTGTGGGGTGCCCAGCGGTTAGAGGTGGAGCGTTGCCTGTGAGTGTTGAGTTGATGCCTGTTCTGATGATCCCTGTGCGGTCTAAATCGGATGGTTATCAATCGATTTCGGGCGACCGTCGAGGTGGGTCGGACGGCGCTGCATTACTCGTCGACCGACGGGGCCGGACAACGTTCCGATATGGACATATCGTCACAGTGACGTTTTTAGGCACGGGGGCTGGGCGTTGGAAGGGGTGCTCAATCTGCGAAATATGCTGTGGTCGAGTGATTTTGGCCGACGAAGCCGAAAGATCGGTCTCGCAAGGGGCGGTCGCGGCTATCGTCTGTGAGCCCAGGCGATCGGCGCGAAGGAACGTGTGGCGATAGCGTGGCTGATCTACCGGGGATGTGCGGACGCCAGGTGGGTGGTGGCCGGGTCGTCACAACGAAAAGTGCAGATAGGCGGCCTGTCGATGTGTGCTTGGCATATATCTAACGCCGATAAGACACATTATGTCAGATAGAAGTCTGCTTATTGCGGCACATGTAGGATCTGCCCCTGCTGTCCGTTCTCAATGGATATGGCAGTAATCTCAGCCATCATGGCAGTATCCGGAATCGGGGTGTTTTCTCTGAGATCTTGTCAGCACGAGGGCTGCTGATGACTCGGTGATGTCCTTAACTGCGATGTACACATCCGGAACGGTCTTGCCGCCCCACATACGCCACACCGCTACGCTGATTTGCCGGACACCCGGCATGTGAGCGTACGCGGCGTATGTTTCGAACTGTTGGATAGCGCCGCTAAGCGTGATGCGCGCATCTCGTAAGACGCGTAGCCACCTTCTAGTGCGGCTTTGGAGGTACACCGGCCGACCCGCCCACTCTGTCAGAAACGTGCTAGTTGGCGCAATATACCAACATTGGCTAGCTAGGAGGCCACAGCTTCGAACCCAGCTACGCCACCAACCGGACGCGTGAACAGCGCAATACCTACTGCGGCCCAACCTTAGTAAACAGGCGGGGAATGCCGCGAGTTCGGCTACGCAAACGAGTTGATGCGCCGCAGTGCGACTCTCAACTTAAGCACGTTGCGCTGGTCCCCTAAGGCTATCCGCGTCATCGCAGGACAAGAAGGCGTGCGCGTGCCTCCGTAGTTCATTCGGAACTGTCATCTTTACTGAGAAAGATATCCCAGGGATTGTCTCACAATTGATGTCATCTTCCCAGATCGCTACTGACACAATCAGTTAGAACGGACACCTGCTGTCCTTTCCGGTTTTAGTTGGCCAGTTTCCGGATAAACATGGCCATTTACGGATGTGGTGTGGTTTCCGCGTATTGATGGCCAACCAGCTTCCGGGAACGCCTGGTTGGGGCGCCTACCGGCTTGAGAGGTTTGTGGTCATTCGGAACACATGACCACGAATGCGCCTTTCGTGACGGCTTGGACGTACGAGGCGGCGGCGGCGATGACTCTGAGCTGTTCGTCGCTGGTCTTCTTCTTGCTGAGCCCGGGCTGCGCGACGATGGTGACGAACCGCGGCCGAAGGAGCAGTGCTCGTTCTCGAAGGCTTAGCAAGACGGCCCGGTCCCCTACTTCGTAGGGCTGTTTTCTGTGCGTGCGGTAGTAGTCCTGAGTGCGTCGATCGAGGTGTTTGAGTAATGGCTCGGCGCATTGGTTTCGCCAGCGGGCGCCGCGGATTGCTTGTCCGCAGACCTCATAGATGTCTTTGAGTCTGCCGCCAGCGGTGTCTTCTGATGAGTACTTGCAGTGCACGAGTGTGACCAGCAGTTGGTCGCGGTCGATACGCAGTCCGACGAGGTCGGCGGCCTCGCCGGCTCGATCATCGTCAATGAGGACGTCAAACTGTTGGCTTTGTTGCAGGTATCTGCTCATGTGGGCCTGAATTGAGTCCTGTCGACGATCCACTCCTTGGGACTCAACTCGAATGTTGGTAGTGCCCCAGTCGATTACGGTGAACTTGTCCTTGTCGTAAGGAGCGATGTCGGTGCGCGGCTCGAGTAGGCGATCGTCGCCGGTGATCAATCGGTCGGACCCAAGGAACAGCGTAGGTTTGTTGTCGTTGAACCATTCAGATAGTGGTTTGAGCTTCCCGCCACGGGAAATGACGTCTACGTCGTCATGCACTGCTTGGTAGTGCAGGCCGGTGTCGCCGACGGTCGCGGTATATGGAACCGTCCACTCAGGCGACACCACAGAGAAACGAAATGGGCCGGTGTCGGAATAGTCGTCGACCTGGAACCCGACGTCGGTAAGCAGATACGTCGCATCCTTGAAACGGGCGCGTTGGGCTGCGCCGGTACCAAGATAGAGCTCCCATGGCCATTCCAGGGCAAGAAGTGGCCATGGTGGCCGTTCTTTCACGTCGACTGGGATTATCATGTCGCCGAACAATGTTCGGACGTCAACTGATTTGTCGATTAGTTTGGATGCTTGTCGCTTGCACCAGTCTCGCCATTCGGAAAGGCCGGTTGCGGTCTGCATGGACCAGAATCGCCCGGACAGCGCAGCGGCGATGGTGACACGTTCGCCGTCATCAAATGCTCTGGCCGCTACGTGGGTGTTGGTTTTGTGTTCTCGCTCAGCCTCACTTAGGGCGAACCCGATATCACTGCCGACGAACATCGAAAACCGTTTGTCGCGGTCTCGGGCATCGAGCAGGCCCATGTTGGTTGGTATCAGCCTGTCGAGACGGGCGAAAACCCGGAACGGGTCTAGTCCGCGAATCTGGTCTGGGGCTTGATCTAGCACTGCTTCAGCGAGCTTGATGTACTTCTTTTTAGTATCCGAGCCATGTATAAAGAGCAGCCCGTTGTCTCGATCGAAATACATGATCACCAGGGTGTAGCTCACCGGCTGCAGCCCGGGAACATCGCCCCAGCGAAGGTCTCCTTGCGCTTCGAGGATGAACCAAGCGACATCATCACGAGAGCTGACACTCACTACACCGTCAAGGATGTCCTCTCCGTACATGATTGCAGCGTTGTCTGGTTCCCAATCGGAGGCGTCCGTCCGGAACGCTATGGCGCTCATCTTCGGCTCCAGTAGCCCCACGGGGACCTGTGATGGCGTCAGGGTGAATGCTGCATCGAATTCGCTGATCTCGACAGCACGTTCGGCTGCCCGGTCGGTGATGTTGCTGAGCACCTTGTCCCAGTCTGGATCCTCACGTAGCAAGGTCCGCAGCGGAGACAGCGCAGCTTCGGGGTCCTGGCTGACGAAGACACTTGCGGTACCGACTGGAGTTGGCGACTCGGTCCGAGCTATTCGCCCGATGAGTTGAATCGTAGGGCTAAGCGACTTATGAGTCTCATGTATCGCGGCGATCTTGAGAGTCGGAAGATCATAGCCCTCTCCAAGCATGTTGACACACACCACGATCCGAGAGGCACCAGCGCGCAGCGCCGCCAGGGCCTCCTTTGTCTTCTGTGGTGCTACCCGATCGTGCACCAGGCGTGGCGTGTACTGCGGGCCCAAGCGCGAATATATGGCGTGTACTACTTCTGCCTGTGCCTGAGTTTTGACCCTTGCGAGCAGGATGTGATCTAGCCCTTTGTCGAGGTCCTTTTTCAAACGTGCGATCGCTGCTCGCGCGAGCTCCTCATCAGAGTCCTCCAGCGCTACAATAGATGTGAAATCTATCTTGCTGAAGTACTTTTCACGTTGCGCTTCTCTGAGCGGAAATCGAAAGATGGTTCGGCCAGGCAGGCTTCGTCCATCCGTGCGAAATGGAGTAGCGGTGAAGAGAAGCACAGGCCGATCGGCGAACGCGCGAATCACGCTGGACCACATCGGTGCCGGTGCGTGATGGGCCTCGTCAACAACCAGATGGGTGCAGCTGTCGAGCAGGATCGACTTCGACTCGGCATCGCAGGCCAGGATTGAATTAGGTGTCGCGACAACCACGTTGGAAGCGGCGAGGAACCCCCTGGCATCATCGGGATCACTGAAGCCGTGCTCAAGTCGGCCGACGCAAGGCCTGAGTGCCGTGTGAGCCACGATACGTTCGCGCTGGAGTATGCCAAGTGTTTCGAACTTCTCCGCGATCTGATTCCGTAGCGCTGTTGTTGGTACAACGACTAGCAGCTTTTCGGGACGTGCGGCGACCATCCATGCGAGCATCGTTTCGGTCTTACCCGTGCCAGTTGGCATGATGACCAATGCTGGATCAGTCAGCCCTGATGACTGATAGCCGACGATCGAGTGCAGGGCAGCAATTTGGGGGCGCCGCAGGCTGTGTGGATCTTCGTGCGGCCGGAATCCAATGGATCCCTGATAGGACGCGAGTACGTCAGAAGGAGCGGTCAGCGCGCGATTGCCCGCCCATCCCAATCTGATTCGTGACTGCTTTATTACCGGAAGCACGGCAGTCAGGGGACCGTCACTGCCCGCGAGGGGGCCACGGTGCGCGGGCCAAGACCCGTACGGGCCCGCCACTTCCAGGAGTTCGCCGTCGTGAATGGTCATCTGATTGCATACCGGGACCAAAAGTTGCCGAACCTTGTTACCGCTGAAAACGGTCGGGCGTGCCCACTCATTGGCCGTGCTAACGGTCATTTACCCCCCTTTGCACGCCCGCGCTGATTAACTTGCGGCTGGGCACGCGCTATCGTCGGTGTCGCTTGGACAAGCCTTTATCATACTGCTGGCCAGCCCTATTCCGGTGGCGAATGGTGTGGCGAACCCTCTTCGAGCGGCTCGCGGCGGCGTTGCTCTGGTGTCAAGAGTCAAAGCCAGCCGCATCCAACTGTTCCTGATCAACTGGGTCGCGGTGATACTGCTCGCGGTAGTGCTGCCCGCGGGCTACCTGCTCGTGCTGACCACCATCGGCGTCGATCTGCCGCACCTGCTTGCCCTCTACGGATTCAGCGTCCTGACCATCGCCGCGGTCGGCATGACCGCCATCTCAATCCTGACAGTGGTCGGCGCCTGGGGCATGCGCATCAACCTGATCTTCTTCATCGCCCTGGGCCTCCCCTCATCAGGCGGCGTGATCGCCCTGCAGGCCGCCCCACCCATCTACCGGTACCTGTCAACCTTCGAACCCATGCACCAGATCTACCTGGGCACACGATCATTGCTCTACTTCGACGCGAACATGGGCGCCGGACTCCGACAAGCCCTGCTGCTGATCACGGCGTGTCTGGTGGCCGGACTTGTGGTCGGGCTGGCCGGCAACCACCTCTACGACCGCCGAGGCCTCGTCCGTGAACCTGTGGCCGCACATCAATGACCAGCGGGCCCGACACATCCGATAAGCCTGAGGGCAGATGGCAACTCTAGTCGAGCTCTGATCGACTTTTGTTGCTCTGAGCGCGGCGCTCGGACCATGACGCTCTGCTCTGAGGAGTCAGCAGATCATTGTCGTGGACGACACGCCAGGCCGCGATGAGATTGGCCTCGCGACTGTGTGCGGTGACCTCGCCAAGCAACAATTCGCGGCGATCAGGTTGAAGCCACACAAGATAGGCGTAGACCCGTCGAGTTCGTGGACGTTGAACGAACCGTATGCGCGATAAAACCCGGTTGGAGCCTCCCGTGTCGAGCAGGCGATGTGCGTGGCCCCCGGCGGCCAGGTCCTGCCTGTCAGCCGACTCCGAGCGCCCTACGCCGTCCATCGCGGCGAACGCATGACGCGGCAAAGACGTGGCGCGCCAGCGTCCCCCCACGTGATCCCGCTGTTCCTAGGTCGCCGAGCCTACGGCCAGCTGCGCACGTTGGTAGCAGAACTCGCTGCACCGCTGGCTGCCGGTAGATCCATAGCGCCAGGCATACAGTCTGGCCAGCCTGCTGAATCCGAGAACGCTGCCTCGACCTTGCCGGCACCCACGCCTCCAGCCGCGGCGTCCGGGAACCGCCGGGCGCGATCGGCGGTAGTCGCAGCTGTCGCAGTACTAATGATCGCGGGAGGCACCACTGCCTACTTCGTGATCCGACGCACCTCGAACCACTGCGACACCACGGCCGCCGCCGCCGAGGAGGTTGCCCACCTGAGCTTTGAGTTCACCGGTCTCGCAGATCAGAACCTGCCCGCGCTCAAGGAGCGTCTATCCCCTGAGGTTTACACACAGTCCGAACAGGCATTCCGCTCCGTCAGCACGATTCCCGGCGCAGATCGATACGTTTCGCATATCGCCGAGCTGACCAGCAAGCAGGTCGAGTGCTCCGGCACCAACGCCCGCGTTGAGTCACAGATCGCCTGGTCGGTAACTACACCGAGAAGCACTGCACCGCAGACCACGCACGGGACCTGGGCCACCACTCTCGAGTACCAGAAGAACAGGTGGATCGTCACCAAGGTTGACTACGCGTCTAAGCACTGAATGTGGCCGGTCCTAAGCGATTTCGCCGCCGGCGGGCCATTCTGCCCGTGTCCAGGCCCTTGTCCTGGTTTCGGCTTATCCGGTTTCGGAAGTTGCCGGCCACCGGAGTTGGAGCCGCCAGAAATCCAGGGGGCGTCCGCATTCTTGCTCAGCGGAAAAAAGGTTCAACCGTGCCACTGAGCTTGACGACCATCGGATTTCCGCGGCGATCCTTCGCGGTGGGGACTTCAACACGCACCCAACCCTCGGCCACGTTGTATTCGTGAACATTGGTTTTCTCGACACCATTAAAGCGAATACCCACGTCGCGGCGAAGCACCTCTTCGCTATAAAAGGCACTACGCGGATCGATGGAGAGGTGATTCGGCGGAACGTCTGTGTTCTGATCCTCGGACATGATGGCCTTCGTTGAATGCTGCGTTAGGTGCTCGGATTGTTCTCAAAGAATCTACGCGACCCTGCAGTAGTGGGTTGCGCGTAGGTCTAGGGGGGCCGCTCTCCCCTGCTGCTTCTGATGAATTCCGCACGTTCGTATCGGGAGGAATGCGCCACCCTCCCATCGTGTGCATCTACCAACCTGAGGACCGCATCTTCGTAGGCGGGGACGCAAGATCCTTGATCTGTGCCTTGCCAATCATTCGATTCTGTTCCAGGACCAGGCCGTCGATCCTGTCGATGCGGAGTTGGCACTGCGGATAATCGTCGCGGGTGGCGTGAATGGTCATCAAGGGTTGTTACGGCCAACTTCTTCGTGAATGGCTTCACGAGAGGTTTCTAGAATGTCGAGCTATCGTCTGGGCCGAGCACGAACCCGTGCGGGCCCCTTGAGGTCGACTCGGCAGGTCCCGGGACGGTGTCGACAACACAGGCCGTCATCGCCTGGTCAACCGCGCACGTGCCTGTCCATACCCCGCGCGTGAACACGACCTTGCTGCCAGCCGGCAGCAGTTTCGCCTGCCCGGGACCGGACGGAGAGTTGCCGAACTTACCGGCTTCCATGTAGCTCGCGGTCACGCTGCTATGGCTACTCCCCGGAATCGGCCCGGTGCACGTCGCGATGTCCCACATACCTCGAACATTGATCACCACACTGCAGTTCTGGCCGGCGGGAGTGCTGAACTGCACGCTGCTCACGGCACCGTTATAGCCGCTGGTCGGGATCGCGACCGTATAGTCGGACGTCTGCACCGTGGTGTACCGATCCAGATCCGGCATTTGCGGTTCAGCGACGGCCGGCGGCGCCAATGACACGCCGCTGGCTGCCAGTGCTCCGATACATCCCAAAGCCCGAGCGGACGCCATTCCGCCAGGTTAACAGCATGCGCCAGCCGTTCCGCTTGGTGACGATATTGACGGCGGCGACTGGAACGACCCATACGCCTCAGGCGAATTCGCAACCGACAACACTAGGCAATGGTCAAATCGTTCTTGACTGTGCCGCTACGTCCGGGTGTTGTATGACGGGCGTGACGACATTGCTGAGCGATTCGGATTATGCGCGTGCCGAACAGATGCTTTTCCCTTCTCGGGCCCGGCGGGTGCCGGGCACTGTGCTGACTCCGCAGTGGGTCGCTGACGGTGCCCGATTCTGGTACCGGATCGGAACCCGCTATGTTGCGGTTGATCCCGGCGTGAAGACTCGTCGTGCCGCCTTCGACCACGATGAGCTGGCCGCCGCACTGTCGTTGGCGGCGGGGCAGGCGGTGACCGGTGCCGATCTGCCGATACAGGCTGTGGAAATTCGGGCCGACGACACGGTGCTGTTCAGCGCGTTCGGCCGGAATTGGCAATGGGCGGACAGCGCCTGCACCGAATCTGACACGGCCGCAACTATTCCGGGTGCGATCCCGTCTCCCGATGAGCGGTGGGATGCGTTCCGCCGCGATGGCGATATCTGGATCCGCAGCCGGGCCGATGGTTCCGAACATGCACTCACCGATGACGCTGAACCCTATTTCGATTACGGTGGCCTGCCGGATACCACCGGTGCTCGTGCACTGACCCGTGCCCTGGGCATTCCGACGCCGATGATGCTGCACTGGTCGCCCGATTCCACCCGAATCCTGGTCGCGCGCATCGATCAGCGTGAGGTGCCCGAGTTGGTGCTCGTGGAATCGAGCCCGGCCGAGGGCGGCCGGCCGGTGGAACACCGCACTCGCTACTCGATGCCCGGCGAGGACACCGTGGCAACGATGACCTGGAACGTGCTGGATGTCGAGCAACGCACGGCAGTACGGCAGCAGAGCGAGCCGGCACCGATCATGCACAATGTCGCGCTCGTCTATGCCTGGTGGAGCGGTGACGACGTGTACTTCCTGCATCAGTCACGCGATGCACGCACCCTGCAATTGCGTCGCCTGGATCCGTCAACTGGTGCGGTCACCACGCTGATCACCGACACGTGCCAGACCCGGGTCGACGCCACCGTGGTGCTCGGCGACCCGCACATGGTGCACGTGCTGGACACCGGCGAGATCCTGTGGTGGTCACAGCGCGATGGTTGGGGCCACCTATACCTCTATTCGGCCGACGGCGCCGAAGTCACCCAGATAACCACCGGGCCATGGCTGGTGAGCAACGTGTTATGGGTTGACCAGAGTGCTCGACAGGTGTACTTCACGGCCAACGGTCTGGTCGAGGCCGACCCATACCTGCGGCAGCTCTGTCGAATCGGACTGGACGGCAATGGGTTTACCCGACTCACAGACGACGAGCTGGACCATGATGCGGTCAGCCCGCCACAGGGCGGCTACCTGGTGGACCGCGCCTCAAGCCCTAGCCTGCCACCACGCTCAGTGGTACTCGACAGGGATGGTCAGGTGGTGGTGGAGTTGGAGGCACCCGATACCGAAGACCTCGAGATTTTGGGCTGGCAACCGCCGGAGCGGTTTCGGACGACCGCCGCGGACGGAAAGACCCCCATCTACGGTCTGCTCTGGCGACCGCACGATCTGGACCCGGACCGCACGTACCCGATCATCGAACACATCTATCCGGGGCCGCAGCTCTACCGCGCCGGACCGATGTTCAACCCGCCGCACTACGGCGAACCGGAGGCCTTCGCCGCGCTCGGGTTCGCGGTGGTTGCCATCGACGGTCGTGGAAGCGCGGGGCGCAGCAAGGCATTTCATGACCACTCCTATGGAGATCTCGGCAACGCTGGAGCCCTGGACGACCACATCGCCGCAATCCGCGAACTCGGACAGCGGTATCCGTGGCTGGACACTGCCCGGGTCGGGATTACCGGACAGTCCGCTGGTGCGTTCGCCGCGGCGCGTGCCGTGCTGCGATACCCGGACTTCTATTCGGTGGCCGTCGCGGTCTCGGGCAATCATGACAACGCCCTCAACCTGGCGATGTGGGCCGAGCACTACCACGGCGATCTGAGCGCCGAAGGCCAAGCAGCGATCTCGAACACCACGCTGGCCGCCAACCTGAAGGGCAAGCTGCTGCTCATCCACGGTGAACTCGACGACAACGCGCACCCGTACATGACGATGCGGCTGGCCGACGCACTCATCAAGGCGGACAAGGACTTCGACCTGATCATGATTCCCGGCGCCGAGCACTCGCTGTACGGTTGGCTGCACTACTCACTGCGCCGAACCTGGGACTACTTCGTGCGACATCTACACGGCACCGAGCCACCCGGCTACCGACTACAGCCGCTGCTGCTCCCCTCGCTCGGCTGACCGGCGCACGATCTGACCAGCACATCAGGCTGTGCCGAAATGTACAGGCTTGTCTTATTCGGATGATTGGTTGATTGTTGCGCGGAGGGCTGTGTTGTCGTCTTCGAGGTCAAGTATGCGGGCGATGCCGGCTATGTTGACGCCGGCGGCGACGAGAGTGGTGATGCGGCGGATACGGGTGAGATCGTCGCTGCTGTAGCGGCGAGTGCCGCCGTTTGTACGCGCTGGCACCAGTAGGCCGTGACGTTCCCATAACCGCAGTGAGTCGGCGGCCGTACCGGAGAGTTCGGCGGCCACCGAGATGCCATATACGCCCAGGGAACGCGACGGATGATCCGCCGGCAGAGCGGTGTTCGAGCCGGAAGCGGGACTATCCCTGGTGGGTGGAAAATTTTTTGGGATCACCTACTTGCGTCTCCATCTTGGTCGGTGCTATATAAAAATCTAGGCCGTATGACACAGATTATCACGCGGCTGACACCAAATGTGAGAAAGGACTATGTGGAGGTGACCACCATGCTGATGCGTACCGATCCGTTCCGTGACCTGGATCGTTTCACCCAGCAGGTACTGGGCACGGCCGCGCGCCCGGCGGCGATGCCGATGGATGCCTGGCGCGACGGCGAGAGATTCATTGTGGAATTCGATCTACCGGGAATCGCCCAGGATTCTTTGGATTTGGACATCGAGCACAATGTGGTGACGGTGCGCGCTCAGCGTGCACCTGTTGACCCAAATCGGGACATGCTGGCCACCGAACGGCCCCGGGGCGTGTTCTCTCGTCAGCTTGTTCTCGGCGACAATTTGGATACCGAGAAGATCGCCGCGAACTACCACGATGGGGTGTTGCGCCTCGTGATCCCGGTCGCCGAAAAAGCTAAACCCCGCAAGATCATTGTCGACCGGCCCGCCGATAGCGTGATTGTCGATACCGCGTCATCGTCGGCCAGAGAGTCCATCGACGCCTGATCGGCAGAGCCGCCATAGCTCTTCGGCACACAGCTCTGCACCCGGGAAGCCGGATGTTCCACCTCAAGGGCCCGGCGGTCCGGCACTCCCCTTGGCCGCGGCTCCGTTCTCATCTCTCGTGAACTATCTCCACCTACCAGAGAACGGAGCCGCGGCCGGGCAATCGGGTTCAAGGACGAAAGGAGGTGACATCACAACGCACTGATTCAAGGCGGCGGTCTGGCATGCCGCATGCCCTACGGCCTACGCGTGATGCCGGTTGAGTCACGGACGACATGCGGCGCCAGACCCGCCTCACTATCCCTTGCCCGCTTCAAAAAAATTACGGTGACAGCACATGACAACGATGATCGAACCGTTTCCTCATGCAAACCCCGCCGACCACATCGAACAGCACATCTCTGTCGACGATTGCGAGGGCTCGGATACGTCCACCGAATTGATCGAATTATCGGTCCCTCTCGAAACCGACCCGGCCGACTACATCGACCAACGACAATGCGTCGCATCGACTCTTGACTCCGGCGAACCCCTGCAGGCGGGGTCTCTTTACAGCGATCAGCCCAAGCCTCTAACGCCAAATACGCTCGCCCGCAACAGACTTCTCCTGGCTACAGACATCTATCCCACCGGCCATCAAATCCGAATTGAAGATCACGGGACCAACGAAAGCCCCGAGATGCAACAACCCGGCACCGCGGCCCTTGATGTCGGTGAACACATCCTGTTCGTCTACACCATGACCGCCGACGAAGCGGACACCACCGACAGCACCGTCACAATTCGCATCTACGCTGGCAATGATCACGATAATCTCGGCGAACAGATCTACAGTGGCCACCTCATGCTGACACGGCCACAACTGGCTGTTGGCGATGCCCTCGAACCCACCGAAACCATGCTGCGCATCCCACTGCAATGCGCCGGTGCAATCCCCCTGCGGATATTCACCCGCACCACCATCAAGAACATCAGCGGCCCCAACGAAATCAACATCCTCCTGCCTCAAGACATCTTTCGGTAGCTCTCCCCGGCCAAGCCCGCCGGTACGCATCGGACCCTGCGATCGCGTTGCTCCCCCTGATCGTCGAGAAACCACCGACAAACGGATACAGCGCGGGCGAAGGCATCACCGTTTGGCTGTGCTATCCTCAAAAAGGTTGATTTTCTTAGTGACACGCTCGCGAAGATTTTCCGCGGCGGACACATACTCCATCTCCGTGACTCTCACCGGTTGCTTTGATTTTGCGTACCTCCGCAGACCCGAGATCGAAGGTCGATCTCGTTTTGAATACTCAGGAGAGTTATCGCATGGCACAAGGCATCGTGAAGTGGTTCAACGCCGAAAAGGGATTTGGTTTCATCACCCCTGACGGTGGCGGCAAAGACCTATTCGTCCACTTCTCTGGCATCCTCGGCAGCGGCGGATTCCGCAGCCTCAATGAGAACGATCGCGTCAGCTTCGACGAACAAGCCGGCGATCGCGGCCCGCAGGCTGTTTCAGTGCAGACGGTCTAATCCCCCTCAGCGCAAACAAGCTGGCTGCCTAGGAATTCTTAGGCGGGCCAGCTTGTTTTTTCGTAGATCTCTGTGCATCACCCTACGGCCGCCAAACTCGAGACAGCCCCCCCGTAGGAAACAGTACGATCTAGCCATAGCCAGTGAATCCCGTGGTGCGGAAAGTGCTTATGTACCGAGACCGCGGAAGCGAGTAGCGCATCCCGGGCACGGATCCCTCAGGCGGCCAAGATTATTCGTAGCGCGGCAGTCACCTGGTCCTGACTGGAGGAATCAAGTAGAGGCATCTGTGCAGCCAACCGCATGACCCTTCGAGCAAGGAGCTTGTTGGTGCGCGCAGGCACCAACAGCATCCGGACCGTTCGATACTCGCCCCGGAGCGTGGCAACCCAATGGAATGGGCGATTCGCGAGGTACTGAGGCATCGCAACCGACCTCATGCTGGAACGCGGCGAGCCCGGCTTCCAGTTCAGTGAGACGTGACCGACCGCACCGATGCGCTCAGACAACTCTTCTACTAGGGGCGACAGTTCACGCGCGATCAATCCATCATCCTGCGGCCACCACGCGCCGTTTATTCTGCCGGTCTTGCACTGCCCCAACGTGAAGCGGACCTGCGGGCCAGGGTATTCAGCCTGTGTCATACGTACTTCCCTGTTAATCATAGGGACTCAGACAACGGAATTCGCATGAGCCAGAACTTAGACGCTACCTGTTTCTCACTGCAGCGGTACGTCGTTACGCTACTCTCCCTGCATTGGTTTCAACAGCGCTGTTTGTAAATGGTTGACGCTCAACAAATCCCAGATCGCTTGACAGGCGCTGTCTCCATGGAGGAATGCGCAGGTCGAACCTGGCGGCATGCCGAGATCGTTCGGGCGGAGGGCTCGTCGACGGTGCACGCAAGCGTAATTTGGCTAGACGCTGGGCGATGCCGGACATTCTGCGTACGCAGGCTCACTGAGTTCACCGGCGGGTGTCGGTTTCCACGCCGCGATGGGCGCGACGGCGGCACCACAGAACGTCGTTTTGGTTGGGGCCGAAACCATGGCGCAGCATGACTCCGCTGTTGCATCGTGAGGCATGATCGATGCGGTCGGCCATCGGGGCTGCGCATGGTCGAGTGCGAGGAGCGGATGTCCGATGCGAATCGATAATGAAACTGCCAGCGTGCCATCAGAATCCGTCGATAGTTGTGTAGGTGATACCGTTATTCGAGTCGAAAAGCTCGAGCACAACGTGTCAGATCTGCAGCGCGAGTTTCACACCGCTGAGCCATTTCCGCACCTGGTGATCGACGATCTCCTCCGCTTGTCCTCGAAGTCCGCCAGTGCCTTTCCTGGCATCTCCTGGCCCTGGTGGAACCAATGGGACGACGGATACATCCGGAACAAACGGTTCTGTGCGGAAATTGACCTCATTCCGGAACCGTTCAAGGCTGTCATCAGAGAACTCAACGAACCGCGCTTTCTGAGCGTCCTCGAAAAGATAACCGGCATCGGGCAGCTACTCCCCGACCCCTACCTGTTTGGGGGTGGTATTCACCTCAGCGGGGCGGGCGGCATCCTGACACCCCATACCGACTTCCATTACCTTCGTGCGTTAAACCTCTACCGCCGCATCAACGTTATCGTCTATTTGAACAAGTCCTGGTCACTAGAGGACGGCGGTTGCCTGTCGCTTTACGACGCGGAGGGTCGGGCGGTTCAGACAGTTGTTCCCGTCTGGGGCCGGGCGCTCATCTTTCGCACCGACGACCAGTCGGTGCACGGATTCCCCGTCCCCGTCGTTGAAGGCTCCTGGCGCCAATCACTGGCGCTGTTCTACTACACAGCAGCTCCTGCTGACAGCTTCGGTGGTGACGAGACCACCTACTACAGGGAGCATGGCGAGCAGCACGGCCTCGCTCGAACGGCCCGACTGCTCGCCTACCGGCGCCTGCTGAACCTGAGCCGCAATATCAGCATGTTTGCGTATGTCGTGAACCCCAATCTCGGCCTGCCCGCGGTCAAGGCTCATTTCGCCTACCTCCGCAAGGCCAAGGCCCGCGAGATAGCCAGAAAACTGCTGCACTAGGAAGGGAGGCAGGAATGGAAGGCTTTGGCGGCAAGGTGGCCGTGGTCACCGGCGCAGGATCGGGCATCGGGCGTGCCTTGGCGATCGAGCTGGCCCGTTCGGGTGCCAGGGTCGCTATCAGCGATATCGACGCCGAAGGCATGGCCGAAACCGAACGTCAGGTCAAGGCTCTGGGCGCCGAGGTGCGCTCCGATCTGCTCAATGTCGTTGAACGCGTGCCCTTTGTTCTCTATGCCGATGCTGTCAAGGAGCACTTCGGCAAGGTCAACCAGATCTACAACAACGCCGGTATCGCCTATGCGGGTGACGTCGGGGTGAGCCCGTTCAAGGACATCGAGCGCGTCTTCGACGTCAACTTGTGGGGCGTCGTCAACGGCACCAAGGCCTTCCTGCCGCCCCTGATCGCCTCCGGCGACGGCCATGTCATCAATGTCTCGAGCCTGTTCGGCCTGATGTCTCTGCCCGGCCAGAGTGCCTACAACGCAGCCAAGTTCGCGGTGCGCGGGTTCACGGAGTCCCTGCGTCAGGAAATGGTCGCCGGCAAGAAGCCGGTCGCCGTCACGTGCGTGCACCCCGGCGGCGTCAAGACCGCATTCGCCCGCAATGCCACTGCCGCCGACGGAATCGATGTGCAGGCGGCGGCGGCCGTGTTTGACAAGTACCTGGCGAACACCAGCCCACAAGCCGCCGCGCGCATCATCCTCACCGCCGTGCGCAAGAAGAAGCCTCGAGTACTGGTCGGCCCCGATGCCAAGGTTCTCGATGTGCTCGTCCGGGTCATGGGAGCTCGCTACCAGGATCTCTTTTCGGTGTTCACAGGTCTCTCGGTACCCAAGCCAAACTAGTTCGGCCACAACAATGTCTGCTGGCCATGCAGATCAGACGTGGCCGGAGGGCGAACTCATCGCGATGTCGGCTGGCTGGTCGCCATCCCGAACGGTGGGTCTAGCCGCGGCCTTTCTGCGAGTTGGCTGACAATTCAGCGTCTAGCAGCGTGGCCTGGCCCTCGGCATTGACTCCGAATGAACTCGCCCTGCGAGCCGATCGGCAGAGCCGTCGACAACTGCCACAACTTCTGAACCTGGTGAATCAGCCAGCCCAGCCCTCTGCTGCAAGGGATTAACTATCGGCGGGCGCAGCCGGCTCCGGGACTGCGTCGCCAGACGTTGTGGACTGTGTGTGCTCGACGGCACCGAACACGGCCACCGCTACCGCGGATACCACCGCGACCAGGAACGCCACGGTGACCAGCCAGCTCAGCCCGGGGCGGGCGGTGTCACCCAAGAGCACTACCCCGGCGACGCCGGGTACCACCGTCTCCCCCACAACCAGCGCGGCCGCAGCGCCGGTGACGGAACCAACTTGCAGCGCAACGGTGAACAGATAGAAACCCCCTGCCCCCGCAATGATCACGGCGTACGCCGCGGGATCGGAGAGCAGTATCTTCGGGCTCACCGGCTCGAGTCCGTCCGCTATCCGCACCGCGACAGCCATTGCCCCGAACAGAATGCCCGCCGACAATCCGGCCGGGACTGCGGCACGGCTGCCCAGTAGGCGGATGAGAACGACACCGATGACCAGCACGGTGATCGATACCCACAGAACGCCCCAGTGAACGGCCGCCACGGCGGCATCCTCGCCGCGATGACCCGCGGTGACGCCCAGCACACACAATGACAACAAGACGGCGGCGATCGCCAGCCAGTCCCGCCGGCGCAACCTCACGCCCAGCACCATTGCGCCGAGCACCGCGGTAACCGCCAGGTTGGCGCTCATGATCGTCTGCGAAAGAAACAGCGGAATCAGTCGCGCTGAAATCAGACTTCCCGCGAAGCCGAGAAGATCGAGAGCCATCCCGGCAATGAACGCAGGAGTCAGCATGGCGGCAACTGTGGACCTGAAGGTCGGGCCGCTGTCGGCGGTGGGTCCCCTAAGCTCTGATTCACGAGCGCCGTAGCTCTGTAACACCGACGCGGTGCCGTACCCGACACACGCGAGCAACGCTGCGGCGATGCCGATCAGCATGGGGTGGAGGACTCATGGCGCTCGGGTGTCGACATCGCTTGATCGTAGTTTCCGAAGGCGCGATGGTCGGGCGGTGCACGGCGGTGTTAGGCGTCGATCTCACTCCCCTGCTCATGTCTGATGCTGACCCGACGCGACCAGTCGCTCGGCCAGTTGGGCGCTCGCCGGTCCGAGTCGGGATTGTTCGGCCGACGCGAGGTAGATCTTCCACATGATGGCGGGGCGCACAGCCAGTGCTCGCAGGTGGGGGAACTGCGCGGCCTCACTTGCGGGCATAAAAATCGTGCCAAGTCCGTGGTGGACCAAGCTCGCGGCGATCGAATACTCCAGAGCGACTTCATGCGGCGTGAATGCGGTGAAGCCTGCGGCCGTGAAGGCGTCCTCGACCAAACGGCGCAGGCTGAATTGGGCCGGAAATCCAATGAGGTGTTCGTCCACGAGTTCGGCTATTTCGGTGTGACTTCGGCCGGCAAGCCGATGGTCAGGCCGGCACACGAACATCATGGGCTCTTGGCACAGCAGCCGCATTTGGATGTCGGCCGGAAACCGGTCCGGCGCCGAGACCAAGGCAAGGTCAAGGGTTCCATCGGCAATGGCCGAAAGATATGCGTTCGATCCAGACTGGCTCTGCCGCAAGCGGATTTGAACGAGTGGATAGTCGCGGTGGAATTGTCCCAGCACCTTGGGTATGTCCAGTGGACCGAAGGAAATGAGCGCACCGAGATCGACGGTGCCGGTCAACTCGCCGCGGAAATCGCCGATGGAATCTTTCGCGTACCGAGCGGCCTGAATCACGCGGGTGGCATGCGTGCGGAACAGCTCCCCCGCTGGCGTCAACCTGATCTGTTGTCGCGTTCGGTCGAACAGTTCGACGCCGAGCTCCTTCTCCAGCTTGCCTACCGAGGTGGATAGGGCGGACTGAACAACGTGAACGCGTTGGACGGCTCGGGAAAAGCTCATCTCGCTGGCAACGGCAACGAAATGCTCCAACTGTCGAAGTTCCATGGGGACACCTCATCTATTTGATAGATGGAACATATCAAAAGTATCCGTTGGACTAGATGACTTGCGGCGGCTGTGATTGGAGAGACAACACCGACGAAAGGGTGGACATGTCGACCGTAGGAGATGTGAAGGTCATGAAGGCGATCGCCGCCGAACAAGGTGCCGAGGGCACCGCGCTGTCATTGCGGGACATGCCCTATCCGCATGCCGCAGAGAATGACGTCATTGTCCGAGTGCATGCCGCCGGATTCACCCCCGGTGAACTCGACTGGCCGGGAACGTGGTCGGACCGCTCGGGCCGGGGCCGTACCCCCAGCATCCCGGGCCATGAAGTATCGGGAGTAGTCGCCGAACTAGGCTATGGCACAACAGGACTGACGGTCGGTCAGCGAGTATTCGGCCTCGCGGACTGGACGCGCAACGGGACACTAGCGGAGTACGTCGCGGTGGAAGCTCGGAACCTGGCACCGCTTTCCGTCGATGTCGAACACGCGGTCGCGGCGGCCCTACCCATCTCCGGGCTGACGGCCTGGCAAGGACTGTTCGTCCACGGCCGGATTGCCGCAGGACAAAGAGTGCTGATACACGGCGCGGCCGGTGCGGTCGGCTCCGTGGCCGTGCAACTTGCGCACGAGGCGGGCGCGCACGTCATCGGCACCGGACGCACCGGCCAGCGTGATGAGGTGTTGGGGCTCAAGGCTGACGATTTTGTTGACCTGACCGCGGACACGCTCGAAGACGTGGGCGAAGTCGACGTCGTATTCGATGTGATTGGTGGGGAGATCCTCGATCGCTCAGCGGCACTGGTGCGCGCTGGAGGCACGCTGGTCACTATCGCCGAACCTCCGCGTGTTATCCCCGAAGGAGCGCGTGCGGTCTTCTTTGTCGTCGAGGCCGACCGTGCGCAATTGGCTCTTCTGCAAAATAAGCTGCGCGAGGGAAGGATCCGTCAGAACATCGGATCAATTCTCCCCCTTGAGGATGCGCCGAGCGCCTTCGATCCTGACCATAAGACTCGCGGCAAGACGATCATCCAACCGTCCCTGGCCGAAAGAGGTTGAGACCACATGGCCGCTAAGACTTTGTGTGTGGTACTCGGCGCCGCGGCGATGCTCGCTGCGATCTCCTGTGCCGCACCCGCACCACAGAACCCAGGTGAAAAGCCCACTGTCCGAAAAGTATTCGACCAAACGACCAACGTTCCGGGCAAGTCATTGATATCCGTTACCGTCAGCTATCCGCCGGGCGCAAAAAGTGAGGCACACCGTCATGCGAAATCGTCATTCATCATGGCCTATGTGATATCCGGAGCGATTCGCAGCCAGGTTGACGGTGAGCCTGCGCGTGTTTATCACGCGGGCGAAACCTGGCATGAAGCCCCTGGCGCACATCACACAATCGGCGAAAATGTCAGCAACACAGAACCTGCGGAGTTGCTTGCGGTCTTTCTGCTCGACACCGGCGACGGCCCGCTCACTGTCGACGACACGACAGATGCGCCGTCCGGAAGGAGCGCCCATGGAGAAGCTTGACCGGGTCCGGTTCATCGAGATGGCGCTTCGGGTGTCGCTCGCGACGGCGTTCCTGTCTGCTGTCGCCGACCGATTCGGCTGGTGGAAGCCATTCGGACAGGGCGCCTGGGGAAACATGGCGTCCTTCACCGACTATGTCCACCAGCTGGTCCCGTTTACTTCTGGATGGTTGCTGACGGTGCTTGTGTGGTCGTCCACGGCTGCTGAAATGATTCTGGGAGTCCTGCTCCTGATCGGATGGCGGCCACGGTACGTCGGCGCAGCAAGTTGCTTGCTGCTCATAACATTTGGAAGTGCGATGGCGATATCGTTGGGCCCGGAAGCGCCGCTGAGCTATAGCGTCTTCACCGCGGCCAGCGCTGCGGCGGCCTACGCGATACTCGGCGAAACATCGCCGTCGCCTACAGCCCCGCAGGGACGACCTTGCCGTTGACCGTCACCTCGACCTGGCCGGTCTTCGTGTTGTACTCAATCTGACCGTGCTCGAACGTCGTCACGAGCAGATCGCCGACGGCGTTCTCGTCGCTGGTAGGGATACCCAGCGGACCTGCTGAGCCGTTGGCGCCGGTGATCGAAGGCACGCCGTCCGGGTCGCGTTGGACATTCCACGCCTCGCGAGTCTTGCCCAGGGTGATGTACGCGGGCGTGCCGGGCTGGTTGTTCTTGGCGGTGATCGCACCACCCTGGAACTGCTGGAACACCACGCCACTGTCCCGGGTGCCCGCATTGTGGTCGCCCGTCAGAGGCTTGCCGAGTGCCTGCTTCTGATTCGCGGTTGCCGACGAGTACTTGGCAGCGATTGGGCCAGTCAGTGTCACTTCGACGTCTCTGTCCCCGATGAGCTTCACTTCGGTGGGCTGCGCCGGGGCCTGAGATGATGTGGTGGCGATCAACCCGATCCGAGGTGGAGCCGACGGGCCCAGGCTCGGGTCGTCACTGCAGCCCGCCGCGACAAATGCCACGGCTGCCAGGCCGACAACGGCCGTGCTGCGGTATGCGATTTTCCTCATGGGCTTCCTCTCGCGTCTCCTGCGTCGATCAAGCGGCGGCTAAACCCCTGCCCGGCCGGGACTCTAACCGAACTCGCCGACTGGCGCAGGAGATCGCGGTCCTGATGCCCGGGCTGGCCGAACTCGCAGCCGCTCGTGATGCGCCTACTGGTCCAGCCAGCTGACGATGCCGGTGTCGAGTGCGTAATACGCGCCGGCGATACGCAGCTCGTTGTTCTTGGCGTTCGATGCCAGCGGCGGATCGGCGCGTAAAGCGTTGACCGTCAATCGGATCTGGGCGCGAATAGTTCCCTCGATCAGATCGTCGAGGGATTTCCACTGTGCTTGTTTGGCCTCCAAGTAGGCGGGTTTGAGCGCTTCGACGACGTCGGCAAGGTGAGCGGGTGCAGGAGCTCTTTGCTCAAGGGATTTCACGGCCGCAGTTGCGGCACCGCAGCGCTGGTGGCCCAGTACCACCATCAGCGGGGTGTGGTCCATGATAGCGCCGTATTCGATGCTGCCCTCGATGAGGGCATCGTAATCCTGTGCCCCGGTGCGTATTACGAATAGGTCGCCGAGGCCTTGGTCGAAGATGATTTCCGGTGGGACTCGAGAGTCGATGCAGCTGAACACGATTGCCGCGGGATCCTGGCCGTCGGCTAGTTCTTGCCGCCGTCGCGCAGATTGATGTGGATGGGTCATCTGTCCGCTGGCGAAGCGGGCATTGCCGGCCTTCAGCGCCGCAAGTGGGTCTGCGTGTTCGGGCATCGCCGAGGTGGTGGTAGGTGTTGGAATGCCGCGCTCACACGCGGCGACGGCTACGAGTGTGAGCCCGCCGAGAAGCAGCGTCCGCCGGTTCATGGGAACTGCGTGTCTAGATGGGGTCGCTGCTGGAGTAGTTGTCGGCTGTTTGTGTCCGCGCGCCATAGCGCTGGGCGTACGCCTCGTGCTTGCGTGCGTTCTTTTCCCTGTTGACGTTGTCGGCGAGCTTGGGGTCAAGGCCGTGGGTTGCGAGCCGGTGGCGGCGCCAGATCTTGTTGAGGGCATGGGTCATCAGGATGGCCCACACATAGATGGGCAGTGTGATCGCTGTGTGTAATAGCAACCCGCCGGGCAGCAGCCAAAAGGGGGCCAGGATGAAGTGCGGCGGGATCACGTAACGGACCATGTGTCGTCGGATAGCGCCTGGGCCAGAGAGATCGTTGGCGACCCAGTCACGCATGCTGTCGGGCAGACGCTTGCCGTAGCAATAGGTGACGTATTGCCATCCGGTGGGTCGATCGGTGGCCATAGACAAGACTCCTGGGCGTTGTTGATTGTCCGCATTGTCGGTGCGCCCGCTGGGGCCCGGTTCCTCCGGGACGTCGGGGTGTGGTGGTTCCCACCGGGGCCTGTGTAGCAGACAGCCCTGCTGAATAGGGTAACCGCGGTGGGAACCAAACCGAACTATAGACCACCGTTGTCCTGCAGCATTGCCGGGTTGCTAATCTTTGCATGTTGTCGTATTGGTGAGGTGGAGTTGTGGTGGATGCGCGTCAGCCGCTGTATCGGATGAAGGCGGACTTCTTCAAAACCCTGGGGCACCCGGTGCGGATCCGGGTGTTGGAGTTGCTTAGCGAGCGGGATCGGGCGGTCTCGGAGATGCTGCCGGAAGTCGGGATCGAAGCGGCAAACCTATCCCAGCAGTTGGCGGTGTTGCGCCGTGCTGGCTTGGTGACCGCACGGCGCGAAGGTTTGTCGGTGCTGTACACGTTGACCTCGCCGCAGGTGGCCGAGCTGCTGGCGACCGCACGCACAATCTTGACCGGGGTCGTCGCCGATCAGGCCGAATGGCTCGACGGCGCTGATCCGGTCCCTGTGGGGCCCGCGGAGGCGACGCGGGCCCGGCGCTAGCCGGAGGTATCGGACGCTGCCTCCGGCTAGCGCCCACTAGTTGCTTGTTTTCTTAATTAGCGTGATGTGTTGATAGTCGAGTTGCGAAGGACATAAGGAGTGGTTGTGTCGGATGCGGTTGGCATAGCAGGTACGGCGCCAGTGATGCAGGGTTTGGCGCCGGCGCCCACGACTCATGCCGGGGTGTTGTTGTGGGTGGCCGAGATGGCCGAGCTATTGGGGCCGGACAAGGTGGTGTGGTGTGACGGGTCTGATGCTGAATGGAACCGCCTGACGGCACTGCTGATCAAGAAGGGCACCTTCGTTCCGCTGACCGGTAAGCCGAACTCTTTCTGGGCCGTCTCAGATCCGGCGGATGTGGCACGTGTGGAGGACCGCACGTTCATCTGTTCGGATGATTCCGCCGATGCGGGGCCGACCAACAACTGGATGGACCCGGTCGACATGACCACCATCATGACCGAGGAATACCGCGGCGCGATGGCCGGGCGCACCATGTACGTGATCGCCTTCTGTATGGGCCCGTTGGGCTCTGATGAACCGAAATTCGGTGTTCAGGTAACGGATTCAGAGTACGTGGCGGTCTCGATGCAGATCATGACCCGTTCCGGCACCGCGGTGTGGGATCGACTGGGGCTGCGCGGCCGATTCGTCAAATGTGTGCACTCGGTCGGTGCCCCACTTGCGCCCGGGCAGGCCGATGTGCCCTGGCCGTGCGACGAAACCAAGTACATTTCACATTTCCCGGCCACCCGCACCATCTGGAGTTACGGCTCCGGGTACGGCGGCAACGCGTTGTTGGGTAAGAAATGTTTCGCCCTGCGGATCGCCTCGGTGATGGCCCGCGACGAAGGCTGGCTGGCCGAGCACATGCTGATTCTCAAACTGACCTCCCCCGAAGGGGTCGTGAGATATGTAGCCGCAGCGTTCCCGTCCTCGTGCGGCAAGACAAACATGGCGATGCTACAACCCGCATTGCCGGGGTGGACGGCCGAGACGATCGGCGATGACATCGCATGGATGCGCTTCGGGGCAGATGGACGTCTATATGCGGTCAACCCCGAAGCCGGATTCTTCGGAGTGGCACCCGGCACTGGCGGCCGCACCAACCCGAACGCGATGGACACCATCGAGCTTGGCAACTCCATTTTCACCAACACCGCATTTACCAATGACGGCGATGTCTGGTGGGAGGGTATGACTGAGGCGCCGCCAGAACATCTGACTGACTGGCGCGGCCAGCATTGGACACCTACCTCCACCGAGCCTGCCGCGCATCCGAATTCACGGTATTGCACACCCATTGCGCAATGCCCGACGGTCGCCCCGGAATGGGACGATCCCGCCGGAGTACCGATCTCGGCAATCTTCTTCGGCGGCAGACGCGCCAGCACAGTCCCGCTGATCACCGAATCCCTCAACTGGCGCCATGGAGTGTTCCTGGCCTCCACGCTGTCCTCGGAAACCACCGCGGCCGCCGCCGGCCAAGTCGGGGTGTTGCGCCGCGACCCCATGGCAATGCGCCCCTTCCTTGGATATCACGTCGGCGACTACTTCCAGCACTGGCTCAACATCGGCACCCGCACCGACCCGGATCTGCTGCCGAAGATCTTCTACGTCAACTGGTTCCGCCGCAGTGGCGACGGCAGGTTCCTGTGGCCCGGTTTCGGGGAGAACGCCCGGGTCCTCAAATGGGCACTGGAACGCCTCGACGCCACCGCCGACGCCGTAGCCACTCCCATCGGCTACCTACCCTCCCTCGATGCCCTCGATCGCACCGGTCTCGACATCAGTGACCAGGACCTCGAAGCAGCGCTAGCGATCAACATCGACGAATGGGTCACCGAAACCGAATCCATCGACGAGTGGTACGCCCACATCGGCGGCAACCGCTTGCCCGACGAGCTACGGCTAGAACTCGGCGCCCTCCGGGCACGATTGGCGGAAGCTCGGCGGGGATGCGCCGAATTGCGATGACAACAAAGGTAATCAGCCTGCGTGCGGCACGTAGTGGCCTCCGTGGATGTGGGCCCAGGTGATGCGTCTCGCCAGCGGTGTCGCAGCACGGCTGCTGCCGCAACACGACGACTATGCAGGACTGAGCCGCTCGTGGCGCCGCGATATCCTTGCCGGCACAACCGTGGGGGTGGTCGCACTTCCCCTGGCCTTAGCGTTCGGCATCAGCTCGGGAGCCGGTGCCGCGGCCGGCCTGATCACTGCCGTCATTGCCGGTGTGGTGGCTGCTGTGTTCGGCGGGTCCCACGTGCAGGTCTCCGGGCCGACTGGAGCCATGGCAGTGGTGCTGGCGCCCATCGTCTTCCAGTACGGTGCAGGCAGTCTGGCTTTGGTCACCGTGCTGGCTGGAGTCATCGTGCTTACAGCCGGGATAACAGGTCTCGGACGGGCCGTCACCTTTATCCCCTGGCCGGTCATCGAAGGCTTCACTCTCGGAATCGCCACCATTATCTTCATGCAGCAAGTCCCCGCTGCTGTCGGACAGCCCGTACCCCAGGGCCAACGCCCACTGCTGGCAGCCATCGAAGTCCTCACCCACGCACGGTGGAACACAGCGTGGCCGCCGCTGCTGGTGGTGGTGTTGGTTGCCGCGTTGATGATCGGCCTGCCGCGAGTACACCGCGCGATCCCCGAATCCTTGGCCGCGGTAGTTGTTGCCACGGTGCTCGTGGCAACAACCGGGCTTGCGGTGGCACGAATCGGGCAGTTGCCGTCGAGGCTACCTGCACCACTCCTTCCGCACGCCGACCTGGCTGCGCTGCAGGCGCTTTTGGGGGCTGCCGTAGCGATAGCGGCCTTGGCTGCAATCGAATCATTGCTTTCGGCCCGGGTTGCAGCCACTATGTCGCCGACCGGACCCTACGACCCCGACCGCGAGCTCGTCGGCCAGGGGCTGGCGTCGGTTGCATCCGGTCTGTTCGGTGGTATGCCCGCCACCGGTGCTATCGCCCGAACCGCCGTCAACATTCGTTCAGGTGCACGTACCCGATTGGCCGCCATCACTCACTCGGTCCTGTTGCTCGCGGTGGTGTATCTGGCCAGCGGGCCCGTGGCCGGAATACCCTTAGCCGCATTGTCTGCGGTACTGATGATCACCTCGCTACGCATGTTCCCCCTGCGCACTGCGGTTACGATCCTGCGCTCGACTCGCTCGGATGCCCTCACCTTCGTCCTCACCGCACTCGTTACGATCTGCTTCGACCTCATCGAGGCCGTCGAGATCGGCATCGTGGTTGCCGCCTTCTTCGCCCTGCGTGTCGTTGCCCGCCGCAGCAGCGTCACCCGAGAGGAACTACCCGGCCCACCTCAACCGGGTGATGAGAAAATCGCACTACTGCGGCTCGATGGCGCGATGTTCTTCGGTGCAGCCGAACGCATCTCGAACTCAATCACCGACACTGAGCACCCCGACACCAGTGTTGTGATCATCCGCATGTCCCAACTCGGCATGCTCGACGCCACTGGCGCACACACCTTGGCGCAGATCGCCGAAGAACTCGAATCCCGCGGTATCACCGTCATCATCAAAGGTGTTCAGCCAGAACACCTCAAACTCCTCACCAACGTCGGCGTCATTGAGTCCCTACGGCACGAGAACCACCTCATCGGTTCCCTCGAGGAAGCCATCGCTCACGCCCGGCGTCATGCTACTGGTACTCACTCGAAAGGCGATTGACAGTAGCGTCGGTGTGGTGAAGCCTTTCCCCGCTGCCGACTTACGCGGTCTCTGACAGATCCTGCTGCTGAGTTTTCGGACTATGAGAGACCCCGTTTCGCGCCGGGGACCAACCGATAACAGTCAAATACAGACCTGCGAGTGCCATCGCAGCCGACATCGCCTGCCACCAGGGTGCCATCTCGATGAGACGGTTCCCCATCGAGAGATAGATACCGGGAAAGATCATCAGCGCCGCACCCTTGAACGCCGTCAACCATCCCAATATCGATATCAGTGCCGCTGTCGCACCACGCCACCACGGGTGCAGAACAATGATGACCAAGCCCATCGGGAGAACGAACGCGCCGAGCGCCCACGTCCACGTACCGGCGCTGGTGTCGGTGAGCTCTGAGAGGAGCGTCTGAATATTCGCGGGTCTCCCGAGTACCGTGAGCGCTGATATCAACAGGTACGGACCCAGAACACGTGCGAATAGCTTTGTCCTGAAATGAATTTGTGGTGATGTCATGGCTGGATCCTTCCAGTGGGATGAGAATCGGCGGCCCCTCGCAAGGTTGCGATCTGCCGCTGGAATTGGTTTTCATCGATTTCTCCACGTGCGAACTTCTCGGCCAAAATGCGCTTCGCGGAATCGGTGCCGCGCATAGGAACGGACTCTGTTGTGTTCGTGCTGAACACTTGCCGAAGCAATACAACGCCACCGACGATCAGCGCTGCCCAGAACAGCATCATGACGATCGCCATCCCGGCGTATGCCCACCCGCTCATGTCTGGTCCATACCAAAGCATCATGGTGTCTCCTTAATGTCGATCAGAGTTGTTGGTTGTGCCCGCAGATCATGAGCGTGCAGTCCGCGCCCGGGTATGTGGTGGCCTGCTGCTGTCCCAACAGTTCGCTAAGCCCGCCTCTGCGACCTCTGCCTATCACGGCCATTTGAATCGAATCACCCTGCTGTGAAATATATTTTGGAAGACCACCGTGCAGCAGGTGAACCTCGATATGTGTATCGGGATACTTACGTCGCCAGGGTTCGAGGTGCCGCTCCAGGCGTGCATTGAGAATGGCGGCCGAGTTGTCTTTCGCGTGGCTTCCCGTTTGTGAAGATGGAAGATGGCCGACGACTTGTGCGACCGCATCGCGCTCGGCAGCGGACTCCAAGCCATGTTGAAGCACGACATGCGAATCGGGTGTGTCCTCGAATTCGATGAGCACGACACCGTATTGCGCCCGTGCGCTCCGATGGCCGCGCACTATGACGACCGGACAGGCTGCGCGCATGGAAAGCGCGGCGACGGTGGAGGTGTCGCGATGGTTGGCGGCCCGTTCTCGACTCAATGTCCCGACGCACACCAATGCGGCCGCGCACGACTGGTAAGCAAGGACATCCAGCGCCGTTCCCTGGAGGATCTCGATCTCGATTTTGACCGGCTTGTCGCTGGATTGCACGGCGAGTACAACGCCCTGAGTGGCAATCTCGGCCGCGGCCACGTCGTGTGCGGCGTAGATTTCACTCGACATCCCCGCGCGAGGCTCGATCGCGTATACGAGACGCAACGGGATATCACGTTCGTACGCTTCATCGGCGGCCCACAAGGCCGCTGCGACGGCTCGGTGAGATCCATCAACCCCGACCACCACGACCTGCGAGGGTCTGCCGATCTCGGAGCGGATTCGTTCCGTCATGATGGAACCTATCTATGCCGTCAGTTGCTTCCAGACATGTTGTCGTGCAATGAATATGTTCGCGGGAACGCGCGCAGCGGAGCAGGGTCGAGCGCTCTCGGACGGTGAGGTACAAAGTCCGCGTTCGAGTGGTCCGGGCATGGGACCAACGGCGTCCCGGCAGGGACTGCGGACCCCATCGCGACGTAGGTGCCGTTCCATAGCGTGATGTGAGGAGGAGCGGAAGGAGCATTCGATATGCCTGGCACTGCACAGAAGTCCGGCGTTGTCGTCGCGATAGACGGGTCAGAGGAGTCGAATGCCGCCGTGCGGTGGGCTACGCGGGAAGCCGCGATGCGTCGGGACAGATTGACCATCGTCTCCGTGGTCAATCGGGAGTATCTCTATATTCGTGACCCCGAGACGCAGGATAGGGTCCACCAATGGCAGCGGCAACATGCCGAAGACGTGCTTCGTCGGGCTCAGGCGGCCGTCGAGGATTCGGACGGCGCCACCGCGATTCCGGAGATAGATACGCAGCTGATATACGGCAAATCGGTGCCGGTACTTGCCGACATGTCCAAGGACTGCCGAATCCTCGCGGTGGGTCGGCGCGGTCTGGGGGCCTTTGATCGGCTGGTACTCGGTTCGGTGAGCATGGGGTTGGTGCACTACGCGCATTGTCCTGTCGCCGTTATACATAGCGATAATCAACCCGATCTGTCTCAACCGGTATTGGTCGGTGTTGACGGCTCCCCCATCTCGGAGTCGGCCATTGCAGTGGCGTTCGACGAGGCGTCTCACCGTGAGGTCGCGTTGATCGCCATGCATGCCTGGGTGGATGTTCTCGATGTGGCGCCGGAATTCGACTGGCGTGTAGAACGCGAAGAGGCGCAAGAAGTCCTGGGCGAGCGATTGGCCGGCTGGCAGGAGCGATACCCCGACGTGCAGGTGATCCGCAAGGTGGTGAAGGGAAACCCAGGGCGCTGGCTTGTCGAACACTCTGGGCAGGCACAACTGGTCGTCTTGGGCAGCCACGGCCGAGGTGGATTCGCGGGGATGTTGCTGGGGTCAGTTAGCCGACGCGTCGTGGAGGCGGCCCACAGCCCCGTGATCGTGGTCCGACCCTCGTAGATGCCGAGAGGAGTCGCGATGGACATGTTCGTCATCGAATTCTGGCGGTACTTGATCGGCCGTGCGTGCTCTCTCGATCGGAAGATGACGCCCACTGAGCGAGTTGTCGCGTTCAAGCGCCTCGTCGAAGCACTGACGTTGATGTTGGCGCTAGCTACGCTAACCGGGATACGGAGCATTTGTGGCCACCGTAATCAATTGTCAATCAGTGCAAGTGTGTCATGAGCGGTGAACTGACCCGCCATTCGGGTGAGCCACATAGGCAGGATACGGGGAGCCGATTGAACTGGCTCCGTGCGGGTGTCCTCGGCGCCAACGACGGAATCGTGTCGACCGCCGGCATGGTGGTGGGCGTGGCTGCGGCAACTGCGGAGCGCGGTTCCATCTTTACCGCCGGAGTCGCGGGCATTGCGGCCGGAGCGATATCCATGGCGCTGGGTGAGTATGTTTCGGTCAGCACTCAGCGCGATACCGAGCGGGCGCTGCTGGAGAAGGAACGCACGGAGCTCCGAGACTCCCCCGAGCCTGAACTGGCAGAGCTAGCCTCCATTTATGAGTCGAAGGGTCTATCACCGAGCACGGCTCGACAGGTCGCCACGGAACTGACCGCGCACGACGCCTTTGCCGCACACGCCGAGGCCGAGCTCCATATCGATCCGCACGGGTTGACGAATCCATGGCATGCTGCGGTGTCCTCGGCAATCTCCTTCCTGACCGGAGCCATGCTGCCGATGATTGCCATCCTGCTGCCGCCCGCGGCTTGGCGAATCCCGGTGACAGCGCTGGGCGTATGTATCGCCCTGGTGCTGACAGGATGGATCAGCGCCGCCCTTGGCGAGGCCGGCCGTATCCGGGCCATTTCACGGGTCACCTTTGGCGGATTGACGGCCATGGGGGTGACTTATCTGATCGGTACGCTCGTTGGGCACGCTATGTCTTGAGATCCTCAGGGCGGGCATGGAACGCATCGACTGCCGTCGGGAGCGTCACGAAAATTCTGCTCTCGCCGATCCGCGACAGCAGATCTGCTGCGGCCAAAGCATCGCGCAGATCTTGTTTGACCCGTGCCATAGCGAAAACTATTCCCCTGTCGGATAAGTCGCTTCTCAGCCGCTCCAGCGCATCCAATGCGGTGAGGTCCACGTCTACGTTGGCCTCTGCGCTGAGTATGAACCATTCGACGGGCTCCGGGGCCGTGGTTACTGCATTCATCGCGCGACGGCGGAAATCCTCGGCATTGGCGAAACACAGTGGTGCGTCATACCGGTAGACGACCAGCCCTGGCACCGGGCTTGCGTTCGGATAGTCGTCGACATCGTGCATGCCCGGTACTCCGGGGACGTAGCCGAGTACTCCGTCATGCGGATGCGCGACCCTGCGGAGCAAGTCGAGTATCGACAAGGCGACTGCGGCCAAAATCCCATACAGCACACCAAGCCCGAGGACAGCCAGCGTTGTCGCGAGCGCCAGAACGAACTCGCTGCGGCGGAATCGGGCGAAGCGGCGGTACTCGGACACGTCGATGAGCCTGAGTGCGGCATACACCACCAGTGCGCCCAGGGCAGCTCGCGGGACCAGAGCCAAAACCCCATGTGCAAAAAGCAGCACCGTCAGCACAAGGACGAATGCGATCAGGGAGAACAGTTGACTGCGGCTTCCCGTCGAATCACCGAGTGCGGTGCGGCTACCGCTGGAACTGACCGGAAAGCCTTGCATCAAACCAGATCCCATGTTGCACAGACCTAGCGCGCGTAGCTCGGTGTTGGGATCGATGTCTTCGTTCCGGCGGGTCGCGAATGCGCGCGCAGTCAGTATGTTGTCGGAGAACGCGACCATGGCTACACCCATCGCGGGTATGACCAGCGTCCCTAGTTGGCTTACGTCGATGTGGGGCACATCGGGAATCGGGAGGCCCGCCGGAACCCGGCCCACGAGGTCAAAACCGGGTGAGGGCAGGGCCGATGCGGCCGCGGCGGCAACGGCAACCGCGATAAGTGGACCGGGCATGCGAGAGGCCCAGCGGGTAAGAGCCGCCAATAGCGTGAGTACGGATGCGGCCAGTATGAGCGTCGGCCACCGAATGTGCTCGAACTGTCCTGCCAACGATCTCACCTGGGCGATGAAATCGTCGCCGGAGTTCCGAGTGCCGGTTATCGTACCGATCTGACTGCCCGCCATGGTGATTCCAACACCACCCATGTAGCCGACGAGCACCGGATGCGAGAGCAGATTGGCGAGCACTCCGAGCTTGATGAGGCCTGCCGCAAGACACACAACCCCCACTAACAGCGCCAATGCGGCTGCCAAAACCGCATAGCGCCCCGAGTCTCCAGATGCCAACGGCACCAGGACAATCGCCGTCATTAGGGCGGTAGTGGACTCGGGTCCGACGGACAGTTGTCTTGACGATCCCAGGAAAGCGTAGATGACCAACGGTGCCAAGGAGGCCCACAGGCCGCTGACCGGCGGCAGGCCCGCGAGTGCGGCATAGGCCATGACCTGCGGAACGAGATATGCCGCGACGGTGATGCCGGCGAGAACATCTCCGCGCAGCCAGGTGCGTCGGTAATCTGACAACAGCCCTAGACCAGGTGCGAAATTCTTCCATCGCATGAGGACCGTCATGGTGTCTCGCCAGTCCGTTACGGGAGCGGTGCCGACCAGTGGATGCGGGTTCCTCCCGAGGCCGGCGTGGCGATATCGACCTGTCCCCCTACGGCCTTGGCGCGGGTCGCCAAGTTGCGTAGCCCGCGCTGATGCACGTCATGGGGTATTCCGATTCCGTTATCGGTGACCTCGATGGTCAGATCGTCATCAACCGATATCAGAATGCCCACTTCTGAGCCTTGAGAATGCCGCACGGTATTGCTCACCGCCTCGCGCACTACGGCTCTGGCATGTTCGGCAATATCGGCCGGGACGACGTCGAGCGGCCCACTGATCCGAACCGATACTTGGAACGATGTCTCGTCGGTCAATTCGGCGATGGTTTCTCGTAGCTCGGCGCGGAGTGAAGGCCCTTGTGTGGCAACGGTATGCAGATCGAATATAGCCGTGCGGATGTCCTGAATGACGTTGTGAAGTTGGTCGATGTGGTCGAAGAGGCGGGCGGCGACCTGAGGCGATTTGATCGCGCGGCGATGCGTACTCTGCATCGACAATCCAATCGCGAACAATCGCTGGATGACATGATCATGCAGATCTCGGGCGATCCTGTCCCGGTCCGCGAGCATAGCCATTTCGTTCATCGTGGCCCGGGTTTCGGCGTGCTCGAGCGCGAGGGCCGCCTGGTCGGCGAAGGAGGCGGCAATCTCGAGCTGTCGGGACGCGAAGTCGACGCCTGTCGGCGTCCGTATCAATAGCAGCACACCGGCGGTCGATTCTCGACCACGCAGTGGTAATGCCATGGCCGGGCCAAAGCTGATACCAGTGCCCGCTGGTATGTCGAAGTCCAGTCGGTGCACGGTGCGCGGCGTCCGGTCTTGGAAGGCAGCTCCGGAGGTCGACCCCTCAAGTGGGATTCGTTGTCCCCTGAGTTCGTCGCCGTCGCCACCCGCGCATACGGCGACCGTCAGCGCGTCGACTCCGTCGTCGTGGACACTCGGGGCAGGCAGGGCGATGACGCCGTAGTCGGCGTTGACGAGTGTGCAGGCGCGTAGCGCGATGAGATCCAGAGCCTCCGCGGGCTCGACGCCCGCCAGCAGCGTCGAGGTCACTTCGCTGATCGCCTGCAACCACTGATGGCGTTCCTTCGCCGCGTTATACAGGCGTGCATTCTCGATGGCGATTCCGGCGGCTCCGGCCAATGCGCGCACGACCACCTCGTCATCGGTCGTGAACTCGGCGCCGTCACGCTTTTCGGTCAGGTAAAGCCGTCCGTACACCTGACGGCCCAATTCGACGGGAACGCCCAGGAAGGTGCGCATGGGAGGGTGATTCGGTGGGAACCCGACGGATGCGGGATGGCGCGCGATGTCGGCCAGACGTAGCGGTTTGGCCTCATCGATGACCACCCCGAGCACCCCGTGTCCGGTGGGTAGCGGCCCGATCAGTTCGCGGGTCGATTCGTCGACCCCCTCGTAGATGAACTCAGTCAACATGCCATCCGGCCCCAGAACGCCAAGGGCCCCGTAGCGTGCGTCTACTAGTTCGGTGGCAGCCTTGACGATCTGGCGCAGAGTCATATTGAGGTCGAGCCCCGAACTGATCGCCATCACCGCGTCCAGAAGGGCATCAACCCGGGTGCGGGTCTGGGTGATGATGCGCTCGATACGCGCCTGGACCTCCTCCAGCAGCTCGCTGAGCTGAATGTGGGCGAGTTCCTTGGTTACCGACTCTTGGGCACCCGACCTGTCGGCCACCCGCCAATTTTGGCAGAACTGGATACGTCCTGCTGGCCAACCGGCTGAGAATTGACGCCGCGTGATCTTGGCTGCTCACTGTAGGTGTGGGTGTCGGCCAGCCTGGCGGCAAGTACGGCGGCCTGGGTGCGCCGTTCCATGCCGAGCTTGCCGAGTAACCGCGACACATAATTCTTCACGGTCTTCTCGGCGAGGAACATTTCGCCGGCTATTTGCCTATTGGTGAGTCCCTGCCCTATCAACTCAAGCAGCGTGCGCTCCTGGTCGTTCAACGTCGCGACCGGCGACGATTCAGTAGCGGCTTGAAGGCGGCTTTTCAGCACCGCCGCCGCCCGATTGTCGAGCAGGGAACGCCCGGATCCGACGGCCCGGATTGCCGACACCAGATCCATCCCCTTGATGTCTTTGATCACATACCCCCCGGCGCCGGCCATGATCGCGTCGAGCATCGCTTGTTCGTCCGTGAAGGAGGTCAGCATGAGGCAGTTCAGGTCGGGGCATCGTGAGCGCAGATCTCGACATAGTTCGATGCCGTTGCCGTCGGGCAGCCGCACGTCGAGCACGGCGATATCAGGATTGACCGCCGGGATCCTCCGCATGGCCTCGCCGGCAGATGAGGCCTGCCCCACCACTACGAGGTCGTCCTCGTCGTCAATGAGGTCGGCTACTCCGCATCGGACGATTTCGTGGTCGTCGACCAGGAACACTCGGATCACGATGGGGCTCCCTCCCACCGCCAATGTCGGACCTCGGGAAGGTCTTCTCCATAGGTGCGGATCCAGTCATGGTGGCGGGCGTGCATTGCGTGCATGTCTTCCCGCAGCTGTCGGGCGCACGCGTCATCAAGTAATCCGGGCGTCCGCTCGAGTACGTCGATCACCAGCTGGAAGCGGTCCATCTTGTTCAAGACCAACATGTCGAACGGTGTTGTGGTGGTGCCCTCTTCCAAGTAACCCCGGACATGCATGTTTGCGTGACCGGCACGGCGATAGGTGAGCTTGTGGATCAGCGATGGGTATCCATGGAACGCGAAGATCACCGGGCTTTCCTTGGTGAACAGGGTGTTGTACTCGGTGTCAGTCATACCGTGCGGATGCTGACTGTCTGATTGCAAACGAAACAGGTCGACAACATTGACCACGCGAATCTTCAATTGCAGCAGCCGCTTTCGCAGTACTGATACCGCTGCCAGCACCTCGATGGTGGGAACATCTCCGGCGCAGGCCAATACGACATCGGGTACTGAGCCGGCATCGCTACTGGCCCATTCGAAGATATCGGCACCGCGGGCGCAGTGCAGCGCGGCTTGCTCGGGATTGAGCCAGACCGGCGTGTAGTTCTTCCCGGCGACGATGACATTGATGTAGTCGCGGCTGGCTAGGCAATGCGCCGCAACCGACAGCAGTGTGTTGGCGTCGGGCGGCAGGTAGATTCGCGCCACTTCGGCTCGTTTATTTGCGACATGATCGATGAAGCCGGGATCCTGGTGCGAGAAGCCGTTGTGGTCCTGGCGCCAGACATGCGAGGTGAGTAGATAGTTGAGTGAGGCGATCGGGCGGCGCCACGGGAGTTGCCTACTGACCTTGAGCCACTTGGCATGCTGGTTGACCATGGAGTCCACGATGTGCGTGAAAGCTTCGTAGCACGAGAATAGGCCGTGCCGTCCGGTGAGCAGGTAGCCCTCCAGCCAGCCCTGGCACAGGTGTTCCGAGAGCACCTCCAGTACCCGACCGTCGCGACCCAGATGATTGTCGGTGGGCAGAATCGTTGCGCTCCATTGCTTGTCCGTCACATCGAAGACATCCCCAAGCTTGTTCGATTCGGTTTCATCCGGGCCGAACAGCCGGAAGTTTCGTTGCTCCGCGTTATGGACCATCAGCTCTCTCAGATACCGGCCCAGAATCCTGGTCGGGGAGGCGGGCACTCCCCCGGGCTGGCCCGTCACCACACCAAAAGTGCCGGGATCCGGCAAGACAAGCGGTCTTAGTGTGGCACCGCCGTTGGTATGCGGATTGGACCCCATTCGCCGATGACCTGATGGAACCAGTTGCTTGACGGTGCTATTCGGTGCTCCGCAATGATCGAAGAGCTCTTCTGGACGATAGGACCGCATCCATTCATCAAGCAGAACACGATGTCCGGCATTCTCGCGGACATCGCCGACGGGCACCTGGTGGGACCGCCACGTGCCTTCGACCTGAACTCCGTCTACGGCGGCCGGGCCCGTCCAACCCTTGGGGGTGCGTAACACGATCATCGGCCATATCGCGCGATGCAATGGCGCTCCTTGGCATCGGGATAGCAACTGGAGATCACGGATCTCCATGATCGCCCGATCCAGCGCCGCTGCCATCTGTTGATGCATGTCCGCTGGTTCGTGGCCGCTCACGTAGATCGGGCTATATCCGTATCCGCGGAGCAGATCCTCAAGCTCTTCTTCGGTAATCCGAGACAGCACAGTGGGGTTGGCGATCTTGTAACCGTTGAGATGAAGGATCGGCAGCACCACTCCATCAGTCGCCGGGTTGAGGAACTTGTTGGCGTGCCAGCTTGCGGCCAACGGCCCGGTCTCGGCTTCACCGTCGCCGACTACACAGACCGCGACCAAGTCTGGATTGTCAAGCACGGCACCGTAGGCGTGCGCCAAGCTGTATCCCAGCTCGCCTCCCTCGTGTATCGACCCGGGGACGTCTGGGGCTACGTGGCTGGGCACTCCTCCAGGAAAAGAAAACTCGCGAAACAACATTCGCATGCCATCGACATTCTGCGGGATGTCGGGGCGGACGTCACTGTAGCTGCCCTCCAGCCAGGTGTTCGCGAACATCGCGGGCCCTCCGTGCCCCGGACCAACGACGAACAGTGCGTTGATGTCGTGCGTAATGATGGCTCGGTTCATGTGGGCATAGACGAAGTTCAGGCCGGGCGAGGTGCCCCAGTGTCCCAACAACCGTGGTTTGATGTGCTCGCTCTGAAGGGGTTCCGTCAGCAACGGGTTGTCCAGCAGATAGATCTGCCCCACCGTGAGATAGTTCGCTGCGCGCCATTGAGCATCAAGGGCGTGCAGTTGATCGTCCGACAACGGGTGTCGATGATGTTGGGCCGCACTAGGCATCGCAGTGGTCATCGCTTGGTATCCGATGCGTGCGGGCGGGCAATCAAAACCGGACACGTCGCTTGGTGAATCAGCGCGTGGCTCGTCGATCCGAGAAAGAAGCCGGCTACGTCGCCGCGTCCACGACTTCCCACGACGATCAGCTGAGCATGCTGGGCGCGGCGCAGCAGCACGTCGGCGGGGTTGCCCATGGCCACAACACGATGGACGGTGACGTCCGGGTACTTCTCCTGCCACCCGGCTAGTCGTTCGGCGAGGATCTCGGACTGCTGTTGCTCGCTAGCTGCCCAATCCATGGTGCTCCATGCGGTGTATGCGTAGACATAGCCGGGTGGGACATCGTTCCACACGTGCACCGCTACCAACTCCGCGCCGCGCATGGACGCCTCTTCGAAGCCCCAGGCAATGGCATCTTCGCTGGACGGAGACCCGCTGACGCCCACGATGACAGGGCCGTCCGCAGGAGTGCCCGATTCACGAATGACGACCACCGGGCTGTGTCCCTTCGCGGTCAGCGTTACTGATACCGACCCAGCCATCATCCCGGTGAAACGTCCCAAGCCGGTTGATCCGACTACCGTAAGCAGCGCGTTCCGGGAGAGGTCGATGAGTGTCGGAATCGGTTGCGCCTTTACCAGGGTGGTAGCGACTTCGAGTCTGGGATGCAGCGCGACCACGTGGTCCTTGGCTTGATCGAGGAATGTGGCACCGTCGGAATCCAGATGCACGTAGAAACTCTCGGCCGCCGCGGGATTGAAACCGTAACCGAAACTGCTGTAGTCGATGGCATGGACGAGCTTCAGCGGAAGGTTGCGCCGCTCTGCTTCTGCGCTTGCCCAGGTGAGGGCGTGTAGTGCAGATGCGGATCCGTCGATTCCTACCAGGATGTACGGACGCGGGGTGGTTGCGCTCATGGTGGCCTCCGGGCGTGGGAAGTAGCTGATGTACACCACGCTATGACCGCGGCGTGCCTGGTCCCACGGCCAAAAGTCCCATGCTGGCGGGAACCAGGGCCATGCTCGGCAAGGTATTCCGCATGTCGTGGACTACCGGCGGTGGTGCGCGGTCCTGTTGTGGTCGTATCCGGGGACCAATTGCTCTGATGGGTCTGAACGGCCCGGACGATGATTGAGGCAGTGAACTCGGAGGTACCCGAAATGGCTCAGGATGTTCTTGCCCGCAATGTGGTGATCAAGGCGGTGCAGGCCGCGTGTCGGGCACCCTCGATTCATAACAGTCAGCCGTGGCGCTGGGTTTTGGATGGCGATCTTCAGCTACATCTTGATGTCAACCGTGTCCTTCACGTCGACCCTGCTCGTCGTGAGGCGTTGATGAGCTGCGGTGCTGCCCTCGACCATTTTCGGATAGCCATGGCCGCGTTCGGATGGTTGGTCAGGCCCGATTACTTTCCTAATCCGAATGACAATACTCATTTGGCCACAATGAATTTCGTCAAGATGCACTACGTGACGGATGCTCACCGGAACCGATTGCACGCAGCCGAGCAGCGTCACACCGATCGGCTTCCGTTTCTGCCCCCGCGCAGCTGGCCGCTGAACGAGCAGCTGATTTGTCAGGCGGTCGGCGATCGGGCCTTTGTCGATGTGTTGCCGGAAGCAGCGCGACACCGAGTTGTCGAAGCCGCGCAACTGAGCGAAGGGCTCCGTCAGTATGACTCGGATTACAGATATGAAATCGACTGGTGGACTGCTCCCTTCAAGTTTTCCGAAGGGATTCCGGAAAGTGCGTTGCCTTCCGAGGGTGAACGCGGTCGCGTCGACGTGGCTCGTGAATTTCCGCTTGCATTGCACCAGTCCCGGCGTGTCGGCGTATCCAAGGACGAGTCGACGTTGGTTGTGTTATCGACCGGTGGTGACACCCACCGCGACTTTCTGACATGTGGCGAAGCGTTGTCGGCACTACTGGTGGAGGCCACCGTCGCGGGCCTGTCGACGTGCACCCTCACGCACGTCATCGAACTCGCCGCGAGTAGGCAGATCGTCGGTGGCCTGGTCGAGCGTGAGTATCCGCAAGCGGTGATCAGAATCGGCAGCGTTCCCCCGCTGGATCCGGTACCTGCTCCTACCCCGCGCCGGCCACTGTCCGCGGTTTTGCAATTCGAGGGTGGGTAGTAGCTCCCCGCCGCTAAGGGATTAGTACCGCGGCGCCGGTGACACGACCTGCCGCAAGGTCCGAGAGCGCACGGTCCGCATGCGCGAGGCTGTATCGCGGGCCGCTGAGATGTAGGTGATGTGCCGAGGCGAAGTTGAGGAAGGCGTGAGAGTCGGCCCGCGTGTTCGCGGTCACCGATCGAATCTGCCTCTCCTGAAACAGATGTTGCTGGTAGTTCAGCTGGGGAATGTCCGACAGGTGGATTCCGGCGATCGCCAATGTGCCTCCACGGTCCAACGCTTCCATTGCGGGAGTGACTAATTCGCCGACCGGTGCGAACAGTATCGCGGCATCGAGAAGAGCAGGAGGGGTATCGGCCGGGCCCTGCGCCGACGCGACACCTAATTCGCGGGCGAGCGCTTGTGCATCCGTGCCCCGTGTCATCACATGGACCTCGGCGCCTTGAGCGAGGGCGACTTGCGCGGTGATGTGCGCGCTGCCCCCGAAGCCGTAGATGCCTAATCTTCCCCCAGGAGGCAGTTGAGCGCGTTGCAACGAGCGGTATCCGATGATTCCTGCGCAGAGCAAGGGGGCCAGTTCGACATCGGAGTATCCAGGCGGGAGTGGCAACGCGTATTCGGCTGGTACAACCGCGTACTCCGCGTAGCCGCCGTCCGCGTCCCACCCCGTGTAACGCGAAGCAGGGCAGAGATTCTCGTCTCCCCGGGCGCAGAATCGGCATGTGCCGCAAGTATGGCGAAGCCATGCGATACCGACCCGTTGCCCCAGGTGGAACTCGGAGCCCACATCTTCTCCGAGTTCTATCACCTCCCCCACGATCTCGTGTCCCGGTATGACATTCGCCGCGTGCGGTGCGAGGTCCCCCTCGGCGACGTGTAGATCGGTGCGGCACACCCCACAGGCGAGTACGCGTACCAGCAACTCGCCGGCCGATGCTGCCGGAATCGAGGTCCGGACGCGGCATAACGGGCCATGGGCGACCGGACCGGGGCGCTGTACCTGCCAGGCAATCATCTCGGTATCGCTCACGGCGCCCTTCTCTCCTCGGCGAACACTTGTTCAGGATCAATGATCGCTGTTCTTGTGCCCGTCGTGTTCGGTGAGAGCCTTGAATTCCGTATCCCATTGTCGGGCGCGTGTCTTGTCGATGCGTCGCCCGACGAAGGACACGAGGGCGAGGACGAAGACCACGCAAGCGACCCACGACAGGACCGCGGCGCCAATAGCGCGGCTGGTCGCCGTTTCCCGCGCCAGCGGGGCATCTACGTGACGGCCGGAGCTGTCGACCCATATTGAGAGGCGCTCTCCAGCTGCCAAGCTTGTCCCGTATGTCACAGTGTCCCGGCGCGGTACGCCATCGCTGGTCCATTGGGCGGGTACGAAGACGGTATCGCTGTGACGCCGCCCCGTGACGTGACTCTTTTCTGTCGCCACTGCTTCAACTTCGTGGCGTGTGCGTACTTGTTCCTCGTGGGTGCGCAGCGTCGCGTCGTGGACCGCCGTACCGATGGCGCCGGCCACAGAGAGCATCGCAATGGCCGCCAGGCAGCCCATCAACCGGGCCGCGGCATCCACTCGATCGCAGCCCCTGATGAGTGGATGCTTACGAAATAGATGTGTGAACAAGCTGTACCAATATCCGAAAGGTAAGGCGTTCATGACATCTCCCGAGGTGAAGGTCGTGACTATTAGATGCTCGCAACGCGTGCGGCGTATCGGCAGAGGATGCTGACTCCTTATGAGGGGTTCCTAGGTCGTACGGTCGATAGACCTTCTGCTCGTCGTGTCGCATACCAGCGGCGGGATAACCGGGACCAATGACTCCGGTTGCAGGTCGGCACTGCTCCTACGGTCAATTCAGCTGATCGAGGTAAGGGAGCACTGCGATGACTGAGTACGACCGTCATGGTCCGGTAGTGGTAGGCATCGACGGGTCCCGGGCGGCCATCCACGCCGCCGAATGGGCGATTGATGAGGCCATAGACAGGAATGTGCCGCTTTGCCTCGTCCACGTTACGAGAGTTGTCGTCAGCACGAAGTCGTTTGTCGACGAGTATCGGATCGATAAGGAATACGCCGAGACGGCATTGCGAGCGGCCGCGAGTGCCGTGAAAGCGACAGGAAAGCCGGTAAAGCTTGACTGCATAATCCGTCATGGTCTGGCCGGCGACGCTTTGGTCGCCGAATCGTGAAACGCCAGTCTGGTGTGTGTCGGTTCGGAAGGGGTCGGCCGCATCGCGAGTGCGTTCTTCGGGTCTACTGCGACAGAGGTCGCCAAGCGTGCACGTTGCCCGGTAGCGGTAGTCCATCGACCCGAGTCCATCTCTGATACAAGGCAGTTATGGATAGCGGTGGCGGTGAACGAGCCGGGTGAAAGCGAGGCGGCGATCGATTGCGCCATGCAGGAGGCGCGGCTGCGGCAGCTGCCTGTCCTTGCTGTCGGTACGTGGCAGGAGGACATGGGCGAGCACCCATACGACAAGCTCGATCCTCGAGTCGAGGCACTGCGCGAGCGCTACCGGGATGTCCGGATTTATCCGGTCGCAACGCCTGCGGATCTTGGACGCTTTGTCAAGAAAAGTGACGAACCGGTGGCCATCGCGGTGGTGCGCCGCGCAGAGATTGGGGACGTGATCCACACGCGACCGTCGCCGGGGGGCGGCGAACGTACCTTGCTCATCGTTCGCGATTGACAGATTCGACAGAGGGCGAAATCAATGAGCGCATCAGGCCTCACCGAGGCGGGAATCGTTGTGGGTGTAGATGGATCGGGCGCCTCGGATGCCGCCGTCCGGTGGGCCGCGCATGAATCGGGCACCCGGCGCGAGCCACTGATCATGATCGCCGCATTCGATATCGAGTCGACTCACGTCCACGATGACCAACGCAGAGAGCGCATTTATCAGTGGCGTGAGCGAGAAGCACAACTCGCGTTGGAAAAGGCGCAAGGCATCGCGCAGTCGGTGACCGACGGCGGACCGGTGGCTGTCCATTGCCGGGTCGCATTCGGACATCCGGCGCAGGTGCTCATCGATGCGACGCGCAACGCGAGCATGCTTGTGGTCGGGTGCCGCGGACTACGGTCACTGGACCGAATGCTCTTGGGTTCCGTGAGTACCGCAGTGCTGCATCACGCCAACTGCCCGGTAGCGGTCATCCACAACGAGAACGCTGTCGATAGCGGGGCTCCGGTATTACTCGGTGTCGATGGAACACCCGCTTCCGAGAAGGCAACGGCGATCGCCTTCGACGAGGCGTCGAGGCGGGACGCTCGGCTGGTCGCGGTGCACGCGTGGACGGCATCGCACTACTTCTTCGAGCCCGAACTCGACCTGGACGTGACGGAGAACGAGGAGCGCCAGACTCTCGCGGAGAGGCTGGCGGGATGGCAAGAGCAGTATCCCGAAGTCAAGGTAGAACGCCGAGTAGTGTGCGACGACGCTGCGCACTACCTCATCGAGGAGTCCGCACAAGCGCAACTGGTGGTCGTCGGCAGCCACGGCCGCGGCGGATTCGCCGGGATGCTGCTGGGTTCTGTCAGTTTAGCTGTGGCACAAGCTGCCCGAGTGCCGGTTATCGTGGCAAGGGCGCCATGAACCTCGCCCTCTCGCCGGGCTCGGAAAACCTGGTGGTAGCGGCCCGCGGTGGGGCTTCGGTGACCTTGAGAAGGCTGACTCACGACGACGCATCAGCGGTCGCAGACCTTCATGTCGGCCTTCCCGAGCTAGATCGATACCGGCGTTTCTTCAGTACACACCCGGTAGACGCGGTGGCTCTCGCCGAGTCGCTCACCGCACAGTCGCAGCTGAATGAGACGGTGGGGGCCTTTAAAAACGGCCGTCTGATCGGTGTGGCGAACTATGCGAGATGCGGTCCGGCGCAGAGTGCTGACGTTGCGATCGTCGTTGCGCACTCAGAACAACAACGCGGCGTCGGAACGATGCTCATGAAATATTTGGCCGAACTGGCTGTGCGCAAAGGGATCACCCAACTCACTGCCGATTTCCTAGCCGATAATCACCTGATACTCGGGATGTTTAGGGAACTGGGGCTGTCCTGCAGCATTGAGCACACCGACCGAGAGGTGCTCCATGCCTCCATTGACTTGACGACCGGGCGCGTGTAAGCAGTGTATTCGAGCCCTCGGGGGCCGAGGAACAATGCGGCAATGCAATGGGCTGCGTCTCGGCGGGATTCCCCTAGCTGCAGGGGTATTGCCCGTTGAGCACGCAATTCAACGGCGGTGAATAGGAACCGGTCAGGACGCCTCTCATCCCACCTGTGGCTGAACCGCCCGGCGGGATGATGCGGTTCCAGTTCGCGGGACCGAGGACATAGTGCGTGCCAGATTGTGCAATGGTGCTACTCCACGTATGCCGCACGGACTCTCCCATCGGCAAGTCGAATTCGAGCCTCCAGTCGGTTAACGGCTCGGTGCTCAAGTTGGTGATGGTGAATCGGGCGATGAATCCGGTCTGCCATGCCGATGTCACCGACAACGTCGCCGCAGCAGCGGCCGCATGGGCTATGGGTGCCATGAGTACCCCGAAGGCGGTGAGCGTCAATGCCGGCACCGCTACGTGAAGCACTGTGCGCCAGCGCTTCACGTAGTTGTCAAGTCTGGCCATAACCGCTAACACTAAAGCCAAACTGACGAAGTCGGCCCTCGCATCGCAGGTAAGCTGCCGTACCTTTGCGCAACTGAGACCGTCATGAAATTTGGGCCGCGGCGCGCAGCGGCACCAGCTTCTGGTTTGGGCCCATACTGGCCGAACGGTGGTGAAGGTAGATGGCTCCGGACAGCCTTCGCAAAGGCTATTTGAATGTCGTTGTCGCTGTGGCTAGTTCGGAGATGACGTCAGTGACCTTCTCGCCGCGAGTCCAAGCGCGGCGTTGCCGCATGGCCCCGTTGCCCTGCTCAGCGATGCGCGTCAGCTCTTCGCGGGCCATGTCGTAGTCCCCGAGCAATTCGAGGGCAGGCCGGAGGTGCTCGATGAGCCTCATCAACAGAACCTGCGCAGGAACTGTCGAGCAGTTGTCCGCCAGGTCAGCGGCCTGACCATCCAGACCGTCGTGTGCCGCCCTCCAATTGGCTGCACGTAGGACACAGTCCGGGTATCTGGGCATCGGGTCCCCGCGCTCCTGGGCTTCTAGTGCGCACATCACAGCGGCTCGGATGATTGTGGCTACCAGCACCGTCTCGGCCACGGTGGCAGGTACGTCGGCAACCCGGACCTCGACCGTCGGAAAGTGGGCCGACGGCCGCACATCCCAGTAGACCATCCCGTCATCGAGCACTGCCCCGGCGCGGCGCAGTGTCTCAACTGTGGTGTCGTACCGACCGGTCGATTCAAAGTATGGCGGTGGCCCAGAACTCGGCCAGCGGGTCCACAGCATGCTGCGGTAACTCGCATAGCCACTGTCCGCGTTGCGATATACCGCGGAGTTGGCAGTCAAGGCAAGCAAAAGATGCAACATTGGCCGCAGGCGGTTGCTCACGTCAATTGCTGACTCGCGGCTGGGTACGGCCACGTGCACGTGGCATCCGCAGATGCCTTGTTCATGGGCCAGCATGCCGAAATGGTCGGCCATCCGGCGGTAGCGCGGGGTGGTCGTGACCGGGAAGGCGTGCGGCACCGTCGGGGGCAGCGCCACGGCCAACAGGTGCGCTTGCTGATTGGCTGCGGCCGCTGCTGTGATACGGCGCAGCCGAGTCAGCTCAGCATGCAACTCGCTGCTGGTACTCGTCACGGCTGTGGTGGTCTCCACCTGGCAGCTCGTTAGTTCCAGCTGTAACTCGACGCCTTGAGTTGCCGCGTCATGCGCGACAGCCCTGTTGCGTGCGACGGGCTCGCCGCTTTGCCGATCGACGAGGAGAAATTCCTCTTCCACCCCGACGGTTGGATGGCCCTTCATGGCACAAGGTTTCCCGACACGCGGCGCTCAAAACCTCTGGGGCCGCGATGAGGAGGATCCCCGTTGTTTGATGTGGTCAGAAATAGATGCGGTTGCCCGTATGCGGAGCGGGTACCCCGGGGACATGAGTGAAACCGCCCTGCTGGCTGTCGACATGTTCAATACGTACCGGCATCCCGATGCCGACAGGTTGGCAGATAACGTGGCTGAAATTGTTAAGCCCTTGTCAGGCCTGATTTCCCGAGCGAAAAACTGCGACGACGTGGATCTGATCTACGTCAACGACAACCACGGTGATTTCGCCGCAGGCCCAGGTGCCATCGTGCAGGCTGCCCTCGAGGGCGCCCGCCCGGACCTGGTGCGGCCACTGGTGCCCAAGGGCGGGTTCAGGTTTATCACCAAGGTCAGGCACAGCATTTTCTACGCCTCCCCGTTGGAGTACCTCTTGGGGCGGCTGGGAGCGCGGCAGCTCATCTTGTGCGGACAGGTCACCGAACAGTGTGTTCTCTACAGCGCTCTGGATGCGTATGTGCGCCATTTTGACGTGGTCATACCTACCGATGCGGTAGCTCCCATCGACCTGGAACTGGGTCAATCTGCTCTGGAAATGATGCGCCGCAACATGCGTGCAACCCTGCGCAGCAGTACGCAATGTCTCCCCTGACAGTCCCGGCGGAAAGTGCGCGGGAATGGTTTGAACTCCTTGAGTTTGGATACCACCCCTTGCGTAACTAAACGCAATCACTCCTGACGACAGGAGTATGGCGGAGGGAGCTTGACGTGGCATTCTCAGATATTGCACGGACGTTGGCGGTGGCCGTTTCCGGAATCGCGACGGCCGGAATCGTGGCGGCGACGCCGGCCGCCGCAGACCCGGACACGCTGGATTTCGGCGAAAAGACCGAAATTCCCAGTGCAGGTGGCGCCATCGATTACACCGTGAGCAACCTGCGACCCAGCGGTCACAACGACGGCGTGTGGTACTCGGACGTAACGGCTCGAGCCGTTAGTGGTTCACCAACTCCCAACATCGCCGATTTCAACGCGCGGGCTGTCAACAGCTCCACCTACGCGGTCATGAAGGGGAACGAGCCGGATGGCCTTCCCAATCAACCACTTACGTCGGGCGCTCAAACCACTGGGCGAATCTACTTCGACGTACGAGGAGGCACGGCGCCCGACAGCGTTGTTTACCGCGATGCCGGGGGTACGGAGAAGGCTGTCTGGAGGGATTAACCTTTATCGCCAAAGAGTTCGGTTAGGAGGTTCCGGACACGCCGCTCGATGTCGTCACGGATCGGCCGTGTCGCTTCGACGGAAAGCCCGGCAGGGTCGAGCAGCGCCCAATTCTCATAACGCTTCCCGGGAAAGAAGGGGCAGGTATCTCCGCACCCCATGGTGACCACGACATCCGCGGCACGCACGATCTCATCGGTCCAGGGTTTGGGGTACTCGCCGGTGATGTCGATACCGACCTCGCGCATGACTTCGATGGCGGCCGGATTGATCTGATCGGCCGGTTCCGATCCCCCCGATAGGCCGATGGCACGTTCGCCGGCCAGATGGCTGAAGAATCCGAGCGCCATCTGTGATCGCCCGGCGTTGTGGGTGCAGAGGAACAGCACCGTTGGCCGGCGGCTGGGGGCGGATTGATTGTCGGTCATCGGGACGTGCCCCGGTTTCGCAGCGCTAGTGAGACATACACCAATGCGACGAGCGCAGGCACTTCGATCAAAGGGCCGACAACTCCGGCGAGCGCTTGACCGGAGGCGGCGCCGTAGGTGGCGATGGCGACCGCGATGGCCAGCTCGAAGTTGTTTCCGGCGGCGGTGAATGCCAGCGTGGCGGTGCGCGGGTACCCCAGACGGAGGATCGTGCCGAGCGCATATCCCCCACCCCACATGAGAGCGAAGTAGGCCAGCAGGGGCAGCGCGATACGGGCCACATCCCAAGGCCGAGACGTGATTTGGCTGCCCTGTAGAGCGAATAGGATGACGATGGTGAACAACAGTCCGCGCAGCGCCCAAGGTTCGACGAGAGGTAAAAACCGGTTCTCATACCACTGGCGGCCCTTGACACGCTCCCCCAGGTGTCGAGACAGGTATCCCGCGACCAGGGGAATGCCGAGGAAGATGAGTACGGATTTGGCGATCTGCCACGGTGAAATGGTGATCGCGGTCTGGGGAAGATGCAGCCAGCCCGGCAGCGCCGAGAGATAGAACCAGCCCAGCGCCGCGAACATCAGCACCTGGAACACCGAGTTCAATGCCACCAGCACGGCGGCCGCTTCGCGGTCTCCACATGCCAGATCGTTCCAGATAACCACCATGGCAATGCATCTGGCCAGGCCGACGATGATCAGGCCGGTGCGATACTCGGGCAGGTCCGGCAGCAGTAGCCATGCCAAGGCGAACATCAGCGCCGGCCCCAACACCCAGTTCAGCACTAGAGAGCCGATGAGCAACTTGCGATCACCGGTGACGGCGTCGAGTCGGTCGTAGCGCACCTTGGCCAGCACCGGGTACATCATGATCAGCAAGCCGATCGCGATCGGCAGCGAAATCCCGTCGACCTGAACTCTTTCCAGTGCCGAGTCTAGGCCGGGCACCCAGCGCCCGAGGAGCAGACCGGCGGCCATGGCCAACCCGATCCAGACCGGCAAGAACATGTCGAGCGTCGACAGTTTTCCTGGCGTGGCGTCGACGGGAGCTGAGTCGACGGCCTGGTTCACAGCGCCTCGCTGTGCTGTGGCTGGGTTCCGAAGGTCTCCGAATCGGCCAGCACCGTATAGATTTCCCACTTCTCTTTGTCAGGTGCGGTGACCCACACCTTGTCCTGGGTGGCGAAACAACACGTGGTGCCGATCTCCTCTTCGGTGAACATGCCTGCCTCGGTCAGGCGAGCGATCTCGGCATGCACCTGCTCGCTGGACTCCACCTGCACCCCCAGATGGTTGATGGTGCCCCCGCTGCCCGGGTTCTCCAACAGCACTAATTTCAAGGGCGGCGAATCGATCGCAAAGTTGGCGTATCCAGGTTTGCGTTTGGCAGGTTGGGTGCCAAAGAGTTTGGAATAGAACTCGATCGATGCATCGAGGTCGTCGACGTTGAGAGCGAGTTGCACACGGGACATCGGGGCCACCTCTGGGGAATGAGACATTCATCGAACTATCCGGCCGAGACCCAGTGTGCCACTTCTTTGACATATGTCAAAGCAGCGGGGATGCTGGACTCATGCCGAAGGCACTCCCCCTCGTGGATACGTCCGCCCCCGTGTGCTGTGCACCCGTGGCCGCTGGGCCCATGAGCGATCAGCAGGCCCTTGAGGTTGCGCTGCGACTAAAGGCTCTTGCCGATCCGGTGCGAGTGAAGATCATGTCCCAACTATTCAGTGCGCCGGAGAGGGAGGTCATCGGCGGTGGCCTGGCCGAGCTGCTCGGCCTCACCGAATCCACCGTCAGCCATCACATGAACCAGCTCCGTAAGGCCGGAATGGTGGAGTCGGAACGCCGCGGCATGAACGTCTTTCACCGCCCTGTCCCCGATGCGCTCACCGCGATCTGCACCGTCCTCGATCCCAGCTGCTGCCGGTAGCTCGCCGCGTTCGAGCAGCTGGGTGCCTGCTCCCCTAGGTGAAGGTGCGGCGTCCGAGCTCGGTGAAGTCCACCTCAACTTCGTCACCGTCACGCTCCACCTCGCAGTAACCACTTCGGCGAAGTTCGGCAAGCGCATTCCACGGGGGCTCGTCGTCCGGTAGGTACCAGCCGATCGCCGTCGGCCACTCGCGATCGTGATGATGATCGACGAGTTGATCCACCACCAATGTGGCCTCAGGGCTGAGCTCAACAGGCTCGGGGCGTTCGCCGCGTTTGCGTGAGAACCACTTCATGGCAGCAGTTTACGAGTAGGTTGACCAGAGCGCGCTACACCTTCTCGGCCATCACCTCGGCGGCCCCACGCTCCCCCGAACGGATGGCGCCGTCGACCCATCCGAGCATGACGGCGGAACTTTCGGTTCCGGCCCAGTGGATACGGCCACACGGCTGGCGCAACGCGGGACCGAACTCGGTGAGCACCCGGTCGGTGCGTGGCTGAGCATTTCAGGCGCAGCGCTGCGACCAGCCCCGCGAACCCCGCGCCGATGACGCAGTAGTCGACGTCCGCCATCATCCGCCTCCTGTCGGCAGTTGATCCGGGTGCTCTTTCCTGAAAGCTACTCCCGGAGCGGTGGCGACACTGATCGATTGGGCTGGTCGCTGCTGGTAGGAGGACACCAGGACATTGCTGTTAGCGTGACCATCGTGAACTCTTCGCGTGTGTACCCTGCCGCCGCATCTGCGGCCTGTGCGCTTCTGTCCGTCGTCGCGCTTGCCGCCTGCGGATCCGATACGGAGGCAAAGTCGGCGCCTGCCGATCCGCCGACCGCCGCCAGCGGGTGCCCAACAGCAGCGCCGCAGGCTGGTGGAACGCCGGAGTGGACGCTGGCCGGGACCACCGGCAACGTTGCGGTGACCGGCTCCACGGACACGGCCGCGCCGTCCGTCAACGTCACCGCTCCGTTCAGCGTGACCGAGACCCAGGTGCACACGTTGCAGGCTGGAACCGGACAGATTGTCGGAGACTTGGCCACGGTCTCGGTCTGCTACATGGGTGTCAATGGACGCGACGGTTCGGTGTTCGACAGCAGCTACACCCGGGGCGCGCCGGCTCAGTTCCCGCTTGGTGGTGTCGTGCCGGGCTTCAAGAAGGCAATCGCAGGGCAGAAGGTCGGGTCCACTGTCGCGGTTGCGATGACCTCCGCCGACGGCTATCCGGCCGGTCAGCCCAGCGCGGGTATCCGTGCGGGCGACTCACTCGTGTTCGCGATCAAGATCCTCGACGCCGCGAACTGACCGGTCACGCTGCGGCGCCGGCCTGTGTACTGCGCTTGGGCGCCGTGCGACAGTACGTGAGATAGGAAACGGTGCGCCGTTGTCAGCGTGATGACGTGGTTCTCTCTCCGGTACGTATCATCATCGTGAGAAGTGCCGAAGGGGTTAGCCGTCCCACGGGCGACGATCAAGATCGCCCTGACGATATGCTCAAACCGTGAGCGTACGCAGCCTGAATCTGGATGATTTGCGCTGCTTCGTGGCGGTTGCGAATCGATTGAGTTTTGCCCAGGCGGCACGAGAGCTGCATCTGACGCCACCTGTCCTCACCAGGCGGATAAGTAACGCGGAGCGAATCCTCAATGCGAACCTGTTTGTTCGCGATACGCGTACGGTCACGCTCACCGGTGAAGGCGCCAGGCTGCTGCCGCTTGCACGGGAGATCATCGAGAAGTTCGACAAGATGCCCGACGAGATTGCCAAGGGGCCGCTCCCGGTAAGGAAAATAACCTGCGGAGTGCCCCCGTGGTTTCCTCCGACGCTGCAGAACAAGCTGACGGTACTGGGGAAAGACAATGCGGAGAAGTTCACGCTGACGCAGGCGCCACTGGTCGGCTCTGAGATCATCGACGGCATCCTGCACGAAAGGCTGGACTTCGGGTTCGTCAGGCCAAGCTCGCAGGCCACCGTGCTCTCCTATACCACCGTGTGGAAGCAGCGGATCGGGGCGGTGCTTTCTCGGGCGCTGTATCAGTCCCGCGAATCTATCTGTGTAGCAGAACTTCTCGCGCTCGATTACATCGGTGACCGGCGCGACAGCGATACCGAGTATCGGCGCGATGTGGAAGCGGAGCTGGAGAAACACGGTCAGCTGACGCGCGCGGAATTCACCCCCGGTGATGCGGGACTGGCCAAGCAAGGCATCGCATCGGGTCAAGCCTTCAACCTGGCGCCAGTGCCTTCGCCGGGCGAACCGAGCGCCCTGGAATATGACGAGCTGGTGCTCGTACCGGTGTCGGATCTGCACTTCAGACTTCTGACATGCCTGGCCTACCGAGACGACACCGCCGGGCGTGATCGTGAGCTGCAGGGCGTTCTCGAGACCTTGCTTCTGTTGTTCCGCGAATAGCCGGCCATCTCGACATGCCCCGACAGCAAAACGATTAGTCGGGCACGCATTCACCCCGAGAAATTTGCTCCGATTGGCGGGCCGCAGGAAAGTCCACTCACGTCCATGTAACCCTGAGCTAGTCGTACGCGTTGTTACCCAATATCTGCTTCCTGCATGGCATTCGAATTGGCAAAGCAGGTTGTTTAGCCAACTCAATTCATCTATCCGGCGACGGCAGATCTGAGGAAATTGGCAAACAGCTTGATCAGGAGCTTGCCGGAAGGCCTCGGGTGCAGATAGGACCGGCACTGATGGGCATTGTGCAGTATGTTCATTTTGCAAAAGTAAAGGCATGTTTGTCGGGCGCCCAAGGGGGTTTTATGAAGCTTGGGCAGGTATTCGATCGGCGCCATAACGCGCTCACCACATGGCGTCTCATTCTCGCGGTCGGTGTGGTCTTCTGGCATTCGTGGCCGCTCACCGGTCGCGAAATCGACTACGCGCCGGTGACGCGGTTGCTGGGCGACATTTTCGCCGACGGCTTCTTCGTCATTTCCGGATTTCTCATCACCGCGGCCTGGATGCGCCGTCCGAACCTGAAGGACTACTGGACCTCCCGCATCCTGCGGATCTTTCCGGGCCTGTGGGTATGTCTGATGGTGATCGCCTTCGTCATCGCACCGATTGCGGCAAGAGTTCAACACACGTCGATCACGTTCTCCTCTGAGCTGGGATACGTGGTGAACAACGCCCTGCTCAACGTGACTTACTTCGATATCGACGGCACTCCCCTCAACGTTCCCTATTCGGGAGTGTGGGACGGATCGATCTGGACGCTGTTCTTTGTCCTGCTCTGTGACGTGATGGTCTCAGTGGTCGGCTTTGTCGGGCTATTGAAACGGCGTTGGACCATTCCGACTCTTCTCGTCGTCGCGCTGATCTGTTCCGCATACTTCTCGTACACGCCGGGGGCGTACACCTGGCCGCAGATGCTGTCACGGTTCTTCGTCGTGTTCCTTGCGGGTGCGTTGTTCTATCAGTACCAAGACCAGATCCCGGCCCGCTGGTGGTTGGTCGCACTGAGCATCGCGATCGTGCTGGGGTCCGGATTCACGCAGAACTATCGAGTGATCGGTGCCCTGCCGCTGGCCTACGCCTTGATCGTTTCCGGCGCGCTCATTCGTAAGACGCGACTGCGCAACGACTTTTCGTACGGCGTGTACATATACGCATTCCCGATTCAGCAGCTACTGGCCAGTTTCGGGTTGGTGCGGCTGAATCTGATCCTGTTCTTTGTGTTGGCAACGGCAGTCACCCTTCCGGTAGCCGCACTGAGTTGGTTCGTGGTGGAGAAGCGAGCTATAGCACTGAAGACGCGGATTCTTCGCAGGCCCGCCGCGCAGCCCGCGCCGCGCCGCGCCGCGGTGCCCTAGTACCAGTTGCGTTGGCGTTCAGTCTCGTTGCTGAGCCAGTACTCCCGAGCGTGGGGGGCCATTCAAGTGTTCATTTTCAATGGAAGAACTCTGCACGATCTTGGTGCTAGCTTTTGCTGTTGTGCTCCCCTTCACGCCCCGCCTGATCGTCGAGCCGGATGACGGACTGGCTCCGGTCCTGCAGTTCATCGAGAGTGCAGAGACATCGCTTCTCATCAAGCAATTCACCTTCACCGAGGAACGCTTGATCGAGGCGGTGATCGCGCGCCGCAAAGCGGGTGCGGACGTCCGGGTGATGCTCAACCCACAACGGTCTGGCGGTGACCGCGCCAACGACGACACGTTCGAGAAGCTCACCGACGCCGGGGTGAACGTGGCCTGGTCCAGTCCGAAATTTTATGTGACACACGAAAAGTCGATCGTCGCCGATGGGCGGGCGGCGCTGGTCGCGACCTTCAACCTCTGCGAGAAGTACTTCACGCAGACCCGCGACTACGGAGTGGTCACGGTTGTGCCCAGCCATGTGGAGCAGATCATCGAGGTCTTCGAGGCGGACTGGGAACATCGGGATTGGGCGCCGCGCGTCTTCGAAGGTCTGCTGTGGAGCAATGCGAATTCGAGATACCACATGGCCGAGTTCATCGATGCGGCCCGCTCGCGGCTCGACATACAACACCCGAAGTATGTCGACGCGGTCATCCTGGACCGTGTCGCCGCCGCGGTCGACCGGGGCGTCAAGGTGCGGGTGCTGTGCGGCGGCAAGCACGGCATCAGCGAATGGGACATCCTCGATACCTTCGCATCGCTTCGGACTTTGCGTCGCATCGGCGTGAAGGTGCACAAGCAGAAGAATCTGCGAGTCCACGCCAAGCTGCTCATCGCCGACGACACCCGGGCGTTGGTGGGATCGATGAACATCGACCGCAGCGCCTTCGATTTGCGTCGCGAACTCGGGATCACGATCACCGACCCGCTCGTGATCGCCCGGCTGAAGGACGTCTTCGATACCGACTGGGAGCTGTCCCACCACTACGAGCCACCCGATCCGCTCGACTCGTCTCGGCATCATGAGGACGACTTCCCGCACGACCCGGAATTGATGCATGAGTAGCGAGACCGCCGATCCGCCTGTTCCGCGGGTGTCTCTCTTGCGGTTGGCATGGACGTTCAACCACATCGCACTGGCCTCATTCGGTGGCGGTCTGTCGGCGTGGTCGCGAGAGATACTCGTCGTCGAACGAAAGTGGCTGGGCGAAGAGGAGTTCCTGTCCGCGATGACGATGTGCCGAATCCTGCCGGGTGCCAATCAGATCAATATGGCTGTCTTCGTCGGCACCAAGATGCGCGGTGTCCTGGGCGCCGTCGCCGCGGTGGTGGGTCTGTGTCTGGTCCCGTTGGTTCTGGTACTGACGGTGTCCTACTTCTACTTTCGCTTCAAGGAGGTACCGGCGGTCAAAGGGGTGCTACACGGCGCCTCTGCCGCCGCGGTGGCGCTCACCCTGGCAATGGTGATCAAGACCGGACAGAAATGCCTGACCGGTCTGATACCGATCCTGTTGTTCACGGCTAGTTTTGCGCTCAACGGACTGGTGCGCTGGCCCCTGCTGGGGACCCTGGCGCTTCTTGCGCCGTTGGCGATCTTCTGGGCATGGCCCAGAAAGGTTCCCGCATGAGCACCTACCTGCAGCTGGTGCTGCTGTTCGGATCGCTCTCGCTGATGTCCATCGGCGGCGGCAACGCAGTGCTACCCGAGATGCATCTGCGTGCCGTCAGCGGCGAGCATTGGTTGTCCAATTCGCAATTCGCCGACATCTTTTCGATCTCGCAGACCACGCCGGGGCCGAGCATTCTGATCGTCGCGATGGTGGGATACGCCGCAGGCGTTCCGGTCGGCGGAGTTGTCGGAGGCATTATCGGCGGTGTCATCGCCACGGTCGCCATGGTGTTGCCGGCCGCGTCGGTGGTGTACGCCGTCACCCGATTCTGGCAGCGCGCGCAGAACTCGAAATGGCGCATAGCGATCGAGAAGGGACTGGCGCCGTTGACGGTGGGCTTGATCCTGGCGACCTCTCTAGTGATGAGCAGGGCCGCTGATCACGACTGGCATGCCTACACGCTGACCGGTATCTGCACACTGATCTTCATTTTCACCAAGATGAATCCGTTGATCGTGGTCGCTGCGGCGGGTGTGCTCGGCTATGTGGGTTTCGTCTAGAGCCGGATCAGCGCCAGCCAATTCCGGGTGCGCCGAACCCGATCCCAAAGTCGTCATCGCCGGGCCACATCCAGGGTGAGGTGACATCGTCATCAGTGCCTTGCGTGCAGGCGGCGTCGGGGCCCAAGCCCCCGGAGAACTGGCACGACGGCTCGGCTCGAGCCGGGGCGGCGAGCGCCACCGCTGCCGCCAATACGGCTGTGACACATACGCTATGAAGCATTCTCCTCCCCCATTTGATGGCAATGACCTGCGGGGTTACCTTGAGATTAGCACTGGATTCGGAGAATCTCCGGCCGTTGGTCGAAGCGTTTGTAAGGTCTGATCCGTGGCACATCAACTGCTTGCGACAATGACTGGCATGGTCGAGCAGAGCCTCTGGATGCAAAAGGTCGCGGCAGATCCGAATCATTCACAGTGGTACCTCGAGCGCTTTCGCTCGATGGCGCGTGAGGGGGCAGATTTGGCAGGTGAGGCCCGGCTTGTGGACGCCCTGGTGCCTCGCGGTGCCCGGATTCTCGACGCAGGCTGCGGCTCCGGTCGGGTGGGCGGATTCTTGGCGGCGGCCGGGCATCGAGTGGTGGGTGTCGACGTCGACCCGACGCTCATCGAGGCGGCTGGACAGGACTACCCCGGACCACAATGGCTCGTCGGCGATCTGGCAGAACTCGACCTGCCCTCGCGCGGGATCACCGAGCCTTTCGACGTTATCGTCTCGGCGGGCAACGTGATGGCCTTCTTGGCGCCCAGCACCCGCGTGCGGGTGTTGGGCAGGCTGCGCACACATCTCGCGGGCGACGGTCGCGCGGTCATCGGATTCGGTGCCGGGCGCGACTATGCATTCAGCCAATTCTTCGACGATGTCGCCGAGGCTGGGCTTGCCCCAGATTTACTCCTGTCAACCTGGGATCTGCGGCCGTTCACCGACGGCTCGGACTTTCTGGTCGCGCTGCTGCGAGAAGCCTGAAACACCCGTCATGAATGCCGAAAGGAAAGGCGCGACCGTCGTGCGGGGCAAGTCGCAATCACTGGTATTGATCGGCGCCGCCTACGTGATCGCCGTGGGCGTGGGTGTCCTGTGGTTGTTCTGGGGGCCGAGTACCGGGCGGATGTGGCTGAACTCCTTGATCGCCGACGTGCTGGCCACCGTGGTGATCTTCGTATTCAGCAGGCTGTACCGCAATTCGAGTTTTTATGACGCGTATTGGAGCGTGATACCGCCACTGCTGTTGATCTACTGGTGGAGCCAGTCTGGAGTGCACGCGGTGCGTTGTTGGCTGGTCGCGATGGTGGTCGTGGTGTGGGCGGTGCGGCTCACGGCCAATTGGGTTTACGCGTTTCCCGGTCTGCACCATGAGGATTGGCGCTATCCGATGCTGCGTGCCAGTGCGGGTCGATGGGGATTCCTGGTGGACCTGGTGGCCATTCATCTCATTCCCACGTTGCTGGTTTTCGCGGGGATGGTGCCGGCGTACGTCACCGTGACGCGTCCAGGGGGCGACGTGGGGTGGCTGACCGCGATCGCGTGTGCCGTCGGACTCGCGGCGGTTGCGCTGGAGCTGGTCGCCGACACCCAGATGCACCGGTTCACCCGTGACCGTCGCCCCGGTGAGGTGATGGATCGAGGTCTGTGGTCGTGGTCGCGACATCCGAACTACTTCGGAGAGTTCAGTTTTTGGGTTTCCCTGGCGCTCTTCGGCATTGCGGTCTCCCCCGCCGACGCGTGGTGGCTGAGTCTGGGCGCGGTAGGCATGTTGGGCATGTTCCTCGGTTCCAGCATTCCGATGATGGAACAGCGCAGCCTGCAGCGCCGCCCCGAGTACCAGGACGTGATCAGACGGGTGTCCCGGTTTGTGCCACGCCCGCCGCGGACATCGGCGTGAGTCGCAGGCGGATCGTCGTAGCCGGGCTCGGCGACAGTGGGTTGCTGACCGCGATCCGGCTGGCTGGGCGCCACGATGTGGTGGGCATCTCCACCAAGCCCGCGTTGGTCAGTGGTCAAGAATTGGGCGTGCGGCTCGCGCGGCCCGAGGAGTGGGCGCAGAACTACTGGATCCCCTTCGACCGGTTCCACGGGCTGGATCGTGTGCGCACCGTGCACGCCATGCTGACTAGCGTGGACCTCGGCGCCCGAACGGTTTTCGCTGCTACCGGAGACGGCTCGCAGCTGGCGGAACCGTATGACACCTTGATTGTCTCGACTGGTGTCAGCAATGGTTTTTGGAGGCAGCCCGTCATGCAGTCAAATGCCGATGTGGCCGCGGATCTGCGGGCGGCTCACCAGACTTTCGCCCGCGCGCGCACCGCCATCGTCATCGGAGGTGGAGCCGCGGCGGTAAGCAGTGCCGCCAATCTGGCCATGACATGGCCGGATCTGCGTGTCGGTCTCTACTTTCCCGGTGAGCGCGCACTGACGCAGCACCCACCCAGAGTCTGGGACCGAATCCGTCGGCGACTGAGTGAACTACGCGTCGTATTCCATCCCGGACACCGGGCCGTCATCCCTGACGGATTCACGTGCGATCGGATCACGGCCGAGCCGGTCCGGTGGAGTTCGGGGCAGTCGCCAGCCTCCGCCGATGCGGTGGTGTGGGCCATCGGCCGGGTGCGGCCGAACACGGATTGGCTGCCCGCCGAGATACTCGACGAACACGGTTTTGTGCGGGTGACACCGCACCTGCAGGTTCTGAATCACCCGAATGTGTTCGCCGTCGGCGATGTCGCGGCCACCGATCCGCTGCGCAGCTCCGCGCGGAACCGTGCCGATCGTCTTGTCGCCCATAACGTTCACGCCGGGATGAGCGGCCGGGCATTACGCACCTACCGACCGCCGAGACATCGATGGGGCTCGGTGCTCGGTGTACAGCCTGACGGGCTGGAAGTCTTCGGGCCCTCCGGACACGCATTCCGATTCCCCGCGTGGTCGATTGAGCGTGTGCTGCAGCCGTGGATCGTCAGGCGCGGCATCTACCGGGGCGTCCGCCACAATCGGCCGTTCACGTCCGCAGAACCAAACCTTCCGGAAGGACCAATCGCATGAACATGGGTAGCAAGATCGCGATAGCCGCATGCGCCGGCGTCGCGACACTGACCGCCGCGTGTGGGTCGTCATCTGATACTCAATCCGGACGTGATCCGGTGAGCCGCACCGACTTGCAGCGTCACGACCTGAGCGTCCCGGGCCGAGAGAGCCTGCAGACCCGTGTCGACTTTCAGCCGGGAGCCCAGGCCGCGCGCCACAAGCACCCCGGCGAGGAGATCATCTACGTACTCAAGGGCACGCTGGTCTACGACATCGACGGTCAAGGGTCCAAGACCGTTACGGCCGGAGACGTACTGTTTGTTCCCGCCGAAACCTTCCACTCGGTCCGCAACGTGGGCGACGACGAGGGGTCCGAACTCGCCACCTACGTGGTCGACAAGGACAAGCCGCTTGTGGTGCTGAACAAGTAAGGAACTATCCGGTCGCCGGGTTGGAGTAGACGCGCCGCGGGGAAATCAAGACGGCGGTTCGGCGCTGCTCGGCCATCACTCGGTCGTAGGTTTCCCAGTCGTCATGCGTGCCGCCAGCGGCTTCAAAGATGTTGCGTAGCAGGAGTCGAAGCTCTTCGTCATCGACTCCGGGATACGGGTCGTCAGGGCCGGCGAGCTCGGCGGTTCCCTCAACGGTCACCCACCGCCACCCGGCGCGGACCACGATGGTGGCTCGCGGGTCGGCCCGCAGGTGGTCTAACTTGCGGCTGCCCCCTACCGCCACCAATGCCACGACGGATTCGCCGGTTCGCGGATGCGGCATGACGCCGGCGTTGATGACCGAGGACTGGACGCTGCTGTCGTCTCGAACGGTGCTCAACACGCACAGGCCGTGGTCGAGGCCGACGAGTTCGGCGAATGCGGATATGTCCGTCACAACGGAATCCTTTCGGTGGCCTGCCGCAGGCGACGTCACCAACTGTAGGCGCTGCCCGCCGGATTGAGGGCCGCGCGAAATTATTTGAATCTGATTCAGAAACCTCTTGACCCTCGCCTACGGCCGCACTACTTTCTGAATCAGATTCAAATACTGGAGGTGCTGTGGTCGGCAACAAAAGAGGCGTGGCATCACGCGCCGCGCTGCTGGAGGCCGGCCGAGTCGCCTTCAGCGCACACCGGTACGACGAGGTGTCGATCGTCGATGTGGCCCGCTCCCTGGGGGTGGCCGCGGGGTCGATCAGCTACCACTTCGGTGGTAAGCGTGGTTTCTACCTGGCGGTCGTGGAGCAGGCTGCCGACGAATTCTGGAGCGATCTCGTCCAGATGCGCGGCCCCGCGCTGCAGCGATTGTCCGACGGCATCGGCAAGTTCCTGGACCGTGCGCACCAAGAGCCGCGTGCCTTCGAGGCGCTGCTCGCCGATGTCGCCGATGCCGAGGTGCGCTGCGTGCGCGAGCAGCATCGGCAGCGTCTTGCGCATGCGTTGGCCGTCGAGATCACCGGCACGGAATCGACCCCGGTGCTGCGCGCCGCGATCAGTGGATGCCTGTCCTTCATCGAGGGAATCGTGCTGCATTGGATGCATACCGATGAGATCTCGCGCGACGCGGTTCGCGATCTGATCATCGCCAATTTCATCGGCACCGTGCTCAGTGCCGTGCGATCGGACCCGGATATCGAGCTGAGTCAGCGGGTCGTCGATGCGGTGCTGCCCGACGCGCAGATGCTGTCTCTGTTCGCCGACCTGGCGTCGATCGTGCCAGCCACCAACAACAACCAGTAGCCGAAAGTATCGAGATGTCAACGCTTTTACCCTCCGGGCCCTCCTCTGTTGTTCACCATCCGATCGCTCGCGCGGCGGCCTATCTGATCGGGCCACGTGGTCTGCGGGACGTCGAGCGTCTGCGTGCCGAGGTCGCCGGGAAGGTGGTTGTCGTCACCGGCGCCTCCTACGGCCTCGGAGCCGCCACCGCGGAGCTTTTCGCACACGCCGGTGCGCGGGTGGTGCTGGCCGCCCGATCGATGGACCAGCTCCGCTCGGTAGCTACCGAAATCGCCGAAAAGGGCGGTGAGGCGGCGGTTTACCAGCTTGATCTGACATCCGAGGAGTCGGTGACGGAGTTCGCTGATGCGGTTCTGCACGACTTCGGTGGGGTCGACTACCTAATCCACAACGCCGGTAAATCTCTGCGTCGCTCGGTGCACCTGTCCTATGACCGGCCCAAGGATGTCAATGCGACGTCCGGTGCCAACTATGTGGGCCCCATGCGGCTCACCCTGGCGCTGCTACCGGGGATGCGTGCTCGCGGCAGCGGCCACATCGTGAACGTGTCGACAGTGGGTGTGATGTTCGGCGTGGTTCCCAAGTGGGGCTTCTACTTATCGTCCAAGGCGGCATTCGACATCTGGATGCGTGCCGTGGGAATGGAGGCCCGGGGCGACGGCGTCACGCTGACAACGTTCTACGCGGGACTCATGCATACTCGGATGAGTGCCCCCAGCAGGTGGATGCGCTTGCTTCCCGGCCAGACCCCGTTCGACGCCGCACGGGTCCTGGCCCGCGCGGTGGTCGAGAAGCCGAGAACGTTGACTCCTGTTTACGGGCACCCATTCGCGATATTGGCTCCGGTGCTGCGGTTTCCCATGGAGCCGATTCTCGGTTTCGTCTATCGCCGATTGGGTGACACCCAAGCGTCTCTGTCCCGGGTGGCCGCAGGTCAATCCGAGGTCGCTCGCATCGGCGTCGCCGAGAAGGTCGGTGCTCATGCCGAATGACTTCACTCGGGGCGTCAGGCAATGGGGTGCCGCCGTGCCTGCGGCGATCACTTCGGGCGCGCTCACGCCGATGGGGCCGCGCGCGGTGGCCGCACTGGCCCGTAGCCTGTGGCAGCTGGGCCCGACACCGGCCCTGCTGTTGGCGGCCAGCGCGATTCGCTTTCCCGACCGTGTCGCGTTGATCGACGACTCCGGACCGCTCACCTATCGTCAACTGCAGCTGCGCGCGCAGGCCATTGCCGCATCGGTGTATGCTTTGGCGCCGTCGGCTCCTCGGTCGGTCGGCATCGTGTGCCGCAATCACCGCGGGTTCGTCGAGGCGATGATCGCGGGCGCTCAGCTCGGGGCCGAGCTGGTCTTCATCAACACCGAATTGACTCCTCAACAGCTGCAGGCGATTCTGCGACGTCACGAACCCGATGTGCTGGTGTTCGACGAAGAGTATGCAGCTGCGGTGCGAGACGCGCAGTACGAGGGACTGCGCGTGTTGGGTTGGCGCCAGAACCCGGATGCCGAAGACCTGCCCACGCTGGATGATCTTGCCGGGCAACGACACCCCACACCGCCGCGGGTCAGTCGTGCGGTCAAGCTCACTCTGCTGACCTCGGGCACTACAGGCCTGGCCAAGGGCGTGCCGCGTGCGATCAAGCTCCGCCAGCTGGTGCTCATGTGTGTGACCGCGATGGCCACGGTGCGGCTACGCTCCCGGGACCGTGTGTTCGTGGCTCCCCCGTTCTTCCACGGCTTCGGTCTGGCCGCACTGTTAGGTCCGTTGGCTCTTGGTGGAACCGCGCTGTGCCGCAGGAGATTCGATGCCGCGCAGGCCATCGAGGACATCGCACGGGAGCGCCTCACGGTACTGATGGCGGTGCCGGTCATGCTGCAGCGGATACTGGCGTTGCCGGGGCTTGACAAGGGCATCGCTTGCGGCTTGTCCCTGCGGTTGATCGTCACCGGAGCGGCTCCGATCTCTTCCTCGACGGTCTCCGGCGTGCTGAACGCGTTCGGGCCGATCCTGGTCAACGGTTACGGCTCCACCGAGGCGGGTGTGGTGGCCATCGCAGCGCCCGAAGACCTTGTCGCTGCCCCGAACACCATCGGACGGACGGCTCTGGGAGTGTCCGTGCGCATCCTGAGTGAGGACCGGCGCGAGGTTCCGGACGGAGAGACCGGAATGATCTTTGTGCGCGGTGGCCTGGAGTACGAGGGCTACACCCCCGACAAGGCGGCCCGACCCACGGCCAAGGAGGTCGTCGACGGACACGTAAACACCGGCGATATGGGCCATTTTGACGCCGACGGCAGGCTGTACATCGACGGCAGATCGGATGACATGATCGTCTCCGGCGGCGAGAACGTGTTTCCCGGCGAGGTGGAAGACCGGCTGACCACCCATCCGGATATCGCCGATGCCGTTGTCATCGGAGTGCCCGACGATGAGTACGGGCAGGTTCTGCGCGCGTTTGTGGTGGCGGCGGCCGGCGCCTGCGCTCCGTCCGAAGACGCGCTCAAGGCCCATATCAGGGATGGGCTGGAGCGCTACAAGGTTCCCAAGCGGTTCGTCGTGCTCGACGAGATACCGCGTAACGCGAGCGGAAAGGTGTTTCGCGCACAACTACATTCACTCGGCGCCAGCTAGGCGCCGTCGATACCGGAGGACAATGATGTCTGACTCTCAACTGAGTTCTCGCCCGCGCCGAGGCGGGTTCTATGAGCCGCCCTATCTCGACGACACAGGTTCCCCGGGGGACCTGCTGCGTGCGGAACCCATGACGGCGCGTCTGTTGCCGGGCGTAGCGATGTCGGCCCGTGCCTGGCGGGTGCTGTACCGATCGACCAATGCGGCGGGCGATCCCATCGCAGTCTCTGGCGTCATTCTTGTTCCCGATGTCCCAAACCCGCTGTCGCCCAGGCCACTCCTGGGTTTCGCGCCGGGGACACAGGGGCTGGCGCGCTCGGTCGCGGCACTGTCTCGTCAGCTCGCGATCGGGGTGGAGTACGAGGCGATTTTTCTATCCGCCGCGGTGCGCCGCGGATGGGTGGTCGCCGTCACCGACTATCCGGGCCTCGGTACCCCCGGCGTGCACCCCTACGTCATCGGAAAGACCAACGGTCGAGCGGTGTTAGACATCATGCGCGCCGCCCGGAACTTGCCCCAGGCGGACCTATCGGCCGACGGGCCGGCAGGTCTCTACGGATATTCAGAGGGTGGCAACTCCGCGGGCTGGGCTGCCCAGCTGCAGCCCGCCTATGCCCCGGATGTGCCGCTACGGGCGGTCGCAGTGGGCGCTGCGCCGGTGGACTTTCCGGAGCTGGTGGCCGACCTAGAGGGTGGGCTCTTCGCATTCTTGATGCTATACGCGGGGCTGGGCTTCGATAGTGCCTATCCGGACCTGCGTTTGCGTGACTATCTCAATCGAGGTGGTCGGATGGTGGCGGCCATATTGCGTCGCACCCACATCGTCGGTGCGATCGTCCTCGGCTTGTTCCTGCCCAAGAAGCGGCTGCGATATCTTTCGGCCGATCCGTTCGTCGAGCCGGATTGGGTTGCGCAGCTGCACGACAACAGCCTTGGACACCTAGCCCCCGCTGCGCCTACGTTGGTGGGTATCGGGCGTCAGGACCAGGTGATCCCCTACCGGCAGGCCGCGCTGCTATTACAGCGCTGGCGAGCTCTGGGGGCCGACGTACGGGAGCATCCGATCCGGTTCGGTGAACACATCACGGCAGCACCGCAGTTCGCCAAGGCCGGATTCGCTTTTCTATCGGAGCATTTCAGGCAAGCCGAGATAGGTGCGACATCGCGGGAAAGACAGGCCGGATGAACCGGCTCGGTAAGACGCTTGCGGACGCGCGTTAAGCCGCCCTCACCACGCCTTCCGGCTGAGTCGGTATCCCGCGGTGAGGAGTAGCAGCCACGCCGCACCGACGATGAGTGCGACGCGGGTGTCCGTGCTGAAACCGAGCAGGATCATGACGAACACCAAAAAGCCGGTCGCGAAAACCTGCAGGTATGGCCAGCCAGGTGCCAAGAAGGAGGGCATTGGCACCTCCCCGGCGTTTGGCTGCGTTCGGAACCTGAAGTGGGACAGCAGGATCATCAACCAGACAAAGACGGTCGCGAAGGTGGCAACAGAGGCGATCATGACGAAAACGCGTTCTTCTATCGCATAGTTCAACACCACACCGACGAGCAAGGCCGCCGTCATGACGACGACAGTCATCCAGGGAACGCCGTTGCGCGACACCCGCCGCATGACCGCAGGAGCCTGTCCCCGCTGAGCCATCCCGTAGATCATTCGGCCGGCGGCGAAGATATCGCTGTTGATCGCCGACAGTGCCGCCGTCACCACGATGATGTTGAGCACCGTGGCGGCCGATGAGAGTCCCAGCCCTTCAAATATCTGGACGAAGGGGCTGCTCTGCGCATCGATCGAGCGCCAGGGATTGAGGCACATGATCACGGCAAGCGTCAGGACGTAGAACAGGACGATGCGTACCGGAACCGTGTTGATGGCCTGGGGAATGGTGCGCGCGGGATCCTTGGCCTCCCCCGCAGTGATCCCGATGATCTCGGTGCCGCCGAACGCGAACATCACGATCATGAAGCTGCCGACGAAGCCGGCCAGACCGTTGGGAAAGAAGCCCCCGTCGTTCCACAGGTTGGCCAGGCCGTGCTGTTCACCGTTGCCGGTGGACGTCCCCCACAACAGGATCGCGACACCGCCGCCGATCATGGCCACGATGGCGAGGACCTTCACCAGGCTGAGCCAGAACTCGATCTCGCCGAACACCTTGACGCTGAGCAGATTTACCGCGCCGATGAAGAAGATTATCGACAAGACCCAGATCCAGCGTGGCACATCCGGGAACCAGAACCCCATGTACACACCGAAGGCGGTGACATCGGCCAGGCAGACGACGATCATCTCCAGCGCATATGTCCAGCCGGTGAGAAATCCGGCCAGCGGACCCAGGCACCGGGTCGCGTATTCGCCGAACGATCCCGCGACCGGGCTGCGTACCGCCATCTCCCCCAAAGACCGCAACACGATGTAGATCACGGCACCGCCAAGCAGATAGGCCAGCAGCACCGATGGGCCGGCTTGTCTGATCGCCTCGGCTGACCCGTAGAACAGCCCGGTACCGATTGCCGAACCCAACGCGATGAAGCGGATGTGGCGGGCGGAGAGCCCCCGCGTGAGGGTCTCCGACGTGCTGTTCACAGGACGAACTCCTATCGCGTGGCCGCATTCGGGGTTGTGGGACAACCGGGAAGTTAGCTGAGTTTAGGTGCACGGCCGCTGCCCGCTGCCACCGGAGCTGGAGGACGTCGTCGTGAAATCCGTATTCGGCGAGAATTGCCGTGGTTCGACCGTCAACTGGCAGGATCGTTGTCATGACCGACGACCCAGCTCCCGGCGCGTTCAGCGCGAAGATGGCGGACGTCGCGCGCCGCATGCAACAAGAGCACACCAGCGTCGAGATGACACTTCGATCGATCACCGCGGCAGCCCTCGAGAACGTGCCGGGTGTCGAGCAGGCCGGTATCACGTTGGTGACCGGCCGCTACTCGATCGAGTCTCGCGCGGCGACCTCGGAGGTGCCCCGCCTACTGGATGGAATTCAAGAGGACCTGAGACAGGGCCCCTGTGTGCAATCCGCCTGGGAGCACGAGACGGTACACGCGGATGACCTCGCCGCGACCACTCCCTGGCCCGATTTCGCGGCCGCCGCTGTCAAGCTCGGAGTGCGGTCCATGCTGTCCTTCCAGTTGTTCACCTATGGTGAAAACCTTGGGGCACTGAATCTCTACTCGAGCTCCCCGCAGGCGTTCGGAGCGGATTCGTACGACGCGGGCCTGGTCTTGGCCACGCACGCGGCCATTGTGCTTGTCGCGGCACAAAGGGAACAGCAATGGGTTTCGGCCCTTGCCTCGCGCGACATCATCGGTCAAGCCAAGGGCAAGTTGATGGAGCGGTTCAACATTGATGCCGCACAGGCATTCGTACTGATCAAACAATTGTCCCAGGAATCCAACACCAAGCTTGTGGACGTCGCCCGTGCGATCGTGGCAGATCGCCCATCTGGGTAACACGCGACACGGTCAGACCGTCCGGCATTCGCGCCGTTTGTCGTCGACCGGTGCCATGATGTCTTTAAGTTCGCGGTCCTGCTGGGGGTGCGCCGCGAAATAGGCCTTGATGCTGGCGGCACCAACGGATTCGGGCTGCAGGTAAGCCTGTGTGATCACCTCATTGGCTTCCGGGTATTTGTCGAAATAGACGCTAAGGGCGTAATCGACCGCCTGGACCGTCTGCGTGATGCTCTCGGGGCTGCACTCCGTTGACGCGTCTCCTACTGGCGTGCCGAACGCGGCGGCCACTGAGATTGTCAGGGCCACAGGGAAAATCTTGGTCCACATGCCGTGATCACCTCCGCGAATCGATCAGGGAATGTTCACACATCCCACATTCGGGATGCAGCCGCTTCCGCCGCCAGGTCCGCCGCCTCCGGTGGGTCCGCCGGGGATGCTGCCGGCTCCGCCTTCGGGTCCGCCGCCTCCGGTGGGTCCGCCGGGGATGCTGCCGGCTCCGCCTTCGGGTCCGCCGCCTCCGGTCGGTCCCCCGGGCACACTGCCGCTGCCACCGGGCGGGGGCGGTGTCTGGGTGGTGGTGCCCCCGCTGGAGGCGGGTGTGCCCGGGCCGCAGGCGACCAGCGAAGCTACTACCGCCAGGGAGCCGACGAGAACACTCACTGATGTTCTGGTTTTTGTATGCATACGTTGCCTCTACCCTGGTTTGATCCGGCTCAAACCGGGGATTCTCAGAATGTGGACGTGGACCACCCCGAGGATGACCAGCGGTGGAACGAGTCGGCCCGTCACGAGACCCCCACCGAACGCCTCGACCGGAATTGGACCAGCCTCCTGCAGGAGCTGCGGGTCGTGCAGACGGGTGTGCAGCTCCTCACCGGCCTGCTGCTCACGCTTCCCTTTCAACAACGCTTCGACATGCTCGATCATTCGACGCGGATGGTGTACCTAGCCACCGTGACTTTCTCTGTGGCGTCCACCGTGTTGCTGGTGGCGCCGGTGGGCCTGCATCGAGTGCTGTTCCGCCAACATCGCCTTCCCGTCCTGGTCTCTGCTGCGCATCGACTGGCGTTCGCGGGCTTGCTGTTGCTCGGGTTGGCCATGGCAGGTGTCACCGACATCATCTTCGACGCGGTTCTGGGGCAGAGCGCAGGCGTTACATCGGGAATCATTGCACTGATCACGTTCGGTCTCTGCTGGGTGGCGTTGCCACTTGCTCTCCGTCACAGGCACCTCGTGAGTACACCTCGCGAGCCACGACTCCCCTTGTAAGGCAACAACTTAACCCTGGGCAGGCCGGCGATGTTTGTCTTGCGGTCAGTGGGGTACCCGGCGGCAGCCTTTCCGTGCCGCAAAAGGAGAACATTGTGGACAGCCCGTCGAATCCGAAACAAGAACAACTCGACACGTCCCGGGTGGACCGTGACTCTGGCTACTTGACCACCCAGCAAGGCGTTCGCGTCGACCACACCGATGACGCACTGACCGCGGGAGTACGCGGCCCGACCCTGCTCGAAGACTTCCATGCTCGCGAGAAGATTACACATTTCGACCACGAGAGAATTCCCGAGCGTGTTGTCCATGCGCGCGGTGCGGGTGCATACGGCTACTTCGAGCCCTACGACGCTTGGCTTTCGGATTTCACGGCCGCGAAGTTTCTCACCACCCCCGGGTTGCGGACACCGGTGTTTGTCCGGTTCTCCACCGTGGCTGGCTCCCGGGGTTCGGCCGACACAGTCCGGGATGTGCGCGGGTTCGCGACGAAGTTCTATACCCAGCAAGGAAATTACGACCTGGTCGGCAATAACTTCCCCGTCTTCTTTATCCAGGACGGCATCAAGTTTCCGGACTTTGTGCATGCGGTGAAGCCTGAGCCCGACAACGAGATTCCGCAGGCCGCCTCGGCTCATGACACGTTGTGGGACTTCGTCTCCCAGCAGCCGGAGACGCTTCACGCCATCATGTGGCTGATGTCCGACAGGGCACTGCCACGCAGTTACCGGATGATGCAGGGTTTTGGCGTGCACACCTTCCGTCTGGTTAACGACACCGGCGAAGGCGTATTTGTGAAGTTCCATTGGAAGCCGATGCTCGGCGTGCATTCGCTGCTCTGGGACGAGTGCCAGCAGATCGCCGGCAAGGATCCCGATTACAACAGGCGTGATTTATGGGATGCCATTGAGGCGGGCCAGTATCCGGAATGGGAACTCGGGGTGCAGCTCGTGCCGGAATCCGATGAGTTCAGGTTCCCCTTCGACCTGCTGGATGCCACCAAAATCATTCCAGAGGAGCAGGTTCCGGTGCAGCCCGTCGGCCGGATGGTTCTCGATCAGAATCCGGATAACTTCTTCGCAGAAACCGAACAGGTGGCTTTTCACACGGCTAACGTCGTTCCTGGAATCGACTTCACCAACGATCCGCTGCTGCAGTTTCGTAATTTCTCGTATCTCGACACCCAGCTGATCCGTTTGGGCGGACCCAATTTCGCGCAGTTGCCGATCAATCGGCCGGTGGCCGAAGTCCGCAACAACCAACAGGATGGCTTTGCGCAGCACGATATTCCGCAGGGCAGGTCGAGCTACTTCAAGAACACACTAGGCGGTGGGTGTCCGGCCCTCGCCCACGAGGATGTCTTCCGTCATTACACACAGCGCATCGACGGTCACAAGATTCGTCAGCGCGCAGAGAGTTTCAAGGACTTCTATAGCCAAGCGCGGATGTTCTGGAAGAGCATGTCGGCCATCGAAGCCGAACATATCGTCGCAGCATTCTCATTCGAACTCGGAAAAGTAGGTGCAGATACCGAGATTCGTCCTCGTGTGGTCGACCAGCTCAATCTGGTCGATTCCGAGCTGGCGGCTCGGGTGGCTTCACGGCTGGGTCTGCCCGCCCCCGCACAGCACTCGGTAGAAGACACTCTCCCCGCTTCCCCCGCCCTCTCGCAACTGGACACGGAAAGGGACACCATCGCTACGCGACGTGTCGCGATACTGGCCGCCGATGGCGTGGACGTGCGCGGCGTCGAGAGGCTGCGGGCAGCCCTGCACAAGCGCCACGCAATCACAGAGGTGCTCGCACCGGTGGCAGGAGGGGTCTTGAACGGCGAGTTCGGCGGCGAGCTCGCCGTTGACCGGGCCATGACCACCATGGCGTCGGTCCTCTACGACGCGGTCATAGTGCCCTCCGGAGTGGAGTCGGTCGGGCGGCTGGCGCGAAACGGCTATGCCGTCCATTTCGTTTCGGAGGCATACAAACACCTCAAGCCGGTCGCAGCCTTCGGTGCCGGCCTTGATCTCCTACGTGCAGCCGCTGTCGTCGAGACACTGGCAACCACCACAGAGGTGGTGGAGGACGGCGGCGTGGTGACGACTGGGGCGGAGGATGAGGGCTTGCCCGCTGAGTTCGTGGCGGTGTTCGCGGCGGCGCTCGGTCGGCACCGCGCGTGGGATCGCGAGACCGAGATGGTGTCGGCATAGTTTGGTGTGGGCATTGTGGGGTAGTAGGTCGCCATGTCTGCCAGAAACTCCGACTCGAACGAAGACGACGACGTGGGCCCCGGTGACACGTTGAACGCCAGTGAGTCCACTGACTCGGACGAGATACATAACGCCGACGGAGATGAGCCGGTTGAGCCACCCGGGAAGTGGTCGGGCACTGGAAAGTTCGGCCTCACGGCCAGCGAGGCATCCGAGGGTGAATCCCTTGACCGGAAACTGGCGGCAGAGCGGCCCGACATCGATCGCGAAAGGGCGGATCGACGCGGAATGCAAGATTCCTGAAAGGAGCACACCGTGCCGAAGACAACGAGAAAAGGTAACGCCAAACAGAGCGAACTGCCCGACACGCTCCGTAGGTCTAGTGACAAGGCGCAGCGCACATTCGCCAAGGTTCATGACTCGGCAGTGGAGCAGTACGGCGAGGGCCAGCGCGCGCATCGGGTAGCTTTCGCCGCGCTTAAGCACACCTTTGAAAAGGTGGGCGACCATTGGGAGGAGAAGGAAACACCCGGGCCTTCTGATGAGCGAGCGCGCAGCGGCGGTCCCAATGCGCGCGGCAAGAGTGCGGAGGGTGTAGACGCCAGTGCCACCAAGGATCACCTCCTGAACATCGCCCGGCGGCTCGATATCCGAGGCCGGTCCAGCATGAATAAGAAGGAGTTGGTCTCGGCGATTGAAAAGGCCAATCGACGCGAAAGCCGCAAGGGCTGACAAGCCATCTGGCGACAGTGAGGCCGACCGTGCTGCCGTGGGCCGGTCGGCCTCACTCCTGCCATACCTGGCCTGAAGTTTCGCCAGAAGAGGCTCGCAACTGGGGTGTTTACCGCCATCTGGCACGGGTATGTCCTTTTCGCCAGCCACACGAGAAGGGAGCACCATGACACTGGCCGCTGACTCCGGAGAACTGACCGGTACCAAGGACAAGAACTACGACCTAATTCGATTCACGAAAGACTGCCTGGAGAACGCGCTGCGGTTGCAGACGTTCATCACCGACGCCGAACGCGAGAGCGATACCGAGGTGGTGCAGCTGTTTCGCAAGGCCCAAGCGGACAGCCGCAAGGGCGCTGAACTAGCGAAAAGCCTGTTGGCTAGCCGACTGTGAGTGTGATGTGGTCCCTCCGCCAGGAGCAAATAGGCGGAGGGACCACTGACCGTTCTAAGGACAAGACCCTGCGCACAACGTTTCATGAGCAGCTCACGGAGCTTGTCGCGGACACAGCACGCATGTGTGCAGGCGCGGCCGAAATGAACAACGCCGCAACACTATTGCTGTTCGATGACGAGCACCTCGGTGAGACGCTGCACGTGTCGTTGCGCACCGTGAGCAGGGCGGGTCGTTCGATTAGTGATCATGCGTTCTCGCTGCTTGCCTTGCAGGCGCCGGTCGCAAGTGAACTCAGGGCGGTTGTTGCCACCCTGCATATCGTCCGGGATATCGACCGAATGGCGGGCCTGGCCGCCAATGTTGCGCGCATCGCCATGCGAGAGGAACCTCGAGCGATCGTGCCTACGGAAGCTCGTGATGTTCTGCGTGAAATGAGCGCAGCCGCTGCAGCCTCCGCGCTCGGCGCACAACGAGCCATTGAGAGCAGTGATCAGACTCTCGCACGACGGATGGAGCAGGCCGACTGCAGGATGAACGTCTTGAACCGGCAGTTGTTCGAAATCGTCATGCAGCCGGATTGGCCACACGGCACCGTTGTGGCAGCGGATTTGGTCCTGGTGAGCCGATTCTACGAACGCTATGCCGACCACGCTGTGAACATTGCCCGGCACATCTACTTCCAGTCGACCGGCGACCACGTGTCCCTTGTCGAACCGGCCGAACCAACACCGAGAAAGGTCGAAACATGAGCCAGACTGTCGCCGACTTCATCGTGCAACGCCTGCGTCAGTGGGATGTGGACGAGATCTTCGGTTATCCGGGCGACGGCATCAACGGACTGTTGGGCGCTTTGGGGCGCACGGGCAACGGACCGATGTTCATCCAAACGCGCCACGAAGAGATGGCGGCATTCGCGGCCACCGGATACGCCAAATTCTCCGGGAAGATCGGGGTGTGCATGGCTACTTCTGGGCCTGGGGCGATCCATCTGCTGAACGGGCTCTACGACGCCAAGCTCGACCGCGTGCCGGTGGTCGCCATCGTGGGTCAAACCGCACGCTCCGCGATCGGGGGTAGGTATCAACAAGAGGTGGACCTGCAGACGCTGTTGAGCGATGTGGCAAGCGATTACGCGGTGGAAGTCAAAGTGGTCAGTCAATTGCCCGTTGTCCTCGATCGTGCGTTTCGCACCGCAAGGTCGAATCGTGCTCCCGCTGTGGTCATCGTCCCCTCGGACCTGCAACTGCAGGAGTATGAGCCTCCGGCGCACGTCTTCAAAGAGGTGCCGTCGAGTGATCCTTGCGACGTCGTCGGCACATTGGCACCCCCCGCGGATGCGATGGAGCGGGCTGCGCAGATTCTCAATGACGGCTCCAAGGTGGCAATTCTCGTGGGCCAAGGTGCACGCGGCGCAGCACAAGAGGTCGCCGAAGTTGCGAGGTTGACTGGCGCAGGGGTTGCAAAGGCGCTGCTGGGCAAGGATGTATTGCCCGATGACCTGCCATATGTGACTGGCTCGATCGGTCTGCTGGGTACGCGTCCCAGCTATGAGTTGATGCGCGATTGCGACACCCTGCTGATCGTCGGGTCGAATTTTCCCTACAGCGAATATCTGCCCGAATTCGGTACGGCGCGGGGTATTCAGATAGATTCCGACGGCGCCACGGTCGGCATGCGGTACCCCACTGAAATCAACATCGTCGCCGACGCCAAGGCGGCGCTGACGGCTTTGATCCCGTTGCTGCATCCAAAATCGGACCGAAGCTGGAAGGAAAGCATCGAGTCGGGTGTGCGCCGCTGGTGGTCGATTGTCGAACAGCAGAGCATGTTATCGGCGAACGCGATCAACCCCATGCGAGTGGTCTGGGAATTGTCTTCTCGATTGCCTCGCAACGCCATAGTGACGGCAGATTCCGGATCGTCGACCACGTGGTATGCCCGATGCCTGCGCTTCGGCGCTGATACCCGTGGCTCGCTCTCTGGCACATTGGCGACGATGGGGTGCGCCGTCCCCTACGGAATCGGAGCCAAATTCGCCCATCCCGACCGGCCCGTGATCGCACTCGTCGGCGACGGGGCGATGCAGATGAACGGGCTCACCGAACTGCTCACGATCGCTCGGTACCAGGACAAATGGTATGGGCAGCCGTTTGTCGTGTGCGTATTCCACAACGGCGACTTGAACCAGGTGACCTGGGAGATGCGGGCCATGGCGGGAGAGCCGAAGTTCCCGGCTTCACAATCACTTCCAGAAGTCTCTTATGCGGAGCTAGCGAAGGTCATGGGGTGGAACAGCATTGCCGTGAAAGCTGATGACGAGATTGGTGCCGCCTGGGAGCAGGCGTTGGGCACGCATGGTTTGACGCTGCTGGACATGCATTGCGATCCGGAGATTCCCCCGCTGCCACCGCATGTGGACTACGAGCAGATCAAGAACGTGGGCCGGGCCGTACTCAACGGTGATCCGAATGCATGGAGCATGCTGTCTCAGGGGGTGAGGGCCAAGGCGCGGGAGTTCACCGGTCGTTAGCGGCGTGCGGTCACTCGAATGTGCTCCAGGGACGGATCCGCCGGATCGGGCAGCATCATTCCCGCTCTCTTGCCTGAACGCAGGTACTCGAGAACAGGACCCGTGAGCCTCTCCCCCGGCACCACCACCGGGATACCTGGCGGATATGGCGTGACTTGTTCGGCCGCAATGCGACCCGCGGCGTCATGCGCTGCGACGGTCTCTGTGGGGCCGAAGAAGGCGTCTCGCGGCAGCATCACACTCTCCAGCTCCAGCTGCTGTGGCGATGGGAGATACAAGGGCCGCGGGTGGGCGAAATCCTCGGCGGCCGCGCGCCACGCCGAGAGGGAACCCAGAAGCCGCTCCATCGTCAGCTCCCGGTCCGCGAAGGACATTGTCGCCAGGAATCGACGGTGGTCACTCAACCCCACATCCAGCTGTTTGTGGTCGCGCAACCAATCAGCCGCCTGATACCCGGAGGTACCCGTGCGTGAAATGTCCACGAGTACCTGTAGGCGATCAAGGTCGTGAGAGGCTTCCACACCGAGCAGTTCTTCTTCCAGCACCTCAACGTCCGGGATGCGTTCCACTTCGGCTCGCACCCTGGCGGCCAAATCGAGCGCATTTGTGAGCAGTTCGTGGCCATGCTCAACCATCTGACGGCGCCAGCCGTCCATTGCCGCATAGACCATCACGTTGGGGCTGGTGGTCATCAACAGGTCCGCGCAGGCCGATAGGCGGGCTGGGTCAACGAGGTTTCCCTGTAGATGGAAGACCGAGCCTTGCTCGAACCCCGCACCCATTTTGTGGACGCTGACCACGCACACGTCGGCGCCGGCATCCATGGCCCATGTGGGTAACGCCTCATGGAAGGGCAAATGCGCTCCCCATGCTTCGTCGACTATCAGTGGCTTACTGCGGCGGTGACACACCTCGGCGATCCCACCGATGTCGGCGCAGGTGCCATACGGGCTGGGACTGACGATTAGAGCCCCAGCAGCGTCGGGATGCTGCCGCCACGCCTCTTCCACCTGCTGTGGCGAGGGTGGATGAGAGATGTGTCGTTCGGTGTCCCAGCGAGGAGTGATCCACCGCGGCTGCACTCCCGAGAAGATCAGCCCCGCGACGATCGACTTATGACTGTCGCGGCACACCAATAGTCCACCATCGGATCCGCCCGCGACCGCCATCATCGCGGCCTTGACGGAAAGCGAACTGCCGCATGTCGAGAAGAAGGCGTAGCAGGCGCCCACCGCGTCCGCCATCAACTCCTCGGCTCTCGCGAGAAGGTGCCCTGAGGCCTTGCGGTCGTCCAGGCCGCCGCTGGCCAGGAGGTCGCAACGGAATGGATCCATGCCCAGAATTCCCGTCACGCGTGCATCCACTCCCCGCCCCTGTCGGTGGCCTGGTGGCGTGAATCCATAACGGTCATCGCGGTGGTACCGATCCACTGCCTCAAGTATCGGCACCTGGCTGTGGTCCATCAGCACATTCCCCAGTCGCGCACAGACTCCGCCGGAAATTGGGAGCAGCTGTTGCCAGAATGGGGCAACGGGGGGTCTAGTCTTGTGCGGCGCATGGCGAGCCGAATACCCTATGGCTAGTTCGCTAAACACACGAGGTGCCGCCCCCGGACAGCGCCTCAAGAGATGTCGGATGGTGAGATTGCGGTCGCGGCATGTCTGATGAACTTTCTGAAGTGGATGTCGATGCCGACCTGGAGCAGGCCTTGGCCGGGGGCGCGCCTCAACATGTCGGATGGTTTCGCTTCTACTTCGCCGACGAGCGCTGGGAATGGTCCGCCGAGGTCGCGCGAATGCACGGTTATGGGCCGGATGAGGTCACTCCCACTACGGAAATTGTTCTGTCCCATAAACACCCGGAAGATTTTCATCAGGTCGCCACGACGCTGGACGAGATCCGTCGCACGGCTCAGGCTTTCAGTACGCGTCATCGCATCATCGATCTACAGCAACAGGTTCATCACGTCGTCGTGATTGGTGATCGGCTGTACGACGACGACGGCACTGTCATCGGGACACATGGCTTCTACGTCGACGTCACCCCGTCTGCGCAACAGGAGCGCGAGGATTCGCTGACCGCCGCCGTCGTCGAAATTACGGAGAGTCGTGGGATCATCGAGCAAGCGAAGGGCATGCTGATGCTGGTCTACCGGCTCAACGCCGACACGGCGTTTGATTTGTTGAAGTGGCGCTCGCAAGAGAACAACGTGAAATTGCGCGCGCTTGCCCAACAGGTCGTTGTGGACTTCCAAAGTCTTGACTTTGGCAAGACCATGCCGCCGCGATCGGAATACGACCGCTTGTTGCTGAGTGCTCACCAGCGAGTTCCTCGCTAGGGGTTTGACGCCTCGATCTTCTGGGAAGCCTGTTTATGCGGGATTCGACGGAAGGAAGAGGACCATGGCCGTGTGTGTGACCTGCGGGAATGTCTACCACAACACTTTCACTGTCACCTGGGGTGACAAGACGGCCACGTTCGACAGCCTGGAGTGCGCCATCACGGAACTGGCGCCGGTGTGTGTGGCGTGCGGTTGTCGGATTCTGGGGCACGGAGCGGAGGCCGACGGACGCCTGTACTGCTGCGCGCACTGTGCGCGTCAGGCGGGCTTCACCGGAATCAGCGACAGCAGCGATAGCTAAAAGCACCAGCTATGAATGCTCCGATGTACAGCGACGCGGACCGTAAAAGTAGGGACCGGAGAAGTTTTGTGCACGCGGTGCGGTTCAGTCTCGGGGTTGTGGCATTGGCCGTCGTCGCCCTGATCACCGCCATCGTGTGGATGGGACAGTGCTCGGTCAGCCTTGACGTGGATCAGGCATTGTGCGGCAAGCGCGGCACACCCCTGATTTCCATGGCCGCTCCAGGGATTCTGTTGATAGGCGGGATCGTTGCCTTTGCACAGACCTACCGGGTATGGCGACGCCGTGAGAGCTGGTGGATCTGGCAGGGCGCCGGATGGTTTCTGCTCTTACTCATGGTGGTGATGCTCGTACTGGCCGGCCGCATGATCACGACGTGACCGCGGTCGGGTTTGACGGACGGGGCCGGTGGGTACTGCCGAAAGATGGCCATCGTCCAAGAACCGCTGCGAGCCTTGAGCTTGATCTGCAGCCTCAAGCATCACAGCGAGCAGTCGAGTACCGAACTGCTGATAGATCAATTGGCCACAGTGTTGCGCGAGGACGGCATCCAGTGCGAGAGCGTGCGATGCGTGGATTACGACATCCATCCAGGGGTCGAGCAAGACATGGGCGATGGCGACCAGTGGCCGCAATTGCGTGACAAGGTACTTGGTGCGGACATCCTGATTCTAGGCACACCCACCTGGCTGGGGCATATGTCCAGTGTGGCCCAACGTGTTCTAGAACGGCTCGACGCAGAGCTCTCTGCGACCGATGAGGACGGCAGGCCCCTGCTCTCGGGCAAGGTCGCCGTCGCGGCCGTGGTGGGAAATGAGGATGGCGCACACAAGATCACCGCCGATCTCTTTCAGGCGCTCAACGATATTGGCTACAGCGTGCCCGCGCAGGGCTGCACGTACTGGAACGGCGAGGCCATGCACACTACGGACTATCGGGAGCTCTCGGAGACGCCCAAGGCAGTCGAGTCTGCCACCGCCTCGGCGGCACGCAATGCTGCACACCTTGCGCGGCTGTTGCGCGAATACCGTTACCCTTCAGGCTAATAGGAGAAATCATGCGTGAAACTGCCAATGACCCCGTGGACCATGCTCGCACATTCCGCCCTCATGCCGGCGAGTCTTTGAAAGACAGGGCGGCATGGCCGGGGTTGATGCTCATCGCGCTGGGGGTCATCGCGGTGGTGCTGGGCCTGGCCGCCGCCGCGTATCAGTTCTATGGCTGGACTTTGATCGGGGGTGCTGCCGCGCTGATATTCTTTCTTCTGGGCTGGCTGTGGTTGCACATCGAGCGTAGACGGGTTCGTAGAATGGAATCCCTTCGGCACGAATAACGTCGGAACATGCGATAAGGGGACGACCCCCGCAGCGGTCGTCCCCTTATCGCATGTCTGCTACTCGTGCGCCTCTTGACGCTTCTCGTCGGATTTTGCTTCCGCCCTGGCCTTCTCGGCCTCGGCTTCCTTGCGCGCTGCTTCGCGTTGCGCTTCTGCCTTGTCCTGCTGGGCCTTGCCTTCCTCGATCAGGTCGTCCCGTCCGGTAACGGTTCCGACCGCTTCCTTGGTCTTTCCCTTCACATCCTCGACGACGCCGCGAACGGCTTCCTGTGGCCCGCTGTTCTTTTCGGTCATGCGTCCTCCATCTACGCTGTTTCCACTTACTGGCTGATGCCGACGGGGCGAACTCGACTTTGTGCTCTCCCCGTCGAGTTGCAGAATTACCGCTGTCGCACGGCTCAAACATGGGTGATCAATCCCACTGGTGGACGCATCCGTTTAAAGGTTGCGGTGCTGGGTATTTCGGGCGATGAGCAGGAGGAGCACAGTAGTGAGTGGTAGCACCCGTCCCCACCAGAAAGCTGTCTATCCGTCCGATGTAGATCAACGGGTATCCGCGTTCGACCGATTCGCAACGGTCATGTCTGGATACGTCTCGCAGCCCTGGTTCTTCGTGGTCTGCGTGCTGCTGGTCGTGCTGTGGGCGCCAACGTTTCTGTTGTTCAACATCGATACCTGGCAACTGGTTATCAACACACTCACCACCATCATCACTTTCCTGCTAGTGGCGCTTTTGCAGAACACACAGCGACGATCGGATAACGCGGTTCAACAGAAGCTCAACGGAATCGCCGATGCTCTGGCGGACATCGTTGATGCCCTGGCACAGATGAACCCAGACTTGGCTTCTCAACTCGGTAAGGACAGAAGTGAGCTTCTCGACGCGGTAGGACTCGAAGAGCATGAGAGCACGGATTCACCCTAAAGGTGTTGCAGGTTACCGGTCCCGACTGGCTGTGCTACCGGGAGTGATCACTAGGTGGGCTGGTTCGATCTGGTCATCACTGGCAGCTATCGCTGTGGCTTTTCTCCTCCTCGTTTCCGGACTTGTCACCGAATTTCCGGCGTGGTGGCAGACGCTGGTGTATTCCGCGGGGGCACTGGTCAGTCTCCTCATGTTGTTCTTGATCCAGCACACCACCAACCGCGACACCAATGCGGTGTTACTCAAGCTGGACGAGCTCATTAGTGCTATCCCGGCCGCCAACGAGGAGGCGATTGACATCGAAGAGCGCGAGGTCTACGAACAGGAGGAAGTCCACCACCGTCTGCATCATGAGACGCGATCCGATATCGAATAGCGGATGATTGAGCCTGAGGCAGAGCGGGTAGCTGACGTACACCATGAATGAACAGGCGCTGCTTCAGACTCTTACCAGGGTGGTATCCGCGTTGTCGCAGAATGAGATTGCCTTCGCGGTGGCTGGTGGATGCGCCGTCTATGCGCGTGGCGGGCCAGTGACGACGCACGACATCGATATCTTCCTCCGAGAGGAGGATGTACGAGACAGTCTGCGCGCATTGCAGGCTGCAGGCCTGCGGTTGGAGGACCCGCCGGAGAGCTGGCTTACCAAGGCATATGACGGGAATGTGCTGGTGGACATTATCTTCTGCCCCAACGATAGGCCCGTTGACAACGACTTCTTGAATAGAGCCGAGTCGATGCAGATCGGGCCGACTCGAGCACCTGTTGTCACCGCGACGGATCTCATGGTGGACAAATTGCTGGTACTTGACTCGCATCGCTGTGATTTTGGCCCGGTGCTCAGGATCGCACGGGCGATCAGGGAGCAGGTCGATTGGCTGCAGGTGCAGCGCTCTACGCATCGATCACCCTACGCAACAGCCTTTCTGAACCTTCTCGTGAATTTGGGCATTGTGAACTTGAGTAGCGTTTCTTCTCAGGTAAACACCCAATATGACGAGGCTGAGCTACGCCGCAGACTGGCTGAGGACCCCAGGACCGCGGAGTTGGGTGTGTCGGTGACGTTCAGCGGTGAAACGTTGGCATTGGACGGTGAGGTCGATTGCCCGCAGCGCAGGGAAATGCTCTCGGTCGTGGCGCGGGAGTATGCGCCCGGCATGGCAATTCAGAACATGGTACGAGTGTCTGACACGAGCAAGCCCGGTCGTGAGGAGCTGATCTGATGATCCGCATCGCGGCCGTCGGCGACATACATCTGGGGGAAGATTCCGGGATGCAGCTTCGGCCGGCGTTCCAGGACATCGAGAAGTATGCGGACATCTTGCTGCTGGCCGGCGATTTGACACGGACCGGAACAGTGGCCGAGGCGACGGTCGTTGCGTCCGAGTTCGGTGGGCTCGCTGTTCCCGTCATCGCGGTGCTAGGAAATCACGACTACCACGCCAACCAGGTTCCGGAGATCACGGAGATATTGCGCAGTCGAGGCATTATTGTTCTGGATGGCAATGTATTTCGTATCGATATTGCGGGCCTCTCTGTCGGCATTGCCGGCATCAAAGGTTTTGGAGGCGGTTTCGCGGGCCGCTGCGGAAGCAACTTCGGCGAAGCGGAGATGAAGGCGTTCATCGGGTATACGCAATCGAATGCGGATCGGCTTGCACGGGCCCTGCGTGATCTCGACACAGATCTGCGAATTGCGTTGTTGCACTATGCGCCGACCCCAGAAACGCTTGGCTGTGAGCCTCCAGAAATCTACCCCTTCTTGGGATCGTATCTTCTTGGAGAGGCCATCGATGCCGCAGACGCCGACCTCGCGGTGCACGGACACGCACATGCCGGCGCCGAGCGCGGCAGTACACCCGGAGGGACGCCTGTTCGCAATGTTGCACAGCCGGTATTGCATTCTGCCTATGCGGTGTACGCCCTTGCGGAGCGAGCTTCCCCGTCTCGCGAGGGCACCCTGGCGCGAACCGTCCCGGCGCAAACCGTTTCGTGGACAAGGATCTAGTCATGGATTACGTTGGCTCGTTCCGTAGCGGCAGGGGAACAGGTATACTTTCGTTACCTATCCTCCTTGGCGGCACGCAAAATTCGGCGTGGATGTCGAGCGGCTGCTGGCAGGTATTGGTTGTGCGCCGATGATCCGGGTAATCTCGAGCGCAGGAAATATTGGGAGAGATATGACCGAGGCTCACACCACTGAATCCGGCAGTCGCCTGGACGACCGATCCCTTACGTTTGAAATGGCTGCCCGGCTGGACAATCTGGCGATGATACGCACCGTCGTGGCCGCCGCTACGACCTTCGATGATGTGGACATGGACACTGTCGCCGATCTCAAATTGGCCACGGATGAAGCGTGCACTCGGCTCATTAAGGCTGCCGTATCCGATGCCACCCTGACCGTCCGATTGGACTTTCAACCAGATCGGCTCGGTATCGTGGCCTATACGCATTGCGTGCCTGGGGATGTCTTTCCGCTGGACAGTTTCAGCTGGCATGTTCTCAATTCGCTCGTGGACCACGTCGAGACCTTCGAGCGGGACCACCCAGATGACGCGGCCGGCCGTATTGTCGGTATCGCCATGACCACGCGGCGAGACACCGTGGCTGCGGTGCGTGTGGCCCACGGATAGTGCTCGACTAGAGTGCCAGCTTCCTCCACACGTCCGGAATCGAATCACTCAGCGGGAAGGTACTGCTGTCTCCGCTGATATCGAGTAGTTTCGTGACAGCGCGGCCCGGGACCACCGACCATTCGATACCTTGCACGGCGCAGTGGCGACGTATCTGGTCCAGCGCCACCAGACCGTCGGTTCCGAAGAATTGCAGCCCTTGTAAATCAAGCACCAGCGTCCGGTGCCCATCCAGGTAGCGGGTCGCGTACTCCACGAGGTGGCGGGCGTTCACGGCATCGATTTCCCCCGCAGCCCTTACGAGAACGGCCGAGGGACGATGCCAGTGTGCTGTGAACCGCGCGGTGTCGTCCGTGGATGAAAACAGTGAAATGACACCGGATTTGGTTCGAGCCGCGAAACGTGATGCATTTTGGTCAATGACAGACATGTATGACTCCATCGATCGAAGCGTGCACTCTTTTCGGATTGGAGACACCAGGCGACTAGCCCGATATAGAGGCCCAAGCACTGCACTGGCATCTACAGATCCTGCGCGGCTGTGGACTCAACCTGGTCATGACGCTACCCCTACTCGCATTCGACCACAATGCATCTGGGCACGGAACCCGTGTAGCGCAAACCCTTATCCACGGCACCGACAGCGGTTTGCATCGTTAAGCTAATTTTGATTAGTTTGAATCTGGTCAGGTTGGGCGGTACCAGGCATAAGCGCGATGAGCGAGCAGTGCCCGACTGTTGACACGTTCCGCGGATAACCCTGCCGCACAAAGTTGGCAAAGCGGCGTACTAACGCAAGCGCGTTCATGGCTCACCTCCGGTATGTGCATGAGGTGATACCCGTTGACGAGGTGGTTAATCGCCGGTCATGGCTGACTACTGCAGCTGTTCCCGCAGGCATCGCAGGGTGTCGCTCAGGATCCGGGACACGTGCATCTGCGAGACACCGATCTCCCCGGCGATTTGGCTCTGGGTCATGCCCTTGAAGAACCTAAGCTCCAGGACGATGCGCTCACGAGGAGGCAGCCTGGCTAGCAGCGGACGTACGGACTCGCGGTTGGTGACGTGTTCCAACGCTGGGTCTGTGTCGCCGAGTAGATCGGTCAGATGTTTGGATTCTTCGTCCCCGCGTGCCAACGGTGCCTCGATTGACTGAGGTTGATAGGCGTCCGCCGCGACGAGGCTTTCCACGACATCTTCGCGGCTGATACCCAGCTCGTCCGCCAATTCGCCGGCCGTGGGTGCCCTTTGTAGCGTCTGGGTCAATTCCGCAGTAGCCCTGGCGATCTGCACATGCCTGTCTCGGATTGCCCGCGGGACATGCATCGACCATCCGTGATCGCGGAAGTGGCGGCGCACCTCGCCCATCATGGTGGGAACAGCGAAACCGAGGAAGCTGGAACCCTTTTCTGGATCGAAGCGGTTGACGGCATTCAGCAGACCCACCCGAGCCACTTGCACCAGATCTTCAAGGTCTTCGCCACGGCGATCGAAATGACGTGCGACATTGTCTGCTAAGGGCAGGCACCTATTCACAATCCGCTCGCGGCAGCACTGGTATGTCGGACTACCCGGCGACAAGTTCGCCAGAGCCCGAAACATATCCGGTACATCCGAATAGTCTTCAGGCGCAGCGCCTTGCTTGGATCTTGCCTCCGTGCGTCCGAGCTCCGGGACATCCACAGGGCATTCCATGTGTAGAACCCTCCCAATGCTGTCGACGGCGCGCGGCCCCTGGTCGATCACCTCAACCTCGGCGGCTGTGACGACGGGCCACGGTCTAGGGCGTGTCGGTGAACGCTATCTGCTAGGTCAAACCATGTAGGCGCCACGTCTGCTTCATCCACACTATGCCGATACACCGACGGGCACCACCCCGGAATGGCCCAAAGCGTGGGAACTAGCGTGGCCAGGAGATGTTTGATTCCCGGCCTGGGGGGAATTCAAGGCTCGATGGCTGTGCGGAGTCAAGGAGGCGCCTGTGTTGCTCGACCATTCCCTGGGCCGCGCGGTTCAAGTAGACCCGGGTGTATATGCACCACAGCATGATTCGTTGTTGTTGATTGGTACGATGAGGCAAATCGCTCCGCCCGAAGGCCGCCGTGTGTGTGACTTGTATACCGGCACTGGTTATTTAGCGTTGGAGGCTGCACGGCTCGGTGCTGCGAGCGTTGTCGCGTTTGACATTTGTCCCCACGCGGTAAAATGCGCCAAGGGAAACGCGGTCAGAACGGGATTCAATATCGATGTTGTTCAGGGTGATTGGACAAGGGCGGCAGGCCGTGAACCCTTCGATTTGGTGCTTGCCAATCCGCCGTACGTGCCGGGCGACCGTCGGGTCATATTGAGTGACAACGTTCCCACTTCGGCGGGGCCGGCACTGGCATTCCATGCCGGGGTCAGCGGTCGGCTGGTGCTCGATCCGCTGTGTGCCCACGCGCGCGAGATTCTCGCGCCGGGCGGAGTGTTGCTTGTCGTACAATCCGAGTTTGCCGATATCGCCCAAACAGTGCACACGCTCAATGCCAGTGGACTGAAGGCGGAAATCGCTGCCGAGCAGTACGTTCCGTTTGGTCCCGTGATGTCGGCGCGTGCGGCGTGGCTTGAGAGAATGGGCCGGCTTCAAAAGGGGCGCCGCGTCGAACGGCTGGCAGTGGTGGCGGCGAAGTTTTCATGAGCCATCGTGACCGCCGCGCAATCCGGATCGTTCCCTCAGGTCCGATGATGATCGAGGGCCCAGTGGAGATCCGGCTTCTCCGCGGCGAGACGGTTACCTCGGACCGATTCCAGGTGGCTATTTGTATGTGTCACAAGAGTTCTTGTTATCCATTGTGCGACACAAGCCATCGTGGAAACAGGCGAACGAAGAAGCGGTGCAAGAAGCGCTAATTCAGAGCACGGCTCAACGATGTCCGTCCCAGCGCCCAACTACTCATCAGATGGTCTGCCAGGCGGTGCTCCATCAGCCGGAAGACGCGCATACCGAACACGATCTGACCGCTCACGCCGGGATCTGTCTCCACCAGACCGGTCACCACGTCGGATCGAACGACCTCCTCGTGTACCGCATCGGCTTCGACATGCTCCTGGTAGAAGTCGATGCACTCCGACGGAGCGGACAGCCGCTGCAGCCCGCGGACCATCTGCCGTGAACCAGGAGGCGAGGTGATCTCCGTCGCCGCGAAATGTCCGACGGCCGCCCCGCGTAGCGCACGGTGCAAACCGAACAGAGACATGACATTGACCGCCGCCAGGGATTCGGCGGCGGCGCGATCGAGATAGCCGAGATACGCGGGGTTCATACCGGCGGCTTCAAGTAGGTCGGCAAACAGCTGCTGGTGCAACCTATTTCCGTGGCCCCCGCCGAATTCATCGAACTCGATGGCCATAAACGAGGCCTTGACCTGACCACAGAGGCGGGGAATCACCCATGCCTGCGGATCGGCCTCCTTCAAGTGGTAGAGCGAGCGGTGAGCGAAGTATTCCTGCATCTGTTCCCATGACGCGTGGTCCGACAGATATGCGGACAGATTCGAATCGTCCTCTCGTCCCCAGATCAGAGCATCCAGTTCGGCTGCGATCCCATACTCGTGTGAATCCTGACCGGCATCATGCTCGAGTCTGGTCAGCATGTCCTGCTCCATGAGTCGCCGTAGGCGCAGCAGACCGGCATCCCACTCCCACTGGGCGTCCACGCCTGCGAAGCCCCGATAGTGCAGCTCGTAACAGACGTACAACGCAAGCTGTAGATCGAGCCCATACGGGTCGGCCGCAGCCAATAGATCTTCGATATCGTCGGCATGGCTCGCGGGCGGCTGTTCGGCGAGCAAGTCGATTACCACTGTCGATAGCGGCCCCCGCGGCTGTGGGAGCCGAGGTTCGACGGCCGTCAGCATCCGGTTCATGGCTAGCGTGTACCCAGCCACCGCGGCCGCCAAACGGGTCGTACCCCGGGCCCCTACGCCTCGTGGCCTGGACTAAGCCCGGTGGCGTCCCGGGACGTGACATAGCTGGGCAGCTCCGCGGGTCTGCTCACAGCGGTCGGTGCCAGCACGTGGCCGACGTGATCGCCGAGTTCGACTCGCGTCAGTATCTCGCCCACAAACCACGCCGACGAACGGTCCAGGATCGGAACCCCCTGGGGGCCAATATGCCAGGAACACGCGTCGAACTTGTCGACGTCGTCGCCGGTGAGCTCGCCAAAGAGGTGCACAAGCTCGGTCTCGGTCTGCGGAATCACATGAACGGCCAGGTGCCTAGCCCCGCGTGAAACCCGCCAGGTGTGGTTCCGCGTGGAGAGGCCGGCCAGAAAGAGCGGCGGGTCAATACTGACCTGACCGGCGAACCCAACGAGACAGCCCGAAGGGCCGTCAGTTCCGTGCAGTGTGACCACGTACATCGGATGGTCCAGCTGACCCATGAGCTCGGCAAAGTCAGTCTGCGGATCCGATTGCCGTGAGGCTGCGTTCACCACTGCGCTCTCCCATCTGTCCCCTTCATACCCAGTTTGGCCGTACCTAGAACGGGTAGGCAGGCGTTATATCACTGTCCACACGAGACGGAGAGACTGTGCTGAACGCGGTAAGGGAGACGCCGGTATTCCGGGGTATGGATACTTCGACGATGTCGGCTGTCGCACACCGCCTGACTCGTGAGCATTTTCGGCAAGGCGAGGTGATCTTCAGCCCGGGGGACGCGGGTGACTGCATTTATCTGGTCGTCGAAGGCAAGGTCTCGCTCAGCCGGCGTTCTCGCGACGGCGTGGGCTGCCTTGCAACATTGGCGGGGCCTGCCGAGATGTTCGGCGAACTGTCGACGTTTGACTCGGAACCACGATCGTCGGAGGCCCGGGCGCTCACCCCGGTGGTCGCAATGACTCTGAATCGCCAAACCATTCACTGGTGGATCGCTCAGGAAAGTGAGGCCGCTCAGCAGCTGCTCAGGGTGTTGGCGCGTCAAATGCGTAAGGCCACCCGCAAGGTAGCGGACGTCCCTTACTCAGATGTCGCGGCACGCGTGGCGGCGCAGTTACTCGACCTGGCGCAACGATTTGGAACTCAGGATGGAGATTCGGTGTCCGTGGAGCATGGTTTGTCGCAACATCAGCTTGCCGAACTTGTGGGGACATCGCGCGAATCGATCTGCCACGTCTTGCACGAGCTTGAAAAGCGGGGATTCATACGGGTTCGGGGCGGGGCGATCACCATCTACGACTGCGAGGCCACTCCACAATCACGTCGCGACGGGAGCAATCTCGTGAGTACTTCCGCACTGCCGGTGAATGATTCAGACTCCGTTCGCTACTCGCGCCCTCTTTCCGTTGACGAAGTCCGGCGAATCGATACGTACTGGCGCGCGGCGAACTACCTATCGGTGGGCCAAATCTATCTGCTGGACAATCCACTCTTGCGTGAACCTTTGGCGGCCAGCCATATCAAGCCGCGCCTGCTGGGCCACTGGGGTACTACGCCGGGTATCAACATCGTCTACGCGCACCTCAATCGCATCATCCGCCAAAGGGATACCGATATCATGCTGGTGACCGGTCCGGGCCACGGAGGCCCCGGTGTAGTAGCCAATGGTTACCTTGAGGGCAGTTACAGCCGTTTCTATGCCCACATCGGCGACGACCTGGACGGCCTTCGGAAGCTGTTCCGGCAGTTTTCCTTTCCCGGTGGTATCCCCAGCCACGCGGCTCCGGAGACTCCAGGGTCGATTCACGAGGGCGGTGAGCTCGGATACGCCCTGGCGCATGCCTATGGTGCGGCTCTGGACAACCCGGACTTAGTGGTTGCCTGTGTCATCGGTGACGGCGAGGCCGAGACGGGCCCGCTGGCCGCCAGTTGGCATTCGAACAAATTCCTGAACCCGGCCACCGACGGAGCAGTGTTGCCCATCCTGCATCTGAACGGGTACAAAATCGCGAACCCAACGGTGTTGGCAAGAATCCCAGAAGATGATCTATGTGCGCTTCTGACCGGATATGGTCACGAGCCCCGTGTAGTTGCCGGAGACGACCCCGCGGATGTACACCAGCAGTTGGCCGCCGCTTGTGATTGGGCTTTCGACCGCATCGCGCACATTCAGCTGGAGGCGCGACAAGCACGAGTGACACAGCTTCCCCGCTGGCCGCTGATCGTCTTGCGCACACCCAAGGGGTGGACCGGACCGAAAATGGTGGAAGGACTGCCCGTGGAGGGGACATGGCGTTCCCACCAGGTGCCCCTTGCTGAATGCCGATCCGACCCTGCCCAGCTGAGGCAGTTGGCGAACTGGCTGGAGAGCTACCGTCCGGACGAACTGTTCGATGACCGCGGCGCGCTGCGCCCGGAGATCGCGGGACAGGCTCCCCGTATGGAGAAAACGATTGGTAGTAACCCGAATGCCAATGGCGGCCTATTGGTTCGCGAGCTCGACCTACCCGACATCGATCGCTACGCCGTCCCGATAGGGCCCCCTGGTACTGCGAGCGCCGAGGCCACAAAGGTACTCGGCTCCTACCTTCGCGATGTCATTGATCTCAACCCGCAAAACTTCCGTCTGATGGGCCCTGATGAAACGGCGTCCAACCGACTGTCAACGGTCTACGAACGCACCGACAAGGTGTGGCTGGAAGACACGGAACCGACCGACGAACACTTGGCACCCGAGGGCAGGGTCATGGAGGTGCTCTCCGAGCACCTGTGCCAAGGCTGGCTTGAGGGATACCTTCTCACGGGGCGCCACGGCCTCTTCAACTGCTATGAAGCCTTTGCACACATTGTCGATTCGATGCTCAACCAACACGCCAAATGGTTGTCGAGCAGCAGCCAGATCCCCTGGCGTCAGCCCATCCCCTCGCTGAACTACCTCTTGACGTCCCACGTGTGGCGCCAAGATCACAATGGCGCGTCACACCAGGACCCGGGGTTCATCGACCATGTCGCGAACAAGAGGCCAGAGGTGGTTCGCGTTTACCTGCCACCCGATGCCAATACCCTCCTGGCCGTCACCGACCATTGCCTGCGCAGTCGCCACTGTGTCAACGTTGTTGTCGCAGGCAAACAACCGGCATTGACCTACCTGAACATGGACGCTGCGCGAGCCCATTGTGCACGAGGGCTGGGCATTTGGGACTGGGCCAGTAATTCGTCGAACGAACCCGACGTCGTGCTCGCCTGTGCCGGAGATGTCCCGACGTTGGAAACGCTGGCGGCAGCCGACATCCTGCGCCGTCGGCTGCCAGAACTCGCAGTCCGGGTAATCAACGTCGTGGACATCATGCGTCTACAGCCGGCCTCGGAACATCCACATGGCATGTCGCACAGTGACTTCGACGCACTCTTTACGCCAAACAAGCCGATCATCTTCGCCTATCACGGCTATCCGTGGCTGATCCATCGCCTCGCCTACCGACACACGAATCACGACCGCATGCACGTGCGCGGCTTCAAGGACAAGGGCACCACTACCACGCCGTTCGACATGGTGATGCTCAACGACCTAGACCGCTTTCACCTCGTCATGGATGTGATTGACCGGGTAGAGGGGCTGGGAAGCCGTGCGACAAGCCTGCGCCAGGAAATGGCCGACGACCGCATAGCGGCATGCCGGTACACCCGAGAACACGGCCGTGATGATCCCGTTATCGCAGACTGGGTGTGGGAACACGAACTGGGCTCCCTCGCCGCCGGCCGTTGAGCGCATATTTCTAGCTCGGGCAGGAGTTGATGAACCGTCTGGCGGGAAGTAAAGGCCTGTCTTGGTGAGATTGTGGTGCGAATCCGTCGAGTCGACATGACGGCCTGTCGCCCGTTTCTGGATGGTGATTCCCCGCCCCCGGTCGTTCTATTTTCCGGCACGTTGGATGAGTTGATAGGTGGCCTTGTCCAGAATGGCTGCGGCGGTATCGGAATCCTTGTGTCCCGCGCGTCGCACCGCCGATGCGATGGTCCGTCCTCGCCGATAACTGTGTACAACTCGTGGGTCGACGTAGGAATCGCGGGCCACCGTAGCGGTATTGCCCAAGGCCGCACCGACCCGTTTCATGACCTCGGACCTAGCCCGCGCCATCTGTCTTCGCTCCATGGCGGGCGCCACCTCTGAAAACTCGACGGCCGCCAGCACCGTCGCATGCCATGTGCGCAAATCCTTGACGCTGAACTCTTCTCCCACCAGCTCCCTGAAACGATCGTTGAGATCAGCGGAATGGACCTCGGTGAGTCCAGAACCGTTGCGGTACTGCAAGAGTCGATGCGATCCGTCGTTAATGCGAAGCAGGGCCTTGATGGTACGTGCTGCCTTTGCGTCGGTGACCTCAAAATACTGCCGAACACCACTTTTAGCGGGGTAGTCGAAAACTGCGGACTCGCCGCGCACCAGGACATGTTTCGGGAGCAGCGTGGCCACCCCGTAGGAGTCGTTCTCATCCGCGTATTCATCACCGCCGGAACGGAAGTGGCCGTGGTCCAACAGTCGCAGACCAAGCGCGAGAACTCGTTGCCGCGTGGCGCCTCGCATGTCTAGGTCTTCATCTAGTCTCGCGCGTAGCGCAGGTAAACGCCGCGAAAGGTCCAGCACCCGGTCGAATTTTTCTTCCGCACGATCGTTCTGCCATGCCTCGTGATAGATGTACTGGCGCCGGCCCGCGGAGTCCCTGCCGACCGCCTGAATGTGGCCGTTGGCATGCGGACTGATCCAGACCTGCTTCCAGGCCGGCGGGATCACAAGTGAATTGACACGGCCTAGCGCCTTCTCATCGGATAGCAGCTCGCCGTCCGCGGTGTAGTACGCGAATCCTTTGCCACACCGCCGACGGGATATGCCGGGCCCATCGGACACACTCCGGCGTAAACGCATGGCACCTCCCAACCGCTTGGGTCAGGGCATTACCCGCTGGGTGGCAGGTCTACACGCGGCGATTACTTGCCGGTGCGTTCGCGATGCTTGCATCCAGGCCAGCAGCACGGCCGGCGTTTGCCTTCCTCCAGCTCTTCTTGAGTTCGCCGGATGCGGCGCTCCCGGGTGGTCTCCTGCTTGGCGTCCTCGACCCAACAGATGAACTCATTGCGGCCCAGGGGCGTGATGTCCTGCCACAGGGCTAGCGCTGTCGGGTTCTCGATCAGCGCCGCGCGCAGGTCGGTGGGTAGCTTGTGCACCACCCCACCCGCGACTCTCGGTCCGCTCACTGGGCAGGGGCGGCAGGCGCGGGCCCCGTCGGCTCATATCCGGGAGGCGGTGGGCCGTTCAGCGAGTGGTATCCGGGAGGCAGCGGGGGCCCGGAGGGCTCGGGCGCCGCGTACGGGTCCCTGATTCGGCCGGGGTTTGAGGACTCGGGGGCGTTCATGGAGATGTATCCGGGCGGCAGCTGGGGCGCGGGCCCCGCGCCGGCCGGGCGTTCGGCGACACCCTCGGGCGTGTCGAGTGGACCGTCGTGAGCCTGATGCCAGAGGTCGCGGATGGTTCCCATCGGGCCGCCGGACCCGGAGCCGTAGGTCTGGTTCGTGATCTCGGGCACCGAAGGCTGCGCGGGCGGGGGCGGTGGAGGGCCCACGGGCTCGGTACCAGGTGCGGCAGCCTGCGGAGTCGATGGTCCGGGTGGGGGCCCGGGCGCGACGGGATCGGCTCCGGAGGGAGCGGACAGGGATAGTGCGGCACCGGCGACGATCACGCCAGCGACGAACAGCTTGGCTGCGTCCATCGGGTCATCGTCGCATAGACGATCAACTGTCGCTGGTCGATGCGCCTTCGTGCGCCACCCTGGCACTGTAGAGTCCCACGCCGTCCTCACCCAGTACTCGGCGTCGACAGGCCTCTCACAGAATCGATTCCCGACATGATCAGCAGACGTGGATTTTCCAAGGTTGCATTTGCCGCGGCTGTCGGTGCGACCGCTCTCGGAGCGTGCTCGAACGGTGCGAGCATCGACACGACCCGGCCGCGCACACAGTTTCCGCCACTCAAACAGATCGATGCTGGGCTACTGAGCGTCGGATATGTCGACGAGGGGCCGCCCGACGGGCCGCCGGTGATCCTGCTGCACGGCTGGCCGTATGACATCCACAGCTATCTGGATGTGGTCCCGCTGTTGACCGCCAAGGGATTTCGGGTGCTGGTGCCGTATCTGCGGGGTTACGGCAGCACCCGATTCAGGTCCAGCGACACCTATCGCAACGGACAGCAGGCCGCGCTGGCCACCGATGTCATCGACTTCATGGACGCCCTGAAGATTCCGTCGGCCACCCTCGGCGGATTCGACTGGGGTGCCCGTAACGCAGACATTGTCGCGGCCCTCTGGCCCGAGCGGGTCAAGGCACTGGTCGCGGTCAGCGGCTACATCGTCGTGAACCTGGAGGCCAACCAGCAGCCACTGCCACCGCAGGCAGAACTGGGTTGGTGGTACCAGTACTACTTCTCCACCGAGCGAGGTCTGCGCGGCTACCGCCAAAACACCCATGACTTCAACAAGCTCATCTGGCATAACGCCTCGCCGACCTGGAGCTTCGACGACGCCACCTATGACCGTTCTGCCAGCGCGTTCGATAACCCCGACCATGTCGACATCGTGATTCACAACTACCGGTGGAGGCTCGGGCTGGCCAGGGGTGAGGCGCGTTACGACGCCGTCGAGGCCAAGCTGGCGACCAAGCCCACCATCGGCGTACCAACCATCACGATCGGTAGCGATTTCGACGGACCGGCCAAGGACGGATCCGCCTACAGAAAAATGTTCACCGGCAAGTACTCCCATCGGACACTCGACGGGATCGGACACAACGTCCCGCAGGAGGCGCCCAGGGAATTCGCCACCGCGATCATCGAGGTGAACGCCCTCTAGGCCGGTTGTCCCGAATCGCCCGCCTAGAATCGCAACGGAACAGGCGAACAGGTAGGGAATGAACTCACTCGGAATGTCGATCGGGGCTACACAACTGGTTGCCACCGACGGCAACCCGGACGGTGTTCCCGTCGTGCGAAGCTCGTTGCTCACGCTGCATGAGGACCGTCCCTCGGAGGTCGGCATCCCCAAGGAGCCGGGCCTGGGTCTAGCCGGATTCGTCGACCGCGTCGGGGACCCGGTGGGCATCGTCGGTGCAGACGGATCGACCCATAGCGCCGATTGGGTCATGGCCGAAGCCATTCGGGTCATGATCGCGGATGCGGCGGTGGTCGCGAACGTCGACACTCCCCCGGCGCTGGCGGCCGCCGTACCCGCGCATTGGGGCGAGCACTCTATTGCCGCGCTGCGTGCCGCCATCGACAAGGTGCCCGCGTTGGCGCCCGGCGGGCAACCGATGAAGCTGGTCCCCGATGCACGCGCCGTGCTGGTGAGCATGCGGGATCGTGTTCCCGATCATGGCGTGATCGTGGTGTGCGACTTCGGCGGAACCGGTACCAGCATCACGCTGGCCGACGCCACAGGCAATTTCGAGCCGATCGGTCAGACCGTTCGCCATCGCGATTTCTCCGGACAGCGGATCGACCAAGAGCTCTTGGCGCAGGTCCTCGCCGGTCTCAACCAGGATCCGGACGGCACGGCATCCCTGGGTGCATTGACGCGCCTGCGTGATCGGTGTCGCGCGGCCAAGGAGCATCTGTCCACCGATACCGTCACCGTGGTCCCGGTCGAGTTGCCCGGCGTCACCGCCGATGTGCGACTGACGCGCAGCGAGTTGGAAGATGGCATCCGGGAGCCGCTTTCTGCATTGATCGTCAAGGTTCAGGAAACCTTGGAACACAACAACATTGCCCCCGCAGCTGTGAGTGCCGTTCTCACCGTTGGCGGCGGATCGGGTATTCCCCTTGTCACCCAACAGCTTTCCGAGCGCTTGCGATGCCCGATCGTCGTTGCCCCCCAGCCCCAGCTTGCCGCGGCGTTCGGGGCCGCCATCATGGCGGGCCAGCCGAACGAAAAACTCGCGGTCGATGCGACAACCCGCTCTCCCGAGGCAACCATGATGCGGCCGGTGCCCGCGGGTGAGCAGACCGCCAAGAGCCCGGCGTCGGCGCCCATCGACACCGTCGAGTCGGGTCTAGCCTGGTCCGAGGCCGATACATCCCCGGAACTGCAGGAATATCAGGACTATTCGACGCCGGCGACTGACGCGCGACCGGAGATGACCTTCAGCACGGCTCCGGGCAACTATCGTGACACCGAGCCGATGCGCTGGTTCCAGCGGCCGGTCCTCTGGTTTCTTGCCGCGGCGGTCTTCTCGGCGGCGGTGTTCACCGCCCTGTTCATCGCGTGGCAGGACCGCGACGACGACCCGCCGTCACCGAGCACACGGTCGTCCACGACGGCGACGAGCACGCCAAATCCTTAGCGAGGCGCAATAGCCGCGCCATCGGCGTGGATGCTGTTGGATGTCGGGATGGTGTTCATCAAGGCGCGTTCGTGACCGGCGCCAGGCGATTCTGGATCGCGCTCGTAGCGGGGATGTCGGTCGGTGCACTGACGGGGGTGCTGCTACAGCGCTGGCAGGTGGCGCTGCTCGCGGTCGTCATCACGACCGCGGCGATCAACGTCGTGTGGTCGCTAATTGTGTTGTGGCCCATGGACCCCGATCAAACGCGTGCTCGTGCGAGCAGCGAGGACATGGACGACGAGCTGGGTGATCTGGCGATGCTGCTGATTCTGGTGGCCAGCCTGTCGGCAATCGGCATACTCCTCATCTCTGCCAATGACGAGGACAAGGGCGCCTATGCGGGGCTGTGCATCGGCGCCATCCTGACGGTATGGGCGATGCTGCACACGATCTACGCCGCCCGCTATGCACGCATCTACTATCAGGGCGCCCCCAGCGGTATCGACTTCAATACCGAAGTTCCCCCGCGCTATGTCGACTTCTACTACTTCTCGTTCAACCTCGGCATGACGTATCAGGTGTCCGATACCGCCGTCACCGCATCGCACATCCGTGACGTGGTGCTGAAACACTGCCTCTTCAGCTACATCTACGGCACCGTGATCATCGCGTGCACGATCAACCTGGTGATCAATCTCGTGGGCTAGACCTTGCTGCCACGTGCACGGTGATAGCGCGCCGTGTGGAAGTCGCGGTTACCGAACTCGGACTCAATCACGGTGAGGCGCTTGAAGTAATGCCCGATCGCCAGCTCCTCGGTCATGCCCATACCGCCGTGTAGCTGAACGGCCTCCTGCCCCACCAGGCGGGCGGCGCGTGCGATCGTCGCCTTGGCGGCCGACACCGCGCGGGTGCGGCGTGGGCCACCGAGATTGAGCGATGCCAGGTAGGAAGCGGCTACGGCCTGCTCCACCTCGATGTGCATGTTCACCATGCGATGCTGCAGTGCCTGGAAATTGGAGATCGCGACGCCGAATTGCTGACGTTGTTTGGTGTATTCGACCGTGTCGGCGAGTACCTTGCGCAGCATCCCCACCGCCTCGCACACGGTGGCGGCGGTGGCTTCGTCGAGCGCGGCGTCGATCATCGGCCATGCCTCGCCGATCTCGGAGATTCGTGCCGAATCCGGCAGGCGCAACCCGGATATCACCAGGTCACTGGCATGGTGGTCGTCGATTGTCCGATAGTGGTGTGCGGTGATCCCCGCCGGCGGATCGGCAGGATCCCACGGGATGGCGAACAGTGTGAGGCCCGCGACATCGGCGTCGTCGCCGGAGGTTCGCGCGGTGACGATCAGGTGGGTGGCGATCGGCGCATCGCTCACGACGATCTTCTCGCCGTCGAGCAGCCAGTCCTGACCTTCGCGCCGGGCGCTGGTCCGCACCGAATGAAATGACTGGCCGGAGGTGGGTTCGAGAGCGGCAAATCCGGTGACCACGTCACCGCCGGCAACACCACCGATGAGCTCGGCGGCCAGCTCGCTGCTCGATCGGCGTAGCAGCCCGCCGCCGAGAACCACGGTGCCGATGAACGGCTCCACGACGAGATGCCGTCCGAGTGCCTCGGCGATGACGAGCACCTCTTCGGCGCCCCCACCCAGACCATCCCGGTCTTCGGGCAATGGCGCGGCGAGGATGCCCAGCTCCTCGGCGAAGGACTTCCAGACCTGCGGCTGCCAGCCGGTCTCCGAACGCGCGGCGCGCCTGCTGGTGTCCAGGGCATATCGGTTGGACAGAAAGTCCGATACGGAGTTCTTCAGGAGTTGTTGTTCGTCGGTGAGGTTGAAATCCATGATGGTGTTCGCTCTTTGTCTGTCAGAGGCCCAGTTGGGCCTTGGCGAGGATGTTGCGCTGAATCTCGTTGGAGCCGGCATAGATCGAGCCAGCCCGATCGTTGAAATAGTGCAGCGGTGCCACCGCCTGCCACAGCTCGCCGCTGTGATAGCCGTCAACGGGTGGGGTGTATTCGATTACCGGGCCACCCGGCTTTGTGACATGGGGTTGATACACCCGACCGCGTGGGCCCGCTGCCTCCAGCGTGAGCGTGGTCAAGGCTTGCGACAGCTCGGTGCCGAGAATCTTGAGCATCGAAGAGGCTGTGCCCGGATTGCCGCCACCGGCCACGACCGCCAGCACCCGATGTTCCAGGACCTCCAGCACATCGACGCGAATCGCAAGATCGGCGAGCTTGGCACAGAACACGGGATCGTCGGCCAGGGTTCCGTGCTCGGTGGGCAGTGCCCGGGCGGCGGCACCGAGTTGATCGAGACCCACCTGCAGCATGGGCGCCACGGCTCCACCTCCGCGTTCGAACTCGAGGAGGTACTTGGCGACGGTCCAGCCCTCGTCGACCTCGCCGAGGACATTTGCCCTGGGCACGCGCACGTTGTCGAAGAACACGACATTCTGCACCTCCTCACCCGAACTCATCACCAACGGCTTGACCTCGATGCCCGGAGAGGTGAAGTCGATGAGGAGGAAGGTGATGCCGAGCTGCTTCTTGGGGCCCTTGGTGGTGCGGACAAGGGCGAACATCCAATTGGCCTCGCGCGCATGGGTGGTCCAGATCTTGGACCCGTTCAGGACGAAGTCATCGCCGTCGGCTACCGCCGACATCTGCAACGACGCCAGATCCGAGCCGGATTCCGGCTCGCTGTATCCCTGGCAGAAGAACACCTCGCCCGTCAAGATGCGGGGCAGGAAGAAGTCCTTTTGCTCCTGCGTGCCGAACTTGACGATGGCGTGTGCGACCATCCGAATTCCCATGGGCGACAAGGCTGGTGCCCCGGCAAGCATCGATTCGACCGCGAAGATGTAATGCTGTGCGACGCTCCAGGGTTGACCGCCATGCTCGACCGGCCAAGCCGGTGCGGCCCATCCCTTCGCATGCAAGACCGCCTGCCACTGCATGCTCGCCTCGTGGTCGCTGTACACGCTCGTTTGCAGACGTCCGGCGGCCCGCAGGTCATCGGTGAGGTTCTCGTCGAGGAACTCCCGCACTTCCGCGCGAAATTGTTCTTCCTCCGCCGAAAAGGCCAGGTCCATGTGCACTCCGTCGTATCGAGTCTGCTGAGGGGGAAGCGATGATTGCGATTAATCTGGATGCAAGCGCATTCAGATTAATCGCCGTCCTGTTCGCAGGCAATACCGGCTCCTGTAAGACTGGGCGGATGTCGTCTCCAGCCGGCCGGTCGTACAGCGGCCTCCCCGCCGACGAGCGCCTCGCGCGGCGTCGGCAGCGACTACTTGAGGTGGGTCTTGACATCCTCGGTGCCCCGGATGGGCCCGGCGACCTCACCCTTCGCGCCGTCTGTCAGCGTTCCGGGCTGGCGCAGCGGTACTTCTACGAAAGTTTTGCCGACAAGGACGAATTCGCGGTCGCCATCTTCGACTGGGCGATCGAAGGTCTGGCGGCGACCATCGAAGCGGAGGTCGCCGCCGCCCCACCACGCCTGCAGGTGCGGGCGGGGATCACCAGCGTGGTTCGGGCCGTCAACGCCGACCGCCGCATCGGGCAGCTGCTGTACAGCCCCAGTCAGGTCAATCCGGTATTGGTGCGCAAGCGATTCGAAGCAACGGCGATGTTCGTCTCATTGTTCGCCCAGCATCTGCACGACTGGTTTCGCCGCGACGATCAGGGCAATCTGCCCGCGCTCGCGCACTTCGTGGTGGGCGGTGTCGGGCAGGCTGTCTCGGCATGGCTGCATGGTGATGTCGTGGTCGGTGAGGACGAGCTCATCGAGCAGCTGGTGGACATGCTGCTGGCCCACGGGCCGGCGGGGTCCGCGCAGCGCTGAGTCTCGATGCTGCCGGGCCCGCCAATACCCCCTGGTAGTATCCTGAGAATTAACTGAAATGCTTATTTGAACTTGCTGAGTCCTCTCATGTCGATCTAGACATGTTGATTCAGCATGAGATATGCATACATCGCTATTAATAAATAGTATCTGGGTCTACTTCGCTGGAGAGGTGCTGAAATGCAAGGTGCGGGCATGAGACTGTTTATCGGAGCGGGTGCGGCGCTCGTCCTCGGTGTGGCCGCCGCGATCGGGTCGCCGGTCGCTCAGGCTGCGCCGGAGCCGCCGCCGGTGTGTTACGCCAATCAGCCCAGTGTCGGTTCCATGGAGTTCGATCCCTGTCTTGCCCCGGGCGATATCGAGTACCAACAGGGCGCTCATCAGCCCACCTACGAAGGTGCCAACCCGTTGACACCGCCGGGCGTCAACCCATTCGTGCCCGACGGCACCAACAAGAACAACGCCGACTAGCGAGGGCGCAAACGCGCGGGAAACTCCGGCCCGACACGCAGAAATCTCTTGAGAACTCCCCGCGTCACCACCAAGGATGTGGATGTGAATTACGGTGAGGTACTTGAGAAGTTGGTCGCATGGGCAGCCGAAACAGATGTGGTCCGGGCGGTCATCGTCACCGGGTCCGGTGCCGACGGGGATGCCCATCCCCTGTCGGACCGGGACATCGAGCTCTACGCATCGGATCCCGATGACCTGGCGGACGATGATTCCTGGTGGTCGGCGCTGGGCGAAGTCCTGGTGGTCGAGCGTCTGGAAGACGAGGACTCCGGATATGCGACTCGGCTGATCTACTACGCGGGCGGCAAGCTCGACTTCACCCTGATTCCCCACGAGGACTTATCCACGGTTACACACGACAAGCCGTTTCAGGTGCTGCTCGACAAAGACGGTGACGCACCCGACCCGGGTTCGATGAGTACGCCGGACGGTGAGCTCCCCGACGAAGAGGAGTTCCAGGAATGCGTGCATTGGGGCTACGCCGCGGCGCTGATGTGTGCGAAAGCGGTGGTGCGCGATGAACTCTGGTCGGCCAAGCTGCGCGACCAAGACCTCAAGGACGAGCTGTTGAGGATCATCGAGTGGGATCACCGTGTTCGGTACGGCACCGCCCACGACACCCGGTACCTGGGCACGAGGATGAACAGCTGGATGGACGCCGACATTCGCGATGAACTGCAGGACTGTTGGAGCCGTTTCGACAGCGACGACACCGTCAACGCGTTGCGACGCACGGTGGATCTGTTCGCGCGGCTAGCCACGCGCACCGGAGCCGCGCTGGAGTTCGAGTCCTTTTCCCATACACGGCTGCACCGGGAGATCGCGGAAATCCTCGCGCTCCGCGCCTAAGAGGTCGCGCGGGCGCTGCATGATGGATGCCATGGATTCGTCTCGTGTCGATCGCTGGCTGTGGGCGGTCCGGCTGACCAAGACCCGGCCAGATGCCGCTGCGGCATGTCGGGGCGGGCATGTGCGGATCAACGATCGACCGGCGAAGCCCTCGACGACGGTGGCCCCCGGCGACGAGGTTCGTGCACGGGTTGGTGACACGACGCGCATCGTGAAGGTGGTGCGGGTGATCCAGAAACGAGTCGGCGCCGCCGACGCGGTGACCTGCTACCTGGACCGAACACCTGTCCGGCCCGCTGTTCCGCCGGTGCTGGTGGCGGTGCGCGATCGCGGAGCGGGCCGGCCGACGAAACGGGACCGTCGAATGCTGGACAAGTGGCGCGCGAGCCGGGACTGAGCCTCTAGTAGACGTCGCGCACGTACCGGTGATTCTTGATGAGGTCATTGACGTACGCATGCGCGCCCGCGGCGTCCAGTCCGCCGCAGCGGGCAACGATCTCATGCAACGTGGCATCGACATCCTTGGCCATGTGGTCGGCGTCGCCGCACACATACAGATACGCGCCGTCCTGCAGCCATGAGTACAGCTCTGCCGCGCTCTCCAACATGCGGTGCTGTACATACTGTTTGGGCTCACCGGCCACCCCGTCGCGGGAGAACGCAAGGTCCAGGCGAGTCAACGTGCCGGAGTCGACGAATTCCTGAAGTTCATCGCCGTAGAGGAAGCTGGTGGCGCGACGCCGGTCTCCGAAGAACAACCAAGAGCGCCCCGAGGCACCCGCGGCATGTCGCTCTTGGAGGAACCCCCGGAACGGCGCGATTCCCGTCCCCGGTCCGATCATGATGATCGGCACGTCGGCCGCGGGCAGTCGGAAGGTGTGGTTGGGCCGCAGGTGTACCCGCAATGCTTGCCCGCGATCGGCGAGAAATGTCGATGCCACACCGCCGTAGGTTCGATCGCTGTCGGCGTATCGGATCGTGGCTACGGTCAGGTGGACGTGGTCCGGGTGGACAACCGGACTCGACGCGATGGAGTAATCGCGGAACTGAAGCGGTCGTAGGTTGTCGACCAACTCGTCAACCGTCAACGCGCCCAACCTGACCAGGTCAAGCACATCCTTGCCGTACAACCATGAGCCCGGTACCGGTGTCACATCGCCGCCGAGCGCGGCGACTGCGTCCGCATCGTCGGTTCGGGTGGCCACCAGTGTGCGAAGGGTCCGCGAGGGGGTGCGGATCTCCAGGTGATCGGAGAGCAGCTCGCCGAGCGGCTCATCGTGGCCGCTCACTCGCTGCTGAGCTCCGGCGCCCAGCTCGGTGAGGATGGCTTCGACGAGGGCAGGGTCATTGGTGGCGTGCACAGCGATCGAATCGCCTGCCTCATAGGCGATTCCGGATCCAGTGAGGTCCACCTCGTAGTGACGCACCTCTTTGTCGGATTCAGCCGTGGTGAGTAACCGATTGACGACCAGCCGGGCCTCGACGGTTTCGTTGCGCTCGCGCTTGGGCTGCGCGGGCGCCTCGGCCACGACGGGTGCTGCCGCGGCACCGATGTGGCCGGCGGCGAGCCGCTTCACCAGGTCGGTGGTCCACTCCTTCGACTGCTGCAGATACGGCCCGTCGATATCCACGCGTTCGGTCAGCCGGGTCGCGCCCAGCGCACCCAATCGCTCATCGAGCAGCAGGCCCGCATTGCAAAAGAACTCATAACTGCTGTCGCCGAGCGCGAGCACCGAGAAGCTCAGATGGTCGAGCCGATCGGCGGTCTCGGCGCTGATCGCTTCCCAGAACAGCAGCGCATTGTCGGGGAATTCGCCGTCACCGAACGTCGACACCACCGCGACGAAGTGCGATGCCGATTGCAGATCCGCGATGTCGACTTGGTTGAGCTCGATTGCCTCCGACTTGATGCCGGTGGCCTCTTCCAGTGCCTCGGAGAACGACATCGCGGCGTCCTCGGCGTTGCCCATATCGGTGCCATAGCCGACGATCAACGAAAAATCCGGCTGGGCGGTCACAGCACTCCCTCACTCGTGCGCGAGGCTGGTCCCAGCGCAGGGTAAGGGCGACCTTACTTTGAAGAAGGCTGCCATGGGGTCCTCCCCCTCTCTTCCCTGCATGGAGGGCTCATCAAACCGTTAGCATCCGAGCGTGACCTGGCTGAATACCTGGTGGCGCTACGACGTGGTGGATGGATACAAGGGTCCCCTGCTACTGGGGTTTGTCGCGTTCGTGGTGACCTTCGTGGTGACTCGCACGATTACTCGGCTCATTCGCGACGGACGGGGCCCCTTTCACAACATTTCCGGCGGTGGAGTCCACATTCACCATTCGGTGCCGGGTGTGGTGCTGTTGATCGTCGGCGGTTTCACGGCGTTGGGTTCTCCGCCGTTGTCGGTGTGGACCTACGTGGCGGGCCTGCTCGTGGGGGTCGGAGCCTCGTTGGTGCTCGACGAGTTCGCGATGATCTTCCACCTGGAGGACGTCTACTGGTCCAACGAGGGACAGCTATCGGTCGACATGGTCACGCTGGCCACCGCATGCATCGGCTTGGCCGCGGTCGGTGTGTCACCGGTGAACGTGGACGGTCTGGCCGGCGTCATAGCGATCGCCCGCGGCGTCGCAGTGATGCTGCTGTTGGTCCACCTTGCGTTGGTGGCAATCACCGCGTTGAAGGGTAAGTACCCGACCGCGATGATCGGGATCTTCCTGGCACCACTTGCCTGGGTGGCGGCCTTTCGCCTCGCGCGGCCAACATCGCCATGGGCGCGCTGGCGCTATTCAGCGGCAAAGCTCACCCGGGCGCGGCAGCGGGCGTTGGCATTCGATCACCGGTGGGGTCCGGTGCGCCAACGTTGGCTCGACGCCATCGGCGGAACACCGACACCTGAACTCCCTCACGCGCCGACGGACTCGCGGACCAGTTGAGCGACCTCGGTCAGTGCGGACTCCGTGCGCACCGGCGCTGCCCATTGTGGTTCGACCTCCAGCTGCACCCAGCTGGAGCAACCGCGATGTTCATCGCCACGGCGAATTCGTGCCGGGGTGACCAACGGGTACGCACGCACCACCAATGCCGTCAGGCGGTGTTTGGGCCGAAAGTCCAAGCGGTCTTCGCGAATTGATTTGGCTGTCCAGATGTGCAGCCCGGCAATGGCTTCGAGCGCCTCGGGCCGGTAGACCTCGATCGCGGCGACGACTTCAGCCCCGGCGCGCACCACGACTTCTGCTTCGGTGCTATCGGCGGCTGCCCGTTCCATTAGGTCTCGATGCTCTGGCCGCACCCGCTCGGCATGGCCGTGTACGGCCGTCGGAAAGAGGAGGAAGCGTGAATCGGTGAGCGCGAAACGCTTCTCGTGAATTCCGCCCTTCCGCAGCAGGACCGTCTGCCTGCCGTCGAGCAGGGCATGCACGACCGCGCTCCATTCCTTCAGCGCGGTCGTCACATCGTCAGACTACGGCCGGGGGACCACCATCACTGGGCACGTGGCTTTGTGTATCAGCGCATGACTGGTGGATCCCAGGAAGAAGCCCGCGATATCACCGCGCCCGCGGCTGCCCGTGACGATCAACTGCGCGCCGGCTGCCTTGTGAAGCAGGACGTCGGCGGGATGCCCGACCGCGACCACGCGCTGAACTGGCACCTCTGGATACTTCTCCTGCCACCCGGACAGACGTTCGGTAAGAATCTGCTCCTGGCGCTGCTCCTCTCGGGCCGAATCCATCGCGCTCCAGGCCGTGTAGGCGTACACGTACCCCGGCGGAATGTTGTTCCACACATGAACCGCCACCAACTCGGTCTCTAGGGTCGCGGCCTCCTCGAACGCCCACTCGATAGCGCTGTCGCTGGAATCGGAGTCGGCGACTCCCACCACCACGGGACCGTCGGGCGCTCCCGTCGATTCCCTGACCACGACAACGGGACTGTTCCCCTTGGCCGTCAACGACACCGACACCGAGCCGGCCATCATCCCGGTGAACCCACCAAGTCCGCTGGAGCCGAGCACCGTCATGAGGGCATTCCGGGATAGTTCGACGAGGATTGCCACCGGCTTACCGGCGGCCTTGACGGTGGACACCTCGACATTCGGGTACAGGGCATAGACGTGATCCTTGGCCTGGCTGAGAAACTCGGCCCCGTCGGTCTCGAAGTGCTGGTAGAAGCTGGCCGCGGCTCCGAGGTTGTATCCCTGCACGAAGCCGCTCAGGTCTACGGCGTGAACCAACGTCAGTGGCAGGTTCCGGCGCTGGGCTTCGGCGCCCGCCCATGTCAGAGCATGTAGCGCGGACGTCGACCCGTCGATACCGACGAGAATGTGGGGGTTTGGTGTCGTGGTGGTCATGGCTCCTCCGGTCAGGTAGGGCGATTGCTCCATCTCCAACGCTATTAACCCTCCGTCGTGGCTCCCATGGCCCAAAAACCCTACTGTCAGTGACTTTCGGCCATACCAAAGTGCGCTGCGTCACGTGGTGGGGTGGTCATTCGTGTTGGCAGAGCCCCCATTTGGAGCCGTAGGTCCGATAGATAGCAGGCCTAAGGACTCTTGAGATCCTGCTAGCGTTGTCGGTAACGGAATCCCGCCGATCGTCGATATGGACGTCGGGGGAACTGGCGGAAGGTAGACGAATATGGCTTTGACGGCGAAGTTGATTGTTGGTTCTGGCGCGGTGGCGTTATCCCTTGTTGCCGGTGGTGGAATCGCCTCCGCCGACCCGGATGTAACCGCCATCGTCAACACCACGTGCACCTATCCGCAGATCATGGCGGCACTGAACGAGCAGTCTCCCGCGGCGGCGCAGCAGGTCAATGCGAACCCGATCGCCGGTGCATGGCTGCAGCAGTTCGTGGCTTCACCGAAGCCGAAGCGCCAGCAGATGGTCAACGAGGTCAGGGGCATGCCCGCCGTTCAGGAGTACACCGTGCTGATCAACCAGGTCGCCAGCTCCTGCAGTAACTACTGATCGGCGATTTCCTCGGCGCTGCCCCATAATGGTGAGGGGCGGTCGGTCCACTGATGCGTCGGCTCGCTTGCTGTACTCGATGCTCGGTGTGACGTATATCCCGCCGACTATCCGACAATATCGACTTAGGCTAGGCTTGGTTTAACTGATCCCTGGAGGCCGGATTTCCGGCTCCTCTCGGGTCGAGACCACGCGGAACGCTGGTCGGGGCGGGTTCGCTCAACGGACGAGAGACCCAACGTCACACGCTGGATACGCCGTGCGCGGCGCTGGGTGAGGAGAATCGTCTGAACGGGCTCTATGACCAAGACCAGGAGAAAAGTAGCTGCGGCGTCGGTTTCCTGACCCGCAAGGACGGCATCCAGACTCACGATGTCGTGCGCAAGCTCCACGAGGCGTTGTGTGCGGTGCCACACCGCGGCGGAATGTCGTCCGAGGGCGTCGGCGACGGCGCCGGTGTGAATCTCGATCTGTCGTTGCGCTTCTTCTCCGAGCTGACGGGGGTCTGCGACCTCCGCCACGGGCAGTTCGGTGTGGGAAACTTCTTCCTGCCCAACGACCCGGCGTCGCATGCCGAGGCCGAGCAAGTCATCGAGCAGGCACTGCTGGCACAGGGATTCACGATCCTGCTCAGCCGCGATGTGCCGGTGAACAACGACGCGATCCGTCCTGCGGCCATCAAGTACCAGCTGCCGATCCGGCAATGGGTCTTTCGTTCCGACTCCGAACGCAAGACTCATGAGGCGCTGATGGCGATCGAGGCCGTCGCCTATACCCGCCCGGAACTGCTTGGGCTCTACCCGCTTTCGCTCAGTACGCGTACCCAGGTCCTCAAGGGTCGGCTCAACTCCAATGAGGTGGTGCCTTACTTCAGCGACCTGTCCGATCCCCGTATGGAAGTGCACTCGATGTTCTTCCATACGCGGTTTTCGACGAACACCGCACCGAATGCGACCATGGCGCAGCCGTTCCGGCTCATGGCACACAACGGCGAGCTGAACACGGACAAGAAGAATCGCTTGTCCGAGAATGCGATCGCGCGGGCACGCAATCGGGCGATCATCCGCCCGGTCGGGCAGTCGGACAGCTGTCGGCTGGACCAGACCCTGCAGAGCCGGGTGCTGGAGGATGACCTCGACCTCGTCACCGCCGTCGTCGCGATGATGCCGCCCGCATGGGAGAACGACACCACGCTGTCGCCGGGCGTGACCGCCATGCTCGAATTCTTCAGCCTCTACGAAGAGAAGAACGACGGTCCGGCCGCGCTGATCTTCGGTGACGGCAACATCATCGGCGCGCGCCTGGACCGGCTTGGTCTACGGCCGCTGCGCACCGTCGAGACCGTCGACTACCTGGGTGTGATGTCCGAGGCTGGGCAGATCTACTTCGACCCCGACACCGTGCTGAAGCGGGGCCGCATCGAGGCCGGCGGAATGCTCTACTACGACCACGCCGAGGCTCGCTCGTACGGCACCGTCGAGGCGCTGGAAATGCTTGCCGCGCGCCATGATTACCCGGCCATGCTGGCGCAGGCCCGGGTGAACATCGCGGACCTGCCCTATGTGCCGCCCGCCGGGCAGGGTTCACCTGCCCGGTATGACGGTGACCTTGACCGCCATCAGCGGTACGTGGCCTACTCACTCAACCAGGAGAGCTTCAAGTTCCTGATGGATCCGATGCTGGCCACCGGCCAGGAGAAGATCTCCGCCATGGGGTACGGCGCAGCCATCAACGCGTTGTCCAATCAGGAAGGCGGTGTTGCGAAGTACTTCTCGCAGAGATTCGCCCAGGTGACCAACCCACCCCTGGACAGCATCCGCGAGGCAGATGGCATGACCCTGCGCGTGGCGCTCGGTGCCAAACCCAACAGCGGTGCACAGCACGCACCGCAGATCGTGGTGCCCTCCCCCATTCTCACACATCTCGACATGCTCAAGATCCGTGAGCAGGACCGTACGCCGGTACGGCGCTTCGGGATGCGCTACCGCGTCGATCTCACCGATCCCGTGTCGAACGCCGACCGCATCGTGCGGGCGATCGACGAACTGTGTGATGCCGTAGAGGAATTCGCGCGAGAGACCGGTGGAATCGCGGTGATCTCCGATCGCCATGTCTCCAGTGACCGGGCCGCGATGCCCCTCATCATCGTCATCTCCGCCATCAATCAGCGCCTGATCGAGGAAGGTCTGCGCCTGCGTGTCTCGCTGATCGCCGAGAGCGGTCAGCTGTGCTCCTCGCATCACGTGGCCTCGGTGCTGGGATTCGGGGCGTCCGCGGTGTATCCACTCGCGGTGCAGATGCGGGCTGAAGAGAAGTACGGTCCCGACGTAGACGACGCGGTCAAGGCATTCAAGCATTTCGCCAAGGCCGCCGAGAAGTCGCTGATGAAGACGATGGGCAGGGTCGGACTGTGCACCGTCGAGAGTTACATTGGCGGTGAGTTCTTTGAGCCCAACTACCTAGACACCTCAGATCCTGTGTTGCGCAAGTACTTCCCCAATGTGGTGTCGCCGGTTGCCGGTGTCGGATTCTCAACACTGGCGGCTGCGGTGGCCGACTGGCATGCGCGGGCACTCGCGGTTACCGGTGAAAAGGACGTCCCGCTACTCGGCCTCTTCAAGGAGCGGGCCGAAGGCGCGGGCCACTCGTACGGCACCACCGCGGTGCGCGGCTTCGTGGACATGACCGAGGAAGCGATCTCGTTCGGGGATGAGGCGCGGCCCGAGAACCCGGACATGGCCGATCCGACGTACCTGCGGCTGCTTCCCTTGCATCAGCTCGAGGGTGCCTTCGGGCTCGATGATGAGGCCTACCGCAACAACAGCTTCGACGCGCTGCCCGCTCGGGCCGTCGACAGCTTCGACATCACCCCCGGATATCGGAGTTTTGTCCGTGCGATGAACACCGAGCGCACCCGTCGCCCGGCGGCCCTGCGCGACGTACTGGCACTGCCCGCAGATGTGAACTTCGTACGCACAGCCAACGAGTTCCGCAGGGAAATGGGCCAGTTCGCGCGGTTCGGGAACAACGACTTCCAAGTGCGCGGGCTGTCCTGCCGAGAGGCGGACGGCGAGTTCGAACTGCGGCTCTCACACTCCCCCGAGCGGCTGGCGGCACTGGCGGCCTCGCTGCGTGTGCGCTTCGGCGGTGACATCACCAACCAGGAGATCGTCGGCGATGCGCTGCGGCTGACGGCCACTGGTCAGGCGGCGAGCTATCTGGCGAAGATCAGAACGGCGCCGGAATCGGTTCCGCTGTCCTCGGTGCAACCGGCGAGCGAGATCACGCCCGCACTGACCTCCGGCGCCATGAGCCACGGTGCGCTGGTGGCCCCGGCGCATGAGGCTGTCGCACACGGAACCAACTTGGTTGGTGGACTGTCGAACTGTGGTGAGGGCGGCGAGCACATCAGCCGTTACGGCACCATCCGTGGCTCCCGCATCAAGCAGTTCGCGTCCGGCCGCTTCGGGGTCTGGGCGGGCTACCTCGCCGATCCGATGCTCCAGGAGCTGGAGATCAAGATCGGGCAGGGCGCCAAACCCGGCGAAGGCGGGCAGCTTCCGGCGCCCAAGGTGACCGTGCAGATCGCGGCCGCACGCGGTGGCACCCCGGGCGTCGAACTCGTTTCTCCCCCGCCACATCACGACACGTACTCGATCGAAGACCTCGCGCAGCTGATCCACGACTGCAAGGCGGCTCGTGTCCGCGTGATCGTGAAACTGGTTTCCTCCGAGGGCATCGGAACGATCGCGGTAGGGGTCGCCAAGGCCGGCGCCGATGTCATCAACGTCGCCGGGAACACCGGCGGCACGGGCGCGGCGGCGGTGACCAGCCTGAAGTATGCGGGCCGATCGGCGGAAATCGGTGTCGCGGAGGTGCATCAGGCACTCTGCGCCAACGGTATTCGGCAGAAGGTGGTGCTGCGTTGCTCGGGTGCGCACCAGACCGCCAGCGATGTCATCAAGTCGGCGCTGCTGGGGGCCGACAGTTTCGAGTTCGGGACCACCGCGCTGATGATGCTCAAGTGCGTGATGGCCAAGAACTGCAATATCAAGTGTCCCGCCGGGCTGACGACCAACGCCGAGGTGTTCGAGGGTGACCCGCGTGCACTCGCCCAGTACCTGCTCAACATCGCGCACGAGGTGCGAGAAATTCTCGCGACGCTCGGGCTGCGATCACTGCGCGACGCGCGCGGGCGCAGCGACCTGCTGCACCTGCTTGATCACCCCTCCAGCATCGGCACCCTTGACCTGCGTCGAATGCTCGCGGTGGCAGAGGAATTCGTTGTCGAAAACCCCGTGTACATGGAGAAGGACTACTCCGTGGACGATACGTTCGTCGCACAGTTCGACGGAGGTGGGGCCGAGATGCTTCCCGTGGCCCTGACCAACCAAAACAAGAGCGTGGGCGGACAACTCGCGATCGATATCGAGCGAATGCTCAACTATCAGGACGTCAGCGGACCGGCGGTTGCCACCGACGAACGCGGTCGGCGCTACCTGCTGCCGGAGAGCGTCACCATCACCACCACCGGTTCGGCGGGCCAGAGCTACGGCGTCTTCTGTAACGACGGCATGGTGCTCACGCACACGGGCACCTGCAACGACGGTGTCGGCAAGAGTGCGTGCGGTGGCACGATCACCGTGCGCTCCCCCGGCGGCGGTTCCGGTGAACCCGGTGGCAACGTCCTCATCGGGAACTTCGCGCTCTTCGGCGCCTCGGGCGGGCGGCTGTTCGTGGAAGGCCAGGCCGGGGACCGATTCGCGGTTCGGAACTCGGGTGCCACCGCGGTGGTCGAGGGAGCCGGTGAGTTTCTGTGTGAGTACATGACCAACGGCGCGGTGCTCAACATCGGCGACTTCGGCAAGGGCGTCGCCAACGGCATGAGCGGTGGCTTCCTGTACCAGTACGACCCGCGGGGCCAGTTGCCGTCCAAGGTGAGTCACGATTCGGTGCTGGTCTTGCCTGTCACCGACGCCCCATTCCACGAGGCTGCCGCGCGTATCCTGCTGCAGTGGCATGTGACGGCCACGGGATCGGCCAGAGGCCAAGCGCTGCTTGATAATTGGCAGAACACCAGAAACCATCTGGTCTATACGATGTCGCGGGCACTGCTGCAGTACCAGGATTCCGACGCCATTCTGCAGGGCAAGACCCGCAAGGAGCTGCTGGACGAACTCACCGCGGCCCTGGCCGGTTACCAGGTGCACAAGTTCAAATTGTCCTATCGCGACCAGCGCGATGTCCTCGGCGGATCTGTCCCAGCATACGGCGACACCGATACCGAGGGCATGTACGCGCTGCTGAACACCTACACGGTGCTGAACATGGCTCAACAACTGGCGCTGTCCAGGAGGCCGAACGTCACCGACGTGACCGATCCGCGGATCGGCAAGGCGGTACGCAACCTGGTGCTGACCGAGGACTTCTTCCTGATCCAGAAGTTGCAGAAGTACGCGCGGGAGGCGATCGACGGGTACAGCGACGAAGACCTGGCCGTGCTCATCGCGGACAAGCGGCTCACCGACTACAAGGACGCGCTGAGCCAGCGCAACGTTCTCTCGATGGACAGCCCCGGCACCTACGGCTGGATTCTGCACCAGAGCGCCAAGAACATCGACAAGATCGGTCGGCTGCCTTCCTTCGAGGAGCTGTTCGCGCACCAAGCGCTGCCGGTTGTCGCCCTTTCCGGACCGTCCCTCCAGACCACGTGAAGAAGCCATGAAGATCGCCTACATTCCCGAAGACGCACCGTTCAACGAAGACCAGAGGGCCTGGCTCTCCGGCTTCCTGGCCGGATTGCACTCCCGCCTCGCCATGAACCTGGCGCCGCCGCCGGCTCCCACCGCGGACCTGGCGGCACCTCGGCCACCGCTGCGCATCTTGTACGGAACTCAGACCGGCAATGCCGAAATCGTGGCGGGCGATGCCGCGGCGGCCGCCAAGGCGCAGGGGTTCGACGTGACGGTCAGTGGCCTCGACGAGATAGCCCTGGACGAATTCGCCGGTCTTAAGTACGTCCTGATCGTCACGTCCACCTACGGCGAGGGCGAGATGCCCGATAACGCCGAATTGTTCTGGGAAGCACTGTCTTCGGCGGTGGCCCCGCGGCTGGAAGGGGTGTCCTACGGTGTGCTGGCGCTGGGAGACACCAGCTACGACGGGTTCTGCCAGGCGGGCAAGCTGATCGACACCCGGCTCGAACAACTCGGCGCCAGCAGGGTGGTCGGGCGTGCCGACTGCGATATCGATTACGAGGTGCAGGCCGCCGAATGGGTTCAGGGCGCGGTGGGAAGCCTGGTGACCCTGGCCGGAGCCAGTGGCACGCCGGGCACTCCCCCGCCGAGCATCGTGGCGCGCTCCGGGTGGACCCGTAAGAATCCCTTCCCGGCGGAGGTACGGGTCAACCGGTTGCTGTCCCGGGCAGGCTCCGGCAAGGAGATCCGACACTACGAATTCGCACTCGCCGACAGCGGCATCACCTACGAGGCGGGCGATGCGCTCGCCGTCATCCCGGAGAACGACCCGGCGCTGGTGGAGGCGATCGCCGATCACTTCCGCGTCTCCGTCGGCACGTTGGTGGACGGCGAGCCGCTCGGCGAGCTGTTGGGCCGGCGCTACGAAATCAGCACTCCGTCGCGGGACTTGCTGAGCGAGGTGGAGAGCCGGGCCGAGAGCGAGGAATTCTCGCACGCGCTGCGCGGCGGTGTGAAAGAGGTGCTGGACACCTGGCTGTACGGCAAGGACATCCTCGACATCCTGCGTATCGGCGGCGATGCGCTCAGCCTTGAGGAATTCATGGGGCTGCTCAAGCCCCTGCAGCACCGCGCCTACTCGATCTCGTCGAGCTCACTGGCGCACCCGGATCGGATCCACCTGACCGTGGCCAGCGTCCGGTACCAGAGCCTGGGTCGCGAGCGCGGCGGCGTGTGCTCCACGTTCCTGGCCGACCGCGGGGAGAGCGCGCGAATCTTCCTGCAGCCCAACAAGTCGTTCCGGGTACCCGCCGACGACGACGCTCCGATGATCATGGTCGGCCCCGGCACGGGTGTGGCCCCGTTCCGGGCATTCCTGCAGGAACGCGAGCAGCGCGGTGCCGGTGGCCGCAACTGGCTGTTCTTCGGTGACCAACACCGTGCCCATGACTACGTCTACGAAAACGAACTCGACGGTTGGCACTCCTCCGGTCTGCTGGATCGGCTCGATCTCGCCTTCTCCCGCGATCAAGCCGAGAAGATCTATGTGCAGACCCGAATGCGCGAGCACGGCCGCGACCTGTTCGCTTGGCTGCAGGACGGCGGCCACTTCTACGTCTGCGGTGACGCGACGCGCATGGCCAAGGACGTGGACAAGGCGCTGCACGAGATCATCGGCGAGCACGGCGGATTCAGCGACGATGAGGCCTCCGAATACGTGAACACGCTCAAGCGGGAAAAGCGGTACGTCCGCGATGTGTACTGACGGTCGGCGCTGCGAACACTGCCCCGCCCGACGAATCGCGGCGGGGCCCAAAGCCATTGCCGAGGCACTTTCCGCCCTCGGCACGGTGGTCGCCGTCACCGCGAATGACGCCGCATTGCTGAGTCATACCGGTGAGTATCTCGAGCCTTCGTTTCCCGGGGAGGCGCTCAGCTGCGATGACGAGTACATCGCGCTGCGGCTGAATCCGGGTCTGGTCCGTGACGCCTTCCTGGCTCCTCGGGCCCTGACGATGGTCGGTGAGACCGGCACGCACCGTGCCTACCTCACCCCGCTGACGGACCGCCTGACGGTCAGTGCCCTTGAGCTCGCGCCGGCCGCAGATCCGGAAGCGTTCCCCGTCACCGATTGGTCGGATATCAGCTGGCGGGATGCCGATCAGCTCACCCACCTGGATGCACTCACCCCCGGGCGTTACCGGGTGCTTCCGTTCACCGGCGCCCGCAAGATCGATTCCGGGGTGGTGCCCCACCTGCTGGCTCACCTCGTGGACGTGGACATGCCGTTCACCATCGCGGTACCGGGTGGTGGCTGCGTCCAGCTGCACCGCGGCCACGCGGCGATGGTGGAACAGGCCGGTGCGCACATTGCGGTCATCTTCGGGGCATCGCGCTATGCCATGGATCCGGTCTTCATCGGGGAAAGCTGGGTGACACAGTCACACGGCACACAGGGGATGACATCGTCGGTGGAGTTGTACGACCACAGTCATCGGTGTGTCACCGCCATCACGCAGACCGGGCCGATCACCGCCCGGCTTCACCAGGCGTGGGAGCACATGGTTGCGTCCCTGCCGGACGGTGCGTGAAGGGCCGCACACCCATCTGTGTGATGCTCTGCTCACAGCAGACCGCTGGTGCAATGTGAACAGATTGAGATGTACCGGTGAATTGCGGGCAGCGTCCGGGAAATTGGATGGACCTAGCGTGTGCGCATGAAAGCGACACCCGGAGGGCGCAACATGGGCGGTGAACGGTGAGCAGCCTGGTCACGGTCGTCGATCCGATTCTTCCCGGTCGGAGCGCGGACCTGCGGCAGGCGCAGTACTACCAAGATGTTCTCGGTGAGCTGCGGGCGGTGGCGCGACGAGAACTGGACGACCATCTCGCTGCCCTGGAGCGACGAAGGCAGAGCGGCAAGCCGTCCAGCCTTTCGCGATTGCATCGGCTCGTCGGTGCCAAGCGAGCGGAACTGGCCGCCCTGGACCAGTTGCTGGTGGCGTTGAGCGATCGCTTCGGCGACCACTCGACCCTGTCAGCCGGGTAGCGGGGCGCGACGGTACGACGCGCCCGGGTGGTCCTCGGCCAGGTAGGGGCCGTGACCACCGAGATGCTCACGCAGGGTGACCCTTTGGCGCCGACGCGGAATCCGGCCACGGCGGCGCAGCTCGGGTACCACCAGGCGTGCGAAATCGACGAAGGTGCCGGGCGTGGTCACATACGCGACGTTGAACCCGTCAACGTCGGCCTCGTCGACCCAGTGTTCCAATTCGTCGGCGACGTCGGACGCCGAGCCGACGAGAACCGGCCCGCGCCCGCCGATCCCGATCTCCTGAGCCAGCTCTCGCGTGGTCCAGGTACGGCTCGGATCCTTGGTGAATGAGGCCAGCGCCGAACGATTGGCCTCTGTCTCGACGTGACGCAATGGTTCGTCGGGATCCAACTCGGCGAGGTCGACGCCGGTCCATCCGCCGAAGAGGGCCAATGCCCCAGTGGCGCTGACAAATTGGCGATACTCGTGCAACTTGGCAACCGCCAGATCATGGGTCTCAGCCACTATCGGCGTCACCATCGTGAACACCTTGATGGATCGCGGGTCGCGGCCCAACCGAGCCGCTTCCTCGCGCAAAGCCCGTACCGGTGGGCGAACCACCTCGGGAGTGGGGCCCGACACGAACACGGCCTCGGCGTGCGCGGCGGCGAATCGCACCCCGCGCGGTGACGTGCCTGCCTGGAACAGCGCGGGCGTGCGTTGCGGGGATGGTTCGCACAGGAATGGTCCGGGAACAGTGAAATGCTCACCGCGATGCTCGATGTCGTGGACCTTGGCGGGATCGGTGAAAATCCCCTGCGCACGATCACGCACCACGGCGTCCGGCTCCCAGGAGCCCTCCCAGAGCTTGTAACAGACTTGCAGGTACTCGTCGGCGATGTCGTAGCGCCGATCGTGTGGAATCTGAGTGTCCAGCCCTAAATTCCTTGCCGCACTGTCCAAATAGGATGTCACGATGTTCCAGGCCACGCGCCCCTCGGTGAGGTGGTCGAGTGTCGAGAGACGACGGGCCAACGTGTACGGCTGCTCATAGGTGAGCGACAGCGTGATTCCGAAACCGAGTGTCTCGGTGACCGCTGCCATCGCCGAGACGGCCAGTGTGGGGTCATTGACCGGGAACTGGGCGGCATCGAGCACGGCGGCATCCCGTGAACCGCCGTAGACGTCGTATGCACCCAGCACGTCGGCAAGAAACAGCACGTCGAAGCCGCCGGCCTCCAGGGTTCTGGCGAGTTCGGTCCAGTAGCTCAGCGTCCGATAGCGATGACCCTGGTCGTCGGGATGGCGCCACAGGCCTGGCGATTGATGGCCGACGCACGCCATATCGAAGGCGTTCAGGTAGATCCTGCTCACAGGGAATCTCCGATCTGGTCTCGGTAGGTCTCGCGCGCGGCGTATGCCGACAGGACGGTGAGCACAGAAAGCGCAAGGTAATAGACGACGATGAGCCAGGGGTCGCCGTGATTCGCTGCCAGTAGTGCCGCGGCGATCAGTGGAGCGAACCCGCCGGACAGCACGGCACCGATCTGATACCCGAGCGATGCCCCGCTGTATCGGACCCGGGTGTCGAACAGCTCGGCGAACCAGGCGGCCTGCGGTCCGTACATGGAGTCGTGAACGATGTTGATGCCGAAGATGATTGAGAGCACTACCAAGATCTTGGAGCCGGTCGCGGCGGTCAGGAAGAACAGCGTCAAGGCCACCGGCCCGGTGACCGCTCCGAACAGGTACAGACTGCGGCGGCCTATCTTGTCCGAGAGGGCCGACCACGCCGGAGTGCTCAGGATGCCCAGCGCCGAGGCGATCAGGACGGCCGTCAATCCAACCTGACTGTCCTTTCCGAACTGGTCCTGAAGGTATGTCAGCGAGTACGTGGTCAGCAGCACGAACAAGGCGATCTGGGACAGCCGTAAGCCGGTGGTGAGCAACACATTGCGGGGCTGCGTGCGTAGCACTTCCACCACGGGCAGGCGCGCCACCTCGCCGCGCTCACGCACCTGCCGGAACACTGCCGAGTCGCTGAGCCGTAGCCGGATCGCCAGACCGACGAGCACCAAGACGACGCTGCTCAGGAACGGAATCCGCCAACCGTAGGCGAGAAATTCCTCGGGCCCGGTGAGGACACGGGTCAGACCGAATACCCCGGTGGCCAAGAGCATTCCGGCGGGCGAGCCCAATTGGGTGAAGCTGCCGAACAAACCGCGGCGGCCGGGCGGGGCATGTTCGACAGAGAGCAGCGCGGCTCCTCCCCATTCCGCCCCCGCCGCAAGCCCCTGGAGAACGCGAAGCGTGGCAAGCGCGGCCGGTGCCAGGACACCCGCCTGGGCGTACGTCGGCAGCACACCGATCACCGCGGTGGCCACGCCCATCAGTAACAGCGCGCCGACGAGCATGGCCTTGCGTCCCACACGGTCACCCAAGTGTCCGGCGATCACGGCCCCGATCGGGCGCGCGCCGAAGCCGGCCGCGTAGGTGGCGAACGAGGCGAGCGTTCCGGCCGTCGGTGAGACGGTCGGGAAGAACAGCGGCTTGAGAACCAATGCCGCAGCCGTTGCGTACAGGTAGAAGTCGTACCACTCGATCGTGGTGCCGACCATGCAGCTCAGCGCGACGGTGCGAGCTGCGGGCGCGACCCGTTCCGCGGGTTCACCCGCAGGGACAGCAGGTGCCGCATTGGTGGTAGTCACGTGACGTCACGGTGTATCACCGGGTGGCCGGTGGGAACCTTTGCGCTCGGCGGGATTTCAGCGCCGGGGCTAGTAGCGCTCGGCTCGCATATCGGGCTGCGAATCCTCCAAAGGGGTAAGGATCGTGGCGAGCCATGTCATCGTCAGCGTGGCCAAGGCTAGTGCAGCCAGCAGTGTCCACACCAAGGGATCGGATCCGTCAGCGGTCTGATGCCACCACAGTGCAGCCAGGCTCGTCACCGTGCCGAGTGCGGCGGTGTAGGCCGCCGCACAACACCACCGGAAGCGCCGTCGGCGCAGTGCCACGAGCGAGACCATGCAGGCCACCAGGAACATGGTGGATGTCGCCGGAACCACGGCGTCGACATGCAGCGACGGGCTGTCATGCGCACCGAGGTTCGACCAGCGGCTCACTGCGGCCACACCCAGGACGAGGGCCGCGAGTAGCGCCGTCCATTGGCGTGGCCGGCTCATCCAGACGTCTTCAAGCACGCCGCGCTCGATCGCACGCAGTGTGTCCTCAAACCCAACGTCGTGGCGTTGCGTCTTCACTCGATGCCTCCCAAATCCGTACGTCTCTGAGACTAGAGGTCGGATGCGGTGGTGCGGCAGTTCCGTGCCACCTGGCGCAGGTAGTGCTAGCTTGCGGCCGTGGACCTGTTCACCCACAGCTGGGCCGCGCTGCGTGCAGCCATTTCGGCCCTACCCGACCAGGCGTTTTCGCAGCCGTCCGGTTGCGCGGGCTGGCTTGTGCGTGACCTGGTCTGTCATTTGATCATCGACGCGCAAGATGTGCTGATCACCCTGGCGACGCCCAGCAACGCGCCACCGACACGCGATGCGGTGACCTACTGGGAGGTCCTCGAGTCGCCGCCCACCGGGGATGACCCGCTTGATGCGCTGACCGTGCGGCTTGCCGCCGCGTATCAGGATCCGGGTCTGCTCACCTTCCATCTGGAGGATCTCGGTGCGGCGGTCGGCCGGGCCGCACTGCTCGCCGATCCGAACCAGCCGCTCGCCACCAAGGGCCAGGTACTGACCGCCGCTGACTACCTGGACGCTTATGTGTTGGAGTGGACGCTGCATCATCTGGACCTGGTCGCCCATCTGCCGGAGGTAGCGGGACCGCCCAGTGAGGGCCTAGCCTGCACCCGCCGGATGGTGGAACAGATCGCCGGATGTGAATTCCCGGTCGAGACATCCGATCGGGACGCCATCTTGATCGGCACCGGGCGTCGCGTTCTCAGCCCGGCCCAGGCCTGCGAACTCGGTGTTTCGCTGCACAGGCTCCCCGTTTTTTTGGCCTGAGCCCAGGACGAAGCACGGCGTCGACGCAATGCGAGCGTCGGCCGCCATCGGTATCTAGACGGGTAGACCATTTACCGGGGTCCGCGGCTAGCATTGGGACATGACAACGCAGTTTGACGCCGTCATCGTCGGAGCCGGTTTCGGCGGCATGGGCGCGGCGATTCAGCTCAAGGAGCTGGGCCTGACCAATCTCGCGATCCTGGATCGCGAGGACGACCTCGGCGGTACGTGGCATGTCAACCACTACCCCGGTCTGGCCGTCGACATCCCGTCGGCGACCTATTCCTACTCGTTCGAGCCCAACCCCTACTGGTCGCGTTTGTTCGCGCCGGGTTCTGAGCTCAAGCAGTACGCCAACCATGTGGCCGAGAAGCACGATCTGCGCAAGTACATGCGTTTCAACACGCCGGTGTCGGGTGCGCGCTGGGACGAGGAAGAGCAGCACTGGGTTGTCGCCACCGAATCCGGCGACACCCTCACCGGCAAGTACCTGCTCACGGCCACCGGCTACCTATCGCAGCCGAAGATGCCCGATATCGAGGGCATCGAGACCTTTGCCGGCAAGGTCATCCACACCACCAAGTGGGACAATACCTATCGCGCTGCCGGGCACAAGATCGGTCTGATCGGCACCGGCGCCACCGCCGTTCAGCTCATCCCGGAACTGGCCAAGGACGCGCAACACCTGACGGTGTATCAGCGCACCCCGATCTGGGTGGTGCCCAAGGCCGACGCAAAAGTGCCCGGCGTGATCAAGAAGCTCTTCGCCAAGGTGCCACGGACCCAAAAGATCGCTCGCACTGTGGGTTCGGCGATTCTTGAGGTGATCATGGTGGGTGGCGTCCTGCATTTCCGCCAGTTCCGGCAGGCCAACAATGGGGCCGCTATGTTGGCCAAGGCGCATTTGTTCGCACAGGTGCGCGATCGCGAGCTGCGCCGCAAGCTGACACCCGATTACGACTTCGGCTGCAAGCGGCCGACCTTCTCCAACACCTACTTCCGCGCGTTCGCCAAGAAGAACGTCAACCTGGAGACGGAGTCGATCGCACGCATCGAGCCCGATGGCATCGTCACCGCGGATGGTCGTAAGACCGTCATCGACACGCTGGTGCTGGCCACCGGCTTCAATCTCTGGGAATCGGCCTTTCCGGCGTTCGAGGTGATCGGACGGGAGGACTACAACCTCGGAAAATTCTGGCGGGACAACCGTTTCCAGGCATTCGAGGGCATCGCGGTGCCGAAGTTCCCCAACTTGTTGACGCTCAACGGGCCGTACTCGTACAGCGGGTTGTCCTACTTCGACACCATCGAGTCGCAGATGCGTCACATGAAGCGGCTGTTCGGCGAAATGGCACGCACCGGAACGCAAACCTTCGAGGTCACCGACGAGGCCAACACCGAATTCCTGGACCGGATGGTCGGCAACCTGGACAACTCGGTGTTCTATCTCGGCAGCTGCCAGACCGCGCGAAGCTACTACTTCAACCAGCATGGTGAGGCCGCGTTGTTGCGGCCGACCTCGACAGCCAGCGCCTACAAGGAGCAGGAGTCCTTCCCGCTGGAGGCGTACCAACTCGCGTAGGCATTCCCGGTACTAGCCCAGGACGCAGTCGCCGCAGACCGCGGAGCGGTCATCGGCCAGCTGATAGATGAGGCAGCAGCTGCGCCTGCGGAAATCCGGTCCGGCGCGTAGGACGCCGTCATCGATGCGCGGGTCGCGCAGATAGGTGTCGGCGACTTTCCGGGCGGCATCGGTCAGCTCGGGCCGTGATGCGGCGACGAGCTTGGCGGCGCTGTTGACGGCCGATCCGATGTTTCCCCACAGGACGCGGTCGCTTACCCCGGCTTCGTCGATCACACGCTGGGTGATGGATTCGACGACGGTCCCGGGCGTGGTACCGGTCTCCCCCGCTCGTTCGACCACAGAAAGCGGGTAGGGCCCGCCGAGTCGGTCCTGCCACCATAGATCGCCCGGCTCCTGGGAGATTGTCAGCTCACCGCAGGTGGCGGCGGCGACGGACGGTGCCAGGACGCGGGCAACCAAGCCGAGGTGGGCGACGGAGGCCGCCACTCGCAGGTCGACTTCGGCAGGGCTGTTCGGCAGACGGGCGGCGAGACTGCTGCGCACGCTGCTGATCCGGTCCCGGAGTGGGCCTGATCCGTCGGTCAGCACTGCCATGGGTCGCCACGGCGGCCTCGGGATATCCGTGGTGGCGTGCGTTTCGACTGCGAAGAAGGGCCCGAAGACCGACCGTTCCACCGCGCTCACATACAGATGATGTCATCAGCGCGATCAAGATCACGCGCGGGCGCGGCATTGGGATTAGGTTGTTCAGCGTCCGCTCCATCGATAGGCAGTGCGCGCGAAAGGTGTGTCTGGTGGCTGAGCAGGTCGGGGAACTCACAACTGTCCATTTCGAGTACCACTACTCGTATCCGGCGCACAGAGTGTGGTCGATCCTTACCTCGCCGCAGCTGTTCGGCCAATGGGTCCGGAACTTCGAGACGACGAGATATGCTACTGGACTTACGTTTTCGTTCGACGTGTTCCCGTTTATGGGCAGCGGATTCGTCGGCGAAATCGACGGTCGGTTCACCGAAGTCATCGATGACGAGCTGTTGGCCTACCGGATGGCCACCCGCGACGGTTCTATCGCCATCGACTCCCGCTGGACGCTGAATCCGGACTCGGAAGGAACGCGACTGCTGGTCGACGCCAGCGGATTCGACCCGGATGACCAGGATCAGGTGCGGTTCCGGCAGTTGTGTCTGGTCGGGTGGCCCGCGGTGCTGGGGCGCATCGACGAGCTTCTGCGCGAGCGATGACCGCGCAGAAGCTCTTGACGTGCCTGGTTATTCGATCACGCGAACCAGATACGGGGTCATGTCGTTGAAGCGCACCGGCGATACCTGAACCGCGGGTTCGGATGCTTCCAGCATCAGATTGTTGCCCAGGAACATCGTCACGCTCTGACTGCCGTTGGGGCCATAGAAGATGAGATCTCCCGGAAGTGCCTGTGCCGGTAGAACTTTCCTGCCTACGTTGTACTGGTCGCCCGACCTGCGAGGCAGTTTGATGCCGGCTGCGGCGTAGGAGTACACCATGAGCCCGGAGGCGTCGAACCCGGGAACCTTGGGGGCGGCGGCCGGTGTGGGGATCAATCCCAGCAGGCTTGTCGTTGCCTCGGGTGCGGCCGGCGTGGTGTCGGTGTTCATCGTGGGGCCGTCGGTGTTGCCTCCCCCGTACGTGAAGGGCACGCCGCGTTGCGACAGGCCGCGCGCGATCACCGCGTTGATCGTCTTCTGGGCGTCGGCGGGACTCCTGGGGACGTCGGCGGAGGCCAGTCCCGGGGTGGTGAACAGTAGTGCCAGGCCGAGCATGACGGCGTAGGTGCGTTTCATTCGATTGTCGCTTCTCTCCGGCCGTGAACACTGACTCCCGGGTGGTTCTTTCCGGCCGGCGATAACCACCAAGGTCCTTTGTACCGCCGAGCGCTAGAAGATCCCAATTAGGTTATGCGACATGGCCAATGAGTTGTCGTACCGTGACCGAACGGTGACACGGCGCGCATCTGCGGTGACAAGTCAACCCTTGCGCTCAACGTTTCTTGAGCGCGGTTGGCTCGCCGGTCGTAGGCTGGCGCCATGACCGATCACGACCGCCTTGCCACCCGTCGCGAGATTGCCGACGCACTCACGAGTGCGTTTGAACGGCGTCACGAAGTGCTTGATCTGATTGTGGAAGCCGATGACCGAAAAAGTGCCATCGATGCGATCGCTGCTCTGCTGGGAACTTCGCATTTGGGCGGCGAAGCGGTCATGGGCATGTCGTTCGACCAGCTGACCAAGGATGAGCGGCGGAAGAACGCCGCGGAGCTCGAGGACCTCAACAGTCAGCTCACCTTCACACTCTTGGAGCGCCCGGCGAGCTCGGGTGACAGTCTCGAGCTGCGGCCGTTCTCCGGAGATTCCGATGCCGACCTCTTCGCCGCACGTACTCAAGAGGTGGGCCGGGCCGGCGATGGTTCCGGCGCCCCTGCGGGTGGTCTGGAAGACGAGGTGCGCGCGGCGCTCGCGCGTATCGACGACGAAGAAGCGGCCTGGTTTGTCGCGGTCGAAGGGCCGAGCAAGGTGGGCATGGTCTTTGGGGAGCTGGTCGACGGTGAGGTGAACGTCCGCATCTGGGTTCACCCCGACTATCGAAAGAAGGGTTACGGCACAGCTGCTTTGCGGAAGTCTCGTTCGGTGATGGCGGCCTATTTTCCCGCCGTCCCCATGGTGGTGCGGGCTCCGGGCGCCGATCCTTCCTGAGCGCGGGCGTATGCGTGACATCCGTCAAGGGCATTAATCAATGTGCTTGATGCACTGATGAATTGGTGAGAAATTCCGGGGCGACACGCCGTCCGTCCGAGCTGCTTCGGGCGGTGGAACATCGGCGAAGTCCGCTACTGTTAGCGCGGTATGAGCACATACGAGGAATCTCCGATGGGCATCCTGGTGTCTCAGATGTACCGACTGCTGTGGTCACGTGCCTCGGTGATCGTGCGCGACTTCGGGGTCACGGTTCCGCAGATGGAGTGTCTGGCGGTGCTCTCCGCGCAGCCGGGGATATCCAACGTTGAGATTGCCGCGGAGCTTCGCATCACGCCTCAGGCGGTGAGCCTGGTGCAGCGATCGCTGGAAGAGGCCGGCCTGGTGCACCGTTCGCGCCGGCAGGCCGACGCCAGGGTGCTGACCACCGAGTTGACCGCCAAAGGGCGCAAGCTCTTCGAGCGGGCGGACGCGACTCTTCGCGAGGACGACGAAGAGGTGCTCGCCAACATGACAGAAAAGGATCGGGTCCAGCTACGCAGGCTGCTCGGCGGCGTGATCGAGACGATGTCGGCGCGGTAGCTCCCCCGTCGGTGAGTGCAAAAGCGCTCAGTGTCAACACTATTGATGACCTTTGTCGTTCCCTTGATTGCTGGTTGGGTGGGTTTTCGGCCGCGTCGAACTCTTTTTCTGATTTCCTGGACTCATTCCAGATAATTGGGCATACTGGCGTCATGGCCTTCACATCGGACGAGTACGCGGCGCTGCTGCGGACAGCCGATCTGCGCGTGACCCGGCCCCGGGTTGCCGTGCTGGAAGCCGTGGAAGCGAACCCGCATGCCGACACCGAGACCGTCTTCGGGGTCGTCAGAACAGGGCTGCCCGAGGTGTCTCGACAGGCCGTTTACGACGTGTTGGCGGCTCTCACCTCGGCAGGCCTGGTGCGCAAGATTCAGCCTTCCGGCTCCGTCGCACGATATGAATCGCGGGTCGGCGACAACCACCACCACGTCGTATGCCGCTCATGCGGTGTCATCGCGGACGTCGACTGCGCCGTCGGCGCCGCCCCCTGCCTCACACCGTCCGACTACAACGGTTTCATCCTCGAAGAGGCCGAGGTCATCTACTGGGGCCTGTGCCCCGATTGTGCTTCTCCGGAAGCGGCACCACGAGTTTCGGGATCACACACGTGATCACAGCCCACATCACCCCCTCCCGAAAGGAATGCTGTGTCTCAAGAACATCCGCCTATTGCTGAGGCGAACACCGAACCGTCGAACGGTTGCCCCGTAGCGGGCGGTCGCCTGAACTACCCCGTCGAGGGTGGTAACGCCAACCGCGAATGGTGGCCCAAACAGCTGAACCTGCAGATCCTCAAGAAGAATCCACCCGCGGCAAATCCGCTGGGTGAAGATTTCGACTATGCCAAGGCCGTGCAGACGATCAACGTCGACGAGCTCAAGGCCGATGTCGCGAAGGTGCTGACCAACTCGCAGGACTGGTGGCCCGCCGACTTCGGCAATTACGGACCAATGTTCATCCGCATGGCATGGCATGCCGCGGGCACTTATCGTGTCGGAGATGGCCGCGGTGGTGCGGGCGCAGGCATGCAGCGGTTTGCGCCGCTGAACAGCTGGCCCGACAACGTGCTCCTGGATCGTGCGCGCCGGCTGCTGTGGCCCGTCAAGAAAAAGTACGGCAACGCGCTGTCCTGGGCCGACCTGATTGTCTTCGCGGGCAACCACGCGATGGACACCATGGGATTCAAGACCTTTGGATTCGCCTTCGGGCGCGAGGACCGCTGGGAGCCCGAGCAGGACGTCTACTGGGGCCCCGAGCACACCTGGCTGGGCGACGAGCGCTACACCGGAGACCGCGACCTGGAGAACCCGCTCGCCGCGGTACAGATGGGTCTGATCTACGTCAATCCCGAAGGCCCCAATGGCAATCCGGATCCCCTGGCAGCCGCCATCGACATCCGTGAGACGTTCGGCCGGATGGCCATGAACGACGAGGAAACAGCCGCGCTCATCGTGGGTGGTCACACCTTCGGCAAGACGCACGGTGCCGGCGATGCCGGGCTGGTCGGACCGGATCCGGAAGACGCGCCGCTGGAACAGATGGGCATCGGCTGGAAGAGCTCTTTCGGCTCCGGTAAGGGTAACGACGCGATCGGTAGCGGACTGGAGGTGACCTGGACTCACACCCCGACCAAGTGGGACAACAGCTTCCTGGAAATCCTGTATGGCAACGAGTGGGAGCTGACCAAGAGCCCGGCCGGTGCACATCAGTGGAAGCCCAAGGACGGCGGCTGGGCCAACTCGGTGCCGATGGCACAGGGCACGGGCAAGACGCATCCGTCGATGCTGACCACCGACTTGTCGATGCGTTTCGATCCGATCTACGCCGAGATCACCAGGCGCTGGCTCGATCACCCCGAAGAGCTTGCCGATGCCTACGCAAAGGCTTGGTACAAACTGATCCACCGCGATCTGGGACCGCTGTCGCGGTATCTCGGTCCGCTGGTGCCCAAGGAGACCCTGCTGTGGCAGGACGTCATCCCGGCATCGGAGACCAACATCGGAGCCGATGACGTCGCGGAGCTCAAGAAGCAGATCCTGGCATCCGGGCTCACGGTGCCTCAGCTGGTTTCGACCGCGTGGAAGGCTGCGGCGTCCTACCGCAACAGCGACAAGCGAGGCGGTGCCAACGGCGGACGCATTCGCTTGCAGCCCCAGGCAGGCTGGGAGTCCAACGAGCCCGATGAGCTCGCTCAGGTGATCCGCACGTTGGAAGGCATCCAAGAGTCGTTCAACGCAGGTGACAAGAAGGTCTCGTTCGCCGACCTGGTCGTGCTCGGTGGAGCCGCAGCGGTCGAGAAGGCGGCCAAGGACGCCGGATTCAACATCACGGTGCCGTTCACGCCCGGCCGCGGCGATGCCACTCAGGAACAAACCGACGTCGACTCGTTCTCCTACCTGGAGCCGACCGCCGATGGCTTCCGGAACTACCTCGGGAAGGGCGCGCAGATTCCGGCCGAGTACAAGCTGATCGACAAGGCCAACCTGCTGGCGCTCTCGCCACCGGAGTTGACGGTCCTCGTCGGTGGCCTGCGCGTACTGGGTGCGAACTACCAGGGCTCGGAGCTCGGTGTGCTCACCGACAGGCCCGGGACGTTGAACAACGACTTCTTTGTCAACCTGGTCGATATGGGCACGGAGTGGACGCCGTCCTCGGCCGACGACGGCACCTATGTGGGCACCGATCGCGCCACCGGCGCCGCAAAGTGGACCGCGACGCGGGTGGACCTGGTGTTCGGAGCGAATTCCGAACTGCGGGCCCTCGCCGAGGTCTACGCGCAGGACGACGCCAAGGAGAAGTTCGTCAAGGACTTCGTCGCGGCCTGGGTCAAGGTGTCCGACGCGGACCGGTTCGACGTTCGCTGACCTCCACCACACGTAGATGGCCGGCTCCTGAGGGAGCCGGCCATCGCGTTATCTCGGACTAGTCCCGGTCCTTCGCCGAGGTCCGCGTCGTCAGCGGCACGCCGGCTTCTTCGAAGATCTCCTCGATGGCCTGCCAGTCCTTCTTCCCCACCGCGGACTTGATACGCGCGGCATCCTCCAGCACGAACCGGAACGGCTCATCGTCCGGGGTGCCGAATCCGCCGCGCAGGCAATCGACGAGGGCGTCGAGATTGCTCCCGAAATACCCGCCCGGCCCATTCACCGCACGTCCGAGCTCGGTGAAAAAATCTGTCCGCGTCCGGACACCGGAGCCGTCGACGACGTAGGTCTTCATGCGCCTTCAACCTCACAGAATGACTGGTAGTGATCGCCCGTGTAGTAGACGTGCGGTGGGTCGGTCAGAGGGGTACCGCCGGTGATGATGCGCCGCGTGCCGCGCGTCTTGCTGCCCGGCGTGCGGACCGTGTACTCGTGGTAGTACCCGCGGGGCTCCGAGGGCAGGATTCTCTCGCGGTTCTGGAAGACGACGCCGTCGTTACGCGGGTACGGGAACGGCCCACCCTCGTGGATCAGGTCCACCGTTCCGGAGGCCTCCGAGGGCAGTGCGGACAGGTCGCATTGGGTGATGGTGGCGCGCGCCGGAGAAGGCTCGGTGCAGCCGATAAGAGCCACCGCGAGAAGCGCGGCAACCACGACACGCAAACACTGCGACATGACTCGACGGTACTGCATACCGACGGTGCCGAAGAGCGACCTATCGCGATCGCCCCTGCAAAGCGGCTAGTTCGGTGCGCGCGGCGTGGTGTTCGGCTTCCACCAGTGCGGCTTGCTCGTCGGCGGGGTCGGCGAACAGGAACGAGCCGGTGCCGGGTGCGCCGGCCGATCCGAGCTTGTTCATGCGCTGAGGTACCGCTGCGCCCTGGTATTCCAGGGGGATGGCGTGGCCGTGCTCGTCGACACCGGCCAGTGGCTGGTGCAGCTCGATGTACTCGCCGTGTGGCAGTCGCTTGATGATGCCGGTTTCGATGCCGTGCTCTAGGACCGCGCGGTCGCTGCGCTGTAGGCCGATGGCCCATCGGTAGGCGAGGTAGTAGACCACGATCGGCAAGATCACCATGCCGATGCGGCCGATCCACGTGGTCGCGTTCAGCGAGATGTGGAACTTGAGCGCGATGATGTCGTTCGTGCACGAGAGCGTGAGCAGAATGTACAGCGAAAAGCCCGCGGCCCCAATGGCAGTGCGTACCGGGGCGTCACGCGGACGCTGCAACAGGTTGTGGTGCGCATCGTCGCCGGTGAATCGCTTCTCGATCCAAGGCCAGGCGATGATCACCGCGAAGCCGAGCATGATGCCCAACACTCCCCACAGCACCGCGGGCACGGTGTGGCCGAAGATGTACAGCTCCCAATCCGGGACGAGTCGAAGCAGGCCATCGGTCCACATCAGGTAGATATCGGGTGGAGACCCCGCCGCCACCTGAGAGGGCTTGTAGGGCCCAAGATTCCAGATCGGGTTGATCTGTAGTAGCCCGCCCATGACTGCGAGCACGGCGGTCACGATGGCAAAGAATGCGCCGGACTTCAGGGCGAACACCGGAACGATGCGTACCCCAACGACATTGGACTCGGTGCGGCGCGGGCCCGGGAACTGGGTGTGCTTCTGGTACCAGACAAGGGCCAAGTGAACGGCGATAAGCGCGATCATGATGGCGGGAACGAGCAGCACGTGTAGAACGTAAAGTCTTGGTAGGACGATGTTTCCGGGGAAGTCGCCGCCGAACAGCGCCCAATGCATCCAGGTGCCGACGATGGGTAGCGACATCATGCCCTGGGTAACCACGCGAAGCCCGGTCCCGGACAGCAGATCATCGGGTAATGAGTACCCGGCGAACCCCTCCGCCATGGCGAGTGTCAACAGCACCGAGCCGATGACCCAATTGGCCTCACGGGGGCGCCGGAAGGCGCCGGTGAAGAAGACGCGGGCCAGGTGCACCACGATTGAGGCCGCGAACATCAGCGCCGCCCAGTGATGGAGCTGGCGCACGAACAACCCACCGCGCACTTCGAAACTGAGATTCAGTGCGCTTTCGTAGGCCTTGGACATCTGCATACCTCGCAACGGCTGGTACACGCCGTTGTAGGTGACCTCGGCCATCGAGGGGTCGAAGAAGAGCGCCAGGTAGATGCCCGAGATCAGCAGCACCACAAAGCTATACAGCGCGATCTCCCCCAGCAGGAATGACCAATGCGTCGGGAAGACCTTGTTCATCTGTCTTCGCAGGCCCGACGACGCGTGGTAGCGAGAATCGACCGCGTTGGCAAGCTCCGTTGCTTGACCCATAGCTGCTCCCTGGGGAAGAGACTTTGTGCCTACTACGGAGGGTAGTACGCAATTACTACTTGCGGTAGTACTTTTTGCCTATCGGTGTAGTGGTGGTGGGCCGATCGGTAATAGAGCAGATGCTCTGTTATCGTGCGTGTGTGCCACGCCCGCGTATCCATTCCGTCGACGATCTGCTCGACGCCACCGAGCGCATCGCGGTGCAGGACGGTCCGGCGGCAGTGACTGTGCGCGCCGTGTCGCAGGTGACGGGCATCTCCAACGGCGTCATCTACCATGCGTTCGGATCCCGCGGAGGGATGGTCGGGCGGGCCTGGTTGCGCGCCGCTCAAAGGTTTCTCGACATGCAACGTGACGCCGTCGACGGAGCACTCGCGGCGGGCGGGCCCGTTGAAACTGCTGCAGTGAACGCTGTCGTCGCGGCGGCAGACACCCCCGCGGCCTTCGCGGAACGCTTCCCCGAATCGTCCCGCTTGGTACTCGGTGTACGGCGCGAGGATCTTCTGGGTTCCGATGTTCCGCAGGAAGTCTCCGATGCCATGGCGGGAATCGACTCCCTGCTGGTCGCCCTGTTCATCCGGCTGTCGCGGGCCCTGTGGGGTCGGGAAGACGGCCGTGCGGTGCAGGTCATCGAGGACTGCATCGTGGGGTTGCCGACCGGTCTACTGCTGCGGGGGCGCCGGGCGCCCGATGCCGCCACACGTGCACGCCTGGCAGCCGCCGTGCGCGCCATTCTTGCCATCGACCCACCCCCGACACGCCCGAATGGTAAGGGCGCCAATGTGAAAGGAAGCAAGGCATGACCCCCACTCTCGAACTTCAGGACACCATCGCGGTGCTGAACCTGGGCACTGACGAGAACCGGTTCTCCCCCGAATGGCTGGATACCGTCGACGGTCTGCTCGATGACGTGCTCACCGGCGCCCAGGCATTGGTCACCGTGGGAACCGGAAAGTTCTATTCGAACGGACTGGACTTGGATTGGCTCATGTCCCACGGAGATCGCACCGACTGGTATGTCGGGCGCGTGCAGGCGCTCTTCAGCAGGGTTCTCACTCTCCCACTGCCGACCGTCGCCGCGGTCAACGGCCATGCGTTCGGAGCCGGTGCGATGCTTGCGGTGGCCCACGACTACCGAGTGATGCGGTCCGACCGCGGATATCTGTGTTTCCCCGAGGTCGACATCAACATCCCGTTCACTCCGGGAATGGCCAGCCTCATCCAGGCCAAGGTCGGCCCCCAGACTGCGGTCACCGCGATGACCACCGGGCACCGCTACGGTGGCGACGCCGCGGTGGCCGCAGGTCTTGCAGACCGCTCCGCGCCGGAAGCCGAAGTGCTTAGTGTTGCAGTCGATCTGATGAGGCCTTTGGTGGGCAAGGACAGTGGGACATTGGGTGCCATCAAGGCAACGATGTTCTCCGCGACTGCCGCGGCGTTGGTGGCCTGAGTCCGTTCTATTGGGGAGGGATCACCGGAGGGCGGCACACGTTGCCCACCGGGTCCCACCACCAGCCGTTATCGCAGTTCAGTGGCGTCGTCGCTACCGGCGGCCGGCAGACGTTGGCCGCCGGGTCCCACCATCCGCCCGGACAGTTGGGCACGACGGGGTCAGCCCAGACGATCGGCGCGACGGTGGCTACCGGCAGTAGCGCTCCGGCGACGAGGACTATCGCACGGCGGGCACTCACGTTCACGGGACCACCTCCATATCGGGTAGTGCGGCTCGTGTGAGCCTACCCGGCACGCGGTGCGCGAAACCTGGGTTCCAACAGTCGCCTGGCGACCACATCAAGGGCGTATCCGAGCACTCCGATCACGAGAATGACGGCCACGACCTGGTCGTAGGCGAGCTGGTCTCGCGCGTTGAGGATCTGGTATCCCAAACCCGATCGCACGCCCAACATCTCGGCCGGAACCAGCACCACCCAGGCGATGCCCAGTGCGATGCGTACTCCGGTCTGGATGTGGCCACGTATCGCCGGAAGGATCACCGCTGTCAGCAGCTCGGTTCGGGTGGCGTGGAACGAGCGCGCGACGTGCAGATATCCGGGTTCGATACCGTGCACGCCGGCTGTGGTGTTGATGAGGATCGGCCATACCGCCGCCGCGGCGATGAGGAAGATGACCGGTTGGCTGCCGATCCCGAAGATCGCCACCGCGATCGGGGTCCACGACAGCGGGGAGATCATCCGCAAGAACTGGATCACCGGCCGCGCGGCGCGCTCGGCAGCGGTGCTCACGCCCAGCAGCAGACCCGCCGGGATGCCGATCACCGCAGCCAGACTCAGTCCGATCAACAGTCGCCACAGGCTGATTCCGGCATCCTGTAGCAGCACGCCGCGATGCAGAAGGTCTATCGCCGCGGCCAACGCCTTATCCGGAGATGTCTGACGTAGTAGCGAATGCGGTTGGCTGAGTATCGAGCTCGCGAACCACCACAGCGCGAGGCTCGACGTGACGGCCAACGCCGGTGGCCAGATCCGGGAAAGCAGCCCGGGCTTGCCCGGCACGGTTCCATCGGCAGTGGTGACCTCGGGGGCGCGTTCGATGATGCTCACAATGCCTGTACCTGTTCCGTTCGGGTGAAATCGGCTGCGATACCGAAGGCTTGCGGTCCGCCGTGTGCGGTGATCGCCCTGCGCACAAAGGTGTCGTCGACCAGATCGTCGTGTACCCGAGCCGGGTCGAGCCGATCCAGGAACCCGCGATCGCCGTCGACGACTGTGTCACGCATCGACTCGACCAGACGCTGGGTAAAGCTCCGATATGGGAACGGCTGAAAGCCCAGGCGTTGCGGATGCCAATCCGGATGACGCGGTGGATAAGGAGGGTTCGGATAGGTCAGTGCTGTCTGTACGGCGGGTACCGGCTGCGGAAGATACGTGCCGCCGCCAAGCGTTCCTGCCGCCGACTTTCGGTCGGCATCGATGCGCAGCTGGGCGGTGACCACCGCGTCGGTGACACCCTGCACCGCCGATGCGCGGCCGGCAATCACGTCGTCGCGCGTGACGAGCACGCAGCAGGCGTGGTCACGCCATACGTCGCCGAGAAAAGTGTGAATCCGTCCGATCTTCTTGATCTGTGCGATGGCATTGAAGGGATCGGCGACGACATATCCCCCGATGGATCGATTCGCCAGGGCCGGCACCATGTCGGAGGGGCTCATCACCACCAGCTCGACGGTGCGCCTGGCGCGTGAGGCGGTGCTCCTGATCACCGGACGCAACCCATGGCTACGTAACAGCTCTTGCACGACGATGTTGTGAATCGACCACCAGAACGGGATCGCCACCTGGCTGCCCGCAAGATCCTCCAGATGCTGGATGTCGGGCGCCACCGTGAGCGCCGATCCGTTGGTGTGATTCCACCCGAGCACCCGCACTCCATGCCCCAGCACCTCACGGAGCTGGATCGCCATTGGCATCAGCAAGTGCGCGACATCGATCTGCCGTGCCATGAAGGCCTCGGCCAACGAGGCCCAGCTGCGGAACAGCACCGGTTTGGCCGCGCTCACGGCTCCGGCCGGATACATTCCGGCGGAATGAGCGAGCAGCAGCGGAGCCGCATCGGTGATCGGCAGATATCCGATGCGTAGTTGGGCGCCGGTGTTGGTGGCGTCGGACGCCGCGGCACGAATCAGTCCGGTGGCTCCGAAAAGACCCGCCGCTGTGGTTATTCCGGCAGCACCCGCCAGTACGGCGCGGCGTGAGGTGGTGCCGCTCATTCGTGCGTCGCTTCCACCGCCGGGTGATATCGGGCAAGGATCTCCCGGCGTATTCGGGCATGCTCTCCCCCGGTGCGCCCGAGCGTCCACTCTTGCCGTATCCGTCCGCCGTCGCCGAGGAGAATCACCCTGTGCGCGAGCGCCAGTGCTTCATCGACATCGTGGGTCACCAGGATCACGGTGATGGCCAGCTCGACGGCCAGACTCTGCAGCCAGCTCTGTAGGTCTGCCCGGGTGACCGGATCGAGTGCGCTGAACGGTTCATCGAGCAGCAGCAGCCTGGGGCGAGTCGCCACCGCACGCAGGATGGCGACACGCTGGGCCTGACCGCCGGACAACTGGTCGGGATAGCGGTCCGAGAGCCGTTGTAGCCCGAAATGCCGCACCAGATTGTCCACGTAGACATCGTCGAATCCGTTGCGGTGCACCGCGAACCGTTTGGCGAAGACGATGTTCTCTGTGACGGTCAGCCATGGCATCAGCAGGGCATCTTGGAAAACCACCCCCGTCCGGGGGCGTCCTGACTCAGATGCCCAGACAACAGTTCCAGTGCTGAGCTCCTCCAAGCCCGCGAGCACTCGCAACAGCGTGGACTTTCCACTCCCGCTGGGGCCCAGGACGGCCACGAACTCGCCGGAAGCCACCTGTAGGTCGACGTCGCGCAAGGCCGCGGCCGATCCGAAATGCTTGGAGGCATTCGTTATTCGTACTGCGTCAGTTCCCACCGTAGCTGTCCTTCCGAGGGTGACTGTATGGGTAGGAATGCGGCCTCGCGGAACCGCCGGTTGGCTGCCGTCCCCAATGCGTATCCGGCGCCACCGGCCAAGGTGACCTCCAGTCGCGACGCCTGACCGGCGAGCCCCGCGGCATCGAGCCGGAGTCGAAGAAGATCGGCGATGGTCGGTTCGGTAGGCGCCGCCGCAAAGGCGTAGAGACGTTCTCGCAGTGTGATGTGACGCTGCGTCAGTTCGACTTGTTCGCCGGAGAACTGCTGCGCGAGCACGCCATGCGCGGCCCGCGCACCCTGCAGGGCAGCGGCGCTGATTCCGGCACAGAACGCGCTCTGAAGGAGAAGGAAGGCCGGCCGGATGTGGGTGACGAAGCCCGGCAGGTCGGTACTGATCACGTTCTCGAGGGGAACGTGAACCTTGTCCAGATACAGGGACGTCGAGGCCGTGGCCATGAGCGCCATGAGGTTCGGCGGGCGGTCGACGCGGATTCCTTTCGCGTTGACGTCGACCGCCACCACATAGGTGGCGCCGTCCTCGCCGCGGGCAGGCAACACCATGAGTGCGTAGGGAAACACGTTGGAGGCCCACCGGATCGGACCGGTGATGTGCAGACCGTGCCGATGCGTTGTCGCGACCAGCGGAACCTCCCCCAGTCCCGCGACCTGTTTGAGGCCGGCCGCCATCGCGGTCACCCCGGCCCGGCGCCCGGCCGCAAGGGTGGGCAGGTGCGCGGCACGGAAGGCAGCCGGGGCAAGGCTCACGTACTCGATCGTCATGCGGTGCGCCCATGCCGAGAAACCCACGGCCAGACTGCTTACAGCCACACGTTCGATCACCTGCACCGCGGGCACAAGGTCCGAACCGGCCAGACCCACATCGAAGAGGCCTTCAGCGCCCAGCGCGGCGATATCGACACGCACGTCGGTCTGATCCGCATCGAGAGCAGACGCACGGGCGGCCACCTCAGTACTGACGCGCTCCAGCGCCTCCTCGAGGTGCTTGACCACGACTGCCGTCACAGCGAGATGTCTCCGAGCCCATGCAGCCTGTCGACCGGAGTGTCGACAGCCTTTCGTGCGCGCAGCACCGCGTCCTCGTCGGGAGCGTCATAGAAGCACAGGCACTTGTCCATGTCTTCGCGGACATATGTGCGCAGAAAGCTGACCTCGGGCACGTCGGCATACCTGGGTGCCTTCGCCTTCTTACGTGCGAGGTAGGTGTCCATGTCCAGGTCGGCGGGCAGATCCCATTCCACCAGGTAGCCGGCGGCCGGGCGCGCGGACCTCAGCTGGTCAAGATCGGCGCCCACCAGGCGGACCGGGTGCGGCCCCGAAACCGTTTCGACGCCCAGGGAATCGGCATCCAGCTGCGGAGCGTCGGCATTGAATTCGGTGACGACGAAGACGCGACGGGCCTCGCGTGTCACCTGCGCCTCGATCAACTCGCCACCGTCACGATGAACCCGGCCGTCGAGCTCTTTGAGCAGCTGTGTGGTGTCGATCTTCCCGGCGGGGGCAACGGCGATCTCGTAGAGGTACAGGGTCACGTCACTTTTCCTAACTTCGACGAACGATTTCGATGTGCGGCAACGTGACCGTTTCACGGACAGACCGGTCTGTCTATCAAGGTGTGGTGGGCTACTCTGCTCCCATGAGCTCCACCACAGCACCCTCGGCCGCCCGGTCGGCCTCGACGGCCCGTGTGCTCGGGCCTGCCGATCGCCTGCTTCATGCGGCCGCGGATCTGTTCGCAGCGCAGGGCATTCGCGCGGTGGGGATTGACCAGATCCTGCGTGAGGCGGGGGTTGCCAAGGCGAGCCTCTACAGCAGTTACGGATCCAAGGACGCGCTCATCGTCGCCTATCTCGAAGAATTGGATCAGCGTGATCGCAACCGCTGGGACGCGGCCGTCGCGGCGCAGCGTGATCCCGTCGCGAAAGTGTTGACGTTCTTCGACCTCGCCACGGCGGCCGCGAAGGCGAGAGACTTCCGAGGATGCCTGTATGCCAACGCCGCTACCGAGTTCCCGGGCACGGAATGGGAGCCGGTACGCAGGCATCGTCAGTGGTTCCGGCAGACCGTGGCGGCACTCTTGCGTGAGGCAGGGCAGGCGCGCTCCGACAACCTTGCCCGGCAGGTGCAGTTGCTCTACGACGGCGCGCTGACAGCTTCGAAGATCGAGAAGTCCGTCGCGCCGATAACGCTCGCGCGCAAGCTCACTCGTGAATTGATCGATTAGACGGTGGTGCTCTGGTTGGATGGGGACATGACTGAGGACATCAGAGTGGTCTCTGCCAGCCGCGAGGTGGAAGCGCCGGCCCCGTCGATTTTCGAGCTCATCGCAGATCCGGCGCGTCAGCGCGACTGGGATGGCAACGAGAATCTCGCCGATGCCTCCGCCGGACAACGGGTGCATGCCGTGGGTGATGTGTTCGTGATGACCCTGACCAACGGGCACGTCCGAGAGAACCACATCGTGGAATTCGACGAGGCGCGGCTGATCGCGTGGCTGCCATCGGAAGTGGGCAAGCAACCACCCGGCCACCTGTGGCGCTGGGAGCTGGAACCGCTCGGTGAGGGCCGCACCCGGGTGACCCATACCTATGACTGGACCAATCTCGTCGACGAGAAGAGACTTCCCCGGGCACGCGACACCACGTCGGAGCGGTTACAGGCATCGGTAGACAGGCTTGGTGCGCTCGCCGAGTCGGGTGGATAGCGTCGGCTCACCCGAATCCTCCGTTGCGCCACTTGACCTCAAGTTCACTTGAGGTTGAACACTGGGCTCATGACAACCACGACATCGAATGTGCGCCAGATTCGATCCGACCTCTGGGAGATGCGATCGGATAGCCCGTTCCCCGGGCTGACCACTCACGCATACCTGTGGACTCGGGCCGACGGGAACGTGTTGTTCTACAGCCCGGCCACCGAGGCCGACTTCGAGACGATTGCCGAGTTGGGCGGAGTCGCTCATCAATACCTGTCGCACCAGGACGAGGCCGGGCCCATGCTCGCCGTCGTAAAGCAGCGGTTCGGATCGACACTGCACGCATCTGCCCGCGAAGAGGAGGAGATCGTCCGACACGCCAACCTCGATGTGCCGACCGTCGACCGGCACGTGGACGAGAACGGCGTCGAGGTGATACCCACGCCGGGGCATTCGATCGGCAGCACCAGCTATCTGGTCACGGGCGCCGACGGCGAGAAGTATCTGTTCACCGGGGACACCATGTTCCCCACCGAAGATGGTTCGTGGGCCACGTTCCTGGTCCCGGGGCGCGGCGACGCCGACGAGCTCGTGGGCAGTCTGCGACTGCTGGCAGGCCTTGCCCCGGACGTCGTCATCTCCAGCGCGTACGGGGGCGATACCGCGGTATCCGAACTGCCGGACGGGCGCTGGCGTGAGTTGATCGCGCAGGCGCAACAAAGTGTCAGGCGCACCTAGGGGCGAATCGCCTGCGGGAACGCGAAGATTCCGTTTGGGTCGCAGACGGAAGCAATCTGCTGCAGCCGGGGTAGGTTATGGCCGTAATACGCGGTAGCCCAGTTGGATAGACGAGGATCGATGTAGTTCACATACGCGCCGGGTCCACAAATCTCGCCGAGTCTGTCCCGTGCCTCGTCCACGCGGTGATATGCGACCGACGGCTCCGCACCGACGCCGTGATAGATCTGAACGGACGCTGCCGCCCGCCGATGCGGGAATGCCGTGGCGTCCGCGGATATCCGGCTCACCGCCCCGCCCAGGCTGTCGAAGATGAACGTCAGTCCGGGCTTGTCCGTCAAGAGCGCCTCGATGCGACCGGTGTCGACCGCGGGATCCGAGACCATGCGCGAGGACGCGACAAACGCCTCGCGCTGCAGCTGTCCCGTCCCCGTGCCCGTCCATGACGGCCGGCACTGCGCCAGCGTCAATGTCGAGCACCCGCCCATGAACTTCATGGCATCCAGAAACGCCATCTCGGCGTCAAATCGCTCGGTGACACCGATGCCGATCGCGCCCAGCAGGTCCTCGATCAGCGTGCGCGGATCGGCGCCGCGGGCGATGCAGCCGACGATTCGGCACCGCGGTGTGGCACCACCGACGGCATGCAGGGTTGTCCACAACTCATCGGGTGCACCGTCCATGAAGGTCAACCATCGATGCGTGATCGCCGCCGTGTCCCCCGGTGCGTAGTCGAGCGTGAATACCGTCAGCTGCGTGGACTCGGCGGTCTCGAACGTGAACTCTGTTGCGATGCAGAAATTTCCGCCGCCGACTCCGCGGATAGCCCAAAACAGGTCGGGTTCGGAATCCGCCGCCAGCACCCGTACTTCGCCGTCCGCTGTCACCGCGCGAGCGGACACGAGCTGGTCGCAGGTCAGTCCGAACTTGCGGGTGAGCACCCCTACCCCGCCACCGAGCGTTAGTCCGGCGATGCCCACCGTCGGACAGGAGCCACCGGCGAGCATCCGGCCGGCGGCGGCGATGCCCGTGTAGACGTCGATGAGTCGTGCGCCGGGCCCGATCACCGCCCGTGTCCCGGCCACCGAGACCTCCGCCATGCGCCCGAGGTCGACCACCAGCCCGTCGCTCGGGGTGCAGTAGCCGCCGTAACTGTGTCCGCCGCTGCGCGCCGCCACGGGTATCGCGCCGCTCGATGCGAACTCGACGCAGCGCGCCACGTCCTGTTCGGAGGTGCAGAAGGCCACCGCGCCAGGATGATTCACGTCGAAGAGCGGATTGAAGGCCCGCCCGGCCTCGTCCATTCCGGCCTCGCCACGCACCACAAGAGTTCCCGACAGCCTGCGGCGCAGATCTTCCCATCGAGGCGCGGCCGGTGGGTCGTCGGAATGATCCGTCGAGCATCCGATGACCGAGGCAGAACCGAGTGCGAGGATTGCCCCGGCTGAGAGCACCGCACGTCTGTTGATCAGCGCGGTAGCCGGTGCCTGGCGCGGTGGGTGGTCCATCGCCCCATCTTGTCGCCTCCCGCGGAGGCGTGTATTGCGCAGCGGTAGATTGACCCACATGACGGCGAGCCCGGCACCCGATCCGGTGGCCGACGTAGCGCTCAGCCCCAGCGGGCCGCGGGTCGGAGCCTTCTTCGACCTGGATGGCACCCTGGTGGCCGGATTCACCCCGACGGCACATGCCCGCGATCGGATGCGGCGCGGCCAGGCCAGTGTCGGCGAGGTTCTCGGAGTTCTGGAGGCCACCTTTCGGTACAAATTGGGCCGCATGGAATTCGAGCGTCTTGTGGTTCGCGCTGCCGGATACCTGCGCGGCGACTCGTTGGCCGAACTGGAGGCCGTGGGAGAACGAATCTTTCATCAGCACAATGCCTCGATGATCTATCCACAGATGCGCCGGCGTGTGCGAGCACATCAGGAACAGGGGCACACCGTGGTGTTGAGTTCGTCGGCACTGACGATTCACGCCGAACCGGTGGCGCGTGACCTCGGCATCACTCATGTGCTGTGCAACCACTTCGACCTCGACAACCAGGGACTTCTCACCGGTGGCATCCGTAAACCCATTGTGTGGGGGCGCAACAAGGCGACAGCGGTCAAGCTGTTCTGTGAGTCCAATGGTGTTGATTTGCAACGCAGTTACTTCTATGCGGACGGCGAGGAGGACATCGACCTGATGTCCCTGGTCGGCGAACCCTGCCCGGTCAACCCGCGTGGTCGTCTCGCGAGCATGGCATCGGAGCAGGGTTGGCCGATCTTGCGGTTCGAGGATCCGAGACCCCGTGGGGTGGCCTCGTCGCTGCGCCGGCTTGCCGGGATGGCCCGTCGATAGGCTTGGGGCATGGCGGGACGCTATGTGGCATTGGGGAGTTCGATGGCGGCCGGACCGGGCATCATGCCGCGTGTGCAGGGATCGCCCCGGCTGGCCGGGCGTTCGGTGCGCAACTATCCGCACCAGATCGCCGAACGCAGGGGCTACCAGCTGGTCGACGTTACCTACTCGGGGGCGACTACCGCGCATATCCTGTCCGACTCGCAGAACAACGCGCCACCGCAGATAAGCGCGCTCGACGGCACCGAAGACCTGGTGACGGTCACCATCGGCGGCAATGACGTCGGCTACGTGCCGTATCTGCTGGCAGCGTGTCTGCCGAGGATCCTGCGCGTGCTGCCCGTCATCGGCAGCGGGCTGAACGACCTGCTCGACGCCGGGAAGCGGGACGCGGCACTGGCGGTGGTCGGGGAATCGCTGCATGCGGTGGGTGACCAGGTGCGGAAACGGGCACCGCAGGCCCGGGTGATATTCGTCGACTATCTCGCGTTGTTGCCCCCCCGAGGGTGAACCCGCGCCGCCGTACACCTCGGACGAGGCCGCTACCGGGCGCCACATTGCCGCGGAGCTCGCGGCGGTTACCGAGGAGGCGGCCCATGCCACCGGCTGCGAGATCATCCGGGCATCGGCGGCCAGCGCCGGCCATCACGCCTGGTCGGTGCAGCCGTGGACGGCCCGGCCCGCAATCCCGTGGCCGTGGCGCGCGGCGCCGCTTCACCCCAACGAGGCCGGCATGACGGCCGTGGCCGACCTCGTGGTGGCCGTATTGGACGCCGCGTCTAATGACTGAGGTTGCGTCGTACACGGCTCGTCGCATTGCGATACTTGACCGCGTGCGCACAACCTCCCTGCTGATGGTTCCCGTCTTCGCCACCGCGATCGGGGTCGGATTCGCCAGCCCGGCGGCGGCAGTTGCGCCCCCGGCGGACGGGACCTACCGGATGATCGAGGAGGGGGCCGGTGAGATCACCTGGACCATGTCCGCGGTCTGCGTGCAGGCCTCGGGTACCCGTATCCAATCCGACTACACCGACCCCACCATCCAGGCCGACGGATGCACCCTGACCGTCACCAGCGCCACACCCGACATTCTCAAACACAGCGACAGGCTCCAGAACTACTCCACCCCGGCCAAGCTGGTCGACGACCAATGGACCTTTGTCCATGCCCGCCCGCAGGGCATGACCTGCCCGGATGGCACGTTCGCGCCCAGCCAGGAGAAGTACGTCTTCAATGACGAGACCCTCACCGGCGTGCACACCACCATTCACAGCGCGGTGTGCGGCGGCCAGCCGGGTATGACCAAGAAGCCCTTCAGCCTGCAGTTCGTGAAACCACTCGACGTGCCCGTGGACCGGTTCCCGCTGTACTGCGACGGGTTCGCGCACTGCTGGTAGGGAACTAGGGCAGCAACTGTACCCGCCAGAGCGCGGTCCTCGGGTCGATGACCCACATCCGTGTCATGGTGAGCCGCGTGATGAGCAACGCGCCACGGATCATCACCACCGCGAGTGGTAGTTCGGCGAGCACCGCGGCCAGGATCGCCCACCGCAGCTCCGACGGTCCGGCCGTCATGACGTCGAACCACGCATCGCAGATCAACAACACACCAGTGGTGAAGGCGGTCAACACGAGCAGTTGACGGCGCAGCAGGCCCAGCACCGCGGTGGCCACCATGAACGCCACCAACAGCATGTCGAACCCGACCCAGGTGGCCGTCCACCGCTGTGCCACATAGTTTTCCGGCAGGGTGAAGGCAAGGTAGGTGATCCAGGGAATCAGCGCGATCGAACCGCCGATCATCAGGCCCAGCCGCAGTACGCGAAACCTGCCCAGATTCGGCGGTGCCACCTCGCTGAGCGGGCGTTCCAGCCGCTTGATCAGGTCACGCCGCTCCTCCGGCGACAGCGCCGCGATCATCTCATCCGACAGATAGCTCTGGGTCATGTCCAGCTTCCTCCCAGGAAACCTCATCACAATGTCAGCGTGCCACCCACTACGCCGACGCCACCTCCGGCGCCGACCCCTATTCCGCAGCTGCCCGCCAACGACTTCCACCAGTACAGCCATGGGATTTCGGCCCTCGGCGGCTGGTTTCCGATTGTCGTGCAGGTATTGGCGGTCCTCGTGTTGTTGGTGGTCATCGGGTGGCGCACCCGCCGGTGGCGCCTGCTGTGGGTGCCCGTGAGCGTAGCCGTCGGTGCGGTGGGTGCCGTAGCGGCGTGGATCTACATGAATTCCGAAGGGCTGGCCTCCGACCCGGCACCGTTCAGGTTGTGGATATGGATCGGTGTCTTCGTCACGTCGGTCGCTGTCGCCGGCATCGGCTTTCGCGGCGCACGGTGGTGGCGTCGGGGCGTATCGCTGTTGGCCATTCCGTTGACGCTGCTGGCGGCACTCGTCGCGCTCAACACCTGGGTGGGCTACTACCCCACGGTGCAGGCGGCCTGGGGCGCGGTCTCCGCGGGCCCCCTTCCGAACGAGGTCGACATCAGCGACCTTGCGGGTCTGCGCAATTCGAAGCCCGACACCGGGAAACTTGTCCAGGTGGACATCCCGGGCGAGGCAAGTGGATTCAAGCACCGAGGCGAATACGTCTACCTGCCCCCGGCCTGGTTCACGGGCGACACCCCGCCGCGGCTGCCGGTGGTCATGATGATCGCAGGCGAATTCAACACCCCGGCAGACTGGGTTCGCACCGGAAACGCCACCCAGATGATCGACGACTACGCCAAATCCCATGGCGGACAGACACCGGTATTCGTCTTCGTGGATGTCGCGGGGAGCTTCAACAACGACACCGAATGCGTCAACGGGCCACGCGGCAATGCCGCTGACCATCTCACCGAAGATGTTCGGCCCTATGTAATTTCGGAGTTCAACGGGTCGTCTGATCCGGCGAACTGGGCTGTCGTCGGTTGGTCGATGGGTGGGACTTGCGCCATCGACCTGACGGTCATGCATCCGGACCTGTTCTCCACCTTCGTCGACATCGCCGGCGACCACGGGCCCACTGCGGGTACCAAGCAGCAGACCATCGACCGGTTGTACGGCGGCGATGCGGCGCGTTGGGATGCTTTCGACCCGCGCACCGTGATGGCCAAGCACGGACCGTATACCGGTGTGGCCGGGTGGTTCGAGGAGGCCATACCCCCCGCGGACAGCAAGAAACCCGGCGGTGTCAAGCGGCCGACCGCGGACACGCCCACCGGAATCGGTGGACACGACGATGTCACCGATGACGATCGGGAGGGTGCTGCCGCGGATCTCTGCGCCGCGGCACAGCAGGTGCAGATCTCCTGCTCCATTCACCAGATGATCAGCGGACACACCTGGCAATTCGCCAGCCGGACCTTCTCGGATGCGCTGCCGTGGCTGGTGGCCCAGATCCGTACCCCGGGGAGCTCCTGAGGCCTTACGGCGACCCGACCTGGTTCCGCAGCGCCTCCAGCAGCTCCTGCCACCATTGGCCGTGCCGCCGCAGGAACAGTCCGTCGGGAAAGGTATGGCGGGCAACGTGGTCCTGTGGAACGGACTCCCAGCCGAGGTGCTCGACCGTCACCCGGGTCTCGTCACCGACCGGCTCGAACCGTACCTCGACGGTCGTCATCTGGTCATCGGCAAAACTTTCCTGGCGCCAGGTCAGGCTCAGCCGCCTGCCCGGTTCCCACGCGGTCACCCTGCCGATCTCGAACTCGGTACCGTCCGGGTATGACTCGACGAAACGGCCATCCACGTACGGCTCGATGGCAAGCGTCCCAGCACGTTTCCGGGTGAATCGAAACAGAGTATTGGGCTGCCACCACATCCCGATGTCGTTGACGAACACCTCGAATGCCTGGGCCGGGGTGGCGCGCACCCGCAGCGCAACCTGTATCCGTGAGGTCATGGGATCTGCTGTCCCTCGATGTGCTCCTTGAAAGCCAACAGCTGTGTGGCCCAGAGTTTTTCGATCTCGTCGAGCCACGTCCTCAGTTCGGCCATGGGAGCCGGTCGCAGTGTGTAGATACGTACACGCGCGTCGAACTCCGGATGAGATTCCTCGACCAGTGCGCTGGCCTTGAGGGTCCGCAGATGCCTGCTCAGGGCGGCCGGAGTCAGGCCGACGGCCTGCGCGATGTCCCCAGCGCGAGATGGTCGATCCCGCAGCACCTCGACGATTCGTCGCCGATTGGGGTCGGCCAGCGCGGCGAGCGTGCGATCTAAACTCGCGGGCGCCGCGGAGGGACTCGTCAAACCCAGCCCTCGATGTTCAAGCCGCTTGCCTTTTCGGCGTCTTCGCGTGAGACGGTCCGGACGGTCTGACCGAAGGTCCACACATGGCCCTCGGGGTCCTGGGCCCGGTACACCCGGTCGCCGTAGAACTGGTCGGCCGGGCGCATCAAGATCTTGGCTCCGGCGGCCTCGGCCTGCCGACAATGCGTATCGATATCGCCGTCTACCTGAACGTGGATCGTCTGCGTACACCTGCCACCCACCGACTTGGGGCTCGCGACGCTGGCATCCCACTCGGATCCGACCATGAGATAGGAATCCCCGAAACGCATCTCGGAATGTTCAAGCTTGCCGCCGTTGTCGGTGATGACCATGGATCGTTCGAAGCCGAAGGCCTTCTCCAGCCAGTCGAGGGCTGCCGACGGGTCCTGGTAGACCACCGCCGAGGCCAAACTCGGGCGTGCGCTCATTGACTTCACCCTTCAATTCGGATACCTGACGGTTGATATTTAATGCTTGCGTTGAATATCTGTCAACGGTCATTCGGCGAGCAGACGTAAAAGTCCCGAACACGCGGCGTGTTGGGGACTTTTACGTCTGCTCGCGATGGAGAGGGGTGCCCTAGGGGTTGACCTTGGAGATGACGCGCTCGGCGAAGCTCTCCAGGTTCTTGATCTTGGTGTCCAGCGGCTCGGTGTCTGGCCCCATGACGTAGGGAATGCGGAAGCCCACGATGACATCCGTTACACCCTTGTCTTCCAGGCGCTTTACGCCATCGACTGTGAATCCGTCGATGGAGATCACGTGGATCTCGAACGGTTTGTCGGCCGTTCCTTCTTCTTCGCGGAACTTGTTCAGCTTGGCCAGCAGCTCGTCCAGATCCTCGGTGCCGCCACCGTGCATCCAGCCGTCGCACCGCGCGGCGCGGCGCAGGGCGGCGTCGGCATGCCCGCCGATGAGGATCGGAATCGGCCGGGTGGGTGCGGGGGTCATCTTGGTCTTGGGGATGTCGTAGAACTCGCCGTGGAACTCGAAATACTCACCGGTGGTGAGCCCCTGGATGATCTCGATGCACTCGTCCATGCGCTTCCCGCGCTTGGCGAACGGCACGTTCATGAGCTCGTAGTCCTCGGGCCACGGGCTGGTGCCCACGCCGAGGCCGAGTCGGTTGCCCGTCAGGGCGGCGATGGACGATGCCTGCTTGGCCACCAGCGCGGGTGGGCGGATGGGCAGCTTGAGCACGAAGACGTCGAAACGCAGCGTGGTCGTCACCGCGCCGAGGGCGGCGGCAAGTGTGAGGGCCTCGATGAAGGGCTTGCCGTCCAGGAATTCGCGACTGCCATCGGGTGTGTACGGATACTTCGAATCCGATTCGTACGGGTAGGCCAGGCTGTCACCGATGACCATGGCGTTGTAACCCGCAGATTCGGCGGCCTTGGCGAGCGGGATGTAATACGACGTGTCGGTCATCGCCTCGGCGAAGGTGAACCGCATAGATTCCTCCTTGAATGCGCGGTTGGTCTCGGTACTACGCACTCTAGCGGTTGCGAAATCTGAACTCGCATATTGGTTTTGCGGTGTCAATGAGCCTTCTCGTCGGCCCCGGCGATGGCGAAAAACACTGCCGGAACAACGATTTCGACCGCAAGCATGACAATCCAGAAGGGGTGCGGCTGTCCCCTGTCGATCAGCGAGGCCACTCGGCCGAGCCCGCCCACCAGCAGGCCCGCTGCCAGGAATCGGATGGCAGTAGCCGGGATGGGCGACTGCCGGGCGGCCCAGATCCACGCCAGGCCGTAGACGGCGAACAGTCCGGCGAAGAATCGCTCCTGACTGTCGGTGCTCGCGGTGATCTCTCCCCCGCCGAAGACCGTCTCCGCACCGCCGATGACGTGATATAGGCCGATGGCCAGGCAGATCACGCCGGTCAGAATCGCCAGGTACTTGAGTGCTTTGTCCATCTCCGCGTCCTTCGTGATCTCCGATAGAGTTGATAGAACGTTCTAGTGAGACCGTACAATGCGACGTAGCCGCGTACAAGGCTTCTCGAAAGGACGCGCCATGCCCGCCGATACCCGCGATCGAATCGTCGCCGCCGCCTGCGAGCTGTTTCGGCGGCAAGGCATGACGGGCACCGGGCTCAAGCAGATCGCGCAGAGTGCGGGTGCACCCTTCGGGTCGATCTATCACTTCTTTCCCGGCGGTAAGGCGCAGTTGGCCGATGAGGCCATTCGTGCTTCCGGTGTGATGTACCGAGATCTGGTGCTGGCGATCTTCGACCAAGCCGGCCCGGACCTTGCTGCCACAATCCGAGGCGCCTTCGCGGCCGCGGCCGACAACCTCATCGCGACCGACTACGCCGACGCGTGCCCCATCGCCACGATCGCACTGGAGGTCGCGAGCACCGACGAAACGCTGCGGCGTGCCACTGCTGATGTGTTCACCGACTGGATCGAGCAAGGCGCCGAGCGCATCGCGGGATCGGGTCTGCCGCCCGAGGTGCGTCGCCGTCTCATGCTGGGATTCATCACCAGCTTGGAGGGCGCGTTCGTACTCAGCCGGGCGTTGCGCAGTCCCGAGCCGCTGTTGGCTGCGGGTGAGACGGTTGCGGCCGCGGCGACATCGGCGCTGGCCGCAACCCCGGAGTAGGGCAGACGGAACAAAACGGACCGCAGTCCGGTTAATGCTGGCATAGAAACGCCACAAGGAGGTTTTGCATGCCAGCCATCACCGTGTCGGCACAGGACGCCCTGACCCTGCCGCGCATCCCAGCTCCCGAGCCTTCCGATACCGAACGTCCGGTGCGCTCCGTCACCAGCGGGCCGCGAGGATACGAAGGTGAAGGCTTTCCCGTCGTGCGCGCCTTCGCGGGTGTGCCGTCCTCTGAATTGGACCCGTTCATCCACATGGACCAGATGGGAGAGGTCGAGTACGAACCGGGCGAACCTCGTGGGACGGATTGGCACCCGCACCGCGGCTTCGAGACGGTGACCTACATGATCGACGGGCGGTTCGCCCATCAGGATTCGCACGGAGGCGGTGGACTCATCCACGACGGTGCCACCCAATGGATGACCGCCGGCTCGGGAATTCTGCATATCGAAACTCCCCCAGCCGAATTGGTGGAGAGCGGCGGAATCTTCCACGGCATCCAGCTCTGGGTCAACCTGCCGGCCCGCGACAAATTCCTGACCCCCGCCTATCAGGCCATCGAGGGAGCCGAAACCACGCTGGTGAGCTCGCCCGACGGCGGAGCATTGGTACGGATCATCGCCGGCGATGTCGGCCCACACCACGGACCCGGTAGCACGCACACGCCAATCACCCTGGCGCATGCGAGTATCCAACCCGGGGCGCAGCTGAACATTCCCTGGAATCGGGACTTCAACGCGCTGGTGTACGTGCTTTCCGGACGTGGCACCATCGGCGCGTTGGGGCATCCGATCCAGCAGGGGCAACTTGCCGTGCTGGGTCCCGGCGACCGGATCACGGTGGGTGCCGACACCGAACAGGACAGCAACCGCCCCGCGCTGGAGGTGCTGTTACTGGGTGGCCGACCCATCCGGGAACGGGTCGTGGCCTATGGACCGTTCGTGATGAACACCAAGGCGGAGTTGATCCAGGCCGTGGAGGACTATCAGGCAGGTCGGTTCGGGGCCATTCCGCCCAACGCCCTCATGCCACACGTCGCGCGCTGACCGTGAATTGCCTACCGCCGGAATGCTCGGCGGTAGGCACTCGGCGTCGTCGCGGTGACCTTTCGTAGATGTGTCCGCATGGCCGTCACGCTGCCGAATCCGCATTGTGCGGCAATCGATTCCATGGTCATGTCGGTATTCTCCAGCAATTCGCGAGCGCGGGTGGCGCGCTGCACGTCGAGCCAGCGCTTGGGCGTCGTGCCCACTTCCTCGCCGAAGCGGCGGTTGAACGTCCGAAGGCTCAGATGTGCGTGGCGGGCCAGTGTGGACACATCGTCGACATCGGCGAGACGCTCGGCCGCCCAGCTCAACGTGGGGCCGATACCACTGGAATCGTGAGATGTCTTGCTCGGCGGAATGAACTGAGCCTGCCCGCCGTCACGGTGCGGCGCCATCACGTTCCAGCGGGCCATATCCGACGCCGCGGCGGCCCCCAACTCGCGTCGCACCACGTGCAGGCACAGGTCCATGCCGGCCGACAGTCCCGCCGAGGTGAGGATGTCGCCATCGTCCACATACAGCGCATCGGGCCGCAGATCGACCAGCGGATAGAGCCTGCGCATGTCGTCGCAGTACTCCCAATGCGTGGTGGCGGGCCTCCCGTCCAGCAAGCCCGCGGCGGCGAGGACGAATGCGCCCAGGCAGATGCTGAACAACACCGCCCCACGTTGATGGGCGCTCGTCAGTGCGCCCAACACCTCGTCCGGTGGCGGGTAGTCGTGGGGGGCGCGTGCGGGAACGACGACGATGTCGGCGGTCTCAAGCGCATCGATGCCGTGTTCCACTTCGAGATTGAAACCATCTGGCGTCCAGACACTTCCAGGACGATGGCCACAGGTCACCAGATCGAATCCGTCCGGCTGGCCCGAGCGGCCCGGCCCTCTGCGGAACATCTGCACGGCGCACGCCAAGTCGTAGGTGATGACGCCGTCGAGAGCGAGTGCCGCCACCGTCTTGGTGCCCATACCTCACTATGGCATGAATCCGAGCATCTGTGGCATTCATGCCACTGGCCGCCGTCGGCGCCGCGGTCTTGACTCACAAGATGACGACGACCGAATTGGACTGGCACTGGGCGACCCGAACCGGTGGCGAGGTCTCCAGCGCCCAACGGCGTGCTCTGTTGGGCCGTTTGTTTCGCGCATTGCCCGCGATGGTTGGCGATGCGGTCAAAACCCGGGTGGGCCGTCGTGGGCAGGGTCGAGTCGAGTTCGAGTCGATCGCCGTGCCCGATTCCGCGCTTGCGCTCGCGGCCGAGCAGGAGGCGCGGGATTGTGTCACCGGGCACGTGCTTGAACACTCGTACCGCACATACTTCTTCGGAAAGGCATTGGCACTGCTGGACGGTGTGCAAGTCGACGACGAACTCGTATACGTCTCCAGCCTGCTGCATGATCTGCAGCTGGAGCACCCGACACCGGGGCGGTGTTTCGCGGTGGTCGGTGGTGAGCGCGCCGCGCAGTTCGTCAGGGCTCATGGGGCTCCCGAGGATCGTGCGGAGGCCGTCGGCGCCGCGATCGCGGCGCACATCACGCTGGGAGCCAGCGAAAACCTTGCAGACCCAGGTGGATTCGTATCGGCGGGGGCGGGCACCGACGTGTTCGGGCTACGGCTGTCAGACCTCGACGCCGCGTGGGTAGAGGAGCTACTGCGCCGGCACCCCCGATTGGAATTCAAGCGACACATGCTCAAGGCGTGGGCGAACGAAGGCGCAGCGGTGCCCAGGGGGCGGGCGGCGTGGCTGACTCGCTATGCGGCGTTCCCGCTGCTGGTCAAGGCCGCACCCTTCAGCGAGTAGTGGTTACTGCTGTAACAGCCTGCGCAGCAGATGTAGGGCGACGGTGGTTGCGCGCTCGCGAATCTGGTTGCGATTACCCGGGATGACAACCCGGAGATCGGCCTTCTCCCCCGCCGCGGTCTTCGCGCAGAAACACACCGTTCCCACCGGCTTGTCCGGCGTACCGCCGCCCGGCCCGGCAACGCCCGTGGTGGACACCGCGACATCGGCACCCAGCGCCTTCAGCGCACCGTCCGCCATGGCCTCGGCGACCTGCGGTGACACCGCCCCATGACTGGTGAGCAGCTGTGGATCCACATGCAGCTGACCCACTTTGACGTCATTGGCGTAGCTGATGACACCGCCCAGGAAGTACGCGGATGAACCCGGAACATCGGCGATCCGGGCCCCCAACAACCCCGCGGTACACGACTCGGCAACGGCCAGACGTCTCCCGCTCAGCAACCGGGCCACCAGCTCATCGACGGTCGAACCGTCGGAAGAGAACAGCGCCGAACCATGCCGGGTGTGGATGAACTCATGGAGGCGATCCCAGATGGGGCCGGCAGACGACTCGAATCGGGTGACCACCTCCACCTCACTACGCCGCAGGCAGGTGGTGATCTCCAGTGCGCCAAGGCTTCCCAGCTCCGATTCGGCGAGCCGGAGGGTCTCGGCGATATCCGGTTCGGTGATGCCGTACAGGCGCAGGGTGGTCTGTTCGATGGCCGCGGCGTCTTCTCCCACCAGCGCCCGGAAGGGCGCGGCATCGACGGCCGACGACCACATCCGTTGAAGCTCGTGCGGGGGCCCCGGCAGCACGATGATGACCACCTTGCCCTTGCACATGATTGCACCGGGTGCGGTGCCTACCGGATCCAGCGCCTGTCCCTGCGCAGGTACGAGCGCCTGTTTGGCAATGCCGACACGCAACGCCTCCCAGTCGACGTTCTCCCAGCGCTTCGCCATCGGCCGCAGCCGATCCATGATGGCAGCTTCTAGGGCGGCATTGAAAATGAGTGTGGTACCGGCGAATTCGGCCACGGTGGGCAGCGTCATGTCGTCTGCGGTGGGCCCGAGTCCGCCGGAGGTGACGATGAGATCGACCCCTTGATCGGCGAGAAACTCCAGTTGCGCTATCAGATCCTCTTTGCGGTCCCCGCAGACGCAGATATGGGCTACGTCAACCCCCACTTCTCGGAGATGCTCGGAAAGCCATGGCCCGTTTGCGTCGGCGACCCGCCCGGTGAGGACTTCGGTGCCCGTGACCACGATTCCCGCGCGCAACATGTCAGCAGCCTAGGCCGGTACGTTCGATGGCATGACTGTGGGCATCGACGAAGGCGCCGTCATCGAATACATCATCACGACGTTCCCGGATCTACAACACGAGGTTGTGCAGGGCAATTGGTTCTTTTTCCGCGGCGACGACCGTCAGGTGCCGGTGATCACCCTGATGTCCAACGAGGCATTCGACACGTACTCAGATTTGGGGCGCCCGGCGGTGTATCGACTCAACATCGGGGTCGGCGGTGACACTTTTGCGAACATCGCGGGAGGCTGCGATGTCTCGGTAGAGGTCGACTACACCGAGTTCGATCGGATCCTGCCTCATCCGGAGTATGGCGGTGCCAAATGGATATGCGTGGTCAATCCGGGTGAGGACACCTTTGCCGACGTCGTCAGGCCGTTGTTGGCCGAGGCCTGTGCACGTGGCCGACAGAACTAGATACCCGCCACGTACGCCCATAGTTCACGCCCGCCGAAGGACTCGCCCAGACTCGGCAGCGTCGGCCCCTCGCTCTGGAAGCCGTGCGCGGCGAGGGCGCCGATCAGGTGTTGGTCATCGACCCGTGGCGCAACGACGATCCGTCTCGTGGTCGCGGGACCGAGGGCCATGCGCCCGGCCAGGTCGGCGATGGTCGGGGTGAGTGCGTCCTCGGGCGCATCGGGACGTGGTCTGCCGATGAGCTCGGTCGTGGAGCTACCCGGGTCGACGGCTATCTCGACGGTGCCCGCAGGCCGGTCGGCCACCACCTCGATCTGGCGGTCCGGGGCAGCAGCCACGGTGCGCCGACAGCGACTGCGGAGTTCGTAGTGCCCACGCGCCACCAGGTCACCCCACGAGACCGCCGTCCGGCGTCCGACCTTCCACGAAGGCATGTTGTTCGAGAGTGCATCTCGCGCGCGGCGGAGCGTGGCAAGATTCTCGGTTGAGTTGCTCTGGAACCAAATCTGGTGATCGGTTGGCCGGCCGCCGTATTCGCGGAGCCGACGGCATGTTTGCAGCTGTGACCAGCCGACCGACTCGGCCAGTTTCTGCACCGCGACGTTCTGCACCGCAAGCGGCGCCACTGCGTGCGGAACGTCGGGGTTGGCCTCGAATCCGGCGATGATCAGGGATGTTTGTGCCCACTTGGTCACCGTGTGGGGAACCCCGGCGGTCCATGTCGATACCTCGGTGCCGCCCGTGCGCGGGTGTCGCCCCGCCATGCTCAGGTGCCCCAGCACGCGTTCACGACCCGCATCGAGGTGTACGAGCAGATATGAGGCCCCACCGCGTGCCACGTCGGCCAGGGCCTGCTTCCAGGTGTCGATCCACATGTACGGCGAATGCGCCGCGGCCCAGGACATGTCCGTGCGGCCGAAGGCCGGTGCCAGCCGCTTTTCGTAACGCAGATTGGTTTCTCGCCAGGACGGCCCGTCGGAGAGCCGCGGCGTGCGCAGCATGACGGTCATTCCGTCGATTTCGACCGGACCCAGGCAGCTCGGGGCGACCGGTCGATGACTCGCATGCATCACGGCAGGGTAGCGCACCATGCCGCGGATGCATCGGTGATTAATCGCCCACTGCGAGAAGGCGATTGCGGTGTACAGGCTGTCTATTTCGGCTGCGCGGTGGTCAACAGCGTCCACATCCGGCGTTTGACGCCGGGCTCTCCGAGGCTTGGTGGCGCCTCCCCCTCGTCGAGGAAGCCCTGTGCGGCAAGCCGGTCGGCGAGCGCTGAGTCGACGTCGCGGACCGCGACGACCGTCCGTCGCGACCCGTCCGGCCGATCTGCCAGATGGCTCGCGAGGATGGACACCACCGAGATGCGGGCAGCGTCCGATATCGAAGAGCTCAGCCGGGGCACCAGCTCCGTTGTCGAGGTTCCGGCGTCGGAATGAACATCGACCGAACCCCCCGGGTGCCCGCCGACCAAGACGCGGTACCGACCACGATCCGCCGGTTCGATGCGTATCACTTCCCCACTGGTGGAGGATATTTCGAATGAGCGAACGGATGCCGGAGCGTGCCATCTGCGACGCACCAGCTGGCGGGCGCGGATAACGGCAAATCGCGCCCATGCGGTCAGGTATTCGGCCGGCGGCGCACTGGATGTGGGCGGCGCGAGATCCATTTTCGCGAGGGGGATCTCCGTCAGTCGACGCCTGATCCAATCCCGATAGTCGGCCGTGTTGGCGAGAAGCCAGATGTGATGGTCCGACAACTGCCCGTCGTAGGCGCGCAACGCGCGACGTGTTTGTAGCTGGGTCCACCCCATGGACTCGGAGAACCGGTTTGCGCGGATATTCGACACGGCAACCGGCGCCAGGGCATGTGGGAGGTTGGGGCTTGCGTCGAATGCCGAGAGCACCGTGGTCAACTGGGCCCACGCACTCACCGCCGCCGGGACATCGACAGCCCACGAGGAGACCTCCGCGCCCCCGGTGCGCGGATCATGTCCGGTCATCGAGAAATGGCCGAGGACCTTTTCGGCACCGTCGTCGATACGTACCAGCAGATACGAGACGCCTCCCGCGCGCGCATCCGCGAGGGCCGACCGCCAGGTGTCCACCCACATGACCGGAGAATGTGCGCTCTCCCAGTCCATGTCGTCGCGATGGAACGCCGGTGAGAGTCTCGCGGTGAACGTCAGTGCGGTTTCTCGCCAGGACGGGCCGTCCGCCAGCCGGGGTGGCCGCAGCGTCACGGTCATCCCCTCGATCGTGACGGGGCCGCGGTCCACCGACAACCGGGTCTGACATTTGCTGCGCACCGGGCAAGGCTACCGCAGAAACGTTCGCTATGCGAGAACGGTCAGCCGCCGGGAACCAGGACGAGCGGAACCCGCCTCGCGCCGATGAGGCGATGCGACACCGATTGCCCGAGGAGGGTGTCGAGTGCCGACGCGGGTCCTCCCCGTGGACTCCCCAGGACGATCATCAAAGCGTCATGCCGCTGCGCCACCGCGAGAAGCTGAACGGCAGTGGGGCCGTGTGCCCGGTGGTATTCCCACGACACGTCACTGGCTGCGAGTTCGTCGTGCGCCGCGGCTTCGGCGGCGTCAACAGCCGTGCGCGACTGTGATTCCCAGTTATCGCCGTCGGGGTCCAACGGCTCGTCGTCCATGTCCTGGATGTGCACAACGTGCACGTGTGCGGCCAGCCGTCGCCCCAGATCGACCGCGAAGCGTAGTGCTGCGGTGCTTGGCGGATAGTGGTCCCATCCGACCACCAAGTGGGCGGCGGGTGACTCGCTCATAGCTCCATCCTCACGCCAACGCCCATCCCAGCGCCAGCCCCGCCGCACATGCGCCGACAGAGCCGAGCAATGTCCCAAATGTGTTGTACAGCGCCAGTGCCCACCGTCGCTGCTCGATCAACCGCACCGACTCGACACTGGCGGTGCTGAAGGTTGTGTAGCCGCCGCAGAATCCGGTGCCCAGCAGGGTGAGCAGTTGCGGGGACGCGTGGTGGAACACCACCAGTCCGGCCAGCAGGCCGATGAGGGCCGATCCGGTGAGGTTGATGAACAGCGTCGTCCAGGGAAACCGACGGGTCCACCGGTACTTGACGGCCGAATCCACCACGAATCGCAGTACCGCTCCCAGCGCCCCGGCCAGGATGACCGCCACGACCATCATTCGGGACCGCCCGAATAGCGTGCGAGAACTCGGGCCGCGGCGGCTATCCCGCCCAGCGCGGCGACCAAGCCCGCCGTGACGCTGACCAACGCATACGCCACGCCGGTGAGCAGGAATCCGTTACGCGTGAGGGTGTCGATCTCCAGTGCGAGTGCGCTGTACGTGGTGAAGGCGCCACAAAGACCCGTTCCGAGAAACAGCCGGATGCGCTGACGCCAGCCGCCATCGGGTCCGAGCAGGGTGAGTGCCTCCAGGGCCGCACCGAGGATGAACGCTCCGGACAGATTGGCCGCGAATGTTCCCCACGGCCAGGAAGCACCCGAGGCCGGCCACATCTGCTCGAACCAAAAGCGCAGCGCTGTCCCGCATACCCCGCCGAGGAACACCGAGAGCAGGGCGGAGGGTCGTAGGTGAAGCCGCGGATGCGGAGACTTCGGGGGGTGTCCACCGGTCACACTCGGTCCCATCGTGTTACGACACATCAACACAGGAACTATCAGCCATCAGTGGCGGTTCGGGACAAGCCCCGGCGAGATCCATCGCGCGTGATGAATATAGCGCGAGGTGTGTCAGTACACGTCGCGGACGTACCGTTTCTCGGCCACGAGCTCCTTGCGGAACTCGAGAGCCTGCTCCCCCGACAACCGTCCGTGCTTTTGAGCAATGGTGAGCAGTGCGCCGTCGACATCCTTGGCCATGCGGCTGGCATCGCCGCACACGTACAGGTGTGCGCCTTCGCGGAGCCACCGCCACATCTGCGCTCCCTGCTCCATCATGCGATGTTGCACGTAGATACGTTTGGCCTGGTCGCGTGAGAACGCGAGATCGAGCCTGCGCAACGAACCGTCGCGCAGGAAGCCGTCGAGCTCCTCGCGGTAGTAGAAGTGCTGCGTGCGGTGCTGATCGCCGAAGAACAACCAGTTGGGTCCGGTGTGCCCGAGCGCGCGGCGTTCTTGCAGGAACCCGCGGAAGGGGGCGATACCTGTTCCCGGCCCGATCATGATCATCGGCGTATCCGAGGTGCTGGGCGGGCGGAAATGCGGTGAACGCTGCAGAAAGATCGGGACCGGAAGTCGCTGAGCACGATCGGCCAGGAATGTCGATCCCACGCCACCACGGGCCGAGCCGTCCGGTCCCCGGTAGCGGACGATGGACACCGTCAGCCCGATGGCTTGCGGGCTGACCAGCGGGCTCGACGAGATCGAGTACTGACGTGGAGTGAGTCTGATCAGAACCTGCTGCCATTCGTCGATACCGGCACGGATGGGGAATTCGCGAATCACGTCCAGCGCGTTGCGTCCCTGCAGCCACAGCTTGCGCGCTTCGCTGTCGGGGCCCCGCAGCAACTTGATGGCGGGCTTGTCGCGGCGCCGCTCGGCGACGAAGCGCAGCAGATCGTCGGTGACGCGGCAGATGTCGTAGTGACTGGCGAGAGCGGTGGCCAGCGGAAGTTCACCGCCGTCGATGGTGATCGGCAGTTCGGCATCGAAACCGGTTGCGGCGAGCCAGCGTTGGACATCTTCCTCGCGGTTCGTCGGATAGATGCCGAGCGCGTCGCCCACCGAGTATTCGACGTCGTGACCGGTCAGGTCGAACTCGATGCGCCGAACCTCCTTGCCGGAGCCGGGTGCGGAAAGAATCTCGTTGTGCGACAACGCCGCCAGGATGGGTGCATCACGGGTGAAGCGTTCCGGCGCGGCTACCGGCAGCCCGTCGCTGCGCAATCGCCGGGCTGCCTCGGCGCTCGCGGCGGTACCGTCGCCGATCGCTTCCAGTAGGTCCGCGGTCCAGGACGCGACGAGTGTTCGGTCGGTGGCTTCTCCATCCACCCGCCCGAGCACCGGAGTGGCTCCCAGCTCGTGTAGCCGCGAGTCTAGGGCCTTGGCGTGACCGCAGAAGTCTGCATATGCGCGGTCGCCGAACCCCAGTACCGCATAACGCATATGGTTCAGGGGCTTGGTGTCGCCGGACAAGGCCGACCAGAATTGTGCGCCGTTGTCGGGCGGCCCGCCCTCGCCGAAGCTGCTGGCGATGAGCACCGCCGTGTGGACGTCGCCGAGATCGGCCGGGTCGCACTCGTCCATCGCGGTCAGCGTCGCGGAGATTCCCGCCGATTCCAGCAGCCGGTGCACCGCGGTGGCCGCGGTCTCGGCGTTGCCTGTCTGCGACGTCCATAGAATTGCGATGTCACCCAGCGCTTCTGTCAGCTTGTCGGGTGCGTTGTCGGCGACCGATCGCCCGGTGGGACGCAGCGTGACCGCGCTGACCTTGAATTCGGGTTGCAGCGAATCCGGATCGACGGCGTCGTTGGTCACCGCGTTGATCGCCAGACCCGGACCCTGCGCGTCGTTCCAGTGGAACGGGGCGAAACAGCTCCCGCGTTTGACTCTGTCGCTGATGGCCGCGGGCAGCTCGGCGGTGCCTCTCCGTGACGCGACTTCGACGATGTCGCCCTCGGCGATCCCGAGCGTCGCAGCATCGTGTGGGTGGATCTCCACGAAGGGCGACGGGTGGAGCCGGTCGAGGGTCTTGATACGACCCGTCTTGGTGAGGGTATGCCAATGGTGTTGCAAGCGGCCGGTGTTGAGCACCATGGGGTATCCCTCGCCGGGGAGTTCCGCGGGATCACGGTGCGCCCGGGCGTGAAACACTGCCCGGCGGGACGGGGTCGGGAAGGCCAGCCGCGGCACGGTGCCGTCCTCGGCGACGTGAAGGTCCTGGCTGATCCCGTCGTTCACATAGCGAATCGGGTTCCGGTCCCCGGCACTGTCGGGTGGACACGGCCATTGCACCGGGCCCTGTCGTAGCCGGGCGTAGCTCACGCCACGCATGTCATACCCGGTGCGTGGATTCCAGAATGCGCGGATCTCCTCGAAGATCTCCTCGCTCGAGGCGTAATCGAAGGCGTCTCCGAACCCCATCGCGGTGGCGATATCGCAGATCAGTCGCCAATCGGGCTGGGCGTCGCCCGGCGCCTCGGCGGCCTGATTGGTCAAGGTGGCGGTGCGTTCCGAATTGATGGAAACACCATCGGATTCGGCCCACAACGTGGCGGGCAGCAGGACGTCGGCGTACTCGTTGGTGGCCGTGGAAAGAAACGCGTCCTGGGCGATCACCAGCTCGGCGCGTCGCAGGCCGTCGATCACGTTCTGCCGATTTGCCACCGAGGCCACCGGATTGGTGCAGATGATCCAGCAGGCCTTGATGCTCCCCGCGGCCATCTGGGCGAACATGTCGACCGTGCCGGTGCCGAACTCCGCACGAACGGAGCCGGGGGGCAAATGCCATTGCTTCTCGACGAATTCGCGATCGGCGACGGACTTGACGGATCGTTGGCCCGGTAATCCCGGGCCCATGTAGCCCATCTCCCTGCCGCCCATCGCGTTCGGCTGGCCCGTCAACGAAAACGGTCCGCTGCCGGGGCGGCAGATGGCTCCGGTGGCCAGATGTAGGTTGCAGATCGCGTTGGTGTTCCAGGTGCCATGGGTGCTCTGGTTGAGGCCCATGGTCCAGAGCGTCATCCACTCGCGGGCCTCGCCGATCCACCGTGCGGCAGTGCGGATATCGGCCTCGGCTAGCCCCGTGATGGCCGCGACCACCGGCGGTGTGTAGGTGGCGAGGAACTCGGGCATTCCCGCCCAGCCCTCCGTGTGCTCGGCGATGAATTCGGAGTCGATGTCACCGTTCTCGACAAGCAGATGCAGCAGCCCGTTGAGCAGGGCGAGGTCGGTGCCCGGCGTGATCTGCAGGAACAGATCGGCGCGGTCGGCAGTGGCGGTGCGCCGTGGATCCGCCACAATCAGCCGTGCTCCGCTGCCGAGACGGTCGGCCATGCGCAGGAACAGGATCGGGTGACAATCCGCCATGTTCGCGCCGATGACCAGGAACAGGTCACTCTGCTCGATATCCGAGTACGACCCCGGCGGTCCGTCGGCCCCCAACGATTGTGCGTACCCGGTGCCGGCACTCGCCATGCAGAGCCGAGAGTTCGATTCGATATGCGTGGTCCGGATGTATCCCTTGGCGAGCTTGTTGGCCAGATATTGCGCTTCCAGGCTCATCTGGCCGGACACGTACAGCGCAATCGCATCGGGTCCGTCGTTGTCGAGGATGTGGCGGAGCCGTCGTCCGGTCTCGGCGGTCGTGGTCGCCAACGGTGCGGGGACGAGTTCCTGGTCGCGAGTGGAACGGACATGTGCCGTGGTCATGCGGCCGTCGGCGGCCATCAGCTGCGCATGGGTGGCGCCCTTGGTGCACAGGCGGCCGTGGTTACTGGGATGGAGTGCATCGCCCTCGACGGTCGCAATGGTGACCGGACCTGCCGACGGTGCGTCGGTACGCACCACGACCCCGCAGCCCACACCGCAATACGAGCACGCGGCGCGGCGTGTGCTCGGCGGTGCACTGAGTTCGGTCACCCCATCATGGTGAGCCAGGGAGATTCCCGAATTCTTCCGTCGAGGTTATCCGGCTGTCACGGCGTCCTCACCACCGGAACATATGGTGCGTGAGGCGGCACATCGCTCGCGGTGGCGCGTTACTTCGCCCGCCCGAACCGCTGTTCCACTAGCATCGGCACAGGGTCGACGCTCGTTTCCTGAAGGACACATACTCGAAGGAGCTAGACATGGTGTTGAACATCATTTGGATGATCATTCTTGGCCTGATCGTCGGCTGGATCGCCCGGTTGATCGTGCCCGGCAAGGAAAACTTCGGCTGGATTGTGACAGCGTTGCTGGGCATCGTCGGCGGCTACGTCGGCGGGACGTTGGGAAGCCTGGTCTTCGCGCCGCACAAGTTCACGATCACGCCGCCGATCAATCACGCATTCCTCGGTGCCCTGGTGGGCGCAGTGATTCTGCTGGTCGTCTACAAGTTCATCGCGGGGAAAACAAAAAGCTAAATCGGCTTGACCAGGCGGTACGGAAGACCGCCGCGAGCCCGTCCCACCTCGGATAGTCGCCAGACCTGCGCCCTGCTGCCCGTCGGATTCGTCGGGCAGCAGGGCGCTCGTCGTGGACTGAGTGCTAGACGGGCACGCCCGGTGCCGGAGGCGCGGCAGGAGGCGCCGGGGGCGCGGGCTGTCCCGGCGGAACTGCTTCGGGCGCCGGTGCACCAGGTGCCGCGGGGGCGGCAGGCGGTGGCGGCTGGTTGGGATCGGCCGGCGGGGGTGGCGGCTGGTTGGGATCCGCGGGCGGGGGTGGCGGCTGGTTGGGGTCGGCGGGCTGTCCCGCCGGAGGTGTGGCCGGAGTCGGCGGCGTCCACGGACGGATCGACTCGGTCAAGGCCTTGGCCACGCCCTTGTCCACCGGTGAGGCCGCGGTACCGAGCCAGACGATGAACCAGCGGTCCTTGCCCTTACCCACGGCCGCCGCCCAGATCTGACCGGGCTCCTTGGCGGCGTCATCGAACTTGACCTCGTAATACGAAGAAGCCGCGGGCATCCCGGCCACCTCGAAGCTCTGGTCTTCCTGGTTGATGCGGTTACCCGGGTAGGGCATGAAGAACTCACCCATATCCGAGGCCAGGCGGCGTGCGGCCTTCTGATTGTCGGGCTCGGCACCGGCGAAGAGCTTGAGGTCCAGACGGCCCAGCAGGATGCTTCCGTTCGGTGCGGCCGGATTGGTCAGCAGCGCGGAGCCATAGGTCAACCTACGGGCGTCCGAAGGCGTCCAGCTTTGGGGCACAACGTAACTGAAGCCACCCTGGTCGTTGTTGACGCGGCCGCCATCCGCCGGAGCGCCGGGCGCGCCGGGTGCGGGCGGAGTGGTGGGTGCGGCGGTGCCGGGCGGCGGAACGGCAGGAGGTGTAGTCACCGTCGTGGGCGTCTCCGGATTGGGTGCCGGTTGGCCCGGGGCGGGCGTCGCAGGCGGCGGGGGTGCATCGGTGGTCACCAGGTGGATGTCCGCCGTGCGAATCGATGCCGGCGCCTGATCGGCCGGTGCCGCGGCCAGGGTGATCGCCCCTGCCCCGGACAGCGAGGTGACCGCGACGGCCGCCGCTATCACCCGCGCTCGTTGCGCCCGCTTCGCTGCCGATGTTGCCCGTGGTTGCTGCATGCCAATGAACGTACCGTTTTGTCGTGCACGTGCAAGCGTAACCGGCAATCGGCGCGCCTGATTTACCGAAAGTTGCCAGTGGCGCCACTTCAAGATTATTCGGCGCGGTGGCAAGGGGTTTGGCTGACCGGACGCAAACATAGGTTTCCTCTCGAAGTCCCCGTCCCCAGCTACTGCGCCGCCTGAATGACGACCTCGTGGGCCTTCACGGCAAAGTATGCCGGCGCATCGGGTGCCAGCCTGAGTTCTGCCGCGGCGGCCGCGGTGATATGTGCGGTGAATATCGTGGTCCCAGCGGTTGCCGTTACAACCACGCTGTCTCCATGTGCGGTAAGGGCCGTGACGGATACCGCGATGACATTGCGTGGGCTACCCCCGGGTGGGGATAGATGTACGCCGACGGCGCGCGGTCCGAACACCGCGACGGCCTGTCGGCCTGGCTCGGGGCGTTCGGCACCGGACCACACCCCGTGAATGACCAGATCGTCGATGTGGAGCGCGCCGTCGGGACCCACGACGCCCTGGACAAGGTTCACCCCGGCGAAGCGTGCACCGAACTGGCTGGTCGGGCGGGCCAACACGGTGGCGGTGTCCCCCAGCTCGACAACTCGTCCGGCCTCGAGCACCATCACCCGATCGGCGATGGCGACCGCATCCATGATGTCGTGGGTCACCATCAGCGCGCATTGGCCGTTGCGTCCCAGCGCCCTTGCCAGCAGTGCCCGGACGGCAGGGGCGCTGTCGGCGTCCAGACCGGCCAGCGGTTCGTCGAGGAGCACCAGATCGGGCTCGGTGGCCAGCGCCCGCGCGATGGCCACCCGCTGCGCCTGCCCACCGGACAGTTCGCCCGGCCGGCGTCCGGCGAGATCACTCGCCCCCACCGATTGCAGCCAGCGGTCGCGCGCGGCGGGGGTTTCGCCGTGCCGTTTACCGCGCATTCCGAACTCGACGTTGCCGGCCACCGTCAGGTGTGGGAACAACAAGGCTTCTTGAAGCAGAAGCGCCGTCCGGCGCCGGTGTGTGGGGACGAAAATGCCCGTGGCACAGTCCGTCAGCACATGCTCGCCCAGCGTGATCTGTCCGGTGTCGGGTCGTAACAGACCAGCGATGAGTGCCAGCAACGTCGATTTACCAGCCCCGTTGGGTCCGACGATGGCCACGGTCTCCCCCGCCGCGACCGTGAACGCGGCCCGCACGTCGCGCCCGGAATGCCCTGCGTCGAATCGCAGTTCGCTCATCAGCGCCACCCGCCGGGGCGCCAGGTCTGCGCACCGACCACGGCGAGTACGACGGCCGCCACTGATACCAGGAGCAGTGACAGGGCTACCGCGGACTGTGCATCGGATTCGCGCTGTAGGTAGATCTCCAGCGGCAGCGTGCGCGTGACACCCTGTCGCGATCCCGCGAACGTCAACGTGGCACCGAATTCGCCCAGGGCGCGCGCGAAAACAAGGACCGTTCCCGACACCAGCGCCGGCATCACCAACGGGAGCGATACCCGGCGTAGCACGGTGGTGGGCGGCGCTCCAAGGCTGGCCGCCACGTCGTCGTAACGCTGTCCCGTCGAGGCCAGTGCGCCCTGCAGGCTGATGACCAGGAACGGCAGTGACACAAAGGTCTGCGCCAGCACCACCGCGGAGGTCGAGAACGCGATGTGGATTCCGGCGGCGTCCAGGTAATGGCCCAGAAGTCCCAGCTTGCCGAAGGCGTACAGCAGGGCGATGCCACCGACGACGGGCGGCAGTACCAGCGGCAACAGGATTATCGGGCGCAGCAGCCGAGTCGTCCAGCGGGGCCCACGAGCCAGCACGACGGCCAGCGGCACCCCCAACACCAGGCACAGCGCCGTGCTCGCCAAACACGTCCTGATGCTGAGCAGAAGGGCGGCCTGGGATGCCGGGCTGGTGATCAGTGCCGGGAACTGGGCCCAGTCCGCCTTCACCACCAACGCCAGTAGCGGCAGCACGATCAGCACCGTCGCGATGGATGCCGGCACGTACACCCAGCGCGGCAGACCGGGTGCGGGCGTCACGGCGCGGAGAACCCCGCAGCGGCCAGAATCTTGTGCCCGGCGTCCCCGGTGACGGTTTCGACGAACTGGTTCGCGCGTTCCGGACTGCGTGAGTTCGCGGTCACCGCAATCGGATAAGTGTTGACGATCGACTGTGCCTCGGGGAAGGCGACGGCGGTGACCTTGTCGCCCGCCGCCTTGGCATCGGTGACGTACACCAGACCGGCGTCGGCCTGACCCGCGATCACCTTGTTCAGCACATCGGTCACCGAGGACTCCTCGCTGACCGGATTCAACGGCACACCAGTCTCTTTGGATGCGGTGGCGGTGGCCGCTCCGCACGGAACCTGCGGGGCGCACACCACCAGGTCAAGCCCCGGCCGGCCCAGGTCGCCGAACGCGGCGATGCCCTTGGGATTGCCCGGAGCGACGACGATGGTCAGCGTGTTGGCGGCGAAGTCGACGGGATTGATGACCGAATGCGCCTTCCATGCCTTATCCATGTTGGCCGAATCGGCGGTGGCCAACACGTCGCCCTGAGCTCCCTGCGTGAGCTGCGTGACCAGATCCGAGGACCCGGCGAAGGTGAACTCGACCGTTGTCCCCGCGTGGGTCGATTCAAAAGACTTCCCGATTTCGGTGAAGGCCTTGCGCAGCGATGCGGCGGCCAGCACGTGCAGCCGAACGGCGGCCGAGTCCGAACCCGGCGACGGGGCCGCTGTGCTGTCCTGAGACGCCGTCCGTGAGCCGCAACCCGACATGGCCAGCGAACCTGCGAGGAGAACCGCGGAGAGGAGTTTCAGTGGACCCAGGATCCGTCTACCGGTCATCGGCACAACCCTAGCCGTACCTGGGGCGATACGCGGTGGTCGAGCATATTGCTACCGTCCAGTAATATTGGTCGTCAAACCCGTGCGACCCGGCCGCCAAATCCGGGGTATGAGGTCCGGGTTGTGTCACGATCAAGCTGATCAGACCTGGCGACAGGCGCGGATCGGTAAGGCTTGCAGGAAGCTAAGGAAGGTACCGCCATGGACGTACTGGTAACCGGAGCGGTTAACGAGGTCGGCCGGGCGGTCGCTGCGGAGTTCCGTAACGCCGGCCATCGAGTCGTCATCACCGGCCCCAACGCCGACGAGTTGGAAATCGCGGCCAAGGAGCTCGAGGTCGACGCCATCGTGTGCGACAACGCCGACCCCGACAGCCTGGAAGAGAACGTCGAGCTGTTCCCCCAGCATCTCGACGCCATCGTGAACATCCCCAATCCCGTCTGGAGCGAACCCGGGCCGCATCTGGGAACCCTCACCGATACCGGCGAAGCCTGGCTGTCCCGGTACGAATCGAGCGTGCTGACGGCGGTGCTGACCGTGCAGTCCATCGGTGATCACCTGCGTTCCGGCGCGGCGATTGTCAACCTGTGCACGCTCGGGACCCGCGACCGGTCGGGTGCGACCACGGCCGCCAAGGCCGCCCTGTCGGCATGGACCGCCGAGCAGGCCGAGCGGATGGGTACCCGCGGGATCACCATCAACACCATCGCGCCCGGACAGTCGGCCGAGGCCAACTACGACGGCCTCGACAGCGCCGATGGCGCACATGAACTGGTGGCCGCAGAGATCGCCCGGCTGGCATTGTTCCTCACCAGCCCACAGGCGCGTCACATCACCGGTCAGACGTTGCACGTCAGCCGCGGCGTCCCCGCCGGCGTTAGCTGACAGAAGCTGGAGTGCACTCCAGCCGTAGATCATCGAATTGCCTTGCGGGGCAAGACAGTAATGCCGTATCGGCGGATCGGGCGTAGTCTGGCCGGGTGACCATTCGGCTCGGATACCAGATCCCCAACTTCTCCTACGGCACCGGCGTCGCCGACCTCTTCCCCACCGTCGTCAGACAGGCGCGTGAGGCGGAGGCATCGGGATTCGACACGGTCTTCGTAATGGATCACTTCTATCAGCTGCCCATGATCGGCACCCCGGATCAGCCCATGCTGGAGGCATACACCGCCCTGGGTGCGCTGGCGAGTGCGACCGAAACCATCCAGCTCTCGACGCTGGTGACCGGCAACACGTACCGCAATCCGGCTCTGCTGGCCAAGACCATCACCACCCTCGACGTGGTCAGCGGCGGGCGCGCGATCCTGGGTATCGGCGCGGGATGGTTCGAACTGGAACATCAGCAGCTGGGGTTCGAATTCGGTACCTTCACCGACCGTTTCGAGCGGCTGACCGAGGCGCTGGAGATCATTCCGCCGATGCTCCGCGGCGAGCGCCCCACCTTCGAGGGCAAGTACTACCGCACGGAATCGGCGCTGAACGAGCCCCGCATCCGGCCGAACATTCCGATCATGATCGGCGGCAGCGGCGAGAAGAAGACCTTCGGTCTGGCGGTGAAGTACGCCGATCATCTGAACCTGCTCAGTTCGCTGGACGAGATTCCGCACAAGCTGGCCGTGTTGCGGCAGCGCTGTGAGGAGGCCGGCCGGGATCCGTCGACCCTGGAAACCTCGGCGTTCTTCTCGGTGTTCATCGACGATGACTCGGCGACGGCCTGGAAGCTGGCCGGAGAGCAGCTGCGTAAGAACGGTATCGACCTCGAGACGTTGCCCGAGGAAGCCCGGGCCCAGGTCCTGGGACGCACCCTGGTGGGCAGCCCCGAGGAAATCGCCGAGCAGGTGCAAACCCGTGTGCTCGATCAGGGCATCGACTCCGTCACGCTCAACGCGACGGCCAACGGGCACGTCCCCGGCGTCGTGGAACTGATCGGCAACACTCTTCGCCCGCTGTTCAAGGACTAGTCGGCCGGATTCGTCCTCGATCGCGCGATCCTTCGGCAGGATGTGGGATATGGACGCACTGTTCAGCCTGCAGCCCGCCGCCTCGGCGGTGGAGGCGCTTCTTGCCGGCGTATCCGACGATGCGTTGGACGACCCGACTCCCTGTGCCGACCTCACGGTACGTGCGCTGTTGAACCACCTACTGGGCCTGTCGACGGCCTTCCGGTACGTCACCGCGCCCGAGGAGGCCGCGGCACTGGGCATCGACCTGTCGGGCCCGTCGTTCACCGAGGACCTCGACCCGCAGTGGCGGACCGTGTTACCGCAGCGGCTCGCCGATCTCGTCGAGACCTGGAAGCAACCAGGAGTCTGGCAGGGCGAGTCGACCATTGCCGGAACCGTCATGCCCAATGACCAGGTGGCGATGGTGGCTCTGGACGAACTGGTGCTGCACGGCTGGGATTTGGCGGCAGCGACCGGTCAGCCGTTCGACCTGCCCGAGGGCACCGATCCGGGTCTGTACGGGTTCATCAGCGCGCTCGCCTCGGATAGCGGGATACCCGGCCTGTTCGGCCCGCAGCTGGCGGTCCCGGCGGGCGCGCCGCAGTTCGACCACATGCTCGCGATGTCGGGACGTGATCCAGGCTGGCGACCAGAGACCATGTGAGATATTTCGCTAAACTAAGTGACGCGACGTGCGGGGAAATCCCGACTACGGTTGGGGTGTTGGACCAAGTGTCAGACAAGGTGAATAACCCCAGTTGAGACACCATTCGATGAGGAGTGATCGATGAGCACGACACCAGACGCCGCCGGCCTTGCGGCGCCTAATGTCGCCGCCCCCGCGGCTCCGGTGCCCGGAGCCGCCAATCCGAAGCCCAAGATCAAGGACGCGCTGACACCCAAACACCGGGTTGTCATCATCGGTTCGGGATTCGGTGGTCTCACCGCTGCCAAGACACTCAAACGTGCGAACGTCGATGTCACGCTGATCGCGCGCACCACCCATCACCTGTTCCAGCCGCTGCTGTACCAAGTGGCCACCGGGATCATCTCGGAGGGCGAGATCGCTCCCCCGACCCGGCAGATCCTGAAGGATCAGGACAACGCCCAGGTGGTCCTCGGCGATGTGACGAGCATCGACCTGGGGAACCAGGTGGTGCACTCCTCGCTTCTGGGACACGACTACTCGACGCCTTACGACAGCCTGATCGTCGCGGCGGGCGCCGGCCAGTCCTACTTCGGCAATGACCATTTCGCCGAATGGGCCCCTGGGATGAAGACCATCGACGACGCTCTGGAACTGCGCGGACGCATTCTCGGCGCATTCGAGCAGGCCGAACGGTCCAGCGATCCGGTGCGGCGTCGCAAACTCATGACCTTCACGGTGGTCGGTGCCGGCCCCACCGGCGTCGAGATGGCCGGGCAGATCGCCGAGTTGGCCAATGAGACCCTCAAGGGCACCTTCCGGCATATCGATCCCACCGATGCCAGGGTCATCCTGCTGGACGCCGCGCCCGCCGTGCTGCCGCCCTTCGGCCCCAAGCTCGGCGACAAGGCCCGCAAGCGCCTGGAGAAGCTGGGCGTTGAGATCCAATTGGGTGCCATGGTCACCGATGTGGACCGGAACGGCCTCACCGTCAAGCACTCCGATGGCACCGTGGAGCGCATCGAATCGTGGTGCAAGGTGTGGTCGGCAGGTGTTTCCGCGAGCCCCCTCGGCAAGAACCTGGCCGAGCAGTCGGGCGTCGAGCTGGATCGCGCCGGGCGTGTCAAGGTGGGGCCGGACCTGTCAATTCCCGGTCACCCCAACGTGTTTGTGGTCGGCGACATGATGGCCGTCGATGGTGTGCCCGGTGTGGCCCAGGGGGCAATCCAGGGCGGGCGATACGCAGCCAAGCAGATCAAGGCGGAGCTGAAGGGCCGCAGCGCCGAGGAGCGTGCTCCCTTCAAGTACTTCGACAAGGGCTCGATGGCCACCGTCTCGCGGTACAACGCCGTCGTCAAGATCGGCAAGCTGGAGTTCAGCGGATTCATCGCCTGGCTGAGCTGGCTGGCGCTGCACTTGGTCTACCTGGTTGGGTTCAAGAATCGCCTGGTGACCCTGATCCTGTGGTCGATCGCCTTCATGACGCGCTCGCGCGGGCAGATGGCGATCACCGAGCAGCAGGCGTGGGCGCGAACTCGTTTGGACCAGCTCGAAGAGCTGGTCGCCGAGAAGAACGGCGACGACGAGAAGGCCCAACAGCCGCAGGAAGAAAAAGCCGCAAGCTAGAGCGGGGTCACTCGGACGGAAGGCGCTGCCCCTGCCAGGTGAGCAGGGAAGCGTCGCCGGCCAGGCGCAGCACGGTGGCGTCGGCGGGGACAGGTGTGTCGAGATTGGTTGCCGGGTAGCGCAGCTCGTTGACCAATGCCAGCGGGCAGCCCAATACGTCGTCGGTCACCGATCCCGCGCCGAGCTCGACGCGATGTCGCAGTAGCGGGCTGTCGTCGACATCGACGTCCAGTTGGCCGCTCCAGAAACCTGAAGACTCCCCTGCGCGGCCGATCTGTACGCGCTCCCGTAGACGCAGTCTGGCACCCGCCGATCCGCGAACGGTGACGTCTGAATGGTGAGAGGCGTTGGCCGCCACGATGGTTGGCGCCGGGTCCAGATCGAGCTCGCCGGCCACCGAGCAGTCCCACGCGGTCGAGGACCGAAGGCTGTCGCGGCCGGGCAGCGCCACCGCCGCTGCCACGGATCGCACCCGCAGCAGCGCACCCTCACCGACTTCGATGCGTACGAAGATCTTGTCGCCGCCCAGTGGACTGGCGGCCACGCCGACGAGATGTACGGTGTCGCTGTCGGTGAGCCGGCCTTGCAGGCTGCCCGTGCAGCGCAACCGCGGCAGTTGGCCCTTGTGCGCGACGATCTGGACCTCAGTGCGCATCGGAATCTGGTGCGTGGGTGTGCGGTCCCTCGAGATGGCTTCGGACCCAGGCCAATACCTCGGAGGCCGTGGGGTCTTCGGTCAGGGAGATCATCGCGGTCGGACGACCATCGCGCACAGCAGCCGCATCGCGGGCCATCACGCCCAAGTCAGCGCCCACCATCGGCGCCAGATCGGTCTTGTTGATCACCAACAGATCCGAGAAGGTGACGCCGGGGCCACCCTTGCGCGGTACCTTGTCACCGCCTGCGACGTCGACGACGAAGATCTGCACGTCGATCAGGCCCGAGGAGAACGTGGCGGTGAGGTTGTCGCCGCCCGATTCGACGAGGATGAGGTCGAGCGGTTCGTTGGTGGCGATGAGATCTTCGATGGCGTCGAGGTTCGCGGTGATGTCATCGCGGATCGCGGTGTGTGGACAACCGCCGGTCTGAACTGCGGTGATGCGTTCATCGGGAAGCACCGCGTGGCGGCGTAGAAAGTCGGCATCCTCGGTGGTGTAGATGTCGTTGGTCAGGACCGCCACCGAGATCTCGTCGCGCAGCGTGCGGCACAGCGCGGCGACCAGTGCCGTCTTGCCCGACCCCACCGGGCCGCCGATCCCGATGCGCAGCGGGTCCCCCGGCTGACGAACGCGACGGGGCCGGTCGATGTGTTGGTGGGGCTGGCCGTCGAGGAGGTGCGGTGGCATGTTCATCCAATCCTGGTCGTGCGTGAACTACGAAACAAAAAGCGGTCGTTCGCGTCGGAGGTGTTGTTCGGCGAGCACGTCGAGTAGGGGGTCTGACAGGCTGGCCAGCTCGGCGGCGGCCAGCGACGCGGTCTGCTCACACAGGCTCGTCAATGCCAGGGTGCCCACCGCCACCTCCGCCGGATCCAGGGCCAACAGCCGCTGTCCCGCGGTGGCGGACCCGGTGAGGGTGGTGTACACGACGACGAGGGCGATATCACGACCCGCCAAACCCGTTGCCGCTCCGATGATGCCGTACACAATGGGCAGATGCGGCTGCCTGCCGCACGGGCTCCAGTCGATGTGGGGCCAGGCGCTGGCGGCCAGGCGCTTGAGCCCTCGGCCCTGGGCGCGCGAGGCGTCTCGGGCCGCCTGTGACGGGGTGCGCGCATCGGTCTCGGCATCGGCACGCACCGGATCGAGTCGGCCGGTGGTGATGGCAGCGGCGATCGAGGCCGCCACCAGGCCGTGGGTCCGGATACGCCGCCGCAGGTATGCGTTGAGAGTGGCGCAGTCGCGAACGAGGCCCTGGGCGATGGCCTCCTCTACCCCACCGGAATGCACATGCGAACCGGTGGGCAACCGGGAGTCCGCCAGCGACAGCAGCAACGCCGTTGTCGTGGATGCGTCGGTGGCTTCCATCAGAACAGGAAATACCTTTGCGCCATAGGCAGTTCGGCGGCGGGCTGCTCCTGCCACACCTCTCCGTCGATGCGCACGGTGAACGTGTCGGGGTCGACCCGGATATCCGGCATCGCGTCGTTCAACGGCAGGTCTGCCTTGCCGCGGTGACGAACATTGCGGGTGGGAACCAGCCTGCGCCGGAGCGCGAGCCGGGCGGCCAGGTCGTCCTCGATGGCCGTCGGCGAGACGAAATGCACGGCCAGCCCAGGGGCCACATTGGGCATGGCACCGAACATGGGTCGCGGGAGCACCGGCTGCGGGGTGGGGATGGACGCGTTGGCATCACCCATGGCCGCCCAGGCGATGGCGCCACCCTTGATGACCGCATGCGGCCGCACGCCGAAGAACGCCGGCTCCCACAGCACCAGATCGGCCAACTTGCCGACCTCGACCGAACCCAGCTCGTGGTCGATACCGTGCGTGATCGCCGGGCAGATGGTGTATTTGGCGACGTACCGGCGCACCCGATTGTTGTCGTTGCCGTGGGCACCGGCGGGGTCCCCCGGCAGTGCACCGCGGCGTTTCTTCATGACATGCGCGGTCTGCCAGGTGCGCATCACCACTTCGCCGATGCGTCCCATGGCCTGGCTGTCACTGCCGATCATCGAGATGGCACCGATGTCGTGCAGCAGATCCTCGGCGGCGATGGTGGAAGGGCGAATCCTGCTCTCCGCGAAGGCGAGATCCTCGGGCACGGCGGCATTGAGATGGTGGCAGACCATCAACATGTCGAGGTGCTCGTCCAGGGTGTTGACGGTGTGCGGGCGCGTCGGATTGGTCGAGCTGGGCATCACATTCGGATGGCTTGCGACGGTGATGATGTCCGGCGCATGTCCGCCGCCCGCGCCCTCGGTGTGATAGGCGTGGATGGCGCGTCCGGCGATCGCGTCCAGGGTGCCTTCGACAAAGCCCGTTTCGTTGAGGGTGTCCGAGTGCAGGGCGACCTGGACATCGGCCTCGTCCGCCACGCGAAGGCATGCGTCGATCACGGCGGGCGTGGTGCCCCAGTCCTCGTGCAGTTTGAAACCTGCAGCACCGCCCCGCAATTGCTCCCACATGGATTCGGGATTGACGGTGTTGCCCTTACCCAGCAGCAGCACGTTCACCGGCCACCTGTCGAGCGCCTGCAGCATTCGGCCCAGATGCCACGCTCCGGGAGTGACGGTGGTCGCCTTGCTGCCCTCGGCGGGGCCGGTGCCGCCGCCGATCATGGTGGTGATTCCGCCGCCGATGGCTTCGTCGACCAACTGCGGACAGATGAAATGGACGTGGCAGTCGATGCCGCCCGCCGTGACGATCCGGTCATTGCCGGCGATGATCTCGGTGGACGGGCCCACAACCAGCTGTGGATGGACCCCGTCCATGATGTCCGGATTGCCGGCCTTGCCGATCCCGACGATGCGTCCATCGCGAATGCCGATGTCGGCCTTGATGATTCCCCAGTAGTCGATGATGACGGCGCCGGTGATGACGGTGTCCGGCGCACCTTCGGCGCGGGTTACGCGACTTTGTCCCATCGATTCGCGCAGCACCTTGCCGCCGCCGAACACCGCCTCCTCGCCGGCCAAGCCGGGACCGCCGCATCGATCTTCGGTGATCTCGATGAGCAGATCGGTATCGGCCAGCCGGATGCGGTCCCCGGTCGTGGGGCCGTAGAGCTTGGCGTAATGCGCTCGGGTCAGTCTGGTCATGCCGGATCACCGCCGTTCAACTTGCCCGGCGCATCGAGTGTCAGTCCGTGAACTTCGCGGCGACCACGCAACGGAACCAGCTGAACCCGCTGGGCCACACCGGGTTCAAAACGCACCGCGGTGCCCGCGGGTATGTGCAGGCGATGACCGTGGGCTGCGGCTCTGTCGAAATCGAGCGCCGGGTTGGATTGAGGGAAGTGCACGTGGCTGCCCACCTGCACGGGCCGGTCTCCGGTGTTGACGACGTGGAGTTCGATGACGGTGGCGCCCGCGTTGAGCTCGATATCGTCGGGTGCGAAGAGGTATTCGCCGGGAATCATCTGGCTCATCCGATCGGGTGGTGCACGGTCACGAGTTTGGTGCCGTCGGGAAAGGTGGCCTCCACCTGGACATCCGGGATCATCTCGGGCACGCCGTCCATGACGTCTTCGCGCCCCAGTACCTCACGTCCGCTGACCATCAGTTCCGAGACCGTCCGACCGTCGCGGGCGCCTTCGAGGAGATGGTCGGTGATGATCGCGATGGCCTCGGGATGGTTGAGGCGCAGGCCTCGGGACTGGCGTCGCCGCGCCAATTCCGCCGCGTAGGAGATGAGCAGCCGTTCCTGCTCGTGCGGGGTCAATCGCATAAGGGGCGATCCTGCCACGATCCGGGCGGCCAGGCACTTTCACGGCCCGCCGACGGCCTGTGGCGGGTTTTGCCGTGCGGCCTTGATCTTGAATGCGAGAATCCACCGGAACTGGCTGTGTGCAGGAGCGATCAGGAGGGTGCACGATGCGGTATGCGATGACGTTGGGGTGTGTGGTGTCGGCGGCGGTGCTGCTGACGGGGTGCAGTCAACCCAGCGAGGGGATAAAACCGGTGGCGGCACCGTCCACCACCGCCGCCGACATGCCGATGACCGCAGGCACGTCGGCGCCGGCATCCGTCCCGGCCACCACCAAGGCGCCTGCACCGCCGCCGCTGGTGGTCACACCGGACAAGGTCGAGACGATCCTGAGCTCGCGCGCCGAGGTCGGGAAGATTCTGGGAACGACGCTGGAGTACGAGAACAATCGATCGGCACCGCCAACGGACGCGGTGAGCGGTCCACCGGACTGTGTGAATCTGGACAATCCGCGAGCCGGTCAACTGGGATCGGAGTGGACCACATACCGCTGGAACTATTACCGCGAGACCAAGGACAGCAGCTCGTACATCGTGGGTCAGGTGGCCGTCCTGTATCCCACACGCGAGGAGGCTTCCGCGGCCTTCACTCGGTCATATCCGCTGTCCATCTCGAAAACATGCGTTGACGCGGGGATTTCCATGTTGAACGACAAGTGGAAGATCAGCAGCATCACCAAGGTCACCGACACTGCGGCCACATGGGCTCAGCTTCAGATCGCAGAGGGCACGCCCTGGCACTGCTTCTTCGACTTCCGTAACAAGAACAACGTGCTCTTCGGGGCGTACCTGTGCCAGTTCGGTGATGGTGTGCCCGGGGTTACGACCATTGCCGACCGGATCGCGGCGTGGATTCCGGAATGAAGGGGATGAAGGTGACTAGCACATCGGTGTATCGGAAGGCCGTGGTCGCGGTGTGTGCGGCAATCGTCCTGACCGGGTGTTCGATCTTCGGGGGTGGTCAGAAGGATCCGGCGACTTCTGAGTCGCCCGCGCCGTCGGGCACCCCGAAGACGTCGACCACCGTCTCGGAGAACGCGATCAGTCCGGATACCGCCAACTCGCTGATTGTCCCCAAGGACGACGTCGGCGAACTCATCGGATCCACGCTGGGCTACGAGGGGAAGTCTTCGGATCCACAATCGTCGACCGTCGAGGGCAAGGAGTCGTGCCGGGCTCTCCTGGTGCCTTTGACGACCGACATCGGCAGCACGTGGACCACCTATCGAAACGTGTGGTACCAGGAATCCAAGGAAACCTACGATCACTCGATCGGGCAGCGTGTCTTGTTATACCCAGCCAAAGATGCCGCGGCGGAAACCTATTCGAAGGAGTTCCCGGTCACGGTCCGCGAGTGTTCAGGTGAGGACATCAAGACCGACACGGCGACCTGGCGCGTAACCGTGCGTGAGGCGTCGCAAGACCGGGTGCAATGGGTGCTTGAGCAGATCGAAGATGGTCAGCCCAACGGATGGCGCTGTAACAAGGCGGCACGCATCATCGACAACGTGCTGTTCTCGGCGACCGTCTGCCAGCGCGGTAATGGCGTACCCGCGATGAAGGCCATCATGGACAGGATGGCGGCGGCCACCCAGCCCAAGTAAGCCAGCCGTGGCGAGGGGCGTGTAACACTGGGCGCGAGCAACCCGATGTAGCCATGATTTGGGTCGATGCGGGTCTGAAATCGACAGGGAGGGATTTGGATGCGTTACGTATTGACGGCCGGATGGCTTGGTCTGGCTGCGATGCTCGCGGTGAGTTGTGGCACCGACTCGGGAGGTATCAAACCGATCCCGGTCGGTGCGACCGCGACATCGGGCGCGCAGGCCGATTCGCAGGACGCGGTGTCCCCGACAAGCCCCAAGACCACCGCACCGTCCGTCACGACGTCGCTGGAACCGCCTCCGCCGGTGATTGTGACCCCGGAGAAGGCCGAAGCCACACTGATCTCTGCCGATGACGTCGGCAAGATCGTGGGCTCGCCGCTGACCTTCGAGGTGAAGAGCTCGACTCCGGAGGATTCGCCGAGAAGCGGCAAATGTGAGGCGCTGGCCGGACCGTTCACTGACGTTCTGGGTGACGAATGGACGACGTATCGGCACGTCGTACAAAAGGAGTCAAAGGAGCGGTACGACCACATTGTGTGGCAGGCCGTGGTGCTGTTCGCCGACGCGAAGACCGCTGCCGACCAGATGAAAAAGGCATTCCCGGACTCGCTGAAGAGCTGTGTCGACACCGAGCAGCCGACCGGCGACCTCGACTGGCGGGTGGAGAGTTTCTCTGCCGAGGGGAAGACGGTGAGATGGGTCGAACAGCAGCTCAACGATGGCAAACCATCGGCGTGGAGATGCTTTTTCGAGTACCGGGCGAAGAACAATGTGGTGTTTGGTACCCGCCTGTGCCAAGCGGGCAATGGAGCGCCGGCGGTGACCGCGATCGTCGACCGCATGGCCGAATGGATCCCGGCATGATCGCGGCGAAGAACATGACAGGGGGGTTCATGGCAAGCACGTTTGGTGGCACGACGGTGCGGACGGCGCTGTGCGCTACGGCAATCGCGGCGCTGGCGTTATCCGGGTGCTCCACCCAGAAGCAGGCCACCGGCACCTCGACGGCTGCCACCACAACCACGTCACGGTCGGTCAACGCCCCTGCGCCGGGCCCCACGAGCAGCGGGCCCGCTGCTCTGACCGGGTGGCCCGGGCAGGACAAGATCAGTGAGGATGCCATGGTGGCGGCGCTGTTCACCGACGAGGAGATCGCGAAGGCTCTCGATACCGAGGTCGCCAAGACCAACAAACGGGAGAAGCCCTTCACGGCCACGGAGTCCGACGACGCGAGTTGCAATGTGACGCAAGGGTTGACGGTCGAGTCTGTGGGTAAGGACTACGAGACGTTCCGCGGAACAGAGATGCTGCTCGGGGACGCCAAGAAGCCGGACGCCCAGGTGTACCAGGCGATCGCGGCATATAAGGACAAGAACGCCGCACAGACGCAGTTCACGACGGCCGTCGACGCGATCAAGGAATGCGACGGAACGACGTACAACTTCACCGATCCGGACGGCGAGAAGGTGCCCGTCACGGTGTCGGTTTCGTCCGCAAACGCCAAGAAGGCGAACTGGGCCCTCACCTACGGCCCGAGTAAATACCGCTGTTTCGTGTCGTACAACGGCGTCGCCAACGTGATTGTGCAGACGCAGGTTTGCGCACGAAGCAATTCAAAGCAACTGGTGCAGAAGATGGCCGACAGGATTGTCGACAAGCTGCAGCTGAGCTGACAAGCCTCCGGATCCAGTGGGGACTGGATCCGGGCGGGGGGACGAGGATGGCGGCCCGACCATCGGGGGGCCGGCCGGCATCTCTCGAAATGAGCTCGGGTGGGCGCACGGGGGTCGCGCCCACCCGAGTCTCACAGGTTCTGCAGTCGCACCTGTCCCCGCGCGATCGTGCGGTTGTCGCCGTCGGTGATGGTGACGAGCCACAGCTGCTGACGACGACCCCGGTGGATCGGCGTCGATGTCGCGGTGAGCGTGCCCGCCGAGATCGCACGCAGGAAGTCGGTGTTGTTGTTGACGCCGACGACCGCGCTCTCCTCCCCCAGCACGTTGGCCCGCCAGATGTATGCGGACACGCTCGCCACGCTCTCGACCACCGAGCAGTACACGCCACCGTGCACGATCCCGTTGGGTTGCAACAGATTCTCGGTGACAGTCAGGCTGGCGGAGACACCGTCGGGCGTCAGCGAGGTGTATTCGAGTCCCACGAGCTTGTCGAAGGGTGCGGTGGGCATCGTGCTGAGGTGCTCCGGCGTGTCTGGCATTTGATGTTCATATCAAACGAAGAAGGACCCCATGTGCCGAGGCACATGGGGTCCTTCCTTCGAGTGGACCGGGGGTCTCTGCAGCCCTCAGGACTCCGGCGCGGTCCGGGTGTCTGGTCGCGCTGTAGCGCGTTCGACGTGACTAAGGATAGGCAAGGCTGCCCTAAATTGCAAGGGCCTTATGGCGGACCGGCAATCCGAGTGTCATGAACCGGTCCAAGATCGCTTGCCCGCGACGCATCCCGTCGGTCTCGCTGGACCGTGCCAGCAGCGGAACGTGAGTTGCCGCGCCCACCACTGTCGAGCCGACCAGCTGCCACATCTGGCCGATTTCCATTGCGCCGGAGCTGATCTGCGTCAGGCGGGTGAACAATGGAGCCAGCGCGCGATGGCACCGGTGCGCGGTCCACGCGGCGAGCGCGTCCTCGCCGGGAAAGACCACCACCTGCTCGCGGTCGCGGTCCGGGTCGTCGGGCAGTACTCGTAGGGTCGGGTCGACAACGCCGGCCCAGTCGATGCAGCCCTCGGAGTCGAAGTAGACCCATAGGTTCCCCAGCCCCGGATCCCAGGCGCGGCCCTCCAGGACCACCAAGGCAACCAGGCGTCCGACCACGGTGTGCACCAGAGCGTCGGCGAGTTGGTGGACGGCAATCGAGTCGCTGCCGGTCTCCTTGACGGCGCGGGCGTACATCTGCTCAAGCCGATCAGTATTGAGTGCGCGCGCCAGCGGCCACCATCGGCGGCGGCCTACGTCGGACATCATGGCGACGCCGTAGGCCCGCGGGCACTCCGGATACAGCTCGCGAAGCCGGGCGCTCGATTCGTGCAGCGGCAGTGATTGGCGGATGGACATCCCGGCGATCAGCGGATCGTCGGCGATGAGACTCCTGGTCGAAGAGCATCGGTCGATGGCCAGTGTCACAGTTGGCAGCCTCCCTTCACGTAGACAAGATAGGTTAGCCTAACCACATGTACGATGACATCGCCAGGTGCGGACGTTGTGAGAGCCCTCACCGAAGCCCCTGATCATCGGCCGGTGTCGACGGTTCGACTCACATGGTGAGACCGGACCGAGCCCTGGAACAAAGACCGAGCCTCGGATCGTTGGTTGTCAGAAGTAGTACGACTGGATGTAGTACGGCATTGCGTCGGAGGTGAACGTAGAATGTTCGGAATGGCACGCCTGGGCGAACTTGAACGCGCGGTGATGGACCACCTGTGGTCCTCTCCCGAGCCTCAGACTGTGCGTCAGGTCCACGAGGCGCTGTCGGCACGACGTGACCTCGCCTATACAACTGTGATGACCGTGTTGCAGCGCCTTGCGAAGAAGGATCTGGTCGTTCAGCACCGCGATGACCGCGCGCATCGCTACGCCCCGGTCCACGGTCGCGACGAGCTGGTGGCGGGGCTGATGGTCGACGCATTGGCGCAGGCCAACAACTCTGGTGCCCGCGAGGCGGCATTGGTGCACTTCGTGGAGCGCGTCGGCCCCGATGAGGCCGATGCGCTGCGTCGCGCCCTGGCCGATCTCGAGGCGAAAGATCCATCTGCTGGCGGTCGCCCCACCGCGTAAGGGACACTGGTTATGTGTCCGCCCTGGCGTTCGCGATTCTCGCGCTGCTGCTGACCGGTCCTGTACCGGCGTTGCTCGCGCGTGCGCGCTGGCCGTACCGCGCACCACGCGCCGCCATGGTTTTGTGGCAGGCCATTGCGGTGGCTGCGGTTCTCTCGGCCTTCAGCTCCGGGTTGGCGATAGCGAGCCGGCTTCTGGTCCCCGGGCCCGATGGTCACCCGACGGCCACGATTACCGGCGAAATCGACCGTCTCGGTTGGGGTTTGTGGCTGCTCTACGTCACCGTGTTCGCGATCACGATTCTGATCGGTATTCGGCTGATGGTCTCGGTGATTCGGGTAGGTGTACGTACCCGACGCCGCCGGGCACGCCACCGTGCCATCGTCGACCTGCTCGATCACAAGCGCTACTGCGAGAACTGGCGTGGCGGCTACGACATCCATCGCCGGCGCGATCACGACCTGCGTGTCCTGGAAGTCGACGAACCCCTGGCGTACTGCTTACCGGGTGTGCGCAGCCGGGTGGTCGTCAGCGAGGGAACGCTGAGCACGTTGGGCCACAACGAGGTGGCGGCAATCGTCGCGCACGAACGCGCCCATCTGCGCGCCCGCCACGACCTGGTGTTGGAGGCGTTCACTGCCGTGCACGACGCTTTCCCGGTCATCGTGCGTAGCAGGAATGCGCTGGACGCGGTCAAGCTGCTCGTGGAACTTCTTGCCGACGACGCGGCGGTCCGGACCGCGGGCCCGACTCCCCTGGCTCGTGCACTCGTCGCGTGTGCGGGTGGCCCGACGCCGGTCGGCGCCATGGCCGCCGGTGGTCCCACCACGCTCATCCGGGTCCGCCGTTTGGGCGGCAGCGGGAACAGCCTCCTACTCTCCTGCAGCGCCTACACCGCCGCCGCCGCAATCCTGGTGGTGCCGACGCTGGCGGTTGTCATCCCGTGGTTCACCGAACTACAGCGCCTGTTCAGTCAGTAATCGGCCAGTAGGTGACCCGCGCTCGCGGCCCGAAAGCGACTGCGCGAGAATCCGTGGAGCACAACACGTCAACGAAAGGATGTGCTGGTGACGGCTGCAGACGGCTCGGCGCAGGGTAAAGCTCAGATCGGTGTGACGGGCTTGGCCGTCATGGGATCGAATATCGCGCGGAACTTCGCACGGCACGGATACACCGTCGCCCTGCACAACCGATCGGTCGCGAAGACCGACGCTCTGCTGGCCGATCACGGGTCCGAGGGCAGCTTCATTCGCAGTGAGACGGTCGAGGAGTTCGTCGGAGCGCTCGAGCGTCCACGCCGCGTCCTGATCATGGTGAAGGCCGGTGAGCCCACCGACGCCGTCATCGAAGAGCTGGCGTCGGCAATGGAGCCCGGCGACATCATCATCGACGGCGGCAACGCGCTGTACACGGACACGATTCGCCGTGAGGCCGCGCTGGCCGCACGTGGGCTGCACTTCGTCGGCGCCGGAATCTCGGGCGGCGAAGAGGGCGCGCTGAACGGTCCGTCGATCATGCCGGGCGGGCCGGCGGAGTCGTACAAGGCGCTCGGTCCGCTGTTGGAATCCATTGCGGCACACGTCGATGGCACCCCCTGCTGCACCCACATCGGCCCGGATGGGTCGGGGCATTTCGTGAAGATGGTGCACAACGGCATCGAGTACTCCGACATGCAGCTGATCGGCGAGGCCTACCAACTCCTTCGCGACGCGCTGGGCATGTCGGCACCGCAGATCGCCGAGGTGTTCACCGAGTGGAACAGCGGTGAGTTGGAGAGCTACCTCATCGAGATCACCGCCGATGTGCTGGCCCACATCGATGCCAAGACGGGCAAGCCCCTTGTCGACGTCATCGTCGATGCCGCAGAGCAGAAGGGCACCGGTCGCTGGACCGTCAAGTCGGCCCTGGATCTTGGCGTGCCGGTGACGGGCATCGCCGAGGCCGTGTTCGCTCGTGCGCTGTCCGGTTCGCGTCCCCAGCGTGCTGCCGCAGCCGGATTCACCTCTGGCGTGCTTGGTGAGAAGCCCAGCGATGCAAAGCAATTCATCGAGGATGTGCGACAGGCACTGTACGCGTCGAAGATTGTCGCCTATGCGCAGGGGTTCAACCAGATTGCCGCGGGCAGCGCCGAGTACGGCTGGAACGTCAACCCCGGTGACCTGGCCACTATCTGGCGCGGTGGCTGCATAATCCGTGCGCAGTTCCTGAACCGCGTCAAGGAGGCGTTCGCCGACGAGCCCGAGCTGGCCACACTGATCGCCGCTCCGTACTTCCGGGCAGCCGTGGAGAACGGCATCGACAGCTGGCGCCGGGTGGTGGTGACGGCGACTCAGCTGGGAATTCCGGTCCCCGGCTTCGCCTCGTCGCTCTCGTACTACGACGGACTGCGCACCGACCGCCTGCCTGCCGCGCTCACCCAGGCGCAGCGCGACTTCTTCGGGGCACACACCTACGAGCGTGTCGATGCTCCGGGCAAGTTCCACACACTCTGGAGCGGCGACCGCAGCGAGGTAGAGGCATAACGGCCAGAAGAGGCGTGGGCGTCACATCATGAAGTTTCTAGACGGGCAGCGGCCACCATACGACCTGACCTACGACGACGTCTTCGTCGTGCCGAATCACTCGGATGTCACGTCGCGTTTCGATGTCGACCTGACCACCGCCGACGGCACCGGCACCACGATCCCGATCGTGGTCGCCAACATGACGGCGGTGGCCGGACGGCGGATGGCCGAGACCGTCGCCCGCCGGGGCGGCATCACCGTGCTGCCCCAGGACCTTCCGGTGCAGGCGGTCGCGCAGACCGTGGAGTTCGTCAAGAGCCGTGACCTGGTCTACGACACCCCGGTGACCCTGGCGCCGGACGACTCGGCGGGTGAGGCCATCGCCCTGATCCACAAGCGCTCGCACGGAGCCGCCGTGGTGATCGCTGACGACAAGCCGCTGGGCCTGGTCACCGAGGCGGCGTGCACCGGCATCGACAGGTTCACCCGCGTCCACGACATCGCGGCGACCGACTTCGTCACCGTGTCGACGGGGACCGATCCCCGGGCGATCTTCGATCGTCTGGCCGAGGCCCACGTACCGGTGGCGGTGCTGACGCGGCCGGACGGCACCATGGCGGGCATCCTCACCCGCACGGGTGCCGTTCGGGCGGGCTTGTACACGCCGGCCGTCGACGCGCAAGGGCGCCTGCGCATCGCCGGTGCCGTGGGTATCAACGGTGACGTGCGGGCCAAGGCGACTGCCCTGGTGCAGGCCGGGGTGGATCTGCTGGTCATCGACACTGCACACGGGCATCAGCAGAAGATGGTCGAGGCGCTCGCGTCGGTCGCGGAATTGTCGCTGGGCGTGCCCATCGCCGCGGGCAACGTGGTCTCGGCGCAGGGCACCCGCGATCTGATCCAGGCCGGCGCGAACATCGTGAAGGTGGGCGTGGGTCCGGGTGCCATGTGCACCACCCGGATGATGACCGGGGTGGGACGCCCGCAGCTGTCGGCGGTCATCGAATGTGCTGCAGCGGCAAGGGAACTCGGTGCTCATGTGTGGGCTGACGGCGGCGTTCGGCATCCGCGGGACGTTGCGCTGGCATTGGCGGCGGGCGCCGCCAATGTGATGATCGGGTCCTGGTTCGCGGGCACCCACGAGTCCCCCGGCGATCTGCAGTTCTCCGCGAGCGGCCGCCGCTACAAGGACAGCTTCGGGATGGCATCCAAGCGTGCCGTGGCGGCCCGCACGGCCGGTGACAGCGCCTTCGACCAAGCGCGCAAGGGCCTCTTCGAGGAGGGCATTTCCACCTCCCGGATCGAATTGGATCCGCAACGGCCCGGCGTCGAGGACCTGATCGACCACATCATCTCCGGTGTGCGCAGTACCTGCACATATGTCGGTGCGCGCACCCTGGGTGAGCTGCACGACCGGGTGGTGCTGGGTGTTCAGTCGGCGGCCGGATTCGCCGAGGGCCGCCCACTTCCCGAGGGTTGGTGACCGGTCGGCACCCCGCCGGCCACCTGCACGGTTACCATAAGCCTCACGATGGTCACGCCGTGTGACCACTCAACCTAAGGGGCCAGTACGCGGTGACGGTCTTACTCACCGGGCTGAGCCTGCTTGCCTTCGTAGCCCTGACGGCGGGCACCGCGCTTTTCGTGGCGGCGGAGTTCTCCCTCACCGCGCTGGAACGAAGCTCCATCGAGGCGCGGGCCAAGGCCGGCGATGGCCGGGACAGGCTGGTCAAACGGGCGCACAGCACCCTCTCGTTCCAGCTGTCCGGTGCCCAGCTCGGCATCACCATCACCACCCTCGTCACCGGGTATCTCGCCGAGCCGGTGATCGCGCGTCTCGTGTCGCAGCTGTTCGGGTACACGGGTTTCGCGGTCAGTAGCGCGATTTCGCTGGCAGTGGCACTGATCCTGGCCACCTCGATATCGATGATCTTCGGTGAGTTGGTGCCCAAGAACTTCGCCCTGGCACGTCCCATCTGGACCTCACGGGCCACCGCGGGTCCCATGGTGCTGTTCTCGGCGGTGTTCGCCTTCGCGATCCGGGCGCTGAACGGCATCGCCAACTGGGTACTGCGCCGGATGGGCATCGAACCCGCAGAGGAGCTGCGCTCGGCGCGTTCGCCGCAAGAGCTGGGGTCACTGGTGCGCACCTCGGCGCGCAGCGGTGCACTGGACGAGACCACCGCGATACTGGTCGACCGGTCGCTGCGATTCGGCAGCCGTACCGCCGAGGAGCTGATGACCCCGCGCACCGAGATCGAATCGCTCGAAGCGACCGATACGGTGGCCGACCTCGTCGCCATCGCCGTTGAGTCCGGTTTCTCCCGGTTTCCGATCACCGAAGGCGATCTCGACGCGACGATCGGCATCGTGCACGTCAAGCAGATCTTCGAGGTGCCACGGGATCGGCGCGCGACGACCACGCTGGCCACGCTGGCCCGGCCGGTGGCGGTGGTGCCCTCCACCCTCGACGGCGATGCGGTCATGGAGCAGGTGCGCGCGAACGGCATGCAAACCGCCCTGGTGGTCGACGAGTACGGCGGCACGGCCGGGCTGGTCACAGTCGAGGACATGATCGAGGAGATCGTGGGTGACGTTCGCGACGAGCACGACGACGCGACGCCGGACGTCGTGTCTTCTGGCGGCGGCTGGGTGGTGTCGGGCCTGTTACGCATCGACGAGGTGGCCGCGGCGACCGGTTACCGGGCTCCCGAGGGTGAGTACGAGACGATCGGCGGCCTGGTGCTGCAGGAGCTCGGACATATCCCGACCGTCGGGGAAACCGTCGAACTGTCGGCCGTGGTGCCGGACCATCCGTTGGCCGAACTCCCCCGCTGGCGGGCTCGCGTGGCGAGCATGGACGGGCGCCGGATCGATCAGATCGAACTCACCGAGCTGACCGACACCGACGGCCGGGGGGAATGACCACGATGGGCAGCGACATACTCGGAGTTCTCCTCACCGCCGCATTGCTTTTGGCGAACGCCTTCTTCGTCGGTGCGGAATTCGCCCTCATCTCGGCCCGCAGGGACCGGCTGGAGGCGTTGGCCGAGGCAGGCAAGAAGCGCGCCGTGACGGTGATGATGGCCGGCCAGAATCTGTCGCTCATGCTTGCCGGCGCACAGCTTGGCATCACGATCTGTTCAATCCTGTTGGGCCGCATCGGTGAACCGGCCGTCGCCCACCTACTGGAGCGCCCTTTCGAGCTGTTGGGCGCACCCCCGGCGCTGACACACACCGTCGCCTTTGTGGTCTCGCTGTCGATCGTGGTGCTGCTACATGTGCTGCTCGGCGAGATGGTGCCCAAGAACATCGCCATCGCCGGTCCGGAATCCGCGGCCATGCTCTTGATCCCGCCGTACCTGGTCTACATCCGCCTGGCCCGACCGCTGATCGGCTTCTACAACTGGTGCGCCAACACCGTGCTGCGGATGTTCAAGGTGCCGGTCAAGGACGAGCTGGAAGTCACCGTCTCTACCGTGGAGCTCTCCGAAATGATTGCGGAGTCGCTCTCCGAGGGGCTTCTCGACGAGGAAGAACACACCCGGCTGCGTCGTGCGCTGCAGATCCAGCACCGCGTGGTCGCGGACGTCGTCGTGCCCGCTAACCAGATTCGGTCGATTGCCGTCTCGGGTGCGGCGCCGGCGCCGTCGGTCAACGCCGTCGAGAGCGCGGTGGCAGAAACTGGGTACTCACGTTTTCCAGTTATTGGGCCCACTGGGGATTACCTCGGCTATCTGCACATAAAGGACGTCCTGACGATGGGTGACGACCCGGACGCGGTCGTCGACCCCGCCTTTATTCGCCCGCTACCCCGCTTGCACGGTTCTGTTCCACTGCCGGAGGCGCTCTCGACTCTCCGCCGCAGCAACAGTCATCTGGCACTCATGTCGACCACAGACGGCAGCGTAGTGGGTCTGGTCACACTCGAGGACCTGGTGGAGGATCTGGTCGGCACCGTGCGTGACGGAACTCACCGCATATAGAGCGGTTTCGGGGTTGGTGGCTACCAATGAGTAGGATCAATGTTCACCGATTCGCAGGAGCGGCCGGTCCCAGACCCCCGACAACACAGAGGAGTTGCGATGAGTGATCGCGTCGATGTGGGCAACCTACGCGTGGCGCGGGTGCTGTATGACTTCATCACCAACGAGGCCCTCCCGGGCACCGGTGTGGATGCCGACGCTTTCTGGGCTGGGGTCGACAAAGTAGTCACGGATTTGGCTCCGCGGAACCGCGAGCTCCTCGACCGGCGGGACGACCTGCAAACTCAGGTCGATCGCTGGCACCGGCAGCGCGCCATCGAGCCGCTGGATCAGTCGGCGTATCGCGACTTCCTCACCGAGATCGGGTACCTGGTCCCCGAGCCGGAAGATTTCAGCATCACCACCGCCAACGTGGACGACGAGATCACCACGACGGCCGGACCGCAGCTGGTGGTGCCGATCCTGAATGCGCGCTTCGCTCTCAACGCCGCCAACGCGCGCTGGGGCTCTCTCTACGACGCGCTGTACGGCACCGATGTCATCCCGGAAACCGATGGCGCGGAGAAGGCGTCCGCTGAGACTGGTGGGTACAACAGGATTCGCGGCGACAAGGTCATCGCCTACGCCCGCGAGGTTCTCGATGGCGCCGCGCCGCTGGCGGCGGGCTCGTGGAAGGACGCTGTCGGCCTGAAGATCGACGACGGCCAGTTGCTCGTCGAGCTGGGTGACGAGCTGTCGACCGGGCTGCAGAACCCCGACCAGTTCGTCGGCTACACCGGCAAGCTCGGCAAGCCGCAGTGGTCGGTGCTGCTGGTCAATCACGGCCTGCACATCGAGGTTCTGATCGACCCCGACTCCCCGATCGGGTCCACCGACAAGGCCGGCATCAAGGATGTCGTGCTGGAGTCGGCGATCACCACCATCATGGACTTCGAGGACTCGGTGGCTGCGGTGGATGCCGAGGACAAGGTCCTCGGGTACCGGAACTGGTTGGGACTCAACAAGGGTGACCTGTCCGAGGAAGTTTCCAAGGGCGGCAAGACGTTCACCCGGGTGCTCAACGAAGACCGCGTGTTCACCACCCCGGACGGCAAGGGCGAGTTGACCCTGCCCGGCCGCAGCCTGTTGTTCGTGCGCAACGTCGGCCACCTCATGACCAATGACGCCATCGTGGACGCCGAGGGCAACGAGATGCCCGAGGGCATCCAGGACGCGCTGTTCACCAGCCTCATCGCCATCCACGGCCTACGCTCGGGCAAGAAGAACGGTGCGCTGAAGAACAGCCGCACCGGGTCCATCTACATCGTGAAGCCCAAGATGCACGGGCCAGAGGAAGTGGCCTTCACCGCCGAATTGTTCGGACGTGTCGAGGAGGTGCTCGGACTCCCGCACGCCACCCTCAAGGTCGGCATCATGGACGAGGAGCGCCGGACCACCGTCAACCTGAAGGCCGCCATCAAGGCCGCCTCGGACCGCGTGGTGTTCATCAACACCGGCTTCCTGGATCGCACCGGCGACGAGATCCACACCTCGATGGAAGCCGGACCGATGTGTCGTAAGGCCGTCATGAAGTCGCAGCCGTGGATCCTCGCGTACGAGGACCACAACGTCGATACCGGGCTGGGCGCCGGTTTGGCCGGTAAGGCGCAGATCGGCAAGGGTATGTGGGCCATGCCGGACCTGATGGCGGACATGGTCGCGCAGAAGATCGCGCAGCCGCGCGCGGGCGCCACCACCGCCTGGGTGCCGTCCCCCACCGCGGCCACCTTGCACGCGCTGCACTACCACCAGGTGGACGTCAAGGCGGTGGATCAGGAGCTGGCCGGTAAGCACCGCGCCAAGCTGGACTCTTTGCTCACCATTCCGCTGGCCGAGTCGCGTCACGACTGGACCGCAGAGGACATCCGCGAGGAAATCGACAACAACTGCCAGTCGATCCTGGGCTACGTGGTCCGCTGGATCGACCAGGGTGTCGGCTGCTCCAAGGTTCCTGACATCCACGATGTGGCGCTCATGGAAGACCGCGCCACTCTGCGCATCTCCAGCCAGCTGCTGGCCAACTGGCTGCGCCACGACGTCATCACCGAGGACGAGGTGGTCGAGGGTCTCAAGCGGATGGCACCGGTTGTCGATCGGCAGAACGCCGGGGACAAGGACTACCGTCCGATGGCTCCCGACTTCGACAGCAACATCGCCTTCCAGGCTGCCAAGGAGCTCATCCTGGAGGGCACAGATCAGCCCAACGGATACACCGAGCCGATCCTGCACCGGCGTCGCCGCGAGTACAAGGCCGCCGCGGCCAAGTAGGCGAATGCCGTCTGACGTGCCGTGATCTTGAAGTTCGGGGTACGGCGTCGCCTCAGTTTGGACGCGATTTGGTGTCGCGCACCAGGAGATGGGCGGTCTAGGACAGTAGACTCGGGCGGACGCGGGACGGGGCTCACCAGCAGCCGGACGACAGCACGAGGAAAGGTCGCGACGACACCATGGGCAGGCACAGCGCATCTGGGTCCGGTAGCCCAAACGATCGGGACGATAACGACGGCTGGGAGCCCGACCACGACGCAGGGTATGAGTCGAACGTCCCCTCGGAGTTCGACACGGGCAGCTTCGAGCGAGCGCATCGCCGAAGCAGCGGTACCCGCAACTGGGGTCTGAGCAAGGGTTTGATCGGCGCGATCGCGGCCGTGCTGGTGGTCGCGGTATCCATCGGACTGTGGTGGTACTTCGACCGCCGGACCACTGACAACCAGGCAGAGGCCTCTGCCACCTGCGTGCACGGCGACAACGCCATCGCGGTGGTTGCCGACCCCTCCATCGCGGACCGGATCGGCGAGTTGTCGGAGCGGTTCAACAAGAAGCGCGAAGTGATCGGTGACTACTGCTTCACCGTCTCGGTGCGCCCGGCGGACACGGCCAACGTGATCAAGGGACTGACGGGTCAGTGGCCCGCTGAGCTCGGAGAGCAGCCCGCCCTGTGGATCCCGGGTAGCTCGATTTCGTCGGCACGCCTGAAGGCGGCCTCCAAGACCAACATCATCAGTGACAGCCGCTCGTTGGTCAGCACACCCGTGGTGATCGCGATGACGCCGAGACTGCGCCAGGCCATTCCCGACAACAAGAGTTGGGCGGATGTGCCTGCGCTGCAGAACGTCCCGAACTCGCTCGACGGAGTTGGCCTGCCCGGCTGGGGTTCGCTGCGGTTGGTGTTGCCCTCCAGTGGCAACGGCGACGCCGCGCAGCTTGCCGCCGAGGCGGTGGCGGCAGCCAGCGTTCGCCCCGGTGATTCACCCGAACTCGGCGCCGGTGCGGCCGCATCGTTGGCCGCGGCGGCCCCGAAGCTGCCCGCCAACAACTTGTCCGATGCCATCGGCGCGCTGCTGGACGGCGGCGAGCAGCCCGCTGCCGCGGTGCACGCGGTGGTCACCACCGAGCAGCAGCTCTATGCCCGCACGCGCAGCAACGGCGACGCCAAGAAGGTGATCGCCGCCTGGCAGCCCGCCGGGGCCACCCCGATCGCCGACTACCCCACCGTGCAGCTGGATGGTGCCTGGCTCTCCGAGGAGCAGCACACCGCGGCAAGCCAGTTCGCGCGATTCCTGGGAGACAAGGACCAGCTCAAGGACCTGGCCGCGGCCGGGTTCCGCGCCGAGGGCGCGGACCTGCCCAGCAGTGACGTGGTGAGCTTCGCCAAGATCGACAAGCCGCTCAGCGTCGAAGAGAAGGTTCGTGTCGCGCTGGCCGACGGCACCTCGACGGGCTCCGGCGCCACCACCATCATGCTGGATTCCTCGCTGTCCTCCGATGGCGTGAAGTTCTCCGATGTGACTGGGGCCCTTGCCAACCGCGTACGCAGCATCGCCCCCGGCTCGGGTATCGGGTTGTGGACGTACGACGGCAAGGAGGGCAACACCGTGGTGCGCCTCGGCACCGCCTCCGACGACGTGGAGGGCATTCCCCGGTCGCAGAGCGTGGCCGACGCGCTGACGGCGCTGCAGCCGACCTCCAATGGCGCAGTGGCCTTCACGACCTTGCGCAACGTGTACCAGGAGGCGGTCAACGGGTTCCGGCCCAACCAGGTGAACTCGGTCCTGATCGTGGCGGGGCGCTCGCACACCGATCAAACCCTGGACGGTGCCGGACTGATCGACACGATCAACCGCCAGAAGGATGCGGCGAAGCCGGTGCGCATCAACGTGATCGATTTCGGTAACGACTCCGATCAGCAGACCTGGCAGACGCTGGCGCAGCAGACCGGCGGTGTGTATCAGAACGTGGCGGCCTCGAACAGCCCCGAGCTGGCCGCGGCCATCACTCGCTTTGTGTCCTAGATTCCCTACCGCGAGCAGTCCCCCGCAAGCGGGGGCCTGCTCGCGCGTGAGGAGTGAGGCGTCCTACTGCGCGAACGCCTCGATCGGCGGGCAGGAGCACACCAGGTTCCGGTCGCCGTAGGCGCCGTCGATGCGGCGCACCGGCGGCCACACCTTGGGGCGGAAGCCCTTTCCGAGCGGGTAGGCCGCCTCGGTTCGGCTGTACGGGTGATTCCACTCGTCGGCGATCAGGGACTCGGCGGTGTGGGGTGCACCGCGCAACGGGTTGTCCTCCACCGGCCACACCCCGGAACCGACCTTGTCGATCTCGGCCTTGATCGCGATCATCGCCTCACAGAAGGCGTCCACCTCGGCCAGGCTCTCGCTCTCGGTCGGCTCCACCATCAGCGTGCCGGCCACCGGGAAGCTCATCGTCGGTGCGTGGAAACCATAGTCGGCCAGGCGCTTTGCGACGTCGTCGACGGTGACACCGGTGTTCTTGGTGATCTCCCGCAGATCCAGGATGCACTCGTGGGCCACCATGCCGTTGTCACCGGTGTAGAGCACCGGGTAGTACTCGTCGAGCCGGCGTGCCAGGTAGTTGGCCGAGGCGATCGCCGTCAACGAGGCCGCGCGCAGGCCCTCGGGCCCCATCATCCGGATGTAGGCCCAGGTGATCGGGAGGATGGACGCCGAACCGTACGGCGCGGAGGACACCGGAGGCCCGGCCGGGAGTTCCTCGGCGTACGGGTGCCCCGGCAGGTACTGCGCGAGGTGGCCGCGCACCGCGACAGGTCCGACGCCGGGCCCGCCACCGCCGTGCGGGATGCAGAAGGTCTTGTGCAGGTTCAGGTGGCTGACGTCGCCGCCGAAATGCCCGGGCCGGGCAAGCCCGACAAGAGCATTCAGATTGGCGCCGTCGACGTACACCTGTCCCCCGGCCTCGTGCACGGCAGCGCAGATATCGGCGATGTCGTGCTCATAGACGCCATGCGTGGACGGGTAGGTGATCATGATGGCCGACAGCACGCTGGCGTTGTCGGCGATCTTGGCCCGCAGGTCGTCCAGGTCGACGTCGCCGTTCTCGCGGCACGCCACCACCACGACGCGCATGCCGGCCAGCGCGGCCGAGGCAGCGTTGGTGCCATGGGCACTCGACGGGATCAGACACACGTCGCGATCGCTCTCACCACGGTCGATGTGGTACTGCCGGATGGCCAGCAGGCCCGCATACTCGCCCTGGGATCCCGCGTTGGGCTGCAGGCTGACGTTGTCGTATCCGGTGATGTCGGCCAGCCAGCCCTCGAGGTCGGCGATCAGCGTGCGCAGGCCACGTGAATCGCTCGCCGGGGCGAACGGATGCTGTGCGGCGAACTGCGGCCAGGTGATGGGTTCCATCTCGGCGGCGGCATTGAGCTTCATGGTGCAGGACCCGAGCGGGATCATGCTGCGGTCCAACGCAATATCCTTGTCGGACAGCGCGCGCAGGTACCGCATCATCTCGGTCTCGCTGCGGTAGCGGTTGAACGCCGGATGGGTCAGGTAGGCGGAGTCGCGGGTTGCGATGTCCGAGGTGTCGGACGTGCCGCCGCCGAAATCGGATCCGAATGCCCGCAACACCGAGACCAGGTGCGGCAGCGTGGTCGCCTCGTCGCAGGCGATCGAGACGTGATCGCCGTCGGGTCTCCAGATGTTGACGCCCTCGGCCTTGGCGGCGGCCTGGATCTCGGCGGCCTTGCCGGGCACGTGCACCAGCACGGTGTCGAAGAACTGGCCGTGCACCACGGTGTGGCCGCCGCGAGTCAGCCCCGAGGCCAGCAGCTGCGCATTGCGGTGTACCCGGGTGGCGATGGCGCGCAGCCCCTCCGGGCCGTGGTAGCTCGCGTACATGGCGGCCATCACGGCCAGCAGCACCTGCGCGGTACAGATATTGCTGGTCGCCTTGTCGCGACGGATGTGCTGTTCGCGGGTTTGCAGCGAGAGCCGGTAGGCGGACGCGCCGTCGGCGTCCACCGACACTCCGACGAGGCGCCCGGGCAGCTGCCGGGCGTGGGCGGTGTGCACCGCGAGGTACCCGGCATGCGGCCCACCGAATCCCATGGGCACGCCGAAGCGCTGCGTGGTACCGAAGGCGACATCGGCACCGATGTCTCCGGGCGGCGCCACCAGGGTGAGCGCCAGTAGGTCGGCGCCGACAGCCACCAGTGCGCCGCGATCATGAGCCTCGGCGATGAGCGCCGTCCAGTCGCGTACCACCCCGGATGCGCCGGGCAGCTGCACGATCACCCCGAAGAAGTCACCGTCGGGCAGCCCCTGGGCCAGATCGGCGGTCACCACCTCGATACCGAGCGGTGTGGCACGGGTGGCGATCACGGCGGCGGTCTGTGCATACAGGTCGGTATCCACGATCAGGCGGTTGGACGAGGACCTCACGGCGCGATGCATGAGTGTCATGGCCTCGGCGGCGGCGGTGCCCTCATCGAGCATCGAAGCATTGGCGATGTCCAGGCCGGTGAGCTCGGAGACCATGGTCTGGAAGTTCAGCAGCGCCTCGAGTCGGCCCTGGCTGATCTCCGGCTGGTACGGCGTGTAGGCGGTGTACCAGGCGGGGTTTTCCAGGATGTGGCGTCGCAGCACCGGCGGCGTCAGCGTGTCGAAGTAGCCCTGTCCGATCATCGAGACGCCAATGGTGTTCTGGTTGGCCAGTTTTCGTAGCGCATCCAGCGCTTCATGTTCGGATGCCGCGGCGGGCAGTGCGTCCAGCCCGGCGGCTCTCGGTCCGTCGGGGCCGCCGTGTACCGCGTCAAGGATGCTGGCCGGAAGGGCCTTTTGGGCCAGTTCATCGAGGCTTGCCACGCCGATGGTGGCGAGCATGGTGTCGATGTCGGCGGTGGTCGGACCGATGTGGCGGTCGGCGAAAGACATGGCGCTCCCGGAGGGCCGAGTCGCGCGCTGGGCGCACGACAGCGTCTCCCCTCCCTCTGTCATCGACCCGTCGCGGGCGCCTGAGAGATTCGGTCGTCTTACCCGGTGAATTTCCAGGTAAGAGCCTTTCCCCGTCGGCGGGTGCTCCGGCTATCTACCGGATCACCACTTTTCAGAGGCATCGGGGCCGAGAGCGGTTCGGGGGCCTGAGAGATTGACGGAGAGGTGTTGCTCCTTCGGCGGCCATGACTGGCGATCATGACACTCTCCCGCCCACGGGCGATGCCCGACCAGTTTACGCGAGTCGACCGCCTGGTTCAGACCGGCGGGAATGAGCGGCGGATCAGCCGATCTTGCGGGCGCGATCCTTGCGGCGGGAGGCCAGTTCATCCTCGGGCGCCTCGATGGTTTCGCCGCCATCGGCACGCTCCCCGGGGAACTCGGCGATGGCGCCGGTCAGCTCGCGCATGGCACCGCTGACGGCAATGCCGAACACACCCTGTCCGCCCTGCAGCAGGTCGACGACCTCTTCGGCGGAGGTGCACTCGTAGACGGTGGTGCCGTCCGAGAACAGGGTGATGTTGGCCAAGTCCTCGACGCCGCGCTGGCGCAGGTGCTCCACGGCGACGCGGATGTTCTGCAGCGAGATGCCGGTATCCAGCAGTCGCTTGACGATCTTGAGGACCAGGATGTCCTTGAACGAGTACAGGCGCTGGCTACCAGAACCCGCGGCGCCGCGGATGGAGGGCACCACCAGCGAGGTGCGCGCCCAGTAGTCCAGCTGGCGGTAGGTGATGCCGGCAACCTGGCAGGCACTGGGACCGCGATAGCCGACGAGCTGGTCGGGAACGGAGTCGTCCGGGAAAAGACCCGGCTGGACAGGCCCGGCAGACGCGGAGTCAGCGGAACCGGTGGCGCCGTTGTCCAATGTCATCTCCAGCTGCCCCTGCTGCGGCTCGTCAACCACTTCTGCTCCCTCTCGCGATCGCTTCTCCGGCTACCGTCCTGTGGTTCTCAGTTCGCCGGTAGTGCGTTCGTCCAAGCACGAATTCTCCGAGCATACGCCCCTTGCGCTGCCCCGTGCCGGCCGCTGAGTCAAATTATGACCCCCCTGAAATCACGGTCAACGCGACGCGCCCGGGTCGAGACTGTAAAGGTCAGGTTGAGACTTACTCGTTACTTAAGGCCGTGTCACGGGCCTTCGGTGGCCTTGAAGTCGTCGGGCGACACGCTGTCCAGGAACTCCTTGAACTTCTCCACCTCGTCTTCGCGCAACGCTCCGCCGGAGTCCTCGTCGTCCTCGTCGGGAATGATCAAACCCGCCTCGGCGAGCACCGCTTCCTCGACGTAGATCGGAACTCCGACACGCAGCGCGATCGCCACCGAATCCGACGGCCGTGCCGACACCCGGATATCGCTGTCGAAAACCAGATCGGCGTAGAACGTGCCCTCCTGCAGGTCCACAATCCGGACTTCCTTGAGTGAATGCCCAAGGGCAGCAATGAGATCACGGATCAGGTCATGGGTGAGCGGCCGTGCCGGCTCAACGCCCTGTTGCTCCAGCGCGATGGCCGCCGCCTCCGACTGGCCGATCCAAATGGGTAGGTAACGATCTCCTGTGGATTCGCGCAGCAACAACACCGGCTGGTTCTGGGGCTGTTCCACGCGGATTCCCACGACTCGAACTTCGCTCATCGTGCCTCCAACACCAGTACTTCTGTCGTACCGCGAGTCTAGTCCTCAGCGATCGAGGACGCCGCGCACCGCGGACTTGATCATCGCGCCGTGGAGCGCGATGGACAGCGCGGCCACCTCCCGGATCAGGTCGTCGGCGCGGTCGCGGGCTCCTGCCTTGTTGGCTTTGACGGTTGGGCCCACGATCTGGGCAATCAGGTCGGTCTCACGGTCGACGGCTGACCGGAAGGTGCGCAGATGCCGTGGCTCGACGCCATAGTCGGCCAGCTCGGCGGCGCACTGGACGATCAGCACCGTGTATTCGTCGAAGAAACCGCCCGGTCCGGCGGTGATGATCCCCGCTTTGATCAGCGAGGTCAGCAACACCTCGTCGGCGCCGGACCGTGACAGCAGATCCTCGCGGGACAGGCGGGTGGGCCGGGTAGATGGGATTCCTTGACGGGCAACACTGTTGGTGCTGTCGCCATCGGTGATGGCAAATAGACGAGGGCCGCCGGTGAATCCCGCCACATCAGGCAGCGCTCCATCGGGCTGCGCGTCGAGCTGCTCCTTGATCACCTTCAACGGCAGGTAGTGATCGCGCTGGGCGGTCAGGATGAATCGGAGCCGTTCGGCGTCATAGGCCGAAAACCGGCGATACCCCGACGCGCTACGCGACGGGGTAACCAGTCCCTCCGATTCGAGAAATCGAATCTTCGAGATCGTGACATCCGGAAACTCCGGACGCAACAGGTCGAGTACCGACCCGATCGACATTCCGGTGAGAGCCGGCCGGTCGGGAGCTGTCACTGGCCACCCGAGGCGGAATCATCGCCTGCCGACTTCGGTCCGGTCAAAAAGACCAGGCGGAACTTTCCGATCTGGACTTCGTCGCCGTTGGCCAGGACCGCGGAATCCACGGGCTCGCGGTTGACATAGGTGCCGTTCAGGCTGCCCACGTCGACGACCTGGAATTCATCACTGTCAAGCCGGAATTCGGCGTGGCGACGGCTCACCGTGACGTCATCGAGGAAGATGTCGCTGTCGGGATGCCGTCCTGCGGATGTGGTTGCCTGATCGAGCAGAAACCGGGATCCGGCATTGGGGCCACGTTTGACCACCAACAGCGCCGACCCGGCGGGCAATCCTTCGACACCAGACACGTCGGTCCCGGCCTGCGCGGGCGCCTCCAACTCGGTGGCGAAATCGGCGCGGAACACCGAGGTCGTCTCCGCGGTGACCTCGCCTGACGTGTCGTCCTTGTCGTTATCGGTCACCATCGCTCCTTCTTCCTCGCCACTGGGAGGATTCGATTGTCAGTGCGGATCTCGCCGAGCCTGAAGCTCTTCGCGACCCTCATCTGCCCTCATGCTCTTCGCGACGAGCGCTCATCAACTCAGTGCTCTTCGCGACGAGCGCTCATCGCCGCTCATTTCCGACCGTACCGTCTGACTGCCCGTAACGGGCCACCTCTGCCGTATCCGGCAGTGGTCCACCCGAAATTCTGGTCGTCAGACCGTTTGGAGAACCGGTGCCCTCCTAATCGGTGGCGTCACCATATCCCGACGCGTCTAAGAGGTCATTAAGAGCCGCATCGAGATCCGCAGCACTGGCGGCCTCAAGATCCACCAACCAGCCCTCGCCGTACGGGTCGGAGTTGACCAGTTGTGGGTTGGAGTCCAAATCGCCATTTACGGCAACGACTTTGGCGGTGATGGGGGCGAACAGGTCCGACACCGATTTGGTCGACTCCACCTCGCCGAAGGTGGCGCCGGCGGTCAGGTCGGAACCGGCGTCCGGCAGCTGGACGAACACCACGTCACCGAGTTGGGACTGTGCGTAGTCGGTGATTCCGATACGCACGGTGGTGTCACCGGTGCGCCGCACCCACTCGTGTTCCTCGGTGTAGTGCAGGTCGGCAGGAATTTCGGTCACGGTGAGTCATCCTTGCTCTCGGTCAGTGGTCTGCGTAGTAGCTGAGCCCGCAGGGCTACTTGCCGGGCTGAGCGTATTGGCGAGGTTTCGGTTCTCGCAAGGTGGTGATGTCCACGCGCGCCGGCTGGTCGATGGTAACGCTGCCGCCGACCCGCGAGACGGTGTCCATGGCGCCACCCGGAATGTTCATCGCCGCCGCGAGTGTCGGCGGATCGCCTATCGCCAGAACCGAATACGGGGGCGAGAGGGTTGTGCCATCCACCACGAGTTGTCCAGGTGCGCCGATGACCCACGAATCGGCCCCGATGCGCACGGATTTGTCGCCGGCCTTGATCTCAATGGCCTCGGCACCCGCCGCCCGCAGCTCGTTGACGATGTCGAGCAGCGCTTCCGGGCCCAGGCCTTGTCCAGGGTCGTCGATGGTGAGGATCACACCCGGTCCGGTGGCGCCGACGGTCCCCACCATGATGGACAGCGCCGACAGCCGGGCTTTGGCGTCGTTGATCACGGCTTGATTGCCGGTTCCACTGGCGCGCATGGTGATTAGGCTCTGCTGCAGATCCGCGATTTCCTTGTTGAGGTTGGCTTCGCGCTGCTGCAACGAGTCGAGGAGCACCAGCAGGTCGGCCGGTCGCGCGGTGTCGAGACCATCACCGGATTCGGTCTGGCGAACCTGGGTGGTGATTGCCAGTCCCAGCAGTGCACACAGTGCCACGCCCAGCACCCCGAACGTCACCTGCGTGCGGGTCGACGGCCGGCGTGTCTTGGGCATCTCGTGTTTGCCGGGATGCGGTTCGTGCTGTGAATCCGTCATCGGCTCACGCCCCAAACAACCTGCGCCGTAGTGCGGCAGCGTTTCCGAAGATCCGAATACCGAGAACGACGATGATGGCGGTGGACAGTTGCGTGCCGACGCCGAGCTGGTCGCCGACGAACACGATCAGCGCCGCTACCAGGACGTTGAACACGAAGGACACCACGAAGACCTTCGAATCGAATATCTGGTCCAGATACGCACGGGCGCCGCCGAACAGGGCGTCGAGCGCGGCCACCACCGCGATCGGCAGATATGGGGCGACGGCGTCGGGCACGTTCGGGTGAAACACCAACCCCAGAACCACGCCGATCGCCAGCGCGACTATGCCGATCATCGTCTACTTCCTCTCCACGTCACGGTCGACTCTCCCTCACCGGTTCCCCGGAGGAATCTCTTTGGCGTATTTGACATCCCGATTGGCTGCCGGGGCCATCTGCACGTCCTCCTGGGTGGCGAGGGTGAGCCGGATGCCGTACGACTTCTGCAGCAGCCGCATCCGGGCCATTCCCGGACTGCGCTCAAATGCGGCTTTCATCGTGTTGGCCGGACCGATGGCCACGATTCGGTATGGCGAGCTGGTGGGTTGATTGTCGACAAGGATCGCTCCCCCGGCCTGCCGCATGGTCACATTCGGGCCGATACGCACATCGGAGATCGAAATAGCCTCCGCGCCACTGGTCCACAGAGAGTTCACGACCAGCTGCATGTCGCGATCCAGGATGACCTGCTGGCTGCGTGGGATGCGCTCCTTCGAGACGTCGGAGAGGTCGCCGCCGCTGCCTGGATCGGCCAGCGTTACGACGAGCGCGGGACCGCGCACCTCGGTGCTCGCTGCCGAAAGGCCTAACTGATCCAACTGATTCAGCAGTTCCTTGCCCTGCTCGTTGCCCTCCAGCTGGCTGCGCCGGGCACCGGCAACCTCGCCCGACAGCTGGTCGCGAGTCGACTCCAGTGCTCCCGTATCGCGCTGTTCACTGCGGATGCTTGCCAGAAGCCCCTGCTTCTCCTGTTTGACGCCCGGTGCGATACGTGTCGTCTGAGCGACCGCCGCGGCGAAGACCGCGGCGATGGCAATGGCAGCGATTGCCTGCCAACCCCATTCGGCCAGTCGCGAGCGCGGTGCCGCACCGCCCCGTCGCGCTGCCGCCGCCTCGGCATATCCGGCGTCGAGGTGATCGGAGAGCAGCGTACGCAGCAGTGAGGGCACCGGATTGCGCTTGGGCCTGTTGGCAGTGTGATGTCCCAGGCCCTCCTCGGGTTCGAAGCCGCCCATGAGATGCGGCCCGGTGCCGTGTATCTGGGGGTCCCGCCCACCCGCCGGCGGATCCTGCGTCCCCATCTCAGGTACTCACCTTCGGCAGCTTCCGGACGATCATGACGATCTGTGCGACGTAGAGCACGAACGTCCACAGGTACATGCCCAGCCCCCAGATCAGGAATGCCCACCCACAGGGGCCGATCACCCTGCCCCACAACGAGTCCCATTCGCCGATCAGGATGAGTGGGAACGCAGACATCAACGCGAAGGTGGCGGCCTTGCCGATGTAGATGACAGGCAGCGCCTCGATTCCGCGCCGGCGCACGATCGGCAGGCCCAGTGTGAGAATGAGATCCCGGGCCAGCAGGGTGATCACGATCCACCACGGCACGATGTCCCGGATCGCGAACGCGATCGGGGTGGTGACCATGTAGAGCCTGTCGGCGGCCGGGTCCAGCAGGGTCCCCAGGTGCGACGACTGATTCATCAGCCGGGCGATCTTGCCATCGGCCCAGTCGGTAAAGCCGCTGAGCATCAGGATGGCGACAGCCCAGCCGTCGGCATGCGTCACCAGCAGCAAGTACAGGAACAGCGGGATGAACGCCAAGCGGATGACACTCAGCAGGTTGGGGATCGTGAGAATCCGGTCGTCGCCGGTTGACGGTTCCGCGGTTCCCATCCGGCCAGCCTCTCATATTCGCGAAGAGATACCCCGCGCAAACAGGCGGCTTGTCGTCAGCTGAAGACGCCGGGCAGGTTCAGGATCGAGAGGCTGTCGTTCTTGCGCGGGTCGTCGTGGATCATGTACGTCCACGTCGACGTCGGCCGGGCGAGCTTGGACAGATCCAGTCCCTGTTCTTCGTCAACCAGATTCGCGGTGTCGAAGGTCTGCTGGGCTGCTTCCACCGCGTCGGCGGCCAGCGATGCGAACGCGTCGACGGCAAGCCGGTGGAACTCGTCGATCGGATTCTGTCGTCCGAGCGCCCGCAGGTGGATGCTCTCTCGTACATCGGAGAGGTACGCCAGGTGATCTGCCCAGCCCCGATCGAGGTGATACAGCATGATCTGCCGCGAGATGCGCTCCAGCCGCTCTTCGGAAAGTTCCTCGGCCAGCTCGTCGTAGCGCTCGGGAGAACGTTCCTGCAGTTCCTTGCGGGCGGTGTCGGTGCGCAGCAGGGTGTCACGACGATCGGAGATGATGGCGCGCTGCTGTGCGATCAGCTGGTTGTAACGCCAGGTGTTGGCATGCAGGTCGAGCATCGCGCCCTCGGCGACGCGCTGGGCGTGGTCGATCAGGCCGCCGGCCTTGGGGCTGACGATCTGTCCGTCGTCATCGGTTTCGGTGGGTAGCTTGGCCGAATCCAGGTGTGCCACAACGACCTCGTCCTCCCAGCTGGAGAAGAACACCGAGGATCCCGGGTCGCCCTGGCGTCCGGCGCGCCCGCGTAGTTGGTTGTCGAGCCGTTCGGTGCGGTGCCGCCCGGTGCCGACGACATGCAGCCCACCGGCCTCGACCACGGCGGCTCGTCTCTTGGGGTCCGACTCGTCGGACCCGCCCAGCCGGATGTCGGTACCGCGGCCGGCCATCTGGGTGGAGACCGTCACCACGTTGAGCGCCCCGGCCTCGGCGATGACGCGCGCCTCCTCGGCGTCGTTCTTGGCGTTCAGAACCACCGCGGGAACCCCCGCCCGCACCAACCGGTGATGCAGCGCCTCGGATTCGGCGACGTCGTGCGTGCCGACGAGCACCGGCTGGCCGGTGGCGTGGATCTCGGCGATATGCGCGACGATCGCGTCGTTCTTGCTCGCCTCGGTGATGAAGACGCGGTCGGGTTGATCCTCGCGAATGTTCGGGGTGTTGGGCGGGATCGGTGAGACCCCCAGCTTGTAGAACTGCCGCAGCTGCTCGCCGGCCGCGAGCGCGGTGCCGGTCATGCCGCTGACCCGCGGGTAGCGGTTGATGAGCGCCTGCACGGTGATGGTGTCGAGAACCTCACCGGTGTCGGTGGTTTCGATGCCTTCCTTGGCTTCGACGGCCGCCTGCAGGCCGTCGGGCCAGCGCTGCAGGGCGGCGATGCGCCCGCGTGAGGAGTTGATGAGGTGGACGGCTCCGTCACGCACGATGTAGTGCACATCGCGCTCCAGGAGCACGTGCGCGTGCAGTGCGACGTTCACCTCGGTGAGGGTGGTTCCGACGTGGTGTTCGGAATACAGGTCGATGTTCCCCAGCCGCTTTTCCAGCTTCTGGGCACCGGTGTCGGTCAGGAAGATGTTGCGGCGGTCGTTGTCGGCCTCGTAGTCCTCGCCGGCGGTCAACTCGCGTACCGCCTCGATGACCTCCGAACTGGGTGCCTCCCGGTGGCTGGTTCCGGCCAGCACCAGTGGCACCAGCGCCTCGTCGACGAGCACGGAGTCGGCCTCGTCGACCACGGCGACATCGGGACTCGGCGACACCAGGTCGTCGACATCTATCGCCAACTGGTCGCGCAGCACATCGAAACCGATCTCGTTGACCGATCCGTAGGTGACGTCGCAAGCGTAGGCCTTACGACGTTCGTCGGCGGTGGACTCCTCGGTGATCCAGCCGACAGTCAGACCCATCCGCTCCAGGAACGGTCCCATCCATTCGGCGTCGCGCCGGGCCAGGTAGTCGTTGACCGAGATGACGTGCACGCTGCGTCCGCCCAGCGCGTAGCCGGCGGCCGTGATCGCTCCGGTCAGGGTCTTGCCTTCGCCGGTGGCCATCTCGATGACGTCGCCGTCGAGCATGCGCAGTGCGCCCAGCAGCTGCACATCGAAGGGCCGCTCGTCGATCGTGCGTTCGGCGGCCTCGCGCACGATGGCCAGGAATTGGCCGATGTCCTTGGACTCGAGGCCCTCGGTGAGGTCGAGCTTCTTGGCCGCCTTGGTGAGCTGTTCGTCGGTGAGGTCCTTGGCCTTCTCGTCGTACTTCTTCGAGGCATCGACGAGCTCCAGCGACTGGCTCTGGTTCTTGTCGGTGGTGGCACCGAGCAGCTTCCAGAACTTTCCGGTGAACCGTGAGGCGGTGTTCGACTTGCGCACATGCACACGGTACGTCAGAGCACGATGGGCGCCCGATAAGCACCGTCAGGCGAACTCCACGATCACCGAATCGGCGACGGCCCGGAATCCGAGCTTGCGGTAGATCGAGTTGGAGGTCGGGTTGGCCAGGTCGGTGGTGAGGACGATCTCGCGTGCCCCGGCCCGGTACGCCCAGGCACAGGCGGCAGCGGTGATGGCGCTGCCGTAGCCGTGGCCGCGGTGCTGTCGCGGCGTGTAGACCGGGCCGATTCGCGAGACGCCCTCGATCGGTGCGCGCACGCCCGCCATCGCAACGGGGGTGCCGGCCTGTTCCCAGCGCAGGTAGACGTCCCCCAGCTGATAGGAACCGGCGAGCCAGAGCAGTGCCTCGGCGGCCTGCTTATCGGCGCCGAAGGTTTCCTTGGCGTATTCGATGCTCCAGGGCACCAGGGACTCGATGTTCCCGGGGGCGACCAGCGTCGGCTTCCCCGGAACCCGTGGCGAGAGCAGATCGGTGAGACGGTAGAGCCGCTCGTCGGTGGTGGCCGCGACGGTGGCGCCGGTCGACCTTGTCCAGGCTTTAGCCAGGGCCTCGGTCACCCCGCGCGATCCGCGTACCGAGGGCAGCCGAATTGCGCGATCTGTCAGCAGGCCGACGGTTGGGCCGACCCCGGGGCCGGGGATGGCATTGCACATGAGCCCCTGACCGGTGCCGAATGCGGCGCCCACCAGCTCGTCCCGATCGGTGAACGTGATGAGCGTCAGCGCCGGATCGGGGCCGGTCTGTCGAAGCCGTGCCGCCACGTGAAGCTCGAAGGTGTGCACCACGGGATCGGCGGAATACAGCGGCCCGGCCAGGGCCCAGTACTGCGCCAGATCCTCGTGAAGATGCGCCCGCATCGCCCTAGCGTGATACGGCGGCGCTGGTGTGTCGAGCTATTTCTCTGCCAGCAGCCCCTTGGCGATATGGGTGATCTGAACTTCGTTGCTGCCGGCGTAGATCATGAGTGACTTGGCATCGCGTGCCAGCTGTTCGACGCGGTACTCCGTCATGTAGCCGTTGCCGCCGAAGAGCTGCACGGCGTCCATCGCGACATCGGTGGCGGCCTCGGAACAGTACAGCTTGATGGCAGAAGCCTCCGCCAGCGACGGTGTCTTGTTCTCCGACAGGCTCTCGATGGCGTGGAACAGCATGTTGCGCACATTGAGTCGCGCCACTTCCATCTTGGCCAGCTTGAGCTGGATGAGCTGGAACTGAGCAATTTCCTTGCCCCACAAGGTACGTGTCTTGGCGTAATCCAGCGAGAGACGCAGACACTCTTCGATGACTCCGAGTGCGAGCGCCGCCACCCCGATGCGTTCCATCGAGAAGTTGGCGCGCGCGCTGTCGCGGCCGTCTCCCTGATCGTTGGACTCGGTCTCGCCGAGCAGCCGATCCTTACTCAGGCGCACGTTCTCGAAGAACAGCTGGCCGGTGCGGGAGCTGTGAATCCCCATCTTGCGGAAGGGCTTCGACTGCGTGAAGCCTTCCATACCCTTGTCCAGCACAAAGGTCAGCACCTTGCGATCCCGCTTGTCGACCGACGGGTCCTTCTCGTCCAACTTGGCGTAGACGACGATGACGTCGGCGTCGGGCCCGTTGGTGATGAAGGTCTTCTGGCCGTTGAGGATGTAGTCCTCACCGTCGCGTGTCACGTAGGTCTTCATGCCGCCGAATGCATCGGAGCCCGAGTCGGGTTCGGTGATGGCCCAGGCGCCCACCTTCTCGTAAGTGACCAACTCGGGCAGCCAGCGCTCCATTTGCGCGGCGGTGCCGCGGGAGGCGATGGTCGGCACGGTCAGACCCATGCTCACGCCCATACCTGTCACGAGACCCATGCAGACGCGCGAGATTTCGCTGGTGAGAACGAATCCCATGCCGGCCGAGCCGCCGGCCAGGCCCATGGCTCCCCCGCCGCCGTCGGATTTCTTGGAATCCGACGGCGGCTCTCCGGCCGCGAGCGCGGCTTCACGAGCCTTCTTCTTCTCGATCTGCTTCTGCAGCGCCTCTTTGGCAAGAGCGTCGATGCCGAAGGTGGCGAACATCTTCCGGATGATGGGGTACGGCTCCATCTCGCCGGATTCCAGTGCATCGACGTGAGGCCGGACCTCCTTGTCGATGAACTGGCGAACGGCGTCACGCACCGCGAGGTCAATGGGTGACCAGTCGAGCATGTGTCCTGCTTTCTTCGGTGAAAGTGGTCGATAACGAACGGGCCCGGCCCGGGGCTCGTTAGCCGAGTTCCTTGGCCAGCAAGTCCTTGAGGCGGGCGACGGAGTTCTCGAGCTCCTCCTGCACGGCCTTGTCGATGGCGGTGCCGATCGCACCGGTCAGCATCTGCCCGGTGAAGGACGAGTCCACGTTCACCCTGGTGTTGTCGGCGTCGATTTCCTCGACGCTGGACTTGATGATGGCCTCGACCCCGGCCATGCCGGTGCCCCCCAGCTTGAAGGCGCCCTTCTTGGCGGACAGCACCTCGGCGGCGGGGGTGAACTCCTGCACGGTCCACTCGACCGTGTTGGCCATGCCCATCAGGGTGACGATCTCGGAGAACTTGGTACCGACCTTGATGTCTTCGACCGCGGGGACATCGCCCTTGAATCCGGTGTGGATGGTCATCCACTCGTCGTACTTGTTGAGGTCCGGCAACACCGACCAGAGCTTGTCGATGCTGTACGGGAGATCAATGCTGGAGTGCAGCTCGGACATGGGCGAAAGACTCCTTTGTCTATGGACTGGCACGGATTGATGCCAACGGCTCCGAACGTAACATACATACCCTCGTGTATGTAAGATCCAATTCCTGCAGATCTCGCGCGTCGAACTGACTAAATGCAGGTATATGGCGGTTAAATACCGACAGACCTGTGGGCGTTGGAGCCTTAACCGGTCGCAACCTGACGGTAGCCGGGCGCACGTTACATACAACTGTGCTCGTATGTATTACAGTGGCGCTCATGACCACCCCCGAGGGCGCGGGCAACGACGCGGCGCCCCTCGCTACCGGACTGTCCGAGAACGGGAAATCTACGCCCGTCACCCGGGAATCTACCTCGGAGCCACCCTCCGAGGGGGCGGAATCGCCTCCTGCCAGTGGGGCGATCGATATCGAGATCACCCGCCCGAGGGTCCGGTTGCATCCGCCACCGTTTCGGGTGGAGGCGGGGCGGTTTGCACTCACGGTTTCCCGACTCGCCGGATCGGGCGCGCGCCTGCTGGTGAAGCCCCGACGTGGCAAGCCCCTCGAGGTGCGGGCCGCGCACGAGCTGCGTCGGACGTTCGCGCTCATGGGCCCCACCTACGTCAAGCTCGGGCAGCTGATCGCGTCTTCGCCCGGCGTCTTCCCCGAAACGCTCTCCAACGAATTCCGCACGCTGCTCGACAGGGTGCCACCGGCGTCCTCGCAGCTGATCCGGCAGACCGTGCGCGAGCAGTTAGGCGCCGACCCGGCAACGATTTTCGCGACATTCGACGATCACCCGTTCGCGTCGGCCTCTATCGCGCAGGTTCACCGCGCGACGCTCAAGACCGGCGAGCGTGTGGTGGTGAAGATTCAGCGCCCGAAGATTCGTACCAGGCTCGCCGCCGACGTCCGGATCATCGGGCGGCTCGCGCGTGTGATCGTCAAGACCGACCTGGGCCGGGCCACCAATGCCACGGAGATCGTCGAGGACTTCGAGCAGAACCTCAACGAGGAGCTGGACTTCGCCGCCGAGGGGCACGCGATGGAGCAGTGGATCGCGAGCCTTGCCGACACCGAGTACGGCGATAAGGTGCGCGTTCCCAAGGTCTTCTGGGAGTACACCACCGAGCGGGTGCTCACGATGGAGTATGTCGAGGGCATCAGGATCGACAACATTGCCGAGCTGGCCTCGGCGGGATTCGACGGCGTCGGACTGGTCAAGGCCATCGTCTACTCGCTGTTCGAGACGGGGTTTCACAAGGGGCTCTTCCACGGAGACCTGCACGCCGGCAATCTGTTGGTGGACTCCGATGGCCGGATCGTGTTCCTGGACTTCGGCATCGTGGGGCGTATCGACGAGCGCAGTCGCAAGATTTTTACCGAGATCATGGTCGACCTGTTCGTGAAGAACGACCACGCGGCGGTGAGCCGGGGCATCTACAAGCTTGGCGCCATCGGTGATCGGGGTAAGTCCGTGGATCCGGCGACGGCCGGTAAGACGATTTCCGACTTCACCAATCCCCTGCAACAGTCCAAGCTTTCAGCGATCGAGTACGGGCAGCTCGGCAAGCAGTTGGCAGTGCTGGCCAAGGAATACGACGTTCGGCTTCCCCGGGAGCTGGTGCTGATCTCCAAGCAGCTGCTCTACGTGGAGCGGTACATGAAGCTGCTGGCTCCCGACTGGGCGCTGCTCTCGGATCCGTCGTTCATCGGATACTTCGGGAACATGGTCATCGCGGCCGAGCAGTCACGCATGGAGGATGCCGCGGCACGGGAGTCGGCGGGCGGAAACTGAGTCAGTCGGAAAGGCTCAGCCTTCCGGTGTCGATCGTGCGCAGGGCAGAGTCGAGCGGTGCGCCGACCGTTGGCGACTCGACGATGTTCAGCAGCATTGCCTTGGCGCGGGCCCAGCGCTGATCGCGAACCTCTTGCGGGGCGGTCATGCTGTTGACCAGTATTCCGCGGACGGCATCCATCGCGGTGAGGGTGATGTTCCGAATGATGCGGAGTTCTTCGGCGGTCTGGCTCACCGATTGTCCAAGTGTCGAGAATTGTTGCATCACAATGAATTCGAACTGGTCCATCTGTGCGGACAATTCCGGATCGGTACGAGCGGCGATCCACAGTTCCATGGTGGCGATGAACATCGATCCCTGATGCATGCGCCAGAGTGCGTCAAGGCAGCGGCTGATGAAATCGGAGTCGCTTTCGCGGTCCAATGCGATCAGCTCGGACAGGATCTCCTGGCCCTGCTTGAACGCCAAGTGCCGCACGGATTCTCCGAGAAGCTCGGATTTCGATTGGAAATGGTGCACCAGGGCGCCGCGGGTGACACCGGCACGCTGGGCCACCCGGGTGGTCGTGGTGCCCGCGTATCCGTACTTGACCAGGCAGTCCACCGTGGCATCGAGCAGCCTGCCGCGCATGGCCGCGCTGCGCTCCTCCTGGGTTCGTCGTTCGGCGCGTTGGGTACGGGCGGTCCGCGCCGGACTTCCGGCGGTGCGTGTCATTCTCCGAGCCCGTCCTTGTCGTTCTTGATTTCCTCGCGGGCCTGCTGGTACTCCGATATCAGGCTGCCAAAATAGGTGAGAATCTCCGGGTCCCCCACCGGCTGCCAGTCGGGCGCAAGCAGTTTGGTGTATCGCTCGACGTAGAGCAGCTGCTTGCCCACCAGGATGAACTCCTTGGGCAAAATGGCGTCGTGCTCGCGGCCCAGCGAGGTGAGTTGTCGGCCTATGGTGCCGTACGAGATCTTGCCCAGCGAGGTGCCCATGGGCCGGGTGACCTTCCGCAGTGACGCGGCGACTTTGGCGGGGTCGGCATGGGGATCGATGGCTCCCAGCTTGATGAGCGTGCGCGCGGCGGCCTCGTCGTCGGGCTCGATGATCAGCGCGCCGATCAGCTCGCGCAGGGTTTTGCGGGTTCGCTCATTGAGGCGGCCCACGATCCCGAAGTCCAGGAACACGATTCGCCCTGCCGGGTCCACCATCAGGTTCCCGGCGTGCAGATCGCCGTGAAAGGTGCCTGCGGCGAACGCGGAGTCGAACAGGGTGAGCATCAGGGTCTTGACCACTTCGGGGCCGTTGAATCCCGCCGCGCGGATCGCGTCCGCGTCGTCGATCCTGATGCCCTCGACGTACTCCATGGTGAGCACCTTGTCGGTGCAGAGGTCCGGGTAGAGCTCGGGCACACGTACTTTGGGGGCGTACTTGGAGCCCGCGAGCCCCACCGTCCAATCCCGCATGGCCTGCGCTTCCAGGGTGAAGTCGAGTTCCTCGGCGAGATTGGCCTCGAAATCGCGCATCACCTCGTAGATGTTCGACATCCGGCCCATCTCGGTGAGCTCGAGACCGCGGGCGATCTGTTTGAGGATTTGCAGATCGGCGGCCAGCCGGGTGCGGATCGCGGGGCGCTGGATCTTGACGACGACAGCGGTGCCGTCCTTGAGCGTTGCCCTGTGCACCTGCGCGATGGACGCCGACGCGAACGGGACCTCGTCGAACGAGGCGAAGGCATTCTCCGGTGGTGCGCCGAGCTCGGCGGCGAGCATGGATCGGATGGTCTTGGGGTCCGCCGGCGGCACCTGATCGAGCAGCGAGCGGAACTCCGCGGAAAGGTCTTCGGGGAACATTCCCGGCGACGACGCGATGAGCTGCCCGAACTTGACGTAGGCGGGCCCGAGCTCGGCGAATGACCTGCGCATCTCCTTGGCAACGACCTGACGCAGGTCCCGCTCCGTCGGGCGTTGGCTCAGGATTCGTGACCCGGCCTTGAGAAGCTGGCCCGCCGTCGCGGCGAGCCGATCGAACTGAATCTCGGCGGAAACCGGATCGAGCCTCCGGGGCCGCCGGGGCTCATCGGATGTATCGCTCACCGCGACTCCCTCCCTCATCACCGGGTCGTGTACGTCGAGGAGACATTACCGACAAACTGGTATGTATGTTAATCGAACGCGGTGAGTGATGCTGTGATGACCAGCGAAGGAACCGATGAGCCGGGAGGTATCGCTTAGCGCAGGGCGCGTTCGACTTGGGCTATCCGATCGTCTGCGAAGTCCAGCACGATCTTCGTGGGGTACAGCGCGACCTTGAGTACGCGGATGAGCGGGTTGACGACGTCGATCAGCGTTTCGAGGCTCGTCATCGTGTTGGCCAGGGTTGTGGTGGTTTCGGCCAGGTTGTTCAAGGTGAGATTGAGCGAGTCGAGGGAGTCGTCCAGTCGCTCCAGGCTGGAGTCCAGGTGGTCCAGCATCGAGCCCACCCGATCGGTGAGGTCGTGAACCTCGACGGCCATCGATTCGATGTGTCCGACGGTGCCGTCGATGTTGAGCGCGACGTTGGCCAGCTTCCGGATCTTGCGTGCCGGCGCGGGCCGGTTCCCGTTGCTGGTGTAGACCTCCGCCATTGGAGTCACCTTTCCGTTGCGCCCAGACTAGGTGACGCGTTCGCCGAGACCGATCGGCTCCCCCGCTGAGCGGTCATTTGATGCACTTTTGTGACCGGCCTCACACAGCGTGCCGGGTCTGCTTAGCCGGTAGATATCCGTGCTGACGCGTGCGAACCGGCTCGTCGGCCGAAGAACGAGGCTTCGCCGAGCCTGGTTCCGCTGCTGTAGCCCTTGCCGTCCTGAGCAATGTTCGAGGCGCTCGCGCCCGCCGCATAGAGGCCCGGAATTGCCTGCCCGGATTCGGTGAGCACCCGCCCGTCGGCGTCGGTGCGCAGGCCGCCCAGGGTGAAGCCGGCGTACATGGCCTTGCCGAGAGTGAGATCGAACGCGCCCCAGGGGCCGACGCCCTGCGACGCAAGGTATTTCGGATACTTGTGGAAGTCGGGGTCCTCTCCCCTGTCGGCGTACTCGTTGTATCGCTGGAGCGTCTTCTCCAGATTTCCGGCCGGGATGCCCAGTGCCTCTTCCATTTCCGCGATGGTCTCCCATCCGTCGATGAAGGGTGTCAGCGGCAGCGTCGGTCGATCCATGTGCTCGGAGTCGATGATCAGGTACGCGGCGCTGTCCGGCTGGTCCATGACGAATCCCGAGGTGCGGGAATGGTAGGAGTCCTCGGCGACAAACCGTTCACCGTTCTTGTTGACGATGATTCCGGTGAGCAGCCCCGACGGCGGGTACACCGGAGCGGTCACGAAGATCTGGTTCATGTTGCGGGTGGCGCCGCCTGCGGATACCCCGAGTCTGATGCCGAGCCCGTCGTCATAGGTGCTACCGAGTACGAACGGCTTCTCGGCGAGTTTGGGGGTGTACTCGGCCACCATGGCAGGGTTCATGACGAATCCGCCCGCGGCGATGATCACCGACTTGGCCCGTATTGCACCGGTTTCTGTGAAGTGCTTCCAGGTGGCGCCCACCACTGCGCCCTCCTCGTCGAGGATGAGAGCGGTGGCACCGGTCTCGTAGCGGATGGGTACGCCCAGCTCGCCGGCGCGTTGGGCCAGTAGGTCCACGACCATGCCGGCCCCGCCGGTGTCACCCGGCTTGGGGACCTTGTGGCCGCGGGGCGCGGGGACCGCCTCGTCACGGTACGGCCACACCAGCTCGTTGCCCGTGAACATCAGCCCTTCGGTGTTGGGCTGGATGACGGCCTTTTCCGGATAGAAACTGCGCTCGAACTGAAAGCCCAGTGCTTCAAGCCAATTGAAATGCTCGACGCTCCCGTCGCAGTACAGACGGATCTTCTCCGGATCGGGATCCGGAGAAACGGCCATGAGGTACTTGTACATCTCGTCGGCACTGTCGGGGTGCCCGGTGGCTTCCTGAACGGCCGTGCCGCCGCCCAGGTAGAAGTGTCCGCCCGCCATCGCGGTGGTGCCGCCGGCCGAGGCCGCGCGTTCGAGAGCCAGCACCTGTGCGCCTGCCTCTGCGGCCGACACCGCAGCACATCCGCCGCCCATCCCGAAGCCGATGACCAGTACGTCTACCTCGTCAGACCACTCGGTGATGTCTTGGACCGCCACGGTTTCCGGTATCGCTGCCGTCATGCCTGCTCACTTTTGATGTAGTTGTAGAACGCCCGGATCTCGGGCGGGACGAAGGCCAATTCCATGTACGGGAGGGCGGCCGCGGGCGCCGATAGATAGGCAAAACGCATACCGCCCGGCATCACGCCGTCCTGGATCACCTCCGCGCCGCGCGCCCTGGCGTGGTCCAGCGCGGCGTCGAGGTCGGGCGGCTCGAAGCACACATGATGCAATCCCGCGGGACTGGTTTCCAGGAATTCGGTGTAGATGCTTGTCCCGCTGACCGGGAGGATCAGCTCGAGCTGCATGTCGCCCAGGTAGCTCAGCGCGATGGTCGCGGTGAAGTCGGCCGGTGCGCCGCGATACGTGCACGTGTTCGGGCCGAAGTGTACATCTGGAATTCGCGTCCATTTTTTGACGCCGAATACGGCGCTGAGCATGCCTTCGGTGGCGTCGAGATCATCAGTAACCCAAGCAATTTGGGTGACGTGTCCAAATTCAGAGACATCCGGCGGCGTTGCCGATGTGGTCATGCGCCGATAGTAGCGCCCGCTGTGGCGTGCGCCACCTCAGCCCGCGGTATAGGCCGCTGTGGTGCGGTCAGCCATGGCGCGCGCCTGCGCTGTGTCCATGCCGGCGGCGAGTGCGGCCTCGTACCACCGCTCGCTGGAACCGCTCATGAATGCGCGGCCTTCATCGCTGGCCGCCCATGCCGCACCTTCTTCGGGAGTGATGCGGTCGTCGGGCGACGCGAGATATCCGGCCAGGCCGAGAAGTCCGGAATCCCAACCGACTCCGACCGCACCAGGGCCGAACTGCAGCCAATGCTCGTCATCGTCGTCGATGTCGGAGATGTGTTCCAGGGTGAGGGTGGCTCGTTCTGTGGGACTCTCCGGCGCGGCTGTGATTGTCACCTCGATCCAGCTGATCCCGCCGCATTCCCATGTCGCAGTGAAAGAGCGGGGTGCGTCACAGGTCAGCACCGTGCCGGATGCGTTGCCCTCCAAGGAATACTGGCCTCCCAACCGGAGGTCGCCGGAGATCGGTAAGAACCATCGCGCAATGCGCTCGGCACTGGTGCAGGCGTCCCATAGATCCTCGGCGTCGGTGTCATAGGTCTGGCTGACCGTCACGACGCGGGCCTGGCGGGCCTCGAATGTCTTGGTGCCGAGAGTGCGGCGCACGGAGTTGAGCTGGTGCTGGACATCGATCACGAGGTGCTCTCCTTGTGTGTGGCGGTGTTTCGTCGTGCTCTCTTGCCGCGTGCGATCTCGGTGGTCAGTGCGTCCAGGTGCGGCGTCCAATTGCGACGGAAGGTGTCCAGCCAGCGATCGACCTCACGCAGCGGGGTGGTGTCCACGCTGTACAGACGGCGGGTTCCTTCGGTGCGCACCGTGGCGAACCCGTTGTCGCGTAGGACCTTCAAATGCTGGGACACGGCCGGTTGGCTGATCGCGAACTCCGCCCGGATTACCTCGGTGACGGCGCCGGAGGACATCTCTCCGGCGTGGATCAGCTCCAGAATGCGTCGGCGTACCGGGTCTCCCAGTATGTCGAAGGCGTGCACCTGGACGATATTAAAATTAATTACTTATATAAGTCAAGGGTGAATAACTACCCCCAGGTCAGCGGATCCAGACGCAGGTAGAACTCCAGGCGTACGGGGTCCGCTGGGGTTCCGTAGATGTCCTGGAACCGCGCATGAGCCGCCGCGGCGTGAGTGTCCTCCGGCCAGGTCTCGCGGGAATTGGCGAAGAGCAGTGCGAGATCGGCGTGTCGGTCGGCCAGTCCCAGTCTGCCCAGGTCGATGAATCCAGTCACCGAGTAGTCCGGTGCGATGACGATGTTCGGCAGGCACAGGTCGCCGTGGCACACGACCAGGTCGCCGGTCTCCTGGGCGAGGCGTTCGGAGAATTGGCGGCTGATGCGGGAGAGGAGCTCGGTTACGGGTCTGCCTCGGTCCTCGTCCGGCAGGAAGTCCGGGTTGACCGCGCCGCGGGCCACCACGTCCCGGGCCAGCGCCAGGGTCGTGGCGAGATCGCGGGTGAAGGGGCAGCCGGTTGTCGGCAGGGAATGCAGCCGTCGCACGGCGTCGGCGATGGCCGGCCAAGCCTTGTCCAGGTCGTCCGCGGGGAGCCGGTCTGCGGGTGTGCCCTCGACGGCCGACGTGATCAACACGGGGCCGCTCGACCACTCCAGCACGGTGGGTCCCGGGATGTGTTGGCCGCTAAGCCATTCGATGCGGTCTCGCTCGGCCTCGAGGTCTGCGCTGCCCGTTTTCGCATAGCGCGAGCGGTCGGGCGAAAGGTAGACCGAGGCGCCGGACTCCCCCGTCGTGACGGGTTCCCATGCCGAGAGGTCGATCAGACGCCCGTCCATGCCGCGTCGAGACGGTGTGCGACGTCAATCGTGCGGGCCGCCATGGCCTTCGGGTTGTCGACCTCGTCGGCCACGTACTTGGCGATGAACTTGCTGATCAGCTGATCGACACCCGCCAAGATGCGCAGCAGCTCGCCGCGGATGGTTGTCGAGGACACGTCGACGGTGATGTCTCCGGGGCCGGGCGGCGCCACGTCGATGACCAGTTGCAGCGGTGCCGCGGCACGGGCGGTGGCCTTGAGATTGATATTGCCCGCGACGTTGAACCGGCTCTTGTCGAGCTTCAGGTCGATCAACAGGTCGATGGCCAGCGGCACCTGGATGTCGAAGGTGATGGTCTCGCCGGCGTTGCGGGTGACGATCGGGTCCAGGATCTGAACCTTCGCGGTGACCTTCGCGATCTTTCCGGGGCCTTGAGCCATGGGGCCGACCTCGAACGGTTCGCCGGCGATCGACGCGACCGCGGCCTTCACCCGGGCTTCGCTGACGGCTATCTCGAAGAACGCCCTGCCGAACTCCTCATAGGTGAGGTACTGGTGGTCATCCGTGATCATGATAGGAACTACGTTCTCACAAAGGGCGCGGAAGTGTTAACTGTCGTCCCTTCCGTGTGTCGACAATCGTGTGCCCTGACCTCGCGCGATCAGCATCGCTCCTCTAGCAAACATGTGATGGACGTTACGCGGCACGTCGGCGGTGTGGAGATGTCCGAACAGCTAGGGGGTCCTATCCAGTGGATCCCGGCGGTGCCGTCACCTCGATCGCCGCGTGCACTTTGCGCGCAGGATGGCCCAGTCATACCCGTGATGTGGTCCGGGGCGGGGAATGCAAAAACACCACCTGTTTCCAGATGGTGTTTGTTGTCGGGCTGACAGGATTTGAACCTGCGACCACTTGACCCCCAGTCAAGTGCGCTACCAAGCTGCGCCACAGCCCGCTGTTAGCAGACGGAAGCCTACCGCAGGTCTGGCCAGATTCTGAATTCGGTTTCCCCCGGGTGGCGCCGTACCCTCGAAATCACCTGTGTCACAACAGAATCATTCGCAACATTTCGCGGCTACCTGTCGCTGTGGCGATCTATTATTCGAACATAAGTTCGATAATGGACACCGACGCGGCTCACGTCCTGACGGGACTGCGTTCCGCGATCGATGCTCTGTCGGAACTCGATGTGTGCACACTCACGCGTCAAGACCGCCTTGCGATGCTTCGCGACGTGGAGACGCTCGCGCGGCGCCTCCCTGCGGCGACCCATGGGATCGTCAATCAGCTGGTGGCCGAGCATGTTCCGGGGACAATTCGGTGGCGCCACCGTGGCCGAGGTGCTGGCGGACACCCTGCATCACCCGCGCCGATGCCCACCGGCGAATCCGGGATGCCGCGGAGTTGGCCCCGACCACTGCCCTGACCGGTGGGGCGCTCGAGCCTGTGCTGACGGCGACCTCGGCGGCCCAGGCTGCGGGCTCCGCCGGGCATGACCACATCACGGTCATCCGTCAGTTCTGGGACCGGCTCCCCCGCGCCATCGATATCCAGACCAGGATGGCCGCTGAGGGGCGACTGGCCGAGCTCGCCGGGGTGCTACGGCCGGACGAGCGCGCAAGGCCGCAGATCGTCTTCTGGCCCATCTCGACCCCGATGGCAGCATCACCGGCGACGCTGACCGGGCTCGGCGTCGGGGGTTCCGTATGGGGCGCCAGGGCGCGGATCTCATGACGTCTGGCGCCTTCGACCTCGACCCGGAGCTGCGTTCCTATCTGGACGCGATCTTCGCCAAGTACGCCGCACCCGGCGTATGTAATCCGGACGACGAAACACCTTGTGTAGGTGCTGATCCCGACACGGTATCGGTACGGCCTGATGCCCGGTCGGTCGATCAGCGGCAGCACGACGCCCTCAAAGCAGTCTGCCGATCGGTGTTGTCTTCCGGTGAACTGGGCCATCATCGCGGGCTGCCGGTGACGGTCGTGGTCACCACGACGTTACGAGAGCTTGAAGCGGCCACGGGCCTGGCGGTCACCGGCGGCGGCACCCTCTTGCCGATGTCGGATCTCATTCGGATGGCCGGCCACGCGCACCACTATCTGGCTATCTTCGACGACGGTGGCCGGGCTTTGCATCTCGGGCGCGCGAAACGGATTGCTACCGAGGATCAGCGAATCGTCTTGACCGCCAAAGACCGTGGCTGCACCTATCCGGGATGCGATCGGCCGGCCTATCACTGTCAGGTACACCACATGCACGAGTGGGCGGCGGGCGGCAACACCGATATCGACGACCTGGCGCTCAGCTGCGAGCGGCATCACGCGCTGCTGGGTATCGAGGATCAGCACTGGCGGACCGTGCGTGGCCCAGATGGCCGGACGTGGTGGATACCGCCCGAACATGTCGACCGGGCGCGGGTGCCGCGCAGCAACTGGTTCCACCACCCCGACGGCTATCTGCGGGAGTAGCACGACATCGGCCCCGCCGGGTTAACCCGACGGGGCCGATGGGGCCAAGAGGCTTGCTTAAGCCGGTGTGACTACTCCGGGATGGTCAGCACCTGGCCCGGCTGAATCAGATCCGGGTTGGCGATCCCGCTTGCGTCGGCGATCTTCTGGTACTGGTTTCCGTCGCCGTAGAAGCGCTCGGCGATGGCCCAGAGGGTGTCACCGGACTCGACGGTGTAGGTGCGGGGCTCCGGCGCGGGAGCCGGCTCCTCCACGGCCGCGGGAGCGACCTCGACGGACTCGGCGGCCGGCGCGGCCGGGGTGTCGGTCTGGGTGCCCGAGGACCACACGGAGTCAGCACCTGCGTACAGCACCAGGTTGCGGTCGTCCTGCAGAACCAGCTTCACGTCGGAGCGGCCCTCGGTGTTGCTGCTCCACAGGGCGCCACCACCGTTGTCGTAGACGACGAAGTTGCCGTCGCTCTGGACCTCTGCGCGGCCAGCGGAGTGTCCACTGGTGTCCGAGGCCCATACCGGGCTGCCGCCGTCGGTCAGCACGAGGTTGCCGTCATCCTGCAGGGTCAGGGTGTACGCGCCGTTGTTCGATGTGAGGCTCTGTCCCGAGTCGAGCTTCTGGCCCTGGGTGAGTGTGTCCGCCACTGTGTTGCGCCTTTCGGTAGGTGGTTTTGATACCGCCGCAGGATGGTAGACGGTGAAACCAGCCTAGGTCGGCAAACGGAAAAAGTGGGCGATTCGGATCGGGTAGATCACAACGCGAGCGCGAATATTCGGTGAACGGAGCCTGAGAGCACAATGTGCACGGGGTCTTTTATCTTGTGCCCGTTACGATCTCGTCGAGAGTCAGCGCTTGGGTCCGCGCTTCTCACGGACCCGCACGTTGACGCGGATCGGGGTTCCCTCGAAGCCGAAGCTCTCGCGCAACCGGCGTTCGAGGAACCGCCGATACCCTGCTTCGAGGAAACCGGTGGTAAACAGCACGAATGTCGGCGGACGCGACGTGGCCTGAGTGGCGAACAACACGCGAGGCTGCTTGCCTCCGCGCACCGGCGGAGGCGTGGCGGCAACGACTTCCTTGACCCAGGTATTGAGCTGACCGGTGGATATCCGCTTGTCCCAGGAATCCAGCGCAGACTCGAGTGCGGGCACAAGTTTCTGGATGGCTCGTCCGCTCTTGGCTGAAATGTTCACGCGTTGCGCCCAATTGAGCTGCGAAAGCTGAAGGTCTACTTCACGTTCAAGGAGGTCGCGACGGTCCTCGTCCACCAGGTCCCACTTGTTGAACGCCAGTACCAGTGCCCGTCCGGATTCGATCACCATCGACAGCACCCGCTGGTCCTGTTCGGTGATGGGCTGCGACGCATCCAGCAGGACGATGGCAACCTCGGCCGCCTCGATGGCGCCATGGGTGCGCAGCGACGCGTAGTACTCGTGACCTGAGGCCTGCCCAACCTTCCGGCGTAAACCGGCGGTGTCGACGAAACGCCAAGTTTTGTCGCCGAGTTCGATCAACGTGTCCACCGGGTCGACGGTCGTGCCCGCGGTGTCGTGCACCACGGCCCGCTCATCGCCCGACAGCCGGTTGAGGAGAGAACTCTTGCCCACGTTGGGTTTTCCGACCAGGGCCACCCGTCGTGGGCCGCCCTCGCCCGAACCTCGCGCGGAAACTTCGGGCAGGTCCGCGACCACGCGGTCAAGCAGATCCGCCACCCCGCGCCCGTGCATGGCACTGATCGGGATCGGCTCCCCGAGCCCCAGTGACCACAGCACCGCGGCATCGGCCTCGGCGCGATCGCTGTCAACCTTGTTGGCCGCCAGGAAGATTGGCTTGCCGGAGCGGCGAAGTAGCTTGGCGGCCTCTTCGTCGGTCGAGGTCGCACCCACCGTGGCGTCCACCACGAGAATGATCAGGTCGGCCGTCGCCATGGCATGGCGTGCCTGTTCGGCAACGAGCTGCTGCAGGCCGGTGGCATCGGCTTCCCAGCCGCCGGTGTCCTGCACCGTGAAGCGGTGATCGAGCCACTCCGCAGGGTACGAGACGCGGTCTCGGGTCACTCCGGGAATGTCCTGTACGACGGCTTCGCGGCGCCCGATGATGCGGTTCACCAAGGTGGATTTGCCGACGTTCGGCCGACCGACTACCGCGACCACCGCGGGCGGGGCGCTCGGCTCCTCGGTGCCCTGGTCTCCGTCGAATTCGGCGAATTCCCATTCGCTTTCATCGACCCATGTGCCGTCGGTCATCGTGATGCCCCTGCCCTCGTACGCACCAGGTCCAGCAGGTGGGCCACGACCTGATCCTGTGTCATATCGCTGGTGTCGACCTGCACCGCATCCTCGGCCGGACGCAGCGGAGATACGGCGCGGGTGGAATCCAGATGGTCGCGGCGTTGCACGTCGGCGAGCACACGTTCGTACTCGTCGGGGCCGCCGCCGGTGACGTTCTGCGTGTTGCGGCGCTGCGCCCGCGCCTGCGCCGACGCGGTCAGATAGATCTTCACGTCGGCGTCGGGCAGCACCACCGTGCCGATGTCGCGTCCCTCCACCACCACCGGGCCGCTGCCCTCGGCCAGCTCTCGCTGTCGCCGCACCAGTCGTTCGCGGACCGCCGGTACCGCGGACACCGCGGACACCGCCCCGGTCACCTCGGTGCCCCGGATGGGTGCCGAAACATCTTCGCCCGCAAGCAGAGCCGTCTGCGCATCGGGATCAGATCCCACGGACATCGGGACCTGCTCGGTGGCCGCCGAGATGGCTGCGGGATCGGTGAGATCGATGCCGGCACGCAGCACCCAGAGCGTCACGATTCGGTACATCGCCCCGGTGTCCAGGTAGGCCGCGCCCAGCTGGCGCGCCAATTCCTTGGCCACCGAGGACTTTCCGGTGCCGGAGGGGCCGTCGATGGCTACCACGACACGCGTCACAGTCCCACCGCCTTGTAGAGCGAGCCGATCTCGTCGCGGCCCAGGGCACGCAGGCTGCCGGGGCGCTGATCGCCCAGCATCACCTCGCCGATCTTGGTGCGGACCAGCTCCACGACGGGGTGGCCCACGGCGTCCATCATCCGGCGCACGATGCGGTTGCGGCCCTCGTGCAGGGTCAACTGCACCATGCTCTGGCCGTCCGCGGTGCCCAGGAACTTGAACTCGTCCACCTTGGCAGGCCCGTCGGCAAGTTCCACGCCATCGCGCAGTTGCCTACCCAGGCCGCGTGGGACGGAGCCGGCCACGGTTGCGATGTAGGTCTTGGGTACCTCGTAGGACGGATGCATGAGCCGGTGAGTGAGCTCGCCGTCGTTGGTGAGCAGGATCAGCCCGACGGTATCGGCATCCAGACGCCCGACATTACGGACGCCCTGATTGCCGCGAACCCGCTCCTCGATGAGCTTTCCGACACAGGGGCGACCACGGTCGTCGGACATGGTCGAGAGCATGCCGAGCGGCTTGTTGAGCGCCAGATACACCAGATTGGTGTTCATGATCACGCGGGCGCCGTCGACTCGAACCACGTTGACGGCGGGATCGATTCGCCGGCCTTGCTCGGTGACGATCTCGCCGTCTACCTCGACGCGGCCGTCGTAGATCATCCGCTCGGCCACCCGGCGTGACGCAATTCCCGCTTGCGACAACACCTTCTGGAGTCGAATACCTTCTTCGCTCATCGTTCAGTCCTGATCAACGGTAAAGGCGGGGGTGGCGCCGTCGGCGGGTGTGCGGTTGAGCCGCGCGAACCGGGGCTCGTCGCCGAGATTTTCGGACAGGTCGTCGATCACGTCGATATCGGGAAGCAGCGGCGCGATATCGGGGAGATCGGACAGCGATGTGAGTCCGAGCCGCTCCAGGAACAACTCGGTGGTGCGGAACATCACCGCGCCGGACTCGTCGTCGGTGCCGGCCTCGGCGATCAATCCGCGCATCAGCAGGGTGCGCATCACGGCGTCGACGTTCACGCCGCGCACGGCGCTCACGCGCGATCGGGTGACCGGCTGGCGATAGGCAACCACGGCGAGCGTCTCCAATGCGGCGCGCGTCAGCTTGGAGCGTGCCCCGTCCAGTAGCAGCTTCTCGACGTAAGGGGCGTACTGGGCGCGGGTGTACATGCGCCAGCCATCGCTGGTCTCACGCAGATCGATGCCGCTGCGGCGATCGGTGAGTATCTCGGAAATGCGTTGCAGCGCTTCGGCTACCCGATCCAGCGGCTGGGCAACGACGGCGGCGACGGCGGCGGCGCTGATCGGGGTGTCAACCACCAACAGCAGGGCTTCCAGGGTGCTGATGAGTTCGTCCTCGGCCATCGGCACGAACTCGTCGTCGCCCGATTCGTCCTCCACAGGCTCCTGCGGATCGGATTCTTCCGGGGCGCCGAACCCGCTATCGGCATCGTGACGTTCGGGGGCCTCACCGGAGATTTCGGTGGACTCCTCCGACCCCTCGACAGAGGTGGTCTGCTCGCTCATGTGTAGTCCACTGCCTTTTCTAGATCATCCTGCGCCGGGCGCTCACCGGTCCATGAAACTTGGAGCGGTCCAAGCGGTTCGGATTGCTCGAATAGTACCGCCTTGGAGCGGTACAGCTCGAGCACGCCCAGGAAGCGGGCCACGATCTCGATGGGGGCAGAGCATTCGGCCACCAGTTCGGTGAACGTCATCCATTGCCCCGCGCCACGTTCGGCGAGCAGCTCAACCATGCGTTTGGCGTGTTCGGGCACCGAGACCCGGGGTATGTGCAGATGGCTCAATCCGACCGTTGGCACTGGCCGCGGGGTGAACGCACCGGCGGCGAGCTGGGCGAATTGGTCCCCGTCGAGTCCAAGGTGGACCGGCGGCAGCAGCTCACTGAACCGCTCCTCCAGGGCCACCGCACGCGGGTACGAGCGCAGTGCCGCGGCCTCCAGTTCGGCGAACATCTCCGCGACGTGCTTGAACGCTCGATACTGCAGCAGCCGCGCGAACAACAGGTCGCGGATTTCCAGCAGCGCCAGGTCGGCGTCGTCGTCAACCTGGCCCGAGGGCAACAACCGCGCCGCCTTCAGATCCAGCAGTGTGGCCGCCACCACCAGGAAGGCCGTGACCTCGTCGAGGCTGTACGTGTCGCCCAGCGTCTTCGTGTACGCGATGAATTCGTCGGTCACCTGGTGCAGCGCCACTTCCGTGACGTCGAGCCGGTGTTGAGAAATCAGTTGCAGCAGCAGGTCGAACGGACCCTCGAAATTCGTGAGCCGAATCCGGAAGCCGTGCGCGTCGGCGGTATCGCGTTCCGGCACCGTGGACTCGGCAGCCGCCTCGACCGGATCAGACATCGTCAGCGCTTCCGGTACGTCGACCGTCACGATTCGAACCGGTCGATTACCTCGCGAGCCAACGAGATATACGCCTGGGCGCCCGAGGATTTGGGTGCCCAGGTGGTGATCGGCTCCCCCGCCACGCTCGTCTCCGGGAAGCGGACCGTGCGCGTGATGACGGTGTGGAAGACCTGATCACCGAACACCTCGATGACCCGGGCCATCACCTCGCGCGCGTGCAGGGTGCGGGCGTCGAACATGGTGATGACGATTCCGGACACCGCCAGCTTCGGGTTGAGCCGGTCGCGCACCTTGGCCACGGTGTCGGTGAGCAGCGCCAGCCCGCGCAGCGAGAAGAACGCGCACTCCATGGGGATGACGACGCCCTCGGAGCAGGCCAGCGCGTTCACCGTCAACAGTCCCAGCGACGGCTGGCAGTCGATGAGCACGTAGTCGTAGCGGTCGAGCACCGGATGCAACGCCCGGGCCAGCGAATGCTCTCGGCCCACCTCGTTGACCAGCTGAATCTCGGCGGCGGAGAGGTCGATGTTGCTCGGGATGAGGTCCAGTCCCTCAATGCGGGTGCGCATGAGGACGTCGTCCACCGACACCCTGGGCTCCACCAGCAGGTTGTGCACGGTGGTTTCCAGCTCGTGGTGGGCGATTCCCAGGCCGGCCGACAGGGCGCCCTGCGGATCCAGGTCCACGAGCAGGACGCGGCGCCCGTATCCGGCCAGCGCGGCTCCCAGATTGATGGTCGAGGTGGTCTTGCCCACCCCGCCCTTCTGGTTGCACATCGCGATGACCTTGGCGGGCCCGTGAGTGGTCAGCGGCTTCGGTTCGGGAATGTCTTTGTGAGGACGGCCAGTGAGATCAAGGTCGCCGTCTTCGGCGGGGAAGTCTGTATCGAGACTGCCTTCCGTCACGTCACCTCCCGGTCATCGACTTGACCCTCTTCGCGCACGCTGCTCATCGAAGGCATTCGGGCAAGTCTAGTGGGGTTGCGGCCTCCGGTAGCGGCAACCCGCGCATGCGGCCGCGACTATCGAGCGCGGGGATGCGCACCGGCCCATACTTCGCGCAGCGAACTCACCGTGACCAGCGTGTAGATCTGGGTGGTCGTCACCGAGGCGTGCCCGAGTAACTCCTGGACCACGCGGACATCGGCACCGCCCTCCAGAAGGTGTGTGGCGAACGAATGCCGCAGGGTATGCGGGGAAACCGCCGCGCTGATCTTGGCCCGTTCCGCCGCGTCGGCCAGCACCTGCCAGGCGCTCTGGCGGGACAGCCGCCCGCCCCGGGAGTTCAAGAACAGTGCGGGCACCCCGCCACGTCCTCGTCGTGCCAGATCTGGTCGGCCGCGCACCAGGTACGCCTGGAGGGCTTCGACGGCGGGCCGGCCCACGGGAACCAGCCGCTGCTTACCGCCCTTGCCCCAGAGCAGCGCCGAGCGCGCCTGGACATCCACATCGTCGACATCGAGGCCCACGGCCTCGGAGATGCGCGCACCGGTCGAATACAGCAGTTCCAGTAGCGCGCGGTTACGCAGGTCGAGAGGACCACTAGAGGTACCATCGGAGCCGCCGCCCGCCGCGGCCAGGAGCGCCTCCACCTGGTCGACGGTCAGGCTCTTGGGCAGGCGCCGGTTGGGGGTCGGCGGCTTCACGGCCCGAGCGACATCGGTGGGTACCAGCCCCTCGATGGCCGCGAACCGGTGCAGACCCCGTACGGCGATCAGTGCACGCGCGGCCGAGGACGCGGACAGTTCCGGCACGCCGTTCTCGGGATCACCCCGGCGCAACGTCACCACGAAATCACTGACATCGGGTTCGGACACATCGGCGAGCCGGTCGATCTTGCGATCGGCGAGGTGCTGTTGATAGCGGCGCAGGTCGCGACGGTACGAGCTCAGCGTGTTGGCGGCGACACCGCGTTCGACGTCGAGGTGATCCAGATAGGACTGGATCTCCCCGTCCAAGAGCCCGACCGCCGCCGTCATGTTCGGGCCTTGCGTTCCGCGAAGGCCGTGGGACGGTCCGGCCAGGGTGCGTCGTAGGGCCGGGTGTGGTGGCCCGTCAGCGCGACGTGTGCGGCCAGAATGCCCGCCGCGGCAATGGCATTGACGACCTCACCGGCCAGCACCATGGAGACCGCCTCGGGCAGTGGCAGCCAGTGCACCGTCATGTCGGCCTCTTCGTCGTGGCTTTCGCCGCGGCCCGGATGCGAGAGCCCGGTCGCCAGGAAGATCCTGACCACCTCATCGGTGAATCCGGGCGAAGCGGCCGCATCGACCAGCACGCGCCAGGTGGTGGCCTCGACGCCGGCCTCTTCCAGCAGTTCGCGGGCGGCGGCACGCTGGGTGTCCTCCCCCGCGATGTCGAGCAGCCCGGCGGGCAATTCCCACAGCCGGTGGCCGAGCGGATGGCGATACTGATGCACCAGTGCAACCCGCCCGACCTCGTCGACCGCGGCGACCGCGACCGCCCCGTAATGCTCGACCACCTCTCGGATGGCATCGCCGCCGCCGGGCATTGCGACGCGATCACGGCGCAGCGCCAAAATGCCGCCCATGTAGATGGGCTCGGACTCCAGGGTGACGAACTCGTGGCGTTCGCCGTCCCCGAAAGTCCCGCTACTCACTGTCAGGGTCCAGCGGAAGACGCTCGGCCGCTTTGTATTCCATTGCGGCGCGGATGAACGCGACGAAGAGCGGATGCGGGCGAGTCGGGCGACTCTTGAGCTCGGGGTGTGCCTGCGTGGCCACCGCGAACGGGTGCACGTCCCGCGGGTACTCCACGAACTCCACCAGGTGCCCGTCCGGAGACGTTCCGGAGAACCGCAGGCCGCTTTCGGAGATCTTGTCCCGGTAGGGGTTGTTCACCTCGTAGCGATGCCGGTGCCGCTCGGAGACCTCGGTCGTTCCATATGCCTCGGCCACGATGGAATCGGGTTCCAGGACGGCGGGATAGGCACCGAGGCGCATCGTTCCGCCCAGATCCGCCTCACCCGCGACTGCCCGCACCTGGTCGGCCATGGTGGCGATCACCGGGCTCGGGGTGTCGGGATCGAACTCGGCGGAGTTGGCGTCGGCGAGGCCCGCCGAGCGCGCGGCCTCGATGACCATGCACTGCAACCCGAGACACAGGCCGAGCATCGGCAGGCGCCGCTTGCGGGCATACCGGATGGCGCCCAGTTTGCCCTCGATGCCCCGGATGCCGAAACCACCGGGAATGAGTACCCCGTCGACGTCGCCGAGCTCGGCCTGCGCACCCGCCTCGGTTTCGCAGCTGTCCGACGGCACCCACTTGATGTCGACCTTGGTGCGGTGCCGGAACCCGCCGGCGCGCAGCGCCTCGGTGACTGACAGATAGGCATCGGGAAGGTCGATGTACTTGCCCACCAAGGCAATTCGCACCGATTCGCTGGGCTCGTGGACGCGCTGCAGCAGATCGCCCCATTCGGTCCAGTCGACATCACGGAAGGGCAGGTTGAGCCGGCGCACCACGTACGCGTCGAGCTCTTCCCGGTGCAGCACCTTGGGGATGTCATAGATGGACGGGGCGTCTGGTGTGGAGATGACCCCGTCGACGTCGACGTCGCACATGAGCGCGATCTTGTTCTTGAGCGGTTCGGGTACGTCCCGGTCGCACCGCAGGATCAACGCATCCGGGGTAATGCCGATGCTGCGCAGCGCGGCCACCGAGTGCTGCGTCGGCTTGGTCTTGAGCTCTCCGGACGGCTTCAGATACGGCACCAACGAGACGTGCAGGAAGAAGACGTTGTCGCGGCCGACGTCATGGCGGATCTGGCGCGCGGCCTCCAGGAACGGTTGCGATTCGATGTCGCCGACGGTGCCGCCGATCTCGGTGATGACGATGTCGGGCCGTTGTCCGTGCTCGTTGGGCTCGGCCATGGCGAGGATCCGGCTCTTGATCTCGTCGGTGATATGCGGAATCACCTGCACGGTGTCGCCGAGGTACTCGCCGCGGCGTTCCTTGGCGATGACCGACGAATACACCTGCCCGGTAGTGACATTCGCCGATCCCGACAGGTCGCGGTCCAGGAAGCGCTCATAGTGCCCGACGTCGAGGTCCGTCTCGGCGCCGTCCTCGGTGACGAAGACCTCGCCGTGCTGGAACGGGTTCATGGTGCCCGGATCGACGTTGAGGTACGGGTCAAGCTTCTGCATGGTCACCTGCAAGCCGCGTGAGGTGAGAAGTTGCCCGAGGCTGGAGGCGGTCAGACCTTTGCCCAGCGAGGAGGCAACTCCACCGCTCACAAAAAGATGCTTGGTAGCGGTTTGCGGATGCTTACGTAGACCTGCCAAGTTGGCTCCCGTGACGACTGCGCAGGGCAATTCTTCAATGCTCGGGGCCCTGCTGACCCACGGAACCTCACCCTAACAAACACGCCGACAACCGGCGCTGAACACGCCGCGCGGTGTGGGCTAGATCCCCCTTTTAGGGGACGGTGATGGAGGTAGCTCCCGGCCCCAGGCCGTATCGCCCCGACTGCCCGCCGGACTGTTCGCGCAGCGCCAGGACGGTGGTGATGCGGCCCGAGGCCATCTCGATGTCGTCGACGGTGCTCGCCGCCGAGGCCATGGAACCGTCGGCCCGGGTCACCGCGATCGCCGCGATGCCATTGGCCGATCCACTGCGCCCTGTGAGCACGGTGCCAGAACCACGCCGATCCAGCGCGGCGGAGAATCGTGCGACGGTGGATCCTTTGTTGCCGGCATCGTCGGGCAGTGCTCCCCCGGTCACGACCACGGCGAGGTTCCCCGGTGCGACCTGCCCGTCGGTGTAGGTGATGAATCCGCTTTGGCGCAGCGCCGTCAGCGCGGTATTCCGCTGTTCATCGGTGACCGGCGGCGCCGGATCCTCTGGTGTGTGCACGGGGATCTGCATCACGATGCCGACCAGGTCACCGGCCTGCGACCCCTGGTCCACCACATCGGTGCGCAGCTGCGTGCCGGCGGGCAGGATCGACGAGTTCACGATGGTGCGCAGCCGTTCACCCTGATTGGCGTCGGTGAACTGATCGGTCAGTCCGATCCGGCCCGATACGGAGCCTCCCGCGGTCGCGATCAGCTGGGCGATGCCGTCGACATCGGAACGGTCTGCCTCCGGTGTGGTGATGAGCACGACCTTGCGATCGGCCAGGGCATCCTTGACCATGCGGGGCGCCATGGTGGCATCGAAATTGCTTGCCGCGTTGAGTTTTTCGTTCAGCGCGTTCTTGTCCTGATTCAGGTCCTCGATCTGGCGCTGTTGGCTGCGCTTGTCTTCGCGCAGACCGGACAGCAGGGTGTCGTTGAGCAGGCCGGAGCCCAGTATGACGCCCACCGCAAGAGCGAGGAAAACCGCAGCGAGGGATATTGCGTGCTGGCGCAGGGTAATCACGGGTGGCTCAGCTGACCAGGTTCTGCACCCAGACCGTCAACCGGTTCCAATAGGCGAGCAGCCATTCGGCCGCACTGTCCCCCGCGCTGGTGACCCACAGCATGGTGATCACCGCCACCAGGACCGCCAGGATCAGCAGAGCGATCGCTCCGCCCGAGAACCGGTTGCGGTACAGCGTCGCAACGGCCTTGGAGTCGACCAGCTTGGCGCCGACCTTGAGTCGGGTCAGGAAGGTCGACGGATTGGACTGCTGGCGTTCGCGATCGAAGAACTCCTCGATGGATGCGGTGTGTCCCACGGTGACGATCAGCGACGCCCCGTGATGGTCGGCCAGCAGCAGCGCCAGGTCTGCCGCGGAGCCGGCGGCCGGGAAGGTCACGGCGCCTACCCCGAGATCCTGAATGCGTTCCAGACCTGCGGCATGGCCGTCGGCGTCCGCGGGAAGAACAACCTGCGCACCGGATTTCAGGACATCGTTGCTCATCAACAACGGGTCCCCCACTACGATGAGCGGGCGGTACCCGGCCTTGCGGAGGGTGTCGGCGCCGGCTCCGACACCGATGAGAACCGGCTGGTACTCCTTGATGAACGGCTTGAGGTTCTTCAAATCGTGTGCGGCGCCAACACCATCGGAGACGACGACGACGTGGCGGTTGCGCAGGTCGATGTCGACATCCGGGATGCCGATGCCGTCGATCAGCAACGGGCTCTCACTGCGGATGAACTCGATGGTGTTGCCGGAGAACGCTTCCAGATGGGCGACGAGGCCGGTCTTGGCCTCGGTCATCAGGTGGTGGATGTCCGCGTCGGTGCGTGGGGTTCCGGCGATGAGGCGGCGGTCGCCGTTGTAGATGCCGCCGTTGTGCACACGAACCGTGGAGCCGTCCTTGACCTTCTTGAAGACCTCAGGGCCGATGCTGTCGATAAGGGTGATGCCGTTGGCGACGAGCACCTCGGGTCCGAGGTTCGGGTAGCGACCGGAGATCGAGGGTGACACGTTCACCACCGCGCTGACGCGGGCATCGACTAGTGCGTCAGCGGTGATGCGGTCCAGGTCGAGAATGTCGATGACCGCGATATCGCCCGGATTGAGGCGTTGCAGCAGGCGGTTGATGTCCCTGTCGGTGCGTACTGTTCCGACGATGCCGGGCCGGGAGCTGCTGCTTCGAGTGAGCATCGTGGTCAAGTTCATAAACGTGATCATGACGTGATCGCCGGGCGAGCCTGTGGAGGCGCGCCGTAACACCTGTCACATTAGTCACTTCCGCACCCCTAGTTGCAGATGGATTTCCACGACGAGCAGACACAAAAGTGCGTGTTCGAGCGGTGTGTCGGGGGCTTACACGTCTACTCGCCGAAGAGAGGTGCGGTGGCTCGCGGGAGGGAGTCAGGCCCGCTCGGAACGAGCAGCGTCCAGGAGCTCGCGGGCGTGCGCACGGCCGGTGTCCGAATCGCCGAGACCGGCGAGCATGCGAGCCAGCTCCGCGACCCGGTCTTCGTCGTCGAGGCGTCGGACGCCGCTGCCCTTGCTGTTGACGCGGTCCACAGTCAGGTGGATATCGGCGAAGGCCGCCACCTGCGGCAGGTGGGTCACCACGATCACCTGGTGGGTATGGGCGAGCTTTGCCAGTCGCCGACCGATCTGCACGGCTGCACGGCCGCCCACCCCGGCATCCACCTCGTCGAAAACCATGGTGGTTCCGGCAGTCGAGGCAGCGAGCACAACCTCGAGCGCCAGCATTACGCGGGATAGCTCACCGCCGGAAGCACTCTTGGCCAACGGCAGCATCGGGTTGTCGCGGTGCGCGGCGAATCCGAACTCGACGGCGTCGGTGCCCGAAGATCCCGCGTGCACAGTCTGTCCGGACGGCAGGGCCAACGGCGCCGAGTCGTCAGCTCGGGCCGGAATCGGTTCGACGGAAATGGTGAACGCCGCGCGGTCCATCGCCAGACCGGCGAGTTCGGCGGTCACCGCCTTGCCCAGCGCCTTGGCCGCCCTGGTGCGCGCCTTGGTCAGACTGGTTGCCGCGACGCCGAGTTCGGCCGCCAATCGATCCACGCGCTGCGCGAGTGCGCCGAGTGCATCCTCGGAGGTGTCGACCTCGGCCAGCCGCGTGCGCGCCTCCGTGGCCCAGGCAATCACCCCGCCCAGATCGGCGGCGTACTTGCGGGTCAGCATGCGCAGCTGCCCCTGACGCGCCAGCTTCTCTTCGAGCGTGCTTGCATCGCTGGGCAATTCGTCGGTGAACGCGGTGAGCTCGCGGGAGACGTCGCTGACCACCGCGAGTGCCTCGGCCAGCTGGGGCCCCAGCGCGCGCAGTGCATCGTCATCGGTGGCCTCCAACAGGGCCTTGGCCTTCGCGATGCGGTCGACGGCCGAATCGTCGGCCTCGCCGTCGGCATCCGAGCCGGATAGGGCGCCGCGTGCGGAGGCCGCCGCATCCCGGAGCGCGTCGAGCTCGGACAATCGATGGATGTCGGCGGCGAGCTGATCGTCCTCCCCCGGCTTGGGGTCCACGGTATCGATCTCGTTGAGCGCGAACCCGAGTCGATCGGCCTCCTGCGCGAGTTCACGTGCTCTGTTGGTGCGGTCGATCAGGTCTCGCCGCGCGGTGAGCCATTCCTCGCGCAGCTTGCGGTAGGTGGTGAGCAGTGCCTCGATGCTGCCCGGCCCCTCCGCGGCGAATCTGTCCAGTGCCGCCAGCTGCTGCTCGGGACGCATCAGCCGCAGCTGGTCGTTCTGGCCGTGCACCGTCAGCAGACCTGCGGTGAAGCTGGCCAGCGATTTGGCGGGCACGCTGCGCCCACCCAGATACGCCCGTGAGCGACCATCGGAGGTCACCGAGCGTGCGGCGATCACACTGCCATCGTCGTCGCGTTGCGCGCCTGAGGAATCCAGCACCTCGGTGACCTCGGCAGGCTCGGCGCCCAGTGGGTCGGCGGTGAGGAATCGTCCCTCGACCACGGCGCGGTCGGCGCCTGCCCGTACCCGGTTCGCGTCGGCGCGCGCCCCGCCCAGCAGATGAAGGCTCGTAACCACCATGGTCTTGCCCGCACCGGTCTCGCCGGTCAGTACGGTCAGCCCGCTGTCGAACTCCGCGGTGGCGGCGGGAATGGCGCCAAGCGACTCGATGCGAATCTCGGTGAGCACAGCTACCTTCCCCGCCAGCCCTTGACAGGCAAATGGAACTTGCGAACTATCCGGTCCGCGAATGGCTTGCTGTCTAGGCGTGCCCACAGCACCGGCTGATGCCCGCGCACCACCTCGACTCGACCGCCGGGTGGCACCCGGATCTCTCGGCGTCCATCGCAGAACAGCAGCGCGTCATGCCCGTCGGCCTCGATTTCCACCGCAACGGTGGAGGCCGGACTGATCACCATCGGGCGCGCGAACAAGGCATGGGCGTTGTTGGGCACCACCAGAATCGCGTCGAGGTCGGGCCACACAACCGGGCCACCGGCCGAGAACGCGTACGCCGTCGACCCGGTGGGCGTGGAGATGAGTACCCCGTCGCACCCGAATCCCGACACTGGGCGCGCGTCCACCTCCAGTACCACGCCGAGTACGCCGAGCCGGGGGCCCTTTTCGATGCTCACCTCGTTGAGCGCCCAGCCGCGCTCGGTCACCTCACTGCCGATACGGACCTGCACATCGAGCGTCATCCGCGTCTCGACGCGGTAGGTCCCCTCGACGACATGGGCGAGTACGGCGTCGATTGCCTCGGCCTCCACCTCGGCGAGAAAACCGATGCGGCCCAGGTTGACTCCGAGCACGGGGGCGGTGGCGCTGCGTGCCAGATCGGCCGCGCGCAGGAAGGTGCCGTCCCCGCCCAGCACCAACACCAGCTCGCAGCCGGTGGCCGCGTCCTGATCGGCATCGACGACCTCGACGTCCACGCCGAGGGAACGGAACTCGGACGGGTCCAGGTGCACCGGTCCGCGATCGATCGCCTCTGCGGACAGCACCCGAAGCTTTATTCCGTTCTCCCCCAATGTTTTCGCAACACGGCGGGCGGTCTCGGTCACCTCGTCGCGGCCGGTGTGTGCGACGAGCAGGATTTTGCGTTCGTTCACTGAGGTCCCCTAGACACGGCATCGGCAACTGCCGCCTCGACATCAACATCTGAATCTGTCTTACGCAGCCAGAGGAAGTATTCGACGTTTCCGGACGGTCCGGGTAGCGGACTGGCCGTCACACCTGAGGTATGCCAGCCCTGCGCCTCGGCGCGGCGAGCGACAGAGATCACCGCATCGGCGCGCAGCTGCGGATCGCGCACCACGCCTCCCGCGCCGACGAGTTCCTTGCCCACCTCGAACTGGGGCTTGACCATCGGCACGATGTCGGCATCGGGTGCGGCGCAGGCGATCAGTGCGTCAAGCACGAGCGCGAGCGATATGAAGGACAGGTCGGCCACGATCAGCTGTGCCGGCCCGCCGATCAGTTCTGACGTCAGGGTGCGCACATTGGTGCGATCCAGCACGGTGACACGGTCGTCGGATTGCAGTGACCAGGCCAACTGTCCGTACCCGACATCGGCGGCAACCACCTCGCGCGCGCCCGCGCGAAGCAGAACCTCGGTGAAGCCGCCCGTGGAGGCTCCGGCATCCAGACACCGCTTACCTTCGACGGAAAGTCCCTGTGGGCCAAAGACTTCCAGAGCGCCGAGGAGCTTGTGGGCACCGCGCGAAACCCATCGGTCTTCGGATTCCCCTTGCACCACCAGAGAAGCCGTGGCGGGGACTGCGGTGGCGGCCTTCGCGGCGGGTATGCCGTCGATGCGCACACGGCCCGCGTCGATCAGTTCAGCTGCCTGCTGACGCGAACGCGCGAGTCCACGGCGCACCAACTCGGCGTCGACCCTGGCGTGCCGGGCCATGGCTATCCCTGCTCCGCGGATTCCAGTGCTCGGACCAACACGTCGTGCGCCTGCTCCAAGACCTGGGCCTGAGCTTCCAGATCCAATTCGGTCTCGGTGTCGCCCAGACTCGCGGACGAGTCGAGCTGACCGAGCAGTGCCTGTACCTGGGACCTGACCTCATCAGGGTCGGGTCCAGCGGCATGGCGGGCAACATCGTTCGGGGTGGTCATCGGGCTCAAGGCTAGTGGATTGGCCCGCGGCAGCACGGACGGCGACACACTATCCAGCAGAAACCTGCTGAAGCACCCGTTCGGCCAGGTCATCGGTGGCCACGATGGGCCTGGCGGCCGGTGCGGGGCCGGTCGCCCACACGGCAGCCGCCAGTGCCTGAGCCAGCGACAGTGGTGATCCGGTGTCATCTCCGGATTGCACCGATACTCGGTCGGATGTCACGGTGACCTGCCACGACGGCTTCGTTTCGATGCGCACATCGGCCTGCGGTAGGTGCAGTGCGCTCAGATCCGTCCCCAAGAACGTGGGCCGGTGCGTAGTGTCCGCCCAGACGGCGTCGAAGGCGCTGTTCACGCCGGTGAGCACCATGAGGCTGGGCAGCCCGGCGCCGTTGGCTCCGGAGATGTCGGTGTCCAGGCGGTCTCCGACCACCAGCGGGCGGGTGAAGCTGCCCCGTGCCAACGCGTCCTCGATCAGTGCGCGTCCCGGCTTGCCGGCCACCACCGGATCGGCATCGGTCGCAGTCCGCAGTGCGGCGACCATCGACCCGTTTCCTGGAAGCAGACCCCGCTCGGTCGGCAGGGTGGCGTCGACGTTGGCCGCCACCCAGTAGGCACCCGCCCGGATGGCCAGTGCGGCCTCGGCGAGGATCGTCCAGCAGGTGTCGGGTGAATGCCCCTGCACGACGGCGCGCGGGGCCTTGTCGAAGCTGCGCACCGGAGTGAGGCCGACGGCCGCGACCTCCGCAGCCAGCGCCTCGGTGCCGACCACCAGTACCGCGTCATCGCGCTGCAGGGCTTCGGCGAGGAGTCGTGCCGCGCTCTGCGCACTGGTGACCACGTCACCGGCGGCCGCGGCGAAACCCAGGGACATGAGGTGCTCGGCAACCTCGGGCGCCGAGCGGCTGGCGTTGTTGGTGACGTACAGCTGTCGTGCGCCGTCGGCTGCTGCCAGGGACGCGATGGCGTTCGGGGTGGGCTCGGCGCCCCGGAACACGGTGCCGTCGAGGTCCAGGAGTAGGCAGTCGTACGAGTCGGCAAGAGTGTCAGGCAAGTTCGGCGGCCCGATCCTCGGCGTCGGTATGTCCCTCGACGTCGGCGTTCGCCGCGTACAGGAACCATTGCACCGCTTCGGGTTTGCGGTCCAGCACCAACAGAATGTCCGCATACGCATAGAACAGACGCGCCGCGATCTCGCCGACACGCGTTGGATCGGGAGCCGGTGTCGAGAGCACCGCCAACGCTTGATCGAGCTGTCCCATGTCGGCACGTGCCCCGGCGACGACGATGCGCAATTCGTCGGCGGCATCCCCGGTGAGCGCCTTGGCCTCGTCGCCGCGCGCGAGCTCGATGGCACGCTCAGGTCGCCCGACTCCTCGTTCGCAGTCGGCGATGAGTGCCAACAGCGGCGACTTGCTGCCCATCCGACGGGCGGCACGCAGCTCGGACAATGCTTGCGCCCAATCCCCGCAGTGATACGCCGCGATGCCGAGTGCTTCCCGGACGGCCGCGATGCGCGCCGCCCGGCTCTTGGCCGCCTTCGCGTGCGCCAGCGCGGCCTCAGGGTCCTCGTCCAGCAGGTTCCCGGCGGTCACCAGGTGGCGTGCCACCGTCTCTGCGGTGTTCTTGTCGAGGCTGAGCAGCTCGGCGCGGACATCCGGCGCGAGCTGTTTGGCCTCCACCTCATCGGGTATGTGCGGGCCGAAGTTCCGCGGACCCTGGCGCTCATCGGTGCGTCGGGACCGCGGCGCTTGATTGCGCTGGGGCCGTTCGTCACCGCGGTCGTCGGACCGGCGCGGACGCCCGGTGCCGCCGCTGCGGTCGTCGCGGCGCGCGCCTGCATCGCGTGCGGGCCGACTGGGGCCTTGCTTTCTAGGCCCCTGCTGCCTGGGTCCTCGCTGGTCCACGGCTCCTCCTTTACAGCGCGAGTATGCCGGTAGCGAGCCCTCCGCCGGAAATTCGGTGGCGATCCATGTGACCGGTTCCGCAGACTTGACGGCATGAGCCATGTGCAGCTCGATGCCATCGGCTATCACCTCCCGGACGGCAGAGCGCTACTCCACGATGTCAGCTTGCGTGTCGGTGAAGGCAGCAAAACCGCGCTGATCGGCCCTAACGGAACCGGTAAGACCACACTGTTACGCATCATCGCCGGCGATAGCCCCTCGCACGACGGGGCCGTCGCCCGCGGCGGGCAGCTCGGCGTGATGCGACAGTTCATCGGATCCGTACGTGATGATTCGACGGTCCGCGACCTGCTGCTGTCCGTGGCACCCGATCGCATCAGGCTGGCCGCCGACCGGATGGACCGTGCGGAGCTGGCACTCATGGAGCGCGACAGCGAGCAGGATCAGCTCACGTACGCGCAGGCGCTGGCCGACTGGGCGGATGCGGGCGGCTACGAGTTCGAGACCGCGTGCGACGTACACACCTTGGCTGCGCTCGGAATTCCCTACGAGCTGGCCAGATTCCGTGGTGTCAACACGCTGTCCGGAGGACAGCAGAAACGCCTGGTGCTCGAGTCGCTGCTGCGTGGGCCGCATGACGTGCTGCTGCTCGATGAGCCCGACAACTATCTCGATGTGCCGGCGAAGCGCTGGCTCGAGGAGAGACTTGCCGAGTCGACCAAGACCATCTTGTTCGTGAGCCACGACCGCGAGCTGATCAACCGTGCGGCCGGACAGGTCGCCACGTTGGAACCGACCCGATCCGGATCGACCCTGTGGGTGCATCCGGGCTCGTTCGCGACCTATCACCAGGCCCGCGAGGACCGCAATGCCAAGCTCGCCGAATTGCGCCGCCGCTGGGATGAACAGCGCGCGGCGCTTCGGGATCTGGTGGTGATGTATCGGCAGAAGGCGGCCTACAACTCCGATATGGCCAGCCGGCTGCAAGCGGCCGAGACCCGGCTGCGCCGCTTCGATGAGGCAGGGCCACCCGAAGCGGTTCCGCTGCGCCAGAACGTCCGCATGTGTCTTAGCGGCGGCCGCACCGCCAAGCGTGCCGTGATCGCGGAGAACCTCGAATTAAGCGGTCTGACAAAGCCATTCGACGCCGAATTGTGGTACGGCGATCGGGTCGCGGTCCTGGGCGGTAACGGCACCGGCAAGTCGCATTTCCTGCGCCTGCTGGCGTGCGGGGGCAGTGACCCCGAGCCGGATCAGTTGCCGGTGGGCGACATGATTCCCGAAGCCGTGCGCCACAACGGACGACTACGGCTGGGCGCGCGGGTACGTCCGGGGTGGTTCGCACAGACGCACCATCACGCGGGCCTGATGGAACGCACGCTGCTCGACATCCTGCATCACGGGGACGAACGGCGGGCCGGTCACGGTCGCGAGCAGGCCTCGCGGATCCTGGACCGCTACGGGCTGGCGCCGTCGGCCGAGCAGACCTTCGGCTCGCTCTCGGGTGGACAACAGGGCCGGTTTCAGATCCTGCTGCTGGAGTTGATGGGGTCGACACTGCTGCTGCTCGACGAGCCGACCGACAACCTGGACCTGCATTCGGCGGAGGCGCTCGAAGATGCGTTGGCAGCCTTCGACGGCACGGTCATCGCCGTCACCCACGATCGATGGTTCGCGCGGACCTTCACCCGCTTCCTCATTTTCGGTGAGGACGGCAAGGTGAAGGAATCGGCTGTACCCCAATGGGTTTAGGTGCGCAAGACTAGCGAACTCGCTGCACTCCGGCAATGTTTCGCTTGCCGCGGCGCAGCACCAGCCAGCCGCCGGTCAGGTAGTTACCCTCGCTGGGCGTCCAATCCTCGGCGTCGATCCTGGCGTTGTTGACGTACACGCCACCTTCCTTGATGGTGCGGCGTGCGGCGCCCTTGCTCTCCGAAAGTCCGCTGATCACCAGCAGATCCACGATGGTGTCGGGTTCGCCGTCGGCGAGACGCGCGGGCTCCCCGTTGCCGGCCTCGGTGAGGGCGGCGGTCAGCGTGCTCTCGTCGAGCCGGTCCAGCTCGCCGCGGCCGAACAACGCCCCGCTGGCCAGTTCCACAGCCTGGGTTGCACTTTCGCCATGCACCAGGGTGGTCACCTCGGCGGCCAGGCGGCGTTGGGCGGCCCGCTCGTGGGCCCGTTCCGCCGTCGCGGTTTCCAACTCGCCGATCTCGTCGGCGGACAGGAAGGTGAACCAGCGCAGGTACCGCAGCACGTCGGCATCGGCGGTGTTGATGAAGTATTGGTACCAGGCGTAGGGGCTGGTCATCTCCGGGTCAAGCCAGAGGTTCCCGCCGCCGGTGGACTTGCCGAATTTGGCCCCGTCGGCCGATGTCACCAACGGAACGGTCAGGGCGTGCACGGCTGCCCCGTCGAGCTGGCGGGCCAGCCGGACACCGGCGACGATGTTTCCCCACTGATCCGAGCCGCCGATCTGTAGTGAGCAGCCGTACTTGCGGTGCAACTGCACGTAATCGTTGGCCTGCAACAGCATGTAGGAGAACTCGGTGTAGGAGATGCCGTCACCCTCAAGGCGCCTGCGAATGGTCTCGCGGTCCAGCATGACGTTGACCGAGAAGTGCTTGCCGAGGTCTCGCAGGAATTCCAGGGCGGACAGTTGGCCGGTCCAGTCGAGGTTGTTCGCGACGATGGCTCCGGTGGCGGTGTCGTTGAATTCGACGAAGCGTTCCAACTGGCCGCGAATTCGGCCCGCCCATTCGGCCACCGTATCCGCGCCGTGCAGGCTGCGTTCGGAGGTGTCGCGCGGATCGCCGATGAGCCCGGTGGCACCCCCGGCCAGCACGATGGGGCGGTGCCCGGCACGCTGGAAGCGGCTCAGGGTGAGCAGGGGCACCAAGTGCCCGGCATGCAGACTCGCGGCGGTGGGATCAAAGCCTCCATAGACGCTGATCGGTCCCTTCGCTACCTCGGCAGCGAGTGCGTCAAGGTCCGTCGTTTGCGCGATGAGGCCGCGCCAGGTCAGCTCGTCGAGGATGGATGCCACGGAGACGATCATCCCTTATCGGGTTCAGTGCGCCGGATACCAGTCATTCCAGTGCGGTTGCGGGCTGCCGGCGAGGTCATCCGCGACGGTGGTGATGACCTCGCGTAATTCGAGTCTTTCGAGCCAGTCCGGCGGCAGTGCCTGCTGTTCCCACCTGGCGCCGAGGATGTTCCCGGTGATGGATCCGGTGGAGTCGGAGTCGCCGGAGTGGTTCACCGACAGCCGGATTCCATGCTTGAAGTCGCGCGCAGCCAGCGCCGCATAAACGCCGATGGCCAGCGCCTCCTCCCCGACCCAGCCGCCGCCGAGCCGGGCCTCGATCTGTTCGGGCGACAGCCGGGTGTCCGCGAGTTCGACGGCGTGGAGCAGCGCCCGATAGGTCTCTTCATGGCCGGACTCGTCCCGGAGCAGCAGAATCGCGGCCTCAATCGCCAACGGCAACGCGGTGCCGACGCTGACCTCCCGGATGATCACCGACAGCGCGGCCGCACTCAGGTAGCCACTCGGATGCGAGTGCGTCAGGGCACCGAGATCGGCGGATAGGGCGAAGACGGTGGCGGGGTCGTCCCCCGTCAACCCGATAGGTGCGGCCCGCATCACCGCGCCGCACCCCTTGGAATTGTTCAGCCGATGAGTACGCGAACCACGTTCCCGGGCAGGGGAATTGGTGGATTGGAGCGCCGTCAGGCAGGTATTTCCGGGCGCGCGCAGCGAATGCAGCTCGGGGACGGTGACCAGCCAGCCGTCGATCACGTCGGCTGGTGCCTGACCGCCCTGAGTGTGCAGCCAGCGCAGATAGGAGCGGTGCGCGATCGCGCTGGGATCGTGATCGGGTGCGCAGCGGGCCCGGATGAGCGCTTCGGCGGTGAACAGCGTCATCTGGGTGTCGTCGGTGATGAGCATCGGCCGGCCGGCCGGCGGTTCGGTGATGCCGTCGCGGCCGAACTGCAATCGGATCTGCTCGATGCTGTCGAATTCGACAAACCCGCCCAGGGCATCACCCAGGGCACCGCCGAGCAGTGTCGCGCGCACTCGTGTGTCAGGCATCGATCGAGGCATATGAACCAGTCTCCGGTTGTGGTGCACGGGGACTGCGCCGATAGACGGACACCTCGGGGTACTCGGGCAGCCAAAACCGCCAGGGACGGTCCGCCGCCACGCTGACACCCACCCGTGGCCCGGACTGGGCCTTGCGCTTGGGGTTCAGCATCACCCGTACCGGGCCGGCAGCGGAGAAGACATCGACGCCGTTGTCCCCCGGGGTGATTCCGAGCGCGGCCCCGAGGTTTCCAGGGCCGCGCGCCAAGCCGGCCTCGTTGCGAGCGGTGGGCCGCCGCTGCCAGCACAGCGGTGCCCCGTCGACGATCGCCGCGGCCCGCATGAGCACACCGCCGGCGACACCGTCGGGGCCGCACACCACGTTGGCGCACAGGTGAATGCCGTGGCTCAGGTAGACGTACAGGTGGCCGGCGGGTCCGAACATCACCCGGTTGCGATTCGTCGGACCGCGAAACGAATGCGAGGCGGGATCGGGCCACGGGCCCTCGGGTACGCCGCCATACGCCTCCACCTCGACGATCAGCGCGCTCACCCCACGAGATTCGATGGTGGCGCCGAGCAGGCGCCGCGCGGCCTTTACCGGATGGGTCTGCAGAATCTCTGCGCTCATCTCTCGATTGTCCTTGACAGTCGGGGTCCGACAGGATCATATTCATTCCATGATGAGTTCATCAAATGGTGAATTAGCTACCGGAAAACATCGGGCCGCCATCGACGTGGAGAACCTGCGTGTGGTCCGCGGTGGCCACAAGGCCCTGGACGATGTCTCGCTGCGGATCGCCCGGGGCACGATCACGGGACTGTTGGGGCCGTCCGGTTGCGGCAAGACAACGCTGATGCGCTGCGTTGTCGGTACTCAGGTCATCGAATCCGGCTCGGTGCGCGTGCTCGGCATGGATGCGGGTTCCCCCGCGCTGCGCCACCGCATCGGCTATGTCACGCAGAATCCGACGATCTACAACGACCTGCGAGCGATCGACAACGTGCGGTACTTTGCCGCGCTATACGGCCGCACCAAGGCCGATGCCGACGCAGCACTCGATTCGGTGGGTCTGCGCTCACACCGGCTGGCCTACTGCGGTGCCCTCTCGGGTGGGCAGCGCGGACGCGTTTCACTCGCCTGTGCGCTGGTCACGCAGCCGGAGCTGTTGGTGCTCGACGAACCCACGGTGGGCCTGGACCCGGTGATGCGGGCCGACCTATGGGAACAGTTCGAACGCCTCGCGATCGGCGGCACCACCCTGCTGATCTCCAGTCACGTGATGGACGAGGCCGACCATTGCGGTGATCTGGTGCTCATCCGCGACGGCCACGTGCTCGCCCACACGACTCCGCGGCAGCTGCGCCGCGACACCCACTGTGACGGCCTGGAAGAGGCGTTCCTCTCGGTGATCCGAAGCAGCCAGGCGGCGGCCGTCTAGCGGAGGGGAAGGAAAACTCATGTACGCCAATGCCTATATGGCCACCACCGGACGGGTACTGCGCCAGCTACGCGCTGATCATCGCAGCATGGCGATGATCCTGCTCATCCCCAGCCTGCTGATCACCTTGCTGTACTTCCTGTATCAAGACCTGCCGTCGGCGCCGAATCGGCCATCTCCGTTCAGCACCGCGTGCCTGTTCGTGCTCGGGCTCATCCCGTTTGTGGTGATGTTTCTCATCACGTCGATTTCGATGCAGCGCGAAAGGGTTTCGGGGACCTTGGAGCGCATCCTCACCACTCCCCTGCGCCGTTTTGATCTGCTGGCCAGCTACGGCACGGCCTTCTCGCTGGCGGCCGCGGCCCAGGCCACCATCGCCTGCCTGGTTTCCTACGGCCTGCTGGGACTCGTCACGGCCGCAGGGGCGCAATGGGTGTTTCTCATCGCGATTGGTAATGCCGTCCTGGGAGTCGGGCTTGGCCTGCTGTGTAGCGCGTTCGCCCGCACGGAATTTCAGGCCGTGCAGTTCATGCCGGTGGTGGTGATTCCGCAGCTGCTGCTCTGCGGCATTCTCGTACCCCGCGCGGCAATGCCCGAATGGCTGCAATGGTTCAGTAACGTGATGCCGGTGAGTTACGCGGTGGAGGCGTTGCAGCAGCTGGGTAGTCACCCGGAACTGACGGGTGTGGCGGCAAGGGATATCGCGGTGGTATTCGCATGCGCCGCAGTGGCACTGTGTCTGGCCGCGGCCACGCTGCGCCGCCGGACGCCATGACGACGAAGCGGCCGGGCCGTAGACCGGGTGCCAGTAGCACTCGCGACGATATTCTCGCCAGTGCTCGAAAGCTGTTTTCGGCCAATGGGATCGACAAGACGTCGATACGCTCTATCGCTGCCGACGCGGGCGTCGACTCCGCGCTCATCCATCACTACTTCGGGACGAAGCTTGATTTGTTCCGCGAGGTGGTGCAGTTGCCGGTCGACCCGAGTGTGGTATTACAGCCGCTGCGCGATATCCCGGTGGAAGAGCTGGGAGTTGCGATTCCCAGGCTCATCGTCCCGTTCTGGGATTCGGAATTCGGGGCCAGTGTGCTGGCACTGTTCCGTTCGGCGCTGTCCGGGGCCGACGACGGGTTGGTGCGGGTTTTCTTCCGCGAGGTTCTCGTGAACATCATCGCCGAACGTGTCGACAACCCCGCCGGCACCGGGGTGTTGCGTGCGGAGTTCGCGATCACGCAGATGGCCGGCATCTTGGTGGGACGCTACATCATGGAGGTCGAGCCGCTGGCTTCCCTGACGGCCGAGGAGATCGCGCTGACCGTGGGGCCGAACATTCAGCGGTATCTGACCGGCGAGCTGCCCGGTATCACGCCGTAAAGCGCTGGTGTTCCTCGTCGGTCACCTCGCGCGCCTCATCGGGCAGCAGGACGGGGATAGAGTTTTCGATCCGGTAGGCCTTGCGGAGGCGAGGGTTGTACAGCAGACCGTCCGTGTCGTCCCCGACGAGTAGGAGCGTCCCACGGTCGATCGGGCAGATCAGAATGTCCAGAAGTGCGGCATCGAGAGGCATCGGTGCGATCAGCCGATCGGGATGTTCTCGTTGAAGATCTGCTGGCCGCCACCACCGGTCACGCCGATGCCGGGACCGGGATTGACGTTCGGCGGCCCGCCGTTGGGGTTGTTGGTCCCATTGATGGGGCCGACACCGACATAGACCGGCTGCTGCGGCTTCTGTGCGGCCTTGAGGAACTGCGTCTGCGTCGCGATGACCGATTTCAGGGTGTTGATCAGCGGCATCTGACTGGGGCGCTTGTCCAATGCGGCCTTGAGGGCGTCGTTCTGTGCCGAACTGACCTGGGCGCCCTTGGCGCGCAGCTGCAGCGACGTGCGGACCAGGTTGGAAACCTGACCGCCACTGGTGCCGGTGGAGTACTCGTGCGCGATGTCATCGAGGACGTCGGCGCTGGCAGTGCCGACGCCGGGACCGAAGACCAGGGCGACGGAGAGGCCGGCGGTGGCCAGCGTGGTGCCGGCGAGAGCACGTAGACGGGTCGGCATGACGAGTTCCTTCCGGTATCGCGGACGTCAGCCTAACAACAACCCGTCACATCAGCAGCGGAAGGCGACACGAACGGCACAGGTGCACGCCGGTGCGAGCTACTGCGCGGCACCTTGGAGAGACTCGTACGTGGCGGCGGTAAGCCGGTGGTAAGAACCCGATTCCGGATCGAGGTGCCAGGTTTGGCGCCCAGGCTTCGGCAACCCGAATGCCCGCAGATGGGTGGTCGACGGACGATACGAGGCGCTCAACGGCAGATTGGGCACCACCTTGATGATGTCCGGCCGCTCGGAGATGGGGACGGTGACAAAGGCTTCTGCCAGGTCGGCGGGCGATAGCGCCTCACCCGGACGCAGCACCACCGCGGTGACGGCCACGGTTGTCTCGCCGGCCTCCACCGGATACGTCGCGACCAGATCAATGGCGCCCAGTGCTCCCAGCGCATTACTCGTGGCCTCGGCGTACACGACGCCGTGTGCGTTGCGGATGGCCGTGCCGCGGCCGTCCAGCATCCAGAAGTCACCGTCTTCGTCGCGACGGAAAAGGAACTCGGAGGACACCCAGGTGTCGCCGGGCGCAAACACACCGCGCCGTACCGCAGCGGTGGGATCCACATCTCCCGGGGGTTTGGCCAGGAGCAGGCCGACCTCACCGGGCTCGGCGATCTGCACGAAGCCGTCTTCCCCCTCGATGATCACGTCCTCGATGGGGTCGTAGGCGGCCAGTCGAACCCTGCCGCCGCCGGGCAGCGGGCGACCCTTGCTGCCGACCTTGGTGCCGGACACGTTGGCCAGCACCGCCTCGCCGTCGGTTGTCGCGAAGAACTCGACGACGTGTGCGGGATCGAACTTCTCGGTGACCCGTCGCCACAGGCCCGCGGGCATTCCGGATCCGATGAACAGACGAACGGGATGATGCGCGCCGAGAGCCAGCGCCGGATCGTCGATCACCTCGTTCATCATCGCCCAGGTGTAGGAGACCACGCTGACGCCGTACTGGTGGACCTCCTGGACGAATCGATCGGGATCCAGCCCGCGCGATAGGGCGATGCGTGCACCGCCGGCCACCGCTCCACCGATGCTGACCAGCAGGCCGGATTGGTGGTGCAGCGGGGTGAGGCAGTACACGGTGTCATTGGAGCTCAGCGTGGCGGCCGACGCGGTGCCGAACGCCGACAACGCCCAGCGGTGGTTGGTGATCTGCTTGGGCAGCAGCTTGGTGCCGGTGCCGCTGAACATGACAAACGCCAGATCGCGGGCCTGGCCCGGGTCCGGCCGGTACCAGCCGGGCAGCTCGACCAGATCGGGGTCGATCTTCTCCATGTCGATGATCGAGCCGTCGTCGGGAATGGACAGGTCGCGCGACTCGCCACCGCCGAGCACCAGTACGTGGACAGGAAGGTCCTGTGCAGCGGGAAGGTTCGGTGGATCAGTGAGCAGCTCGGAGATCTCCCCCAGCTTGACCGCGACCTCCAGGTCGGCGTCCGGGGGCAGCAGGACGGCGACGGCGCCGAGACGTGACAGCGCGGCAATGGCGACCAGGGCGCTGGGACGCGTCTCCATGAGAATGCCGACGCGAACGCCCTGGCGCACACCCACTTCGATCAGGCCCTTGACCACGTTGTTGATGCGTCGATCCACCGCCTCGTAGGTGTGTACGCGGCCATCGAACAGGAAGCATTCGCCGTGCGGAGTGCGCCGTGCCTGTTCGGTCATCAACCGGCCCATGGAGATTCGGGTGTGATCGTGAATCTGGCCCAGGCGTGTCAACCGCGGCAGTGTGCGTACCGCCTCGACCGCAATGGATTTCACCGATTTGTTGGCGGCCGCTGCGGCTGCTCCGGCGGTGCGGGCCGCCGTGATGGCGACCTCGGTAGTGGTGCTCAGCCCGTGCGCGACACGGGAGGTGAGCGGGACACCGCCGCGGTCCAGTTGACCGACTTCGTGCTCGTACATCAGGTCCACCGACGATGGCTTGGACCCCTCGCCCTCACGCCACTGCACCCACTGGCTGACGGTGGGCCAGGTCTGAGCGACCGCGGTCGAACCAACCACGAGGCCGAAATGACCGGCGCGGATGAGGAACTCGTACACGTCGGCCTTAGGGGCGGCACGCAGGATGCCACGCACCGACGCGGGCTGTCCGATGTCGTCGACCTCGCCCACGACCGCCAGCACCGGGCAGGTGATGTCGCTGAGGGTCACCACGCGATCGTTGACGGTGAACCCGCCGGTGGTCATGCGGTTGTGCACCACGAACTGTCGCAGCAGCTCCGCGATCGCGGGACCGGACCAGGCGATCCAACCCTCGTTGGCCAGGAACTTGCGCTGCTGCTCGCGTGGCAGCAGGGCGTCGCGGTCGTGCAGCTGCCGCAGGAAATCGAGGCGACCCTTGATGGTCTTCACCGGATCGAGCATCTGGAACCCGATCCGGGCCGACCACGCCGGAATGGAGAATCGGCTGAATACATGGTCGGCCATGAACTCGGCGATGTCGGCGGAAAGCCCTGCCGGCATACCCATGGGCATGGCGGCGGTCGCGTCGACCGGCGAACCGAAGGTGATGATGCTCGCGATGGTGCGCGACTTACGCAGCGCCGCAGTCTGATAGCAGAACATGCCGCCCTGTGAATAGCCGGCCAGGTGTACCTGGCGGCCGGTGATGCGATGCACGGTCTCGATCGCATCGCTGACCGCCACGACGTGGTCGGACAGGGTGCGCTCCATGCCGCCCGCCATCCGGTCGGGGCTGCCGAAATCGATGACCCAGGGATCGATGCCGGCTCGGTGCAGGATGCCGACGGCGCCGCCGTCCTGGGTGACGTCCCACATGTCGGCGGCCATCATCATCGGATGCACCATGAGGACCACGGGCCCGGCGTCCCGCGTTTCGGAGGAACCCGGCGCGAAGTATCGGCGCAGCCGGTACATGGGCACGCTCTCGACGATCTGGTGTGACGAGGCGGTGCTGCCGGTTTCGAGTCCGCCCAGGCGCAGAACCTCCAGCCCGTTCTGTGCGGTGGCCGCCAGGCGTGCGACCGGCTTGGTCAAGGAGGAGAGATTGAAGGACACTGCCACTCCTTTAGATGCCGATCGTCCGCCCAGGTGAGGGCCCGCTCATCCTGTCACAACGGGTGCGCCCGGCTGACTGAATCCCTACCACGCGATTGCGCGCAACCTCGTGGTACGAGCCACTACGATGACGCGGTGGGGAATCTGTTGCTGAGGCCGTTGCGTCTCTGGGTGATGTACCTGCCTCAACTGGCCGCCTGCTATCTGCTGGGCCTGTTGGGGCGAAACATCGTCATTGAGCTGGCCGCCAAATATGCGTGGAACAACTACCTTGTGGTCGACCTACTGATGCCCTTCGCGGGTCTAGCCCGGCTGGGGTCGATCATTGCGATGTTCCTAGTCCTGCGCTCGGCGATTCCGGCATTGGCTGCCATGCCCAAGATCTCCCTACGCAATGTCGACATATTCGCCAATGTTGTACTGCCGTTCTTTGTTATCTACCTGGCGTGGAAGATGTTCCAGGACGACTGGCTGACCTACGAGCAGAAGGCGATGTGGCACCGCGTGGGCGCCCACCTGACGACCGGCACCAAGGTGGTCAACTTGGGGGATGTTCCGGTTACGAATTACGTCTGGGTACTGATTGCGGGCGCCTTTGTTCTCCGGATGGTCTTGAACCTCAAGCCCATAAAGGACAGGCTGCCCGGGTGGTTTGTTTTCATCAGGGTGTACTTGGATGCCTTGTGGGTCTTCCTGGTGTTGTCCTTCTCCGCCAGCAAGGGCGTGAACTTCTTCCTGAGCCCGTCGGCTTGGTTCAAGGAACGCCGCATCGTTGTCTGGCTTGACGAAATGCGCAGCGAACTGTTCTCGCATTTTCGCCCTTTGGAGGTTCTCTGGAGCTTCGTCAGTGACGCGTGGCATATCGTCTGGGGAGCAGCGGCCGTACCCCTGATCTGGCTGGCAATCGCCGGCATCATCTATGGCTCGTCCAGTAATGCCAGCTGGCGGGGAGTGCTTCGGCGGCTGGCGGGTATCGACAGCCAGGTGGTGGCCGACAGACTCGCACCCACTCGGGATCAGGTCCAGCGCCGGGTGACCGGCAGGGTATCCGAGCAGACCCGGGGTAAGGCCAAGGATTGGCTGCTATCACAGTTCGGCAGCGCCAAACCTATTGTCGATTCGGCCCGCCTGGTGCTGCACGGAGGATTAGTCCTGCTGTCCGCCTATGTACTGGTGTATCTCTGCTTGGCATGGTTGGACATGTCCGACAGTTTCCTCACCACGCAAATGCAGGTAGGTGGATACTTGACCCGTGGTTTCGCCTGGGTGTTGGGCCCCCATCCGCTGTCCTTCTGGAATGGTGTCGCCCCGATATTGACGGCGGTTTCAGGCGTTCTTGTTGCATCGCTGAGGGTTTGCGTCATCGCGTCGGTCTTCGCCCATTGTGTCGAAAAGGCGGAGGCGGAAGCAGCGGCGCTCCATGACAACGAGGTTGTCGACTACCCAGCTGACGCGGAAGACGCTCTTGCGGTGAATCCCTTTCTCGCCGATCGGTAGAACTAGGGCAGCTCAAATCTGACCAAAATTTGGCCCGCGCTTCCTACGGGGTTTACCAGATCGACAGCGGTCATGGTCACATCGTCGGGTACCAGGAAGGTGAACTCAAGGTTTCCTGGCTTGTCGCAGTGATCGACGACACCGTCAGCGAGCGGCACTGTGTAGATCAAGAAGGGAGCCTTCGGCCACAGATGCTCACCATCGGTGATTTTCCCGTCGCAGAAGAAATTCTGCGGAACCGGGCCGGAGCGTTCTATTGTCACCACCGCAAGTTCGGCTCCCTTGGGAACCACTCCGTTGGCTCCATGCGGAGCTTTGCCGAGATGCCTCACTCCGGCGAGACGCCAGGTTTGGCCGTATGCCTCCGCCGACTGGCCGGCCGCAATCACGTGGAGCGGAACAACACTCGCTCGATAGTCCCGCCACGAATCACTGAACGAGACGGCCCATACCCCGGCGAATATCGCGATGGCGATCAGTCCTGCGATGGTATTGCGAAACCAGAGGCGTGAACGCAACGGCAACCGGCCTTGGCCGTGCTCACGCCGATGTCGCGGACTTTCGGTACTTTGCGTCTCACTCATTGCTTACCCACCACCGTCTTCGGCAGCGCGATGACGGATGCGTGCGGCGCGTGCTCCGCGTCGAGCGGAATGTCTATGACGAGCCGCGAATCCCATTTGTACTGCCCAGCGGCATAGAAAATGTACAACTTTGCGGAACGGACGTGCTCAAGAACCTGCGGGCTGACTTCGAAAACGAATACACCGGTCGCAGGGATCAGGGGAGTCAGCGGCGCGCCAAGCAAGGTGGAACCCTCAAGCCGGCTATCAGGTGTATAGCCCTTGTCGCCGAGCCCCAATATCGCGTCGGCTTTGGAAGCCTCGCTCATTGATGTGATGGTGAGTTTAACCACGACCCATTGACCGGCGGACTTGATGTTTCGTTGGCGCGGAGAAAAGCCGGTGTGTTTGACGACTGGCCCGATCCCGACCCTAGTCACCGTGGCCGAGAACAACCGGCCTGTTACCGAACTTCCCATGGTGCCGTGGACGTCAAAGGCATTCTGAGTTTCGGCGGCAGACGGCAGGCGATTCCAAACGAAGACGGAAGCGGACAGTATGACCGCCACCACCGCTACGGTGCTAGCCAGCCGCAGAAGCGGTGAGGAGGGCCTCAAAGCCGTGAATTTTTCCCAGAAGATCACGAAGACACCTCCACCGGCACTCTGGTCGTTGCGCTCTTGCCATCATCAACCCAGCCCTCGCCATAGAGCACCAGGCCACGGCTGAATTTCCGGTATGGCACCTGAACCGACACCTGGGACCCGGGGAGCACGGCGCCAGAAGGAACGCTCCATACCAGCGCCACCTTCTCGGTGATATCAGGTTGCAGCAAGACTAGAAAGCTGCCGTCCTCGACGCGAAGAGCCGATGGTTCCTGGCTCTGAATAAGGGAAGTATCTTGTGCGTCCGCCACGTTCGGCAGAGAAAAATTGCCGCTGACGACGTCGGCTCTGTCCGAGTTGTTGGTGATTTCCGCGAGGACCGCAAGGTAGGTCCGTCCGGGCTTTTCTTTCGCGATCACAGCTCCGCCGCCCACGATTTGCGATCGCAGCACGGCCTTTTTCACGGTAATGGTGAATTCACCATTGTCGAAGGGTTTGCCAAGATCGAAAGTCTGCGGTGTCTTGTCGACGGCGTCCAAGCCACCGAATCCGGCGGTCGCCACAATCGCGAGTACTGCGACCACGTGCCACATCTGGACGAACTCCAGGTCGTTCCACCAGTTCCGCCCCCATGCAATGGCCCGGGCCAGAACACCGCGTGGGGCAGGTGGCGGTACGTTCTCCTTGGTCACGGACGCGGTTTGCGATAGGCCAGTCGCCACCGGTCGCCGCCACGCCGCGTTCGGGTCGTCCGGTATATCTCCCCCCGGACCGGGGCCCGACGATGTCGGGTCCGGCTCGCCGTCCATGGCTGGATATTAGCGGCTCTGACCGCGCAGCACGTTGAGACGGGCCAGCACCAGTTCACGCTGCTCAGCAACGCGGTCCGGTGCGGTGCCGCCACGGGCGCTGCGGGAGCCGACCGATCCCTCGATCGTCAATACGGCGCGTACCTCACCGGTCAGCCCGGGATGAATAGCCGCGAGTTCGTCGTCGGTGAGATCCTCCAGCCCGGCACCGCGGCCCTCGGCCACGCGCACCGCCTCCCCCGCTGCCTCATGAGCGATGCGGAAGGGGACGCCCTGGCGCACCATCCACTCGGCCAGATCGGTGGCCAGTGTGAATCCGGCTGGGGCCAGCTGTGCCATGCGGTCGGTGTGGAATCGCAACGTCGCGACCATGCCTGCCACCGCAGGCAGCAGCAGCTCGAGCTGAGCCACCGAATCGAACAGCGGCTCCTTGTCTTCCTGTAGATCCCGGTTGTAGGCCAGCGGCTGCGCCTTCAACGTGGCCAGCAGTCCGGTGAGATTACCGATCAGCCGCCCGGATTTTCCGCGGGCCAGTTCGGCGATGTCGGGATTCTTCTTCTGGGGCATGATCGAACTGCCGGTGGACCAGGAGTCATCGAGGGTGACATATCCGAATTCGGTGGTCCCCCACAAGATGACGTCCTCGGCCAGCCGTGAAAGATCGATCGCGATCATGGCGAAGACAAACGCGGCCTCGGCTGCAAAGTCGCGTGCCGACGTCGCGTCGATCGAGTTGTCCGCAGCCGCAGTGAATCCCAGGTCCAGCGCGATGGCGTCGGGGTCCAGGCCGAGCGAGGAGCCCGCCAGTGCGCCGGCCCCGTAGGGCGACACGGCTGTGCGCCGATCCCAGTCGACGAGCCGGTCGACATCACGCAGTAGCGGCTGTGCGTGCGCGAGCAGATGGTGCGCAAGAAGCACCGGTTGTGCCGCCTGCAGGTGCGTCTTGCCGGGCATGATCGCCTCGGGATGCGCGCCGGCCTGCTCGGCCAGTGCCTGGACAACGTCGAGCACTCCCTCGGAAACCCGCCCGGCCGCGTCACGCAACCACATACGAAACAGCGTGGCCACCTGATCATTTCGAGACCTGCCGGCGCGCAGCCGGCCGCCGATATCCGCACCGACGCGTTCGATCAACCCGCGCTCCAGCGCGCCGTGCACATCCTCGTCGGTGTCCGCGGGGACGAAGTCGCCCGAGGCGACATCGCGCTCCAGCCGCTGTAGGCCATCGACCAGGGCAGACAGCTGATCATCGGTGAGCAGGTCTGCCTTGCGAAGCACCCGGGCATGCGCGATCGATGCCCGAATGTCGTATGGGGCCAACACCCAATCGAAATGGGTGGACTTGCTCAGTGCGGCCAATGCCGGCGCGGGGCCGCCGGCGAACCGGCCGCCCCATAGCGAGCCTTCGTTGGTGCTCACTTGCCCGAAAGGTCCCGCTGTGCGGAGATCTTCGAGGACAGACCGTGGATGTGCACGAAGCCCTTGGCGCTCGACTGATCGAAGCTGTCGCCCTCGTCGTAGGTCGCGAGGTTGAAGTCGTACAGGGACTCGGCGCTGCGGCGGCCGTTGACGGCGATGTTCCCGCCGTGCAGGACCAGGCGGATGTCGCCGGAGACGTGCTGCTGGGTGTCGGCGACGAACGCCTCCAGCGAGCGCTTGAGCGGCGAGTACCACAGGCCGTCGTACACCAGCTCCGCCCACTTCTGGTCGGTGTGCCTCTTGTAGCGGCCGAGCTCGCGTTCCAGGGTGACGTGCTCGAGCTCCTCGTGTGCGGTGATGAGGACCATGGCGCCCGGCGCTTCGTAGATTTCGCGGCTCTTGATGCCGACCAGCCGGTCTTCGACAACATCGAGACGCCCCACGCCCTGCGCACCTGCGCGCCGGTTGAGCTCGACGATGGCCTCCAGCACGGTGACGGGCTTGCCGTCGATAGCGGTGGGCACGCCCTTGTCGAAGGTGACGATCAGCTCGTCGGGCGCTCCCCAGTTGAGGGTCGGGTCCTCGGTGTAGTCGTACACGTCCTTGGTCGGAGCATTCCAAAGGTCTTCCAGGAAGCCGGTTTCCACGGCGCGACCCCACACGTTCTGGTCGATCGAGAATGGTGATTTCTTGGTCACGTTGATCGGGATGGCGTTCTCCGCGGCGAACGCGATGGCCTTCTCGCGGGTCCAGGCGTAATCGCGCACCGGGGCCAGCACTTCCAAATCGGGTGCCAACGAGGCGAATCCGACCTCGAACCGCACCTGGTCGTTGCCCTTGCCGGTGCAGCCGTGCGCCACGATGCCGCCGCCGTGCTCGCGCGCAGCGGCCACCAGATGCTTGACGATCAACGGACGGCTGATGGCCGACACCAGCGGGTACCGATCCATGTACAGGGCGTTGGACTGCACGGTGGGCAGGCAGTATTCATCGGCGAATTCGTCACGGGCATCGACGACGACAGCCTCGACGGCACCGCAGTCGAGGGCGCGCTGACGCACCACCTCCATGTCCTCGCCGCCCTGGCCGAGGTCGATGGCGACGGCCACCACCTCGCGGCCGGTCTCCTTGCCGATCCAGCTGATCGCCACCGAGGTATCGAGCCCGCCCGAGTAGGCCAGGATTACGCGGTCACTGCTAGTCATGTCATCTCTCTCTTAAGCAAGCTGTTCGAACTGTGCGGCGAGCTGGGCTCCGGTCAAGGGTTCACGGGCGATCACCGCAATGGTGTCATCTCCCGCGATGGTCCCGACAACGTCGGGCAATGCTGCGCGATCGATCGCGCTGGCGAGGTAGTGCGCGGCGCCAGGCGGCGTGCGCAGTACCGCGAGATTACCGCTGGCGTCGGTCGATACCAGCAGCTCCCCCAGCAACCGGGAGAGTCGATCGGTGCCGCCGGAAACACCGCGGACGGGACTTCCGTCCTCGGGGACCACATACACGCCCACGCCGCCATCGGCAGCGCGGAGTTTGACGGCACCGAGCTCGTCGAGATCCCGGGACAAGGTGGCCTGGGTGGTCTCGATCCCCTCGGCTGCCAGTAGCGCGGCGAGCTCCCCTTGGCTGCGCACCGACTGCGTGGACAGCAGCGCGATGATGCGGGCCTGACGCCCCGCTCGTGTATCGGCCGCGTGGGAGGCAGTCATCGCCTGTGCTCCAGCAGCCACACCAGCAGCGCCTTCTGGGCGTGTAGACGATTCTCGGCCTCATCCCACACGGCACTGCGCGGACCGTCGATCACCTCGTCGGTGATCTCATGCCCGCGGTGGGCAGGAAGGCAGTGCAAGACAATGGCTTCGGAGTCGGCAAGGCTCAGCAGGTCCTCGTTGATCTGGAACGGGCGGAACGGCCGCACCCTGTCGAGTCCGTCGTTCTCCTGCCCCATCGAGGTCCAGGCATCGGTGACCAACACGTCGGCGCCACTAGACGCGGCTCGGGGGTCGGCGGTGACGGTCACCGAGGCACCGGTGCTCGCGGCGACCTTCTCGGCCTCGGAGACGTACTTGGCGTGTGGTGCGAATCCGTTGGGTGCCGCGATCGTCACATGGATGCCGGCGGTGACGCCGCCGAGCATCAGCGAGTGCGCCATGTTGTTCGCGCCGTCGCCCAGATACGTCAGGCGCAGTCCGGCCAGCGATCCCTTCCGCTCGGCCAGCGTCTGCAGATCGGCGAGCACCTGGCACGGGTGAAAGTCGTCGGAGAGGGCGTTGACGATGGGGACGGTGGAGCCGGAGGCCATCGCGGTCAGGCGTTCCTGCGCGTAGGTGCGCCATACGATCGCCTCTACGTACCGCGACAGCACCTGTCCGGTGTCTTCGAGGGTCTCTTCGCGGCCCAACTGGGTGGTGCGGCTGTCGACGACCACCGCGTGCCCGCCCAGCTGGGCGATACCCATCTCGAAGGAGAACCGAGTACGGGTCGAGTTCTTCTCGAAGATGACGGCGACCCCGTGCGGACCCTCAAGCGGCCGCCGCGAGAACGGCGCCTTCTTCAGTTCGGCTGCCAGCGTGAGGACTTCGGCCTGCTCGGCAGGTGACAGGTCGTCGTCCCGCAAGAAGTGACGGATGCTCATGCCTGCTCCTGTTCTGCGGCGGTGTCGAGGATTTCCGGCAGGGCGGCCACGAACTCCGCGATGTGCTCATCGGTGATGATCAGTGGTGGTGCCAGCCTCAGTACGTCTGGCGCGGCGGCATTTACAAGGAACCCGGCGTCGCGTGCGGCGGCCTCGGCAGCCTTGGCGCGTTGTTCGTTCAGCACGATTCCGAGGAGCAGGCCGGCTCCGCGCACCTGTGCGACCAGGGGGTGATTGAGTGCTTCGATCGCGTGACTCAAGGACTTTCCCGCGACGGCGGCATGTTCGATGAGCTTCTGCTCGTCCAGGACGCGAAGCACAGCCAGCGCCGCCGCCGCACAGACGGGATTGCCGCCGAAGGTGCTGCCGTGCATGCCGGGAGTCAGCAGATCGGCCGCCGCTCCGGTCGCGATGCAGGCGCCGATGGGCAACCCGCCGCCGAGGCCCTTGGCCAGGGTGACTACGTCGGGGGTGATGCCGACCTGTTGGTGTGCGAAGAACGTTCCGGTGCGGCCGATTCCGGTTTGCACTTCGTCGAGCACCAGCAGCGCGCCGTGGCGCGCGGTGATCTCACGCACGCCGGCCAGATAACCCTCCGGCGGTACGACGACTCCACCCTCGCCCATGATCGGCTCCAGGAAGACGGCGGCAGTCTCCCCGTCGACCGCTGATTCGATCGCCGCCAGATCGCCGTACGGCACATGGACCACGCCCGCCGGTAGCGGCTCAAAGGGGGCCTGCTTAGTCGGTTGACCGGTCAGCGCGAGCGACCCCATGGTGCGACCGTGGAATGCGCCTTCGGCCGCGATGATTTTGGTACGCCCGGTCAGCCGGGTCAGCTTGAACGCCGCCTCATTGGCCTCGGTGCCGGAATTGCACAGGAAGACCCTTCCCGGGATACCGAGCCGGGCGATGAGCGCTTCGGAGAGCTCGATGCCCGGCCCGGTCGCGTACAGATTCGAGGTGTGGCCCAGCGTGGAGAGCTGCGCGGTGACGGCGTCGATGACGGCCTGGTTGCGGTGACCCAGCACGTTGACGGCGATGCCACCCAACAGATCCAGATACCGTTTGCCGTCGACATCGGTGACGACGGCGCCGTCCCCCTCGGCAAGAACAACGGGCGGGGTGCCGTAGTTGTTCATCATGACGTGTTCCCAGCGCTGCTGGGCTCGGAAGGTGCTGTCTGGTGCTTCGGTCACGACTTACTCCTGACGATTGTCCCGACGCCTTCGTCGGTGAACAGTTCGACCAGCACGCAATGCTCGACGCGCCCGTCGATGATGTGGGCGCTGGGCACCCCGCCGTCCACCGCGCGCAGACATGCCTCGATCTTCGGGATCATGCCCGACTCCAGGCTGGGAAGTAGCACGCGCAGATCTTCGGCCGCGATCTCGGTGACCAGCGATTCGCGATCGGGCCAGTCCGTGTACAGGCCCTCGATATCGGTGAGCATCAGGAGACGCTCGGCCCCAAGCGCTTCCGCAAGTGCGCCGGCGGCGGTATCGGCATTGAGATTGTGCACCACCCCGTCCGTGTCGGGGGCCAAGGTGGACACCACGGGGATCCGTCCGGCATCGATCAGGTCGAGGATCGCCTCCGGATTGACTTGCGCGACATCGCCGACCAAACCGATGTCGGTCTCGATGCCATCGACGGTCGCGGTACGACGGACGGCTGTGAACAGTTGTGCGTCCTCGCCGGTGATTCCGACGGCATATGGCCCATGGCTGTTGATCAACCCGACCAACTCGCGGCCCACTTGACCGAAGAGCACCATGCGTGCGATCTCGAGGACCTCCGGCGTGGTGACGCGGAAGCCGCCCTTGAATTCGCCTGCAACGCCGAGTTTTTTCAGCATCGCGGTGATCTGCGGACCGCCGCCGTGTACGACAACCGGATGGATGCCGCAGTTACGCAGGAACACCATGTCTTCGGCGAAGGCATTCTTGAGCGTGTCGTCGGTCATGGCGTTGCCGCCGTACTTGATGACCACGATGGTGCCGTGCAGCTTCTTGAGCCAGGGCAATGCCTCGGCTAATACGCGGGCCTTCTTCGGAGCTTTCATGTGCTGTACGCCGAGTTCTCTTCGACGTAGGCATGCGATAGATCCGTGGTCCGAACGGTCGCCGACTGGTCCCCGGCGCCGAGGTCGATGAGCACCTCGACGTCAGGCCCTGACAGGTCGATGTCGCGCGCGCTCGGCAGGCCGGTGCAGTTGGCGCACACCAGGTTTCCGTTGAATGAGACAGTGACTCGATCCGGATCGAGTTCTATCGGAGCCATACCGACTGCGGCCAGTACCCGACCCCAGTTGGGGTCGGAGCCGAACAGAGCGGTCTTGACGAGGCTGTCGCGAGCGACGGTCCGCGCGGCGGCCAGCGCGTCGTCCTCGCTGACCGCACCGATGACGGTGATCAGGACGCGTTTGGTCACGCCCTCGGCATCGGCCTGCAGCTGCGCGGCGAGATCGTCACACACCCGCAGCACGGCCTCGGCGAACTCGTCGGGATCGGGGGTGATCTCGCTCGCACCGGAGGCAAGCAGGAGCACGGTGTCGTTGGTGGAGCAGCTGCCGTCGACGTCCAGCCGGTCGAAGGTGCGCGCGGTGGCCGCACGCAACGCGGAATCCAGCTGTTCGGCGGATACCGCGGCATCGGTGGTGACGACCACCAGCATGGTGGCAAGGGAGGGCGCCAGCATGCCGGCACCCTTGGCCATGCCGCCCACTGTCCAGCCCGCTTTATGGTGCAATGCAACCTCTTTGGGCACGGTATCGGTGGTCATGATGGCGTGCGCGGCATCCGTGCCGCCATTCAGACCGCCCGCGAGTTCATGCACGATCTCCTGCACACCGGACAAGACCTTGTCCATCGGCAGCCGATCGCCGATGAGGCCGGTGGAGCACACCGCGACCTCGATGGCCCCGGTTTCGGTCCCCCAGTCGCTGAGGGTCTTGGCGACCTCTTCGGCGGTCGCATGGCTGTCCTGGAACCCCTGCGGTCCGGTGCAGGCGTTGGCGCCGCCCGAGTTGAGGATGACGGCGCGTAGCCGGCCGGTGGTGAGTACCTGTTGGCTCCACAGCACGGGGGCGGCCTTGACCTTGTTGCGGGTGAACACTCCGGCCGCGGCGTAGTCGGGGCCTTCGTTGAAGACCAGCGCCATGTCGGGCTTCCCGGAAACCTTGATGCCGGCGGTGATGCCGGCGGCCTTGAACCCGGCAGGCGCGGTCACGCCTTGTGTGCGCACGAGCGGTGAGGTCACGGCTTCGGTCACGGTGCTACTCCCACGATGGAAAGGCCATCACCCTCGGGCCAGCCGAGCGCGAGGTTCATGGACTGGACGGCGGCGCCGGCGGTGCCCTTCACCAGGTTGTCGATGGCCGCGATCGCCACCAGCACACGGGCATCGGAGTCCACGGCCAACCCGATGTGTACGGCGTTGCTTCCCGATACCGCCTTGGTGGTGGGCAATTGTCCTTCGGACAGGACATGGATGAATTCCTCGTCGCGGTAGGCGTCTTCATAGGCTTCGCGGATCTCGGCCAGGGTCGCGGTGGTCGGCGCGGTGCAGGTGGCGAGAATGCCTCGGGGCATCGGGATGAGCACCGGGGTGAACGAGACGGTCACCGGCTTGCCCGATGGATGATTCAGTCCCTGAGCGATTTCCGGGGTGTGCCGGTGTGCACCGGCGATGTTGTAGGCGCGCGCCGACCCCATCACCTCCGACGCCAGTAGATCGGCCTTGGGGGCGCGGCCCGCTCCGGTTGTTCCGCTCACCGCGACCACGGTGACCGCGGGCTCCACGAGGCCCTTCGCGATCGCCGGCGACAATGCGAGCAGTGCCGCCGTCGGGTAGCAGCCGGGTACTGCCACGCGTTTGGCGCCGTGTAGGCGCTCGCGCGCTCCGGGCAGCTCGGGCAGCCCATACGGCCAGCTCCCCGCGTGCTTGGAGCCGTAGTAGCGCTCCCACGCGACGGCATCGGTCAGCCGGAAGTCGGCTCCGCAGTCGATGATGAGAGTCTGTGGTCCGAGTTCATCGGCGATCTTGGCCGACGAACCGTGCGGTAGCGCCAGAAACACCACGTCATGGCCCCGCAATAGCTTGGGATCGGTGGGCTGTAGTTTGTGGTCAGCCAACGGCGTCAGATTCGGGTGATGCTCGATGAGGCTGCTGCCGGCATTGGAACCGGCGGTCAGTACACCGATGCGCAGGCGGCCCGCGGCGTATGCCGGATGTGCGAGCAGTAGGCGCAGGATCTCCCCGCCCGCGTATCCGCTGGCACCGGCGACCGCGACCGAGAACCCAGTAGTCATGGAAGCAATTCTGTATCATTATGCAGCCAAGCGCAAATATATTCGACCAAGCGCTCTCGATTGTGGTCAACCTCAACTTGAGCTAAACGGTGTAATGCTCGGTGTCCACAGTTACGGTGAGGTAGCTGGCGAATAGCGTCGGCAATTGATAACGAGCGAGAAGGAGCCTTCCATGTCGGATCGTGCCGATCGTCAGCGCCAGGAACAGCACCGCGAGCAGGCTGACCAGCGCCGAGGACAGTAAGACCTGCTAAGCGCGTTGGGTCGCCCCGACGCGCTTAGCCGCAGAAGCCACCGCCGCCACCCGCGCGGCGGTGGCTTCGTCTTCTGTGAGGGTTCTATCCGCGGCCCGGAAGCGCAGCCGGAAGTTCAGGGATTTGTTGCCCGCGCCGACCTGCGGTCCGGTGTAAACCTCCACGAGCCGCACATCTTCGAGCAACTCCCCCGCGCCGTCGCGCAGCGCGCCGGTGACCGTGTCGGACGGCACAGACTCGGCGACCACCAGCGAGACATCCTGGAGAACGGCAGGGAACGGCGAAATTCTCGGTGCGGGAAGCGGGTTGGTGGCTGGGAGCGCGTCGAGGCTCAGTTCCAGCGCGCAGGTGCGCTTGGGTAGGCCGAGGCGCTCGATGACCGCGGGGTGTAGCTCGCCGGCATGTCCGATCACCCGGCCGTCCACGACGATCTCCGCGCAGCGTCCCGGATGCCAGGGCAACTCTTCGCCCGCGCGTAGCGACAGATCCACATAAGCCGCGCGACCGATGATCCGGGCGGCCTCGAGCGCGTCGGTGACATCGGCGGCGCGTCCACGCCCCCATGGTCCGCTGGGCTCGCGTGCCCCGGTCAATACCAGCGCCACGTGAACAGGTTGAGCGGGCAGGGATTCCAGGAGCGCGGCAAGTTCTGCCTCGGAGGGGCGATCGTTGACATCCAGCAGCGGAATGGCGCGGGTCGCCGCGGTTGGCCTCACAACCTGACCGATGGTGAACAACGCGACGTCGGTGGTTCCACGGGAGATGTTGCGTGACACCGCTTCCAGTACGCCGGGCAGTAATGTGCTGGCAAGCTCCGGGCGATCGGCTTCCAACGGGTTGAGCACCTTTGTGGTGCGGCGTCGCGGATCCTCGTCGTCCAGGCCCCACAGGTCGAACACTCCGGACGGAAGGAACGGCATTGGTAAGATCTCGGTGTAACCGTTCAGCGCCAACGACTTCCCTACTGCGCGCCGACGGCGTTGCGGCGGTGTGAGACCACCGCCTTGTGGCGCGGCAGGCAGTATCGACGGGATGTCGTCCAGCCCCTCGAGCCGGAGCACCTCCTCGACAAGGTCTGCGCCCTCGCTGATGTCCGGACGCCAGCTCGGCGGCCTCACCCGTAGCGTGTCGCCCTCGGCGAGAACCTCGGCGCCAATTTGGCGGAGCCGGTGCTGCACCACGCCGTCTGGGTAGTCAATCCCGGCGATGCGAGCGGGCAGCTCGGTGGCCATGACGATCTCGGCCTGCGCGTCGGTATCCGCAGTCCAGTCGGTGAGTTCGGGCGGTGTACTCCCGCCGGCTATCTCGCGCAGCAGAGAAGCGCAACGGTCCAGCGCTGCGACAGATATTGCGGGGTCGACGGAGCGCTCGTAGCGGCGTCCCGCCTCGCTGTGCAGACGCAGCCGACGCTGAGTACGCAGCACCGCAGCCGAATCCCACACGGCGGCTTCGAGCAGCACATCGGTGGAGTCGCCGCGCATCTCGGTGCTTCCGGCGCCCATCACGCCGCCGATGGCGGTGACGCCCGCGTCGTCCGCAATGAGAACATCACCGGATTCGAGCTTGCGCTCCACGTCATCCAACGTCACCACCGTTTCGCCTGGCGTCGCGAACCTGACCCGGAAATCTCCACTGATACGCGCTTTGTCATGGGCATGCATGGGGTGCCCGATCTCCAACATCACATAGTTGGTGGCATCCACCGCCGGTGAGATCGCCCGGATGCCGCAGAGCAGCAGACGTCGTTGTAGCCACCATGGCGACACTGCGGCCGGGTCGATGCCGATGACGGGACGTAGCCCGAAACGCTTCACCCCGGTTCCGGAATCGATATGGACCGGCAACGACGGCCGCTCCACCGGGAGCGGTTGCACCGCAGCGGGATCGATGAATTCGAGGTCGTATGCGCACGCCAGGTCGCGGGCCAAGCCACGAACCGACAGGCAGTATCCCCGGTCCGGTGTGATCGACAGATCGAAGATGGCGTCATCTAGCCCGACAACCTCGACGGCGTCGGCACCGGGCGCCGCGGTGCCCGGTGGCAACACGAGAATTCCTGGCGATTCGGAGCCGAGCCCCAATTCGGCCGTCGAACAGATCATGCCGTCGGAGGTGTGCCCGTAGGTCTTTCGTGTCGCGATGGTGAAATCGCCGGGCAGAGTCGCACCCGGAAGTGCCACCACCACGAGGTCATCGACAGCGAAATTAGTTGCACCGCAGACAATTTCACGAGGTTCTGCCTCGCCCGCATCGACCAGGCAGAAGCGAATCGGCTTCTTGAACTCGGTGAGTTCGGTGATCTGCGCGACCCGTCCCACGACCAGAGGTCCGGTTACCGGTCCGGGCACGATGACCTCTTCGACCTCGTGGCCGATGCGAATCAGGGTTTCTTCGACATCGGCCGGGGTGGCGGAGAACCCCGGTGCGCCGACGCGCAGCACCTCGAGCAGCCAGCTATGGGGAATACGCATCAGGCACTCACTCCGAACGGAAGGCTGAAGCGCACGTCGCCCTCGATCATGTCACGCATATCCGGCAGGCCGTTGCGGAACTGCAGCGTGCGCTCCAATCCCATGCCGAACGCGAAACCGCTATACACGTCGGGGTCAATGCCGCTGGCCCGCAACACATTTGGATTCACCATGCCGCAACCGCCCCATTCGACCCAACCCGCACCACCCTTCTTGTTCTCAAACCAGACATCGACCTCGGCGGAGGGCTCGGTGAACGGGAAGAAGTGCGGTCGCATCCGGGTGTGCGCCTGTGCCCCGAACATCGCGCGGGCGAACGCATCCAGCGTGCCCTTGAGATTGGCCAGGGTCAGTCCACGGTCCACCGCGAGCCCCTCCACCTGATGGAACGCGGGCAGATGGGTCGCATCGATTTCGTCGGTACGGAAGGCGCGCCCGAGGGAGATCACGTAGACGGGCAATTCGCGCGCCAGCAGGGTACGGACCTGAACCGGAGAGGTATGCGTGCGCAACACCTGCCGGGAGTTCTCGGGCGCGATGTAGAAGGTGTCCTGCGTGCTGCGCGCGGGGTGGTCGGGCAGGAAGTTCAGGGCATCGAAGTTGAAATGCTCGGTCTCGACCTCGGGGCCATCGGCGACCTCCCAGCCCATTGCGATGAAGGTATCGGCAATGTGTTCGGACAAGATCGTGATCGGATGGCGCGCGCCAATGGGCTGCCGCGTGGAAGGCAGGGTCACGTCGATGCGCTCGGCGACGAGCACCGCCGCATCACGCTCGGCACGTAGCGCCACCAGCCTGTCGTCGTAAGCCTGTTGTGCCTGCGTACGTGCGGTGTTGACGAGCTTGCCGGCCTCCGCCCGCTGGTCCTTGGGGAGCGACCCCAGTGCCTGGCGCGCCTGTGCCAGCGGTGACTTCTCACCCAGATGGTCGATCTTCGCCTGCGCGAGAGCGTCCAGATCGCTGGCGGCGTCGAATGCGGCGCGAGCAGCATCAACGGCAGTCGTCAAAGGCTCCTCTGGAGGATTCTGGGTGTGATCGGCCACGGAAGCCGATCATAGGGTAAGGCGGGTTAACCACCGTCCGGTCATGCCGGACAGGCGCCGTGCCACCGGCCTAATGTCGACGATGTGAATGGTGAAGCCGTACGCCGCTGGATCTTCGCGAGGCATTGTCATCCAGTGAGTGCATGGTCGCGGTGGGCGACCACACCACTGTTGCTCGTTCCGGTCTGGACACGGCGATGGCGCTGGGCGATCCCGATCGGTGTCTGGCTGGCGATCAACCCCGTTGTGACGCCGCCGCCTCGTGATGACCGATCGTTCGCCACCCGGGCTATTCGTGGCGAGGAGATCTGGATGACCAAGCCGACGTCGGATGCGATGCTCACCGGGCTGAGCATCCTCGGTGGTGCGGCTTTGGTGTCTGCGTTTGTCGCCGCGTGGCGGCGCTCGTGTGTCGGGGTGATGGTGGGAACCGCGATATCGATGGCCATCACCCTGCTGGCCTGGCGGCGTTACGACCAGATCTGGAGGTCAGTCAGACCCCGACGGTAATGTCCGATTTCCGCTAGCGCCTGCGGTCGGGCGCGGGCATGCTCAAGGCATGGAACTCAACGCAGAGGCGTGCTACCGGGCCGTCCAGTCCCGCGACACACGATTTGACGGGCAGTTCTACACGGCGGTGCGCACTACCGGGATCTACTGTCGGCCTTCTTGTCCGGCCATCACGCCGAAACGCCAGAATGTCTCGTTTCACCCCACTGCCGCCTCCGCTCAGGCTGCCGGATATCGGGCCTGCAGGCGGTGTCTACCGGACGCCGCGCCCGGGTCGCCTCTGTGGAATATCAAGTCCCACTTGGCGGTGCGCGCGATGCGTCTCATCGGCGACGGAGTGGTCGAGCGCGACGGTGTGGACGGGCTGTCACGCGCCCTCGGATATTCGAGCCGTCAGCTCAACAGGGTTCTGCTGGCTGAGCTCGGCGCAAGCCCCCTGGCCCTGGCCCGCGCCAACCGGGCCACCACGGCGCGCCTACTGATTCAGCGGACCGACCTACCGATGTCCGATATTGCCTTCGCGGCCGGTTTTTCCAGCATCAGGCAGTTCAACGACACGATTGCCGCGGTATTCGCGACCACTCCGTCAAAGCTACGCAGGGAGCTCCCCCGTAGCGAGAGCAGCACCTCATCTGCCATTGCCGGCGGTGTCAGCCTCAAACTCCCACTGCGGCAGCCCCATAACGTCGCCTGGTCGACGTGGCTGTTGCAACATCACTGCGCGCGGGGAGTCGAGGACTTTTCCGACGGGCGCTACACCCGCGCGTTGAGGATGCCGCATGGCCCCGTGATCGTGACTCTGGCAGTGTCCGCCGATCAGGTACGGGCCGATCTGCAGCTCAGCGATATGCGCGACCTGGCGCCCTCGGTGGCGCGACTGCGCCACCTGCTCGACCTCGACGCCGATCCCGCGGCGGTCGATGACGCACTGATGTCCCACCCGGCCCTTGCTCCCCTGGTTGCGGAGGCGCCCGGCATCCGAGTTCCCGGGACCGTGGACGGGCCGGAACTCCTGTTGCGCACCATGATCGGGCAGCAGATATCCGTCGCCGCCGCCAATACCGCGACGGCAGCACTGGTCGCCGCACTCGGCGAGCAGGTGACCGACCGGACGGGACGTGTGACCCACCTCTTCCCCACCGCAGAGTCCGTCGCTGCTGCGGGCCCAGAGGTTATGGCCGGCCCCACCTCGCGGATCGGTGCGGTGGTCTCGGTGGCCGACAGGCTCGCGACAGGAAAACTGGAATTGCATCATGGGATGACCGCGACTGACTTGCGTCGGCAACTCTTGGATATCAAGGGAATCGGGCCTTGGACTGCTGACTACGTCGTGATGCGTCAACTCGCCGACCCGGACGTCCTCCTCGAGCATGACCTCGTGTTGCGACGGGGCGCGGCCGCCGAGGGCATCGACATCGCAGCAGCCCGCGATTGCTCCCCGTGGCGTTCCTACGTCTCCATGCACCTGTGGCGCAAAGGAATCGCCGTCCAAAGACGTTCAAGTATCCGCAAGCCGAAGGAGACCTCATGACCGACTACGCGACCCTCACGACCCCGGTAGGACCGTTTACCGCCATCGTCGATGGTGCTGGCACCGTGCTGGCGTCGGGTTGGACCGACTCGCCTGAGCTACTGCGAACTCTGATTCACCCGACGCTGCGCCCGCAGACCCTCAGGCGCAAGCGCGATCTCGGGAAGGTGACCAAGGCAGTCGCCGACTATCACGCGGGCGATCTGACAGCGATCGACGCGATCCCGGTCACGCAGTATTCCGGAGAATTCCTGATGCACGCCTGGGATGTGTTGCGCACGGTCGACCCAGAGGCACCGATTACCTACAGCGAGTTCGCCGTGCGTGCCGGGCGGCCGACCGCCATCCGTGCGGCAGCGAGCGCCTGTGCTCGCAATGCGGCGGCGTTGTTCGTCCCATGCCACAGGGTCTTTCGCGTGGGCGGTGCACTGGGCGGATTTCGCTACGGGCTTCCGATCAAGCGATGGCTGCTTGATCACGAGGCTCCCGTCGCAACCTGATCCACTGGGTGACGAGTACGACGGCCACCGCGGCGGGCAACGCCGCCGCCAGAGTGGGTGCATCCTCGGAGAACATCATGAGAGCGAACAGCCCGCCAAAACCCAAGAGCACCAATCGAAGGACCGACCAGCGTGGTGGGCGCAGGGACAACGTGTGCGCGGCGAGCATGCCGAGAAGCAGTGCGGTCAGATGCCCGACCTCTGTGAAGGTCTGGTTGCACACCACGGACACGACGCCGACGGTGATCCACCCGGCCATCCACGAGACGCGCCATCGAGGCGGGATAGACGCGCTGAGCGCCCCCACCACGGCAGCGGTGCCGTAACTCATGCCCACATCGCTGGCCCGGGCGATGGATATGGGGGCCCAATGCATCCAGATCGCCAGCGCCGTACCCACACCGACGATGAGCGTTGCCCCGATATGACCGAGCACGAATGTCAACGCCAAACGTCCACTGTGCCACTGTAGTTCGGCGAGGGCCAGGATGCAGATCAGGCCGGGAAGCCACAGGTAGATCGGGCCGGCGTCGGTGACAAACGCACTTCCGATGAGGGTGCCCAGGCGTCCCTGATGGAGGTTGTGCAGATTGGTGCTCGCGTGTGCGATCACCCGGTCTTGCATCCGTGGCCCCTCCATGACCAGCACGGTGGCGACCGCAGCCAATGCGACCGCATACCCAATGGTCACCCGCACCCGGACTAGCGCGGCCCAGACTCTCCGCATGACCCATGATCGCACCGTCTAGATGCGACCGTCATCCCCCGCGGCTGGGAGTTCCCTGCGGGTTTCGAGCAAATACATCTTCATGTTCTCCGGCACACCCGCGGGTCTGCTGGAGAACAGCGGCCTCCGTACCGGAGTCGGTGTAAGACCCAGGTGATCGAGAAGCACCAGTGGAACCTTCGCCAACGCGGGCTGCGAGATGGCCAGGCCGCCCTTGGTCGCACTTTCCATGACCCGGGCGGCGATGTTCACGTCGACCCCGAGCCAGTCCGACCCGATGCGTTGGGGCGTGCCGGTGTGGATGCCGATCCGCATTAGCGGCGTATATCCCTGTATCTCAACGTTTTTCAGTGCATCGCGGGCGGGGATGACGGCGCGCAGGGCGGTCACCGGATCATCGAACACCGCCATGATGCCGTCGCCCATCCGCTTGACCACCTGCCCTCCGGCGCTGAGCATCGGAGGCTCGGCAACGGACGCGACGCGTCGCAACAACTTCAGGGTTGCCTCGTCCCCGGCTTCCAACGCCCACGCCGAGAACCCGACGAGGTCGGTGAAAACCAGGGTGACCTCGCGATTTGCCGGCTGCTTGCTGACCTTCTCGGTGAACGCCTGCCAGATCTGCAGTGCTCCGAACCCGAACTCGCGCACCGCAGTATCCCTGTCCGTCACCAAGCGATCAGCCGCGCGCGCGACCGCGCTTGCGCCGCCAAAACCACTGGTAGATAGCGGGTCTCCAAAGTAGGGGTCGCCGGGTAGGGAGCGACGAGCGCGACGTACCGCAGCGACTACCGCCGGGTCTCGATCCATTTTGCGGAACCAGCTGCCGGCGGTACGCGAGGCACGGGCGATATGGCGCGTTGCGGGCTCGGAGCTGTCGGCGTCGTCGTCGGGCGCTGCGGGGTCCGAGGGATCGGCGGCAGACTCATGCCGCGCAGGCCCACGGGTGCGGCCTCGCCTGCGCTTACGGATCGTCGAGTCGAGGTCGCGATCCGGTTCGGCATCGAGGCCTGACGGCTCGACATCCACAGGATCAGCCTATGTGCTGGGGTGTGCGGCGGCAATCTTCACGTTGCCAGTGTGGCTATGTTGAGGCCCTTCGACTCAACTGCCTGGTCGCTGTCTGTCGGTGCTGGTAGCGGCGACGTGGAGCTTCGGACACAGTTGCCAAACGGTTACCCACAGCGTCGACCTCTTCATGGACAACGTTCGTTGTCGCCAATAACGTGCGTGATAGACACCACATGGGAGGGTCAATGATGACATCCGCCACGACCCATCGGGCCACCCGCAGATCGGTTCCCGCGCCGTCGCCACGTGCACGTTCGGCAGCGCAACCGCCGCACGCGACCGACCGAGACGGGCCTCCGCAACCGCTCGGCCCGGATTCGCTGACGTGGAAGTACTTTGCGGATCTGCGCACGGGGCTACTCGGGGTGTGGATCGGATCCATCCAGAACATGTATCCGGAGTTGGGCGCCGGGGTGGAGGACCATTCGATCTTGCTTCGCGAGCCGCTGCAGCGGGTAACGCGTTCGGTCTTCCCCATCATGGGCGTGGTCTACGACGGTGATCGCGCTGCGGACACCGGGCGTCGCATTCGTGGATACCACGACACGATCAAGGGCGTCGACAAGAAGGGGCGGCGCTATCACGCCCTGAACCCGGAGACCTTCTATTGGGCACATGCCACCTTCTTCATGCTCATCATCAACACCGCCGAATACTTCTGCGGAGGGCTCACCGAGGCCGAGAAACGACAGCTCTTCGCCGAGCATGTCCAGTGGTACCGGATGTACGGCATGAGCATGCGTCCCGTCCCTGCGTCGTGGGAAGAGTTCCAGGAGTACTGGGAACGAGTCTGTAACGACGAGCTGGAGATCAATCAGGCCACGCTGGATATCTTCCATATCCGGATCCCCAAGCCGAAATACGTGCTGATGCCGGACTTCTTGTGGCACCAGATGTGGGCCCCGGCCCGGGCATTCCAGAACTGGGTGGCCGCGGGAGTCTTCAGCGCCCCTGTGCGCGAGAAGGCCGGAATGCGTTGGACTCCAGGTGACGAAGTGCTGCTGCGGCTGTTCGGCAAGGCGGTGCAGCTGGCGTTCGGTTCCCTGCCGGACGAGATCCGCCTGCATCCCCGCGCGGTATCGGCTTACCGGCGCGCTCGTGGTGAGTTGCCTACCGACGCGCCGCTGGTCGAGGCCCCGAAGTTCGCGGCCCCGCCCAAGGATCGGCACGCGCTACCGATGCACTACGTGCCGCCGTCGGCTCAGCCGAAGTCGCTCACGGCACGTGCGGGTGAGCTACTGCATGCCACCTTTTCTCTGGTGTCCCCGCAGCGGGTGTCTCGCGGCCGGGCTGAGGTCGCGTAACGCCTGTTTACGCAGCTTTTACAGAACAAGCCTGTGGCGTAGGCCACAGTTTCGACGACATAATTTCTGTCGTCTGACAGACGAAATTCCGTCGTCCGGATAACGGGTTTACCGCGCGGTGGGTGGTTCGACATGTCATGTTCACCAGGCGATTAGCCCAGCACCTCAAGGTGATCGGACAAGCTGTCTTTTGCCCGTTGCTGGCGTCCAGCAACGGCTCATCGGCTCACCGTGAACGAAACTCGCGGGTGAGCAATCCTGTCTCGCAAGGCGTTTCCTGTGAGCAACCTGTGAGTGGTGATCTGCATCGGCCTGTTCACAGGCGTATCTTTCCGTCAGCTCACATCACGGACTCATAACTGCGACCGGTAATCGACAGCGCTGCAATAGCTCCCAAACTCAGGTACAGGATCACCACCATTTACATCCGCAAGGGGAAACGAGGCATTCACATGGCAGTACGTAAGCGAGTCGGCGCCGTCATGGCGTTGTTCACCGCGCTCTGCACCCTGGGAACGGCTGCGGCGCTGGCCGACCCGGTGTCCATGGCGCCACAGACGTACACCAAGGTGAGTCGTGATGGGTGGACTCTGATGATCCGAATTGACCACGAGACCATCAATTCGGTGCCCAACCTGGCCGAGGCCTCCAACTCCCGGGAGGCATTCGTAACCTTCGACGCGACCGCGATCGCTACCGGTGGGTCTGCCCCCATCACCGACAGTTTGTTTATCGCCGGATACCAACTCGGTTGTCAGACAGACGTTTCCAGTGGTCTGCAGATCGGTGGCACTGGTGGTCTCGCGGGGTCTGTGGGCTACAGCGGCGGTCCCTCGGTCGGCGGTTCCGGCGGTCTGGCCGGTTTTGTGCAAACCATCCTGCAGCCCGGTGTCATCACCGACCTCCCGCTGGCGAACATGGCGCTGAGTGACGGCGGCAAGGCGATGCTCGATGTGGACAACCTGCACATCAAGGCGGATGCTTGCGGTGGTGACGTCACCATCCGCTCGTACGTGTACCTGAGGATCTCGACAGCTGCCGCGCACACCGAGTTCGCCATCTACGGCGACCCGATGAAGATCTAGGGAGGATGTCCCCCATGCCGAAACGGAAGATCATCGCCACCGCAGCCGGTGTGGCCGGAGCCGTTGCGCTGGCGGGGTTCGCCGCCCCGACGGCGGCTGCCGACCCACCGGGCATCCCCTTCGTGCCGGGCGTGCCCGCCCCGCTGCCCGCGACTCCGGGAAGTTATACGTACATCTACAACAACTTCCCAGCGGTCGCTCCGGCCACCGTCGACGCGCGCGGAGTCAAGATCGCCGCCAACGCGGACCCGATGGCCGCGGCCACCGGGCTCCCGGGCAGCAAGCTGGGCAATAGCGCTCATCCCGCCAATGTGTTGACCTCGTCCAGTACGCGCTACGGAATCCAGGGCGGGGCAACACCAGCGGCCCCGGGTAGCACCACGGGTGTGCAGTTCGGCGCGGGGAACGAAAACCCGGCCTTGGAGGATCCGCACGGCCAGGCACCGGAGAGCGCTCCGGCGATCGAGCCCACCTCGCCGACCGTCACTCCGGGCGCGCCGGCCGCACCGGTACTGGAGTCCCCGGACGGTCAGCCGCCGAAACCGGCAGAGGCGGCGGCGGGCTAGGACACCGCCCAACTCGACGACGACGCACTAGAGCGAGTGACGGGACTCGAACCCGTGTGAACGGCTTTGCAGGCCGGTGCCTAGCCTCTCAGCCACACCCGCGTCGTGCACCGATGATGCCGAACCACGGTGCACGACACGAGTGTTGGACTCAGAGTGATCCCAGCGCGGCTTAGCCGGTGAGGCGTGAGTAATCCGCGCCGGTGAGTTCCACCGACTTCTCCCACAGCCGCGTCGCTAGCTGGGGATCGCGTGCCTCGCTGGAGCGGGGCGCACGCGCCACCGGCCCGCGGGCACCGGTCAGCTGCGTAGGGCCAAGGTAGTCGTCGGGCTGAACGTCGGGCATCGACGCCGCATACAACTCGGATTCGGCGCCCTGGCGCTCGTCCTGCAGCACCAATCCCATGCCGAAGTAGAAGGCCTTATGCAGACCCGGGATCTTCGGAATCATCGAGTCGAACAGGTTGGTGGCGGCTACCCCGGGGTGCACATTGACCGACACCAGTGGGGATCCGGCGGCCGCAGCCTTACGGGCCAGCTCCGAGCCGAACAGCATGCAGGCGAGCTTCGAAGCGCGGTACGCGCTCATCCGGTTGTACCGGCGCTTGGTGAAGTTGAGGTCGTCGACCTTCAGGTTGTTGCGTCCCTGTGCGTGGGCGACGCTACCCAGGGAGATCACTCGGGGTGCCCCGGCGACCAGCAGCGAGGGCAGCAGCGCGTCGGTCAGCACGAAGTGGCCGAGGTGGTTGACGCCGATCTGCATCTCGAATCCTTCGGCGGTGCGCCGCAACGGGATCGCCATCACGCCGGCGTTGTTGAGCAGCACGTCGATGGTGGGTGCTTGGGTGCGGATCGCATCCGCTGCCGACCGCACCGACGCAAGGCTGGTGAGGTCCAGCTCGACCAGCGCGTGGTCTGCGTTCGGCCCCAGCGAGCGCACCTTGTCCAGGGCGGCCCGTCCGGTCTCCTGGTTGCGGCAGGCCAGCACCACTCGGGCGCCGGCGCGGGCAAGCGCCTCTGCTGCGACTAGACCCAGGCCGTTGTTCGCGCCGGTGATGACATGCGTCTTGCCGGTCTGGTCGGGAACGTCCGACTCACGAAAGTGCCTGTTCTGCAGGGGTGCGGGCATTAGATTCCTCGATCCGTGGAAGTTACTAGTACTCGTCGTTACGGCTTTGTCGGATAGTACTGGAGGCTATTGACGGCGATGCATCCGCGCTGTGGCGTAGAGGCAAATCGACGCGGCACTGGCCAGGTTCAGACTCTCGGCTCCCCCACGCATCGGGATGTTGATCCGGTGGGTCGCCAGGGCCGCGGGCGTGTCGTCGAGTCCATGGGCCTCGTTTCCGAAGAGCCAGGCGCAGGGCCCGGCCAGCACGGAGTCGGCATCATCGAGTGACAGATCGCCGTCGAGGGTGGTGGCCAGCACGGCAGCGCCTCGCTTCGTGAGGTCTCCGGCAATCGTCGCGATATCCCCCTCGGAGACGACCGGGATATTGAAGATGCTGCCGGCCGAAGCCCGCAGGCTCTTACCGTTGAACGGATCCACGCTGTTGCCTGCCAGCACGACGGCATCGGCCCCCATGGCGTCGGCGACTCGGATGAGCGTGCCTGCGTTGCCTGGCTCCGAGATATCAACGGCGACAACGACAAAACGCGGCGACTCGGCAACAATGTGCGACCACGTGGTCGCGATGGAGCGGCACAGTGCCACCAGGCCGACCGGCGTCACGGTATCGGACAGTGCCTTGGCGGCCCGCTCGGTGACCAGGCGCACGGGCGCGTCGGCCAGCAGGTCGCCGAATCGCTCCGTGGCTGCTTCGGTGGCGAAGACGCGTTCGACAGCGCCGGACCGCAGCGCGGCCTCAACCAGATTGGGGCCCTCCGCCAGAAAAAGACCGGCCCGCCGACGGGCGGCGGGCCGGTGCAGTTTGACCGCGTCGATCACGGTTTGTGATCGCTCAGTCAGAGCCGAGTCGCTCAGGCGGCTTCCCCGGCCGGAGCGTTGACATCCTCGGGCAGTGCGGCCTTGGCGACCTCGACCAGCGCGGTGAACGCGGCCGCATCGCTGACGGCCAGTTCGGCGAGGTTCTTGCGGTCAACCTCGACGCCCGCGATCTTCAGGCCCTGGATGAAGCGGTTGTACGTGATGTCATTGGCGCGAGCCGCGGCGTTGATGCGCGCGATCCACAGCTTGCGGAACTCACCCTTGCGGGCGCGACGGTCCCGGTATGCATAGGTGAGCGAATGCAGCTGCTGCTCCTTGGCCTTCCGGTACAGGCGAGACCGCTGACCGCGGTAGCCCTTGGAGGCCTTCAGGACTGTCCGGCGCTTCTTCTGGGCGTTTACGGCCCTTTTCACGCGTGCCATAAATTTGTTCCTTCTAGTGATGAAGTGTGGTGCTGTGTTTTGGGGTGGTCGAGGTGTCGGCTTTTAGCCGGTGAGCATCTTCTTGACGCGCTTGGCGTCGTTCTCCGCCACCACGGCGCGGCCGTCGAGACGACGGGTGCGGCTGGTGGGCTTGTGCTCCAGCAGGTGGCGACGGTTCGCCTTCTGTCGCACGATCTTTCCGCTGCCGGTGGTGCGGAAGCGCTTCGACGCACCGCTGTGGGTTTTGGCCTTGGGCATCTTGGTGTTCCCTGTTCCTTCGTTTTTCTACTAGGTCTGTTCGGTGGGCGCTTGCTCGGCAGGCGCTGCAGCCGGGGTCGGTGCCGGCCCTGCGGGAGCCTCTGCCTGCTGCGCCGCCTTGGCCCGGGTCTTGGCGCCCCGGTGCGGTGCCAGCACCATCGTCATGTTGCGACCGTCCTGCTTCGCGGAAGTCTCCACGAAGCCGTATTCGGCGACGTCCGCGCCGAGCCGCTGCAACAGCCGGTAGCCCAGTTCGGGCCGGGACTGCTCGCGTCCGCGGAACATGATCGTCACCTTGACCTTGGATCCGGCTTCCAAGAAGCGGACCACATGGCCCTTCTTGGTTTCGTAGTCGTGATCGTCGATCTTGGGCCGAAGCTTCTGTTCTTTGACGACGGTTTGTTGCTGATTCTTGCGAGACTCGCGCTCCTTGAGGGCCGTCTCGTACTTGAACTTGCCGTAGTCCATGATCTTGCAGACCGGGGGTCTGGCGTCAGGGGCTACCTCGACAAGGTCGAGATCGGCGTCTGCGGCGACGCGAAGCGCATCTTCGATTCGCACGATGCCGACCTGCTCGCCCTTCGGGCCGATCAGGCGGACTTCGGGTACGCGGATCCGTTCGTTGATGCGGGTCTCAGTGCTGATGTGGCCTCCCTGGCTCGTCCTCTACTGTCATGACCGAAGCGCGGCACGACGGGGACAAAAGCGGGCCCATCAGCAAGAAAGCCCTGCACATGGCAGGGCCCGAAGCCGACCGGTCACAACGCAACGCGCTGTTCTGCCAATCGCAGAACAACCGCCCGTGGGCGGTTGGACCGGACCGCTGTACCTTGTGGCCAGCGGTGGGAGCGGGACTCCACTTGATGTCCCCGACGGAATCGGGAACGGTCGCACATGACAGTCTAGCAGCCGTGACCGATGACCTTGACCATGATCACCATGACGAGTCCCCGACGGATGATGTGCGCGAGCTAGCCGAGATCCCGGCCATCGAGGTGATTACCAAGGCCATTGTGATGCTGATGAGCTCCAGTGCCGAGAAACTGGGGTTGTCCTCCCGCGATCCGGACGAGAGCCCGCATCGCGACCTGGATGAGGCGCGCCGGCTGATCACTGCCCTTGCCGGATTGGTGGCCGCTTCGGTGGAGTACCTGGGCCCGCACGCCGCGCCGATCCGCGACGGACTGCAGAGCTTGCAGAAGGCGTTCCGCGAAGCCAGCGCAATCCCCGACGAGCCCGGACAGGGGCCCGGCGAGAAGTACTTGCGCTGAGCGTCAGTGAACTCCCAGGTACACGGCCTATCCTCGCAAGGTGACGTCTGAGGTTTCTGTCTCACCGCCCGTAGCCGGCCCCGGAATCGGCAAGACCCCCAAACCAATTCCCTCGTCCTCGTCGAGGCTGCACTGGGTGCCGACCTTCTTCGGATGGCTCGTCGGGGTTTTCGCGGCGATGATCTTCCTGTCGAGCATCTCGCCGATCATCCGGCACCTGACCCAGGTGCCCCGCGCGTTCATCGACGAGTACTTGTTCGACTGGCCGGACACCAGCCTGGCATGGGCCTTTGTGCTGTCACTGCTGGCCGCGGCCCTTGCGGTGCGCAAGAGCATCGCGTGGTGGATTCTGCTGATCAACCTGACGGTGTTGTCGGTCCTGAACATCGGCGGACTCATCCAGCACCGCGACGCCGTCGAGATCTTGGGATTGGTGCTCCACGGCGGCACGATCGTGCTGCTGATCTTGGCGCGCCACGAGTTCTACGCGAAGGTGCGGCGTGGGGCGATGGTGAAGGCCTTCCTCGTGCTCATCGGCGGTCTGGCGATCGGAACGCTCGTCGCCTGGGGCCTCACGGAGATGTTCCCGGGATCGTTGGCCCGCTCCGACCGTTTCTGGTGGGCGCTCAACCGTGTGGCCGGGTTCTCCCTGGCCGGGCATGAGTATTTCGACGGTCATCCGCACCTGTTCCTCAACTGGCTCTTCGGCCTGTTCGGGGCGTTGGCGCTGATGTCCGCCGCAGTGGTGCTGTTCCGCTCGCAGCGTGCCGTCAACGCGCTGACCGGTGATGACGAGTCGTTGATCCGTGGGTTGTTGGAACGGTATGGGCAAGACGATTCACTCGGATACTTCGCAACGCGGCGGGACAAGGCGGTCATCTTCGCCCCCAACGGCCGTGCGGCGGTGACATACCGCGTCGAGGTTGGCGTCTGCCTGGTCAGCGCCGATCCGATCGGCGACAAATCTGCTTGGGGCCAAGCTATTTCAGCGTGGTTGCAGGTGTGTCAAGCATACGGCTGGGCGCCCGCGGTGATGGGTGCCAGCGCCGAGGGCGCGCTCGCCTACCGCGAGCACGGCCTGAACGCATTGGAGCTCGGCGACGAGGCGATCCTGTACCCGCGGTCCTTCTCGATATCGGGTCCGCACATGGCGGCGGTACGGCAGGCAGTCAACCGTGCCCGGCGCTCGGGGCTCTCGGTACGTATCCGTCGTCACCGCGAACTGACGGCGGAGGAGGCCAAACAGATCATCGCCAACGCCGACCTGTGGCGTGATGGCAACACCGAACGCGGGTTCTCGATGGCACTGGGCCGGTTGGGTGATTCCACCGACGGCGACTGCCTGCTGGTCGAGGCGGTAGACCCGAGCGGCCATCCCGTCGCCATGCTGTCGCTGGTGCCCTGGGGAACCAATGGTGTGTCGTTGGAGCTCATGCGGCGTTCACGCCAATCGCCCAACGGCACCATCGAATTCATGGTCACCGAGCTGCTCACTCGCGCCGAGGGCATGGGGATCACTCGGGTCTCTCTGAATTTCGTGATGTTCCGCTCGGTCTACGCCGATGGCTCCCGGATCGGTGCCGGCCCGGTCCTGCGGCTGTGGCGCTCGGTCTTGATGTTCGCCTCGAGGTTCTGGCAGTTCGAGCAGTTGTACCGCTCAAACGTGAAGTACCAGCCCGAGTGGGTGCCGCGATTCGCCTGCTACGAGGACGCTCGGCTGATCCCGCGGATCGGTATCGCCTCGGTGATCGCGGAAGGCTTTCTGGTCTTGCCCTTCGGCAACCGCGACAAGCCCCGGCACACGGGTCAGTACAGTGCGGTCCCCCAGGCCATCGTGGCCACCGGCTTGCTGCATCACGATGGAAGCACCCCGGACCTGCTGCCGCAGGTGACACCTCAACAGCGCGTTCCCGAGCAGGTCAAGGTCCGGCTTGGCAAGCTGGCAGCCTTGCAGGACAAGGGAATCGACGCATACCCGGTGGGCTCGCCACCGTCGCACACCGTTGCGGAGGCCCTGGCTGCCGACGACGGTACCGAAGTGGTGATCAGTGGACGCCTGCTGCGGATACGCGACTACGGCGGCGTGTTGTTCGCGCAGTTGCGTGACTGGTCGGACGAGGTGCAGCTACTTATCGACGACCCGCGCCTGCACGAGGATTTCACCTCCGCCGTGGATCTGGGCGATCTGATCGAGGCCAGCGGAGCCATGGGCCGATCGCACAACGGCACGCGCTCGGTGTTGGTGCGCTCGTGGCGAATCATCGGCAAGTGTCTGCACCCGCTCCCCGACAAGCGCAAGGGTCTTACCGACCCCGAGGCCAGGGTGCGTGCGCGCTACCTCGACCTGGCAATCAACCCCGAGGCCCGCGAACAAATCGCCGCGCGCAGTGCGATCGTCACAGCGTTGCGCAATACCCTGCTGTCCCAAGGATTTCTGGAGGTCGAAACCCCCATCCTGCAGCAGGTGCACGGCGGAGCCAACGCGCGCCCCTTCCTGACTCACATCAACGCGTACAACCTGGATCTGTATCTGCGTATCGCCCCCGAGCTGTACCTGAAACGACTCTGCGTGGGAGGCGTGGAGCGGGTTTTCGAGCTGGGCCGGGCCTTCCGCAACGAGGGCGTCGACTTCAGTCACAATCCGGAATTCACGCTGCTGGAGGCGTATCAGGCTCATGCCGACTATCTGACCTGGGCCAAGACCACCCAACAGCTCATCCAAAACGCTGCCAAGGCGGCGCACGGCAGTGAAGTCGTGATGCGACCCGGCGGTGACGGCACAGACGGGGCGCTGGCGCCGGTCGACATCAGTGGCGAATGGCCGATCATCCCGGTGCACCAAGCGGTTTCGCTGGCTCTTGGCGAGCAGATCGATGCGACAACGGAAGTGGCTGCACTGCAACGGTTCTGCCGCTCAGTCGAGGTGCAGTTCAACCCCCGATGGGACGCCGGACACCTGGTGCTCGAGCTCTACGAGCGGCTGGTGGAGAAGCGGACCACCACACCCACGTTCTACAGCGACTTCCCGGTGTCGGTGTCGCCCCTGACTCGCCCGCATCGAAGCATCGACGGGCTCGCCGAGCGATGGGACCTGGTGGCCTGGGGTGTCGAGCTGGGCACCGCGTACACCGAATTGACCGACCCGGTGGAGCAGCGTCGTCGTCTGTACGAGCAGTCGATGCTCGCGGCGGGTGGTGACGTCGAGGCGATGGAACTCGACGAGGATTTCCTGCGTGCCATGGAATATGCGATGGCGCCCACCGGCGGCATGGGAATGGGTGTGGACCGCGTGGTCATGCTGATCACCGGGCGCAGCATCCGCGAGACGCTGCCATTCCCGCTGGCTAAACCCCGGTAGGTCAATCGTTGGGGTTGCGTACCCCGGCGCGTCGAAAACCTGACAGACAATTCACAGGTATCTGGGCCATCATAAGTTCCGTGTCCGGTCATGACATCTCGTTGTTACATGGGAGCTTTCCTGTCTCCATGCAGGTCATTGCCGGTTTTGCGCTCGTCATCGCGGTAGGAATGCGTACACGTCGATGGTTTGGGCGCTGGCTGCCGGTAGCTGTGGGTATCGGCGTCGCGCTCGCGGCGTGGGCCTACTGGTACATCCATTCCGAGGGCTGGGCCGACAGAGGCAATCCGGCTCCGCTCATGCTGTGGGTGTGGATCGCGCTCACCGGCGTCGCCGCCACGGTCCTGGTGGTGGGTTGGCGCACCGCGCGCTGGTGGCGCCGCGCGATCGCACTGACCGCGGTTCCACTCGCAGTCCTTTCCGGTTCGTTGATGCTGAACCAGTGGGTCGGCTATGTGCGCAGCATTCAATCCGGGTGGGCGCAATTGACCGCCGGCCCGCTGCCCAACCAGGCCGACATGGCCACGGTGACGGCCGCACGCGAGGAGCGTCGCGGACCGACCATGACCAAGGGCAAGCTGGTGCCGGTGGATATCCCGGCCGACGCCAGTGGGTTTCGTCACCGCAAGGAGATCGTCTATCTCCCTCCGGCCTGGTTCGATTCCACCCGCACCGAGCTGCCGACGATCATGATGATCGGCGGCGAGTTCAACACCCCCAGTGACTGGATCCGCAGCGGGAACGCGGTCGAGGTGGCCGATGCCTTCGCCAGTCAGCACGGCGGCAATGCGCCGGTCATGGTGTTCGTCGATGCGGGCGGCTCGTTCAACAACGACACCGAATGCGTGAACGGTCCGCGCGGCAACTCCGCCGATCACCTGACCAAGGATGTCGTGCCATTCATGGTGTCGCGTTTCGGCGTCAGCCCGCGGCCGCAGAACTGGGGCGTGGTGGGCTGGTCGATGGGCGGAACCTGCGCGGTGACGCTGGCCGCCAAACACCCCGAGTTGTTCAGCACGTTCGAGGACATCGCCGGCGATATGTCACCCAACACCGGCAACAAGGCGCAGACGATCGCACGTCTCTTCGGCGGCGACGCCGGGGCGTGGGAGCAGTTCGATCCGGCCACGGTGATGGCCCGGCATGGACGGTATGCGAACACCGCGGGCTGGTTCGACGTCAACGGTCTGCACCATGGCGGGTCCGGAGCGATCACCGGTGCGGGCCCCGCGCCGGGTGCCGCGGCATCCGTGCCGCTGAGCGATCAGGACCGGGCCGCGCACAGGCTGTGCGAGCTCGGTGCCGCACAAGGAATCTCGTGCACGGTGCAGCACAAGCCCGGTGAACACAAATGGTCGTTCGCGCAAACCGCCTTCACCTCGGCGTTCCCATGGATGGCCGGGCGGATCGGCACACCCACCGTGCCCGAAGCCCCCCTGCCTCGTTAGCGGTGCGGAGTAACCTCGGTCGGTATGTCCGATACGCCTGATCCGGGATACTCCGACAGCGGTGTGCCGACCTTCGAGTCGGTGCGCGAGAAGATCGAAACCCGCTCCGGTACGGCCGCGGGGTCGGCTGAGCTGGATGCCGAAAGCGATGAGGGGCGCCGGCGGGAAGAACAGTTCGAGGCCAGGGAACGTGCGGCCGCGGAGCGGTTGGCGGAAATCCGTCAGTCGATGCGCGAGGAAGCTAGCCCGCAGCAGCCCGACGGGCAATCGCCTGCTCACGGATGAGGCTGCGCCTGACCTTTCCGGAATCCTCGCGCAGCGGTTCGGTGACGAATTCGATGGTGCGCGGGACCTTGTAGCGGACGATCTGGTCGAGTAGGTAGTCGCGCAGCTGATCCTCGGTGACATTGTGTTCGGCGTGCACCACCGCGTGCACACTCTGTCCGAGATCATCGTCGGGCAGGCCGACCACGACACTGTCGACAACGCCGGGGTATCCGTTCATGACGGATTCCACTTCTGCCGGAAACACATTCGCGCCGCCCGTCACGATCAGGTCGGTGCGGCGATCGCTCATGTAGAGGTAGCCGTCGTCATCCAGCCAACCGAGATCACCGATGGATTCCCAGGTTCCGACGCGCTTGATCTCGGCGCCGAGGTATTTGTAGGGCTTGGGCATGCCCTCCCAGGGGCGCATGAAGATCTCGCCCACTTCACCGGAAGGCAACGGGTTGCCTTCCTCGTCGAGGATCGCCAGTTCGCCCAGTGCCGGTTTACCGACGGACCCGCGGTGGGCCAACCATTCCTGCCCGGTGATGATGGTCCCGCCGATGGCCTCGGTGCCGGCATACAGTTCCCAGATCACATCCGGGCCGAGTAGATCGATCCACGCCTGCTTCAACCACACCGGACACGGGGCGGCCATATGCCACAACACCCGGATGGTGGACAGGTCGAACCGTCCCGGATGCTGGCGGACCTCACGCAGGATGCGCGACATCATGGTGGGCACCACCTGCAACCAGGTGACCTTGTGCTTGTCGATCAGCTCGAGCGCCTCAAGGGCGTCGAATTTCGGCTGCACGATCAGATGGTGCCCCAGGAGCAGGCCGTACGACGAAAACATCAGCGGCGCATTGTGATACAGCGGACCGGCGACGAGTTGGGCATCGCCGGGCTGCATGCCCATGATCTCGCCGGCCGCCGGACCGGTGATGGCTGCGGGGCTGGGCGCGAGGATGATCTTGGGCCGACCGGTGCTGCCGCCCGAGGTGGGAGCCTTCCATGCGGGCGACACCACCTCGGGTAACGGCCCGGCGGCAAGGTCGTCGGCCGTGGGTTCGAAACCTGCTGGGACACACACCCGATCCGGATGATCGACCGGGTCTACCCCGACCACCAGGGTCGAGTCGGCGAGCTCGACGATTGCGCGACGCTCGGCCAGCGGCAGCCGCCACGACACCGGCTGCGGGGTGGCGCCGAGCTTCCACACCGCGATCTGAGCCGCGAAGAACTCCACCGAGTTGGGCAACCCGATGGTCACGAGGTCACCCTGCCGTACGCCGAGACGCTGGTACGCGTGTGCCAAAGCGGTGGCGCGGCGCTCCAGCTCAGCCCGGGTAACCGACTCGGTACCGCAGGTGACGGCGGACGCGTCCGGTTCTGATTCCGCAAGGTTGGCGAGAATGCGAACGAACGGTTCACCAACGGCGGCGTCAGTCATGAATGCCACCCTAGACCGGCGTGACAACCTTCCTGGTCCGCGGTTTGGCGGGCGCCTTTGCCGCGCTCTTTGTCGGTGCCTTCGCCGGGGTCTTGCCGTTCCGAACGGGCTTGGGCAACAGGTCCACCAGGAACTCGCCGGTGTGGCTTCCTGCCGTCCGCGAGACGGCTTCCGGCGCGCCCTGCGCAACCACAGAGCCACCGCCCGATCCCCCTTCGGGGCCCATGTCGATGATCCAGTCCGATGTCTTGATCACGTCGAGGTTGTGCTCGATGACGATGACCGTGTTGCCCTTGTCCACCAGTCCGTTGATGACGGTGAGCAGCTTACGAATGTCCTCGAAATGCAGACCGGTGGTGGGCTCGTCCAGGATGTACACGGTTTTGCCTGTCGACCGCTTCTGCAGTTCGGCGGCCAGCTTGACGCGCTGCGCCTCACCGCCGGAGAGGGTCGGCGCGGGCTGGCCCAGCCGTACGTAACCCAGACCGACCTCGACCAGGGTGTTCAGATACCGATGGATCGAGGTGATGGGCTCGAAGAACTCGGCGGCCTCCTCGATGGGCATGTCGAGTACCTGAGCGATGGTCTTGCCCTTGTAGTGGACCTCGAGCGTTTCCCGGTTGTACCGCGCACCGTGGCACACCTCGCAGGGCACGTACACATCCGGCAGGAAATTCATCTCGATCTTGATGGTGCCGTCGCCCGTGCACGCCTCGCAGCGGCCGCCCTTGACATTGAAGGAGAACCGCCCCGGCTGATAGCCGCGCACCTTGGCCTCGGTGGTCGCCGCGAACAGCGTGCGAATCTTGTCGAAGACGCCGGTATAGGTCGCCGGATTGGAGCGCGGTGTGCGCCCGATCGGCGACTGGTCCACTCGCACCAGCTTGTCGACCTGGTCCAGTCCGGTCACGCGGGTGTGGCGACCGGGCACCTGACGTGCGCCGTTGAGCTTGTTGGCGAGCACAGTGGCGAGGATGTCGTTGACCAGCGTCGACTTGCCCGAGCCCGAAACTCCGGTGACCGAGGTCAGCACTCCGAGGGGGAAGGAGACGTCGATGTCCTTGAGGTTGTGCTCGCGCGCACCCACCACGGTGACCTGCCGTTTGGGGTCGATCGGCCGGCGCATCAACGGCAGCGGAATGCTCTCTGCCCCAGACAGATACGAACCGGTGACGGAGTTCTTGTTTTTCAGGAGTTCGGCGTAGGTGCCGCTGTGCACCACCTGACCGCCGTGCTCGCCCGCGGCAGGGCCGATGTCGACGACCCAGTCGGCATGCCTGATGGTGTCCTCGTCATGCTCGACGACGATCAATGTGTTACCGAGATCCCTGAGCCGCGTGAGTGTTTCGATGAGGCGCCGGTTATCGCGCTGGTGCAGGCCGATCGACGGCTCGTCGAGAACATAGAGCACCCCGACCAGCCCGGAGCCGATCTGAGTCGCCAGCCGGATGCGCTGCGCCTCACCGCCGGACAATGTGCCGGCCGCGCGCGCCAGCGACAAGTACTGCAGGCCGACATCCAGCAGGAATCCCAGCCGGAACTGGACCTCCTTGAGTACCTGACCGGCGATGGCCTGCTCGCGATGACCGAGCGTCAGGGCATTGAGGAACTGTGCGCAGTCGGCGATCGACAGATCGCAGACCTGCGCGATCGATTTGGTGCCGTACTCCCCCGCGGTGAGAGTGACGGAAAGGATTTCCGGCTTCAGGCGGGTGCCATTGCACTCGGGGCAGGGAATGTCCCGCATGAAGCCCTCGTAGCGTTCCTTGGCCCACTCGGACTCGGTCTGCTCCATGCGGCGCTGCAGAAAGGCCAGCACGCCTTCGAATTCGGCGTAGTACGACCGGGTACGGCCGTAACGGTTCTTGTACCTGACGTGAACCTGCTCGGAAGAGCCGTCCAGGATCGCCTTCTTGGCGGCCGCCGGAAGCTTCTTCCACGGGGTGTCCACGTCGAATCCGAGGGCGTCGCCCAGTCCGGCCATGAGCCGCACGAAGTAGTCTGCGTTCTGGCCCATCGACCAGGGCGCGATGGCACCCTCGGCAAGGGTCATGTCCGGATCGGGGACCACCAGGTCGGGATCGACTTCCTTCTTGATGCCCAGACCGGTGCACTCCGGGCAGGCCCCATAAGGCGAGTTGAACGAAAAAGAACGCGGCTCAAGATCATCCACGGCCAGCGGGTGGCCGTTGGGGCACGCGAGTTTCTCGGAGAACCTGCGCTCCCGCTCCGGAGAATCCTCGTCGGCGTCGACGAATTCGAGAACCACGATTCCGTCGGCGAGGCGCAGTGCGGTCTCCACCGAGTCGGTGAGGCGTTGCTTGGAGCTTGCCTTGACCGAGAGACGGTCGATGACCACCTCGATATCGTGCTTCTCCTGCTTCTTGAGCTTGGGAGGTTCGGTGAGCGAATGGACCACGCCATCCACCCGAATACGGCTGTAGCCCTGCGAGTTCAGCTGCTCGAACAGGTCGACGAACTCACCCTTGCGGGTGCGCACCACAGGAGCCAGCACCTGGAATCGCAGGCCTTCCTCCATGTCCAGCACCTGGTCGACGATCTGCTGGGGTGTTTGCTTGGCGATTTTCTCCCCGCACACCGGGCAATGCGGTGTGCCGGCCCGGGCATACAGCAGACGCAGGTAGTCGTAGACCTCGGTGATGGTGCCCACCGTCGACCGGGGGTTACGGTTGGTCGACTTCTGGTCGATCGACACGGCGGGCGAGAGTCCCTCGATGAAGTCGACGTCGGGCTTGTCCATCTGGCCAAGAAACTGGCGCGCGTACGCGGACAGTGACTCGACGTAGCGACGTTGGCCCTCGGCGAAGATGGTGTCGAAGGCCAGGCTCGACTTTCCAGAACCGGACAGGCCCGTAAAGACGATGAGGCTGTCTCGGGGTAGGTCAAGGTCGATACCGCGCAGGTTGTGCTCACGCGCGCCCCGCACGATTAGACGGTCGGCCACCTGTCTCCTTCCACACTGCCCATGCAGGTGTTTTCGCATAGCTCAGCGGCTGTGGTCCCACGCGGAATCCAGCACGACTGAGTCGTCGACTCCATGCTAGGACGAGGCACCGACAACCTTCGCGGCACTGGGGGCCACTACGGTTGCAGCATGACCTCCATCACCATCGACGACGACTACTCCGGCCACATCGAGCCCGGCTCCGGCGTGGCACGTCGCACCGTGGACGGCGCGGCCATCATCAAGGCCTCCGTGGGCCCGATGGACAACAACGCGTACATCGTGACATGCACGAACACCGGCAAGTCGCTGCTGATCGACGCGGCCAACGACGCCGAGCGATTGGCCACCCTGCTGGACGAGAACGCCCCGAACATCGAGCTGATCGTGACCACGCATCAGCATTTCGACCACTGGCAGGCCCTGGAAGCAATCGTCGGAAAGACACAATCCCCCAGCGCCGCACATGATTTGGATGCCGGACCACTGCCGGTCCCGCCGACCACACTGCTGGCCGGAGGCGACAGCTTCGATATCGGTGATCTGCACTTCGACGTGATCCACCTGCGCGGACACACGCCGGGTTCGGTGGCGCTGGCATTCACCGCAGGCGATGTGACCCACCTGTTCACCGGAGACTCGCTGTTTCCCGGTGGCGTCGGGAGGACTTCCGGTCCCGAGGACTTCAATCAGCTGTTGGACGACGTCAGCGACCGGCTGTTCGGCGCGTACCCCGATTCCACGATCGTGTACCCGGGGCACGGTGACGACACCACCCTGGGCGCCGAGCGCGGTTCGCTCGGTGAATGGCGCGAACGAGGCTGGTGAACGGCCCCGTTCGCGCTAGCCGTGTCTAGGTGGTGTGAACAATCAGCACATCGCACTTGGAGCGACGCGCCACATCCGAGGGGACAGACCCCAGCAGGCGCCCGGCGATGGTGTTGAGACCGACATTGCCGACGACCAGCAGGTCGGCCTTGGAATCCACCACCAGGTCCAGCAGCGCGTCCACCGGCGCTCCTTCGATCGAGCGCTCTTCGACGCTCGTGGCACCCGCCGCAGCGGCGCGCTCACGGGCGGTGCGCAGGATGTCGTAGACCGGTGCCTTGCCGGTGACCTTGTACGCGTCCTCTTTGAGTACATCGGCCGAGTGGGGGTTGTTCTCCGGGAAGTACGCGGTCGCGACGATCAGCTTGGCACCGGCGGCGCCCGCGATGGCTCCAGCGCGGTCGACCGCCCGGTACGACGAATCCGATCCGTCAGTACCGACAACGACAGTGCTGTATGCACTCATGAAAGGTCCTCCAGTTCCGTTTGACCAGGCCAGATGAGATTAGCCGGGAAGGGCCCCGGCCATGCGTCATTTGGCCGATTGTGTCGGGCTATGGCCGTGATTTTCCCTTGTCAAGTGCACGCCCAGGTATGGCGTGCGCCTCAATCTGGATATGAGGACGATCACGCACCGTTGGCATAGAGCTTGACGACTTGATAGAGGAACGCCCGTCCGTCGTACAGGGATTTCACCTGGATTCGCTCGTCCAGACCGTGCGCGTGCGTCTCTCCCGGCTGGGCGAATATGCCGCTGAGGCCGTACACGGGAGTCTTGCCGAAGTAGATGGCATCGGTGGCTCCGGTGGACATCGTGGGCACCAACGGCACACCCGGCCACATCGATCCGGCGACGGCCTTGATCGGGTCGACGATTCGCGGCGACAAGGGCGGGACACTCGCGACGTCGGTGCGGAACGCCTTGGCGGGGGTTACCGAGACTTTCGGGTCGTCGACGGCTTTGATGATCGCCTCCTGCACGGCCCCGGCGGAGCCGCCGGGCAGTATTCGGCAGTTCACGTTCGCGGTGGCGCGCTGTGGCAGCGCATTGTTGGCATGCCCGCCTTCGATTTTGGTGGGGACGCAGGTGGTGCGCAGCGTGGCGTTGTAGAGCGGATTGCGGGACAGCACCGCTGCCGCGGCCTGATCGTGCGGGTTGGCGACGATCGCCGACATGGCCTGCCCCACCTCCCCCGGCTGCAGCGGAGCCTGTGCCGTGAAATAGGCCCGGGTGACATCGTTGAGCTGAACCGGGAACGGTGCGGCGGCCAACCGGTTCAAACCCGCGCCAAGCGCATTTATGGCGTTGAACGGTCGGGGCTGGCTGCTGTGTCCGCCCTCGTCGGTAACCTCGAGGGTGAAGTCCTGGTAGATCTTCTGGCCCGCCTGGATCTCGAGCAGGACGGGTTTGTTCTCCTCGTCGAGGTCGCCCCCGGCACCTTCGTTGATGACGAACTCGGCATCGACGAGCTCGGGCCGATTCTGTTGCAGCCACTCGGCGCCGTTGACCTGTCCGCCGCCCTCCTCGCCACAGGTGAGCGCGAGCCTGATCGGGCGTTTCGGCACGAAATTCTCCGCGCGGTACCGGATGAGGTTGTCCACGAAAATGGCGGCCATGGCCTTGTCGTCCTCGGCGCCGCGGGCGTAGAAGTACCCGTTCTCCTCCACGAGCGTGAACGGATCACGTTTCCAGTCCTCACGTTTGGCTTCGACCACGTCGATATGCGCCAAGAGCAGAATGGGTTTGGCAGCGGGCTCGGCCCCGGCGAGTGTCGCGACCAGTCCGCCGTCCTTCGGGTGATCGGGCGGGCTGAACAGCACCACGTCCTTGTCGGCGTACCCAGCGGCCTTGAGGCGATCGGCCATCTTCTGTGCGGCCTCGGTGCAACTCCCCTGTGATGCCGTCGTGTTGGTCTCGATCAGCTCCCGGTACAGGTCTCTGAAGGCGCTACGGTCGTCGTTGTCGGACGGGGTGGTGGTGGCCGGCGCGCTGTGGTTCTGCGTCGTACCGCAGGAAGCCAGCGTGAGTACGGCGGCGGCCAGGACAAGAATCCGGTGCATGGTTCCGTTCATACACCCGTAAGGGTTACACGGGGGCGCTAACCGAGCCCTCCCCTGCCGTATCCGTCACGTCCGTTGTGGGCGGCACACGAAACACTCTGGAGGACACCGCAACACCACAAGCCGTCATCGCGGCGAACCCCAGGAACAGCAGAGGGGCGCCGCGGGTGGAGGATCCGCCGAGATTGACGAGCACACCGGCCACCCCGGCGCCGAAGGCCCCGGCAATCAGCTGCACGGTGCTGATGGCGGCGGCCGCCGTGCTTCCTGCCGGATCTGTGGACACTCCCATCGCCGCGGCCGCCAGATGCGGCCAGGCCATGCCGATGCCGGCACCGGTCACGGTGAAACCGAGCACCCATAGCGCGATCTGGACGGCGCCGGCGCCCTCGTGCTGCATGGTGCCCGCGAGGAGCAGCCCTGCCGCCACCACGAGCGGCGCGAACGCCACCACCCGCATGACGGTCCGCATTTTGGCCGACGCGCTCACCATCTCGCCGGCGGTCCACCCGAATGCCAAGGAGGCGCCGAGGAATCCGGCCGCCACCGGGGCAAGGTGTCCGAGCCGCTGACCGAAGAAGGGGATGAACGTCTCCACCATCGACGCCGCCGCCAGCACCGCGATCGTCAGGTAGATCCACTTCAATGGGTTGCGCGCGAAGACCGCTTTGGGCAGGACCGAGGCGGCGGACCGTCGATCGAGCGTGACGAACAGGACCGTCAGGGCGGCCGCGACGACGATCAACCCCGCCATGGTCGGCAGTTGCGATTGGAGTCCCGCCACCGCCACCAAGCCCGCCGCCAGCGTGATGACCAGCAGCGAGCGCACCGGAACGCGTTGCAGGGGGCTCTGGGAGCTGGTGCTCTCGGCTGCGGAGAGCACGGCGGGAACCATTGCCGCGATGCCGAGGGTGATCGCCGTCAGGGACGCAAATGCCCAACGCCACAGCCCGAATTGAGCGAACAATCCGCCTGCCGCCGGACCCACAAAAGTGCCGACACCCCACATGGCCGAGGTGAGTGCGGAGGCGCGTGTCCATAACCGTTGAGGCAGTGCACTATTGATGACAGCGTAGGCGAGGCCCGCCAGTAGGCCGCCGGCCGCACCCTGCACCGCGCGTCCGGCGAGCATCACCTCTATTCCACGCGCGGTCGCGCACACCAGGGTGCCCACGGCGAATGCGCCGAACGCGATCAGGTACGCACCGCGTGGACCCGCCCAGGTGAGTAGCGGACTGACGACGGTGGCGGCGCTCACCGACGCGATGAGATAGATCGTGGTCACCCAGGCGTAGAGACGTTCTCCGCCGATGTCCGCTACTGCACTCGGCAACAGGCTGGTGGTGAGGTACACGTTGGTGGCGTATAGCGCCACCCCACCGGCGAGCACCGTGATGATGCCGAGCTGTCTGCCTCCCAACAGATCTCGCCAACTGCCCGTCCGCGGTTCCTGCGTCATGCGAACACGGTATGAGCTAAAGTGCACTTTAGATCAAGGAACCGCGACGGCGGGAGGAGGCCCGATGAAGGACAAGGCCGAGCTGCTGCCGATCGGCGAGGTGGCCAGGCGCAGCGGAATCGCGGTGTCCGCCGTGCGCTACTACGCCGATATCGGCCTGATCCCTGCCGAGCGCACCTCCGGCAACGCGCGGGTCTTTCGCCGTCACGCCTTACGCCGTATCTCCCTGATCCGGGTGGCGACCGGATTCGGCATCCCTCTCGCGGAGGTCGCCGACGTACTGGCCAGCCTCCCTGCCGATCGGGCGCCCAGTACCCGTGACTGGCAACGGATCTCCCGGCAATGGCATTCACATCTGGAAGCGCGCAAGAACGCCATCGCCGACATGCAGGACAAGTTGACCGGATGCATCGGCTGTGGATGTCTGTCCATGACGAAATGCATGCTGTTCAACCCCGGTGACGTCCTCGCGGATGACGGCGCCACCGGGGCGCGCCTGCTTGCCGATCCCGGCTGATTACTTCAATCCGGCAGCGTCCATGCCGCGCAATTCTTTTTTGAGATCGGCGATCTCGTCACGGAACCGGGCGGCGAGCTCAAACTGAAGATCACGTGCGGCCGCCATCATCTGCTCGGTCATGTCCTTGATCAGATCGGCCAGTTCGGCTCGAGGCATGCTCTTGGTGTCGCGACCCTCGAAGACGCCGGCACTGACCGCGCGACCTGGCTCGCCCTGAGCGCGCCGGCCGCGACTGGAGTTGCGGCCGGATCCACCCACTGCAACTTCCTCGGTGTCCTCGGCCTCCCGATACACCTGGTCCAGGATGTCGGCGATCTTCTTGCGCAACGGCTGCGGGTCGATCCCGTTCGCCTCGTTGTACGCGATCTGCTTGGCACGTCGCCGATCAGTCTCGTCGATAGCCTCTTTCATCGAATCCGTCATGGTGTCGGCATACATATGCACCTCACCGGACACATTGCGTGCCGCGCGACCGATGGTCTGGATCAGGCTCCTGCTGGAGCGCAGGAAGCCTTCCTTGTCGGCGTCCAGAATGGCCACCAGTGACACCTCGGGTAGATCCAGGCCTTCGCGCAGCAAGTTGATGCCCACCAGGACGTCGTACTCGCCGAGCCGCAGCTGCCGCAGCAGCTCCACCCGTCGGAGGGTATCGACCTCCGAATGGAGATAACGCACCCGGATACCCATCTCGAGCAGGTAGTCGGTGAGATCCTCGGCCATCTTCTTGGTCAGCGTCGTCACCAGCACACGCTCGTCGGCGTCGGTGCGCTGTCGGATCGAGGCGATGAGATCGTCGATCTGCCCCTTGGTGGGTTTGACGACGACTTTCGGGTCGACCAGACCGGTGGGCCGGATGACCTGCTCCACGAACTCGCCGCCGGCGGCACTGCGTTCATAGTTGCCTGGGGTTGCGGACAGGTACACCGTCTGGCCGATGCGTGAGGCGAACTCCTCCCAGGTGAGCGGCCGGTTGTCGACGGCGGACGGCAGCCGGAACCCGAAGTCCACCAGATTGCGCTTGCGCGACATGTCACCCTCGTACATGGCACCGATCTGCGGAACCGTCACATGGGATTCGTCGATCACCAGCAGAAAGTCGTCCGGGAAGTAGTCCAACAGGGTGGCGGGTGGCGTGCCGGCGCCGCGACCGTCGATATGCCGCGAATAGTTCTCGATGCCTGAGCAGAAGCCCACATTGCGCATCATCTCGATGTCGTAGTTGGTCCGCATCCTCAGCCGTTGCGCCTCCAGGAGCTTGCCCTGGCCCTCCAATTCAGATAGGCGTTCCTCGAGCTCCTGCTCGACACCCTCGAGTGCCTTCGCCATCCGATCCGGCCCTGCGACATAGTGCGTGGCCGGGAAGATCCGCAGCGAATTGGTCTGCCGCACAACATCCCCCGTCAGCGGATGCAGATAGTAGAGCGCCTCGACCTCGTGACCGAAGAACTCGATGCGCACCGCAAGCTCTTCATAGGACGGAATGATCTCGACGGTGTCTCCGCGCACCCGGAAGGTGCCTCGTGTGAACGCCATGTCGTTGCGGTTGTATTGCATGTCGACCAGCAGCCGCAGCAGCGCATCGCGCGGTACTTCCAAACCCACGTCCAACTGCACCGAACGATCCAGGTAGGACTGCGGGGTGCCCAGACCGTAGATGCACGAGACCGACGCCACCACGACGACATCCCGACGCGACAGCAGATTGGACGTCGCGGAGTGCCGCAGGCGCTCCACGTCGTCGTTGATGGAGCTGTCCTTCTCGATGTAGGTATCGGTCTGCGCGATGTATGCTTCCGGCTGGTAGTAGTCGTAGTACGACACGAAGTACTCGACTGCGTTGTGCGGCAACATTTCCCGAAGCTCATTGGCCAATTGCGCGGCCAGCGTCTTGTTGGGTGCCATGACGAGTGTGGGCCGCTGCAGCCGCTCGATGAGCCAGGCGGTGGTGGCCGACTTGCCGGTACCGGTGGCACCCAGCAGCACCACGTCCTTCTCCCCCGCCCGAACCCTGCGTTCGAGTTCGGCGATGGCACCCGGCTGGTCGCCCGCGGGCTCATACTGACTGACGACCTCGAATCGCCCATCGGCACGCAAGACGTCCGTGACCGGGCGGTACTCGGAATGCGCAACGATGGGGTGTTCTGTTGCGAAAGCCATGAGCCCAGAGTAAGCCGATGGTCCGACAATCACTCAAGACGACAGGAAGGCGGTGGGAAACCAGCGTGCACGCGCCCAAACGCGAGATCTTCGACCTCGATGCACTCACCAACACCGACCCGAAGGGCATCGTGCGGTCGGTGGACCGGTACCGGGTGGAGCCGTGGGGGCTGTACATGGCGCGCGCGACGCCCGGCCGCGCACAGTTCCACTACCTGGAATCCTGGCTGCTCCCGACGTTGGGCTTGCGTGCCAATGTCTTCCACTTCAGTCCGGGATTTGAGCGCGATCAGGACTATTACCTGGACGTCGGCGAGTTCGTCTCCGGCGCCTCGCGGTGGGAGGCCACCGACCACTATCTTGACCTCGTGGTGCGTTGCGGACGCGAAACCGAGATGACGGATGTCGACGAATTGCTCGAAGCGCACAAATTGGGTCTCTTATCCACGGCCACAACGGAACTCGCCATACGCCGGGCGGCCACCGCTGTCGACGGACTGGCCGGGCACGGACATGATCTGAACGCCTGGCTCGCCGCGGCCGGAATGCCGCTGACCTGGCGCGACCAGAACGGAGCTGCTCATGCCTGAGACCATTCGCTGGGGAATCATCGGTCCCGGCCGCATCGCCGGCAATGTGGCCCGGGACTTCCCGCTCACGCCGGGAGCCGAGTTGGTGGCCGTCGCCTCCCGTTCTCCGGAGCGTGCCGGGGACTTCGCCGGGGTACACGGAATTCCGCAAGTCTTCGGCTCGTATCGGGAGTTGCTGGCCGCTCCCGATGTGGACGCGGTGTACATCGCCACGCCACATCCCCAGCACCGACGGGTCGCCATCGCGGCTCTCACCGCCGGAAAGGCGATCCTGGTCGAGAAGACCTTCACCGCGACCGTCTCGGGGGCCCAGGAGATCATCGACATCGCAAGGGCCAGGGGCGTTTTTGCCATGGAGGCAATGTGGACGCGATTTCAGCCGGCGATCGTCGCCGCGAAAAAGCTTGTCGACGACGGGGTCATCGGTGAGGTGCGGCAGGTTCAGGCGGATCTCGGGGTGGACCGCCCGTTCGATCCCGAAGATCGGTTGTTCAATCGCGTGCTCGGCGGCGGAGCATTGCTCGACCTCGGCGTTTATGTGGTTTCGCTGGCCCAGTACTTCTTGGGGGATCCCGCGGCGGTGGTGGCTCACGGCTCGTTGTTCCCCACGGGAGTGGACGCCGAAGCCGGCCTGCTGTTGCGGTACGACGACGGACGCAGCGCAACCCTGCTGTGCTCACTTTTGCATCCCACACCCGGTCAGGCGCGCATCTTCGGCACCGAGGGTTGGATCGACATCCTCCCCCGCTTCCATCATCCGCGCGAGATCGTGTTGCACCGCAAGGGATCTGATCCCGAACCGATAGTACGTCCGCCCGTCGGCGGCGGGTACAGTCACGAACTCGCGGAGGTCACCCGGTGCCTGCTGGAGGGCAGAGCGCAGAGCGCGGTGATGCCGCTGGCCGACACGTTGGCGGTGCAACGGGTACTCAACACGGCCTGCGAACAACTCGGGGTTGATCACACCGAAGACCCCGCTGACCTGGACTGATCGCGTTGCCGCCGTCTCCCGGGCCCCGGTAGGATGCCGATATGCGCGCCTTCCTCCGAGGACTGGGCGCTGGCGGGACGGCGGCGGTAACCCTGGCTCTCCTGGCAGCACCAGCCTCCGCAGCCGAGCTGCACAACATCAGCTACATCGCCCGTGTCGATGGGCTCGGCCGTGGTATCTCCGTGACGTTCAAGACCGATCCGGTGGACCGGCGGACCGAACAACCTCGTTTGGGGCCCGGCGAGACCTGGGAGGTCAACCTGGTGATGGACGACCCGCAGCAGGCGGGGATGACCGTGCGGGTGCTGCCTCCCTACGGTGTCGGATTGCACTGTGAAGTGCAGGTCGACGACGTGGTTGTCGACTCGCAGGACCTGACGGTGCCACCCGCGCTGGGCATCTTCAACGGACCCGTCAACGACAGCGTCACCTGTGGTCACTTCAACTCGTAAGCACGAGTCAAATTAGTCACTTCTGTACCCCGGACCTGCACAAAAACCGCTACAATGGCGCCATGCGCCTGAACTCCATTCGTCGTCCCATTCGCAGTGCGGGAATTGCGATAGTCGCCGCGGGAATTGCCGCGAGCACAATCCCCGCGATTGCCTCCGCCGACTCGACCGATGACTATCCAATTCCCCGGCGAATGCTGAAGACCACGTGTACTGCCGAGCAGTATCTGGCAGCGGTTCGCGATTATGACCCGATCTACTACACGCGGTACATGATCGATAAGAACAACAAGCCCGATTATGTGCAGCAGGCGACAATCGACCGGATTCACGAGTTCTTCGCAAAGGACTACGCCGGCCGCCGCGCGGAGTCCGAGGTTTTCGCGGTGAACTACCCGCCGGAGGCACTGACGTCGCAGTGGCCCAACTGGGGCAAGATCTTCTTCAACAACAAGGGTGTCGTCGCCAAGGGCACCGAGAACTGCAGCAAGTACCCGTCCGACATGTCGGTCTGGGACGGCCCCTAACCAAGCGCATAGAAAACGCCCCGCGGTGATCGCACCGTGGGGCGTTTTTTCTATTCCGGACAGGACCCCGGCGCACCGATTCCCCAACAACGAGTTCGGCCCCCATGCCATAAGCACGGGGGCCGAACTGCACTAGCCGTTAGACCTGCGGTCGTGGAAACTCCGTGGTGACCGGGTCGTCATGTCCGGGACCGACATTCGGTCCAACGGGCACGGGTGCCGGTGGTGGCGGAACCTGCTCGACCGGCACCGGAGGCGGCGGAGGATCCGTCGCGTACTTGCTCACCTTCATGGGCCACCAGAACCACCGGCCCATGAGAGCGGCGATCGCCGGTGTCATGAATGCCCGGATGATGAAGGTGTCGAAGAGCAGCCCGAGGCAGATCGCCGACCCGGACTGTCCGATGGCGATCAGATCGCTGGTGATCATCGATCCCATGGTGAACGCGAACACCAGACCGGCCTGGGTGGCGACGCTTCCGGATCCACCCACACCGCGCAGGATCGCCGTGTTCAGGCCGCCGTGGAGTTCTTCCTTGAATCTGGATACCAATAGCAGGTTGTAGTCCGATCCGACCGCCAACAAGATGATGACGGTGAACGGCAGCACGAACCAGTGCAGCTGCAGGCCGAGGATGTGCTCCCACAGCAGCACCGACAGACCGAACGACGCGCCCAGCGATATCGCGATGGTGCCGACAATCGTGAAGGCCGCCACGATACTTCGCGTGATCACCAGCATGATCACGAAGATCAGGCACAGCGACGCGATGACCGCGATCATCAAGTCGTACTTCACCATTTCGCCGATGTCGTGGTAGGTCGGAGCGGTACCGCCGAGGTAAAGCTTGGCTTCGTCCAGTGGCGTGCCCTTGATCGCATTCTTGGCGGCCTTGAGTTCGACCTCCGTGTTGGCCAGTGACTCATTACTGGCGTAGTCACCCTCGTGCGTGATGATGAACTGCGCGGCCTTGCCGTCCGGCGACATCATCAGCTTGACGCCCTTCTTGAAGTCTTCGTTGTCGAAGGCTTCCGGCGGCAGGTAGAAGAAGTCGTCGTTCTTCGCCTCGTCGAACGCCTGACCCATCACCGTTGCGGTGTCGGTCATGCGATCCATCTGGGTGATCATGCCGTTCATCGTGCTGTACATGGTCAGCATGGTGTTTCGCATGTTCTTGGTGATGGCGATCATCGGTGGCAACTGCTCCACCATCTGCGGCATCAGCTTGTCCATATTGGTCACATCCGCGAGCAACCCCTGCATGCTCTCGGTGAGCTTGTCGATGCCATCGATGGTGTCGAATAGCGAGCGCATGGACCAGCACATCGGAATATCGAAGCAGTGCTTTTCCCAATAGAAGTAGTTGCGCAACGGCCGGAATTGATCATCGAAATTCGCAATGTTGTCGCGCATTTCATTGGCCACTGCCAACATATCCGGAGTAGTGACGGTAGCCATATGGTGCGTTACGCCGACGAGCTCCTTCATGATGCTGTACATGCGTTCCATGATCGCGATCATCGAACCCATATCGTCGGCCATCTTCAACATGTCCGACATGCTGTTCTTCAGGTAATTCATGTTCTCGGTCATGGATACCGATTGCATGCTCACCTGGAATGGCACCGAGCTGTGGTCGATGGGAGCACCCATCGGCCGGGTCATGCTCTGCACCTTGTTGATGCCCTCGACGCGGAACACGTTCTTCGCGATCCGGTCCAGCACCAACATGTTGGCCGGGGTGCGCAGATCCTTGTCTGCCTCGACGATCAGGATGTCCGGGTTCATTCTCGCCTTGGAGAAGTGGCGGTCGGATGCCTGGAAGCCCTGGATCGACGGCAAGCTGCCCGGGATGTAGTACCGGTCGTTGTAGTTGACCGTGTACGACGGCAGGATTCCCAGGCCCAGCAGCGCGATGATCATGGTGACGGCCAGGATCGGTCCGGGCCAGCGCACGATGGCGGTACCGACCTTGCGCCAGGTCCGGTTCTTGATGGTGCGCTTGGACTCCAGCAAGCCGAACTTCGTCGCGACCAGCAGCACCGCAGGCCCGATGGTCAGCGATGCGGCCACCACGACCAGCATGCCGATCGCGCACGGCACACCCAAGGACTCGAAGTACGGCAGACGGGTGAACTTCAAGCAGAACGTCGCGCCGGCGATGGTCAAGCCCGAACCCAGGATCACGTGCGAGACACTGTGATACGTCAGGTAGAAGGATTCGAGACGCTCCTTACCCTCCGCTCTCAACTCTTGATATCGCCCGATCAAGAAGATCGCGTAGTCGGTACCGGCCGCGATGGCCAACGACGTCAGCAGGTTCACCGCAAATGTCGACAACCCGATGATTTCGGCGTTACCGAGGATGGCGACCACACCACGGGCGGCACCCAGTTCCACGAACACCATGAACAGGATGAGCAGCACCGTCGTTATCGACCGATAGATGAACAACAGCATGATCGTGATGACGATGAAGGTGATGCCCGTCATCTTGAGCATGCTCTTGTCGCCGGCGTCGTTCATGTCCATCGTCAGCGCGGCCTGCCCGGTGACGAAGACCTTGAGGCCGTCCGGATATGTGTTGTTCTTCTTTGTCTCGTCGATGAGCTTGGCGACGAGATCCTGGACCGCGGTGACGGACTCCTTGCCTTCCGTCGTGCCCTGGTCGCCCCGCAGGTTCAGCTGAACGTAGGCGGCCTTCTCGTCGACGCTCTGCGCGCCACCGGCGGTGATGCGATCGCCCCAGAAGTCCTGGGCGTATTCGACGTGTTTGGTGTCGGCGCGCAGCCGCTTGACCAGCTCGCGGTAGAAGGTGTGCGCCTTGTCGTTCATATCGGTGGAGAACTTGGTATCGCTCTCCAGCAGCACCATGACCATGCTGTCGGAGTTGAACTGCTGGAACAGTTCTCCTTGACGCTTGATCGCCTGGTATGACGGCGCGTCCTTGGACGCCAACGACACCGAGTGCTCTTTGCCGACCTCTTCGAGCTGAGGCACCACCACGTTGACGATCACGGTCAGCACCAGCCAAGCGAGAATGATCGGCACTGAGAACGTGTGGATGAAACGCGCTATGCGCGAAGGCTTTTGGGTTGCGCCGTGAGTAGGAGCGCTATGTGTACTCATGCAGATTTCACCATGCAGAAGACTTGGGCGTTGTGGTTGGACGCGTTTTGTTCGTCCTTGACTTCACCGTTGGACAGGATGCGGCAGCCGATTTCGTCGCTGTCCCCCATCGCGACGACATTGGCGAAAACGGACGTCATGGTCGTCGTGATGGTCAGCTTCCACGGCAGCGTGGTGAACACGGCACGCTGCGGCTGGGCCTTGTCATCGAGGTAGTTGACCTCGCCCTTTGTCCCCGCGGGACCGAAGATTTCATAGACGATGTCTTTCGGGATGATGTTCTTGGAATCATCCTTGATGCCAATCGCCGAATTGATGCTCGTCGAGCCGAACACCCCGTGAAGCCGATAGACGCCGAAGGCAGCGGCCGCGATGACCACCACAACGACGAGCGGGATCCATACCCGCGTCAATATCTTGAAAATCGTCCGATCCCCTTCACCCGTGTGGCCCGGGGGCCAACAACTCGACTCTGCTTATCGCGCCCCGGCCCAAACGCCGGCGCGATTCGCGCGCAAATAGTTACCAGCTAGTACGACACCGTGTTGTTTTTGCGGAGTCAGTGAGGTCAGGGGGCGTCCGGTCACATCGTCGGTTCATCCCACTTGGCTCCGCTCATGCTGATTTCTCAGTAATTCGTAAGGGATACTACATACGTTTGTCAGGGAACTGTACATGTGTCGTCAGTCACAACTTGCCCGTTTCGTCCCCTGGGCACCCGCAACAGCCTAGTTAGCTACAAGCAAAAGTCAACAACCGATGACACGGTTCTATTCCCCGCTTCTTTTCCTATATGTAACGAAAGGGCCTGCTCGCACATTCGAGTTGGTGTCTGGCCTGAGAATCGCAGCAGCTAACGGACCTACCCACTATTTGCCATCGCTACCTTTGGAGCGACCGCCCGTGACGCCTTTCGGCGCTTGGTGCGGGTCCGATGTGCGTGCGCGTCGCGACGCGCAATGGTGACCGATAACAACAAGCGCCACCGGGCGTGTCGTTGGTCACGAATGGCTGCAGCTCGGTGAGCAACGCCCCTGGGTGCGCATGAAAGCGGTCGCCGGCTGGCCAATCAGCAAACATTTTCAGATGACCGTGGGTCGTTTTGGAGTCCGCGATCGAATCGCCCCAATGCGTCTCAGCCGAGTTTCGCGTCGCGGCTGCGAGTACGGAACACCTCGCATATTACGAAGGGATCTTGAACGGCGCCCAGCTACGCATGCCGCTTCTCGAGGAGAGCGGAATGCGTTCAGGTGGACACGTGACGGAGTCAGACCGAAGGTCTTGGGAACTCCGTCGTCGCGGGGTCGGCGCCGTCGCCTGTGCCCACGGGCACGGGCTGTGCCGCGGCAGGTGTCTTGGGCGGCGGCAGCGGTCGCGTCCGCACGTTCAGCGGCCACCAGAACCACCGGCCGAGGATGGTCGCGATGGCAGGTGTCATGAACGACCGCACGATGAGCGTGTCGAACAGCAGTCCCAACGCGATTGTCGTACCGACCTGGCCGATGATGCGCAGATCGCTGACCACCATGACGGCCATCGTGAAGGCGAAGACCAGTCCCGCAGAGGTCACGACGCTGCCGGTACCACCCATCGAGCGGATGATGCCGGTCTTGAGGCCCCCGTGCAGCTCTTCCTTGAGTCGCGACACCAACAGCAGGTTGTAGTCGGAGCCCACGGCAAGCAGCACGATGATGGCCATCTGCATGACGAGCCAGTGCAATTCGATGCCGAATATGTACTGCCAGATGATGACCGACAGACCGAACGATGCACCCAGCGATAGCGCAACCGTGCCCACGATGACGAGCGAGGCCACGAAGCTTCGTGTGATGAGCAGCATGATCAGGAAGATCAGGCACAGGGCGGAGATACCGGCGATCATCAGGTCGTAGCGGGCACCGTCGGACATGTCCTTGAACACGGCCGCGGTACCACCGAGCTCGATCTTGGCGTCCTCCAGCGGCGTGCCCTTGACGGCCTCGATAGCGGCCTGCTTGATCGGTTCGACGTGCGACAGGCCTTCCGGCGTCGCGGGATCCCCTCGATGGGAGATGATCATCCGGACGGCCTTGCCGTCGGGTGACAGGAACGATTTCATTCCGCGTTTGAAGTCTGCGTTGTCGAAGATCTCCGGCGGCAGATAGAACGAGTCGTCGTTCTTCGCGGCATCGAACGCCTTACCCATGGCGGTCGAGTTCTGGCTCATCTCGTCCATTTGGTTGTAGAAGCCGGACATGGTGCTGTGCTGCGTCAGCATCATCTTCTGCATGTCTTCCATGATCGGGACCATGGCCGACATATCCGACACCATCTTGGGCATCAGCTGATCCATCCGCTCCATGTTGACGACCATGCCGTCCATGGTTTCGGTCATTTCGTCGATCTTGTCGAGGGTGTCGAAGATCGAGCGCATCGCCTGACACATCGGGATGTCGAAGCAGTGCTTCTCCCAATACAGGTAGTTGCGAATCGGACGGAACCAGTCGTCGAAGTTCGAGATGCTGTCCCGCATCTCGTGGATGGTGCCCTGCAGGGTGTGCATGTCACCGACGAGTGAGTGCGTGATGCCCGCCATCGTGGTCATGTTGGCCAGGGTCCGCTTCATGATGACGACGTTCTCGCCCATCTTGTCGGCCTGGACCTTCATATCGGCCATGCGGTCCTTCATCAGCTTCATGTTCTGCAGCTGGCCCACGCTCTGCATGCTGATGAGGAACGGGATCGAACTGTGCTCGATCGGAGTGCCCTGCGGACGGGTGATCGCCTGTACGCGTGCGATTCCCGGAACGCGGAAGACGGCCTTGGCGACCTTGTCGATCACCAGGAAGTCCGCCGAGTTCCGCATGTCGTGATCGGACTCGATGAGAAGCATCTCCGGGTTCATACGAGCCTGGGAGAAGTGGCGGTCGGCGGCCTGGAAGCCGGCGTTGGCCGGGATGTCCTTGGGGATGTACTTTTTGTCGTCGTAGCTGGTCCGGTAGCCCGGCAGGGCGGCCAGGCCGATGATCGCGATCGACAGCGCGGCGGCCAGTACCGGACCGGGCCAACGCACGATGGTGGTGCCGATCTTGCGCCAGGTGCGGATGCGCATGGCGCGCTTGGGTTCGAACAATCCGAAGCGGCTGCCAATGGTGATCAGGGCAGGCCCCAATGTGAGCGATACGAGCACGCCCACGAGCAGACCCACAGAGCAGGGCACGCCCAAGGTCTGGAAGTAGGGCATGCGGGTGAAGCTCAGGCAGTACATGGCACCGGCGATGGTCATACCCGAACCCAGGATGACGTGCGCCGTGCCGTGGAACATCTCGTAGTACGCCGCCTCTTTGTCGGAGCCCATCGCTCGGGCTTCCTGGTAGCGGCCGATGAGGAAGATGGCGTAGTCGGTGCCCGCGGCGATGGACAGCATCACCAGCAGGTTCACTGCGAAGGTGGACAGGCCGATGATCTCGGTGTCACCGAGGAAGGCGATCACGCCCCGCGCCGCGCTCAGCTGGATGCCGACCAGCATGAAGACCATGATCACGGTGAAGATCGAACGGTAGAAGAACAGCAGCATCACCACAATGACCAGGAAGGTCAGTCCGGTAATCAGCTGGAGGCTGCCGTCACCGGCGTGGTTCATATCGGTCTGCAAGGCACCCGGTCCGGTGACGTAGACCGTGAGTCCATCGGGCAGCTTGGCGCCGTCCTTGGTCCAGTCGGCTTCGAGTTGTTTGACGATGTTGCGGGCGGCCTCGGTGGACTCGTTGGACAGCGTCTCGCCCATGTTGCCGGCGAGGTTCACCTGAACGTAGGTGGCCTTGCCGTCGGTGCTCTGTGCACCGGCCTCGGTAAGCGGGTCGCCCCAGAAATCCTGAACGTGCTGAACGTGTTTGGTGTCGGCACGCAACCGCGACACCATCTCGTCGTAGAACTTGTGCGAATCGGGCCCCAGACGCTCCAGCCCCTCGAGCACGATCATGACGACGCTGTCGGAGTCGGACTCCTTGAACATCTTGCCCATGTTCTTCATCGCCTGCATGGACGGTGCACTCTGCGGGCTCAGCGAAACGGTGTGCTCCTTGCCCACCTGCTCCAACTGCGGCACAAACGTATTGAGTGCGAAGACAATGGCTAGCCAACCGATGACGATGGGGATCGACAGGCGCCGGATCCATTTGGCCATGAAGGTGGGTTCGGCCAAACGTCCTGTGTGTGACCCGCTCATGCGGACTTCACAAAGCAGTAGACGTAGGCGCTCACCTCGTTGGTATACCTTTCATCTTTTTTCTCGTCATTGGCCGTGATGCGGCAACCCAGCCCGTCGGCATTGCGGGTTTGCGCCAGGATGTTTCCCGTCATCGACGGTGCCGTCGTGACGATCTCGATCGACCACGGCAACACCGCACCGTTGATCTGATGCGGTTCGCCCTCTTTGTCGATGTAGTTGATGTCGGCGACGGTGCCGGGCGGGCCGAAGATCTCGTAGACCACGTGCTTGGGCTTGGAGTTGTTCTTGTCGTCGGTCATGCTGCCGGCGTAGGTGGGTAACTGGTGGGAGCCGAAGATGCCGCGGATCCGCCACACCGCGAAGCCCGCGATGGCCAGGACCAGCACCATCACCACCGGGATCCAAGCCCGCTTGAGAACGCTGAGAATCGTAAAACCCCTTCACCCGTTGGCGTTTCGCAAACCGTCGCCGCCGCTTGCTCGACCCTGGCTCAACTGCTGATCAGATTCCGCACCCGTCCGCCCCACGTGCAGGAGGCGGCGCAGCAATCGCCGCGTGATGGCTGCTTCGAGCCTCTACCGTCCGCGCGAGCCCGCCCGGACATTTCCCGAAGTAAACCATGCCTAAGGTCCGAACAGTCCGCTCCCTTCCAGCGCGTTTCATCAGGATCTTTAACGCATATCACGTGCGTAACGCACGCTACCGGGTGGTTCGCTGCCTCGCAAATCACACGCCGTGCGTTATCCTCGGCAAGTGGCGCAACTGACATTCCAACGCGCCCGCACTGACGAAAAGAAACGTCAGCGGGCCGCAGCGATCGTGGAAGCCGCGCGATCACTGGCTGTGGAATCCGGTGTCACCTCGGTGACGCTGACGGCAGTCGCCAACCGTGCCGGGGTGCACTATTCGGCGGTTCGGCGCTATTTCAGCTCGCACAAAGAAGTGTTGTTACACCTGGCCGCGGAGGGCTGGACGCGATGGTCCGACACGGTGTGCGCCGCCTTGGCCAAGCCCGGCCCCGACTCCCCCGCTCGGGTGGCCGAGTCCCTTGTGCACGGCCTCGTCGACGACCCGCTGTTTTGTGACCTATTGGCCAACCAGCATCTGCACCTGGAACACGAAGTCGACGTGGAACGTGTCGCCGAGGTCAAGCAAGTCAGCAACGTCGCGGTCATGGCGATCGCAGAATCGATCGAACGCGCGCTCCCGGAAATCGGCCGCAAAGGCTCTCTGGATATCCTCGTCGCCGCGTTCTCGCTGGCAGCGATGCTCTGGCAGATCGCACATCCACCCGAGGGGCTGGAGCACGACTACCGCAGCGAGCCGGGGGTACCGTCGGATTGGAGCCTTGACTTCGAGCCGGCATTGACCAGGTTGTTGACAGCGACCTGCATCGGCATCGTCGAGCAACAGCGCTGAATCAGGGCGCCGGCGGCGTCCAGCCGGTGTCGGCGGCCCAGGCCAGTGCCCGCGGGTACGCCCGCGCGAACCACGGTTCCTTAGCTTCCACGTAGGTTCCCGAATCGCCGTCCGCCGCGCGCTCGGCCGCCTGCTTGATCGAGAGGTACTCGGCACGCGCCTGCTGGTCGGCACGCAGCCAATCCCGGAAGATCAGCGCGAATCGCTGACCTGGCCATCCGTCCACCCGCAGATGCACCAGAGCGGCGCGTCCCGGATCGGCGGCTGCGTGGATGCGTTTGCCCCAGGTGGCAGTTTCGGCATCATGCGGATCATCCGCGGTGATACCCGCGATGGGCGGCAGGCCTATGTCTGCCAAGGGATCCGCCAGAGCGTCCGCCACGTCGAGGGATTCGACGGTCACCTGAATGTCTATGACGTCCTTCGCGTCCAGTCCGGGCACCGCCGTGGAACCGACATGGTCGATGCGCAACGCCTTCGAACCGCAGGCCACCGCGAGCCGATTGATAATGCGTTGCGCCTGTACCGGCCATGTCGGATCCGCGGGCACGAGCTGCGGCTGCCAGGGCGCCCGTTGGCGCGTGCGCAGGTTATGCGCATACGGCAGCAACCGGGCGGCCCAGAGATCACGGACGTTCTGCGCGAGTGCGTCCGTGTCACCCGAATTATCCAGCCACACATCGGCAATCGCGCGGCGTTGTTCGTCGGAGGCCTGCGCCGCCACCCGCGAGCGTGCATCCTTTTCATCCATGCCCCGGTGGCTGACGAGCCGGGCCACGCGGGTTTCGATCTCGGCGTGCACCACCAGCACGAGATGATAGAAGGGTGCGAGCGAATTCTCGGTCAGCAGCGGGATATCTTCCACCACAACGGCATCCTCGCCTGCCGAGGCAATCAACTCGGCCCGGCGAGCCCCGACCAACGGGTGCACGATTCCGTTGAGTGTGGCCCGATGGGCGTCATCCTGGAACGCGATGGCCGCCAACGCTGGGCGGTCCAGAGCGCCATCGGGCCGCAGGATCGATTCACCGAAGGCTTCCACGAGTGCGGTCAAGCCGGGTGTACCGGGTTCCACGACTTCGCGTGCGATCACGTCGCTGTCCACGATGAAGGCTCCACATTCCGCCAGGGTCCGTGACACCGTGGACTTTCCCGCGCCGATTCCTCCGGTCAGGCCGATCCGCAACATGCCCGCAGTCTGTCACCCCCGGTACCTAGGCGATGCGTTGGGGGCGTTGCCCTCTCGCCTTTCCCCGGATACTGCGGCCGGAGAAGAACAACCAAAGAAGGCCCCGGTCGCGATGACCGTGGCCTTCTTTGGAGAACACGTGCTTAGGCGTTGCCTGCCAGCTTCTCGCGCAGTGCGGCGAGCTGCTCGTCGTTGGCGAGTGAACCACCCTGCGAAGCCGAATCCTCGGACCGCGAGGAGCCGTTCGAGGACGCGGCCGCAGCCTCGGCCTCGGCGGCAGCCGCGGACTTCTCCATCTGAATGGTGTGCATCTTGTGGCGACGCTCGGCCTCGGCGTACCGGGCCTCCCACTCTTCACGCTGCTTGTCGAAGCCCTCGAGCCACTCGTTTGTCTCCGAGTCGAAGCCCTCCGGGAAGATGTAGTTTCCGGCCTCGTCGTAGCTGTCGGCCATGCCGTACTTCGAGGGGTCGAACTCCTCGGTGTAGTCCTCGTTGGCCTGCTTGAGGCTCAGCGAGATCCGGCGACGCTCCAGGTCGATGTCGATGACCTTGACCATCGCGTCGTCGCCGACGCCCACAACCTGGTCCGGCACCTCGACGTGGCGCTCTGAGAGCTCGGAGATGTGCACCAGGCCTTCGATGCCCTCTTCGACGCGGACGAACGCACCGAACGGCACCAGCTTGGTGACCTTGCCGGGCACGATCTGGCCGATGGCGTGGGTCCGGGCGAAGTGACGCCACGGATCTTCCTGAGTCGCCTTGAGCGACAACGAAACCCGCTCGCGATCCATATCCACGTCGAGGACCTCGACGGTGACCTCGTCGCCCACCTGAACCACCTCGGACGGGTGGTCGATGTGCTTCCAGGACAGCTCGGACACGTGAACCAGGCCGTCAACCCCTCCGAGATCGACGAAGGCGCCGAAGTTGACGATCGAGGACACGACACCCTTGCGGATAGCGCCCTTGGTGAGCTGGTTAAGGAATTCAGAACGAACTTCGCTTTGTGTCTGCTCCAGCCAGGCACGACGGCTCAGCACCACGTTGTTGCGGTTCCGGTCGAGCTCGATGATCTTGGCCTCGATCTCCTTGCCGATGTACGGCTGCAGATCGCGGACACGACGCATCTCGACCAGCGACGCGGGCAGAAAGCCGCGCAGACCGATGTCGAGGATCAGGCCGCCCTTGACGACCTCGATGACGGTGCCCTTGACGGCCTCGTCCTTCTCCTTGAGCTCCTCGATCGTGCCCCAGGCCCGCTCGTACTGAGCGCGCTTCTTGGACAGGATCAGGCGGCCTTCTTTGTCTTCCTTGGTGAGAACCAGGGCCTCGACCTCGTCGCCCACGGAAACGACCTCGTTGGGGTCGACATCGTGCTTGATCGAGAGTTCGCGGGACGGGATGACACCTTCGGTCTTGTAACCGATGTCGAGAAGAACTTCGTCGCGGTCAACCTTGACGATGGTGCCTTCGACGATGTCGCCATCGTTGAAGTACTTGATCGTCTTGTCGATAGCGGCGAGAAAATCCTCGGCCGAGCCGATGTCGTTGACGGCTACTTGCGGCGAGGTCACGGTGGGACTTGGCATGTGTGGGGTTGCTCCGGACAGGTTGTGTAGTAGGGACAGTGCTGGCACAGCTAGCTTCAGCTGCGGGCGTGCTTATACCTCCGCACGTGCGGCAGAGATGTGCTTCACCTTACTCGACTGGCCTCCACCAGCACAAACCTGGTCTCGTCGACAGGTGCCGGCGCCGGGCCGTCACCGCACCGGCACGGTGGCTCCCAGCTACTCTTCGGTGGTGTCCTACGCCTCTGCGCCCGCACCCATGCCGCCCATGCCGGGATTCTCCCAACGAGTCAAGAAGGTCGGGGCGCCGATCGGCGTCATCATCGCCCTGGCGCTGGTGACGGGATTAATCCTGGCCGGCCTGCTTCTCTCCAACCCGGTCGGCGCGATGATCGGATTGGTCCTGTCGAGCATCGCGATAGGGGTCGTCGTCCTCTGTTATCTCTGGCTGGACCGCTGGGAGCCGGAGCCCTCGCGGCTCCTTGTGCTGGCCTTTGTCTGGGGCGCGTCACTGGCCGTCGTTGTCTCGATCGTCCTCGAGCTGGCCTTCGGCTCAGTTTTCGATCCAGACGGCAGCACCAGCTTCGGGTCGATCGCCATCCGCGCACCCTTCATCGAAGAGGCAGCCAAGGGCGCCTTTCTACTGTTGATGTTGACCGGCCGACGGCGCCAGGAAGTCAACTCGCTCACCGATTGCCTGGTGTACGCGGGCATCACTGCGGCCGGATTCGCCTGGCTCGAAGACATCGCCTACATCGGCAGTGGCAACACCGTGGGCGAGTCGGTGCTCACGGCGATCGTGCGTTTAGGCCTCGGTCCGTTCGCGCACTCGCTGTTCACCACGATGACCGGCATCGGCGTCTACTACGCCATGAAGCAGCACAACGCTGTCGCCAAGTTTCTCTGCATCGCGATCGGCTACCTTGCCGCGGTGCTAATGCACGGCCTGTGGAACGGCTCATCCTTCTTGGGCCTTCAGGGATACCTCGCGGTGTACGTGCTGTGGATGGTGCCCATGTTCGTGGTGGTGATCGTGGTCGGCGTGCGGAGCAGGCGCAAGGAACAGCACGTCGTCGCCGAGAAGTTGCCGGGGATGGTGGCAGCCGGGTTGGTCACCCCCAATGAGGCCACCTGGCTGGGTTCGATCAAGGATCGCAAGCACGCCATCGCGGAAGCCAAGCGAATCGGCGGTGCCCCCAGTGGCGTCGCGGTGAAGAACTTCGCCGCGCAGGTGGTAGAGCTTGCGTTCGTACGCGACCGAATCGAACGGGGCTCCCGCGATCCTCGGGACTTCGCGATGCAGACGGAGGAGGCGTACGCGGTCATGGCCGCTCGTGCCGCGGCGCCGGTCTTGCAAGCACTCTCGGGTTATCGTGCGCCCCTGACGGGGTAGGTTGATGAATCAGATGTTGTCTCATCAACGACGATCAGGAGCATCATGTCGGACATGTCGAAAGACGAGCTCGTAGACGTCCTCATCGTGGGTGCGGGGATATCGGGCATCAACGCCGCCATCCGGTTGAGCGCGGCGGGCCGCAGCTTCCACATCGTCGAGCGCCGCGAGCGCATCGGCGGAACCTGGGACCTCTTCCGGTACCCGGGGATTCGCTCCGACAGCGACATCTACACGCTTAGCTTCGGCTACCACCCCTGGCATGAACGCAACACCATCGCCGACGGCGCCGATATCCGTGACTATCTGGAGCACGCCGCCCGGGACTATGACGTCGACGGGCACATCAGCTTCTCGGCGAAGGTCACCGGCGCGGACTTCCGAACCGACACCGATACCTGGTCGGTTCGCGTCGAGACCCCGGCCGGCCCCACCACCTACCGCAGCCGGTTCCTGTACCTGTGCACCGGCTATTACAACTATGACGACGGCTACACCCCCGAGTTCCCGGGGGTCGAAAACTACACCGGGCGACTGATCCACCCCCAGCACTGGCCGGAAGACCTGGATTGCTCCGACAAGGAAGTGACGGTTATCGGCAGCGGCGCGACGGCCATCACCTTGGTGCCCTCGTTGGCGCGCGCCGGGGCCAAGGTGAGCATGCTGCAGCGCTCACCGAGCTACATCTACCCGATCGCCCGTGTCGACTCGGTGGTGGACCTATTGCGAAAAATACTTCCGCTCAGTGCTGTTCAGCACTTCGCGCGTATCTGGCTGGGCGGTTTCAACTGGATCATGTACCAGGTGTGCCGCAAGGCGCCCGGCTTTGCCAAATGGTTCCTCAGGCGCCGGATCTCCAAGCTGCTGCCGGCGGACTATCCGGTCGACGTGCATTTCACCCCGCGCTACAACCCCTGGGATCAACGCGTGTGCGCCGACACCGACGGCGACCTCTTCGAGGCGATCAGCAACGGCGGCGTTCGGATGGTCACCGACACCATCGACTCATTCACCCCGTCCGGCATCAGACTGGGTTCCGGTGAGGAACTGCGCTCCGATGTGGTCATCACCGCAACGGGATTGAATCTGCAGATCTTCGGCGGCATCGAGCTGAGTGTAGACGGCTCCCCTGTCGATTCCCCAAATCGATTCATCTACAAGGGATACCTGATCGAGGGCGTGCCGAATGCGGCATGGAGCGTCGGGTACACCAACGCGTCGTGGACGTTGCGCGCCGACCTGAGCGCGCGAGCCGTGGTGCGGCTTCTGGACTACATGGAGCAGTATGGATACACCCACGCGTATCCGGACCGGCACGGACAAGAGCTCGAAGCGCGCCCGTTCTTCAATCTGTCGTCGGGATACGTGAGCCGTGGTGATGCGCATATGCCACGGTCCGGGACATCCGGGCCATGGGCCATCCGGCACAACTATCTACTGGATTTCGTTGCGTTCCATCGCGATCGGATTGACGAAAACATGCAGTTCGGTATCGCCAAGTCGAAGGCCGTGTCCTCGGCTGCGTGACGCTGGTGCGATTCCGCGTCGGCAGGCGGAAAGGTGCACAACGTGACGGACCTACGCATCGGCGCGATCGTTGTTCGCGTCGATGACCTGCAGCGCCAGATGGCTTTCTGGTCGGCGGCTTTGGACTATGTGTGCCGCGAGAGACTCCCACCGCGGCCTGGGTTGTGCTGACTCCGCGGGTGGGCTCGGGGCCCAATCTCTCATTGGACAAACACCGTTCGGTTCCGCAGTTGCCGCCGCGCATTCATCTTGATCTCTACACGAGCGATCAGCCGCGGGAGATTGAGCGGCTCATCGGGCTCGGTGCGATGCCAGTGGACTGGCCGCGTCCGACAGGGGCCGACTTTGTCACGCTTGAAGATCCTGAGGGGAACCGATTCGACGTCGTGCAGTTCCCTTAGATCGCTTGTGCCACTGTGGTTTCTGGTGCAACAAACGCGGCCGTTCTGTCGGTGGGCGCCGTTAGCTAGCAGCCTGATGGGATGTGTTGGTGCGTGGTGCAAGCATGTATGTTCCGTTGGAAATTCCAGGTCATGTTTGATGCGGCACGCGTTGCTTGGGTGGTTGAGTTCCTGACCGGTACCATTCCGGCCGGGTTCTCCTTCTGCGGCGGCGAGTGCGTGATGCTGTACTTGCAACGCGGACAAGGGACGAACGTGGGGCGTTGGCACTGCGGCTCGTTTACCTATCAGGATCTTGAGTCCATACGCAATCACCTTTGAACTGCACCGTGCCGCCTGGCGTGGTGAAGTCCAGATGCACGAGATCGGGCCATTGGCTTCGCCCCGACTTAAAGGACTCGCCGGTCGGTAGATAGATTATGTATTCGCAGCTGCCACGGTTGTTTGGTGTGCCGGTCCAGGAGCCGCCGGCGATTTCGCCGCCGTAGTTTTCGTGCGGTAGGCGCAGTGTTCGGTCGCCTTGCACTCTGGTCAACGGCTCGTCCGAACCGGGGGTGGTTTCGTGTACGACTGTCTGCGAGATTGTCGTGCCCTGGTTCTGAATTTCAGGAGCATCCGATTTGGAGGTGCAGGCCGTCAAGAGCAATACGCCTATGACTGGCAGCGCCACGAGGATCGCGCGGTCGATATTGACGAGTGTTTTTGTCACGGCTTGTACTCCGGTTGTAGTGGGCGGTGTTCTGGTTCCCCGGGGACTAGGGAATTCACATGCACGTGGTCCATATGGTTGGCGGTGACACCGCCGCGGTTTGGCATCGGTGTCCACCCTTGGCCAGGTTCCCAGATTTGCTGGTTCCAAATTATCCATTGGATATGAAAGCAGGCGCTGTTTTCAGCGAGGTAGGCCACGATCTTGTCGCCAAGAGCTTGGCCAGTAGTAGTTGACTCACCAAGTATGTCGGTCATGATGTCCGTTGCATGGCCGTCGTAATGCTCCGTGAACTGCACTTCGCCATTGGCATCCCGATCAGGTGGCCTCCAACCACCGATTTCCTTCACATCTGGGAACTCCTTGGCGACGCTGCGCGCAATGTTCACCGCGCCCGGCATCAGCCCCTTTTCGCTTCCTTTGCTCAGTTCTGCGAGGCTGGGTAACTGGACCGTCCCATCCGGCCCGGACTGCCGACATTTTTCCTCAGTTTTGGTTGGTGTCGGCGTTTCTGTTGGTGTCGGCGTCTGTGTTGGTGTCATCTGCTTGGGATCTGGTTGAGCCGTGCCGGTGACTGTTTTGCACGCTAGGCTTCCGATGACCGGCCAGTCGCAGATCCCTTCTTTTGACTGTGGCATTTTCTGGTTGGGCGCGCAGGAGCATTCGAAGGCGGGCTGCCAGCCGCGATCGGGCTTCTTGAACACACTGCCTGCCCCACCCACACCGGATTTTATGAGGCTGACGAACTCCTGCAGGATCCCGTAATCCTCTGCCTGCTGCTCGCACTGCTGCTGGCGCTGCTGATCTTGCTGATCATTCTGGTCGGGCTGCTGAGTCTGCGACGGCGCCTGGCTCGGCTGCTGATTCTGCGTACCCTGTTGAGGCTGGCTTTGGTTGCCTTGTTGGGGCTGTTGGTAATCGGGGTTGGATTGACCGGGCCCTTGGGTATACCCCGGCGCGGTGGAGTAGTTGGGGGGCTGACTGCCGTGCGCGGGCTGATCCCAGCCTTGCTGAGGCTGTTGCCCACCTTGCTGGCCGGGGGCTTGTTGCGGCGCACCCTGGGTGCCAGTGTTGTAAATCGATGCCGAGCCGTCCTGATTCAGCGGCGGCTGGTTACCGCCCTGATAGTCCGGGAGCTGCCCAGGCATTGAAGGCGGGACGAATTGCCCGCCATTCATACCGCCATCTCCACCAGGACCTCCCGTGGGGCCCGTCGGATCCGCCGCACCTGTCGCGATCGTAGAGAAGCCGCTACCAGGGGTGGTGTAGTCGCTGTTCACCTTGACCCCGGCAACAAGCGTCGCCGCCACTGCCGCCACGGCCAGCGCCCTGCGCAGACCGGGCGAAATACGCCGAGGATCCTTCATGATCATCCGATGAGCCCCTCCGAGTGAACCTCACAGTTTCCTGTGAGTAGCCGCTATGGCACCCTCTCACACTGAAAAGGCGATTGTCTACAGAAAGAAAGTTTGCTGGCGTGTTTTCGCAGGTTACTTGCCGCTGACGTTAAACCAATCGCAGATCAAACCGGCAGCAATCTCTCATGATCAGCGCAGGGAGCCGCCTGCGTGGTGACCATGGTTGTAACCCGGCGGGCGGCGCTCATCCGTTTAGCGGAGGTTGTCAGTACGGGGGCAAACACTCGGCCGCCTCACGGCTTATAACCGTCGATGGCTGCTTTGATGGAAAATATGGCGAATGTAGAGCCACCTACGCCACGAGGTGCGGCTAAGCGCTAATGCCACATAGAGGGCAGATCCTGGGTGCTCAGACTGCAGCCAGAAGGGCGGACGCGACGAGCCGGCGTCTGGGAGCCGTCATGTCAAGCAAGACCTCGATATTGGCTGGTGTGGCCCAACTCCTTGGCGGCTTGAGTCACGATCCACCACCGATCCAACGCGACGGCCAGCTCAGCATCACACCACCGCTGCGGTGTGCGACGTGCGCTCGGCTTCAGCACACCTTCGCCGTACGCGATACGAGCCTGCTCGACCGCCGAGATCGACCGCCCCAACTGTCCGGCGACCCGGCATGCGGTTAGCGACCGATCCCGTAACACCGCAAGGTCGTCCTCCGAACATCGCCGCATCCCACGCCGTCCAGCCACAAGGCCAAAAGCTTGTTTAGGGTTGACGCTGCGTACACACCGTGAAACGGCGTTGCGGGTGGGCGTACCCGCCATTCGGGCAGGCGTCGACCACAGTGGTGTTAACAACTACCTTGATCGGCTTGTACTTCTCACGCGCGCTGGGATCGTCACAGGAGACCTTCGTGACAGGGCGGCCCAGGTTTAGGCATGCGCCCTTGTCCCATGCAAGGTCAAGGCAGGCGGTGTACTGCCCGGATTCCTTCGAGTTGCGGTAATAGGAGTGATCGGCGTCTCCGCACTCACGGGATCTGTTCACACGCTGCACGATGCGGTACGTGTACTGCTGCGACCCGCAATCAACGATCGTCAGAACTGCATTGACAGCAGGCCCAGACAGATTCACACACCCACCCACCGGAGCCTCTCGCTCACCATTAGCTGTCAACGAAGCAGGCGACGGAAACTGCCCCGGAATGCTGGAGAAGTCCGTCGAATCCTGCTGAGCGGACGCCGTCGCAGGAACCGTCGCTGACGGTGGAGAAGACTGCATTCCGCACGCCCCAAGCGTGAACGGCACCATGAATCCAGGCAGCAGCAACCTAACCAGAGACACAGTCAAAGTTGGAGTCATCCGCAAACCGCTCACCTTTCTACTTGGGGTTATCCGAACCGAATTCCGGGAGATCATTTTCCAGTGAATTTTTTGATACCCGCCGCGACCACTTGCTTGTTCACGTCGCAGTACCCCCCACGAACTTCCAGGGTTGGAACCATCGTGTTCTCGTCACCCCGGTTGCTCTGGCCTATTTTTACGGGTGGCAATGGATTTCCTGCCATGGCAAATGCAGTGCAACTTTCGGGCCCGTCTAGGCCTATGTAGACGGTGACACCATCTACATCTTCCTTGTGCTGAGCGCTATCGAAAAGAGCACGAGCAACAGGACTAAAGGTAAGGCCAGCTTTGGCCTTCAAACCTGATCCTGAAAAAATACACCTGAAGTACGCGGCTCCGTCCACAAGATACCCGGAAAATCCTTGCAGTTCCGGATACAGGGCGCATGGGTCATTCTCCAGTAACGGGACCGGTATTGGGCCGTCTGCACTGCGCAACGGAAGGCCGCGGTCGAGAATTCTTAAGGCTCCTGTTGCGACTGCTTTCACTTGATCGCAATTGACAACATTGGATCTTTCACCTGGTGGCTCATTGGGCGGCTGACCGGATACCGTTAGCGGGAAGTATCTGTCGAGCATGTCTGCGACTTCCGGGTTCTTCGGTGCTCCTGGCACAGCTGCCAGGTGTAGCGACGCTCGATACATGCAGGCGGTCGTCTCGGATTCTTCCACCGCCATACCGCCTAGAGAGGTCTTATGTGTTGTGCCTATATTTCCGCGGTCGCGCAAGGATATCGTTACCGTTGGGACAGTCTTATCTCCGCCTTTGTCCGCATACAGCGTACATCCGGCGAAACCTTGGGAATACTGGTATTGAGCCCCCGGAATATCCTTGGCTACTTCTGGGTCGATGAACCCGCATGGATCTACTTTTCTCATTGCCTGCGCAATAGCCAGTTGATCCCTTTCGGTCTGCGTTAGTTTCTGGCCATATGCATTGACGGGAGAAGCGAATAGAGATTGGGGGTCGAAATAAGGCCCGGGAATGGACGGCGCCTGGGGCACAGGGGTCCCGCATGAGGAAATCGAACACGTCAGAAGGATAGGTAGAAGTCGTAGTCGTCTAAGTCTCATGCCAGCCCCCAGAAGGTCGTGAGTAATTGGTAAGAATCAAGAATATGGTATCAACAATTTTTGAGGAGATCATAAAGCTCGGATCCGCCCTTCTCCCAGGGGCCATAGTTGTGAAGCCCAGGGTCGGGCTGTCCCGACGGTGTTCGATTTAATGCCCCATAGGTTGCATCGTCAGGATCGCCAGGACCAGAGTTTTGGACTTGCTGAGCAATCGTGTGCATATCCCATTTAGGATCACCGTAGTCTAAACTTTGGCCAGGGAAGTTATCTCCAGTGGAGCCGATTCTATTTGCCTCGACCATCCCCGGATTACTCCCTCCTTCGGGGTGCTGGTAGCCGAGGAAGAATCGTTTCATAGTCTCCTGCACGCTCATCATATTGCTCACGTCGTCGCCCCATATTCCGACCTGTTGCTGAACAATTCCAATGGAATTGTGATCAGATCCGACGTTGGCCCCTACTTGCTCATCCCAGTGTGGCGCGGTCGGGTCTTTATCGGCGGAAGCGAGACTTTCTGGAAACTTGCTACTACCCACATTAACCAAGTTGCTCTCAGCCAAGGCCGTAACCAAGCCTATGGTTATTCCGCGACCCTGTCGGCTATCAGCAGGCAAGAATTGCCTACCTGCATTGATAATCGCTTGGGCGTTATTCCGTTGGGTTGCTACCAGCGTGTAGGGATTGCCACCGCTATCGGTTATGGTCACGGGGCCAGGAGGTGGACAGTCCTTCTGCTCTGGCTGCTTTGGCGTTTCTGTTGGTGTCGGCGTCTGTGTTGGTGTCATCTGCTTGGGATCTGGTTGAGCCGTGCCGGTGACTGTTTTGCACGCTAGGCTTCCGATGACCGGCCAGTCGCAGATCCCTTCTTTTGACTGTGGCATTTTCTGGTTGGGCGCGCAGGAGCATTCGAAGGCGGGCTGCCAGCCGCGATCGGGCTTCTTGAACACACTGCCTGCCCCACCCACACCGGATTTTATGAGGCTGACGAACTCCTGCAGGATCCCGTAATCCTCTGCCTGCTGCTCGCACTGCTGCTGGCGCTGCTGATCTTGCTGATCATTCTGGTCGGGCTGCTGAGTCTGCGACGGCGCCTGGCTCGGCTGCTGATTCTGCGTACCCTGTTGAGGCTGGCTTTGGTTGCCTTGTTGGGGCTGTTGGTAATCGGGGTTGGATTGACCGGGCCCTTGGGTATACCCCGGCGCGGTGGAGTAGTTGGGGGGCTGACTGCCGTGCGCGGGCTGATCCCAGCCTTGCTGAGGCTGTTGCCCACCTTGCTGGCCGGGGGCTTGTTGCGGCGCACCCTGGGTGCCAGTGTTGTAAATCGATGCCGAGCCGTCCTGATTCAGCGGCGGCTGGTTACCGCCCTGATAGTCCGGGAGCTGCCCAGGCATTGAAGGCGGGACGAATTGCCCGCCATTCATACCGCCATCTCCACCAGGACCTCCCGTGGGGCCCGTCGGATCCGCGGTTGCGCCAGGGACTAGGCCGATGGCCCCGATGCCCGAGTCGGTCGAGGTGTGTAGGTGCCAGCCCGCTACCGCGACCGCAGTAATAGCCGTGACCGCAAGTGCGCGCCGCACGCCGACGGGTATCCGGGTTTTCGGTGACTTCATCGGTGTCATCGATGGGCCTTTTCTTGTGAGGACAAACTTGATTCAGCGTCAGGTGCGGCAGTAGCGGTTGTTGTTGCTCGGCGGCCGGGAGGTGTCCGCGGCCGCGGCGACGGGTTGGCAAAGCGGGACGCCCCGCCAATGTTCTGCACGCGGGGCATGTCATCGGGTTGGGGAACCGCATAAGGAATCGGCTTCGGAGGCGGAGCCCCGGGACCGCTCGGGTCGGCATACACGCGAGAGGCGTTGTCGATCATGATCGCCGAAGTAATAACCAGCACAGACAGCACCAGTGCAATCCAAGCCCGATTATGCCGGTGAAATTCCACGCCATCATGTGTGCTGGATGCGGCACGCGCTGAGAGAAGGCGGCTAGTCATGATCCGCACCATGCCCCTCGCACTCCCCACTGTCGACCGGGCCCATTTCTTCACGCCGAGCCGCTGGAGAAAACTCGTTACGGACGAAATGAGCAGTTAAATCGAACACTAGAGCTAGTCAGCTAACTTGTCAATCATCGACAGCGTGCGGCATTCGATCGCCCCCTGCGCGTCGGCGGCGCGATCGAGCTTCGTTGTCCCTACGCGTTCCCGGGGCATGTGTCTACAGGCTCTTGGGTTCGCCGTAGATGGTTTGGGTGTCGTTGCCGTTCTCGGTGCGGATCCGGAACGTGGCGAAGGATTGAATCTTCACCTGACCGCCGCAGCCGTCGGCTTCGACGTTCAAACCCCAGATACGGCATCGAAAACCCTGCTAGGACAATGGGTGTGCGAGCAAGCAGTCCAGGCGCTACAGCCGCAGTAGGCAATGCGGGCACCTGCACACCAATTAGGACGATCCTGGCAAACTTTGTGATCTTTCAGGCCGTACGCTAGTTCGGCTATGACCATTACCGAAGAGCCTGCCACCAGCAGGGCCACTGCCGGCGTCCGTCGCCCCCAGGTTCTCAATGCCGCTATCGCGCAACTTGCGCTACATGGTGAGCGGGGGTTGATCCACCACTGGCGCCGCCGCTAACTACTACAGAACCCGCGAAGCACTGGCGGTGGGTGTGTTCACAGAAGTGCAGAAGCGGCGGCGGGCAGCCTGGGGAGGGCTACCGACCAACGCTCGATGCCGCCCACCACAAGTGGTCCGGGCGTAGCGTCCGGGCATGACGCACGTTCTGCAGACGCAAGTATGTGTCGCCGGTGGAGGGCCCGCGGGTCTGGTGCACGCTCTGCTGCTGGCCAGGGCCGGGATCAACGTTGTCGTCCTGGAAAAGCACGCCGACTTCTTGCGTGACTTTCGTGGGGACACAGTGCATCCCACCACCATGCGGATCATGGACGACATCGGGTTCATCGACGATTTCCTTCGACTACCCCACCAGAAGGTCGACCACATCGCCTTCGACGGCGACGGCCAGATGCGTACATTCGGTGACTTTCGCGCGCTCAAATGGCTGGGATACCACCAGCCGTACATCGCCTTCATGCCGCAGTGGGATTTCCTCGACTTTCTTGCCGAACAGGCCGAGAAATACCCGGAATTCACCCTCATCCGCCGCGCGGCGGTAACCGATTTGATCATGGAGGGTGATCGGGTGGCCGGGGTACGGACACCCGAACTGGAAGTGCGGGCAGACCTGGTGGTAGCGGCGGACGGACGCACTTCCGCAGTGCGGGCCGCTTCAGGACTTGAAACGGCACATGAAAGCTCGCCGATGGATGTCCTCTGGTTCCGGCTGAATCGCCGGCCCGGAGATCCCGAGGAGACGTTTGCGGTGCTGCGCAGAGGACTGCTGCTGGCGATGATTCATCGCGGTGACTACTGGCAGGTGGCCCACCTCATGCCGAAGGGAGCCGGACCGCAGAACGGCTCCCTGGATGCGTTCAAGAAGCGCCTGGTCACGGCGCGTCCTCAGCTGCGCGAGCATGTGAACGATCTGCGCTCCTGGGATGACACCAGCCACCTGGATGTCCGCGTCGATCGTCTCAAAACCTGGTGGCGGCCCGGACTGCTGTGCATCGGCGATGCTGCACACGCCATGTCACCCGCGGGCGGAGTCGGTATCAACTTGGCCGTCGCCGACGCGGTGGCAGCCGCGAACACCCTCGTGGAACCGCTGCGCGCGGGTCACGTCGCCGACACCGACCTCGCCGCGGTGCAGCGCCGACGCGAACTGCCGACCAGAGTGGTACAGGCGTTCCAAGTATTCGTGCAAGACAACCTGATCAAACCTGTCCTCACCGGCGACCTGTCCCCCATCACATTGCCGTTTTTCGTCGGCCGAGGACCGCTCAAGTTCCTCCCTCCGATCGCCGTCGGCAGGGGGCTGCGTCCAGAGCGTGTGCACACACCGGACGTGCACTAGCGCCGCCGCTCAGTGCGCCGCGGCGTCCCAGCTGCGCCCATACCCGACGGAAACCTCGAGTGGCACATCGAGCGGATACGCCGAGCCCATGGTCTCGCGTACCAATGCCTCCAGGCTTTCCCGTTCGCCCTCGGCCACTTCGAAGAGGAGCTCATCGTGTACCTGTAAGAGCATGCGAGACCGTAAGCCCTTGTCGCGCAGGGCCTTGTCGGTGGTGATCATCGCGACCTTGATGATGTCGGCGGCGCTCCCCTGGATGGGCGCGTTGAGGGCCGCACGTTCGGCGGCCTCGCGGCGCAGACGATCACCGCTGTCCAAGTCGGGCAGGTAGCGGCGCCGGCCGAGCACCGTCGAGGTGTACCCGTCCTTGCGTGCCTGATCCACCACGGCGTGCAGGTACTCGCGAACACCGCCGAACCGCGAGAAGTACTGATCCATCTGCTCTTTGGCCTCGTCGTTGGAGATCTTGAGCTGGGTGGCCAGACCGTATGCGGACAGACCGTAGGCCAGACCGTAGGACATCGCCTTGACCCGTCGACGCAGCTCGGCGGTGACCTCGTCGATCGGAACGCCGAAGGCCCGGGCGGCCACGAATGAGTGCAGATCCTCGCCGGTGTTGAACGCCTCGATGAGTCCCTCGTCGGCTGACAGGTGGGCCATGATGCGCATTTCGATCTGGCTGTAGTCGACCGTCATCAGCTCGGAGAAGCCCTGGCCCACCACGAAGCCGTCGCGGATTTCCCGGCCGGCCTCGGTACGCACCGGAATGTTCTGCAGGTTTGGCTCGGTGGACGACAGCCGACCCGTGGCCGCAATGGTCTGATTGAAGGTGGTGTGGATGCGGCCATCAGCGGCAACGGATTTCAGTAGCCCGTCGACGGTGACTTTCAATCTGGTGACATCGCGGTGGGTGAGCAGATGCTCGAGGAAGGGATGACCGGTCTTGTCGAACAGCGTCTGCAGGGCGTCCGCGTCGGTCGTGTAGCCGGTCTTGGTCTTCTTGGTCTTGGGCATGCCGAGTTCGTCGAACAGCACGACCTGAAGCTGTTTGGGCGAACCCAGGTTGATCTGCTTACCGATCACGGCGTATGCGGCGTCGGCGGCTTCCCGGATACCGGTGGCGAACTGATTCTGCAGCGATGTCAGATGATCGCTGTCGATCGCGATGCCCACGGATTCCAGTCCCGCCAGTACGCGCTGCACCGGTAGCTCCATCTCGGCGAGCAGGGTGGCCGATTCGATGCGTTCCAGTTCGATGTCGAGCGCGTCGGCCAGGTCGATGATGGCGCGGGCGCGCAGCATCTGAGCTTGTGCGGCCTTGGCATCGCCGGCTCCGTCCTCGTCCAGCAACGAAAGCTGTTGCTCCCCATCGTCTTCTGCGCGGAGCTCGCGGCGTAGATATCGCAACGAGAGGTCATCGAGCGCGAAACTGCGTTGCCCGGGGCGCACCAGATAGGCGGCCAGCGCAGTATCGGAGGTGACCCCGTCGAGCTGCCACCCCCGTCCGGCCAGCGCATGCATGGCCTGCTTGGCCTCGTGCAGGGCCTTGGGGCGTGCCGGGTCGGCGAGCCAGTCGGCCAGGGCTGTCTCGTCCTCCGGGGTGACTGTTGTGGTGTCGATGTACGCGCCATCCCCATCGGCGGACGCGATCGCGATGGCCGTGGCATCGCCGTCGTACGGCGTGTAGGTCCCGACCACCGCGAGACCGCTACGGCGGCCGTCTGCGGCATGCGTGCTCAGCCAATCGGCAACCGTGCCGGGTTCCAATGCCTGACCGGCGAGTTGGAATCCCTCGTCGACCTCGGGTTCGACGGCCTCGAGGGTTTCGAACAGCCGGTCGCGCAACACCCGGAATTCCAGGTCGTCGAAGAGACGGTGAATCTGGTCGCGATCCCAGGGGGCAAGGGCCAGCTGAGCCGGTACATACGGAAGCGGCACCGTGCGCACCAGATCGGTGAGCTCGCGGTTGAGGATCACCGAGCCGAGGTTGGCGCGAAGCGAGTCACCCACCTTGCCGCGCACGGTGTCGGCCTTGTCGACCAGCTCCTGCAGTGACCCGTATTCGAGGATCCACTTCGACGCGGTTTTCTCGCCGACTCCGGGGATGCCGGGCAGGTTGTCGCTCGGGTCGCCACGCAGCGCCGCGAAATCCGGGTACTGAGTGGGTGTGAGTCCGTACTTCTCGACCACGGCTTCCGGGGTGAATCGGGTGAGGTCGCTGACGCCCTTGCGCGGATAGAGCACCGTCACGTCCTCGTTGACGAGCTGTAGTGAGTCGCGGTCACCGGTGACCACAAAGACCTTGAAGCCCTCGGCCTGTCCCTGCGTGGCCAGGGTGGCGATGATGTCGTCGGCCTCGAACCCCTCCTCGGCGAGCACGGTGATGCCGAGGGCCTGGAGCACTTCCTTGGTGATGTCGATCTGTCCGCGGAACTCGTCGGGAGTGGCCGACCGGGTGGCCTTGTACTCGGGATACCGCTCGGAGCGGAATGTCTTGCGCGATACGTCGAAGGCAGCGGCCACGTGCGTGGGCGCCTCATCGCGCAGCAGGTTGATCAACATGGAGGTGAACCCGTACACCGCATTGGTGGTCAGGCCGGACTGGGTCTTGAAGTTCTCGGCGGGAAGCGCATAGAACGCCCGGAACGCCAGCGAGTTGCCGTCGAGCAGCAGCAGGGTCGGCTGTTTGGTACCGGTCTTGGTCGCAGGCGCAGTCACACACCTACCCTAGGCAACGGGTGCGACAGCACCTACGACCCCGGCGCCTCCTCCGATCCGTACGGCCTGGTGATGATTTCCAGGTAGTGCCCCGACGGGTCCTGGAAATACACGCCGCGGCCGCCGTCGTGATGATTGATCTCGCCGGGGTGCTGGGCCCGCGGGTCTGCCCAATGTTCGATGCCTCGGTCGGTGATCCGGCCGTAGATCGCGTCGAAGTCGTCCTCTCCGACCAAGAAGGCGTAGTGCTGTGGGGTGATTGTCGCGGCGTCTACGGTCGCGAAATCCAAGTTTGCGCCGTACTGCAGCGTGACGTTGAGGAACGGGCCGAATTCTTGTGCGGCCGGTAACCCGAAGAGCTCGACAAAGAAGCGTGCGGACTCATCGCGGTCACGGGAATGAACGATGGTGTGGTTGAACGCGATACCCATGAAGCCCTCGCTACTTCGCCACCAGTGCGTTGTCAAGGGCGGAGTCGAACGCGTTTCTGTGACTGCGGATCTCCTCATGGTGTGTCCGCGCCCAGCGCACCAGCGCGGCGGAGATGCCATGCAGATCGACGCCCAATGGTGTGAGCGCGTACTCCACGCGCGGTGGCACTTCGGCGAACGCGGTGCGCGTGATCAGTCCGTCGCGGCGCAACAACGTCAGGGTGCGCGTCAACATGCGCTGCGAGATGCTCGGCACCGCATCGCGAAGCTCCGTGTACCGGCGGGGTCCATCGTGCAGCGTCGCGATGAGCAGCACGCTCCATTTGTCACCGACACGGTCCAAAACCTCGCGGATGAACTCGCCCTCGGCCAACCCCACGCCGGCACAGATTCGGGGCAACGCGGGATCTGCCACCCCTGCCTGCGATTCGGTCATTACGCACATCCTTGTTCGCCTACGCACACGTATGTGCCTTTTGTACGAGGTTCAAAACTTCTTCATGATGGTGTTACGCACATATCAGAAGAAATGATATGACCTGGAGGTTGACAATGGAAAGAACCATGCTCGTGTTGGGCGCCGGTAGCGGCACCGGTGCGGCGGTGGCCCGCCGATTCGGCCGTGAAGGCTTTCATGTCGCCGTCGTCGGTCGCCGCGCCGAACCGCTGGAAGCCTTGGTCGCCGATCTCGCGACAGAAGACATCGCTGCCACCGCGTTTCCCGCGGACCTCACCGACGACGACAGTGTCAGCCGGCTTCTGGAGACTGTCGCGACCTCACTGCCACCGATCGACGCCGTTTACTACGGCCCCTCGTCTCCGGTGACGTTCACCGCTGCCCGCGTACTAACCGCGGCGGAGGCCGACCGCTACTGGGCGCTGTTGGTGCGTCCACTGATCCAGATCGTCGTCACCGTACTTCCGGGAATGCTCGAGCGTGGACACGGCACGATCCTGGCCGCCATCGGCGGCACCGGCACCAGGGCGATGCCCGAGATGAGCGGACCCGGACCTGCGGCAGCCGCGGCGCGAAACTACCTGCAGGGCCTGCATTCTGAACTGGCACCGCGCGGTATCTACGTTGGCCTGTTGACCATCGGGGCGCTCATCCTGGGCAGTGAGATGGCGGCTCTGACGTCCTCGGGTGACAGCCCGTTCCCGACGGTCGAAGCCGCAGCGCTGGCCGACGACTTGTGGGACATGTCGACGGTCGTCGATACGTTCGAGAAGTTCGTACCGGAGGACTCGCCGTTTCGGCCATGATCCCACCAGGCGGGGCACAAAACTGACACACGTTTCAATTCGTGCATCAGCATGGGTAATCTGACCTGGTGCCTACAGACCAAGCCCCCGCCGTCGACGGCTGGTTCGACACCGACGCATCCGGCCAGCCGCACCTGATCGGCGGCAAGTGCACGCAGTGCGCCACCATCGTGTTTCCGCCACGTGCCAACAACTGCCCCAACCCGGCCTGCGACAGCGATGTCCTGGACCAGGTGCCGCTTTCCTCGCGGGGCACGGTCTGGAGCTACACGGAGAACCAGTACGCACCGCCGCCCCCGTATCCGGCATCCGATCCCTACGAGCCGTACGCGATCGCAGCGGTCGAGCTCGCGGCCGAGGGCATCATCGTGCTCGGCAAGGTGGTGACGGGTACCGGCGCCGCCGACCTCAAAGTCGGCCAGACCATGGAGCTCGCGTTGGAGCCGCTGTACACCGATGACGAGGGCGTGCAGCGCCTGGTCTACGCATGGAAGAAGGTTTCCGCATGAGCCGCACACCGGATCCGGTCTACATCCTCGGCGCGGGTATGCACCCGTGGGGCAAGTGGGGACGGGACTTCACCGAGTACGGTGTGGCGGCCGCCCGCACCGCGTTGCAAGACGCCGGATTGGACTGGCGCCAAATTCAATTCGTTGCCGGCGCGGACACCATTCGCAATGGTTATCCCGGCTTTATCGCCGGCTCGACTTTCGCCCAGAAACTCGGCTGGAACGGCGTGCCGATCAGTTCCACCTACGCGGCGTGCGCCAGCGGCTCCCAGGCCCTGCAGAGTGCGCGCGCCCAGATTCTTGCCGGATTCTGCGATGTGGCATTGGTCATCGGGGCCGACACGACCCCCAAGGGGTTCTTCGCCCCCGTCGGAGGCGAGCGCAAGGCGGACCCGGACTGGCAGCGCTTCCACCTCATCGGCGCCACCAACCCCGTGTACTTCGCAATGCTCGCACGGCGCCGGATGGACCTCTACGGCGCGACCGCCGAGGACTTCGCACAGGTGAAGGTCAAGAACTCGCGACACGGCCTCAACAACCCGAATGCCCGCTTCCGCAAGGAGTCTTCGGTCGAGGACGTGCTGGCCAGCCCGGTGGTATCGGATCCGCTGCGGCTGCTGGACATCTGCGCGACCAGCGACGGCGCGGCGGCGGTCATCGTGGCGAGCGCCGACTTCGCCAAGAAACATCTTGGTTCGGTCGAGGGCGTGCCGTCGGTGCGTGCGGTGGCGACCATCACCCCCAAGTATCCGCAGCACCTCCCCGAACTACCCGATATCGCAACCGATTCCACCGCTGTAGTACCGGCGCCGGAGCGCGTGTTCAAGGATCAGATCGTCGACGCGGCCTATGCCGAGGCGGGTATCGGACCCGAGGACATAAGCCTTGCCGAAGTGTACGACCTTTCGACGGCCCTGGAGCTCGACTGGTACGAACACCTGGGTCTGTGTCCCAAGGGCGATGGTGAAAAGCTGCTGCGCAGTGGTGCCACCACAGTCGGGGGCCGGGTTCCGGTGAACGCCTCCGGCGGCTTGGCCTGCTTCGGCGAGGCCATCCCCGCGCAGGCCATCGCGCAGGTGTGTGAGCTGACCTGGCAGCTGCGCGGGCAGGCCGGAGACCGCCAGGTCGAGGGCGCGCGGGTCGGTATCACCGCCAACCAGGGCTTGTTCGGCAACGGTTCGTCGGTGATCGTCGCCCGATAGCCTCGGGCGATGGGAGCGATCGCGCTACGGGAGTTCCATCAGTACGGCCCATCGCATATCGCCGTGATCACCGTGTTCGTGCTCGGTGCGGCGGCTCTGGTGTGGTTGGGGCGCAGACAAACTGGATTCCAGGCGCACGTGCTTGGCCGGGTTCTGGGCGCGGTGTTGGCGGCGATCTATGCCGTGATACTGGTGGTGGGGCTGATCCCCCCGCGCCTGGATGTGTCTGTGCCGCTGCGTCTCACCGACCTCGTGACGATGGTCGGCGCCTATGCCCTGTGGTCACAGCGACAATGGGCGTATGTGTTGACGTACTACTGGGGCCTGGTGCTCAGTAGTCAGGCGCTGATCTCGCCGGTCCTGACGGGGCCCGATTTTCCCGGTATCGAATTCCTCGCGTTCTGGTCGATACATCTGCTGGTCGTGTGGGCGGCCATCTACCTCACCTGGGGGCGAGGCATGCGGCCGACGTGGCCCGATTATCGGATGGTGGCCGTGGTCAGCATCGCCTGGGCGGCCGTCACCATGGGGTTCAACGCCGTCGTCGGATCCAACTACGGATTTCTCAACCGGAAACCCACGACGGCAAGCCTTTTCGACCTGATGGGCCCGTGGCCGTGGTATGTGGTGACGACTACCCTACTGGTGCTGGTGGTCTGGGCGCTGATGACCTGGCCCTGGGCGCGGGGCCAGAGCAGTACCGGCGGGACTCAGACCACGCCGAGATAGGCAGAGCGAATACTTTCATCCTGCAACAGTTCTCGTCCGGGCCCGGAACGAACCACCGAGCCGGTCTCGAGGATGTAGGCATGATCCGAGCGAGTCAATGCCTGCTGTGCATTCTGCTCAACCAGGACCACCGTTGTCCCGGAAGCGTTGATCTCCTCGATGATGTTGAAGATCTTGGTGATCAACAGTGGCGCCAGACCCATCGAGGGTTCGTCGAGCAAGAGGATCTTCGGCCTGGCCATCAGCGCGCGTCCGATGGACAGCATCTGCTGTTCGCCACCGGAGAGGGTGCCGCCGTGTTGATGCCGACGCTCGGCGAGTCGCGGAAACAGCGCATTGATCCAGTCGAGACGTTCCCTGCGCTCCGACCGTGACTTGAATTTACGACCGTAGCAACCCATTTCAAGGTTCTCGGCGACCGTCATGCCGGGAAATATCCCGCGCCCCTCCGGCGCTTGCACGATCCCGGCCTTGACGCGCTTGTGCGCCTTCATCTTCGAGATGTCCTGGCCCTCGAAAAAGATCGTCCCGGAACTCAGCGGAACCAAACCAGAGATGGCGCGCATGGTGGTCGACTTGCCGGCGCCATTGGAACCGAGCAGGGTGACCAACTCGCCTTCCCGCACATCGAACGAGAGCGTGCTGACCGCCTGGATCGGGCCGTAATGGACCCCTACGTTGTTGAGTTTCAGCTGTACGGGAGGCATCTACCTCTCGCTTTCGGTGTCGGTTGCGGGCGAGTCCAGCCAACCGGGTCCATGGAGGTCTTCATCGGCGACGCCCAGGTACGCCTCGATCACGGCTGGGTCGTTTCTGACCTCGATGGGCAGGCCGTCCGCGATCTTCCTGCCGAATTCGAGGACGACGATCCGATCGGTCACGCCCATGACCAGCTTCATATCGTGCTCGATGAGCAGCACCGTGTATCCGTAATCGCGGATGCGTTGGATGAGCTCGATCAGCGATTCCTTCTCGCTGGGTGTGAAGCCGGCCGCCGGCTCGTCCAAGCACAGCAGCTTGGGCTCGGTGGCAAGGGCCCGGGCGATCTCAAGTCTGCGCTGACTGCCGTACGGCAGATTCTTGGCCTTGACGTCCGCCACGTCGGCGATGCCGACGAAGTCGAGCAGCCCCATTCCCACGTCGACGGCATAGTGTTCCTCGCGGCGGTGCCTCGGTGTGCGCAGCAGCGCGCCCAAGACCGAGGTCTTATGGCGCGCATCGGTTCCCACCGCGACATTCTCCAGTGCCGTCATCTCCCCGAACAGCCGAATGTTCTGGAACGTGCGGGCGATCCCTCGACGGGTGATCTGATGGCGCCGCAACCTGCGTAGTGGCTTACCGTTGAACACGATGCTGCCGGAGGTCGGTTTGTAGACGCCGGTGATGGCGTTGAAGCAGGTGGTCTTGCCCGCGCCGTTCGGGCCGACCAGGCCCAGGATCTCGCCACGGCGGATGTCGAAGCTCACCCCGTCGAGCGCCTGCAGACCGCCGAATTTGAGGGTTAGTTCCTTGACCTCGAGCAGCACCTCGGGCTCGACGGAATCGGCCTCGACGTCCTCGGAGGGCTCAGCCACGGCCTCGGACTCGACCAGCTCGGCGCAGACCTGGTCGTCTTCGGGTGTGGAGTTCTCGGGTTCGGTCATGCCGGTGCCTCGGCTTCATCCTGCTTCCTGGTGCCCAATCGCTCAGATGTTTTGCGCCAGTAAGCCATCAGCTTCTGATGAGCGGGAAACAAGCCCTGTGGGCGGAAGATCATCAGCACAACCAGTGCCAATCCGAAGAACAGATACTTCAGATTGCCCAGATCGACGCCCTGCACCTGTACACCCAGCAGACGATTCGGCAAGTACACGATGATGAAGGCGCCGAAGACCACGCCCAGTTTGTTGCCCTGCCCGCCCAGTACGACGGCACACAGGAACAGCATCGAGTTGATGATGTTGAAGGTGGGCGACGCCACGTATTGGACCTGGCCCGCGTACAGGGCGCCGGAAAGTCCACCGATACTCGCGCCAATCACAAAGGCCCACAACTTGAACCGAAATGTGGGCACTCCCATCATCTCGGCGGCGTCCTCGTCTTCCCGGATGGCCACCCACGAGCGCCCCACCCGGCTGCGCTCCAGATTGCCCATCAACACCAGCACCACCGCAATCAGGCAGAGCCCCAACCAGTACCACCACACGCCATAGTTCAGGTGCCCGCCCGAATTCGCGCTGGAAAAGACCCCGCCGCGGACGTACTGCTCCCCCACGTGCGGATAGGCGACCTTGTGCAGACCGCGCGGCCCGTTGGTGACCTCGAGGTTGTCGGCGAGTAACCGGATGATCTCGCCGAATCCCAGCGTCACAATGGCCAAGTAATCGCCCCGTAGCCGCAGTGTGGGCGTGCCCAGCAGCAGGCCGAAGCAGGCGGTGATGGCCACGGCGATGGGCAGACAGGACAACCACGCCCAGTCCGAGCTGAAGAACGCCGAGGTTCCCATCCGATTCCACGGACTGTCCGGACTGGTGAGCAGGGCTACCGTGTATGCGCCGATGGCGTAGAACCCGACGTATCCCAGATCGAGCAATCCTGCTTGCCCCACAACCACATTGAGACCTATCGCGATGAGGGCGACCATCGCGAACTGGGCCATCACTCCGCCGAAGCTGGTGTTGGGAGTGTCCAGGTACGGGATCTTCCACACCGGAAGCAGCGCTAGGAGCGCGAACCCGATGAGGCCGTACGCCCATTGCACGGGGCGGGCCAATTCAGACCACCACCGGCGTATCGAGTCGCCCGGTGCCAGGGCGCGCGGCGCGCTCATGCCTTGGCCCGCCCTAGACTCTCACCGAGAATGCCGGTGGGGCGGAACATGAGTACCAGCACCAACAGGACGAATGCCACCACATCGCGCCACTGGGTTCCGAACACGGCTTGCCCGTAGTTCTCCATGACGCCCAGCAGCAGGCCGCCGAGCAGCGCACCGCGAAGATTGCCGATGCCACCGAGCACCGCGGCAGAGAATGCCTTGATACCCAAGAGGAATCCGCCGGAGTAGATGATGCCCTGCGGGACCTTCAGTGTGTACAGCAGCGCCGCGGCTCCGGCCAGCAGGCCACCGATGACGAACGTGGTCATGATGATCCGCTCGCGGGAGACACCCATGAGGGTGGCCGTCGTCGAATCCTGTGCGACCGCCCGAATGCCGCGGCCGAACTTGGTGTGGTTGATCGCGATATCCGTGAGGAGGGCCAGCACCAGTGCCGCGGCCACCACGACGACGGTGACATTGGTGATCGTGGCCTGGAACGGGATGTGATGACCGCCGACGTCGAAGGGACCGAATGTCCACACCGGTCTGGGTGTCACCAGCCTGATCGGCTGTTGCGCGTTACTGCCGCCGTAGCCCTTGAGGATCTTCGGAAGTACGAAATGCACGAACTCCTGGATGACGAAGGACATCCCGATGGCCGTGATCAAGAAGGTCAGCGGGCGTGCGCCCCGGCGGCGCAGTGGACGGTAGGCGACCGCTTCCAATCCCAACGCCGTGGTGGCCGAGACCGCCATCGCGATCAGCATTGCGACACCGAGATACAGCACGGTCAGCGAGACACCCTTGTTGTAGGCGTTGCCTCCCGGTGAGAAGCCGAGTATCACATCCAGCGCGAAGTACGCGCCGAACATGCCCAGCATGAAGACCTCGGAGTGCGCGAAGTTGATGAGCCGCAACACCCCGAAGACCAGTGTGTAACCCACCGCGACCAACGCGTAGATGGCTCCCCACGCCAAACCGTCGATCGTCAGCTGTCCGATGCTGCTCCACAGTCCGTGCAGATCGAACGAAATTGTGCTGGCCTGCACACCCGTCTGCGCCATCCACCCCGAAATCATTTGCGGCTGAGCCTAGTCCCCTCGAATGTCCTACGTGACCTTATACACCCAGATGAGTGTCGAGGTTAGCTCACCGTTCTCGTTCCACTTGTATTCACGCGCCACACCTTGCCCCTGGTAGGTCCTGACCCAGTCGAGCAATCCGGCCCGAGTCGTCTTTCCCGCGTCGATTCCTTTGAGCAGGATCGTGGCCAGGTCGTATCCTTCCGTGCTGTAGGTCCCCGGCTCCTGGTTGAACTTCGCGGTGTACTCCTTGGCGAAGGAATCCGAGGCGGGCCCGCACGGGCAGGACAGCAGCGCGTCCTTAGAGGAATCTCCCGCCTGCTTGACGAACTCCATGTCCTTGGTGCCGTCGGCCGACACGAAGGTCGCGGTGACCCCGGCGTTGCGCAGCTGTTGCACCAACGGCGCAGCTTCCGCGTAGTAGCCGCCGAAGAACACCGCATCCGGTGTCGCGTTCTTGAGCTGCGTGACAGCCGCGGAGAAGTCTTTGTCCCCCTTCTTCACCGAGGCGTTGCAGTCATTTCCGAGCGTCCCGCGCACCGCGTTGGCCAATCCGGATCCGTAGTCGGTGCTGTCGTCGACCACGCAGATCTTCTTCTGCCCGAGTGTCTTCTTGAGGTAGTTGGCCACGGCCGGACCCTGTACCCCGTCGTTGGCAAGGCCGCGGAAGAACGTCTTCCACCCCTGCTGGGTGAGCGTCACGTTGGTGGCGGAGGCGGTGGTGGACACCAGACCCGCCTCGCTGAAGATCTGGCCCGTCGACTTCGTCTCCCCGGAGAACCCGGGCCCGATGAGCCCGACGATGGTCGGGTCGCCGATGATTTGCGGGGCGATGTTGCTCGCGTTCTGCGGCAGGCCCTCGGTGTCGAATTCGCGGAGTTTGACCTGACAGCCGGGATTGGCGGCGTTGTGCTTGTCGATCGCCAGCTTCGCGCCGTCGAGGATGTTGATCCCCAGCGCCGCGTCGGGTCCGTTCAGCGCGCCGGCCATGGCCAGAGAAACGTTGGCGCACTGTGCTTTTCCTTCACCAGCCGGGTCGGCCGGCGACGTCGCGTTGGATGCCGGCACCTCACTCCCGTCCTGGGCGATCTGAACCAGCGGCGAGATCTTCAGATTGGTCTGATTGGAGTCATCCGACTGAGAGCCGGCGTGACAACCGGCTAGGGCGAGGGTTACCGCGCCCAGCATCAACACACTCGCGCGTGCACGCACGATTACCTCCGAATGGCTGGGGCCGACAGGTCGAAACAAAAACGCTGATCAGAAAACATAGCCAACCGGGAGGCAACGCGCAGTGCTTACCCGAGTTTCAGCGCGGCGCGTCGGTGTCCAGCGTTTCCAGCACCACTTCGGCAACGCGCTTCATGGTGGTGCGGCGGTCCATGGCGGCACGCTGGATCCATTTGAAGGCCTCGGGTTCGGTGAGGCCCTGGGTGGACTGTAGGACGCCCTTGGCACGCTCGACCAGCTTGCGGGTCTCCAGCCTGTCGGCCAGCGTCTGAACTTCCTTCTCCAGCGCGGTGAGCTCCCCGAAACGGCTGACCGCCACCTCGATGGCGGGCACCAGGTCGGTCTTGGAGAACGGCTTGACCAGGTATGCCATGGCGCCGGCGTCGCGGGCCTTCTCGACCAGGTCGCGCTGACTGAATGCGGTGAGGATCACGATCGGGGCGATGCGCTTGGTGGCGATCTCCGACGCGGCGTCAATGCCATCGCGGCGCGGCATCTTCACGTCCATGATCACCAGATCGGGCTTGAGCTCCTCGGCGAGGTCGACGGCTTCCTGCCCATCTCCCGCCTGTCCCACCACGTCATAGCCCTCTTCGTGGAGCATCTCGACCAGGTCGAGGCGGATGAGGGCTTCGTCTTCGGCGACGAGCACGCGGCGAGCGGGTGCCGCCGGTTCGGTGTTCTGAGGGCCGGTCATGGCGACCATTGTGACGCATGTGGTCGTGTGAACGGCGATACCCTGGTGAAAGTGACGAGCGCCATCCCTTAAGGTGGGAGATCGCGCGACCGGCCACCGGCCGTCAAAGCGCCGATAACGCCAGGCCCTCGTATCCCAACTGGCAGAGGAAACGGATTCAAAACCCGTGCAGTGTGAGTTCGAATCTCACCGAGGGCACCACAACGTTCATGTTCGGTCCATGAGGTGCCCGACGCCCCTGGACGGGTGGGCGATGTCGAAAGTCACCGAGGGGGCCACGGACTACCGCCCTCATGCTTTGATTCCCGCATGAATCGAGCGATTGTCGGCCTGCTGACGCTCGTGGTGTGTGCCGCTACGGTCACCGCGTGCCAGGCATCGTCCGGTATCACCCGGATGTCGGGGGCATCGTCGACAGGCACGTCAACCGCCACGACGAAGACCTTCACCGCGTCGACCGTGCCCAGGTCCACCTCGATTTCGCCGGCCCCCAATGCCGGCGCCGAAGAGCCGGCCAAGCGCATCCGCGACGCGTTCCGTAGCCTGCAGAACCCCGTCATCGCCGCTACCAAGGACGCAACAGGCAGCTATGACATGCCGGTGCCACCCCAGCCGTCGGCGTCGGGACCAACCGCCTACATCGGGGCGCTGTGCACCGGCGGCCCGCCGATCAACATCGCTCTCGACGGCACGCCCGTGCCCGGCGGTGGCCTGTGTGGAGACGATCCCGGCAAGGTGGGCATCATCGTGATGCTCCTTGCCGTCAGAGCCGATCCGGCGGCGCCGCACACCGTCAAGGTGCAAGGAGCCGCCGGTCAGCACAGCTGGGTGTCAATGGCCTACGGCCAGATGTATTAACCCGCCCGGCCGTCTAGCCGACGTCGGTACAGGTGACCCCGGGGTTCTCACAGTCGGCACCGGTGTCACCGGGCGCACTGACCCAGCCGTTGTCGTCGTCGTGTCCGGGACCGAGATCGGATTCGGGCGGGTTGTTGTCGGAACCGCAAACCACCCAGGCGTTCTCGCACTGGGAACCCGCGCCGCGGGGCAGATAGCCCCAGCCGCTGTTTCCGTCGTCACTTGGCTGGTCGACCAGCGATCCGTGCGAAGGCGAGTTGGGCGCGCCCGGGACCGGAGGCGCCGGAGACGGGTCGGCCGAGGCCACCACCGTTCCGAATCCGACGAAGGCAGCGGCGACCACACCGACGGCGGGCGCCACGATGAGACGGGCGATGGAGTTCATGGGCACCTCATTCAATGGCCGACAGATACAGGACAAATGTACTCTCACGCACAGGATTTACAGATGATCTTGGTAGGAACCGCACACCATGTCTAACCCCTACCGATGTGGCACGCGACGCGTCGCCGCGTGCTAAGACTGGCGATCATGACTCTCGCCACACTCGTCGACATCCACGAGATCACCGAACTCAAGTACCGCTATGCCCGCACCCTCGACAACAAGCTGTGGGATGAATTCGCCGACACACTCACCGAGGACGTCCAGGCGACATATGGCACCGCGGTACATGGTGCACCCCTTGAGTTCACCTCGCGTGCAGGTGTTGTCGACTACATGCGTTCCTCGCTGACCACCGACATCACCAGCGTGCACACCATGAGCCATCCCGAGATCCACGTAGACGGCGACTCCGCTACCGGGAGCTGGGCCATGAGCGATGTCGTCATCGTCCCGGCGCATCACGTCCTCATCACCGGGACCTCGTACTACACGGATCGATACCGCCGTGATGCGGACGGGAAATGGCGCATCAGCTACATCTCCTATTACCGGCTGTACGAGGCCATGCAGAACACCAAGGACATCGGTTTCAACCTGATCGCGAACCGCTGGTCGCAGTAGCGCTCAGAACCGGGTACCCTAGCGCCGAGTTTGGAGACATCCGTACTCCACATTGCTGGCTAAGGAGGAACCGGTGCGCTGCCGCCTGTGCGACTCGACGCAGCTGCTCAGCGTGGTGGATCTGGGCGCCACCCCGCCCTGTCAGAAGTTTCTGCATGCGGCCGAGCTCGATCTTCCGGAGCCCACCTACCCTCTGCACTTGAGACTCTGCCGGGATTGCATGTTGCTGCAGATCCCCGCGCTGATCAGCCCCGAGGAGAACTTCACCGAGTACGCATACTTTTCGTCGTACTCCGACAGCTGGGTCGACCACGCGCGCTCATATGTCACCAACTCCATTGCACGACTGGAACTTTGCCCCGACCGCCACGAAGACTTCGTTGTCGAGGTGGCCAGCAACGACGGCTACCTCCTGCAACACGTCGTCGCAGAGGGGATTCGCTGCCTTGGGATCGAACCCTCGGTGAATGTCGGACAATCGGCGCGCGACAAGGGTGTTCCGACGCTGACGGCATTCCTGGACGAGGACACCGCCGCCCGCGTTCGTGCCGAGCACGGCCCCGCCCGCCTTGTCGCCGCGAACAACGTCTACGCGCACATCCCGGACTTGCGCGGTTTCACGCGCGCCCTGCGCGGGCTGGTCGCCGACGACGGTTGGGTGAGCATCGAGGTGCATCACGCGCTCAATCTCATCGAACTCGGCCAGTTCGACACCATCTATCACGAACATTTTCAGTATTACACCGTGCTGGCGGCCCAAAGGGCGCTCGCGGTGGGAGATCTGGAAGTTGTCGATGTCGAACTCCTTGATACACACGGTGGTTCGATCAGGGTGTGGGCGCGTCCGCGCGAATGCCGTCCCAAGATTGCGCCGTCGGTGGCCGAGGTCCTGGAGTTGGAACGGCGTGCCGGCCTGCACGAACTGTCCGGGTACGAGCGGTTCCGCGCCACGACAGAGCGAATTCGCTTGGAACTCTTACAGTTCTTGCTCACCAGTAAGGCGCGAGGCAAGACCGTCGTGGGCTACGGTGCGCCCGGCAAGGGCAACACCCTGCTGAACTACTGCGGCATCCGAACCGACCTGCTGGCTTACACCGTCGACCGGAACCCCTACAAGCAGGGCATGTACAGCCCGGGTACCCGAATTCCGGTGCACTCCCCCGAGCGCATCGACGAGGACAAGCCCGATGTGGTGCTGGTGCTGCCCTGGAATCTGGAAACCGAGATCACGCAACAGTTGCGGCATATCGGCGAATGGGGCGGCAAGCTCGTTTATCCGCTGCCGCAGCTGCATGTCGTCGAACCCCACGTCGAGCCCGAAGGAGCATCGGTATGAAGGTCGTGCTTTTCTGCGGCGGCTTCGGAATGCGCATGCGCAACGGGGCCGGCGACGTGATCCCCAAGCCGCTGCAGATGGTCGGGCCCCGTCCGCTCATCTGGCATGTGATGAAATACTATGCGTACCACGGGCATAAGGAATTCATTCTGTGCCTGGGGTACGGCGCCGAGGCCATCAAGGACTTCTTCCTGAGCTACAACGAAGCGCAGTCCAACGATTTCATCCTGGCCGACGGACAGGTACGACTGCTGAAGTCCGACATCGCCGATTGGACCATCACGTTCGCGGATACCGGTGCCGAGTCACCCATCGGTGAACGACTTCGCCGCGTCCGCCACCACCTCGGCGACGACCGCTACTTCCTTGCCAACTACGCCGACGTTCTCACCAACGCCCCCCTGGACGACCTGGTGGCCAAGTTCCGGAACTCCGGCGCCGCGGCGTCCATGCTCCTGGTCCCCCCGCAATCGTCGTTTCACACGGTGGATGTGAACGAGGGCGGGTCCATTACCGACATCACCGCAGTGTCCAAGCTCGACATGTGGGAGAACGGTGGCTACTTCGTGCTCTCCCAGGACGTTTTCGACTATCTGCCTGCCGGGGGCGACCTGGTCGAGGACGCCTGTGGGTCGTTGGCCAAGGAGGGCAGGATGTTCGGCTACAAGTTCAGCGGATTCTGGAAGCCTGCGGACACGTTCAAGGAACGCGCCGAGCTCGACGAGGGCTATCGCAAGGGCATTCGCCCATGGATGGTCTGGGAGCAGGAGTCGGCCACCGCGTGATCGAACTCGGCACCGGCTCGATCAGCGAGATCGCGCTGCTGGCAGCACATTGCGACGATATCGCCATAGGCATGGGCGGGACACTGCTGACCGTGGCGGCCCGGCATCCCGGCCTGCGTGTGCGAGCGCTGGTGCTGTCGGGCGGTGGTACCGAACGGGAGAACGAGGAGCGAGCCGCGTTGGGTGCGCTGTGTCCCGGGGCGCATCTCACCGTCGAGGTACTCGACTTTCCCGATGGCCGGGCACCCGCACACTGGAACGCGGTCAAGGAGGCGGTGGCGGTGTTTCGTCGTCAGTCCGCGGCCACGGTGGTATTCGCGCCGCAGCGACATGACGCTCATCAGGATCACCGAATGCTGGCCTTATTGGCACCCACCGAGTTTCGCGACCACCTGATACTCGGCTACGAGATCATCAAGTGGGAGACCGATACGCCCACGCCGACCGTGTTCCAGCCGCTGAGCGATGAGATCGCCAGCAGCAAAGCTGAACTCATCTACACCCACTATCCGTCCCAGCGGCCACATGACTGGTTCGATCGCGAGGCCTTTCTGGCGTTGGCGCGGGTGCGCGGTGTCCAATGCCGCAGTCGGTACGCGGAGGCATTCGTACTGGAGAAGGCAACAATCAACGTGGGAGCAGCACTGTGAAGGTTCTCATCACCGGCCATCAGGGCTACCTCGGCACAGTCATGTCGCAGGTGGTCGCCGACTCCGGTCACGAGGTCGTCGGTCTGGATTCGGGCCTGTTCGCCGGCTGCGTACTGGGCCCGGAACTCGCGGATCCGCCGTCGATTGCCGTCGACCTGCGAGACGTGACGGCCGATCAGCTGTCCGGTTTCGACGCGGTCATTCACTTGGCGGCGCTGTCGAACGATCCGTTGGGGGCACTGGCACCCGACCTCACATATGACATCAACCATCACGCCTCGGTGCGCCTGGCGCGCCTGGCCAAGGACGCCGGAGTGAGCCGGTATTTATACGCCTCGACCTGCTCGGTGTACGGGTCCGCCGGCGAGGATCTGGTGAACGAGAGCGCTCCGCTCAAACCCCTCACCCCGTATGCGGAAAGCAAGGTTCGCGTCGAAGACGACGTGGCGGCGATCGCCGATTCGGGGTTCTCGCCGGTGTTTCTGCGCAACGCCACGGCTTTCGGGTACTCACCCCGGCTCCGCGCCGACATCGTGCTGAACAACCTGGTCGGTCATGCGGTTCTCACCGGAGAGGTGCGGGTGCTCTCGGACGGAACTCCGTGGCGCCCGTTGGTCCACGCGCGCGATATCGCCACCGCATTCCTTGAATGCCTTACGGCACCTCAGGACGTCATCCACTGTGCGGCGTTCAACGTCGGCACCGAGGAGAACAATCAGACGGTCGCACAGATCGCGGAGGCCGCCGTCGCCGCGGTGCCCGGCTCGACCCTGACCATCACCGGCGAAACCGGCGCCGATCCCCGCTCTTATCGTGTCGACTTCTCGGCGATTCGGGCGGCGTTACCCGGGTACCGGGCTCGGTGGTCGATCGCGGCGGGCGCCAAGGAGCTCTATGAGCAGTGCGTCGCCGGAGGTCTGTCCGAATCGATGTTCCGCCAATCCTTTACCCGCCTGGCGCACCTGAAGAGCCTGCGCGAATCCGGAGCCGTCGACGACAGTCTGCGACCGGCAGCGCGGTGAGTGGATCATCGGCCGGCCAGCGTGGCCCAACTGCCCGCGGCGGCGTCCTTGGAGCTGATGACCGTGATCGCGAGGGGCCAGTCGATGGCGAGGTCGGGATCGTCATGGGCCACAGCGACATCCTCGGCCGGGTCGTGGGGCCGGTCGATGCGGTAGCAGAGGTCGGCCCACTCTGTCAGCGCTTGATGGCCATGCAATATGCCGGCCGGAACGAATAGGTGCGCCAAGGTGGAATCGTCGAGCGTGAAGCTCTGCCAGCGCCCGAAGCTCGGTGAATCGGGACGTGCGTCCACCAGCACGTCGAACACGGCGCCGCGGGCGCACCGGATCAGCTTGCTTTCGCCCTCGCCGGACCGTCCGTGCAAACCGCGGACGACGCCTTGTCGGGAACGTGATTGGGAGTCCTGGAGAAAATCGCCGGCCCGCACCGCACGTCCCGCGGCGTGTTGGTACTCGTCGAACAACACGGCATCGAACGTGCGGGTGAAGAACCCGCGATCGTCGTGGTGCGGTGTGGGTTCCATCAACAGCACGCCGTCGATCTCGGTGGTATGGATGCGCACCACGTCATCCTGCCGTACCTCGGAAGGAATGGGGCGCCAACGGTGATCACCTGCCGGTACTGCCGCAGCCACCGTCTGCACCGGGTGCTCGACTTGGGTGCGGTTCCCGCCGCGGACCTGTTTCCCGTCGCTGCCAGTTCGCCCACCGACGACGCGGTGCACCCCCTGGCGATGGCGCTGTGTACGGATTGTGCTCTCGCCCAGCTTGAGACCGACGACACCGATACCGAAGAGCCGCGGGCCGTGGAACCGCAGGCCCTCCGCGATCAGGCTGCCGATGCGGTCGGCCGAGTGGAGGCCGCCGGGCTTCTCATCGGACGCACCGTGCACGAGTTCACCAGCCCGCACGGGGGAAGCTGGCTCGACCTCGTGGTCCCCAGAGGTTTTCAGGTCGCAACCGACGAGCCGGCCGACCTGGTGCTCGATAGCTTCGGCATGATGCACGATCCGGATCAAGCCGACGCCATCGCGATGCGTGCAGACCGCACCGGAGCCGACGGCGTGTTACTTCTGCAGTTCCACTCGATCGCCACGATCGTGGAACTTGGGCAGTGGAATTCCTTGCGGCATGGTCATTTCGCCTACTACTCCCTGACCGCACTGCGCCGAATGCTCACCGATGCAGGGATGTCGATAGTGCAGGCATGGGAGTTCGACCTCTACGGCGGCACCGTGCTCGTGGCCGCACGACACGGAACCCACCCGCTTCCACCGTCGGCGCAGCAGATGCTGGAGCGTGAAAAGGCAATCGGCGCGGTGACCGCAGATGGCTTACGCCGGTTGCACCAGGTGGTTGACGAGCAGGTGCGCCGCCTCGTGCTGTGGCTCGACCAGAGGCGTTCTTCGGGAGAGACGGTGTACGCGTACGGAGCGCCGTCGCGTGCGGTGGCCCTATTTCACCGCGCGGGCCTGACGTCGGAATCGATACTCGCGGTCGCCGACGCCTCACCCGCCAAACAGGGCCGCCGTATGCCCGGGACCGACATCCCCATTGTGCCGCCCACCGACCTTCTGGCCGCAGATCCCGAGCAGGTGCTGCTCACCCTGCCAGATCTGTATACGGAGGTGCGCCTGCGCTTCCCGGAGCTGGAAGGCCGCTGGGCGACCGGACTGTGTTAGCCCAGTAGTGCGGTCGCCAATGTTGGACTGAACTCTCCCCCGGGCGCATCGGGCGCCACCCCACAGGGACCGTTGGAACTGCCGGGCGCGAGAACCCAGAGGTTCATGTCGAGGCCGTCGGATTGCCCCAACACCGCCGGTTTCGTGCCGAGTCTGCGCCCCGCGGGATTGCACCAGTCGAAGTTCCACTCGGGGTTGCCGTTCTGCGAGGTGTCGACCACATAGCGCGGATCCGGCACACCGAACCAGCGCTGCAGCGCCGCCCTGATCCGTTGGGCATATGTGGTGATCTCGTATGTGGGGGCGAAAGACGAGACATTGACGGCGTATCCCACCCGATCGGAAACCCCAACCCTCGCGAGCAGAGCGGCCATCCGCTCAGGAGTCACCGAACCCGACGAGGTTCCCGCGTCCACGTAGACGCGCACATTGCGGTTCCGTGTGGAGAAGGTGTCCACCACGTACCGCAGGGAACCGATTCGATCGCCGAAATCGGTGCCCTGCAAGGATTGTCGATCGGCGAACCACAGGGCGTCCGGCTCGACGATCAGTACCAGCCGAGCATCGCCCACGAGCAGCGACACGCGGTCGACCCAGGCACGATAGACCGCGGGGGTAACGGCGTGGTGTGGTCCGGAGAAGCCGTCGTCGCGATCCGGAATGTTGTACAGCACCAGTTGCGCGGTACCACCCGCGCGTCGCGCACGCGCGACGATATCGCCGATGTTGCGGCTGTCGTTCTCGTCGTCTCCGGTGGCCCACATCGCAATCGGATGGTGCGCGATCCGATCCCGGATGGCAGCAGCTCGAGGATCCTCGGGATGGGTCCGCACCCACCACTGCACGTCCAGCGCACCCGGTACCAACGCACCGGTGTCGAGTCGGTGCGGGGCCGTGTCGACTGCGCGGGGCGCGACGAACTTGCTGGAGTCGCGAGTCAGCACCATCGCAGCTATCAGCGCCAGCACCGTCAGCAGGGCAATCCCGGCCACCGATGGATGGCGGTCTCGCACGGTTCGCGCACCGGTCACAGCCAGGAACGATACCGAGGGGTTGAGCTCTACACTTGGCCCGTGCCCCACTCCTCGCCAGCGCCCGGGCCGGTGCGCGTGTTGGCCGTAGGTCCGGCCCCGGCCAGCCTCGAGAGCAGGGGTGGCATGGCAACCGTCATGTCCCATATGGCGGCGTTGACTGACCCGGCCGTCACGGTGCGTGTCGTGCCCACCTATGTGGACGCCGGACGGTGGCGTTGGTTGTGGGTCGGCATTCGCGGCATGCTGTTGTCGTCCTGGTTGGTCCTGACCGGACAGGTCGATGTGTTGCATGTCCATCTGGGCCACGGCGGAAGTGTCGTCCGCAAGGCCCTCCCCCTGCGCGCCGCACACATCCGGGGAGTGCCGACACTCATCCACGCCCACAGCTTCGATTTCGCCGGGTGGTATCGGGGGCAACGGCCGGTGGTGCAACGCGGTGTGCGTTGGGGACTGCGTGCCGATCGGTGGATCATCCTGGGCCGCCGCCTGGCCGACGAGTATGCCACCTGTCTTCAGCTGGAGCCCCATCGCGTTGCCGTGCTGCAGAATCCGGTGCGCATTCCCGATCAGACGGCCGCCCCTTCGGGTGGGGGCTTGGTGACAGCGGTCAGCCTGGGCCGACTCGGTCACCGCAAGGGCACCTACGACATCATCCGGGCGGCAACCGTTCTCGCACCACAGGTGCGTGCGACCCTACGTGTCCACCTTGCCGGCGACGGCGAGGTGGAACAGGCACGGGCCGCGGTGGCGTCGGCCGGTGCTGCCGACGTGATCACCGTGCACGGCTGGTTGGATGCGCATGCGGGGGCACAATTGCTCAGCGGTGCAGATATTTTCGTGCTCCCCAGTCACGCCGAAGGGCTGCCCATGGCGCTGTTGGAGGCCATGGCCTCGTCCGTCGCGGTGATCACCACTCCGGTCGGGTCGATCGGCGAGGTGGTGCGTGACGGAGAAAACGGTGTGCTTGTCACACCCGGCGATGTCGATGCCCTGGCAGCGGCCCTCACCCTGCTCACGAACGACCACGGGGAACGTGCCAGGTTGGCGGCCGCAGGGCGGGAAACGGTCCGCGGCCTCGACATTGCACACTGGGAGGCGCAGCTAGTGCGTACCTGGAAGTCCCTGGCAGATCGTTAACAGCTTGGCGGCCGCGTGCGGTGCGGAGAAGTTCCGGGCGTAGTGCGCGCGTGCTGCCGCACCAAGTTCGGCGGCGGTGACCGGATCGGCATGGCAGTCGAACGCCGCCGTGAGACCGGCCACGTCGTCACGATCCAACGCGGCTTGCCCGGGTGGCTGAAATTCCGGCAGCGCTCCCTCGGTGGAGACGATGACATTGACCCCCAGCTGCATCGAGAGGGTCTGGACGCCGCTCTGCGAAGCCTGCCGATAGTGCGCTATCGATGCCTTGGCCCGGGAAAGTGGTGGTAACACCTCGTCATAGCTGTACCGGCCACGGACCCACCGCACGGAATCCGGCAAGGCACCGCCGATGTCGCCGTCGCCGATGAGCACCAGCTGATCACCGCGCCACCCCGGTCCGGCGACATGCGCCTGCCACGCACGAAGGATCACGTCGACGTTCTTGTAGTCGTTGAGTCGGCCGACCAGGACGAAGTCCCGGCGTCCGGACGCGGGGACCAATGGCGGCACGCGGTACGCATCGAGATCACTGGCAAGTGGAACCACCCCGACGGGAGAAGATGCCCGGGCGGCTATCTGCCGCGCGACGTAGTCACTGAACGCCACGCGGTGAACAGCGCCAGCCTCCCACCGGCGGAATGCGCCACTGCGCCATCGAGATATGGCCTCGGAGGCGTCATGCGGACGATCGTCGTGGACGAGCAACACCCGCGGACGATCGCCGCCGAACACCTGCCAACGGGGATCGCGAACAAGCTCGGCGATCACCACGTCGGCCCGAAACGCGCGAACCCGCGGCACCGCGCGCGCCCAGGAAGCCCATCCGGCAGGCGACTTGAGCGAGGGCTGCAAGACGAGTTCGTAATCGCGCGCCGTGTCGGACTCGGGATGCTGATCGGAGGTCACCAACAACACCGAGGCGCCGCGAGCTTGTAGGGCCTCGGCGTGGACGCGGGCCAGCGAACGCATCCACGGCGATAACCAGAGAATTCTCATCGCGGATGTCAATCCTTGAGCACCGAGGTGAAGGCCTGCTCGTACGAGTCCGCCATTGTCTCAATGGTGTACAAATCACGCATTCGCTCAAAGCCATTGCGCCCGAGTGCCGTCAAACGCTCTGGGCGGCGAAGGACATCCCGCAGTGCGGCGCGCCACGATGTGACATCTATCGGGTCGACCACCACACCACTGCCGTCGGCGAGCATGTCGGGAACCGAGCAGACCGCCGATCCGATGACTGGTACCGCGCGTGCCATCGCCTCCAAGATCACCAAGGGAAAGGCCTCGCTGCGACTGGGAACGCAGAGCACATCGCAGTCGGCCAGGGCGTGCGCGGGTCCGGGCGACCAACCACGCCAATGAATCCGGTCACGCACCGTGTCGGGGGTGAGCGCCTCTAACCTGGGACGGTCGGGCCCGTCGCCGAAGATGGAGAGCTGCCAATCGTATTCGGTGAGCCCGCTCAGGGCCTCCACCAGCAGGTGCGGGTTCTTGTGTTCGACGATCCGGGACAACATCACGAAATGCAAGGGCCTGCTGGAGATCCGGCGCACCGGTGCTGTCGCGGGCAGGTCGCTGCGGTTCACCACGCCATTGGGGGCGGTGAAGAAGCGGGCGCCCACCCGCTGATGCGCGGACACCTCGTCCCAGTGCCGGCGCGACAGCGCGATGAAGCCGTCGGCGCGGTTCATCGCGGCCGCCAGCGGCGCCGAGTAGGTCCCGGTATCCAGCGCCGGCGGAATGTGTGCCGCCACCAGCCACCGGCGCTCACGTCCGGACGCGCGCCACAGCGTGGCGCAACCCGTTTCGGTGTTGGTATCCCCGGAGACCAGGATCGCGGGCCCCTCCCCGATCTCGAATGCCGGACACCACCACGGCTGGCGTACCACCCGCACGGTCGCGGGAATCTCCGCCACCAACGGGCCGAAACGCTGCATGCAGGCGATGGTCACGGCATAGCCCCGCCGGTCCAATTCTGTTGCCAGCAAAACATGTTGGCGTTCTGCTCCCCCGTACACCAGCCGATTCGTCGTGAGAATGATCTGGGGGCGGCCCGTACCGGTTCGAAGCCGCGTCTGGCGGAGCCGGCGCGCGGCGGGCTGGACACGGTCCAGCACCGATGTGCCGGCCAGATACAGATCCGCTGTGCGCACGCCTTTCGCATGTTCCAGTGTCAACGCGATATTGGCTCGCAGCAGATCGTCGGAGCGAATGCTGCGCTCACGATCTCCGGTGACGGTTCCCTTGGCGCTGTGCGTGACACCGAGCTCGTCCGCGAGGACCAGTTGCCAGCCCGCCGAACGGGCACGCAGCTGCCAGTCGGCCTCCTCGCCATAGAGAAAGAACTCCTCGTCGAAAGCGCCGACTTCATTCCACGCCCGGCGATTGATCAACAGACATGCCCCGGTGAGGTAGCCGTCGACGTTGGTGGGGCGCGCGCGATACAGCTCGGAGATCACGCGGCCGCGCCAGGCAGGCGCATATCCTGCACGCGATACCAAGGCGCGCAGCAGGTTCGGAGAGCGATGGCTGTTGTCCCAGGGAAGCTCGCCGGGATGCGGGTTGGCCGGATCGATCTGCGGCGCTGCCGCGGCGACGCGCGCACCGTATGCGATCTGGTTTCGTGTCTGAGCCAGCGGGCCGGTGACGACGGCATCGGGATTCAGCAGCAGCAGATTGGCACCCGGAACGAGGGCCGCCAGCCGATTCACAGCAGCGGCGAATCCGAGGTTTTCACCCGTTCCATGCCAGCTGACCTCAGGATGGGACGCCCGAACAGCCTCCATACCGGGATAGTTCGCGCCGGAGTTGTCCCATACATGAATCGGCAGATCGGCGAGATGCTCGCGACAAGACCGTAGACAGTCGTCCAGCAGATCCGGGCGGCGGTATGCCACCACGCACACCGCGATGCTCCCATCGATCTCACCGGCCTGGGGTTCCGGCAGATAGGCCCGATTGAGTTCCCTGCGTCTGTTCCTACCCACACCGATCACTCTTCTGCGCCCTCCTTGCGGAGTAGTTCACGGACATCATGCAGATGTACCGGGCCGGCCCACAGATTCACACCCACGTAGACCACGGCAGCGATCGCCGCGGCCGTCAGATCAGGCAACCATCGTGCGGCAAGTCCCAGTGCTCCGACAGCGGCCAGTGTCGGTATGGACAACCGGATCAAGAACATCCAGGGCGTGCGGTACGAGGTGCAGGTGGACAGCCTGATGCTGGCGACGATCAGGCCCACGACCTCGCTGGCCACCAAGGCGATCGCGGCGCCCAGCGAGCCCAGGTGAGGGATGAGCGCGATGTTGAGAAGAACGTTTCCCCCGAGATTGAAGACGTTGAGACGCAACAGAAAAGCTTGACGATGCGCGGCGAACAGGGCTTGGCTCACGGCGCCCGTAAGGAAGGTCAGACCCACCGCGACCAGAAGTAGCGGCATCACCAGGTTCGACTTGTCCACGAACTGCTCGGAACCGAGGAACGCGACCAGGTCGCGGCCGACGAAGAATCCCACGACCGCGATGGGAACCGCGATCGCCAGCATCAAACCCATCGAGCGCTCGATGAAGGCCGCGAACCTCTCACGCGAGGAGGCGAAGAGCCCCGCCATCGTGGACAACGTCGCGCCCAGAAAGAAGTTGCCCATGAGCGACAGGGTGAAGGCGGTCTGGTACGCCAGGCCGTACCGACCAACCTCGGCGGGTGTACTCAACAGACTCAGGATCACACCGTCGATGCGCCAGTAGAGCACCCCGATCACGAGCACGATGGTCTGGGGCAAGCTCTCGCGCACCAAGCTCCATGTCTCGCTCGCCGACATGACCAAGCGCAGCGGGGTGATCCGGTGCGCCGCGATGGCCTGGACCACGAGCAGCATGGCAGGGGCGACGACTTGGGGCAGCGCGTACCACACGTGGGCGGAGCCCATGGTCACCAAAACAACCGTGACCGCGAGCATCGCAACACGCGACAACGTGTCGGCCAGCGCCACCGCTGAAAACCGCACCGCGGACATGAATATCGGGTTGAGGCAGCTCGACAGCGTCGTCAATGCGAGGCTTGCGCTGACGATCAGCAGCATCGACTGCACCTCGGGCTGATCGGTGTAGACCACCCAGCCCGATACGGCGGCCAGGGCGGCAAGCGGCAGGCAATAGCTCAGCGAGAAGGCAAGATTGATGCCGACCAACCGTTGCAGGCTCCCCGTCCCCGCCGAGACGCGCCGCACGATGACCACGCCGATACCCAATTCGGTCAGGCTGGTCCACAGTCCGATGAAGAAGATCGCGGAGTTCAGGTGCCCGTAGGACTCGGGGCCGAGGGCGCGGGTGGTCAGCGCGATGGACCCGATCGACGCGATCGTGCCCAGCACCCGGCCACCGAGCTGCCATGCCACCGCACCGGCGATCCGGCGTCCCGACGCCGGCTCGGTAACCGGGGATCCGTCGGCGCGTTCCGACGTCATGTGCTACCTTGCGCCGGTACGGGATGGGAACAATGCAACCGAATCAACAAGTGCGCGCGTATGTGGCTTTGCCGCATGGCGTTTCGGCTTCGCAATGGAAAGCTCGCCACAGTGCCGATCAGGTGCCCGACCGGGCGCCGTACGGACTGCATCGGCTGTCCAACTACGGGGTGGCGCCCACCTTCGGCGAGTTCTCGTTCGGCCGACGCATGGAGCGAATAGCTGGTCAAATCCGCTACCGCACCGGCGATCTGGAGATCTTGGAGACCGTCGCCGACCGGACGGCCAGGCGCACGAGCGATGTCGTGTTCTGCTACGACGAACGTACCGGCGTGCCCGCTGCGGTTGCCAGCGCCCTCGGCATGGGTCCGCCGGTGGTCACCGGAGTGGGCTGGCTTACTCAACCCGCGGATTCTCCACCGGTTCATCGCCGACTCGTGCGTCACGCATTGGCGCGCAGTGCAGCGGTGTTCTCGCAGTCCCCTCCCCAGGTCGAACTGCTCGCCCGGGCATGGGGTGTCGAGGATGCGCGCCTGTATTTCGCGCCGGTGGGCATCGATACCGATTTCTACCGGATACAACAGTGGGATGGCGCCCACACTCCTCTGGTGGTGAGTGCGGGTGAAGACGTTCACCGAGATCACGCCCTTCTTGTCCAGTCGGTGCTGACGGCCCGCGAACGCTGCCCCGGCCTCACCCTCGAACTGGCCACGGCATTGCCGATCAGCGCGCCGCCCGGACTGGTCAGGTTGCACACCGCGCGTCTCTACGGGCGCATGCGCGACCTGTACCGCCGATCCACTGTCGTGGCGATTGCGGTGCGCCCCAACGTGGTCACTGGTTCTGGGCTCACGGTGGCACTCGAAGCCATGGCCAGTGGGCGGCCCGTGGTGATGACCGACAACCCGGGCATATCCCATTACGTCCGCCACGATGTAGATGGACTGTTGGTGCCTCCCGGGGATCCCGACGCGTTTGCCCGTGCGCTTGCCGACCTGGCGCGCGACCCCGAGCGGGCCAAGGCCCTCGGGCAGGCGGGGGCGCAGCGAGTGCGGGCGGAGTTCAGCTCCGAACGAATGGCTGAGCATTTCGCGAGCATTATGCATGGGGTTTAGCTACGTCGCGTGTCCAGATTGCGGGGACTCGATCGTGGCCTTCCGCAAGCGCACCACAGACGCGGGCCCCTGCACCAGATAGCGTCGCGCCATGCGCCGAGGTTCACGCCCCAAGCGATAGGACCATTCCAGCCCGCAGCGCTGCATCCACTCCGGTGCCCGCACGGCAGCACCAGCCAGAAAGTCTGCCGACGCACCGAAGGCCAACAGGACGGCCGCTCCGGTATCTATACCGTGGCGTGCAATCCACAACTCCTGCAAAGGTTTTCCCAGTCCAACCACCAGCATGTGCGGGCTCGCCGCCGCGATGTCACGCGCCAGAACGTCGCTGCGCCCAGGATCGGTGAGCTCGGATCGATCCGGCCCCCAAAAACCGGCGATCTCCAGACCCGGATAGCGCTCGTGGATCACCGCACGCAGCTGGTCATGGGTCTGCGGCAGCCCACCCAGAAAGCCGACCCGGTGCCCCATCCGCATGGCCTGCTCGAGCAGGAGAGGCAACAGATCGGCGCCCGTGATCCGGGGCCAGTGCCGGCGCGTCTTGAGGCGGGCACGCGCCACGATCGGGGCGCCGTCGGCAAGCATCAACCAGTTCAGCCGAGGTTCCGTTGCCGCGCAATCGGGGTTCGCACGACCCGCACCGAAGTGATGCAGATGGTCCAGATTCACCGAGCCGGCGACAAGCGGTGGCCCATCGCGCACCGACGCGCGCCGACCGACCGCGGCGAGCACATCGGACACTGAGCAAAGATCCACCGCCACCTGCGAGATCATCACTCGAACTGGCGGTCCCAGCGCTTCTGTCGACACGGCGGACAGCCTAGCCCGGTTGATTCCATAGGGCGGGCAAGTGTGGGTTATGCTCGTGACCAATAACGCTGGTTATGGGACGGCGCGCCTGCTGCGGATAGTCCGGACGATAGCGAGAGTCGGAGCGGCCGTGAACGTCAACGACCTGGTCAAGCGGATCTTGAGCCGGCGAGGCGCGTTATTCCTGGTAGCGATCCTGGTATGCGGCGCCGGCGCGTACGGATACACCACCGGCGTGACCGTTCGGGCGTCGACCGCGTCGGCCGTCGTGATCCCGCCCCCCACCTATTCCTCGACCGGCGACACGCTCGGCGCCAACCCCATGCTGAACCTGTCGCCGGAAAAGGCCCAGCTTGCGGGAATCCTCGCTACCGCGATGTCCAGTCAGCCCGCGCAGGCAGCCGTCGCTGCAGCCGCGCCCGGAGTGGACTACAAGGTCACCAACACCATCGACCTGGGGCCCAGTAATCAGCAGCCGTCGCCGCAAATATCGATTCTGGTGCTGTGCGGCGCCACGTCCGATTGCCAGGCGGGCGCTGCGGCGCTGTTGGACGTCGCACGCGACAATCTGGTGAAGCTGCAGGTCGGCGCCTCGGTATCCCCGGAGAACTGGGCCAGTCTGACCGTCCTGCAGGAGCCCACGGCACCCGTCGTCATGTCCAGCAGCGGCATGAAGTCCGCGGGCTCCATGGCGGTCGCGGCACTGCTGGCGGGAATCATCGTGCTCTTGGTATACGACGCCCTGACGGAACGTCGCCGCAAAGAAAAGTCTACTGATAGGCCAACCAAGAAGAAGGCGCGGGCGAAGACCGTGACCACCCCCTCCGAGGGCACCTCAATGCCCGTCTCCGAGCCGGCCGAGGAGACCGAACCATCGGCTGCCAGTGACAACGGGCAAGTTATGGCAAACACGTCGGTGCCCATGATCATCGATGACGACCTGGACAACGTCGAGATCGATGACGAGGCGTTGGCCCAGGCGGTGCTGAACTGGACTCCACCCCGACTGACCGATTTCCGTAACTGGCGTGACGACAAGCCTTCCGCAGACCGGTAGTGCTCCCGCCGCGGTGGCCGACCGCGGGTTGCACACCGCAAAATTCACGGCACTGGCATTGATCGTGCTGCTGGGCACTCGCCAGGTCTACGCGGTATACGCGTTGAAAGGGTTGAGTCCCGCCCAGGTCGCGTTGGTTCTCGTCGGAGCGCTGGGCATCTACTGGATGGTGTCCGGCCGCAGCCTCGCCCTAGGCGCACGGGGGCTGACCATCGCGGTCCTGGCATCCCTGCTGATGACGGTGGCGTCCTTCAATGTGGCCGTGACGCGCATCCTGCCGCATGTCGCCCTGATCCAGGCCGGACAGGGCGTCGCCGCCTTCGCCGTCACGGTGATCGCACTCATCGGGTTCGTCTTTCTGTTCGCCGCCAATCCCGAGAGTTCGGCACGCATCATCGAGATCCTGCTCAAGGCTCTGCTCATCGGTGGCTCGGTCACCGCGGCGTTTGCGTTGATCCAGTTCGCGACGGGATTCGATCTGGCCGCAATGATCCGGATTCCCGGCGTCATGAAGTTTCGGGATTCCGGTGTGGCGTACGGGATCGTCCGTGAAGGTGTCGTCCGCGCGCAGGGCGCCGCCGGACATGCCCTCGAATTGAGTGCCGTGCTGACCGCCATCGCACCGGTGGGCTTGGCGCTGGTGTACAGCGCCAAGGCCGCAGGCCGGAAGGCGTGGCCGTGGGCCGTACTGACCGCCGTGGTGATTGCCGGCTCTGTGGTGACGGTCTCGCGATCGGCGTTCATCGGATTGGCGGCCGCTGTCCTCGTGATGTCCTGGCGCTGGCCGGTGCGTCGCCTGGCCGGGCTGATATGCGCCGGACTGGGTGCCGCTGCACTCGCCGCCGTCAGTGGGCTTGGCGTCTTCGAGGCGATCATCAGCACCTTCATGGGCAGCGCCGACGATCCCTCATTGCAATCGCGTGCCCGCGGGATCGACTACGTGATGTCTCATTGGACCGAGCATTTCTGGTTGGGACAGGGATCATTCACGTACCCCCTGGGACCCGAGCAGCCCGTACTGGACAACGAGTACCTCAGCCGGCTCATCGAAGGCGGCATCCTGGGCCTGCTGACACTGATCATCCTGATGATCACGGCAATCGCCTACGCGGCCAAGGCACGCAACCACTGTGAGGACACCGCCACCACCGAGTTGATCAACGGTGTGCTCGGTGCGCTCGTTGCGCTCACCGTGGTCAGCACGGTACTGGATGTATCTGCTTTCCAGCAGGTTTCGATGGTTCGGTGGCTGCTCATCGTGCTGGCCGGCGCCGCATGGGCGCTGGTCAGTCCCGACAAGGAAGTACGGACGTGACGCACAGGGGCTTCGATCAGTCGAACGCATGGCAGGCGCGGCTCCACCACGCGGTGCCTGGGGGCGCGCACACCTACGCGCGCGGCGCCGATCAGTACCCACTCGGCATGGCGCCCGTGCTGACCCATGGATCGGGTGCACGAGTGTGGGACGTCGACGGCAACTCCTATGTCGAGTACGGCATGGGGCTGCGGGCCATCACCCTGGGCCATGCGTACGGCCCGGTCGTCGATGCTGTTCGCGAAACACTGAGCCGGGGAGTAAGTTTCAGCCGACCCACGGTGAACGAGGCCGAAGCGGCCGAGGACTTTCTACGCACTGTGCCGACTGCAGAGATGGTCAAGTTCGCCAAAAACGGTTCCGACGTCACCACTGCGGCCATTCGCCTGGCACGCGCCGTCACGGGACGCACGATGGTGGCCGCATGTCGGCAACCCTTCTTCTCCACCGATGACTGGTTTATCGGTACCACCGAGATGAATGCGGGCATCCCGAAGGCCGCGACGGACGATGTGGTCAGATTCAACTACAACGACCTCTCATCCCTGACAGCGCTTTTCGACCAGTACCCGGGCGAGATCGCCTGCGTCATCTTGGAGGCGGCAAGCGCGGCGGCCGAGCCTGATCCTGGATTCCTGGAGTCCACCAGGGGGCTGTGCACCGAACGCGGTGCACTGCTGATTTTCGACGAGATCATCACCGGGTTCCGATGGTCCCGCGCGGGTGCTCAGGCGGTGTACGCGGTGACCCCCGACCTGTCCTGCTGGGGCAAGGCGATGGGCAACGGATTTGCGATCGCGGCGCTCGCGGGCAAGCGCGACTACATGGAGCGCGGCGGCCTGCGCACCGACGATCCGCGGACCTTCCTGTTGTCCACCACGAATGGACCGGAGACGGTGGGGCTGGCCGCGTTTCGCGCGGTGGTGCGGTCATACCACGACGACGCCCCGGTACGCGCGATGGACGCCGCGGGCCGCAACCTCGCTGCGGGTATAGCGGAAGTCACCGCGGAACTCGGTGTGGGCGAACATATCCGGACGATCGGCCGACCGTCCTGCCTCACCTTCACCAGCCTCGGTCCTGACGGGCAGCCCTCGCAGGCCTACCGCGCCCTGCTGCTCCAGGAGCTGCTGTGTCGTGGCGTACTGGGGCAGTCTTTCGTGATCTCCGCCGCACACTCACCGACCGATATCGAGTTGACCGTCGACGCGTTGCGGGGAGCCGCCGAGGTGTATCGACGCGCCCTTGAAGCCGGCAGCACCGATGGATTCCTGCTGGGACCGCCGGTCGCGCCGGCATTGCGCGCACTCGCTGCGCCGCGCCGGCTTCCCTGACACTGCCTCCCCTGTGGCTTCACGCGTTTACCGCCCCACGTTCGTCTGGTTGGCGTATTAGTAAATGTGGCCCGTATCGCGTTGATCTTCGATTGCAACTACTACTACGCTGCGTCGTAGGAGGTGGCGATGAACGCCCTGGATGTATCCCGATGGCAATTCGGCATCACCACCGTGTACCACTTCATCCTGGTGCCGTTGACCATTGGGCTCGCCCCTCTCCTTGCCATCATGCAGACCGTGTGGGTCGTCACCGGCAACAACGCCTGGTACCGGCTGACCCGGTTCTTCGGCAAGCTCTTCCTCATCAACTTCGCGTTGGGAGTGGCCACCGGCATCGTGCAGGAATTCCAGTTCGGGATGAACTGGAGCGAATACTCACGATTCGTCGGCGACGTCTTCGGTGCTCCCCTGGCGCTGGAAGGCCTCGTCGCGTTCTTCCTGGAGTCAACCTTCCTCGGCCTCTGGATATTCGGCTGGAGTCGTCTGCCCAAAGTGGTACATCTGGCATGTATCTGGATGGTGGCGATCGGCGTCAACGCCTCCGCCTTCTTCATCATCGCCGCCAACTCGTTCATGCAGCATCCGGTCGGTGCCGTGTACAACCCGCAGACCGGCCGGGCCGAGCTGACAAGTATCACCGAGCTCCTCACCAACAACACGGCATTGGCAGCCTTCCCACACACCGTCGCCGGATCCTTGCTCACGGCAGGGACATTCGTCGCAGGTATCTGCGGCTGGTGGATGGTGCGCTCGCACAAGCTGGGGACGCTGGAGGATGCCCGCACGATGTACCGCCCGGCGGCCATCGGCGCGTGCGCGGTGATGATCTTGTCCGGGGTCGCACTGGCAGCCACCGGGGATGTCCAGGGCAAGCTGATGTTTCAGCAGCAGCCCATGAAGATGGCCTCGGCCGAATCCCTCTGCTACACCGAGAAGGATCCGAAATTCTCGGTGCTGACGGTGGGAACCCACAACAACTGTTCGAGCGTGGCGCACGCCATTTCCGTACCGTATGTTCTGCCGTTCCTGGCTGAAGGCAAGTTCACCGACGTCACCCTCAAGGGTGTGGAGGACCTTCAGAAGGAATACGAGCAAAAGTTCGGTCCCCGTAACTATCGGCCCAATCTCTTCGTCACCTACTGGTCCTTCCGCGCCATGATCGGGCTGGCCGCAGGTTCTGCGCTGTTGGCGTTGGCCGGCCTGTGGGTCACCCGCCGGGGACGGATCCCCAGTCAGCGCTGGTTCGGCTGGCTCTCCATCCTGGCCATCCCCACGCCCTTCCTGGCGAACAGCGCTGGGTGGGTGTTCACCGAGATGGGCCGACAACCTTGGGTGGTCGCTCCCAATCCGACGGGTGTGGAGCAGATTCGGCTCACCGTGGACATGGCCGTGTCGCACCATTCCGCGGCGACCGTGTGGCTCTCCCTCATCACCTTCACCTTGCTCTACGGCGCGCTGGGCCTGGTGTGGTTCTGGCTCATCCGCCGCTACACGATCGAAGGGCCGCTCGAGCACGACACCGAACCCGCGCCCGCGGTCAGCGATGACGACAGTCCCAAACCGCTGTCCTTCGCATACTGATCCGACCAGTCACCTAAGTGAGGTTCCCAGCATGAATCCGACAACCTTGCAGCAGTTCTGGTTCATCGTCGTGGCGGTGCTGTTCCTCGGCTTCCTGGTGCTGGAAGGCTTCGACTTCGGTGTCGGCATGCTCATGCATCCGCTCGGCCGAGGTGACGACCGGCGGCGACGCGCCGTCCTGAACACCATCGGGCCGGTGTGGGACGGCAACGAGGTCTGGCTCATCACCGCGGGCGGCGCGATGTTCGCGGCGTTCCCGCACTGGTACGCAACGGTGTTCTCCGGTTTGTACATTCCGCTGCTGCTCATTCTCGTGGCGATGATCGTGCGAATCGTGGCCATCGAGTGGCGCGGGAAGATCGACGACCCACGCTGGCGTGCCCGCTGCGACCTGGGAATAGCCATCGGATCCTGGGTACCCGCACTGCTGTGGGGTGTGGCATTTTCGTCGCTGCTCGCCGGGCTGCCGGTGGACAACGCCAAACAGCTCACCCTCACCGTCGGAGACGTGCTCAGGCCATATGTTCTGCTCGGAGGTTTGGTCTTCGTCGGGCTCTTCGCCTTTCACGGTGCCTTGTTCATCTCCCTGAAGACCGCGGGTGTGGTGCGCGACGATGCCGTCACGGTGGCGCGCAAGCTTGCAATCCCGGTGATCTCCGCCGCCGGTGGATATGGATTGTGGACACAGCTCGCCTACGGCAAGAGTTGGACCTGGATCGCACTCGTGATCGCCGCGGTGTCGCTGGTGGGTGCCGCCGCTGCCTCGCGCATCTCCCGGGACGGTTGGGCTTTCGCGTGCACGTGCCTGACCGTGGTGGCTGTCGTCGTGCTGCTGTTCGGCTCTCTGTATCCGAATCTCATTGTCTCCAGCCTTGATCCGGCCTACAACTTGACGGTGGTCAACGCGTCGTCCAGCCCCTACACGCTCAAGGTGATGAGTTGGGCCGCGGCGATCACCGCCCCCGTCGTGCTGATCTACCAAGGCTGGACGTATTGGGTTTTCCGGCAGCGCATCTCTGCCGACCAGATCCCCGACCCGGTCGGGCTGCCCGTGCGATGACGAGATCGCGCAGCGCCCCGATCGATCCGCGACTGTGGCGCCGCAGTGCGCCTGCCCGCCGGTATCTGATCTTGACGGTGCTCTGCGAGCTGGTGATGACGGCGTGCACGCTACTGATCGCGATGGTGTTGGCGCAGGCGCTCGCCCAACTGATCACCGATCCGCTCACGCGCGATATGACGCATATGGGACAGCCGCTGGCGGTACTGGCCGCGCTGTGGCTGATTCGGGCGGGCGCTCACGGTGTACAGGTCCGCTATAGCGAGCGGGGTGCGACGGGTGTCATCGCCGATCTCGACGATCAACTGCTGTCCACCATCGCGCAGGCGCAGCCACGCGACCTCGAACGGTGCCGCGACTCGGCCGCTACGGTTCTGACGCGGGGGCTGGACGATCTTCGCCCCTACTTCTCCGGATATCTGCCCGCCGTCCTCAGCGCCGCGATCGTGACGCCCGCCGCTGCCCTGGTTATCGCCTTTTCCGACATCCGTTCTGCCGTCATCGTCGCGATCACGCTGCCGCTGATACCGGTTTTCATGGTTCTCATCGGCCTGCTCACCCGGGATCGCGCGCAGGCCGCGCTGGACGCATCCAGCGCGGCCATGGGCCAGATACTCGATTTGATCGCGGGCATTCCCACGCTGCGTGCGCTGGGGCGCACCGGGACTCCGCTGCGCCGCATCACCGAACTCGGCGTCGCTCAGCGGCATTCGGTGATGGCCACCCTCCGTGTGGCATTTCTGTCGGCCATGGTGTTGGAGATGATCGCGACGCTCAGCGTCGCGCTGATCGCGGTGAGCATCGGTATGCGGCTGGTGTTCGGGCACCTCGATCTCACCACCGCGCTGACGGTACTGGTCTTGGCACCCGAGGTGTATTGGCCGCTGCGCCGGGTCGGAATCCAATTCCACAGTGCCGCCGACGGAAAGGCAGCCGCCGACAAGACCTTCGAACTTCTCGACACTCTCCGCTCTGCCCCGACTCCGCCCGCCGGCCAGGGAACGAAGGCACCCCGCCGGCACCCGATCATCCAGTTGGACGCGATGAGCGCCGCGGACCGAAGTGGCTATGCGCCGTGGGAGTTGACCGCAGACATCCGGCCCGGTGCGGTCACCGTGCTCACCGGCCACAACGGCGCCGGCAAGTCGACGGCCCTGCACGCGATCACCGGCCTCACCACGCCCACTGTAGGTCGCGTTCTCGTCGACGGGGTGGCGCTGGACCAGATCGACCGGGACAGCTGGTGGTCCATGATCGGCTGGTTGCCACAACGCCCGGTGCTGCTGTCGGGAACCATTCGCGAGAACCTCGAGATCTTCGGACCGCTCGACGAGCTGGAATCCGCGCTCGCCGAGAGCCAGTTCGGCACCACGCTGGCGGCGCTCCGAGACGGACTCGATACCCGCCTCGATACTGGCGGCAGCGGGCTGTCGCTGGGTGAACGTCAGAGACTGTGCCTGACACGCGTGCTGGCCACCAATCGGCCGATCCTGCTGCTGGACGAGCCCACGGCACACCTCGATGGCGACACCGAAGCCGCCGTGCTGGCCGCGCTGGTGACCCGGGCGCGCCGCGGAGCCACCGTGGTACTGGTGGGTCACCGGGCTCCGGTCCTGGCGGCTGCGGACGAAATCTTCACCGTGCAGGCAAGACATGCTGCGCACCTCTGATCCATTGCGGCATTGGCTGATCGCGCTGCGGGTGCGGCCGGCACGACTGGCCCTGGCCGTGACATTCGGTGTGCTGGCGCTCGGCAGTGCACTGGCGCTGGCCGGTTTGTCGGCATGGTTGATTACCCGGGCGTGGCAGATGCCGCCCGTTCTCGACCTGTCGGTGGCCGTCGTTGCGGTTCGCGCGCTGGGTATTTCGCGAGGCATCTGGCGCTACTGCGAACGCCTCGCAAGTCACGACATCGCGCTGCGTGGCGCGGCCACCGTCCGCGTGCATGTCTTCCGGCGACTGATCGGGGGCTCGGCCGGGGCACTGCGCAAGGGTGCCGTGCTCGATCGCATCGGCACGGACATCGATGAGCTGGCAGACACCGTGGTGCGCAGCGTCATTCCCGCTGCGGTGGCCGCCGCTCTCGGAATCGCTGCCACGATCACCATCGCCATGATCTCGTTACCCGCCGCCGCGATGTTGGCGGGCACACTGCTGATCGCCGATGTGCTCGCGCCCGCGTTGGCGGCGAGGGCGTCCTCGACCCGCGAGACACGCGGCGCGAGAACACGTGCACTGCAATCGGAGACGGCGGTAGAGATACTCGACCACGCGCCCGAACTCCGGGTGGGCGGCCTGCTGCCGGATCGGCTGGAGCTGGCTCGCCGGCGTCGCAGGGACTGGGCGCTGGCTCAAGACGCGGCGGCAGCCCCGGCCGCCTGGTCGGCAGCAGCGCCCACTCTTGCCGTCGGGGCCGCGGTGGTCGGGGCCTTGGCGACGGCTGTGGAACTGGCAGGACATATCGCTCCTACCACCCTGGCCATCTTGGTGCTGTTACCGCTGGCGGCCTTTGAGGCCTCCACCGCGCTGCCTGCCGCGGCGATCGGTATCGCTCGCTCACGAGCTTCGGCACGGCATCTGCAGGAGCTGGTCGGGTCGGGCGCGGACACAGCCTTGCCCGCCGACGTCAAGCCTGACCACGCGCAGTCCGGGGTTTCGCTCGAATGCACCGAACTATGCTGGCGCACCGGTGATTCGACATCGGGCCCGCTCTCGTTCCGGTTGCCTGCCGGTGCCCGGATGGCGATCACCGGTGCCAGCGGTATCGGCAAGACGTCGCTGCTGACAACACTTGCCGGGCTTGCGCCGCCCATATCGGGGACCATCCGAGTCGATGCGGATGAGGTGGTGGGCACCGAGCGGCCGGGACTCGTCAGGTACTTCGCCGAGGATGCGCATCTGTTCGCCACCACGGTGCGCGACAATCTGCTTGTCGCCCGGGGCGATGCCCCCGATGGTGACCTCGCGGACGCGCTGTCGGCAGTCGGCCTTGGCTCCTGGATCGAGACGCTGCCGCAGGGCCTGGACACGGTGTTGACCGCCGGTTCCGCTTCGGTGTCGGGCGGGCAGCGAAGGCGGCTGCTGCTCGCCCGGGCACTGCTGTCGGAGGTGCCGGTGCTGTTGTTGGACGAACCCACCGAACACCTGGACGGCCACGCCGCCGAAACGATCTTGCGAGATCTGTTGGATACCGGGAGCTCGTTGCTGCCGGGGCGAACCGTGGTGGTGGCTACGCACCATCTGCCAGATTCGGTGACCTGCTTTCGCATCCCACTCGGCGATACAGTGCAGGTATGACGGAAACGCCACCTCCGCCCCCGCCATACCAGCCTCCGGGCGGTTACCCGCCCCCGTACCCTTATCCGTACGCCTACGGCGCCCCCGGTATGCCGGTTCCGCCGCCGGCCCCGAAGAACGGCGTCGGTGTGAGTGCGCTGGTAGTCGGCATCATCGCCATTTTGCTGTCGTGCACAGTGTTTGGCGGATTTCTCGGCGGCCTCGTGGCGGTGGTCCTCGGCGTCGTCGGTCTGCTGCGGGTCAAGCGATCGGAGGCCGACAATCGCGGCGTGGCGATCGGCGGTATCGCTCTGGGCGCCCTGGCGGTGTTGCTGTCGACCCTGATTCTCGTGTTCACACTGGTCTTCATGAAGTCGGCCGGTTTGAGCGATTTCATCACCTGCATGTCCGACGTCAAGGGTGATCAGGCCAAGGCCACCCAATGTCAGAACGACTTCGAAAAGCGGATGAACGAAAAGGCCGGCACCCCGACCCAGACCCCCTAGCGCTTCGGTGGATCGGCGGGCAGCACATGCTCGCCGGCGCGGTCCGTTGCCAGGCTGAGCGACGAGATGTACTGCTTCTCGCCGCCCGGACCGGGCTTGGCCGAGGCGAGCATGTCGGGGCGCTCGAACTCGATGCCGCTGACCACACACTGCAACAGCTCACCCGACGGGTTGCCGTACTCGTCATACATCGGCAGATCGATGCCGTCATCGGTGCGCCGCAGGTAGAACTTGCCGCGGGTAGCCACCGCCAGGATCGGGGGTAGCACGAAGGCAATGACGACAGCCACGATCGGCGAGTAGGGGCGGATCGCCTCACCGAAAACCCCGAAGAACACCAGTATCGAGATACCGGCCGAGAGCAGCATCGACACGAAACCGACGGGGTTGACGTTGTAGAGCATGCCCCGCCGGAATTCCGGCTCCTTGGGCGACAGCTTGAGCAGGTACTTGTTGACCGCGATATCGGTCGCCACGGTGACCACCCATGCCATACCGCAGTTGGCGTAGAACCCCAGGATGGTGTTGAGAAAGTCGAACATGTTCGCTTCCATCAGCACCAGCGCGATCAGCAGGTTGAACAGCACGAAGATCAAACGGCCCGGGTAGTGCTTGGTGATGCGTGTGAAGGAGTTGGTCCATGCCAACGATCCCGAATAGGCATTCGTGACATTGATCTTGATCTGGCTGATCACCACCAGAATGACCGCCAGGCTGATTGCCAGCCAGTGCGGCATCATGTTCTGGTAGATCTCCAGGAACTGATGCACCGGCTGATTGGCCACCGCGGCGCCGTCCACAACATTGGCAATGAGGTAGACCGCGAGAAAGAGCCCGATCACCTGCTTGATCGCTCCGAACAGCACCCAGCCCGGCCCCGCCAACAGCATGGCGGTCCACCAGCGGCGGCTGTTCTCCGGGGTTTTGGGTGGCATGAACCGCAGGTAGTCGATCTGCTCGGCGATCTGCGCGATGAGCGACAGACACACGCCCGCGGCGAGCATGATCGATCCCAGGTTGACCCCCTGGGCGTCCTTACCCCCGTAGGCGAAGAACGTTCCGACCGAATCGGGATGGCGCACAACGAGATAGACGAACGGGATGACCATCATGACCAGCCAGAGCGGAGTGGTCCACACCTGAAGCACCGACAGCGCCTTCATGCCGTAGATGACCAGCGGAATGATGATGATGGTGGACACCGCGTACCCCACGGGAAGGGGAACGCCAAGACCGAGTTTGAGCCCCTGGGCCATGATCGAGCCCTCGAGTGCGAAGAATATGAACGTGAAGGTCGCGTAGATGATGTTCGTGACGATGCTGCCGTAGTACCCGAATCCGCTGCCGCGCGTGATCAAGTCCAAGTCGATGTTGTATCGGGCCGCGTAGTACGACACCGGGATTCCGGTGAGGACGATGATGACCGCGAATACCGCTATCCCCCACAACGCATTTCCGGTGCCGTAGGAGATTCCGATATTGGCGCCGATCGCGAAGTCTGCCAAGTAGGCGATGCCACCGAGCGCGGTGACGCCGACGACCGCGGGGCTCCACCGTCGAAAACGCCTGGGCGCGAATCGGAGTGTGTAGTCCTCCAATGTCTCCCGCAGTGCCGCACTTTCGGTGGCGTCGTGGGCGGAAGAATCGGCAGGGATGCGCGCAGGAGCAGACGTGTCGAGGGTGTCGGTCACGCCCACAGCTTGTCCACAGTCGAAAACGAGCGCGTTTTCCCGACGTTAATGTCCTGTTACGCGGCCGGTCCAGCGGGTGCTCTGGGCCGCAAACGCGGGGTGAATTCCAGACTCAGGAGTGCGAAGGCGACCAGCGGCACCGTCGATATCTGCACGAGCACATACCGCCGGTCGCCGAGGGCGTGGAATTTCCGCAGGTACCGGTACAAGGACTCCAGCGCGATCAGCGGGTCGAGCACATGAATCGCCGAGTAGCAGGCCTGCTGCACTCGGGTGCGCTCCTTCTCGGCGAAGATCTCCGGGAAGGCCGCGAACGCCAGAGACAACCGGCGAGCACCTTCGGCCTTCGCGAGCGTGATCATGTCGATCGTGAGGCGCTCGTCGATCCCGTTCGGCGCACCCGGCCGCCGCCACGGCACGTCGAGGGAGACATCGGTACCCCCTCCGGTGGTGGCGTATCGATGAAATCCCTGAACCACACCGCGATCGTCGCGGGCGATCATGAGCCGGATACCGGGATAGCGGCCAAGCAGCGCACCGTCGAGAATCATGGAGAATCCCCGCTCGAACCGACCTCCGTGTGAAAGTTCCATCACCTGTTGAAGTTCCGTGCGCAGGGCGCCGCCGAGACCCCGCTCGTCGACGATCTCGGTGGTGACCCCCGCATTGTGGGTGCGCTGGATGGCTTGCCGCAGGTTCCGATACCTGCGGCCCACCATCTCGAATGTCTGCACATCGATCACGACGTCACGGCCCACCGCGATGGCACGCAGCGGATGGCCCACGACCCGGGAATCGCTCCACAGTGGCAGGCGGCGCTCGCTGCAGCCCAGGATCGCGATGCGCCAGCCGTGCGACCGACACATTGCCGCGAAGTCCCTGATCAGGACTGGAAATCGTGACTCGTCACCGATCGGGTCGCCACCGACCACCGCGAAACCCGCGCGTGTCCGATAGGCGATCGCCGCGGTGCGGTCGGCGTTGAAGTAGTAGGACCTCAGCGAGTGCATCGCGAACACTGCCAACGGATCGTCGCTGGTCTTGCCGACCAGAGCCCCTATTTCGGCCAGCGCCTGGGGCTGCGCCGGCGCCGATGTCGGCCACATCAGGATGAGCCCTGCGGCGACGACCAACGTGTCTCCGGCGCCCTCGAACTGCAGGACATGCATGCCGAATGCGACGAGGACTGCTACTCCGGCCCACGCAGCGTGACCGTAGGTGACCGGACGGCCCAAAAAGATGCCGCGCGCGATGAACCCCACACAGAGCAGCATGGTGAGCGGCCACAGGATTTCGCCCAAGTCGGGCTGTTTCGGGTACCCCGAATGAGCGACCAGCAACACCAGCCATCCGGCAACGAACAGCACCGTCGCGGCACTCACGAAACGTGCGGGCCTCGAATCAGTATGCACCGCAATGCGTTCGGCAATGCGCACAGGCGCGGTAGTCGCCGACGGCTCTAACAACCAGCCACCTCCCCTGGCACTCGCCTTCAAAGCTCCAGGATACTCCCGCAACTACCAGCGGTCGGAGGGATCGCTTTTCCCGATGGCAAACCACAGAATCGGCCCGAAGATCGGAAAGACGAGCACGATGATGGCCCATGGCAACTTCTCGCCGTTGGGCTTCACGGGGTCCTTGATGATGGAAACGATGGTGATCACGGTGAGAACCAGCACCAAGAGAGAAAGAATACGAATCATGACCGCCCCGGGAAGTATTTGATAATGCCTTCCTGGATAGTACTGGCCAGCAACGCTCCTTCGCGATCGAAATAGCGCCCGGAGCCCATTCCGCGTCCCGCCGAGGCAACCGGCGACTCGGTGGCGTAGAGCACCCACTCGTCGAAGCGCAGCGGACGGTGAAACCACACGCTGTGGTTGATGGTCGCCGCGAAGATCCGGTCATAGCCCCAGGACAGCCCGTGGGTGGTGATGATCGAGTCCAGCACGGTGGTGTCGGAGGAGTAGACCAGGGCCGCACTGTGCAATACCGGGTCATCGGGCAGCGGCGAATGAGTCTTCATCCACACTCGATTATGTTCCAGCCGTTCAGCTTTCGCCTTAAGCACCCAGGCGGGGTCATTGTCGTACCGCCACTCGATGGGCTTGAGCGCCGCGACGAACATCGGCACGGTCTCCTCGTATCCGACCAGATGTTCGTCGATGGACGGCAACGTCTCCGGATCGGCCACCGCGGGCGGCTTCACCGCGTGTTCAAGCCCGGGCGAGTCCTTCAGGTAGGACACCAGCGCCGAGGACAGCAACAGATCGCCCTGGACCGCGTCAACCCGGCGATTGGCGAAACTGCGCTCGTCCCGCAACCGGTGCACCCGGAACTCGATGTCCTGCTCGGGGTCGCCACCGTTGATGAAGTGAGTCGATACGGCGGCCAGGGAGAGCTTCTCCGAGACGGTACGGCCGGATGCCACCACGGACTGTGCCATCAGCTGGCCACCGAAGGTGCGGGGCGGGTTCACCGTGGGGTGACCACCGATGAACAGGTCGGTCTCCGGGTTTTTCAGCTCCAGCAGCGCGAGTAGCTGTGCGAAATCAGGTGCGTTGCTGATGCTGATCCTCTTCCCTAGTGGTCGTCCTCACCGATCCGGTGCACGTGGATCAGGTTTGTCGAGCCTACTGTTCCCGGAGGAGCGCCCGCGACAATCACCACCAGATCCCCACGCTGATAGCGCTCCATCGCCAGCAATGCCGTGTCCACCTGCTGGATCATGCCATCGGTGGTATCCATGACCGGAACGATGAAGGTTTCGGTTCCCCAGGTGAGTGCCAGTTGGCTGCGCACTTCGGGCAATGGGGTGAAGGCCAGCACCGGCAACGGGGTGTGCAGCCGAGCCAGACGGCGCACGGTGTCACCCGATTGTGTGAAGGCGACGAGGGCCTTGGCGTTCAGGCGCTCGCCGATATCGCGCGCGGCATAGGAGATCACCCCACGCTTGGTGCGCGGCACATGCGTCAACGGCGGTGCGCTCACCGAGTGGCTTTCCACCGCGGACACGATGCGGGCCATCGTGCGCACCGCTTCCAGCGGGTACTTGCCCACCGAGGTCTCCCCTGACAGCATCACGGCATCCGCGCCGTCCAAAACAGCGTTGGCAACATCGGAGGCCTCCGCACGGGTCGGCCGCGAATTCTCGATCATCGACTCCAGCATCTGGGTCGCCACGATGACCGGACGGGCGTTCTCACGGGCGATCTGAATGGCGCGCTTCTGCACGATCGGCACGTCTTCGAGCGGCAGTTCGACGCCAAGGTCGCCACGGGCAACCATGATCGCGTCGAACGCCAACACGATGGCTTCGAGATTGGCCACAGCCTCGGGCTTCTCCAGCTTCGCGATCACCGGTACGCGCCGCCCGACCCGATCCATGATGGCGTGCACCAACTCGACATCGCTGGGCGAACGCACGAACGACAGCGCGATGAGGTCCACCCCGAGGCGCAGCGCGAATTCGAGGTCCGCGATGTCCTTGTCGGACAGCGCGGGCACCGAGACGTTCATTCCCGGCAGGGACAAACCCTTGTTGTTGCTGACCGGACCGCCCTCGGTGACGCGACACACCACGTCGTCACCCTCGATGGCCTCGACGGTCAGCCCGACCTTGCCGTCGTCGACCAGAAGCCTGTCACCGACTGCGGCGTCCACCGCCAACTGCTTGTACGTGGTGGAAACCCGGTCCGGGGTGCCGACGACGTCCTCGACGGTGATCCTGACCTGTTCACCGGTGGCCCAGTGCGCCGATCCGGTAGCGAACCGGCCCAGCCTGATCTTGGGCCCCTGCAGGTCTGCCAGGACGCCGACCGCGCGACCTGTCTCATCGGATGCCTTGCGCACCCAGCGGTAGTTCTGCTCGTGATCGGCGTGCTCGCCATGGCTGAAGTTGAGCCGTGCGACGTCCATCCCGGATTCGACGAGCGCGCGCACAAGCTCAGCGGAACCGGTCGCAGGGCCGAGGGTACAAACAATCTTTCCGCGTCTCGTCACGACTTTTGAGCATAGTCGCGGCGATACCTACTCACGAGTCGGTGCGGTCACGATTCACCCGCCGGTTACCTTCGTCGGTTTGCGTTGTCAGGAGGCCAGTTTCAGACCGATGATGCCGGCGACGATCAATGCCAGGCTGAGCAGCCGCCATACGTTGGCCGAGTCACCGAACAGCACGATGCCCAGGATCGCGGTGCCGACGGCACCCACACCGACCCAGATCGCGTACGCGGTGCCGACCGGCAGGCTCTTCATCGCGATGCCGAGCAACGCGATGCTGATGATCATCGATCCGACGGTGCCGACTGTCGGCCACAGCCGGGTGAAGCCCTCGGTGTATTTGAGGCCGATGGCCCAACCCACTTCGAGTAGACCCGCCAGAATGAGGACCAGCCAAACCATGAGAGATACCTCCACATTTCGGTGAGGCCGTCCCCTGGCGAAGAATTACCGGGTCGTCCCGGTCATTCCCATTCTCTCACACGTCAATCCCGGAGCTGGCGACCGTTCTTGTCGTCCACCTTGCCGCCGAAGATCAGGACGGCATCGACGATTCCCCAGACGACCGCGACGATTCCGAACGTCACGAGACCGATCAGGAGCTGAACGACACCCAGCAGGGTCTGGCCGATGTAGATGCGACCGAAGCCCAGGAACCCCACCAGGCCAAGCAGCTGCAGCAGGCCTGCGACCAGCTTCGACTTATCTGAATACGGGGCCCCGGTGGCCGGATCACGTCCGTAAGGCGCAGCAGGATCCCCATAAGGAGGCGGATACGGCAGGCCGGGCGGAGGCGGCACCGGCGGAGGCGTTCCGAAAGGAGGCGGAGTGCTCTCGGTCATTTCTCCACAATGCCAGAGTTCCCGGCCGGTTCGTCGGCCGATTCATCCACGGCGTCTTCTTCCGCTGCCTTCGGATGCTCGCCCTCGAGGGCCTCGCTCCCGGGGGCCTGGGTCGCCTGTGCGGTTTCCTCGGGGTCAGCGGCTTCGGTCTCGCCGGCGGGCTCCTCATCCGCGACCTCTGTCGGGGTGCCGCCCAGGGTGGCCGGGTCCTCGCGCCCCTTGGGGGCCAGCAGGATGTAGGCGACCGCGCCGAGGAACACCAACGTCGAGGTGAAGGAGTTGACGCGTATCCCGCCGAACTGCGTGGCCGGATCCACACGCATCAACTCGACCCAGAAGCGGCCCACACAGTAGGCCGCGACGTACATCGCGAACAGCCGCCCATGCCCAATCTTGAAGCGCCGATCAACGTAGATCAGCACCGCGAAAACCAGGACATTCCATAGCAATTCATACAAGAACGTGGGGTGGACAACTTGCGCCACCTCGCCGGTGGACACGCCGTTGAGGTTCAGCACGTCTACGGTGCCATCGGCCGAGCGCCGGTAGAACAGCTCCAGCCCCCAGGGCAAGGTGGTGGGCCCGCCGGTGAGCTCCTGGTTGAAGTAGTTGCCCAACCGGCCGATCGCCTGGGCCAGCACGATGCCCGGAGCGATCGCGTCTCCGAAGGCAGGCAGGGGAATCCCCCGGCGCCGACAGGCAATCCAGGCACCGACGGCGCCCAGCGCCACGGCGCCCCAGATGCCAAGGCCGCCTTCCCACACCGCAACCGCCTTGGCCAGACCCTTGCCATGCGGACCGAAGTAGGTCTGCCAGTCGGTCATCACGTGGTACAGCCGACCACCGACAAGTCCAAACGGCACGGCCCACAACGCGATGTCGTAGATCACGCCGCGCTCGCCGCCACGTTGCTCCCACCGGCGATCGCCGATGACCAGCGCCACGACGATGCCCGCGATGATGCACAGTGCGTAGGCGCGGATCGGGATCGGCCCCAGATGCCAGACCCCTTGGGGCGGGCTCGGGATGTATGCCAGATTCACGACTGTCACAGTGTTTTCCTCGACCTCATGCCCTTCGCACCCCGGTAGCCAGTTCTTCAGTCAGGGTACGCACCGCGGCGGCACCTTGTGGGGCCGCCGCCACCAGCGCCGAACCGACGATGACGCCGTCGGCGTACGCCGCGATCTCGGCGGCTTGGACACCGGACCGCACACCGAGGCCGACCCCGACCGGAATGTCGGAGACCTCGCGAACCCTGCTCACCAGGGTGGGAGCGGCATTCGAGACCGCATCGCGAGCACCGGTGACGCCCATGGTCGAGGCCGCATAGACGAAGCCGCGGCATGCCCCGATCGTCATCGCCAGCCGTTCCGGCGTGGATGAGGGCGCGACGAGGAAAATCCGGTCCAGGTCGTGCGCGTCCGAGGCCGCGATCCAGTCTTCGGCCTCGTCGGGGATGAGGTCCGGGGTAATGATCCCGAGGCCTCCGGCCGCGGCGAGGTCACGCGAGAACGCGTCCACTCCGTACCGCAGCACCGGATTCCAGTACGACATCACGACGGCATGTCCGCCGGCATCGGTGATGGCGCGGACCGTGGTGAAGACGTCCGCGACCCGCACCCCGGTGGCGAGCGCCGTCTCCGCCGCGGCGGCGATCATCGGGCCGTCCATCATCGGATCCGAGTAGGCGATCCCGACCTCGATGATGTCGCACCCGCTGTGCACCAACGTGGTCATCAGTTCGATCGAGGTGTCCAGGTCCGGGTACCCATTGGGCAGGTATCCGATCAACGCGGCGCGCCCTTCGGCGCGGCACTTGTCGAAGACCTCGGTCAGACGGCCGGGTTGTGTCATGACTGGCTGCCGCCCTTGTCCAAGAGGTCGAACCACTTGGCCGCCGTCTCCACGTCCTTGTCACCGCGACCCGACAGGTTCACCACGATGACGGCACCCTCACCCAGTTCCGCCCCGAGCTTGAGTGCGCCGGCCACGGCATGAGCCGACTCGATGGCAGGGATGATGCCCTCGGCACGCGAGAGCAACAGGAAGGCGTCCATGGCCTCGGTGTCGGTGACGGGACGGTAGTCCGCACGACCACTTTCGCGCAGCCAAGCATGCTCGGGACCAACTCCCGGGTAGTCCAAACCTGCGGAGATGGAATGCGATTCGACGGTCTGGCCATCGTCGTCCTGCAAGAGGTACGAGTAGGAACCCTGGAAGGCGCCCGGTGTGCCCCCGGTGAATGTGGCTGCGTGTCGCCCGGTTTCGACGCCATCGCCCGCGGCCTCGTACCCGACCAGCCGTACCGCCGGATCGTCGATGAAGGCGTGGAACAGACCAATAGCGTTCGATCCGCCGCCGACGCAGGCAACGACCGCGTCCGGCAGCCTGCCGACCTGGGCGAGCACCTGAACGCGCGCCTCCATGCCGATGATGCGCTGGAAATCGCGGACCATCACCGGGAAGGGATGCGGCCCGGCTGCGGTGCCGAAGCAGTAGTAGGTGTTGTGTGCGTTGGTCACCCAGTCGCGCATCGCGTCGTTGATGGCGTCCTTGAGGGTCTGCGACCCCGACTCCACCGACACCACCGTCGACCCCAGCAGCCGCATCCGCGCGACGTTCAGCGCCTGCCGCGCGGTGTCGACCGCGCCCATGTAGATCACGCATTCCAGGCCAAGAAGTGCGCACGCGGTAGCGGTAGCGACGCCGTGCTGCCCCGCTCCGGTTTCCGCGATGACACGAGTCTTGCCCATCTTCTTGGCCAACAGCACCTGACCGAGAACGTTGTTGATCTTGTGAGAACCCGTATGGTTCAGGTCTTCTCGCTTGAGCAGGATGCGCGCACCGCCGGCATGGGCGCTGAGCCGCTCGGCCTCGTACATGGGCGACGGACGGCCCACGTAGTGCGTCTGCAACCGGTCCAGCTCGTCGAGGAACGAGCGGTCGGATCTGATCTTCTCGTAGGCCGCGGTCACTTCCTCGATGACAGCCATCAGCGCCTCGGCCACATATCGACCGCCGTACGGACCGAAATGTCCACGGGCATCGGGATCGTGCACGGTGGGCTCGGCGATCGCAGCACTCATCTGCGGCAGGCCGGAGTTCTTCATGTTGGAGCCACTCACGCGAGAACTGTCGGGCATCGTCTAGCGAGCCGGTTTGGGGCAGGACGGATGCGTGCCCGCAGTCACCAAATCTGCGACGGCGCCACGCGGATCGCCGCTGGTGACCAGCCCCTCGCCGACCAGCACGGCGTCGGCTCCGGCGCCGGCATAGGCCAGCAGATCAGCGGTCCCACGGATTCCCGATTCAGCGATGCGGATGATGCCGCTGGGCAATCCGGGAGCGATACGCGAGAAGCAATCCCGGTCGATCTCAAGAGTTTTCAGGTCGCGGGCGTTGACGCCGATGACCGATGCGCCCGCGGACAGGGCACGGTCGGCTTCTTCCTCGGTGTGCACCTCCACCAAGGCGGTCATGCCGAGCGATTCGGTGCGGTCGAGCAGTGAGACCAGCGCCGTCTGCTCCAGGGCCGCGACGATCAGCAGGATCAGGTCGGCGCCATGCGCGCGGGCCTCGTGGATTTGATACGGGCTGACGACAAAATCCTTGCGCAACACAGGAACTGACACTGCGGCGCGTACCGAGTCGAGATCGTCGAGACTTCCGTGGAAGCGCCGCCCCTCGGTGAGCACGCTGATGATGCGCGCTCCCCCGTCTTCGTAGGCCTTGGCCAGCTCGGCGGGATCACTGATATCCGCGAGCGCGCCGCGCGACGGACTGGCGCGCTTGACCTCGGCGATCACGGCGATGCCCGGCTCCCGCAGCGCGGCCATGACATCGAGCGGCTTGGGCGCCGCCTTGGCTGCCGCCTTCACGGTGGCCAGATCCAGAACGGCTTCGCGAGCGGCGACATCGGCGCGCACGCCATCGAGGATCGAATCGAGTACGGTTCCCGAACTCATGACCTCGACGATTCCCTTCTTTGCGGCGCCCCCGCACCTGCGCACTCGAACTTCACAGAAGGGTAGCCGCTGTGGGGTCCCACGAGAAAACCGGGTCAGGTCGGACCGACCGTTGGGTCCTGGCCGTCGTCGAGGCTGTCCCACATGACTCGCTCGCTCTGCGTCTTGTCGGCGGCACCGGCGCCCTCAGACCGTCGTGCCGCCGGGGTCTGGTACTTGGTGTCAGAGGCGCCGCTGGCGGCCCGCAGCAGCGTGATGGCGGCCACCACCGCCACCGCGGCGGCGATCAGCGTGGTGGCGGCACCACCGGAGAGTCGATCGGCGCCTATCAGGGTCGATACCTGGATGTGTGTGACCTCTGCGGCGTGGGGCCCGACATCGCGAACGGCCCAGAGGCCGACCCCGAGATAGGCCGCGCCGGCACCGATCGCCGCCACCAGGACCGCCAGGACGCGCAAGGCCCAACCGCGGATCGCGAGCGTCGCGATGGCCGCGGCGACCAAGGCGACGGCCAGCGGAACCAGGGCCGCGGACCAGTCGGCACCGGATACCGACAGTGTCTTGGGCTCGCCCAAACCGTCGAAGGAACGCAATCGCACCCAGGTGAGCTTCGAGGCCGCCCATAGCCCGCCTGCGGCGATCACCAGCAGCCCCGCGCCCGTCAGAAGCTGCTTTCGGCCCGGATTCTTGCGGGCCGAATCAGACATCCGCGGCGCCCGTGAGGGTTTCGGCCGCGGCGATGGCGTTGAGTACCGCGGTGGCCTTGTTCCGGGCCTCGTTGTATTCGTACTCACCCTTGGAGTCGGCGACCACACCTCCGCCGGCCTGCACATAGGCACGACCGTCCTTGAACAGCGCGGTCCGGATCGCGATCGCGAAATCGGCATTGCCGGCGAAGTCCAGGTATCCCAGGACTCCCCCATACAGTCCGCGGCGCGTGAGCTCGACTTCTTCGATCAGTTCCATGGCACGAACCTTCGGTGCCCCCGACAGCGTCCCGGCCGGGAAGCACGCGGTGATGGCGTCCAACGCCGTCTTACCGTCGGCCAGCGAGCCGGTGACCGTGGACACCAGGTGCATGACGTGGCTGTAGCGCTCGATATGGCTGTAATCGCTGACTTTGACGGTGCCGGGGGTGCACACCCGGCCGAGATCGTTGCGTCCCAGGTCGACCAGCATGAGGTGCTCGGAGAGCTCCTTTTCGTCGGCGAGCAGATCCTTGGCCAGCAGCGTGTCTTCCTCGTCGGTTGCGCCACGCCAGCGCGTTCCTGCGATGGGATGGGTGGTCGCCACCCCGTCCTTCACCGTGACCAGGGCCTCCGGACTTGATCCGACGATCGAAAATGCCGTACCGCCATCGGAATCCGGTGCGTGAAACAGATACATGTACGGGCTGGGGTTGGTGACCCGCAGAATCCGGTACACCTCGAGGGGATCGACCTTGGTTTCCATTTCGAAGCGCATGCTCGGCACCACCTGGAACGCCTCGCCCGCCTCGATGTCGCCGACCAGTTTGGCGACGATCGCGCTGTACTCCTCGACAGAGCGCTGACTGCGATATGTCGGCGCCGGCCGGTCGAAATGCGCGACGGTGGACGGCAGCGGCTGACTCAGTGCCGCGGTCATCACGTCGAGCCGTGCGACGGCACCGTCGTAGGCCTCGGCCACGCGCTCCGGGGTGTCATCCCAGTTGACCGCATTGGCGATCAGCGTGATGGTGCCCTCGTGGTGGTCCACGGCCGCCATGTCGGTGGCGAGCAGCAGAAGCAGATCCGGAAGTCCAAGGTCGTCGGTCGCGTATTCCGGCAGCCGCTCCAGCCGCCGGACGATGTCGTAGGCCAGGAAGCCGACCATGCCGCCCGACAGCGGTGGCAGGTCGGAGAGCGACTCGCCCGCCAGCAAGTCCATGGTGGCGCGCAGCGCCTCCAGTGGGTCACCGCCGGCGGGAGCCCCTTCCGGAGTCGCCCCCAGCCAAGCAGCCTGACCGCCACGCACCGTCAGCGCCGAGGGCGATCCGGCACCGATGAACGACCACCGAGACCATGACCTCCCATTCTCTGCTGATTCGAGCAGGA